>CAVPJQ010000014.1:0-193122 GCA_963705495.1 uncultured Gammaproteobacteria bacterium | reverse complement strand
GTCTCGTGATGCAGCCATGAAGTTCGCGCAATTTTTCATCGACCGCCCGATTTTCGCCGCGGTCCTCTCGGCGATCGTCTTCATCACGGGCGCGATCGCCGTGTGGAACCTTCCCATCAGCCAGTACCCGGAAGTCGTGCCACCTTCGGTAGTCGTGCGCGCGACGTATCCGGGCGCCAATCCGCAGGTGATCGCGGAGACGGTGGCCGCGCCGCTGGAACAGGAAATCAACGGCGTCGAGAACATGCTCTACATGTCCTCGCAGTCGACCACTGACGGGCTGATGACGCTCACCGTGACCTTCAAGGTCGGCACCGACATCGACACCGCACAGGTGCAGGTGCAGAACCGGGTGTCGCAGGCGCTGCCGCGCCTGCCCGAAGACGTGCGCCGCTTTGGCGTCACGACCATCAAGAGCTCGCCCGACCTCCCGATGGTCGTGCACCTGTATTCGCCCGACAACCGCTACGACATGGTGTACCTGCGCAACTACGCGGTGCTGCAGGTGCGCGATCAGCTCGCGAGGCTCCCCGGCGTCGGCGAAGTGCGCGTGTTCGGCGCCGGCGACTACTCGATGCGCGTGTGGCTCGACCCGCAGAAAGTCGCATCGCGTGATCTCACGGCCGGCGACGTGGTGCGAGCGATCCGCGAGCAGAACGTGCAGGTCGCCGCCGGTGTGATCGGGGCGCAGCCCGCGCCGCCCGGAGTCGAGTACCAGCTGAGCGTCAATGCGACCGGGCGCCTGGTCACCGAAGAGGAATTCGGCAACATCATCATCAAGTCCTCGCCCGACGGCTCAGTAACCCGGCTCAGGGACGTGGCGCGCATCGAGCTCGGCGCCGGAACGTATTCGTTGCGCAGCCTCCTCAACAACAAGCCGGCCGTGGCGCTGCCGGTCGCGCTCAAGCCGGGTGCCAACGCACTCGATCTTTCCGATGCCGTGCGTAAAGCCATGCAGGAGATCAGCAAGACCTTCCCCGAAGGCGTCGACTACCAGATCGTCTACGACACCACCATTTTCGTGCGCGAATCGATCGTCGCGGTCATCGAGACACTGCTGGAAGCGGTCGCACTGGTAGTGCTCGTCGTCGTGCTGTTCCTGCAGACCTGGCGCGCTTCGATCATTCCACTCTTGGCGGTGCCGATCTCGATCGTGGGCACGTTCGGCCTGATGCTCGCGTTCGGATTTTCGATCAACAACCTCTCGCTGTTCGGCCTGGTGCTCGCCATCGGCATCGTGGTCGACGATGCGATCGTCGTGGTGGAGAACGTCGAACGTAATATCGAGCGGGGCTTGAGTCCCCGCGATGCGGCGTACAAGGCGATGGAGGAAGTCAGCGGTCCGATCATCGCGATCGCGCTGGTGCTGTGCGCCGTGTTCGTGCCGATCGCGTTCATATCGGGACTGACCGGTCAGTTCTACAAGCAGTTCGCTCTCACGATCGCGATCTCAACCGTTATCTCGGCATTCAACTCGCTCACCCTGAGCCCTGCGCTCTGCGCAGTGCTCCTCAAGCCCCGTGACGCCAAGCCCGACATCGCCACGCGCATCCTCGATCGGCTGTTCGGGTGGCTGTTCCGGCCCTTCAATCGCCTCTTCCATCGCTCCTCGGAGCGCTACGGCAAGGGCATGAGCGGATTCATCGGCCGCAAGGGCGCCGTGGCCATCGTGTATGCGGCACTCATCGGACTCACCTGGTTCATGTTCCGCCTGGTGCCGCCGGGTTTCATCCCGACACAGGACAAGCTGTACCTGATTGCCTTCGCGCAGCTACCCGATGCGGCTTCCCTCGATCGCACCGAGGCTGTGATCCGCCGCATGTCCGACATCGGGCTGAAGAATCCCGGGGTCGATGGCGCGATTGCCTTCCCGGGGCTCTCGATCAAGGGTTTCACCAACAGCTCCAACGCAGGGATCGTGTTCTTCCGCCTGAAGGCGTTCGATGAGCGCAAGGGCAAGGCGCTGAGCGGCCCCGCCATCGCGCAGTCTCTCAACCAGCAACTTGCCGGCATCCAGGATGCGTACATCGGCGTGTTTCCGCCACCACCAGTAGCGGGCCTCGGCACCCTGGGCGGTTTCGCGCTGCAGATCGAGGATCGCGCCAATCTGGGTTACGACGAGCTCTACGGCGCGCTGCAGACCGCGCTCGGCAAGGTCTACCAGACACCGCAGCTCGCAGGAGTCTTTTCGAGCTACACGATCAACGTGCCGCAGATCACTGCGGAGGTGGACCGCGTGCGCACCAAGGAGCAAGGCGTCGCGCTCACGGATGTCTTCGAAGCAATGCAGGTGTACCTGGGGTCGCTCTACGTCAACGACTTCAATCGCTTCGGGCGCACCTACCAGGTTATCGCACAGGCTGACGCCCAGTATCGTGCGCGTCCCGAGGACATCCGGCTGCTCCAGACGCGCAATAACCAGGGACAGATGGTGCCCCTGGGCTCGCTGGTGACCATCAGCCAGACCAATGGCCCGGATCGCGTGCTGCGCTACAACGGCTACCTGTCAGCCGATCTGAACGGCGGACCGGCACCTGGATTCAGCAGCGGGCAGGCGCTGCGATCCATCGCCAAGGTCTTGGATGAAACTCTGCCGAACGGCGTCAAGTTCGAATGGACCGATCTCACTTATCAGGAAACCAGCGCGGGCAACACCACCATCTTCGTATTCCCGCTGTGCGTGCTGTTCGTATTCCTCGTGCTGGCCGCGCTTTACGAGAGCTGGGCGCTGCCGCTGGCGATCATTCTGATCGTGCCGATGTCCATTCTGTCCGCAATCACAGGCGTGTGGCTCACGGGCGGCGACAACAACATCTTCACGCAGATCGCACTTTTCGTGCTCGTGGGTCTCGCGTGCAAGAACGCGATCCTGATCGTCGAGTTCGCCAAGGTGCGTCAGGACCAGGGGCTCACGCCGGAAGCAGCGGCCATCGAAGCCGCGGGCCTGCGATTGCGCCCGATCCTGATGACCTCGCTCGCCTTCATCATGGGCGTGGTGCCGTTGGCGATTGCCACGGGCGCGGGAGCCGAGATGCGCCGGGCGATTGGGATCGCGGTGTTCTCCGGGATGCTCGGGGTGACGGTCTTTGGTCTGTTCCTGACGCCGGTGTTCTACGTCATCGTGCAGCGGCTTGCGATGCGCATGAGCGCACCGCGGAACCCCGCGCCCATCGCGGCGATTCCGGGAGGCGAACATGCGTAGGATCGCAGTGGCGCTCATGACCGCTGCACTCGCGGCTTGCGCTGTCGGCCCTTCATATGAGGAGCCCGACACACCCATGCCAGGCGAATTCGTCGGAGCGGGCAACGCGACGTTTCCCGAGCAGCCGGTGGTAGCGCAGTTCTGGACAGTGTTCGGCGATGACGCACTTACGAGCCTGATACAGGGCGCACTCAACGCTAATCATGACCTGAGAATCGCGGCAGCACGCCTCAACGAAGCACGCGCGCTGCGTCTTGGGGCCGCCTCGGACTTCTTCCCAGTCGTCAACGTGAACGCGCTGCAGGCAAAGACACGCGTGAGCCCGACCGACCAGCCGGGCGTTGCCGCGAACCAGCGGCGCTTTGACTACTACGAGGCAGGGTTCGACGCGACCTGGGAGATCGACATCTTCGGTGGCGTGCGCCGCGGTCATGAAGCGAGTCGCGCCACGGTCGACAGTACCCTCGCCTCGCTTGATGACAGTTTCGTCACCGTGACGAGCGAGGTTGCTCGCAACTACTTCGAGCTGAGGGGCCTGCAGGGGCGCTACGAGGTGGCGAAACGCAACGCCGACGTGCAGCGCAGCTCCCGCGACCTGACGCAGCAGCGTCTGGACGCCGGCCGCGGCACTGAATTGGACGTTGCGCGTGCACAGGCACAACTCTCGACCACCCTGGCTACACTCCCGCAGCTCGAGGCGGCAATCGCTCGCACGCGTTATCGGCTCGCTGTGCTGACCGCACATCAGCCCGGTACGGCCGACAAACGCCTCGAGCCGCGACCAATAACTGCGATACCGGAATTCACACCAGTCGGTGAGCCGACGGATTGGCTACGCCGGCGGCCGGATGTGCGGGTAGCCGAGCGCAACCTCGCGGCCTCAACGGCGCTCATCGGTGTCGCAGTGTCCGACTTGTTTCCGAAAGTCTCGCTGAACGGGCGCTTTGGCTGGAACGGACTCGACCGCGATGCGATCGGCGACAACACAGCTGAGATCTATCACTACGGGCCTTCGATCTCCTGGGCCATATTCGACCTGGGGCACGTGCGCGCGAACATCAACGCCTCCCGCGCGAGCGCAGAGGGCGCGTTGGCGCGGTACGAACAGACGGTTCTGACGGCGCTGGAGGATACCGAAGGCGCTCTCATCAACCACTCGACAGCTCGCGCCCGCGAGGCAGCACTGGCGCAGGCGGCCGAAGCAAGCGGCGTAGCGACGCGTCTTGCGCGCCTGCGATATGAAGAAGGTGTCTCGGACTTCCTGCAGGTACTGGACGCAGAACGCACTCAGCTCGAAGCCGAAGACCTGCTCGCCCAGAGCCGCTCCGACTCCGCAACGCACCCTGGTCGCGGTGTACAAGGCACTCGGCGCCGGCTGGCAGCAGGTTCAATCGCCCTACATGCCAGCGGACCGGTAGCTTCCTCGCGAGAGGTCAAGGAACCGCGCTTTCTTCTAAACTGTCGCCGTGAACGAGCGTCTGTACCTGGCGCTGGATCAGGGCGGCCACGCGAGCCGCGCGATCATCTTCGATTCGAAGGGCGCGACCCTCGCTCAGTCCTACGCTCCGGTGACCTCGATCCGTCCGGCTCCCGATCGCGTAGAGCACGATCCGGAGCAGATCTGTGAATCGCTGCGGGTGGCTATCGCAGACGCGAGCCGGAACATTGCAGCGTCGGGTGAGCTCGCTGCCGCCGGGCTCGCGACACAACGCTCGAGCATCGTGTGCTGGGATCGCACCAGCGGTGTTGCCCTTTCACCGGTGATTTCCTGGCAGGACCGCCGTAACACTGCATTCGTTGCCCGGCTCAGCGCGCGCGAGCCTGAGATCCACGCTCGCACGGGCCTGGTTCTCTCCCCGCACTATGGGGCCAGCAAACTGCGCTGGTGCCTCGACAATCTGCCCGAGGTCGCGGATGCAGCGCGCGAGGGTCAGCTCGCTTTCGGACCGCTGTCGAGTTTCCTGCTGTTTCGCCTGCTCGAGGAGCGACCGCTCCTGGTCGATCCCGCCAATGCGTCGCGCACCCAGCTCTACGATCCGGCAGCACGTACCTGGTCGCCGGAACTGCTGGATATGTTCGGTATCGATGCCGCGTATCTACCCGTACCGGTCGGCACTCGCCACGCTTTCGGCACACTGCGGGTCCGCGAGTGGGCGATACCGCTGCGGGTCTGCACTGGCGATCAGTCGACCGTGCCGTTTGCGTTCGGCCCGCCACGCGTCGACTCCGCATACGTCAACATCGGTACTGGTGCCTTCATTCAATGCCCACTCAACCAATCGGTCATTGCTCCGCCCTTGCTCACGAGCGTGATCTGGTCGGATGAGGAGCGTGCGCTCTACACGCTCGAAGGCACAGTCAACGGAGCCGGCAGTGCGCTCGACTGGTTCACTGAGACCGAAGGCGTTGACGCGCAGCGTATGTTCGCGAGTTTCGACCTCGATACCGGCCGCGATCTGCAACCGCCGCTGTTTCTGAATGGCGTCTCGGGCCTCGGCTCACCGTTCTGGGTCCCGAGTTTCGAATCGAGGTTTGTCGGCATTGGATCGACGCCCGAGCGCTTCGTGGGTCTGCTCGAGAGCATCCTGTTTCTAGTACGAGTCAATCTCGATGAGATGCAGCGTGCGGGCGCAAAACTCGAACGGGTGATCGTGACTGGGGGGTTGAGTGCCAGCGACTGGCTGTGCCAGCGTCTCGCGGATCTCCTTTCCCTACCGGTTCACCGCCACGAAGAGCTCGAAGCGACGGCACACGGGCTTGGCTTTCTCGCCGCCGACCAGCCTGCAGACTGGAGAGCGGGCACCAAAGTCCGGCTGTTTGCACCCACTGCGTATCCGCAATTGTTCGCGCGATTCGACGCCTGGCTCAAGGAAATGAAGCGCGCCGTGTGAGCACCGGCGCGCATCGCACCACGCGCAAGGCTCAGCGGGGCTCGCCGAGCTCCCCGAGCACCTGGCTCGCAATCCAGCTATCACCGCGCCAACTCGGCATGAATCCGCAGTGTCCGCCGAAGCGCGTTGGCGTGATGCGCAGATTGGCGAGTCGCGGTAATCGCTCGAGGTCCGCGGGCGGAATCATCGGGTCATCGCTTGCCGCGATGATCCGGCTCGGTGTTTCCAGCGACTCAAGGGCACCGTGCACCAGGGCGTAACCCCTGAGGTAGGTCGGCAGATCCGGGAACTCGCTGTGATGGCGCACCAGGTAGTCGGTCATCGCGGTCAGCGTCCGATCGCGCAACAGCTCCCTGAAGTCGTAGACGTCCGGCCATGCAAGCTGTTTCCTGAGCAGGGAGCGGGTCCATTTCCAGATGAAATACTTGCGATAAATCGCGGAGCCGCTCTCGAGCGCCGCGAGTGTCTTCTCTGGATCGAGAACCGGCGAGATCGCCACGATGCGATGCAGGTCGATTCGTGCCTCGCGAGCACGAGCGCCTACCCTGAGCGCGAAATTCCCGCCAAGCGAGAAGCCGGCGAGGCTCAGCCGCTGCTTGGGATACAGAGACTGGATGCGGCGCACGGCACCGACGACTTCCTTGATACGGCAGGAATGGAACAGATCCCGGTTCAGATGATGCGTGGGCCCATGATCGCGCAGGTTGAGCCGCAGGACATCGAAGCCGCGATCAAACAGGAACTGGCCGAGCGACAGCACATAAAGGGACTCCGCACTGCCCTCCCAGCCATGCTGCAGAACGACGAGGTGCCCCGCGGCTGCACGTCCGCGTCGCTCCTGCGTGGAAAGCAGACCGAGCAGCCGAACATCTTCGCCGCAATCGAGCACCTGCTCCACGCTGCTCTGGAGCAACGGTACGGCTCGCCGCTTCACAGCCGGACGGCGTATCGGAAGACTCGGGAGAATCGACTGGAGGTGAGCGTTGCGCAGCCAGGGGCGCGGCGTGAATTCCGTCATGGAGAGGAAGGTTTGGGAGCAGTCGTCAACTCGACTCGATTGTTCCGGGCCGCGATCTCGTTCCACTGTCCTGCCGTGACACCCTCTATAGCGCTGGGATACGGCGCCACGACGCGCGCATCCGCAGGCTCGTCATTCACGATGACGCTGATTGCGCCGTTCGTGCGCAGTCGCACGCTCGAAGCCAGGTTGGCGAACGCGAGCGATTGCCGTTGCGCAGAGTTGGACGCCCCGTCAAATGGATTACCTATCAGATCGCACTTGGCAGCGGCGAGTTCCTCGGACGCGAGCGCGTAGCCCTCGGTCGCATTGCCTGACAGGCAGAAACGCCCGCGATACGCAGTCGCCTTCACGACGCCGGTGAAGGATTGCTGGTCAAGGCGCGCCAGGAACTCGCGCAACGCGTCCACGCGGCCGAGCGCCAGCGGTGGTTCGCCGTAAGGAACCGGTTCGACGCGCCATTCGCTGCTGGACGCAGGCGCGGCGACCGCCGCCAGCGCAGATGTTCCTGCCTGCATTGCGCCCGAGTCCGCCTGCGCCGCCTGCATCGCGGTGATCCGCTGCGTGGCGAGGGCAAGCTGTGAATTGGTCTGCTGCAGTTGCGTGTTTTCTGTCGCCAGAGCGCGGTTCGTGGCGAGCGTCCTGAGATACAGACCCGTAGAGACGGCGCCCGCCAGCAACGCGGCGAGTACGCCGGCAATCCACCAGTACGGCGGAGCCTGGGCAGGGGCAGGTGGAGCCTCCTGCGACGTCGACTCACCGATCCAGTGGCGCACGTCGGAGGTGATCCGATCGGCGAAGGAATCGAGCGTTGCCACTACGAATCGCCGCAGCTCCGCGTCGTGATTGCGAAGCGCTGCCTCGAGTTGCGGATGCCAGTCCGCCGGTACGAGATCCGCGGCCTGAGGCGAAGGCATCGCGAGGGGATTCACGGACACGAATGCCGGTGGCGTCAAATCGCGGCGCTCCGGCAGCAGATGGAGTTGGTAGAGGACTTTCGAGACGTCCACCGGCTTCACCAGCTTCGGCAGCACACCCACCGCGCCAAGCGCGCGCGCCTGGCCGACATACAGCTCTCCTTCCTGGGAGGTGTACATCATGATCGGTATGGTGGCGGTACGCGGATTGTTCTTGATCGCCTGCACGGCCTGGAAGCCGTCCATGCCCGGCATCAGGTGGTCCATGAAGATCACGTCGGGACGATTATGCGTCAGATAGACCATGGCGCTCTCGGCGGATTCCGCCGTGTCCACATCGATGCTGTACTTCTGCAGCATCCGGCTCAGCACGATGCGAGCCGAATTGGAATCGTCGACGATCAGTGCGCGCTTGGCCGACATCGGGCCGGTCCTCTGGAGTTCAGCGGTGCGATCTTAGCGCGAATTTCGAACCTGTGATCCTGTTCACGTGCGTGAGGCCGCCTGGGACGTAAACGGTTCCCCAGGTGTCACGTTGTTCACGTCAGGAGATTCGGCCTTTTTGCACGCCCCTATTTTAAGGAGCTTCAATATGTTCACTCACTCCTCGCCCAAACCCACCTTACTGGCGGCCTCGGGCGTTCTCAGCGTAGTACTGGCACTGGGCAGCATCAGCGCCCAAGCCCGACCCGGCGATCACGCGCAGCGCCCGCACGCGCCCCGCGGTGATTGGAGCAGCCACACCGAGCGCCAGCGCACCGAGAACGGGCACACGGCTCAGACCAAGTGGACTGGCAGCAACGGCAAGACTGCCACACGTGATGCCACGGTCGTGAACGACAAAGAGGCGAAGACACGCACGCGGGATGCGTCCTACACGGGACCAAATGGCAAACAGGGCTCCGTGCATGACGTGACGCAGAAGACCGACAACGGTTACACGCGCAACTCCACCTTTACGAATGCGGAGGGTCAGTCGGCAACGCGTAACGCGGTCGTCACGAACGACAAGGACAATGGCACCCGAACGCGCGATGTGACTTACACCGGCGTCAACGGCAAGACCTCGACGGCGAATACCGTCACAACCCGTACCGATACGGGCTATACGCGCGATACCACGGTCACCGGCCCGAACGGTGGCAGCGGGACCCGCGACGTGGTCGTTGCCTGTGACAAGGCCGCGGGTCATTGCACCAAGGACGTCGCGGTGAACAGTAACTGAGAATTTCGAGGAATATGGCGTACCCCCACGCCACCTCGAGGCGCGCGGCGCGGAGATTGAAGATCCGCGCCGCTTTTTTTATGGCGAGGACTTCGCCAGCTCATCGAGTTCTCCCGCCAGCTTCGTAAGCCGGCCCTGGATCGCCTTACGCTGCTCGGCGCTCCAGGTCGCATCCAGGGACGCCATGAGATCGATGATGCGCGAGCGGTTCGCCTCAAAACCCGACCGGTAGGCGTCCGTCCAGGTGGGTCGCGGATCGAGGAGTAGCGCGCGCACCGATGCGTCGCGCGCTTGGCTCTCGCCTGTAGCGCTCAACGCCCGCTTGAGCTGATCGCGCCAGCGCGCGCGGCTCTCGAGCCAGTCACAGCCAGTGGGTCGCAGGTCCTTCGCCGCCGCCGCGACCAGCTCGCGCTGCGCGTCGTCCAGCGCGCCGGCCCAGTACTTCACCGCGCGCGAGATGCCCTTAACGCGCCGCTCGGTCTGCTTCTCCGACGGCGCCGCGCATTCCTCGTCGCGCGAATCTTCGTCATCCTCAGCAAAGCTCGCCATCAGCTCATCCACCTGGGCCGCAGACAGCGATTGCAGCCAGCGCGCGGCATCGGGGGTGAGTTCACGGATGATATCGACCCAGAATCCTTCCATCGAATGTGCCGCGCGCTCGATTTGCTCGCGCGTTACCGGCTGCGCAATCTCCGCCGATAGCGAGCGCATGAAAGCGCTGTAACGGCCCAGCTGGGAGCTGCGATGCCACGCGGTGAGTGATGTGACGGCAGTCTTGAGTTCGTCCTCCTGCGTGTCGTCGAGGCTCACCTGGCCACTCAAGTACCACGGAATGAGAAAGTTGAGGCGGTTGTAAAGGAACTGCGCGGTGCAGCCGCTGATCAACGTCAGGCATAGGAGTGCCAGCCATCCGGCTCGCCAGCCGAAGCGTTGCTGGTTGACACGCTCATGCGGACTCATCGTTAATCGCTACTGCATGCCTAGGGCAGCTCTGCCGGCGACCTGTCTCCTCGCAGCATTCTGCCTGCTCATTAACCCGTCGCGCAGCCCTGCCATCGACGCGCTCACGCTCGACATCGGCGATGTGCAGGGCGAGGGCTGGAGTGCGAGCGATGTAAGGATTGCATTCGAGCTGGCCGGTGATGGCAAGACCCTGGTGCGGTTGTTGGCCAAGCGCATGACCTTGCTGCCGGAGCTGGGCCCGGTGACGGACCTGTCCGTCGAGTGCCAGAACCCGGTGGTGAAAGGACCGCAATACGGCTGCAAGGATGCGAAGGCCAAAGGGTTGTTTGGTCGCGTAGGCCACCAGCAGTTCATTGCCAATGCGACCTATGACAGCACGCAGGGCACCCTGGTTTTCTCGACGCGCGGTCTAAAGATTGCGGGCGGCGCAGCACGGATCAACGGCACGTGGCTCGGGACGGGATGGCAGATCGAATTTCAGACCGATTCCGCGCGGCTCGCGGAGCTGCGCAAGGTCGCCGTGCCTTGGTTCGAGCTGCCGGCGGATCTCACCGTCGACGGGCGCACCACGATGACGATGCGGCTCAAGGGTGCAACGAGTCTCGACACTATCGAAGTCAATGGGAAGTTCTCCGACGTAACCGCGAACAACGCTGCCGGGACCATCGCCACTGACAAACTCGCGTTCGCGCTCGATGCGACGCTGACGCCGGCGGGAAACGACTGGGGAATTCGTGCCAGGATTCAATCGAGCTCGGGTCAGGCCTACAGCGATCCGATCTTCCTCGACTTCGGCCAGAACGCTCTGGTGGCAAAGGTGGCAGGCACCTGGTTCACCGACAGCGGGCTGATCCATTTCGCGCCGCTCGAGGTTGAACAGCAAGGGGTCGTCAGCGGGACCATCATCGGCGACATCGACGTCAAGGGCGAAAGCATGCTGCGGGATCTACGCATCGAGCTGCGCTCGCTGCAATTCCCCGGTGCGTTCACTACCTTCATTCAGCCGTTCCTGGTGGCCACGAACTTCAAGGATTTCACGACCTCCGGCCGCGTGTCGGGAAGTGTTGAGCTCGATGCCGGAGCTCCGGCCGCACTCGATCTGCAACTCGCGGATGTGACGTTCGACGACCAGAACGACCGGGTCGAGATGCGCCAGCTCAGTGGCCGCGTGGCATGGATCTCGTCAGCGCGTCGCGGCAACGTGGCTGGCGGTGAGCCCGCAACTGGGGTCGAGAATTCACACCTCGAATGGAAGAGCTCTGCGGTGTACGGCCTCACTGGTGGTCCGGCGCAAATCGACTTCGCCACTTCGGGGGCCGACTTTCGTGTGCTCAAACCGACGGTCCTGCCCGTGCTCGACGGCGGGCTCAATATTTCCACGCTCAGCGTGCGCGATCTCGGTGAACCGCAGATGTCGTTGCGTTTCGCTGCGGAGTTGCAGCCGATCAGCGTCGCCCTGCTGTCGAGGGCCTTCGGCTGGCCGGAATTCAGCGGCAAGCTCGAAGGCCGCATACCCGAAGTGAGCCTCGAGGAAGACATGCTGTCCTTGGGCGGCGACCTCGAGATGTCGGCGTTCGGCGGTCAGATCGTGGTTAACGGCCTCAAGCTCAAGAACCCGCTCGGGATCTATCCGCGTCTCAACGCCAACGTCAAAGCGCGCGACCTGGATCTGCAGGCGGTCACGGGAACGTTCGAGTTCGGCGAAATCACCGGACGCCTCGATGCCGACATCCAGGGGTTAGAGTTGTTCCGCTGGGCGCCGATCAAGTTCGACGCCCGGCTCTATACGCCGCCGGGCGACAAATCGCGTCACCTCATCAGCCAGCGTGCGGTGAAGAACCTGTCGAACATCGGTGGCAGCGGCAGCAGTGTGGCTGCGGTACTGCAGGGCGGCTTCCTGCGCTTCTTCGAAAACTTTCACTACGCGCGCTTAGGGCTGAGCTGCCGGCTGGACAACGAAACCTGCTTCATGGACGGCATCGAGCCGCAGCAGGGCGATGCGTACTACATCGTCAAGGGCAGTGGCATCCCTCGCATCGATATCATCGGCAACGCCCACCGCGTCAACTGGAATCGCCTGGTGAGTCAGCTCAAGGCGATCAGCGAATCCGGCGGCCCGGTGATCCAGTAGCCGGATGCAATCCACGCCCCTTTTCCATAAACTCATTCAGTCCGCATTCAGCGCGCTGCGTAAGAATTGCCCGGCAGCCTGCCCGATTGGCGGGCTGCCAATTCAAGGAGGCCCCATGCGCCGACTCGCCAATCTCAAGATCCTTGCGCTCATGAGCGTTCTCGTCGCCGCGTGCGTGACGATCAACGTGTACTTCCCGGCCGCTGCTGCAGAGAAGGCCGCCGACCGGATTATCGATGACGTCTGGGGCCCGCAAGGCCAGCCGGCGCCCAAGTCGCCTGACAAGACCTCGCTCCTGGCTCCCGACGGAATGCAGCACCTGCTGTTCGCCGCGGCCGGAGCGGTACTGGACTTCGTGATCCCCGCGGCGCATGCGCAGGTCGATCTCGACGTCTCGACACCGGAAATCCGCGCCATCACCGCTTCGATGGAGACGCGCCACGCCCAGCTCGCCAAGTACTACAGCTCGGGCGCCGTCGGTCTCACCGAGGATGGCCTGGTCGAAGTGCGCGATCAGAACGCGATTCCACTGCCGGAGCGCAACGCTGTCCGCCAGCTGGTCGCAGATGAGAACCGCGACCGCTCTGCGCTCTACACGCAGATCGCCAAGGCCAACGGCCACCCGGAGTGGGAAAAGGACATTCGCGAGACTTTCGCCAAGCGCTGGATCGCCAAGGCGCAGGGCGGCTGGTACTACAAGGCCGGCGGGGCCTGGAAACAGAAGTAGCGCGAAAACCTTGAAGGCCCTCTCCCGCCCGGGAGAGGGCTCACTCGCGAATCCCGACGCCGCGGTTCATCAGCACCACGGCGAGGGTGTACAGGACCACGGCAAACCCGACCATGATGGCGAATGCCAGCCTGATGTCGACGTCCGAGACGCCGAGAAACCCGAAGCGAAACGCGTTCACCATGTAGAGGATCGGGTTCGCATGCGACAACGCCCCGGCCCACCCCGGGAGCAGAGAGATCGAGTAGAACACGCCGCCGAAGTACGTCAGTGGCGTGAGGATGAAAGTCGGGAACCAGGAGATCTGGTCGAAGTTCTTGGCGAAGATCGCGTTGATGAATCCGCCCAGGGAGAACACGATCGAGGTCAGCAGCACGGCGGACATGATGATGAACGCGTGATGCACGTGCAGGTGCGTGAAGAACAGCGCCACGATGGTCACGACCGCACCCACCAGCAGGCCCCGCATCACACCGCCGCCGATGTAGCCGAGCACGATCAGCCAGTTCGGTAGTGGCGAGACCAGGATCTCCTCGATGTGCTTGCCGAACCTCGCGCCGAAGAACGAGGACACAACGTTGGCGTACGAGTTGGTGATCACCGACATCATGATCAGCCCGGGCGCGATGTACTGCATGTAGTCGTAGCCGCCCATCTGGCCGATGCGCCGGCCGATGAGACTGCCGAAGATGATGAAGTACAGGCCCGCAGTGACCGCGGGCGGCAGGATGGTCTGCGCCCAAATGCGCACGATGCGTCCGAACTCGCGCAGCAGGATGGTGCCGAACCCGATGCTGTCCGGCCTGACGCGGGACTCGCTCATGACGCGCCCGGCCCGTTGCCCTTGCCTTCCACCAGCCGCATGAAGAAGTCCTCGAGCCGGTTCACCTTGTTGCGCATGCTGAGTACTTCGATGCCGGACGCCGACAGGCGCGCGAAGATTTCGTTGAGGCTCTGCTCGCGGTCCACTTCGATCTCGAGCGTGTGATCGTCGGTGAGCTTCACTTCATAGCCGGGCAGATCGGGGGGCGCTGCGATCGAATTGCGCAGGTTGAAGACGAAGATCTCCGTCTTGAGCTTGCGGATCACGTTGCTCATCCGGTCGTGCTCGATGATCCGGCCCTCATCGATGATCGCGATGTGGCGGCACAGGTTCTCAGCTTCCTCGAGATAGTGCGTCGTGAGGATGATGGTCGTCCCGCTGGCGTTGATCGCGCGCAGGAAATCCCACATCGAGCGGCGGATCTCGATGTCGACGCCGGCGGTCGGCTCATCGAGGATCAGCAGGCGCGGCTCGTGCACCAGCGCTCGCGCGATCATCAGGCGGCGCTTCATGCCGCCCGACAGGGTGCGCGCCATCGAACGGCGCTTTTCCCATAGCTGCAGCTGCTTCAGATACTTCTCCGCCCGCTGGCGCGCGAGCGAGCGCGGCAGGCCATAAAAGCCCGCCTGGTTGACGACGATGGTCTCGACCGCTTCGAACTGGTTGAAGTTGATTTCCTGTGGCACGAGACCGATGCAGGACTTGGCCACCTCGAGCTCGGTGTCGATGTCGTGCCCAAACACCGCCGCCGTGCCAGCCGTCTTGTTGACGAGCGAAGTGACGATGCCGATGGCAGTGGTCTTGCCGGCCCCGTTCGGGCCCAGCAAGGCGAAGAAGTCGCCTTCCTCGACGTCGAGATTGATACCCTTGAGTGCCTGAACGCCGTTCTTGTACGTCTTGGTGAGATTCTTGAGCGACAGCGCCAACATAGAGGTGGGGTGTAAACGGGACGGCGGCGAAGATTAGCACATGACCATCATTCAGACCCTGCGCCGTGCGCTCGTCCTGGTGGCGATCTTCAACGTCATCCAGATCGTGCTGCAGGCGCCCTATCTGCCGCCGCAGCTCGCGGTGCGTTTCAACGCGGCGGGGGTCCCGGTCGGCTTCAGCAGTGCGCAGACCTTCGCCACCATCAATCTCGTCATCATCGCCATTATCGTGATGGCCTTCCTGATACTGCCCGGCGCCATGGCGCGGCGGCGGCAGTTGCGCTGGCGGCTGCCGAACCGCAATTACTGGCTGGCCAACGAACGGCGCGAGAAGACCATTGAGTACCTGCAGCGCCAGTTCCTGTGGTACGGGATCATCACGCTGCTGCTGCTGATGGCGGTATTTCAGCTCGTGGTCGAGGCGAATCGGCATACACCGGCGGTGCTCGACAGCACGCGCCTGGTGTGGCTGCTGATCGGCTATACGGCCTTCATCATCGTCTGGGGCTGGGCGTTCTGGCGCAGATTCTCGAAGCCCCCGCCCGAGAAGAGCGACAACCCGTTCGGCTGAGGCACGTGCACTACGGGCTGCTCGCCGACCTCACGGTACTGCTGCATGCGGCCTTCATCGTGTTTGCAGTGTTCGGTGGTCTGCTCGTGTTGCGCTGGCCACGCATCGCCTGGCTGCATCTTCCCGCGGTGTTGTGGGCGGCATTCATCGAGTTTTCTGGCCGCATCTGCCCGCTCACGCCGCTCGAGAATCACTACCGGGACCTGGCGGGTGAGAGCGGGTACTCCGGCGATTTCATCGAGCACTACGTCCTGCCGGTGATCTATCCGGCCGGCCTCACCCGCAACATTCAGCTGTGGCTGGGAATCGGCGTCGTGGCGGTCAACGTCCTCGCCTATGCGTTTGCGCTGAGGCTGGCCCTCCGAGCTCGCCCGGGACCCTGACCTCATTCGCGACCCGCCGGGTTTTGATACCTTACGCCGCGATCGAACGCACTCACCCCAGGGGGAACAACAGATGGCGAATGCGATCTTCACTCGGTCCACGGGCGGGGATGGTTCGAACGTCGCTCGTGCCTACCGCATCTTTCCGACCGTGCTTCTCACTCTCGTTATTGTGGTCGCACTATTTTTCACCGCCTACACGGTCGAGACCGGTAACGTCGCGGTCAAGAAAACCCTCGGTACCGTCGACCTGGAGGAAGTCGGTCCCGGCTTCCACCTGAAACTGCCGTTCGTAACCCAGGTGCAGGAATTCTCCGCGAAGGAGAACGCATTCGACCTGACCAATCTGACGCCGAAAGCCGCCGACAACCTGTCACTACGGGAACTGGACGTCACCGTCTTCTACAGCGCTGCTGCCAACAGGATCGCTGATCTGCGCGTCAAGTACGCGGCGACCGAAGAGCGCGGTCCGTCCGGCGTGTACTACCCAGCCTATGGCGTCGTCTGGCGTGAGGCGCGCGGAGCGGTGTACGAGATCGTCGCGAAGGTCGACTCCCTGCAGCTGCACAAGCAACGCGAACAGCTGCAGTCCGCCGTACAGGCCTGTTGCAGAACCGGCTCGATGCCAAGGACCCCGGCTCGTTCTCGGTCCAACGCGTCGTGGTACGCGCGCTCAACACCGACCCTTCGATCGAGCAGTCCATCCAACTCGCGGTGCAGAATCAGAAGAAGCTCGAGGCCAAGAAGATCGAGGTCGAGATTGCGGCCAAGGAAGCGGAGATCGAGGTCGCCAAGGCGCAGGGTATCGCCAAGGCGAACCAGATCATCAATGCTTCACTGACGGCGGAGTACCTGCAGCATGAGATCAACCTCGCGCTCGCGGAATTTGCCAGGCACGACGGCCAGACCGTCGTGATCCCGGCGAACATGCAGGGCTTCCAGGTCCTGCTGAATCAGGATCGGCTACACAAGATCGGCGCGGAGGGCAAGTAAGCCCAGCGGCACCTCGGAACCGACACTGGAGCGCATGGCGCTATGGACCTTGCGCGCCCGCCAGGTCCTTCAGCAGGTCGCGCTTGTTGTAGTCCGCCGGGATCTCGAACATCGATGCGGGAACCGATTGGCTCTGCCAGGCTTTCACGATCGTCTCGCCGGGATCGAGCGTGCCGCCGGAGTATGCCCGCGCCGCAAGAGGGTATCCGTTGAGCTTCTGCCACAGCGCGAATTGCTCGCGCATCGAGTCGCCTTCCGCGCCCGGGCCTGCAAGCTCAGCCATCTGCTCGAAGAACCCCTGGTACTTCTGCATCAGGGACTGAACCTCCCCGCCGCCGGGTAGTGCTGCGAACGAGGCGACGCAGTACTGCTCATCCAGGACGCCATCGCGAGTAATGTCCCAGACCTGGCAGGAGCGGCTGTTGATCGTCTCGGTCTTGGCCGTGTCCTTCGCGTCCACGACGGGCTTCTTTGGCGTTGCCGAGGCCTGCTTGGCCAGCATCTCCTCAACGCCGGCGCGCTGATCGGGCGGCAGCTTGGCCAGCTCGGCTTGAGTCCTCTGTTCGCGCACCTGTTTCAGGCGCGCGCTCAGCTGCTCCAATGTCGCCTGGTCCATGACGTGATAGCTCTTGCTGGACGTGTCGACCCCGTACACGATTCCATCCTTGAAGATCGACACTCCATCGGGCCCCTCGATGCGCGCTTTGCCGTCCTGAACGTACCAGCGCTCCGCCGGCTCGCTCTTACCGGTCTTGGAGTCGCGATCGACCGTCTCGATGTAGACGCCGGCCTGGGCAATGCCGGCCACGAGACACAGGGCACAGAGCAAAAAGCGGGAGGTCATGTGCGTCTCCGGGTGACTGCTGGGCCACACGGCCTGCGATCGGGCACGCCGTCGCGCGGTAGGGTATAGCAGGCCTGCGCAGCGGTCGACTCGGCCTCTGGAACTACGCGGGCTAATCCGTCAG
Source organism: uncultured Gammaproteobacteria bacterium (assembly GCA_963705495.1). GTDB lineage: Bacteria > Pseudomonadota > Gammaproteobacteria > Steroidobacterales > Steroidobacteraceae > DATBVX01. The sequence continues at coordinate 175,381 of CAVPJQ010000014.1, read as the reverse complement.
CGGATGATCGGCGACATCTTGCGGCGCCCGCCTTTCACCACCCTTCAGTGATTCGCAACACTGCCGCAAATCCTGATCGCTGCTTGCCGCGCGTGCGCAAGTCACGCCGCTCCGATCCGCCTGGAGATCGGCCCACTGCGCATCGCCGCGCCCGAAGACATCCTCGATCTCTTTACCGACGCTCGCCAACCAGGCTTCCGTACGGCTGCAGTAGCGCGCAATCAAGCCAGCCGCGACGCAATGCTTCATTTCATCGTCCAGGCCCACCGGCAGTTTCTCGTCACGCGCGCGCTGCATGCAGCCAAGACTGGAATCGGCGGCCCGCAGTTCGCGGCCCGCGAGCGGCACGCAGGCGCACAGGGTGACGCAAACTGCAGCCATGATCGCAAGGTGCCGACTCGCCGCCTTCACAACGCTGACGCCATTCATAGACATCTCTATCCACGTGCTCTCTACTTCTCAAGTATGCCGCCCGCTCGGCTCGGGTGGATTTGGAGTTGCCAGTTCCGCCGCCAGCATCTGCAGACCCAGGGTGCGCACGTCGCCCGCCTGATCCTCGCGACCTACACTCCTGAGCAGACGCAACCAGAACAAGGTGCGATGTGGCCAGCGCGGGCTGATCAGCGCACCCGGGCGGTGTCCCAGTTGTTGCAAGGTGCTGAGCGGACAGCGACGCGAATGCCGCGATGGTCTGGTCCGGCATTCCCAGAACTATCTTGGCAGAAGACGGATTGGCACGAACCAGATGCCAGGCGAAGAACAGTGCGAGCTCAGCGAATTCTGCTACCCCGTCAGCGGCATCATCGCGCTCGTCCGTTGACGGCTCGTGCACCTGCCGATTGCCTGATACCGCCAGCCAGTACGCACTGTCGTTAAAGCGCGCCGTGAAGAGTGAAAACGGGCATCGCGCCATCTCGGCACGTTGCTCCGGCGTGAGACCCATGAGTCCGGCGCCGACCGGATCCGGCAGGCGCGAGGCCGCAGCGCCCATTGTCCAGCGGTGTGGTGCCATCGCCAATAGCGCAAGCCAGCTGCGGTTGAGCTCGTGCAGCGGCTCGAGCACGCTCGCTGCAAGGATGGAACTGGTGAACCAATGGCGCGCATCGCCGGCGAATTGACTTGGTATTTGCATCCCTGTCATGTGTGCTCCTCGCGTCTTTCGGCCGATTCTGGCTGAATTATGCATTGGCGGGCAGCGTTTTTTGTGGTTTATTTATACCAAATCTCAGGGAGCCACTGGCGGGAGATCCACGATGCGCATCTCGGATGATCGCTACACCCGTGATCGGCTGCGATTCGATCTGGCGCTACGGATGATTCACCACGAAGCGCGCACCTGCACTATCCGCGCCTGGACCGGGCTTACGGACGACCGCATTCGCAAGCTCTATCGAACTTATCTGCAGCAGCAATTCGCGCGTGCTCCCAAGCGTCATCGCGGCAAGTCACCGCGACAGATCGCGTATTTTCTGCGCTCCCCGTCGCTGCAGTTCGAGGCGACAACACTCGCGAGCCTGTTCTCACTGCTCGGGCTGGTCTCGTCCGCGCTCGAATCCCGTCGGGCATTGCCGACCATGAATCTCGAGGCCTGCGACTTGTTCTGTGTCGCGTACGAGAGCTATCTCTCGCTCCATGCGGTGCCTCGAATCTCCTTCGAGCACGCAGGGTTTCTGTTGCTTGCCCTGCAGCGTCGCGACGAGCTCAGGTTGCACGTGTGCTCCGCTGTGTGGCGTGCCTTCGCTCGCCGACGCCCTGGCGGTGCCGGGTTCCGAATGCAAAGCGTGCGAACCGCCGCTCGCGGCACGGCGCCGATGTCTCGCCGGACGCTGCGGGCTTGCCGCCGACGCATCGGGACTGGAGCCCCGCACTGTCGGCGCGTTGAGGCGCGGTGTCGCGCTCACGCTTACAATGAGGCGGTCGCCGCGTCGTTGTCGCCGATGAGCTCACGTCCCAACCGCCCGAACATCTTTTCCGGCCCGTACCTCGATCGCAGCAGTCACCTGCGCGAGCGCGAGGACTGGCTGATCCAGGCTGGTCGTGATCCGCAGGCGCAATTCGTCGCCATGTGGCAGGCGCATAATCTCCTGCGCCGCGGCGATGCTCTCGGTGCCGTCCTGCTCGAAAGCTCGCATGTCTGCGGTTCAGTCGGCAGATCCGGAACAACTCATATTTCTCGGCATGTTTCGCGGGCGTGCCAGTTTCCTGGTGGAGCTGCAGGGAGATGCGGCTCCTGACCTCCATCCGGACGCTGAGTTTCGCGAGCTGCGCTGGTTCGGCGCCCTATTGCCGCGCGACGAAGCGGGACTGCTCGCGTATGCGCGTGCGCTCACGCTGTGGCGACAGCGTCATCGCTTCTGCGGTGTGTGCGGCTCGCGAACTCGCAGTGCCCGTGGCGGTCATGTACTTGTGTGCACTAATGACGCCTGCAAGGCCGAGCAATTCCCGCGCATCGATCCTGCGATCATCGTGCTGGTGAGCGACGGCGCGCGCGCGCTGCTGGGCCGCCAGCCGAGCTGGCCGGCGGGGCGCTACTCCACGATCGCGGGCTTCGTGGAACCGGGCGAGAGTCTCGAAGATGCGGTGCTGCGCGAAGTGCACGAAGAGACCGGCATCAGCGTGGACGAAGTGCGCTATCACTCCTCGCAGCCGTGGCCGTTTCCTTCTTCACTCATGCTCGGCTTCAACGCGCACGCACTCACCAGCGCGATCACGCTCCAGGATGGCGAGCTCGAGGATGCGCGCTGGTTCAGCCGCGAAGACATTGCCGCTGGAATGATCGCGATGCCCTCGAGCCAGTCGATTTCCTTCCGCCTCATCGAGGACTGGTACGACAGCGCGGCCCCGCGACCGCTGCGAGAGACCCCTGGCGTTCGCCTCTAAGGGGATTCCTCACAGGCTTTATGGGCCCCAGGGACACTATCCTGCCCCGCCGTTGCGACGCCTATGATGCGCGATGCTTCGGCGCCCAAGCGCCCATAACCACAGTAAAAAAAGAAACTCAAGGAGGTGCGCTCATGCTCGAGCTACTTTCCCGCAACTGGTGGACCCTCGTGTTGCGTGGTATCGCCGCCATCGTCTTCGGTCTTCTCGCCTGGTTCTACCCAGGCATGACGCTCGCTGTGCTCGTGCTCTTCTTCGGCGTCTACGTGCTCATCGACGGAGCTGATCGCACTGTTCGCGCGTTTTCGAAACGCGTGCCCGAGGACAGTCGCTGGCTCGTGGGTCTGCTTGGCGCGCTCGGAGTCCTGATCGGCGTGCTCACGCTCTGGCGTCCCGCCGCCGCTGCAGTCGCGCTGCTCCTGTACCTCGCGGCCTGGAGCTCTGGTGATGGGTGTGCTGCAGATCGTCGCCGCGATCCGGCTGCGCAAGGAAATTCGAGGGTGAATTCTGGCTCGGCCTTGCGGGTGCACTGTCGATCGCATTCGCGGTGCTGATCCTGGTGCGACCGGGCGTCGGCGCACTATCGATCATCTGGATCATCGCCGGATTTGCGATCCTGTACGGCGTCTCGCTGCTCTTGCTCGGTTTCAAGGTCAAGAAAGTGCACAAGGTCGTCGCAGCACCTGCTCGCTGACCTACGCACTCCAGGAGTGAACCCGTCCGCTCGCTGCAGCGGGTGGGTTCACGGTCGTGCTGGCGGCCTCCTACAATGCGGCCATGTGCCTGCTGGTCTTCGCCTGGAACGTTCACCCGCGTTATCGCCTGATCTTTGCCGGCAATCGCGACGAATTTCACGATCGGCCAGCCTCACCGATGGCCTGGTGGGCGGATCAGCCCGACATCCTCGCCGGGCGTGATCTGCAGGCCGGCGGGACCTGGCTCGGGGTGTCGCGAGCGGGCGCTTTCGGCGTCGTCACGAACTTTCGCGAGATGCAGCGCCCCACGCCCGGCATGCCTTCACGTGGAGCCCTCATCACGCAATACCTTGAACGCTGCCCAACCTGCGGCGCGTTTTCTCGCCGAGCTGAAGCCACAAGCTGACGCAGTACGCTGGCTTCAACCTTCTGCTCGCCGACTCCACGGAAATGCACTATGCCTCCAATCGGACCGACCCATTCGCGCAGGTCTTGCCACGGGCGTGCATGGATTGAGTAATCACCTGCTCGACACGTCGTGGCCCAAGCTCGCGCGCACGCGCGAACGATTCGAACAGCTGATCGTGTCTGCCCGAGCCACACCTCGAAGATCTGCTGGCCACGTTGGCGGACCGAGAAACTGCAGCCGATCACCTGTTGCCGGACACCGGCATCGGTCTCGAATGGGAGCGGCTCCTGTCGGCGCCGTTCATCATCGACGAGCGCTACGGCACCCGATGCTCGACCGTGGTCCGGATCGATCGCGACGGCTCTGCTGCAATCAGGGAACGGCGCTTCGATCGCGAGGGTCGCATCACAGGTGAGGACGCATTCGAATTTCGGGGAGTGAATGAAACTCCCCTGTAAGGTACGGGCATGGCTCGCCGCACTCGTGCTGCTCGCCACAGTGCCAACCGCCCGCGCCAACATCGACCTCGAGATCGAGGGCGTGGACAAGGAGGTTCGCGACAACCTGCTCATCGTGCTGAGCGTGCAGCGTTACCGCGAGCGCGACGACCTCGACCAGGACATGGTCGAGCGCCTCAACGAGCGACTCGATGGCGAAGTGCGCAGTGCCATGCGTCCGTTCGGCTACTACGCACCGACCGTGCAGTCCTCGGTCGAGCGCCTGGAAAGCGGTCGCGACTGGCGTGTGCATCTGAAGATCGATCCGGGTCCGCCAGTGATTCTGCGCTCGACCTCGATCGCCGTGACTGGCAGCGGTGAGAACGAAAAGATGTTCCGCGACATCCTCGCGAATACCGAACTCAAGCCCGGCCGTCGCCTGAGCCATGGCGCGTACGAGCGGCTCAAGGGTGAGCTGCAACGCACCGCCCTGAGCTCCGGTTACCTCGATGCGCGCTATCGCCGCAATGAATTGCTCGTAGACCCGAAGAAGCTGAGCGCGGTAGCAATCCTCGAGCTGCAAACCGGCGAGCGCTATCGCTTCGGTCCGACGACGATCGAGCAGGACGCCATCGATCCGAAGCTAGTCACGCGCTACCTGAGATATCACGAGGGCGACTATTTCGATGCCAGCAAGCTGCTCACCACCCAGTTTGCACTCGACGACACACTTTACTTCACCAATGTCGAAATCAGTCCGGGTAGCCGCGACACACAGAACTACACGGTGCCGATCACCGTGCGTGCACAGACCGGGAAGCGCAACAAGTACACCGTGGCCGTCGGCTACGGGACCGACACCCGTTTTCGAGGCACGCTAGCCTGGGACGATCGGCGCATCAACCGCAACGGCCATCGTTCTCGCGTCGACCTCCTCGGCGCCTCCACGCAACAGAAGCTGCAGGCGCGCTACATCATCCCGGTCGGGGATCCGGCGCTCGAGAGCTTCGGCCTGCAGTCCTCGTTCGGGCGTGAAGAACTGGCCGACCTCGACACGCGCACCTTCCAGTTCACGCCGAGCCTCACGCAGATCCGCGGTCGCTGGCAGCGAGTCTGGTTCACAACGCTGGAGAAGAGCGAGACGCGCGCCCCCTCCGAACCAACGCAAACCGACACGCTCCTTGTTCCCGGTATCAGCTACGCGCTTCTGCCCGCGAGCTTCAGCGGCGCCGAGCCCCTCACACTCGGTCGCGGCCTCTACGCCGAGCTCACCGGCTCGACCAGTGCTCTGGGCTCGGACGCGGATTTCCTGCAATTTCGCATTCAGGATGAGCGCGTGTTCGATCTGTCGCCGCGGTGGCATCTGCTGCTGCGGGGCCAGCTCGGGCTCAGCGCAGTCGCAGATTTTTCCGAACTCCCGGGCTCACGGCGCTTCTTCGCGGGCGGCGATCTCAGCGTGCGCGGCTTTGCGCTCAATTCACTCTCACCGGTGGATGCGGACGGCAACAAGACCGGCGGACGGCATCTGATCGTGTTCAGCGTCGAGTTCGAGCGCGACCTGCCACGCAACTTCGGCATCGCCGCGTTCTTCGACACCGGCAATGCCGTGAATAAGCTCGGCGATCCGCTCGAGTACTCGGTCGGGCTCGGCTTTCGTTGGCGAATTCCCGTCGTGACACTGGGCATCGACATCGCGCAGGCGCTGTCCGAACCGCACTTGAGCCCGCGTCTGCATCTCAATATCCAGCCGCGACTCTAGAATGCGTCGTCGCACACTCATCATCATCGGGTTCGCGCTGCTCATCTGCCTCGGCGTGCCCACGCTCGCGGTGTACTGGCTGTGCTGCACCCAGCCAGGGCTGCAATGGCTGGCCGCACGCGCTTCGGGGCTGCACAAGGTGCACATGGAGTTCGTCGGGCTCAGCGGCACGCTGCGCGGCCCGCTTCACGTCGAACGTTTCGAGCTCGATCACGAGCGCATACACATCGTGGCCACCAACATTAAAGCCAACGTGCACCTGCGCAGGATTCTTCTGCAGACCATCGACGCTGACTACGTGGAGATCGGCAGTGTTCAGGTTCAGCTCAAGGCGCGGACCAGCCCGCAAAGCAAAGAGCCACCGCAACTTCTGCCGCAGTGGCTGCGAATCAACGCCCGCGCCGTTTCGATCGCGGACGCAACGCTGACGCTCGCAAGTGGTCGGGAACTCGAGGCGAGACAGGCCCGCGCAGCAGCAGTCCTCACCAATGATCGGCTCAAGGTTGATCGCGCGTCCGTCACCAGCGATGGGCTCACGCTCGCGGGCAACGCAACGCTCAACGCCGGTCAACCCATGCGTCTGAGGGGCGCAGTTGACTGGAGCTACAATCTGGCCGAGCAGCCGCGCTGGGTCGGCCGGTTGCAAGCGGATGGCGATCTGAATCGATTGCTCGCCAATGGCGCAGTGACTGAGCCCGTGAGCGCCACGTTCAACGCACGATTGCTCGACCTCACGCACGACTGGCATTGGGAAGCAACCGTCGAGGCCCGGGATTTCACGCTCAAGCCGTGGTCAGCCAATTCGCCGGTGAGCATTCCGTCCGCCAGTCTTGCCGGCCAGGGTGCGGGCGAACGCCTGCAACTGAGCGGCACGCTGTCACCCGCATTCCCGGAGACGGGCCCGCTCGATATCAAGGTCGCAGGGACGTTCGCCCAGCGAACTCTCCATGCAGACGAGCTGCAGGTGATCATGAAATCCAGCGGAACGGCTCTTTCGGCATCGGGGGATGTCGGGTTTCTTGGAGGCTGGCCGCAATTGCACATCACCGGAGCCTGGACCGCACTCCGTTATCCGTTCCGGGGCAAGACGCTCATTCAGAGCCAGCGCGGCCAGTTTACCCTCGACGGCAAGGTGCCCTACCAATACACCGTCAGCGCGGACGCCACCGGCTGGGCGAAAACCGCGACGTTTTCGAGCCGCGGACTGCTCGATCGCGACGCGATCACCTGGGAGGATCTGCAAGCGCATCTGCTCGGCGGGCAGATCCAGTCGAATGGCTCACTCGGATTCGGTAGCCATGCACCGTGGACAGTCAGCGCGAACGCGCAAGGAATCACTCCCGAACAGGTCGACGCCCGCTTTCCCGGGCGGGTTGGTTTCAACCTGGATGCGGCGGGACGCGGCTTCGATCGCACCGCCGAGATCGAGGTGGACTTGCGGGAATTGCACGGCCGCCTGCGCGATCAGGCGCTCGCGGGTCGCGCCCACCTGCGTCTCGTCGATGAGACGCTCAAGGTCGATGACACCGATTTGAGTTACGGAGCGGCTCACCTGCAGGCGCGCGGCGACTACGGAGCCCGGCCGTCGCTGTCGTGGGACCTGAGTGTTCCTGACTTCGCGCAACTCCTGCCCGGACATGCATGGATCGCTCAAATCGCGCGGCACGCTGAGCGGCACGCGTGCCGAGCCGCAAGTCAGCGGCAACCTGAGTGCGACGAAATTCGAGTACGGCGACTATCGCGTCGAGCGCCTGGAGGCACAGGGTGAAGTGGATCTCGCCGATCGCAGCGCCTCGAAGCTTCAGGTCACTGCCAGCAATCTCAAGTGGGGCACGCGCGAACTGAACTCGGTGAATATCACAGTCGATGGTCGGGCGAGTGCGCACCAGGTGAGCGTCAAGGCAGATGCTGAAGACGCGAGCCTGTCCCTGGGTGCTCAGTCGGCGTATGCCGATCAGACGCTTTCCGGAATGATCAGCACGCTCGATCTCAACATCGGTGAGGCGCATCTGAAGCTCGCTTCTCCCGCACACTTTGTGGCGAGTCGCGAACACCTGCAGCTCGCGCAACTTTGTCTGAACGGCACGGTGGAACGCGCCTGCGGCGCAGGGCGACTGGTACAAGGATGGGCCGTGGAAGCTCGCCCTCGACGCCAGCGGTTTGCCATTGAAGATCCTCGCCGCTGGCCTGCCGCGGCGCTCGGAGTATTCCGGCGTGCTGTCGATGCGCGCCAATGCGAATGCGGATACTGGCAGGCCCTGGACCGGCGAGGCGCAGGTCACGCTCGCCGACGGCGTGTATTCCGCTACGAGCGTCCCAACGGCAAGATCGAAAGCATCACGGTCGGCTCCGGTGAGGCACGGCTGACCGCTATTCCGGAGCGCTTCGATGGCACCATCCGGCTCGCCGCGACCGATGCCGCCGGCTCTCGAGCGAATGTCTCGATCGATCGACGTGGCACTCCAGAGTGGAAAGCGATGCCGCTCACCGGCAAGGCGCACGCCGAGACACGCGAGCTGGGATTCCTGCCGATCCTCTTTCCACAGATCGATCGTGCCAGCGGCCGGCTGACGAGCGATGTGCAACTGGCCGGTACGCTGGGAACGCCGGAGATCAATGGCTCGCTCGTGATCGACGACGGTGCGCTCGATGCCTACACGACGAACATGCAGCTCCGCGACCTCAAGGCGCGAGTGGATCTCAAGGGGAACGGCCTGACGCTCGCGGCGAGCGTGCGCGCCGGGCCGGGAACCGCAACGCTCGATGGCGAGATGGCGTGGCGCGATCGCGCACCACACGGCAAGTTGACGTTCAAAGGCCAGGATCTCGAGCTCGTCAATGTTCCGGAAGCGCAGGTGCGTGTCTCTCCGGATCTGCGCTTTCGCATCGAGGGCCGCGAGATCGGTGTCGATGGCGCAGTACGGATCCCGAAGGGCGCTGCTGGCGCCCGCAGATCTGAGCAAGGCAACCCTGGCGTCTTCGGATGAGGTCATCGTCGGGGGCGAAAAACCGAGCGAGGCCGGCGGGTTCCAGGTCAGCGCGGGCATCCTGATCGCGTTGGGAAATGACGTAAACGTCGATTCCTTCGGACTGAAGGCGCGGGTGGAAGGGAGCATCACCGCTTCGGCTGCTCCGAACGAGGTGAGCACGGCCATAGGAGAGCTCAAGATTGCGGAGGAGACTGGCAAATATTCGGCCTTTACGCGCGAGCTCGACATCGAACAGGGCCGCCTCATCTTCAGTGGCGGGCCGGTGTCCGACCCAGGCGTGGACCTGCGTGCCAGCAAGGAATTTCCGGAAGCCAAGGTTGGCGTGAACGTGCGCGGCACACTGCGCAATCCGCGCCTCACCTTCTGGTCGGACCCGGCGTTACCGCAGACGCAGATCGCTTCCATGATTCTCACCGGCGGCACGCTCGAGGAGACCCAGAATCCAGGCGGCGCTCCGTCCTCATCCGCAGCGCGTACCCAGGCCCTCGCCCAAGGCAGCGCCCTGCTCGCCTCGCAGCTGGGGCAGCAGCTGGGCCTCAATCTCGAAGATGTACACGTCGAAACCGGCAGCAATGCCGAGGCCCAGCTGGTACTCGGACGCTATCTCTCGCCGCGCTTCTACGTGAGCTACGGCATCAGCTTCACCGAAGCGCTCAATACGCTGAAGCTGCGCTACACGATCAACGACAAGTGGACGATCAAGAGTGAAGCTGGCGAGAATCGCAGCCTGGACCTCGAGTTCAAGATCGAACGCTGATGCACACGGCACATATAGAAGAGTCATGAGACGAACCCCGCGCATTGCAGCCGCGCTTTTCTGCGCGATGGTCATCCTGGTTTTCGGTCGCGCGGTCGCGGCTGAAGAAGGGGTAGTGAGCGAAGCGATCATCAATGCACCCGTCAGCGAGGTGTGGAGGCTGTTTACGACTACAGCGGGGCTTGAGTCCTGGATGGCACCGCACGCGGACATCGACCTGAAAGTGGGCGGTTTGATGCGTGTCAACGAGGAGGCGAATGGCCAGCTTGGCGATGACAACACGATTGTTCGTCAGATCCTGAGTTTCGATCCGGAACGCATGATGTCGATCAAGGCCTACCGGTCTGCGACCGACTCTGGGTATCTCACCGAAGGCATGTGGTGGGTGATCTACTTCCAGCCGCTCGAGCCCGGCGGCATGACGAACGTGCGCATCGTCACCCTGGGCTACCCGGACGACGAGAAGATGCCGAAGGCCCGTGAGTTCTACCGCAAGGACAGCGCCGAAATGCTCGAGCAACTACAGGTGAAGTTCCGGCCGCTGTGCGCGCGCTGCGAGAGAGAGAAAGCCGCGGCTGAAGCGCAGCACTAAAGCACGCGCCGCAGCCAGGCGGCGATGGCCTCGATCTCCTGCGGGCTGACCGAATGTGGCATCGGGTAGGTATGCCACTCCACGTCGTAGCCACGAGATTCGAGGAGCTTGCGCCCTTCCTGCCCAAGCGCCACGTCGACCATCGGGTCGAACGTGCCGTGCGCGAGAAAGATCGGTGTCTTCTGGTTGGCGGCATGACGTTCCGCGTCGAGCGTCGACGCCAGCACCGGGTAGCACGAGAGGCCCATGAGGCCTGCGAGCGTCTCCGGATAGCGCAGGCCCGTGAAAAGCGCCACGGCCCCACCCTGTGAGAAGCCGGCGAGCACGATGCGCCCGGCTGCGATGCCGCGCGCACTTTCACGCGCGATCAGCGCCCGGATCGCCGCCGCAGCGCCCCGGATCCCCACCTCGTCCTGCCGCGACTGCCGGTCGATCCCGATGATGTCGTACCAGGCGCGCATCGCGTAACCGTTGTTGAGCGTCACCGGCCGTACCGGCGCGTGCGGAAACACGAACCGCAGCGCCCGCTCCCCCGGCCGCACCAGCTCCGGCACGACGGGTTCGAAGTCGTGGCCGTCGGCTCCGAGCCCATGCAGCCAGATGACGCTCGCGGCCGGATTGCGGCCGGTTTCGACTTCGACGGATTTCCAGCAGCGTAGTCACGGAGCGGACGACCTGCGGTGAGTGAGGTGCGCGCGAAGTATACGGGGTGGGCCCATGCCCTTGACGGCGTGTGCATATTTATGCAGTATGCGCGCAACTTTATGCACGTGACATTTGGGCCGCGGAGTCAGGAACGGTGTCAGAGGTGAGGCAACAACTGGAACGGCGTGCTGCGATCGTGTCGATCCTGCGCGAGCAGGCTGTCGGACGACAGCAGGACCTGGTGCGCGTCCTGCGCCGGCAAGGACATGACGCCACCCAGTCGAGCGTCAGCCGGGATCTCAAGGAGCTCGGCGTTCTCAAGGCCGGCGATCGTTACGTGCTCATGAGCGAGGTACTGGAGCCGGTGAACGGCAATTTCGACGCGCTCGCCCACTTTGTGCGCGAGATCCGCCCCGCGGGCGCCTCTCTCACGGTGCTCAAGACGACGGTCGGCGCCGCACAGAGCGTCGCCGTCGCGATGGATCGCGCCCAATGGCCGGAAGTCGTCGGCACGATTTCAGGCGATGACACGATCTTCATCGCTACGCAGGGTGCGAGCCAGCAACAGAAACTTCTGCGCCGCCTGCATTCCACATTCCGCGTCTGATTCCATGACAACCTCAACATCCAAGGGCCAGGAGCCCATCCTGCTGGCGTTTTCCGGTGGTCTCGACACCTCTTTCCTGGTGCCGTGGCTCAAGGAGAATCACCACCGTCCGGTGATCACGGTGACGGTGAACACCGGCGGCATCGATGCCACAGCAGTGCGGACGCTCGAGGAGCGGGCGCGTGCGCTGGGGGCTGCGGATCATCATCTCGTCGATGCGCGCGCGGACTACTTCCGGCATGTCCTGCGCTTTCTCATCATGGGCAATGTGCGGCGCGGCCAGCTGTACCCGCTGTGCGTCGGCGCCGAGCGCGTCATGCAGGCACAGACGATCGCGCAGATCGCGAAGCAGCTGGGAACGACGATCGTCGCGCACGGCTGCACGGCTGCGGGGAACGATCAGGTGCGCTTTGAAGTGGCGCTGCGCACGCTCGCCCCCGAACTGGAGATCCTGGCCCCGGTGCGCGATCGGGCCTTCAAGCGACCCGAGCAGCTGAAGTTCCTCGAGGAGCGCAAGCTTCCGGTGCCACCGTACGGCGCCGCGTATTCAGTCAATCGAGGGCTCTGGGGCGTCACGATCGGCGGCAAGGAGACTCTCACCTCGAACGACAGCATTCCAGATGATGCCTGGGTGCTGTCGCGCGATGCCTTCAGCAAGCCACGCGAACCAGCGAGGCACACGATTGGTTTCACGCAGGGTGTCCCCTCCTCGCTCGACGGCCGCGCGCTCGACCCGGTGGCGCTGATCGAGGCGCTGGAAGCGCTCGCTGCGCCCTATGGCATCGGCCGCGGCATTCACCTCGGCGACACGATCATCGGCACCAAGGGCCGCGTCGCCTTCGAAGCTCCGGCTGCGGATGTACTCCTGACAAGCCATCGCGAGCTCGAAAAGCTGGTGCTCACCGGCCGCCAGGCTCGCATGAAGGAACTCGTGGCACAGCCCTACGGTGATCTGGTGCACGAAGGCCAGCACCTCGACCCTGTGTGCCGTGACATCGAGGCACTCCTTATATCTTCACAGGAACGCGTGAGCGGTGAAGTCAACGTGCTGCTCCGGCCGGGAAGCGCATTCGTCGAGGGCGTGACCTCACCGTACTCGCTGATGGCAGCCTCGAAGGGCGTGTACGGCGAAGCGGCTGGCGAATGGACGCCGGCCGATGCGCTCGGGTTCTCGCGAATCCAGGCGCTGACCGGGATTTTTCACAAGCGCGCGGGCGAGCTCGCGCGGCGTTGAGCAGAGGACGGAGCTGATGAAGAGTGTAGTCGTCGACAAGATCGCTTCGGTGACCCAGGCCTGCGGTCTGGGCCATGAGTTGCGCATCTCGACCGACATTCCCTGCGAAGAGGGAGTGGTGCTGGTGGTGGAAATCCTCAACAACAAGTCCACCTACAACACGCTCGAGCTCACCAGCGGACGCATGGCGAAGGTGGCGCGCGGCGACATCATCGTGGGTGCACTCGGTCACCGCAAGGCGCTGTTCGGCTACTCCGGCCATCTGCCGGAGTCGGTGCAGGCGGGTGATGTGATCCAGCTGCTCAACATCGGCGGTGTGCTCGGAATTTGCGACTCGGCAACGCCCGACAAGGGCAAGCCTTTTGATTGCCGCGTGCTCGGCGTCGTCCTGCAGTTTCCTTATCTCGGTGAGCGCATCGGCGTGCCGGCGCGCGTCGGTTTCAAGCCGCTCGACTTCAATGCGCCGCTCAACACGCGCGGCATTCCGGTCGTCGCCCTCGCGGGCACCTGCATGGAGGCCGGAAAGACCGCCGCGGCCTGCGCGATCGTCTCGCGCATGCGGCATCGCGGGCTCGTGGTCGACGCCTTCAAGGCGACCGGCGTGTCGTTGCGCCGGGACATTCTCGCGATGGAAGACGCGGGCGCGCGCCGCTCGATGATCTTCACCGATCTCGGTGTCGTCACGACGACGCCGAGGACCGGACCTGCGCTTACCCGCAGCATGCTGACTGAAATGGCTTCGGGCAAACCTGATGTCATCGTGTTCGAGCTCGGCGACGGCATTCTCGGCACCTACGGCGTCGAAGCGATCCTGAAGTGCGACGACATCCGCAACGCGATCACCGGGCTTGTACTGTCCGCGAACGATCCGGTCGCGGCCTGGGGCGGCGTGAAGCTGTTGCGCGAAAAATTCCACATCGAGCCGTGCGTCGTGACCGGCCCGTCCACCGACAACCAGGTGGGCGTGCAGATCATTCACGAGCAGATGAACTGCGCGGCTTTCAATGCGATCACAGACGGCGCCGCGCTCGGCGACCAGGTAATCGCGAGTGTCGGCCTCGACAAAGCCGTGCCGGCGCACGCGGTAGCCGAGTGAGCACGACCGTTCCAACCTTCGTCCTCGGCGGCACCGGCTATGTCGCCGGCGAATTGCTGCGCCTGATTGCAGGACATCCGAACCTGAAGCTTGCGACGATCCTGTCGGACAGCCAGCCGGGCGAGTCGGTCGCCAAGGCCTTCCCGCACCTGCAGAGCGCCTACCCTGAGCTCAGGTTCGCTTCGCACGAGGAGATCGCGGACGCGATCAGCCGCGAGAAAGTAAGCGCTTTGTTTTCCGCCGCGCCGCATGGCGTCTCCGCGGGCCTCGTGGATGGACTCCTCAAGCGAGCGCAGCAGGCTGGCGTGCGCGTCCATGCAGTGGATATTTCGGCCGACTTCCGTCATTCATCGGCGGCGGCCTACGAAAAGATCTACAAGCACGCGCACGGCGCGCCGGAGCGCATCAAGGACTTCATCTGTGCCGTGCCCGAACACCTCAAGGCGCCGCGCACGCCGCATATCGCTCATCCGGGCTGCTTCGCCACGGCGATCCTGCTCGCGAGCGTGCCGCTGCTCGCGCTCGGGATCGTAGAACCGCAGCTCTTCGTCGCGGGCGTAACCGGCAGCACCGGATCAGGTCGCAAGCCGACCGAGGGCACGCATCACCCGCTGCGGCACAGCGATCTCTACACCTACAACGCACTCGCGCACCGCCATACGCCGGAGATCGCGGCATGTGCCCAGGCGGCGACGGGCGTCGCGGCGGAGTTTGCCTTCGTGCCACATTCCGGCCCATTCGCGCGCGGCATTCATGTCACGGTGCAGGCGCGGCTCAAGAAAGAATGTGACAGCGCCGTGATCCGCGCGGCACTCGAGGCGTACTACGAGAATGCGCCATTCGTGCGTGTGAAGGCCGAAGCGCCTCGCATCAAGGACGTCGTGGCGAGCAACTATGCGCACCTTGGCGCTGCGACCAGCGCGCGTTCGGTCGCCGTGATGTGTGCGATCGACAATCTCAACAAGGGCGCGGCGGGCGGTGCCGTGCAGTGGATGAACCGCTTGCTCGGCTTCGAAGAGACGGCGGGCCTCACGGCGCCAGCCGCGGGATGGACCTGAACATGACCTCGCATCTCGCGCCGGTATTCGCCCAGTACCCGATCGAGGTCGTCAGCGCCGACGGCGTATGGCTCAACACGCGTGACGGTCGGCGGGTGCTCGATCTCTACGGCGGACATGCAGTCGCTGCGCTGGGCTACGGCCACCCGCGCTGGCTGCAGGCGCTCGAACAGCAGGCACACAGCGTCGTGTTCCAGACCAACGCGGTCGCCATGGAAGTACGCGAGCGCGCGGCGAACCGGCTGGTGCGCTTCGCCGGCCTCGGCCTCGACACTGTGTTCTTCGTGAATACTGGTGCCGAGGCCAACGAGAACGCGCTGAAACTCGCGCTCAAGCAGAGCGGGCGAAGCAAGATCGTCGCGGTCGAGCAGAGCTTTCATGGTCGTACGGCGGCGGCCGGTGCGGTCACCTGGGGTGCGGCCGAAAAGTGGTACGGATTCCCGCGAGCGCCCTTCGATGTGAGCTTCATGCCGCGGCGGGACGCGGCCGCGCTCGCAAAGTATCTCGACAAGGAAACAGCGGCAGTCATCATCGAACCGGTGCAGGGCCTCGCTGGCGCCTTCGACATGGGGCACGAGTATCTGCTGGCGTTGCGCGAGCGATGCTCCGACGTCGGCGCACTTCTCATCTTCGATGAGGTTCAGTGCGGCATGGGCCGCTGCGGCGAGCCGTTCGCAGCGAATCTCTATGGCGTGACGCCGGACATGGTCACCGCCGCCAAGGCGCTCGGCAGCGGCTTCCCGTGCGCGGCATTGCTCATGTCGCCGGGCGTCGCGCGGCAACTCAGGGTCGATGCGCTCGGCACGACCTTCGGCGGTGGCCCCATGGCGTGCGCGGTGATCGAAGCGGTGATCGACATCATCGAGTCCGAGGGGTTGCTCGCCAACGTGCGCCGCATCTCGAAGCTGATTCGTGAGAGCTGCATCGTCGGGCCGGTTACCGGTAGCCAGGGGGCCGGTTTCCTGCTCGGCTTGCGAACCGACCGGCCGGCGAAGGAGGTGCAACGTGAGCTCCTGGAGCGGAACATCCTCGCCGGCACGAGCGCCGACCCACAGGTCCTGCGCCTGCTTCCGCCCTTCGTACTAAACGAAGACCACGTCGACCTGCTGCGCGATGCGTTGCAGGACCTGGGCAGCCAGAAACTCGCGGTGGGTGCTTAGGAGTCTCCCCGCTGGTGAACAGCGCCCTCTCTACCCATGGAACAATTCATCGACTTGGCCGATTTCAGCCGCGAGGAGATTCTCGATCTCCTCGCGCTGGCGCAGCGTCTGCAGGCAGGGCCCGAGCCGAAGGCGCTCGCCGGTCGGATTCTCGGGCTGCTCTTCTTCAATCCATCGCTGCGGACGCTGGCATCGTTTCAGGTGGCGATGAAGCGGCTCGGTGGCGATTCGTTCGTGATCACGGCCGGCCAGGGAACCTGGCAGCTCGAGACCCGCGCTGGTGCAGTGATGGGTGGTGCAGCCGCGGAGCACGTACGTGAGGGCATTCCGGTGCTGGCCTCGTATAGCGATGCACTCGGTATTCGTGCGTTTGCCGATGGCAAGGACCTCAAGGCGGACCTCGCCGATGCACAATTCATGGTGATGGCCGAGAGCTGCAAGAAGCCGCTCATCAACCTGGAGTCCGCCATCAGTCACCCGTGCCAGGCGCTCGCCGACTGGAGGACACTCGATGAGCTCGGCGTGCCGCCGCACGGGAAGTTCGTGCTGTCGTGGGTGTACCATCCGCGCGCGCTGCCGCTCGCCGTGCCCGCCGCCGTGGTTCACATGGCCGCGCTCCGCGGCATGCACGTGACAGTGTTACGTCCCGAGGGCTACGCGCTACCACGTGAAATCATGGACAAAGCGAGATCGGCGGCCGCCGGCAGCGGCGGATCTGTCGATGAAACCGACGATCGTGAGCAGGCACTGCGGGGTGCGCAGGTGCTCTACGCGAAGGAATGGGGCTGCACGACACGCTACGGTGACGCGGAGGCCGATGCACAACTGCGCTCTGGCCTCAGCGATTGGTGTGCGCGCGAGAGCTGGTTCACCGGCGCACAAGCTGACTGCCGCTTCATGCATTGTCTGCCAGTCCGGCGCAACGTGGCCGTGGCCGATGAAGTGCTCGACGGGCCGCGCAGCGTGGTGCAGCAGCAAGCCTACAATCGACTCGTCGTGCAGATGGCAGTGCTGCACCGAATGTTGACGGACACTCCAGCAGGAGGGCGACTCAGTCCATGAACTATCGTCCCGATCAAACGGTTGCGGTGCGCGCGCTGCGCAACGCTGCGCCCTATATCCGCATGTTCAAAGGCAAGGTGTTCGTCATCAAGGCGAGCGGCGCGGTCTTCGGTGATCTCGACTCGACTCGCGGCTTGATCGAGCAGGTGGCGATCCTCCACCAGGTGGGCATCAAGGTCGTGCTGGTGCACGGCGGTGGGCCACAACTCACCGAGCTTTCCGACGCCCTCGGTATCGAGACGCGCATGGTTCAGGGCCGGCGCATCACGGACGAGAAGTCCATCGACGTCGCGACGATGGTGCTCAACGGCCTCATCAACACCCGCATCCTCGCTATCTGCCGCGATCTCGACATCGACGCGGTGGGCATCAGCGGCGTCGATGCGGGCCTGGTGCGTGCGCATCGGCGCCCGCCGGTGACACTCGAGGGGGAACCGGAGACGGTCGATTTCGGGTTCGTGGGCGACATCGATGCGGTCGACGCCGATGTGCTGCGCAAACAGCTCGACAATGGCCTGATGCCCGTCGTAAGCCCGCTGTCGGCGGATGCGAATGGCGTGGTGCTCAACGTCAACGCTGATACGGTCGCGGCCGCGATCGGTGCCGAACTGAGCGCGGAAAAGCTGATCCTGTGCACGGGCGCGCCCGGGATTCTCGAGCGTCTCGATGATCCCAGCTCAGTGGTCTCCTTCACGGACCTCAACGGTCTGAAGCGTCTGCGCGAGAAAGGGAGCCTCAGCGATGGCATGTTGCCGAAGGCGGCCGCCATCGAGTCGGCGATCCGCGGCGGCGTGCGTCGCGTGCACGTGATTTCCTACAAGGCGCAGGACAGCGTGCTCGCGGAAGTGTTCACCAACGAAGGTACCGGCACACTCATCGTGGCCGACGTGAACGCGCTGAGCGCGGCCGAGCAACAGAGCGCCGGCAGATGAGCCGGTTGTGGGACAAGGGAACCCCGCTCGATCAGCGTGTGCTCGATTACACCGCGGGCGAGGATCACGTTCTCGATGAGCGACTCGTCAGGTACGACGTACTGGCGTCGATCGCGCACGCGGAAATGCTCGCGACAGCCGGTTTGCTGGCGGCGGCTGACCTGGAGCTGATCCGCAAGACGCTGACCGAGATCGGGGCCGCGCACCAACGCGGCGAATGGCACGTGTCGCTCGATCAGGAGGACGGGCAGACCGCGCTCGAAAACCTGCTCACGGCGCGCATCGGCGCAACTGGCGGGCGTTTGCACCTCGGCCGCTCACGCAACGATCAGCTTCTCGCGGCGTTGCGACTTTACCTGCGCGATGCCGTGCAGAGCTTGAGCTCGGGCGCCGAGGCTGTGGCCGCGGCACTCGACAGCCTCGCGCAGCGCGAGCACAAGACGGCGCTTCCCGGCTACACGCACATGCAGCCGGCGATGCTGAGCAGCGTTACTTTGTGGGCCGGAGGCTTCGCTGCGGAACTGCGCGACGATGCGGAAGGCCTGCGCCAGACACTGCGGCGCATCGACAAGAATCCTCTTGGCTCCGCTGCTGGCTACGGCACGCCGAACCTCCACATCGACCGTGAAGCAACCCGTTCGCGACTCGGTTTTGCGGTGACGCACGAGCCCGTAACGGCGGTGCAGCTGTCGCGCGGCAAGGCCGAGTCGCAGGTGCTGTTCGAAGTCTGCCTGCTGATGCAGGATCTCGGGCGGCTCGCCGCCGACCTACTCCTCTTCTATACGCAGGAATTCGCCTTCGTGGCGCTGCCGGAGGAGTTCACCACCGGCTCATCGATCATGCCGCAGAAGCGTAACCCCGATGTCTTCGAACTGATCCGCGGCCGTTCCGCGACCGCGCAGGCTTGTCTCCTCGAAGCACTCGGGATCATCGCAAAGCTTCCATCCGGGTATCAGCGTGACCTGCAGCTGCTAAAGGCACCGTTGTTTCGCGGCATCGATTCTTGTCAGCAGACGCTCGACATACTGCCGGCCGCGCTTACCGGCATTCGCTTCAGAGCCGAAAGCATTAAGCTCGATCCATCGCTCGAAGCAGCCGCCGAAGCGAACGCGTTGGCCGTGAAGGACGGGATCCCGTTTCGCGAGGCCTACCGCCGGATCGCGCAGAAGTATCGCCCGAAGGGTTAGCCAAGGCGATAGCGCTGCTTCAGCAACTCGATCGCCTATTCATGCGTGAGCTCGCCACGGATCACGCGCTCAGCGCCAGGTCCGCCGCAGCCATCACCTGGCTTTCGATCGCCCAGCCGCTTTTAGCACAGGCAATAGTCGATCGACTGGTCGGCACGCCGCTCACGTTTCCGCGGAAACGTCCGATGCTGATGCTCGTGTACGGCGGGCCTGTTGCAGCAACACTTCGATGCCGAGGCCGTAGTCGATCCGCTCGCCTCGCCAGAGGGTCACAAAAATGCGCCAGAAATTCGCCGCCGCCAGCTCCGATGATGGCGCGGCCGCCGCTCAGTACGCGGTGCCTTTTCCTCATTGCTGGTCCCCCAAACGAAGAGGCGGCGCGCGCGTCGCCGCTACGGAATCCTGGGCAGCGTTCCGCGGGAACCAGTTGATCGGCGGTCGGCTAGGTCTCGACGTCTGGCTGAGCTTCGGGCCGTGCCGCCGCAAAGGGTGCCAACGTTTCGAGAAACGCGCTGATCGCGCAAAGCGTTGGGTATGGCGCGACATCGCAGTTGAAGCGGCGCGCGTTGTACATCTGTGGCACCAGGAACACGTCCGCCATCATGACCTCGGAACCGAAGCAATGCCTGCCGTCGCCAGTGTGACGACGCGCGAGCACCTCGAGTCCGCGAAACCCTTCAGCGATCCAATGCGCGTACCACTTGTCCACAGCCGCCTTGTCCTGGTGCAGTTCGTCGCGCAGGAAGTTGAGCACCCGGAGGTTATTCAGCGGATGAATGTCGCAGGCGATGTGCTGCGCCATGGAGCGCACCTGGGCACGGCTCACCGGATCTTTCGGCAATAAAGGCGGAGAAGGAAAGCGCTCGTCCAGGTATTCGATGATTGCGAGCGACTGGCTGAGCACTACACCGCCATCCTCGAGGGCGGGCACGAGGCCCTGCGGATTGAGGTCGAGATAGTCGGAGGTGCGGTGCTCCGCGTGGCGCAAGTGTCGCGTGATCACCTCGTGATCGAGACCTTTGAGATTGAGCGCAATCCGCGCCCGAAACGCGGCGGAACTACGCCAGAAAGAATAGAGCTTCATGCGGACGACCCGATCGGTGGACCCCCGATCGGCGGACCAATTGTAATCGTGACCGTTCCCAGCCCGTCGATTCCGCCCTCGACGCGATCGCCAGGCTTGAGGGGACCCACGCCTGCGGGCGTGCCGGTATAGATGAGATCGCCCGGCCGAAGCTCGAAGAAGGTCGAGAGCTCCGCGATCAGTTCAGGCACGTTGCTGATCATCTCCGCGATATCAGCCTCCTGCTTCATGGCGCCATTGACCTTGAGCCAGATCCGCCCGCGCGCCACGTGCCCGACAGCAACGGCGGAACAGATGGCGCTGATTGGCGCCGAGTAGTCGAAGCCCTTGGAGACGTCCCACGGCCGGCCGTCCTTGCGGACTTCCGCCTGCAGGTCGCGACGCGTCAGGTCGATGCCGACCGCGTAGCCGAGAATGTGTTCACCGGCGCGCGCGGTCGGGATGTCGCGCCCCGCGCGGTCGATCGCTACTACGAGCTCGATCTCGTGATGAAAGTCCTTCGTGCGCGAGGGATACGGCACCGTCGCACCATCGGGCACGATGGCATCCGCCGGCTTGGTGAAGAAAAACGGCGGTTCGCGCTTCGCGTTAGGATCCATTTCACGTGCGTGCGATTCGTAGTTGCGCCCGACGCAGAAGATCCGGCGCACCGGAAAGCGCATCTCGGTGTCGGCAATCTCGACCGAGACCTGGCTGGCGGGTGGAAACAAGTACTGCATGGGTCGATTCCGTAATGACCGCCGTCAGAACTGGTCTTCTTCCAGCTCCATGACCGACGCGCTGCCCGCCTGTACCGCCGCCGCGTATGCATGTGCTCGCGGCAGGATCTGATCCGAATAGAAATGTGCCGTCGCAAGCTTGGCACGCAGGAACGATGCGCTGCCCTCCTTTGCAGCGAGCTTGCGGGTTGCAACGAGTGCCGCGCGGGCCATCTGCCAGCCGCCCGCGACGATTGCGACCAGCATCAGGAAATTGAACGCGACCGCGCCGGGATAGTTCTGATCGGTTGCGGAATTGCGCAGCAGCAGCCGCGCACACTCGCCGACGTCTCGAACGGCCGCGTCCAGCGCTTTTCCCATGCTGTCGAGCGGCGCGCCGCCTCCAGCCAGCGCCTTCTGATCGTTGCGCATCTCGCTCAACATGTCCTCGAGCGCGCCGCCGCCATCGCGCAGCACTTTGCGCCCGACGAGATCGAGCGCCTGGATGCCGTTCGTCCCCTCGTAGATCGTGGTGATGCGCGCATCGCGCAAGTACTGCGCGACGCCGGTCTCCTCGATGAAGCCGCTGCCACCGTGGATCTGCACGCACAACCCGGTTGCCTCTTGCGCGATCTCGCTGCCCCAGGCTTTCACGATCGGTGTCAGCAGGTCTGCGCGCGACTGATGGCGGCGGCGCTCCTGGGGATCGGTCGCATGCTTGGCGAAATCGATATTCACGGCAGCGGCATAGGCGAGGGCGCGACTCGCTTCCGTCAACGCGCGCATCGTGAGCAACATGCGTCGCACATCCGGGTGGCGAATGATGGCGACACGCTCCTTGCCATCGGCGGAACGTCCCTGAACGCGCTCGCGTGCGTAGGCTACGGCGTGCTGATACGCGCGATCGGCGATGCCGATGCCCTGCAGCCCGACACCGAGGCGCATGCAGTTCATCATCGTGAACATGCACGCCAGCCCTTCGTGCAGGCGCCCGACGAGAAAGCCCTCGGCGCCGCCATGATCACCGAGCGCCAGGACGCAGGTCGGGCTCGCATGCAGTCCGAGCTTGTGCTCGACCGACACCGGATGAATGTCGTTGCGCTCACCGAGCTTGCCGTCGGGTGCGACTCGATACTTGGGGACGAGGAACAACGAAATGCCCTTCACGCCCGGTGGTGCATTCGGCGCCTTCGCCAGCACCATGTGCACGATGTTGGGCGTCAGCTCATGATCGCCCCAGGTGATGAAGATTTTGCGACCGAAGAGCCGGAACCGATCACCGTGCGGTTCAGCGCGCGTCTGGATCATCGCTAGATCGGAGCCCGCTTGCGGCTCGGTGAGGCACATCGTCACAGTCCACTCGCCACTCAGCACACGCGGCATGTACAAGTCGCGCAGTTCCGGCGTCGCATAGGTCTCTAGGGCCTCGGCTGCGCCGGAGGAAAGTTCCGGGCAGGTCGCGAAGGCCGTGTTCGCGGCCGCCCACATTTCGCTCGTCGGCGCCGACACGGCGTGTGGCAGACCTTGTCCGCCGTGCTCCGGATCACCGCGCAAGCCAACCCACCCGCCACTCGCGACGGCCTGGTAGGCTTCCTTGAAGCCCTCCGGAACTCGCACGCGCCCATCCTTCAGCTCGACGCCTTTGAGATCGCCACTGCGGTTGAGCGGACTGATGACTTCGCCCGCGAGCTTCGCTGCCTCGACGAGGATCGAGTCCACGACGTCCGGCGTCGCCGACTGAAATACCGGGACCGATGCGGCGAGCCGGGGCAAACCGGCCAGCTCGTTGAGCACGAAGCGGATATCGTCGATGGGGGCGCGGTATTCGGGCATGGGCTCGCGTCTCAGGGCTGCCAATCGTAGCAGGGTGTCGGTGCTATGATCCGCTCTCGCCGACTTTTCCCCTGGTTGCGCCTGTGAGCATCTGGTTCCGACCGTTCACGATCGAGAGTCTCGCCCAGTGGGTTCCCGGGACTATGGACGAGCAGCTCGGGATCCGCTTTATCGAAGTCGGACCCGACTTCCTGCGCGCGACGATGCCAGTGGATCATCGAACGCAGCAGGCAATGGGCATCCTGCACGGCGGAGCTTCGGTCGCCCTCGCCGAAACGTTGGGCAGTATCTGCGCCAATATGTGTCTCGATCTCGAAAAGAAGGTCTGCGTCGGACAGGAGATCAATGCCAACCATGTGCGCCCGGCGTCCTCAGGCCTCGTCACAGGTACGGCGCGGCCGCTGCACATCGGTCAGCGCACGCAGGTGTGGCAGATCGAGATTCGCGACCCCCGCGAGCGCCTGGTGTGCATCTCGCGCATCACGCTCGCCGTGATCGATCGCGATCCAAAAGTTTCGCTTCCCGGCCGGGCGAAGTCATGAACGCCTCGCGCCTTCGTACCGCGAGCCTATTCATCGCGGCAGCGCTGCTCGCCGCGTTTCTCGCAACCTCCTGCGGCCAGAAGGGACCCTTGTACCTGCCCGACGAGCAAAAGGAACCGGTGAAGAAGAAAGGTATCCCGATCCCGCCGTCGGTCTCGAAAGAAGAAGAGAAGAACCGCGACAAGGAAGAGTCGAAGGCTCCCTGAGCCCACCACTGCATGAGCGGGCCGCAAAAACTCGTCCTCGTCGACGGCTCTTCGTACCTGTATCGCGCCTTTCACGCGCTGCCGCAGTTCAGCAGTTCACGCGGCGAACCCACCGGTGCCGTGCTCGGCGTGATCAACATGTTCCTAAAGCTGATCAAGGATGAGTCGCCCGAGCTCATCGCGATCGTATTTGACGCGCCGGGCAAGACGTTTCGCGACGAGCTCTTCGAGGAGTACAAGGCGGATCGCCAGCCGATGCCCGACGACCTGAGAAAACAGGTTGCCCCCATTCTCGACATCGTCGCAGCGATGGGACTGCCGCTACTGCGCATCGATGGCGTCGAAGCCGATGATGTCATCGGCACGCTCGCGACTCGCGCCGCGAGCGAAAAGTGTCGGGTCCTCATCTCGACCGGCGACAAGGACATGACACAGCTCGTCAACGAGTACATCACCTGCGTCAACACGATGACCGACACGCTTCTCGATCGCGCTGGCGTGAAGGCAAAGTTCGACGTCTATCCCGAACAGATCGTCGGTTACCTTGCCCTGATCGGCGACAACATCGACAACATTCCGGGAGTGCCCAAGGTCGGGCCCAAGACGGCAGCCAAGTGGCTCAACGAGTATTCGACACTCGACAACCTGATCGCGAATGCGGTGAAGATCGAAGGCAAGGTTGGCGAGAGCCTGCGCGAGCACCTCACGACGCTCGAGTTGTCGCGCAAGCTCGCAACCATCGATTGCAACGTCAAACTCGACGTGACGCCTGCGGATCTCGCACCCAGAGCGCCGGACAACGAGCGACTGCGGGAGATCTACACACGGCTGGAGCTGAAGTCACTGCTGCGCCAGATCACGCCGGCCGACACGCCATCTCAACCAGTGCCGGTTCAGGCGGCAACCGCATCGGCGCCTGCGGTGCCCGCTGCAGCCCCTCGTCATTACGAAACCATCGTTACGGAAGCGGATCTGGAACGGTGGCTCGAGATCCTGCGCCAGGCGCCTCTCTTTGCCTTCGATACTGAAACGACGAGCCTCAATTACATGGAGGCGCAGATCGTTGGTGTGTCCTTCAGCGCCGAGCCGGGCCGTGCGGCCTATGTTCCAGTCGGCCACGACTACGCCGGCGCACCGGATCAACTCAATCGCAGCCTCGTTCTCGAGAAGCTCAAGCCGCTCCTCGAAGACCCTCAGCGCCAGAAGCTAGGGCACCACCTGAAGTACGACGCGCACGTGCTCGCCAACTACGGCATCGAGCTCAGAGGCATGCGTTACGACTCGATGCTCGAGTCCTACGTGCTCAACAGCACGGCCACGAATCACAACCTGGATTCGACTGCCGAAAAGTATCTGGGCGTCAAGACGATTCGTTACGAGGATGTCGCGGGACGCGGCGCGCGGCAGCTCACCTTCAACCAGGTGCCGGTGGAGCGGGCCGCGGAGTACTCGGCCGAGGATGCCGATGTCACCCTGCAACTGCACCGCGTGCTGTGGTCGCAGATCGAGGCCGTGCCGACGCTGAAGCGACTTTACGAGGAGATCGAGCAGCCCCTCGTCGATGTGCTCAAGCGCATGGAAGAGGACGGCGTGCTGATCGATCGCGAGATGCTCAAGCGACAGAGCGGAGAGCTGTCCAAGCGCATGCGCGAGATCGAGGTCGAGGCGCATCGGGAAGCGGGCGCACCGTTCAACCTGGAATCGCCGCGTCAGCTCCAGGAGATCCTGTTCAACAAGCTGCAGTTGCCGGCAATGCGCAAGACGCCGACCGGCCAGCCTTCGACGGCGGAGGATGTCCTCGAGGAGCTCGCCGAATCGTATGCGTTGCCGCGCCTGATCATGGAGTACCGCGGCTTCGCCAAGCTCAAGTCGACCTACACCGACAAGCTGCCGCTGCAGATCGATCCGCGCACGGGTCGCGTACACACGTCCTACCATCAGGCGGTCGCGGCAACGGGGCGGCTGTCATCGACCGATCCGAACCTGCAGAACATTCCGATCCGCACACCGGAAGGGCGGCGCATCCGCCAGGCCTTCGTGGCGCCGCCAGGTCACGTGCTGATGGCCGCCGACTATTCGCAGATTGAACTGCGGATCATGGCGCACCTTTCCGGGGACCAGGGACTGCTGGAGGCGTTCGCGCAGGAGCGCGACATCCACCAGGCGACGGCGGCCGAGGTCTTCGGCACTGCGCTCGAGCAGGTGTCGCACGATCAGCGTCGCTCGGCCAAGGCAATCAACTTCGGATTGATCTACGGCATGTCGGCGTTCGGTCTCGCCCGCCAGCTGGGGATCGATCGCGGTGCAGCTCAGCGTTACGTCGACCTGTACTTCCAGCGCTATCCCGGAGTGAAGCGCTTCATGGACGAGACCCGTGCGCAGGCGCGCCAGCAGGGGTTCGTGGAGACGGTGTTCGGTCGACGGCTGTACCTCAACGACATCAATTCGCGCAATGGCCAGATGCGCCAGTACGCAGAACGTGCCGCCATCAACGCGCCGATGCAGGGCACCGCGGCCGACATCATCAAGCGCGCCATGATCAGCGCCCATCGCTGGATACAGAGTGAGTCGGTGCCCGCGCGCATCATCATGCAAGTTCACGACGAGCTGGTGTTCGAAGTGGCGGGCGATGCCGTGGACGCTGTGCGCGAAGGTGTCCGGCAACACATGAGCGCTGCGGCGCAGCTGCGCGTGCCGCTCAAGGTCGAGGTTGGAGTGGGTAGCAACTGGGACGAGGCCCATTGATTGTCGACGCCGTGGAACAGATGCCCGCTTTGAAGGTCTTACACCACCACTTCTGCACCGAAACGCTGAACTCCCACCGGAGTTGAAGCTCTATTCGTCACGGCCTGCGACGCTGGGGTACAGTGCGCGCTGCCGCTACTTCACGTAATACTCAAGGAGGTCTTCTATGTCGCGCGCAACGATTGCCGCACTTCTTGTCGCGGGTCTTTTCGCCGCACCTGCGTTCGCTGCCGACAATGGTTTCTACGTAGGCGCCGGAGTCGGCCAGGGATACGTCAAGGTCGACGACCTCGCACTCGACAACTTCGATGGCGATGACACGGGCTACAAGGTGATTGCCGGCTTTCGGCCCTTCAAGATATTTGCGATCGAAGCCAACTACGTCGATCTCGGCAGCGCCAAAGACAACGTCGGCGGCGTAGACGTCAAGGCCGACACCACCGGCATCGACGCGTTCGCGGTGGGGTTCCTGCCGATTCCCTTCGTGGACCTCTTCGCCAAGGTCGGTGTGATTTCCTGGGACCAGGACTTCGACATTTCGAGCGTCGCCTCGAGCAGCGACAGCGGTACGGACTTCGCATACGGCATCGGCGCCGGCTTCGCATTCGGCGCCGCGGCACTGCGCGCCGAGTACGAGCGCTTCGAAATCCCGGACACCAAGTCCGTGGATATGATTTCGCTCAGCTTCACTTGGACCTTCTGACAGTCCCGTGACATTTCTTGACGCGTTTAATATTGATGGGCTGGAACTTCGAGAAGCTGGCCACATCTAACTTTCCGAGCGTGTAGAACGCTCCCCGCTTTCCTCCCTGAGCGGGTCTTTACCCGGTTTGTCATCCCCATGCCGGGTTAGTCTGACCCGGTGGTTCGGCCCCCCGATCCACCGGGTTTTTTATGCTCGAGCAACGCTTCCAGCACCCGCCGGCCCTGCTCCGCGCCCTCCTTGTTCAGCGATGAGAAGAGTTGCACTGAGGCGCGCTCCCCGAGTTCGCTCGCAACCGCCTCGAGCTCCTTGCGCGCTTCATTGCGTGTCAACTTGTCCGACTTGGTGAGCAGCACATGCACGGGTAACTCTCGCTGTACGGTCCAGTCGAGCAGCGCCCGATCGCCGTCCTTTAGCCCGCGTCGTACATCTACGATGAGAAGCAAACCGCTCAAAGAGTTGCGTGTTGCAAAATACTCACCCACGAGCTGATGCCAATGGGCCTGAACTTTCGGCGGCACCTTGGCAAAACCATAGCCTGGCAAGTCGACCAGCCGCTGGTCCTGCCGCAGCTCGAAGAAGTTGATGAGTTGCGTGAGGCCCGGCGTCTTGCCGCTTCGCGCGAGAGCGTTGCGCCGGGTAATCACGTTGATGGCGCTCGACTTGCCGGCATTCGAGCGCCCCGCAACCGCGACTTCGCTGCCGACATCGGCGGGAAATTGCCCTGCGCTCGCAGCGCTGAGCAGAAATCGCAGTTGCGGGTAGGTGGACATGAAGGGCTGCCGTGGACTTAAACCGTTGAGTTTAGTGTACAATTCGCCGCCCGTCGGCACGCCCACGACCGGCGGATAAGCTCAAGAACCGCAAGGGAGCTCCAGGCATGAAGTTGTGGAGATTGGTGGCCGCGCTGGCCGGCATCAGCATGGCTGCTTCAGCGGCAGCCGACGGCGCGCAGGACGCTGCAACCAAGGCAGCCGTTTGTTCGGCCTGCCACGGTCCGAACGGCAACAGCACCAATCCCGAGTGGCCGAATCTCGCCGGACAGGGCGAGCGATACCTCAGCCAACAACTCAAGTTTTTCAAGGAGGGCAAGCGGAACAACCCCGTGATGGCGCCCATGGCTGCGGCGCTGTCCGACCAGGACATTGCGGACCTCGCCGCCTATTTCGCAGCCCAGAAAGCGACGGGTCTCGAAGCGGATCCCTCCTACTGGGAGGCGGGCCAGAAGCTCTACCGGAGCGGTGACAGCGCGCGCAACCTCCCAGCCTGCATCGCCTGCCATGGTCCGGTGGGTCGAGGTGTCTCGCCCGCCGGCTATCCGGCGCTGCGCGGTCAGCACTCGGTCTACACCCAGAAACAGCTCAACGACTACGCGGCCGGTGCACGCCCGGGCGCCAACGCGGAAATCATGCGCACCATCGCCGGACGCATGACCGCGGAGGAAATCCGCAATGTCTCCTCTTATATCCAGGGCCTGCGCTAGCGCACCGCGCAACTGAGCGCCGCCCTTGCAGTCGAAGCCCTCGCCCGAAGTCTTGCCGGAGTGATTGCATGAAGAAGATTGGCGTGTTTGTCGGTCTGTTGTTGGTCGCAACCGTTGGCTGTGGCGGACAGCAAGCGCCAGGATCGCCAGCGACTCCCGCTCAACAGGCGGCGGCCCCTGCGCCCACGGCAGCGTCGAGCACCACCCCCGCCGCCAAGCCTGCGGCGCCGGCACCCCAAAAGTCCTCACCCGAGTCGGGTGCGGGCATCGAAGCGGGAGAAGCGGTGGATACCGCGGATGACGAGCCGGCGGCGACGCGCGCCAACACCTTGCTCGCCGCCGCCATGACGCAAGCGAAACCGGAAACGGCATCGCAATGGGCACAAGGCGTCAACTACAAGCTGCTCGTACCGGCGCAGCCGACCAATGCCGGGCCCGATAAGGTCGAAGTCGTGGAAGTATTCTGGTACGCGTGCCCCCACTGCTACGCGCTCGAGCCCTACCTTCAGAGCTGGAAAGCAAAGAAGCCCGCTGACGTGCAGTTCACCGTGCTGCCCGTGATGTGGGGTCCGGTGCACCGGGCGCACGCGCAGCTCTTCTACACGCTGCAGGTGCTCGGCAAGGAGGAGGAACTGCACGGAGCCGTGATGCAGGAAGTGCAGGTCAACCACAACATGCTGGCGAGCAACGATCCGATCGAGACCGAGCAGATGCAGATGGAGTTCGCGCGCCGCCATGGGATCAAGGAGGAGGACTTCCGTAAGGCATACTCATCCTTCGCCGTCCAGACCAATCTGCAGCGCGCCGAGCAGCTCACGCGCCGTTATCAGGTGGAAGGTGTGCCCTTCTTCGTGGTCAACGGCAAGTACACGGCGGATGTCGCGTCGGCAGGCGGCCAGGCGCAACTCATCGCGCTTCTCAGCGACCTGGTCGCGCGCGAACAGAAGAAGCAGTAACCGCCGCAGACTGCGGCAAGGCCGCTCGTGCTCAACTCGTACGTCTCGCAGCCCCAGGGACTCGCGCGTAGCGACGGTGCAGCCGGTGCCATTCCTCCCGAAGCGCTCTGGATCGACCTGATCGCGCCCACGCCGGACGAGGAAAAGCTGATCGAGTCGACCTTGGGCGTTGACGTGCCGACCCGCGAAGAGATGCGGGAGATCGAAGCGTCCAATCGCATGTACGAAGAGGCGGGGGCGATCTACATGACGATCACCATCGTCACGCGCCTCGACACGGACCTGCCCGAAAGCGCGCAGATCACCTTCATCATGGCGAAGGATCGCCTGATCACCAATCGATACGTCGATCCTTTGCCCTTTCAGCGTTTCATCTCGTTCGCCGAGCGGCACCCGAACAGCTGCACCTCCTCGCCGATGATCCTTACCGGGCTGGTCGAGGCGATCGTGAATCGCATGGCGGACGTGCTCGAGCGGGTGGGCACGGACCTCGATCAACTTTCGAGCGAGGTGTTCACGCCGGCGAAGAAAAAGCGCTCAGCACGCATCACGACTCGTGACACGCGTGCGACGCTGGCGCGCGTGGGGCAGAACGGCGATCTGACCTCGAAGGCCCGTGAGTCACTCGTCAGCGTCAACCGACTGCTCACATTCGTGCAGCAAACGACCGTGCTCACGCTCCAGAATGACGTGCGCGGACGTTTCCGGACCCTCAGTCGCGACGTGCTGGCGCTTTCCGATCACGCGTCATTCCTCGCCAGCAAGGCGAATTTCCTGCTCGAAGCGATGCTTGGCCTGATCAACATCGAGCAGAACAACATCATCAAGATTTTCTCGGTGGCCGCGGTCGTGTTCCTGCCACCGACGCTCATCGCCAGCATCTATGGCATGAACTTTCACTTCATGCCGGAGCTCGGCTGGATCGGTGGCTATCCAATGGCCATCGTCCTGATGATCATCTCCGCAATCCTGCCGTACGCCTATTTCAAGCGGAACGGCTGGCTGTAGCTGCATTCGATGCAATTGCTCGAGCGCGAGCAATGTCTCGCTGATCTGACCGAATGGCTCGGCGGTGCCGCCAAGCGCGGCGGCTGTGTCGTGCTCGTACGCGGGGAAGCGGGCATCGGCTGTTCCTGTCCCCAAAGACCGTCGATCACCACGTCTCGGCGATTCTCGCCAAGTTGGGCGTGCCATCACGCGCCGAGGCGGTGGCGCTTGTACACAAGAAGCCCGGTTGATTTTCGCCTCGGCGAGCGTCTTTCCATCAAATGGGCACTGCCGCGTCTATTCGACGTTGTGTCGGCGTGCTCGCGTTGTTCCTGGCCGGCTGCACGACGCTTCCGAACGGTCGCGGCTGGGGTGAAGACGCGACACTTGCACCCGGCTGGGAACGAATCCGTACTTCAGCGATCAATGCGGTGACCGATCCGTGGGTCTGGGCGCCGCTCGTCGGCGCTGCGACGCTGCAGATCGATAACTGGGATCACAGGATTTCTGATTGGGCGCGCACCGAGACCCCTATCTTCGGTTCAACGGCTGACGCGGAGCGCTGGAGCGACGATCTGCGCAGCGCATCATCCATCGCGTTCGCGACCACGGTGGCATTCACGCCGAGTGGCAGCTCGGATTCAGAGTGGTTGCTGAACAAGGCGAAGGGATTCGGCGTTCAGGTGGCCGCCGTGGCTGTGGCCACCGGGACCACTCGCTTGCTCAAGGACGTGACCAACCGTGAACGTCCCAGCGGCGCGGACGACGAGAGTTTTCCGTCGGGTCACACCACGAGCTCGGCGGTGCACACGCGGCTCGCGAGCGAGAACCTCGACTTCATCGAGATGAGTCATGCCGCGCGCCTCAGCATGAATGTTGGACTCGACGCCCTGACCATCGGCACGGCCTGGGCCCGTGTCGAAGCTGGCGCGCATTTCCCTTCGGATACGCTGGTCAGCATGGCGCTGGGGAATTTTTGCGGAATGTTTTTCAACGATGCCTTCCTGGGTCTCGGCAGTACCGCCTCGCTGGCGCTCGTGCCGCTGCCCGGAGGAGGCGAAGTCCGCTGGCAAGTCAGTTTCTGAGAGCGGTGACTCAATGCGAACTTGCTGGCGCGTCAATAACCAAGCGGCGACCCGCACTGCAGCGGGTAATGATTTACCTCAGAGGATTACATGTGTACGCCGGATTTTGTGCCGCTTCCCGCACCGCATGAAGATGTGTTGTTCCGCCATTTCGTAACGGATCAGTACATCTGGGCGCAATACATCGGAACACCCGCGGCGCTCATTGATGCCGGTACCATCGAACGCGGCATGCTCGGCGACGGACCGGGGCTGCGTGCTCGGGACTCAAACGGTGAGCTCTTTCGCCGCAGCAGCTATGGCAATGGCACGTTGCGTGTAGACCGCTTTGCACGCAGCCGCAAACAAGCACGCGCATTGCCGGGCGTACCGGACCGATGCACGACCGCGCTGATCGCCTGGCTCAGGCTTCATCCCGGCGAGCTGCACTTCGAGGCCGATGACCGTTTCGAATGCGTCAGCGGCACGCGCGAGCTTCTCATTGCCCATCGCCACGCACGCCGGCAAACGTTCGACGGCAAATTTGGCTTCTGGGGTACTTGCGACGAGCATGCGGATGACGGACCCGAGCGATGGCGCTGCTCCGTGGATCGTCTGTTCGATGGCTACTATCGCATCCGTCGCAGTCGGTACGATGACTGGGAGCGTACCCGCCTGTCGCGCGAGGACCTCACTCAGACCTTGCGCGCGTATGCGCGACATGAGCTGAAAAAGGTCCTCGCGATGGCGAAAGGCGAGAGCCACCGCGGCGTGTATGAGATTCCGGAACCCAGCGTACGATTGCTGGAGCAGTATGCGTCGGAAATCGATCAAACCTTCAAGCAGGCGGCTACGACACTGGCCGCGCAATCCAACGTGGTTCCACTCTGGGCAGCGACGAATGAAAGTGATCGGCCCCCGGCTGCATAGCATCTCGTGACGCGCGACATCAGCGCGGAAGCCGTAGCCAGCAAAGTACCGGAGGTCACGCTCGGTTTCTGGATAGTCAAGATTGCAGCCACTACGCTCGGCGAGACCGGTGGCGATACGGTCTCGATGACCTGGAACATGGGCTACCTGACCGGCACGATCATCTTCCTGTCGGCCCTGCTCGTGCTCGTTGCGCTTCAGATCAGCGCAAAGAAGTTTCATCCCTTTCTCTATTGGGCCACGATCATCGCGTCCACGACGGCGGGGACCACGATGGCGGACTTTGCGGACCGCTCGCTGGGCATTGGATACGCGGGTGGATCATTACTACTACTCACATGCGTGCTCGCAGTGCTGGGCCTTTGGTATCGCTCTGAAGGCTCCGTCTCAGTGAACACCGTCAGCACACCGAGAGTTGAGACCTTCTACTGGGCCACCATCACTTTCTCGCAGACACTGGGTACGGCACTCGGAGACTGGGTTGCTGACTCTGGGCCGGGATATCTCGGTGGTGCCCTGGTATTCGGCGCCGCACTCGCCGTAATCGCGGCAGCTTATTATTGGACCAAGATGTCACACGTCCTGTTGTTCTGGGCCGCATTCATTTTGACCCGGCCGCTGGGCGCAACCGTGGGCGATTTCTTCGACAAGCCGCTCGACCAGGGCGGCCTCGCTTTCAGCCGACCACTCGCGTCGGCGATCATCGCCGTATTCATACTCATATGCATTCTCGTGCTTCCCCAGCGCGCCGGCGCACACCCCAAGAGCACGCTGCAAAAGCGCGGTCAATGATTCGGGCGCGGCCGGTCCAGGCGCTGCTCGTCGCGTCGTCAGTCCTGGCGCAGCCCGCATGGTCGGGGCCGCCATACGTCACGGACGATCCGGAGCCCACCGACTTCAAACAGTTTGAGATCTACTTGTTCGCAACCGGCAGCGATGCGCGGGAGGGATCGGACGCCGCAACGGGAATCGACTTCAACTATGGCGCTGGGCTCGATCTGCAACTCACTGCGGTATTGCCCTTGGCCTACGAGAATCCCCTCGGGGCAAGTTCGGTCACGGGCCTGGGCAATATCGAGCTCGCGGCCAAATATCGGTTCCTGCATCAGGCCCAGATCGGTTGGGACGTTGCTGTGTTTCCACGCTACATCCTGCCAAGCGCCTCCTCACACGTGGGCGAGCAGCACTCTTCGATCATCCTTCCGATCTGGCTCGAGAAAGACTGGGACACCTGGTCCACGTTCGGTGGTGGCGGTTGCGTCATCCAGCACGGGTCAGAGCTCAAGAATTTCTGCTTCGCCGGATGGGCGTTGACGCGCGCTGTCTTGTCCAGCCTGCAGATCGGCCTGGAACTCGTTTATCGATCGGCCGAGGCACCCGGCGGGCGCGCATCGACGGCGATGGGCGCAGGCGTGCGCTACGACATCAGCACGCACTATCACTTCCTGGCCTCGGCGGGCCCAACGCTGCGAAACGCGGCTGAGACCACGCGGTACTCCTGGTACGCGTCGCTGCTCTTGACCTTCTGAATAGTGGCGGCGCCCGTTGCCGCGCGTCATGCGTGTTGCGGGTGCAGCGTAGCGGCGAATTCCAGTACGCAGCGCGCGACGCGCTCACGATCCTCGAGCGTCGACATGAGCGTGTCGCAGACCCGGTTCGGCAGGTCGAGGCGCGGGGCGATTCCGGCATCGCATGCGTCAAAGACGAACCCATCGATCAAGCCGCCATAGTGTTCGGCCACGGTGAGCGGCGACGGACCGAGACCCAGCTCAGTCATGATCTTCGCGGTCGGGCCCTTGACGGCGGCATCACCGATGATCGGTGTGACCGCGACGATGGGCACGCGGGCGGCCCGTAGCGCACGGCGCATGCCGGGCAGCGCCAGGATGGGATCGACGCTGAGGTATGGGTTGGAAGGCGCGATGACGATGGCGCGCAGTTCCGCGTCGCGAAGCGCCTGGACGACACCCGGCGCGATGTGCGCCTCGTCGACGCCGGCAAAGCGCAAGCTGCGGACCGCGGGAACGCAGCGCGCACGTACAAAGTAGTCCTGGAACCCGAGCTCCCCCTCGGGGGTCGACACGATGGTGCGCACGGCGTCATCGCTCATCGGCAGGATGCGCGTGCTGACCCCCATGCGACGGGCGACATCCGCGGTGAACGTACTCAGGCTTTCGCCCGCTGCAAGCCGGCGGCTGCGTTCGACGTGCAGTGCAAGGTCGCCGTCGCCCAGTCTGAACCAGGTCGCGCCGCCGAGCGCTTCGAGCACCCGCATGAAGCTCCAGGTCTCATCGCGCCGGCCCCAACCGAGTTCAGGGTTTACGAGACCTGCCAACGTGTAGAGGATCGTGTCCAGATCCGGCGAAATCCGCAGGCCGAGGTGCTCGAAATCGTCTGCGGTATTGACGATCGCCGACAGGGATCCGGCCGGGAGCACGCGCTGCAGCCCGAGACAGAGCTTGGCACCCCCGCCCCCGCCCGTGAGCGCCACGACGGAGCCTTCACTCATACCGGCACTCATCGAAACAGGTCTTCCGCCAGCGGACGAATGAGTGCGCTTGCCGGCACGCTGGGTGCGCGCCAGGTGAGGCCCTGTACCAGTGCGGCGGGGCAGCTCTCGGCCGCTTCACCGATGATGAGCCCGGCGGCCGATGCGACCAGGTCGGCGAACGCGACTTCCGTGACTTCGAGTGCCCGCCCGTTGCGATCGGGCTCGCCCCGGCGGTCGATCAAGGCCGGGAGCCCCGCGGCGCCGAGTGCGACATTCGTGACGCCATTGCGCCAGGCGCGGCCGAAGCTGTCCGCCACCACGACGCCGATGGCAACACCGAGACGGGCCTCGAGCGACGTGCGCAGCGTCGCAGCTGACGCATCCGGATCCCGCGGCAGCAGCAAAGCGCGATCATGGCCGCCGACATTCGAGCGATCGACGCCGGCATTGGCCATCACGAAGCCGAGTCGATGGCGCACGATCAGGACGTTGGTCTTGGCACGCAATACTTCGGTCGATTCCGAGAGGACGAGCTCGACCAGGCGCGGGTCCTTGCGCGTCACGGCGGCGAGCTCCCGCGCGCGCTCCGATACGGCGAGCGTGCCGAGATCGACAAACCGGTCTTCCGCTTTGGAGACGATCTTCTGTGCGACCACGAGAATATCGTGGGCGCGAACGGGTGCTGGCAGCCGGCCGAGGGCCTCGGCCAGGAGAATGCCCAGATCATCGCCCGGGCGGATCTCGGCAAGATCCGCAATGCCCGTAACTGCGAGCTTCAGCCGTTCGCTGTCAGTACGCATACCGCGGCCTGCGTACGCTCGGCTCTGGATACCTCTGCGTCGACGCTCCGCCCGGGCGGTGCGTCTGCATACAAGGTCGTCCGCTGGCGAGGCACGCGGCCGATCGAACGGATCGCGACCTGCATCGCTTGCGCGTCGAACTCCTGGCCGTTGACGCCACCCGCGGCGCGCGTGATGGACTCGTTCATCAACACGCCACCCAGATCGTTGGCCCCGGCGGCGAGCGCCGCGAGCGCGCCCTGCCGGCCCATCTTGACCCACGAGGTCTGTATGTTCCGGAACAGCGGGTACAACACGATCCGGGAGACAACGTGCATCAGAATCGCCTCGCGGAAGCTCGGCCCGGAGCGGGCGCGGCCCCGGCGCCACAAGGGCGCCTCCATGTGCACGAACGGCAATGGCACGAATTCCGTGAAGCCGCCGGTTTCCTCCTGCAGGCCACGGATTGCGAGCAGGTGTCGCGCCCAGTGCACGGGCCGCTCGACATGCCCGAACATGATCGTCGCAGTGGTTCGGATCCCGACGTCGTGCGCCAGGCGCATGACCTGAAGCCACTCGGCCGAGCTCAGCTTGTCCGGGCAGATCACCGCACGCACCTCGTCGCAGAGAATCTCGGCGGCGGTGCCCGGCAGTGTGCCCAGGCCTGCCTCCTTCAGACGCAACAAATACTCGGCCAGCGGCAACCCCAACGTGGCGGCGCCGTGCGCGATCTCGAGCGGCGAGAACGCGTGCACGTGGATGTCGGGGGCGGCGCGCTTGGCGGCCCGGACGATTTGCAGGTACGTCTGCCCCGAATAGCGCGGGTGGATGCCGCCCTGCAGGCACACCTCGGTGGCGCCGCGCTGCGCGGCTTCGGCGACTCGCCGTTCGATCTCGTCGAGGTCGAAATTGTAGCCGGGTCCGCGCAGTGCCCGGGCGCTACGACCCTTGGCAAACGCGCAGAAGCCGCACGAGTATCCGCAGATGTTGGTGTAGTTGATGTTCCGATTCACCACGTAGCTCACAACATCGCCCACCGCCTCCTCACGCAGGGCGTCGGCGTGTTGCACGAGCGCGGCGAAGTCGGCGCCATCCGCCGCGAAGAGTTCCGCGATGTGCAGTTCGTCTGGCGGCCGGCCTTCCCGAACACGCTCGAGCACCGCCCGCAAGGAGCGGGACACGGGTGCGCGTTGCGCTCTTCGTTCCAGCAACCGGCCGTAACGTGTGGGCGGCGCCGATCCGCAACCTGCCGTCCAGTCATCCTCGCGGACATAGCCCTGCGCATCGATCCGGCGCAGCACGGCGGTTTGCAGTGCCGGGTCGAGCCATCTCTCGCCGTCGATTGCGAAGGAAGGCACGATCGGCAGCCGTTGCACCAGCCAGCGTCCTGCTGCCCGTGTTTCGCGCCCGAGCGCGGCGATTTCGGGCCACGGTGCTTCAGGATTCACGTGATCCGGCGTGACCGGCGATACGCCGCCCCAGTCATTGAGACCGGCGCCGATCAGTGCGGACAGTTGGCCGGGGCTCAGGTTGGGCGGCGCCTGTATCGACATCGACGCACCGAAGAGCAGGCGCGCGGCGGCTATCGTCCAGAGGAGCTCTTCGGGCGGCGGCTCGGGGTAACGCGCCATCCGCGTGCCAGGCTTGGCGCGGAAGTTCTGGATGATCAGTTCCTGGATGTGGCCGAACTCCTCGTGCAGCTCGCGAATGGCGAGCAGCGTCTCGATGCGCTCGGCGCGTGTCTCACCGATCCCGACCAGGAGCCCGGTCGTGAAGGGCACGGCCGCTTCCCCGGCAGCGCGCAGCGTCGCGAGGCGCAGAGCCGGATGCTTGTCGGGCGAGCGGTGATGGGGCATCCCCGGCTCCATCAGTCGCAGCGCGCTCGTTTCCAGCATGAGACCCATTGAGGCCGACACGGGCCGCAAGGCAGCGAAGTCCGCAGGCTGCATGACACCTGGATTCAGGTGCGGCAAGAGCCCCGTGCTCTCGAACACGAGCCGCGCGCAATGGGCGAGATATTCGAGGGTCGTTGCGAAACCGAGCCGCTCGAGCTCTTCGCGCGCGATCGCGTAGCGCAGCTCCGGCTTGTCTCCCAGGGTGAAGAGCGCTTCGTTGCAGCCGGCGCTCACGCCCGCCCGCGCGAGGCTCAGCACTTCTTCCGGTGCCAGAAAAGCCCGTGCGCGCCTCGGCGCCGGGCCAGCGAAGGTGCAGTAATGGCACACGTCGCGGCAGAGCTGGGTGAGCGGTATGAAGACCTTGCGCGAATAGCCGATCCGCTGGCCATGGCCATGCAAGGCGAGCAGCGAGGCGCGTTCCATCAGGTCTGCAAGATTGCCCTCCTCTGCCAGGCGCAGCGCAGCTTCGCGCGGCAACGGCTCATTCACGAGGTCCTCCGGAAGATCGATGTCGTGAGCCAGGCCCGGCAACTCGAGGAGCGTCGTTCGGGCGCCCAGCTCCTGGGCCGAGCGCAGGTGCGCCGCCAGGCTTGGTCCACCGAATTGCAGGCGGATGCGCGCGGGAAGACGCAGTCCCAGTGCATTGGTGCCCTGGCCCCGCCTGTCGGGGACAGCGATGACATCGTAGTGCGCCAGGGCCGCAATCAGTTGCTCGATTTCCTGCGGCGAGGCGTTCGGCGTATCGGCTGCGAGCACGATCGCTGCGTCAGCCGTGCCCGCGACGTGCGCAAGCCCCGTCGCGACGGCGGCGGACTGACCCAGGCCCGCGTCGCGAACCAGCTCAACACCGGTGGGCACCAGCGCGTCTTCATCGGTCGTCACGAGCACGATGTGATCGATGCCGCGCGCAGCTCGCACGGTACGCAGAACCTGGGTGCGCATCGAGCGGGCGAGCGCAACCCGGCCTTTTGGCGAAAGTACGGGCGAGAGGCGGCTCTTGGCACCTCTCGAGCGCGCCACGACGATCGCACAGACCCTCACAAAGGCCTCCCGGAGGTACCCGTGATGCGGATGCCGGCGCCATCGGCCGCATAGCGCTTGTTCATGAATATCAGCACCGAGGTCAGCGCCTCGGCTGCCGCCGAGTTGGCGAGCGGCCCGGCATGCAGCGCGCGCAGCCCGCAGGACTCGGCGATGCGAATGACGGCGTCGCGCGCCTCGGGGTCATCGCCGAACACCAGCACATCGCAATCGATCTTCTCATCCGCCGCGAGCTTGTGCGCGGGCACGTTGTGGAATGCGGATACGAGCCTGGTGCGCGCGCCAAGGACGTCAGCGGCGATCTGCGCGGCGCTTCCCTCGGCGGGAAGCTGCACGCG
The DNA here is from genome assembly GCA_963705495.1 of uncultured Gammaproteobacteria bacterium. Lineage (GTDB taxonomy): Bacteria > Pseudomonadota > Gammaproteobacteria > Steroidobacterales > Steroidobacteraceae > DATBVX01. Next base: position 136,106 of record CAVPJQ010000014.1, on the reverse strand, counting down.
CATCACCTTGGGCGGCACGAGTGGCACGGTCGTATCGACGACGATCTTACCGGGCACGTATGCCGCGATCTCGCGCAGCGTCGCTTTCTGGGCCGCAAACGGCACTGTGACGATCACAATGTCGGCAGCGGCAGCGGCCTCCGCGTTTGATCCGGCTGACACCCGGCGCCCCGTCTCGTTCTCGAGCGTGAGGGCCGCCGCCCGTGCCCGCGCTGCGTCGCGCGAGCCGATGATGACGCTTTCACCCGCTCGTGCCAGCCGCCGGGCGAGCGCGCCCCCGAGCTGGCCGCTGGCGCCGATGATCGCGATGGTCCGTGGCGGCTGCGACATCGATCGTTCCTAGAGGACGCCGGCGCGTCGCATCTGAGTGAGCTCCGCGTCCGCGCAGCCCAGCTCCCGCAACAGCGGTTCGGTGTCCTCCCCCAGTGCCGGAATGCGGCCCGAGGGTTGCGCACTGTCCGAGAGGCGCAATGGGCTCGAGATGACGGGTATGGCACCAACGGGTGAATCCACCTCGCGGATGAAGTGGCGGGCCGACACCTGCGGATGGGCGAGCACCGCGGCGATCCCATTGACGCGGCCGTGCGGCAATCGCCCGGCGGCGAGCCTGCGCAGCCATTCCTCGTGTCCGTGCTCGAGAAAGATGCCTTCTATCAGCTCCTCGAGCACTGCGCGGTTCTGGCGTCTGAGCTCGGGCGAGCGAAAGCGGGAATCCTCGAGCAGTTCCGTCCGCTCTATCACGTGGCGGCAGAACGTCTCCCAGTCGGACTCCGTGGCGACGGCGAGATTGACGTACTGGCCGTCGGCCGCGAGATACGGACCATAAGGCGTGATGTAGTGGTGACGCATGCCGACGCGCGCGGGCTCCTCGCCCTTGTGCCAGTAATGGTGCGGAAAGTAACCGAGCCACGATATGGCCGATTCGAACATCGAGATGTCGAGCACCTGGCCCCGTCCCGTGCGTCCGCGTTGATACAACGCAGCCAGAATTCCCACGGCCGCGTACATCGACGAGGTCAGGTCTGTGATCGAAACGCCGACCTTCGCGGGCCGGTCGGGATAGCCCGTCGTCGCGATGATTCCGGCCTCGCCCTGGATGAGGAGATCGTAGGCCTTCACGTCGCGGTACGGTCCGTCCTGCCCGTAGCCCGAGATCGAGCAATAGACGAGCCGCGGGTTGGTGCTGCAGAGCTCCGCGTGACCGAGGCCCAGCCGTTGCGCCACGCCCGGCGCAAAATTCTCCAGGAAGACATCCACACGCTCGGCCAGCGCCTTGACGGCAGCGACGCCCGCCGCGGTCTTCACGTCGATGGCCAGGCTTCTCTTGTTGCCGTTAGCAAAGACGTAGCCCGAGGAAAGTCCCTTCACCGCGGAATCCCAGCCACGCACCACGTCACCCGTGCCAGGCTTTTCGATCTTGATCACTTCCGCCCCCAGGTCGGCGAGAAGCTTGGTGCAATGCGGGCCCGACAAAGACGTCTCCAGCGCCAGCACGCGCACGCCGGTGAGCGCCGAGCGGCTTGCGGGAGCGCCGCTCATCAGGACTTGACCTCGGGGAAGAGATCCCTGCTCGGCGCATGCGCGCGCTTCCACACCATGACGCTGCGCGTGTAGCGGATCACGACCTTGCCCTCCTGCTGGATGCCGCGCGTGCGCACCTTCACGATGCCCCATTGCGGCTTGGACTTCGACTCGCGTTTCTCCAGGACTTCCGATTCCGAGTAGAGCGTGTCGCCGGCGAACAGCGGATTGGGCAGGTCGATCTGGTCCCAACCGAGTGCGAAGCCGTTTTCGCTCACGTCGGCGACGCCCATTCCCGCGACGATGGCGAGCGTGAGCGCACTGTTGATCAGCGGCCGGCCGTACTCCGTGCGCTTGGCGTACTCGGTATTGAAGTGGATCTGGTTCGTGTTGTTGGTGAGCAAGGTGAACCAGATGTTGTCCGCTTCCGTGAGCGTGCGTCCCAGCCGGCAGCGATAGATGTCACCGACATCGAAATCCTCGAAATAGCGTCCTTCCCACCCTGTCTTCACGGCCATGGGGGCCTCCTTACGACGTCACACGCCGGGGACACCCAGCGATTTGGCCAGTGCCACCGTCTGGCGTGCCCGGTCGACGATCGGATAGTCGAGCAGCTGACCACGCAGCGCGATCGCGCCGTCGCCGCGTGCGCGGGCCGCCTCGAATGCCTGCAGCACTTCGCCGGCATACTGCAATTCGTCCGGCGTCGGCGTGAACGCCGCGTTGGCCGCGTCGATCTGGCTCGGATGGATGATGGAAATGCCCGACATGCCGAGGCGGCGCGCCTGAAGTGCGTGTCGCTGCATCCCGCCGGGATCCTCGAGGTCGGTCCATACGCCATCCACGGCTTGCACGCGCGCCGCGGCCGCGGCGGTCGCGATGTGCGAGCGGGCATAGATGAGTTCACTTGCTTCCGCTTCGCGCCGCAGGGGCAGCGCCATCTCGCGGCAGAAATCCTCGGCACCGAAAATGAGGCCAATGACGCGCCGGGAAGACGCGGCGATGCCGTAGGCATTGAAAAGGCCGATGGGACTCTCGATGGCGAGAAGCAGGCGCACCGATCCTGCCGGTATTCCCGCCTCGCTTTCCCTGCGTCCCAGTATGTCCTCCAGGATGGCGATCTGTCCGGGCGTTTCCACTTTGGGGATCACCAGGCCTTCGAGAGCCGGGCGCACGACAGAAGCAAGATCGTCCCGCATCCGCTCGGAACCGACCGCATTGACACGCACATAGCGAGCTGGCGTCCGCAGCGCCGAGTCGCTGCGCAATCGCGCAGCCGTGGCATCGAGTGTCGCGGCGATCTGGCGGCGCGCGTTTCCCTTCTCGGCAGGTGCAACGCCGTCCTCGATGTCCAGCATGATCGAGTCGACGTGCAGGTTGAGCGCCTTATCGAGCATTCGTTGCTTGTCGCCTGGAACAAACATCCAGGACCGCAGAAGCCGGTATTGATCCATGGGTTTCATACGCGCACTAGTAGGATTTGGGCATGCCGAGGACGTTCTGACCGAGGAACGCCAGCACGAGGTTGTTGGCCACGGGAGCCGTCATGTAGAGCCGGGTCTCGCGGAACTTGCGCTCGACGTCGTACTCGCGTGCGAAGCCGTAACCGCCATGCGCGTCGAGGCACGCGTTGGCGGCCTCCCACGCGGCCTCGGAGGCGAGCAACTTCGCCATGTTGGCTTCGACTCCGCACTTCTCGTTGCGGTCAAGCTTTTCCGCCGCGGCAAGACGCATGAGATCGGCTGCCTCGACGTGTGCGTGGGCACGCGCAATGGGAAACTGCACGCCCTGATTGGCGCCGATGCGTCGGCCGAAGACGATCCGTTCGCTCGCATACCTGGATGCGCGCTCCACGAACCAGCGCCCGTCACCGATGGCTTCGGCTGCAACCAGAACCCGTTCCGCGTTCCACCCGTCGATGATGTGCCGGAAGCCTTTCCCTTCCTCGCCAACCAGGTTCTCCGCCGGAACTTCCACATCCTCGAAGAAGAGCATGTTGGTGTGATGATTGAGCATCATCTCGAGCGGACGCACTTCCAGCTTCCCCTGGATGTTGCGCAGATCCACCAGGAACACCGACAGCCCCTGCGTCTTGTCCGTTAGCTCGTCGTAGGGCGTGGTCCGGGCGAGCAACAGCATCAGGTCCGATTGCTTGACGCGCGAGATGAAGATTTTCTGCCCGTTGACGATGTAGCGGTCTCCCTTGCGGACCGCGTAGGTCGCGAGCCTGGTAGTTTCAGAGCCGGCGTTCGGCTCGGTGACGGCGAAGGCCTGCAGGCGCAATTCGCCGCGCGCGATCGCCGGAAGGTAACGCCGTTTCTGCTCGGGACTGCCGTGCTTCAGGAGCGTGCCCATGGTGTACATCTGCGCGTGACACGCGAGCGCGTTGCCCCCGGAGCGGTTGATCTCCTCGAGAATGATGCTCGCCTCGAGCATACCGAGGCCCGCGCCCTCGTACTCCTCGGGAATCAGCGCCGCGAGGTAGCCGCTCTCGGTGAGCGCCTTCACGAAGGCGTGGGGATATTCCGCGCTCCTGTCTATTTCGCGCCAGTAGGCATCCGGAAAGCCGGCGCAGATTCTGCGGACGGCATCGCGGATGGCCTGACAGTCTTCGCGCTCCTGCAACTGGCCCCCTCACTCATCCAGGTACATGAGCTTGGCCGGATTCTTCTGCAACATCAGCCTCACCTCCGATTCCTTGATGCCGAAGGCCAGCAACGCGCGGATGAATACGCGCATGCCGTCGATCGAATCCATGTGCAGCACCTGGCCGAAATCGGAGCCGATGATGCAACGCTCGGCGCCGATGGCTTTCATCGTGTTGATGGTCTCCATCGGATCGGCGACCGGCTGATAGAGACTCGGGATCATCGGCTGACAGTACGTGCCGACATAGATGCCGAGATCGGCGAGCTGCTTCATTTCATCGAGGAGCAGCTTGTTGAGCTCGAGCAGCGGGTGATCGAGCGTGGCGCGCACGCCGATCGTCTTCGCCAGCTTGGCGAGCGGCAGCAGTTCCTGGAAGTCGGTGTGGCCGAAGCCTATGCCGACGCGCTTGGCCGCCGCCATTTCCATCACTTCGACCACTTCGGGCAGCACCTTGCCCGAGGTTTCATCGACCAGGCGGACCTTGCCCTTCTCCGGCTGCCCGGCGCCCCGCCAGAAACCGTATGAGGTGAAGGTCGGGAACCAGATCATCTTGAAGTTCGGGTACTGCAGCGCGACGCGGATCGCTTCCGGGTTGATGCCGAAACAGGTGCCGGCGCCGCCGTAGATTTCCACGCGATGCGTGAGCTCACCTTTCTGCAGCAGGTAGTCGATGTGCTGCTGCGCCAGGTACGCCGCATTGGCAGAGACGTTCCAGTGGTCCTTGAACGCCAGCGCGCGCATGCCTGCTTTCGACGCATCGATCGCGATCTGGATGAAGTTCTGTGAACGATGCACGAAATCCGGATAGGCGTGAATGTGGCAGTCGATGGCGCCCTTGAGCAGCTCGTTCTCGATCCCCGGATAGATCTTGAGCATCTCCGGGTTGTCCTTGAGCATCTGGTAGAAGTAGTCCTTGGCATTCAGCTCGCGGACGCGCTTGACCGTGAGCACTCGGCCTACGAGGAGTTGTTCGGCGGCTTGCGCGTCGGCTGCGAAATCACACATGGTGGGTCTCCAATGAGGGCATGACGATCTCCGCGGGGAGCTAGCGGTTCAGGCGTTACCCCAGGCTTCGACGAAGCGCCGCGCATCCTCGATGACCGGTTCGGAAACCGGGACGTACGGGACGATGAGACGCGTGGCGCCGGCCTCTACGAAGGGCTGCAGACGATCCTTCACCTCCGCGATGGACGTCGCGGGAATCACCGGCAGCTTGTCCATGTACTCATCCGTCACCTTGGTCGCTGCTGCTTTGAAGCCTCCGGCCTTGAACGCCTCTTGAATCGCCGTCACTTCGGGCTCGAAGCCCGAGGCAATGAGCATGTCCTTGTAGTGATCGGCGATGTTGTAGAAGGTGAGGACCTGGCGCAGCTTGGAGCGCGCCACCGTGCGATCCGGGTTCAGGGACACGCGCACCTTGGCGATGATCTCGAGCTTCGACGGGTCGCGGCCGGCCTCGATCGCACCGTCGCGCACGCGCTTCGCGATCGCGCGAATGGTCGCGGGCGTTGCCATGTTGATGAAGACGCCGTCAGAGATCTTCCCCACGAGGTTGGTCATCTGCGGGCCGAGGCCCGCGAGATAGATCGGGAACGTGGGGTGTGAAGGGTGCCAGGAGAGCTGGAACCGCTGCCCGGTGGAATAGATCTCACCCTGGTATTCGACGCGCTCGCCCGCGGCCACCTGCTTCACGATCTCGATATATTCACGTGCACGGCGCAATGGGCGGTCGAAGACGTTGTTGTGCCAGGCGGCGATCGTCTTGTTGGCAACACCGAGACCGAGCAGCAGCCGCCCGGCGGATAGGTCCTGCAAGGTCGCCGACTGAATCCCCAGGGTGACGGCACTGCGGCCAAAAATGTGATAGATCGCCGTGCCGAGCTTGAGCGTCCGGGTGCGCGCGGCCACCCCGGACAGGAGCACGAGCGGGTCGGTGCTGTTGGATTCGCCCTTCCAGAACGCGCCGAAGCCAGCAGCCTCGATCCGCGGCGAGAGCTCGACGATATCGCGCACGGGATAGTGAGCGGCGGAATTCAACTCGATGTCGTAGATCATTGTGCCTCGCCTGCCGGCCCTTCAGACCGGCTTGCCGAGATAAACACCCTGGGGATCGATTTCCTCGCGCAGCAACCGCAATTCGTTCGCGGACGGAAGCGGCGTGGCTGGAATCACCGCGGGGACCTCCAGCGGCATTTCCGTATTGGCGAGAACGTCTTCCAGGCTGATGCCAGGATGCAGGGAGATCAGTTGCGCGGAACGAGTCTTGGCGCCAAATCCAATGACCGCCTTGTCGGTGATCACCCGGTGAGGGCCGCCACCGCGCAGCGCCAGCTGCTCACGCGTCTTGCCGTCGACGAAACCCGGACTGGTGATGTGGGTGACCGCGGCGCGCAGCTTGCGCTTCTCGTGACGCACGATGACGACGACGCGCTTGGCAAGCGAGGCCACATCGTTTGCGCCAGCGCTGCCATTGAAGTAGCGCACTGCGCCGTCTTCATTGAGCAGCGTGGTGTTGATGTTGCCGTAACGATCGAGCTCCAAGGCTCCCAGGAAACCGACATCAACCACGCCGCGATGCAGGTTCATGCCCATGATGTCGAGAAACCCGCTCCAGCAGGTCGCCCGATAGAAGATGCGTGAATCGGCAAGACCGACCGGTGTGTCCTTCGGTCGCATGTTGATGACACCGATTTCGAGCAGCGCCGCCAGATTGGGCGCATGCGTGGATCTCGCGAGGAAACAGGCAACCTGCGGCAACCCCAGTCCCACGATCACCGTATCGCTGTCGTGAAGCTCACGCGCTCCGGCGGCAGCCATGATCTCAGTGGCGCGAACCTCGCTCATCAGTACCCCAGACCTGGCGCGGCTCGCAGGCGCTGCAGGCGCGCTGCGCCCCCGCATTTTTCCAGGTAATCGTGATGGTCCCTGGTGCCGTATACGTAGGTGCGCAGGTACTCCTCGATTCCTCCCTGCCTGGCATGCCCCACGTAGAGCCGCAGATGCTCGGCGTCGTAGTCGTAGCGCGCGTAGACCGCGGTCGGGTGAGCTCCCAGAGGCTGGTGTACGACGGCCTCGACGCGATGTCCCGGAATGATCGTGCGCTCGGGTTGTCGCTGGATCTCTTCGGTGGCGACGATTTCCTCGGCGATGAGGACGATGCGTCGTGCGGCCTTGGCCTGTTCCTCGTTTTCCCAGCGCGGGCCATCGATGCGTGCGTTGCCCTCGCGGTCGGCAATCTGAACGTGCACGAAGGAAACATCCGGTGTCAGAGCCCGCAGGAGCAGATATTCCTCGCCGGTGAAGGGGCATCGCATGTGCTTGACATCGTCTGCGGCGGAGCCGGCTTCCAGCCGTGCCAGGACCTCGGAGCTGAGGAGCGACTTGATCGGCATGAAGGAAAGACCGAGGGCGCCCGCGAGATAGCGAAAGCTCAGCGAAAGGCTCGTGTAATCTTCGGCCCGCAACGTCTTGCCTTCCCGGGCGCGGTTTACGCAGTAGAGCAGCCCGAAGCGGTCCAGCGATCCGCCGCCGATGATGAGTCGGCTGACGGCCCCGGCTCCGACCAGAAGGTCCGTGTCGAGACCCGCGACACCCTGCGATACCGTGAGATTGCGCTTGCCCTGCCGGATCAGCTCGTGAACGGCGGTGATGACATTGCGGGCAATGGCGAATCCGCCGAGGGCGAGGTGCGCGCCGTCGGGAATGCTCCGGATGACCTCCGCAACGCTCTTCACCTTGTCAGTCAAGCCGCGTCCTCCGAACGAACTGCGCGTTCTTCCTGCTGGCGGCCACCGAAGTAGCGCCGACCTGCTATCTCATATTACGATAACATAAGTATATCGTATTTGAAGAATTTCTCATATAGTGATAATTACGTAGTTGAGGCGTCCGGGATGTTCGCTGATTCGTGTTAGTCTGAATTCGTGGCGAGGTCTGGAGTCAGGTGATGGGAGGGCTGAGCCGCTACGTGTCGGTGTTGCGTCTCTTCGACGAGGCGCGCGATGACTGGTCGGTGGCGGAAATGGCGGCCGCGCTCGGGCTGCCCGCGAGTACCGTCTATCGCACAGTGAGAGAAATGCTGGCCGCGGATTTCCTGGAGGCCGGCACGGCGGGCCGCTATCGCCTCGGCGCGTGCTTCATCGAGTTCGATCGGCTGGCGCGGATAACCGATCCTCTCTATCGCAGCGGGTCGACGCTGCTGCGCGATGTGGTCATCCAGGCGCGCGTGCCGTGCGTGGCGCTCCTGTCCAGGCTCTATGACGACAAGGTGATGTGCATCGCCGACTACACGTCAGCCGAGGATGGCGTGCAGACCAGTTACGAACGTGGCCGACCACGCCCACTCACTCGCGGCGCCACTGCCAAGGTGATCCTGGCGCAGCTGCCGCCGCGGCGTCTCAGCAAGCTCCTCGACAACGCGTCGGCGGAGGCGACTCCGATTCCGAAGAACGTGAGCAAGTTCCGCGCGGAGCTCGCAGCCATCCGCAAGCGCGGCTACTCGATCACTCGGGGCGAGGTGGACAAGAAAGTCGTCGGCATCGCCGCGCCCGTCACGGTCATGGATCGCGCGCTCATCGGGAGCCTGAGTCTGGTCGTGCCAGCGGCCAGGCTCGATGAAACGCTCGAGCGCCGTCTCGTGCTTCTCGTCGTCTCATCGGCGAGGTTCCTCGCGTCGGAACTGGCCGTGCAAGCTGGCCCCGCACGTGCGGCAACCAGGCGCTGAGTTGTCGATCTCGCGGTACGCGAGCTGAGGTGCCGAGGAGCCGATGCTCGGCGTCGCGGAACGACGCTTACATGACCTCGCCGCCCGCCACCGCGATGGCCTGTCCGGTGATCGATTCCGAGCCGGGCAGGCACAGCCAGAGCACGGCATTGGCCACTTCCGCCGGGTGGATCAAGCGCCCCTGAGGGTTGCGCGCGGTCAGCGCTGCGCGCGCCTGCGCCGCGGTCTTCCCCGTCTTGGCGACGATATTGGCCACCGCGTCCTTCACGACGTCGGTGTCGGTGTATCCGGGGCAGACGGCGTTGACCGTGAGGGCGGAAGCGGCTGCCTCGCGTGCCAGCGCGCGCGTCAGGCCGATGAGGCCGTGCTTGGCGGCGCAGTAGGCGCTGACGTAGGCGAGGCCGATCAGGCCCGCGGTGCTGGAGATATTGATGACGCGCGCGTAGTCCTGCTCCACCATCGCCGTGTACACCTCGTGCGTGCACAGGAATGCACCATTGAGGTTGACGGCGAGCATCCTCTGCCAGAGCGTAAAGTCCGTCCGGGTGAATGGCGCTGACTGCGCCTGGCCGGCACTGTTCACCAGGATGTCGATGCGCGGGAACTGCTCGCGGATGCGCGCGAACGCCGCGTGCACGGAAGCGGGATCGGAAATGTCGGCTACCACGGCGAGCGAGCGTGCCGGCAGGCGGCCCGCGAGCGCCTCCAGGGAATTGAGATGGCGCCCCAATAGCGCGAGCTCCGCGCCTTCGCTCGCGAGCGCTTCCGAGATGGCCGCGCCGATGCCTCGCGACGCACCCGTAACCACTGCGATTCTTCCAGCGAGCCGGGCGTTCATGACCGCAGCGGTCCTCCTGGCACGGCGCCGCTCAATCGCAGCTCGCTGGCGGGTCGGGGTCGTAGGCCCAATCGTCGTCGGGCACGGGCGTGCGGCTGATCCAGTCCTCGATCAGGCGCACGTGCTCGGTTTCTTCCGCAGCCATCTCGAGCGCCGCTTTGCGCACCGAGTCCGATTTGGCGGTGCGGGCCACGCGCGCGAAGAATTCGTTGGCCCGCTGTTCGCCCAGGAGCGCCATCTGCAGCGCGTGGTAGGGTTGCATGCGGTAATGCAATTCGCCTGGGTCCGCTGTCTCCGGCAACTCGTTCTCGTCCCACCGGAACCTCCCGGCCGCGATCGCCTGTCGCTGCCGCAGCGAACGCGTCTGGTCCAGAATGCCGTCGGCATGCAGCTGTTCGATGCGTGCGAGCTTGCGGAACAGCTCTGCCACCGCAGGGTTGTTGTGCTCCTCCATGGCGTCGGCGAGTATCGAGTAGCGCTCGACGGCCTCGACCTCCATGTTCCAGGCGCGCGCGAGGAACTCGGCTTCCTCCTCGCCGTTCGCAGCGGAATCGGGCGCACTGTCCACAACCGAGTCCGGCGATCGCGCCTTCCGTGACCCGCCACTCACCTTTCGTGTCTTCATAGGGCGAACTCCGCTTCGAGCTCATCCACCCGGCCGGTCCCCTCGTGCACCACCGCCTGGTAGGGCGCGCGGCGGCCGGCGTACAGGACGCCGATGTTGAACCCGTCGTCGGTCATGATCCGCCGCGCGGCCCGCACCGGATCGTCGGTTGCCGCCACCGGCGCAGGATGCGCCTTGTTCTTCCACTCGCGTTGCTCGGGCCGCAGCGTGACGCAAGGACTCAGGATCTCGACGAAGGAGAAGCCCGGGTTGCGGATGGCATCGGCGATGATCCGCGCGGTGCCATTCGGATCGCCCGAGAATGCGCGGGCTACGAAGTTGGCGCCGGAGGCAAGTGCGATCACCAGGGGATGGAAGGTGCGCACACCCGTGCCTCCCGGCGAGAGTTTGGAGTCCCAGTCGGGCTCGGTGGTGGGCGAGGGCTGGCCCTTGGTCATGCCGTAGACGTGGTTGTCCATGACGATATAGGTCAGATCGACGTTGCGCCGGCAGGCGTGCAGGAAATGGTTGCCGCCGATGGAGTAGCCGTCGCCGTCGCCGCCCGCTGCGACGACTGTCAGATCAGGCCGCGCGACCTTGAGCCCGGTGGCGGCGGGAAGCGCGCGTCCATGCACGCCATGGAAGCCGTAGCAGCTGGTGTACGCCGGAATGCGCGATGAGCAGCCGATGCCGGAAACGACAGCCACGTTCTCGGGCCGCAGCTCGAGCATTGCGAACGCCTTCGTGAGCGAGGAAAGGACGGAGTAGTCGCCGCAGCCGGGGCACCAGACCGGTTTGGTGTCCGACTTGAATGCCTGGGGCGTGATCGGCATGGCGGCCGGGCTGGTGTTCATGCGCGGCTCCATTCGGTGATCTCGCGGCAGATCTCTGCGGCACGGATCGGGAGCGGGCCCGGTCGGCGGAGGCTGCGCACTTCGCCGGGCAGATCACACTCCGCGCGCAAATGACGCAGAAACTGGCCGCTGTGATTCTGTTCCACCACCAGCAAGCGGCTCACGCCGGCGAGCGCGTCGGCGAGACGGCGGGGTTGAGCGGGCGCGAGCAGGCGCAGCGATAGCAGACGTGATCGGATGCCCTCGGCTTTGAGGCGCGCCAGCGCCTCGCGCGCGGGCCCTGTGCAGGAACCGAAAGTGACGATGGCAATGTCCCCGTCAGCGTCACCTTCGATCTGCGCCCACAAGTCTCCGTATTCGTGCCCGAGGAGCTTGCGCTCGCGCTTGGCGAGCTGCGCGCTGTGGTCTGTTGACTGGCTCGAGGGGGTGCCCCGTTCGTTGTGCTCCAGGCCATCGGCCGTGTACGTCGCATCGGGCGTTCCCGGAATCGCCATTGGAGAGATGCCACTCTCGGTCAGCGCGTAGCGGCCGTAGCCCTGGAAGCCAACCTCCACTACGGAGCGCACGCCCATGAAGTGCAGCGTCGGGGGGCGATCGATCACAGCACGCGTCTGCCCGAGGAATTGGTCGGACAGCACGATGGCCGGCACTTGCAGCTGCTCGGCGAGATGAACCGCCCATTGCGTCGTGCCCAGGCAGTCGGCAATGGAGTTGGGCGCGACCACCACGTGAGGCGCATCGCCGTGAAGCCCGTTGAGCGCGATATTGAGATCGCCCTGCTCAGACTTGGCCGGCAGGCCGGTCGAAGGCCCGCCGCGCATCACGTCGAGCACGACTATTGGCACCTCCGCGGCAACAGCGAGACCGATGGCCTCGCTCATCAGCGAGAACCCCGGCCCGGCGGTAGCCGTGAACGCGGGCACGCCCCCGAACGAGGCGCCGATGATCATGTTGATCGATGCGAGCTCGTCCTCCGCCTGGACCAGCGCGCCGCCGAGCTCGGTGAGCGCCGGGGAGAGCCACTCCAGAACCTCGGTCGCGGGCGTGATTGGATAGCCGGCGACGAAGCGCACACCACCGCGCAGCGCGCCGTAGCCGGCGGCCTGGTTGCCGGTGATGAGCCATCTTGGGCACTCGCTCCGGGCCATCGGGACAAGACTGCCCTCGAACGCCATGCCATTCGCGGCCTCGAAACCTGCATCGACTGCAGCGAGATTTGCCGCGAGCGCGTCACTGCTGCCCTTGTTGGCCTTGCGCACGACCGTCTTGACTGCATCCGCCGGCAATCCTGCGAGCGACGCCGCGAGGCCCAGCACGATCATGTTCGGCCAGCTGCCCGGGATGGCCTTGGCGGTCTTCTTGAACGGCACCTGCAGGCGTCGCGCTCCGCGCCTGACGAATACCTCGGGTGGCTCGCCCTGCTCCACGTCGCCGACGATCAGGCTCGCCGCGTCGATGGGGATTTCCTGAGCGAAGCGGTGAACGTTCTGCCAGTCGATACCGATCAGCACGTCGAAGCGATCGTTCAAGCAGTCCACCGCGCGCGTGCAGATGCGCAGCAGTGCAGCCGCCTCGCCGCCGCGGATCTGCGGTCCGCTCGAGCGGACCATCAGGCCATATAAGCCGGCGGTCGCAGCGGCCTCGAGCAGGAGGTTGCCGGCGGTCATGACGCCCGCGCCCCCACTGCCAGTCAGTGCAATGGAGATATCCGACGGGCCGGGCATCTTCGAACGCTCAGGCGGAGGGGCCATGACGCTGTTGACGCTATTGAGGTAATTTGGTACTCTAATACCACTATTAGTGCCTGGCCGTCAAGAACCAGCACGAAACGAGGGCGAATCCATGGACGCTCGGGCGGTGCTCAAGGGCTACGACCTGGTCGAGAGCCTGAGCGTGCCCGGCGTTCGCTACGAGAAGCGCCCGGCCAGCACTCCCGACGGACGCGCGGCCACAGGGCTCTACAACGCCTGGATCTGGCTGGACAACGCCGCGCAACTCAACTCCTACACCACCGAGATGGTGAAAGGCCTGATCCTGGCGTTCCGCGCCGCGTCCAGTGCGCGCGACGTCAACGCCGTCGTGTTCACGGCAGTGGGACACGAGGCCTTCTGCAGCGGCGGCAACACGCGGGAATACGCCGAGTACTACGCCGGTCACGCGCAGGAGTACCGCCAGTACATGCGCCTGTTCAATGACATGGTCTCGGCGATTCTCGGCTGCGACAAGCCGGTGGTCTGCCGCGTCAATGGCCTGCGCGTCGCCGGCGGACAGGAAGTCGGCATGGCGTGCGACTTCTCGGTCGCCCAGGACCTGGCCCGTTTCGGTCAGGCTGGTCCCAAGCACGGGTCAGCGCCCATCGGTGGCGCGACGGATTTTCTGCCGCCATTGATTGGTGCCGAACGGGCCATGGCCGCCGGCGTGCTGTGCGAGCCCTTCTCGGCGCACAAGGCCTGCCTGTGGGGCATGCTCACGGACATCGTACCCGCGCTCAAAGTTGACGGGCGCTTCATCCCCAACCCGCTGGTGGAGAGCGCGCGCTTCGCGGACGAATACGGCCGGATCGTGTTCGGTGACTTCAAGAGCGGGGACGCCGCGCTTGAAGGCAAAGCGCTGCTGGCACGCGGCACCGTCGACCTGTCGCTCCTCGACAGAAGAGTCGAAGAGCTGTGCGCGAAGCTGCTGCTCACCTTCCCCGATTGCACCACCAAGACCCTCGAGCAACTGCGCAGGCCGAAGCTGGAGGCCTGGAACCGCAACAAGGAGGACCACCGTGCCTGGCTCGCCCTCAACATGATGACTGAGGCGCGCGCGGGGTTCCGGGCGTTCAACGAGGGCACCAAGGGAGACCGCGAGGTCAACTTCATCGCGCTGCGCCAGGCGCTCGCGCGCGGCGAAGGCTGGTCCGAGGAGCTCACGGAACGGATTCAGCCGGGACGAAAGCAATGAGCGATGCTCCGCTCAAGGTTTGGCTCGAACGCGAGGGCACGCTCCTGCGAGTGCGCCTCGCACGCCCCAGGGCGAATGTCATCGACCAGGCAATGATCGCCGCGCTCGCGAACGCCTTTGCGACGCATCGCCCCGGCCAGGGCCTGCTCGCGGCGCTACTCGACGCGGAGGGCCCGAATTTCTCATTCGGCGCGAGCGTCGAGGAACACCTGCCCGGACGTTGCGCAGCGATGCTCGGGTCGCTGCACGCGCTCCTGCTGCAAATGCTCGAGTGGCCGGCGCCGATCCTGGTGGTCGTGCGCGGGCGCTGCCTGGGCGGCGGCCTCGAGGTTGCCATGGCGGGCAGCCTGATCTTCGCCGCGAGCGATGCGAGTCTCGGGCAACCGGAGATCCAGCTCGGCGTGTTTGCGCCCGCAGCCTCGTGTCTGCTGCCGCCGCGCGTCGGCCAGGCGGCCGCCGAGGACCTGCTGCTCTCCGGTCGCAGCGTGGATGCGGCCGAGGCACTGCGAATCGGGCTCGTCCACGCGGTCTGCGCCGATCCGCAAGGCGCTGCGATGGAGTACTTCGAGCGTCATTTCGCCGGCAAGAGCGCGGCGGCGCTCGGTTGTGCCGTGGCTGCTGCCCGCGCCGGGTATCTCAGAGAGCTGCGGCGCCAGCTCGAGGATGTCGAGCGGCTCTACCTGCAGGCGCTCATGCGAACGCGCGACGCGAACGAGGGCCTCGAAGCCTTTCTCGCCAAGCGAGCGCCACGCTGGGAGCACCGCTGAGGGAGGATTCATGAGCGAATCCGTACAAGCCATCGTGCAACGCTGCCTCGCACTCTACGAGGATCTGCGCTTTGACAGCGTGAAAGCCTGGAAGCAGGCATTGCCGGGTCGCAAGGCGATCGGCTACATGCCCATCTACGTCCCCTGCGAAATCATCCACGCGGCCGGTATGTTGCCGGTCGGCATTCTCGGTGGAGGCGATCAGCTCGAGGTGATCCAGGGCGATGCCTACTACCAGAGCTACATCTGCCGGATTCCGCGCTCGACGCTGGAGATGGGACTCACCGGCCGGCTCGACTGCCTGGACGGAATGCTGTTTCCATCGATCTGCGACGTGATCCGCAATCTCTCCGGCATGTGGCAGGTGATGTTCAAGGACAAGTACGTGAAGTACTTCGACGTGCCGCAGAACTATCGCGACGACGTGGGCGGAGAATTCTACATCCACGAGATGCAGACACTGCGCGAGGACTTGGCGGCGCTGGCCGGAAAGCCCGTCTCCGACGAAGCGCTGCGCGCCTCGATCGCGGTATACAACGACAATCGCCGCGCCATGCGCGACCTCTATGACTATCGCAGCGCCAAGCCCTGGCAGGCACCGACTTCCGAGGTGTACCTGCTGTCGCGCGCGGGCATGGTACTGCCGCCCGAAGAGCACACTGCGCTCGTGCGCAGCTACATCGCCGCGACTGACGCGGTGGAGCGGCCGAGGCGCGACAATGCCCGCGTCGTGATCACCGGCTCGTTCTGTGAGCAGCCGCCGCTCAACCTGATCAAGTCGATCGAAATGGCCGGCTGCTACGTGGTGGACGATGATTACATGCTGGCGCTGCGCTGGTTGCTGGACGATGTGCCGACGACAGGCGATCCGCTGCAGGAGCTGTCCAAGGCGTTCCTGCACCGCTCGGCCTCGACTTCTTCGAAGTACGACGAGAAACGCGAGCACAAGGGCCGGTTCCTGGTCGAGTCGGTGCGCAAGAGGGCTGCCGAAGGCGTGATCTTCGCGGCGCCCTCGTTCTGCGACCCGGCGCTCCTGGAGCGCCCGATGCTGCAATCCGTGCTTGTGCCCGAGAAGATCCCGCACACGGCGTTCAAGTATGCGGAGAACACCGGGCAGATGGCCCCGATCCGCGAGCAGGCCGGCACCTTTGCCGATTCGATCAAACTGTGGAGCACCGCATGAGCGGAGCAGCTATCCGCAGGAAGAGGTTCCGATGAACACCCCGATTCAGATGATGCCCCCGCAGCCATCGAAGAAACCCGCCGCGCCGGTCCAGAAGGAAGACGCGATGTGGCTGCAAAAGGAAATGATCAACCGCAACTATCACGAGCTCGCGGTCGCGCACGACCAGGGTCGGAAAATCTGCGCGACCTTCGTGCCCGGCAACCTCAATGAGCTGGTGATGTGCTTCGACATGGCGAGGAACCTCCCGGAAACCAACGCGCTGCAAAACGGCATGCGCAAGAAGTCCGGCAAGTTCATCATGGACGCCGAGCGCGACGGGCACTCCGAGGACGTCTGTACCTATGTCAAGTCGGACCTCGGCATGATGTTGAATGGCAACATCGGCCCGACCGGCGAGCCGCTGCCGAGCCCCGACCTGCTGCTGCTCTCCTACACGGGCTGCTTCACCTTCATGAAGTGGTTCGAGCTGATCCGACACAAGTACGGTTGCGAGACCACGATGCTGCACGTGCCCTACCAGGGCGATGGCCGCATCTCGAAGAACATGCGCGACTACGTTGTGCACCAGCTCACCCAGACCGTCATTCCGGCGCTCGAGCGGGTGTCGGGCGTCAAGTTCGACATCGATCGCCTACGCCAGTACATGAAGGAGTCGATCAAGGCTGAGGAAGACCTGGTGCACGTGCTGCAGACGGCGAAGCACCGCCCCAGCCCGATTGACGGTTACTTCGGCGCGGTCTACTACATCGGCCCGATCTTCACCGCGTTCCGTGGCACGCCTGAGGCGACGCAGTTCTACTCCGTGCTGCGCGGAGAGATCGATGAACGGATGCGCCAGGGTAAGGGCCCGATCACGCCCGACGGCGAGCTCACCGAGGAGAAGTACCGCCTGGTCGTGGAAGGCCCGCCCAACTGGACCAGCTTCCGCGACTTCTGGAAGATGTTCTACGACGAAGGCGCGGTGGTCGTGGCCTCAACCTACTCCAAGGTGGGCGGCGTCTACGATTTCGGCTTCCGCCATGATCCGGACCACCCGCTGGAATCGCTCGCCGACTACTGCCTGGGCTGTTACACCAACCTCAACTTTTCGCAGCGGATCGCCATGATCTGCCGCTACATCGAGGAGTACCAGGCCGACGGGCTGCTCATCAATTCGATCAAGAGCTGCAACAGCTTCTCGGCGGGGCAGCTCCTCATCCTGCGCGAAGTGGAAAAGCGCACCGGTAAGCCGGCGGCCTTCATCGAGTCCGATCTCGTGGACCCGCGCTACTTCTCGGCGGCCAACATCAAGAACCGGCTCGAGTCGTACTTCCAGATGATCAAGCAGAAGCGCACCGCGGCAGCGGTTCACTGATATCGCGAGGCTCAACATGCGCTCCTTCATCGGCATCGATCTCGGTTCCACCACCACCAAGGCCGTGGTCATGGACGAGGCGCAAAAAATTATCGGACGCGGGATCACGAATTCGCGCTCCAACTACGATGCGGCAGCGGCGATCGCGAAACAGGAGGCGCTGGTGAACGCCCGCTTCTACCTGTTCCGCGAGAGCCTGTCGAGTTCAGGCGCGCTCAATGGGCGCCTGGAAGACTTCCTTGCGCAGCTCGAGCGGGATTTCCGCCTCGAGCAGTTCCTCGAGCAGCTGAATGACCTCGAGGACACGTGTCGCAGGAATGCGGAGGGTACCCGCTTCGGCGACGCAGGTGCCGGCGTGCTCGCGGCACTCGAGGAAGTGTTCCGTCGCCTGCAGGGCGAGGCCCCGGGACTGTTCGCACCTGGTGCTAAGCGCAAGTCCGACTTCTTCCGCGACATCGCGGGGAGCCGCTACCTCGCTATCGGCGAGAGTGTCGCGAAGGAAATGGGCTTGCGCTACGACATGCTGCTCAACGTGTTCGACCGGTCCATCATCGAGGTGGAGAATCGCGTCTACGGCGAATCGATCCGCCCCCACCTCATGCAGGCGCTCGAGCGGACATTCCGCGCGCTGCCGGATACCGCCGCACGCGGGGACGCGGTACGCGCGCCGATCCAGGGCATCCTCGACACGGATCTCGCGGAAACCTACGTCGTCGGTACGGGCTACGGGCGGGCGCGCCTGCCGTTCTCCAAGGAGCACATCCGCTCCGAGATCCTGTGCCATGGTCTGGGCGCCCACGTCATGTACCCGCAGACCGCGACGGTTCTCGACATCGGTGGCCAGGACACCAAGGCCATCCAGGTCGACCCGAACGGTATTGTTGAAAGTTTCCAGATGAATGATCGCTGCGCCGCCGGTTGCGGCCGCTACCTCGGCTACATCGCCGACGAGATGAACATGGGTCTGCACGAGCTGGGGCCGCTCGCGATGAAGTCCACCAAGAACGTGCGCATCAACTCAACCTGCACGGTGTTTGCGGGCGCGGAGCTGCGCGACCGGCTGTCCCTCGGGGAAAAACGCGAGGACATCATGGCCGGGCTGCACCGGGCCATCGTGCTGCGCGCCATGTCGATCCTGGCACGCTCGGGCGGCGTCAAGAACGAATTCACCTTCACCGGCGGCGTCGCCAAGAACGAGGCCGCCGTCAAGGCGCTGCGGCAGCTCGTGACCGAGAACTACGGCGAGCTGACGATCAACATCAACCCGGACTCCATTTATACCGGCGCCCTCGGTGCGGCGACCTTCGCCTGGCGCGCTGTGGTGGAGGAAGGCAAGCAGATTGAGGCACGGACATGAGCATCATCACGGCTGGTATCGATATCGGCTCAGGCGCCGTCAAGACGGCGCTGTTCCGGACGCAGGGCGGCACCAGCGAGTGGCTGGCCAAGCGCGCCGAGCGGATCCGGCGCCGCGATCCACTGCAGCTCGCCCGGGATGCCTACCAGGGGCTGCTCGAGGAGACACGCATCACGCCAGAGGAGGTCGACTACGTCGCCACCACCGGCGAAGGCGAGAGCATCAAGTTCTCCACCGGTCACTTCTATTCGATGACCACGCACGCCCGCGGAGCGGTCTTCCTGCGCCCTGACGCGCGCGCGGTGGTGGACATCGGCGCACTCAACGGCCGTGCCATCAACATCGACGAGCGTGGCAAGGTGCTCGCCTACAAGATGACGAGCCAGTGTGCCTCCGGGTCGGGCCAGTTCCTCGAGAACATCGCGCGCTATCTCGGCGTCGCGTTGGAGGAGATCGGTCCGCTGTCCGAATCGTCAAAGAATCCTGAGAAGGTCAGCTCGATCTGCGCCGTGCTCGCCGAGACCGACGTGATCAACATGGTGTCGCGCGGCATCGCCACGCAGGACATCCTCAAGGGCATTCACCTTTCCATGGCCTCGCGCCTGGTGAAGTTGCTCAAGGTGACCGGTATCAAACAGGGCACGCTGCTGCTCACCGGCGGGCTTGCCCTGGATACGGGGCTACTGGCCGCGATACGCGAGGAGCTGGTCACAGAAAAGGTCACCGGCCTGCAGGCCTTTAACCACCCCGACTCGATCTTCGCGGGCGCCATCGGCGCGGCGATCTGGGGTGCGTTCCGCCACGAGAAGCTGGCCCGTCTCAAGGAGCGCGCTGCAGCCTGAACCCTGAACCGATCTTTGCGGAGGTTGCCATGGCTCTATTGATCAACCAGGACTGCACCGAGTGCGACGCCTGCCCGTCGGTGTGTCCCAACGAAGCGATCACCAAGGGGACGCCATACGTGATCGATTCCCTGCGTTGCACCGAATGCGTCGGCGCTGAGGATGAGCCGCAGTGCAAGCTCGTCTGCCCCTCGAACTGCATCTTCGAGAACCCGGATTTCCGGGAGTCGAAAGAGGAGCTGCTGGCGAAGTATCAGCAGATCCACGGCTAGAGGCGTCGCGCGGCGGCGCTGACCGACTGAAAAGAGAGAGATCGAGCAATGCAACTGCAACGCCAGACGAGCCGAACCCTGCATGAGGAGCACGTCGCGGTGCTGGCACTGCTCGAGCGCTTCGAACAGACGCTCGCGCCCCTGAAATCCGGACCACCCGGCCCGGACGACGCCAACTGGGGCCTGCTCCTCAGGCAGCTGGAAACCGCGCTCCAGCACGAAGTCACACGGCACTTCGCGCTGGAAGAGGAGCAACTCTTCCCGCGGCTGCGCGAGTACGGTGAGGGCGATCTTGCCGACATGCTGCTTGAAGAACACGCCTCGATCCGCGAGGTCGCCGGTGCGTTGCTCGGGCTGATCGCGCGCGCGGCGCGGCGGGAACTCGATCCGCCGAGCTGGCACACGTTCCGGGTCTGCGGCCTTGAATTGGTGGAGCGCCTCGGCTCCCACGCGCGCATGGAAGAGGGCGCGCTGGTGCCATTGGTCGACGAAATGCTCGACGAACAGACAGACATGGAGATCTGGAATGCGCACGCAAACGCTTGAGGCACGCACCACGCGGGTCACCTCCGTCCCGCCGCCACCCGGGGCGAGCCTGCGACTGCTCTCGAAGCACGACCTCGCCGGCGTAGTTGAGATCGACGCGAAGCTGAGTGGCCGCTCGCGGCGCGACTACTTCGAACGGCGCCTGCTTGCGGCGCTGCGCGAACCGGCACTGCACCTGCAACTTGCGATCAAAGAGGGCAGCAAGCTACGCGGCTTCCTGTTTGCGCGCCGGCTGGATGAGGAATTCGGCCGCACAGAGCCGGCCTTACGACTGCAAGTCATCGGCGTGGATCCCGAGGCCCAGCGCCGCAACTACGGCATGTGCCTGCTCGGCGAGCTGGAAGCGTGCGCCTTACGCCAGCGGATCAGCCTGCTGCGCACACAGGCGCACTGGAAGAATCATGGCATGCTCCGCTTCCTCGACCGGGCGGGATTCGAACTGGATCGTAATCACGTGATCGACTGCGACGTGCACGCGGGCCGTATCAATGCTGCTGGTGACGACGAGGCGCTCACCTCCGGCGAGCTTCGCCCCGGCGACAAGAACGACTACAGCGCACCACCAGCGAATGACTTCGAGGCGCTCGCGCGGGATCGCGCCGACGTGCGCTCCCTGCGGCCCGAGGACATCGGCGACCTCGTTCGCATCGATCGCCGTCTGACGGGTCGCGACCGCAGCGTGTACATCGCGCGGCAGGTCGAGGAGGCGCTGCACGACTCCGCGGTGCGCATGTCACTCGCGGTCTATTGCGATGGTGCTGTTGGCGGTTATCTCGCGGCGAAGGTGGATTTTGGCGACGCTGGACGCACGGAACCGACAGCAATCATCGATACGCTCGCCGTGGATCCGGACCGCGCCGCCAGCGGCATTGGCACAGCGCTCGTTTCGCAACTACTTGTCAATCTGACGGCGCTGCGAGTTGAGCGAATCGAGACGGAGGTCGCGCGGGATGGGCTCGACTTGCTGGCCTTCTTCTACCGACTTGGATTTGCGCCCAGTGCGCGCCTCGGGTTCGTGAAGCGCCTGTCTTCGGCACACGGAGCATCCTCTTGACGAAGTCCAGAACCGCACCGGCTGCACGCAAGCCGTCGGCCACGCGGCCAGCTCGTGCTGACCGCGCATCTGCCGCGCCCGCCGCCGTGGCGCCCGTGGCCACGCAACTCGTGGTGCACGTAAGGGCAACCGAGTCTTCAGACATCGGCCAGGTGATCGCCATCGACGCGGAGGTCACGGGCATCGAGAAGACCGACTACTGGTACGAGGTCTATCGCCGCTACGGCTCGAGCCGCACGCGCCAACGCCTGTTCCTGGTCGCCGAGGCGGGAGGCACAGTGCAGGGTTTCGTTATCGGCGAAGTGCGCGACTGGGAATTCGGTTCTCCGCCCTGCGGCTGGGTGTTCGGCTTGAGCGTGAGGCCCGGAGCGCGTCAGGCAGGGATCGGCACGCGCCTGCTGCAAGCAGTCTGCGACCGTTTGCGCCATGCGGGAGTGAACCAGGTGCGCACCTTGGTCGCGCGCGACAATACCCTGGTGCTGTCGTTCTTCCGCAGCCAGGGCATGACGGCCGCTCCGGCTATCATTCTCGAGAAGGTCCTAGAGAAGGCGCTCGACTGATGAGCGCTGTACTGAGGGGATGCACGCGCGCATGAGGCTGCAGAAGAGCACCCTTCTCGCGCTGTACAGCGTCCTGGAATTCGCGGCCGATCCCGGCCGTCAGATCACGGCCGCGGAAATCGCCGGCAAGTACGGCGTGTCGACGCATCACCTGTCGAAGGTACTGCGCGATCTCGGCCGTGCGGGATTACTCGAGTCCGTGCGGGGTGTGGGCGGAGGCTACCGCTTCAGCGGCAACACGAAGCGGATCACACTGATGGACGTGATCGAGCTCTTCGAGGACATCAGCGGGCGCGCCGCGAGGGGCGGCACCGGTCACAACGGTATCAAGGGCGCGCTCGCCTCGGTGCTGGCCGAGATCGACGAAACAGCCAAGGCCACATTCCGGTCGATCACGCTCGACACGATGCTCATGCTCGCGCGGCGCGCAACTCCCGAACGCGGCACGGCTCACGATGAGCTGAGATCTGCTCCTTACTCTTGAGAGTGACCGCTCACGACGCGATTGCGCGCGCACCCTCGGCTGCGAGCTCGTTCACCAAGCGGCGCGCCAGCGCAGCGGCAACCTGTCGACGGTAGTTTGCTGAGGTCACTGTGGTTCGCTGCGGGCTCGCCTGGCGCTGCACCAGCTTGACCAGGCGCTCACACAATGCCGCGTCGGGGGCCTGGCCGCGAAACTCCTCGGTACCGGTGATCAGCAGCGGACATGGATTGGTGCCGGTAAGCGCTACCCGCAATTCACGCACGCGCCCTTCCATGGTCTCGAGCGCCACGGCAACTCCAGCGAGCGGGAAATCGATCGCGCCACGCACGCGCGCCTTGCGATAGGCCGCGCGCATCCCTGGTGACGGCACCCGCACGCGTACCGCGAGAAGGAATTCGCCGGGCCCAAGTGTGAGGTGTTGCGCGCCGTCGTCGCGGTACAGGGTGGCGAGCGGTGCCCAGCGCGTCCCGGCGGGGCCGGCGATGTGCACGTCGGCACCGAGCACGAGCAGCGCCGGCGCCAGGTCCCCGCTGTATGCAGCGTGGCAGTGCTTGCCCTGCGGCGCGACGTGGCAGGTCTCGCCGCGATACTTGAGGCAATAGCCGTTGGAACGGCGCCAGATCTCATTCTGGTTGTAGAACACGCAGCGCGTGTCGAGGCACAAGTTCCCGCCGAGGGTGGCGACGCTGCGATGCGAGGGCCCGGCAACGCTGTCCGCTGCTTGAGCGAGAGCGGGATAGCGGGCAGCAACGTCGGCATCGGCCGCCAGGCGCGCGAGCGTGACACCTGCGCCTAAGCGCACGGTCTCGCCCTCGTGAGCGATGTCCCGCAACCCTGGCAGGCGCTCGAGGCTGACGAGCAGGCCGGGCGACGCCAGACCGAGCCGCAGGTTGACCATCAAGGCCGTGCCGCCGGCCAGCACGCGTGCCTCGGGTTGACCCGAGAGCAGGTGCGCTGCTTCACCGGCCGTTTCCGGGTAGCGCAGTGCGAAGGCAGGAAGCAGTTCCATGTCAGCGGTGACCTCTCAGCTGCGTCCCTTCAACGTGGCCTTCAGCCGCTCGTCCCGACGCCGCGCGTGCAGCGCCTCGAGCACACGGTCAGGCGAGAGCGGCAGTCCGGGTACGCGAATGCCGACCGCTTCGGCGACCGCGCTACCGATGGCCGGGCCGAAGCCGCCGACCGCCCCTTCGCTCGCTTCCTTCGCACCGAAAGGTCCGCTCGGGTCGTGCGCCTCCACGATCTTCACTTCGATCGGTGGCGATTCGGCACTCGTAGGCACACGATAGTCTAGGAGATTGCTCCGTACCGGCCGGCCGTTCCTGAATTCGGTCGCTTCGCCCAACGCCTGGCCCACGGCTATCCAGACCGCGCCCTGCACCTGTCCCTCCACGGACAGCGGATTGATTGCGCAGCCGCAATCGTGGGCTACCCAGATTTTCTCCACCCGGATCGCGCCCGTGTCCTCGTCGACGGCGACCTCCACGACCTGCGCCGCATACGAATAGGCCGGGCTCGGTCCGACGCCCGCACCGCGGAACTTGCCGCCCTGCAACTCGCGCGGAACCGTATAGGTGCCGCGGGTCGTGATCGGCCCGGTCGTCTCGAGCGCCGCGCGCACGACGTCTGCATAGCTCACGACCTTGTCGGTGCCTGTCAGTCGATATGACTCGCCGAGGCACTCCACCTGTTCGGGTCGTGCCTCCAACCGCCTTGCGGCGGCGGCGAGGAGCAGTGTCCTGAGCTCTTCGGCAGCCGCGCGTGCAGCGTTGCCCACCATCAGTGAAACGCGTGAGGAGTACGAGCCATTGTCCTTGGGCGTCAGTGCGCTGTCGCCCGCGATCACGCGCAGCCGCAGGAGCGGCAGGCCCAGCACTTCGGCGGCGATCTGCGCGAGCAGGGTCGATGAACCTTGCCCGATGTCCGCAGCGCCCGTCAGGAGCGTAATGGACCCGTCGAAATCCAGGCGCAGGTTCACGGTCGCGTGCGGCTCCCCGGTCCAGTGCACGGGCTTGGCCGCACCGGAGATGAAGTGCGAGCAGCCCATGCCTAGGCCGCGACCACGCGGCATCTTGCCTTTGCGCTCGCGCCAGCCCGAGGCCTTCTCGACCCAATCGAGGCACTCGGGCAGGCCATAGGAGTTGACCTGCAGATCGTTGATGGTCCGATACGGTGGTTCGATGAGATTGGCGCGGCGAAC
Source organism: uncultured Gammaproteobacteria bacterium (assembly GCA_963705495.1). Lineage (GTDB taxonomy): Bacteria > Pseudomonadota > Gammaproteobacteria > Steroidobacterales > Steroidobacteraceae > DATBVX01. The sequence continues at coordinate 111,352 of CAVPJQ010000014.1, read as the reverse complement.
GGCGAAGGGATCGAGCCCGAGCTCCCCTCCCACGATGTCGAGCATCGTGTCGAAGGCATGGCGTATGTCTACGCCGCCATGGCCGCGCATCGGGCCGCACGGTGGCGTGTTGGTGTAGACCCGAAAGCCGCGATAGCGCGCCGCCGGTAGTCGGTACAGGGCGTGCAGCAGCGCACCGGAATAGAGAATGGTGATGATCCCATAGCCGGCTGATGCACCTCCGCGCTGCACGACCTCGGCGTCGACTGCGGTGATTTCCCCGTTGCGCTTCATTCCGAGTTTGATGCGGATGTCGGTTTCGGGCCGCGCGCGGTGGATGGTAAACGTCTGCGCACGCGTCAGCTGCAGCTTGACCGCGCCGCCTGCAGCCCGCGCCAGCAGCGCTGCCGTGATTTCAAAGGGCAGTGTCTCGGTGCGGTGACCGAAGCCGCCCCCGACGAATGGCTTGATGACCCGGATCTGCGCAGGATCCATCTTCAGGCATTCGGCGAGCGTGAGGTGTACGTAGTAGGGCACCTGCGACACCGATTGCAGTGTCAGCCGGCCGGTCGCGGAATCCCAGGTAGCAAGAGCGCAGTCGGGCTCCATCTGCGCGTGCGCCAGCTCCTCATAGTGGAAGCTCTGCTCGCGCACCAGGTCTGCGGCCGCGAAACCAGCATCGACATCGCCGAACTCGCTGCTCACTTCGCGCTCGATGTTGCCGGGCTTGTCACTGTGCAACAGCACCGCGCCCGGGGCGCGCGCCTCGGCGACGCTCGTGTAGAAGGGCAGCGTTCGATATTCGACTTCGATCGCGTCGAGCGCAGCGCGCGCGGTCTGCTCGTCCTCAGCAGCAACCGCAGCCACCGCTTCTCCCCAGTAGAGCACCTTGCCCCGCGCGAGCGGATATTCGTTGCGGGCGATCGGCAGGATGCCGAACGGGACATCGCAGTCCTCTCCGGTAATCACGGCCCTCACGCCCGGCATCGCACGTGCACGCGAAGCGTCGATGCGCAGGATCTCCGCGTGGGGATGGGGGCTGGTCAGCTGCGCGCCCACGAGCGCGTCGAGCGCGGGCAGGTCCGCCGTGTAACGGGCACGCCCGGTGACCTTGTCGATGCCGTCGATCAATGGCTGGCGCATGCCAACGGCGTGGACGGGGCCTGCGACTGGCGGTTTCGTTGCGCTCATGGTGCGGATGCCGCGGCCTGAACCGACTCGACGATCTTCACGTACCCGGTGCAACGGCACAGGTTGCCCGACAGCGCCTGGCGGATCTGCGCTTCGGTGGGATGTGGATTTCGGCGCAACAACGCTTCGGCCGCCATGATCATGCCCGGTGTGCAATAGCCGCACTGCGTGCCGAGCTTCTCGTGGAAAGCCTGCTGCAGGCGGCTCAGGCGACCCTGCGAGGCGAGCGACTCGATGGTCTCTATGCGCTGCCCCTCGCAAGCGCTCGCAAGCGTGAGGCATGCGAGCCGTGGCGCGCCGTCGATCAGCACCGTGCACGCGCCGCACTCGCCGCCATCGCAGCCGCGCTTGGTGCCCGTGAGGCCGAGGGTTTCGCGCAGATGATCGAGCAGCAGCACGTTGTCGGCGATCGCGTCCTCGCGTGCACGGCCATTGAGCCAGAACGAGACCAGACGCTTCATTGAGGTGCTCCCGCCGACCGCGATTTCTTGCGTGGCAGCCTGGCCGGTGCCGGATGCGCCAGCGGTGCCGCCCCCACGACTTGCCTGCCGAGCACGGGCTGAGCCCCCGCGGCGCGCAGTTTGTATCTCTGCAGCTTGCCCGTGTGCGTGCGTGGCAGCGAATCCACGAACTCGATGACGCGCGGGTACTTGTAGGGAGCGATGGAACGCTTCACATGCTCCTGCAACTCTGCGGCCATCTCGGCGCTGCGTTGATACCCGAGGCGGAGCGCGACAAACGCCTTGACGATCTGCCCCCGTTCGGCGTCGGGCCAGCCGACGACCGCGCACTCCGCCACGGCCGGATGCGTGAGCAACACGCTCTCGACCTCCGGCCCCCCGATGTTGTAGCCGGCTGATACGATCATGTCGTCGGCCCGCGCCTGGTAAAAGAAGTAACCGTCTGCGTCCATGCAATAGGCGTCACCCGTGACGTTCCAGCCGTCCACCACGTAGTCCTTCTGCCGCTCGTCGGCCAGGTAGCGGCAGCCTGTCGGCCCCTTGACTGCGAGCCGACCGATCGTACCTACGGGCACTGGCTGGCCGTGCGGGTCGAGCACCGTCGCGCGAAAGCCTGGCACCACCTTGCCGGTAGCACCCGGACGGATGTCGGCGCCGGCGGCCGAAATGAATATCTGGCCGATCTCGGTGGAACCGATTCCGTCGATGATCTTCACTCCCGTCGCTCGTTCCCAGGCGGCGCGTGTGGCCACGGGCAAGTGCTCTCCCGCGGATACGCAGGCGCGCAGACTGGACAGATCGTAGTGCGCGGCGATCGGGGCCATGGCGCGGTACATGAACGGCACGGAGTAGAGAACCGTGACGCGGAACCGGCCGATCGTCTCCAGTAACGACTCGGGCGTGTAGCGTTCGATGAGGACCGTGGCCGCACCGTAATGCAACGGCACCATGAACACGCCGGCGAGCCCGTACGTGAAGGCGATGGAGGGAGTTCCCGCGACGATATCGTCCTGTGTGTGCCGCACGATGTGCCGGGCGAATCCCTGGCAGATTGCCAGCAGAGCGCGATGACAGTGCACCACTCCCTTGGGAACGCCGCTGGTGCCTGAGGTAAATGCGATCAGGCCCACATCATCGGCTGCGGTGGCGACGTTCTCGAACTCATGCGACTTGGTGGCTGCGAGCTGCTCGAGCGATTCCGGGCTGTCGTCGAAGAAATAGCGCACCTCGGACAGTGCCGGACTGTGTGCGCGCGCGCCTTCGACTTCCACAGTCAACCGCCGGTCGCAGAGCGCATGCGTCACGCGCGCCTTGTCGATCAGGTGCGCGAGCTCGCCGGCCCGCAGCAGCGCGATGGTGGGTACGGGAATGCCGCCCGCCTTCCAGGTGGCGAGCATGCAAGCGGCCATCATCGGGTTGTTGGGCGACGGTATCAGTACGCGGTTGCCGGGAACCAGTCCCATGTCCTCGCGCAGGACGTGTGCGATGCGGTTTACTTGATGCAGAAGCTGCAGGTAGGTGGTGCGCCCTTCCAGCGCGATGATTGCGCTGCGCGCGCCGTGCCCCATGCGCACGCGCTCGTCGAGCAGCACGCTCGCGCAGTTGACTTGGTCCGCAAAGCGCAGCTCCGGCAGGTCGTAGGTGAATTCCGGCCACAGCTGGGGCGGCGGCATGTGGTCGCGGGCGAACGTATCGCTGTAGGCGGTCCCGCTCACGGCGCGGCGCCTGCGTCGGGCCGCGACCCGGCTCCCAGCAGCTGCCGCGCGATGATCAGCTTTTGCACCTCGGTCGCGCCTTCATAGATGCGAAGTGCACGCACCTCGCGGTACAGGCGCTCGACCGGATGGCCATGCGTGACACCCAGTCCACCGAGTATCTGCACACAGTCGTCGACGACCTTCTGGGCCGCCTCGGTCGCATACATCTTGGCCATGGCCGCATGGCGCGTGATCGTCTCGTGCGCAACATCGCGCGCCCACGCAGCGCGGTAGATGAGCAAGGCCGCCGCGTCGATTGCAGTCGCCATGTCGGCGAGCTTCGACTGGGTCATCTGGAAGTCGGCGAGTGCCTGTCCGAACATCTGGCGTGCGCGCGCGCGCCCGAGCGCCTCGTGCAGCGCCCGGCGGGCAAATCCCAGCGCCGCCGCGCCCACACTGGTGCGGAAGATGTCTAGCGTTCGCATGGCGATCTTGAACCCCTCGCCCTGCGCACCGAGCAGGTTCTGCGCCGGAACACGGCAGCCCTCGAGGCGCAACGTCGCCATCGGATGCGGGGCGATGATTTCGATGCGCTCCTCGGCTGACAGTCCCGCGGTATCCGCATCGACGACGAATGCGGAAAGGCCGCGCGTGCCCGCTGCCTCGCCGGTGCGCGCGAAGATCACGTAGAAATCGGCGATGCCGCCGTTCGAGATCCAGGTCTTGACCCCGTCGAGCACATAGTGCGTGCCGTCGCGTCGAGCCGTGGCGGCGATTGCACCGACGTCGGAGCCGGAATCCGGCTCGGACAGCGCGAACGCCGCGATCGCCTCACCCCGCGACACCGCAGGCAGGTAGCGCTTCCTGAGCGCCTCGCCCCCGGCAGTGGACACGGCGCCGCTGCCGAGTCCCTGCATCGCAAAGGCAAAATCGGCGAGGCCGCCCTGGTACGCGAAGACCTCGCGCAGGATGCAGATCGAGCGCAAGTCGAGAGCCTCCGCGCCCATACCCTCCTGGGGCACCGCGTACGCGAGCCAGCCCGCCGCACCCATCTCTTTCACCAGGCGGCGGCAGACGGCGTCTGCGTCGGGGGCGTGTGTCCACTCGCCGAGCGCCTCGCCCGCCCAGCGTGCGGCGTCCGCAGCCAAGCGCGAGTGCTCGACCCCGAAGAAGGGCCACCTCAGGTGCCCGAGTCTCTCCACCGCTGCGCGCCCCGGTGCATTGATCGCCGTGTCACTTCGACGGAGCCTTGCAGCGTCCGCAAAAGCGCCTCCCCACAGGAATGAACGATTGATCAGAATGAATCATCATTCAGTTATGCGAGGAAGTCAATGTCCCGGGCGATAGCCTGTATTATCCGCACAAATTGCCAATTGACAAATGGCTGTTCGGCTTGTCAAACTCCACAAGAATGAACAGTCATTCATATTTGTGCAGCACATGACTGGTGCAGCGCTGGGAGGCCCATGCTGGAACTCGAGCTGCACGGACGCGTCGCCCGACTGACGCTAAACCGGCCACCCGTCAACGCGATCAACTCCGGTTGGCTCGCGACTTTTCATCGTCTGCTGGACGAGCTGGACCGCCGCAGCGACTGGCAGGTGCTGCTTGTGCGCAGCTCCCAAAAGGTGTTCTGCGCCGGCGCGGATCTGGCAGAAATGAGCCAGCGATTCGCGGCACCGGATGGCGTGGAAGCCATGGTGGAGACCGCGGCGGCCATGCAGCGTCTCTTTGCACGCATCGAGGCGATGCCCCAAGTGAGTCTGGCCGAGATCGGCGGCACCGCGCTGGGCGGGGGCTTCGAGCTGGCGCTCGCGTGCGATCTGCGCATGGTCGCCGCAGGCGCGAAGCTGGGACTGCCGGAGGCGCGACTGGGACTGGTCCCAGGCGCCGGCGGCACGCAGCGGTTGACGCGCCTGGCAGGCCGGGCAACGGCATCACGCCTGATCCTGGGCTGCGAGATCGTCGACGGTGAGGCAGCCGCAGCGCTCGGCCTCGTGCAGTGGGCCATTCCGGGAAGCGAGATCGCGGCGCAAGCGGCCCGCAAAGCACAGGAACTCGCAGAGCTGCCGGCGAGCGCGCTGGCGGGCTGCAAGGCCTGCATCGCAGCGGCGGGCGACCCGCGCCGCGATGGATTCGCGGAGGAAATCGCGATCTCGCGCCGGCTTTATGGCGAGGCATCCACCCGCGAGCGCGTGCAGGCTTTTCTGAGCCGCGCCCCGCGACGTGAGCTCGCCAGTTGAGGAGTGAACATGAACCTGAAGGGCAAAACTGCGGTGGTCACGGGCGCTGCGTCCGGCATTGGCAAGGCGACGGCATTCGAGCTCGCGCGAGCTGAAGCCCGTGTGTTCCTGGCTGACATCGACAAGCTGCGCGGCGAGGAAGCCTGGCGCGAAGCCAAGGCGGCCGGTCTCGCCGCGGAGTTCCTCCGACTCGATGTAACCAGCACCGAGTCGGTCGCAGCTTTTGCCCGCGAGACGCTCGAGCGCGCCGGCCGCGTGGACATCCTGGTCAACGGCGCCGGTTGGGGCAAGACCGAGCCTTTCGTGGAGAACACGCCCGACTTCTGGGAGCGTGTGATGGAGGTCAACCTGATGGGGCCGATCCGTCTGACCCATGCGCTGCTGCCGCCCATGTTCGAGGCTCGCACCGGGAGGATCATCAATGTGTCGAGCGATGCCGGGCGGGTCGGAAGCCTGGGTGAGACGGTGTACGCCGCGGCCAAGGGCGGTCTCATCGCCTTCACCAAGAGCCTGGCCCGCGAAGCCGCGCGCTTCGGCGTCAACGTCAACTGCGTTTGCCCGGGGCCGACCGACACGCCGCTGTGGCAGGCCGTCCCCGACAAGCTGAAGGAAGCCTTCGTCAAGGCGATACCGCTGCGCCGCGTGGCCACGCCACAGGAGATCGCGGATGCGATCTTCTTCTTCGCGTGCGCCCGGTCCGAGTATGTGACTGGCCAGGTGCTGAGCGTGAGCGGAGGGCTCACGATGGCCGGCTGAGATCCGCTCCGCCGCCTCCGCCACACCTATTGATCGAAAGGATCCGGAACATGAGAACGCAAGACTTCTTCGCACCCGCGGGCGTCGATTTCGCCAGCTTCAAGCCGCGGCATTTTGCGTGGCAACTGGACGGCAAGGTGGCCACCGTCACCCTGAATCGGCCGGAGCGCAAGAACCCGCTCACCTTCGAGTCCTACGCGGAGCTGCGCGACACGTTCCGCAATCTCACGTATGCCCCGCAGGTGAAGGCCGTCGTGATCGCGGGCGCCGGCGGCAATTTCTGCTCGGGCGGCGACGTGCACGAGATCATCGGACCGCTGGTGCAGATGCAGGATGGCGGCGACATGGGCGGACTGCTCGCCTTCTGCCGCATGACCGGAGACCTGGTCAAGGCGATGCGCGCTTGTCCGCAGCCGATCGTGGCCGCGGTCGACGGCGTCTGCGCCGGCGCAGGCGCGATCGTCGCAATGGCGTCGGACCTCCGTTTCGGCACCGCCGTGAGCAAGGTCGCGTTCCTGTTCGTTCGCGTGGGCCTGGCGGGCGCGGATATGGGTGCCTGCAACCTGCTGCCCAGGATCGTGGGCGCGGGCCGGGCGGCCGAGCTGCTCTACACGGGGCGCGCGATGGATGGGCAGGAGGCGGAGCGCTGGGGCTTCTTCAACAAGATCTGCGCGCCGGACGCGGTGCTTGCGGAGGCGCAGGCACTCGCCAGGTCGCTCGCCGAGGGGCCGACCTTCGCGCATGCGATGACCAAGAAGTGCATCCATCAGGAATGGAGCATGGGCATCGACGAATCCATCGAAGCCGAAGCACAGGCCCAGTCGATCTGCATGCAGACTCAGGACTTCGGGCGCGCGTATCGCGCCTTCGTGGAGAAACAGCGTCCCGCATTCCAGGGCGACTGAGCCCGCCGAGCGCAGCGAGCCGACCGGTTGAGGTCAATGGGATGCCGCGACCAGGCGCAGGCCCTCGTGCCGGCCGCGTTCCGTGAGCACCGGATGCAGCAGCAGCGCGAGATTGCGGTCGACGTATTGGTCGACGGTCATCATGCCGGCGAAGTGCCACGCCTTGAGCGCCCAGGCGTGCGCGATCATCACGATCTGGTACGTGAACATCTCCGCGTCGATCTTCTCGAACAAGCCCGCCCTGATGCAGTCGCGCACCTGGGCCTCGATCAGCGCATTGGTTTCGATCTCCTTGCGCTTGATGACATCCCGGCGGGCGCGGCTCAGTGACTTGGTTTCCCGGTAGACGAGTACCGTCGCCTCGATATTCGCGTCGATGACGCGGCAGTATGCGTGCACCGCTGCCCGGAAGCGCTTGAGAGGATCGTCGATGCCCTCCGTCGCGCGCGGGATTCGCTCCTTGTAGGTGTCGAGCACCGTCTGCAGCGCCAGGAACAGGATGTCTTCCTTGTCGCCGAAATACTGGTAGACGAGGCCGGCGCTCACGCCGGCGCGCTCCGCGATGCCCTTCACCGCGGTCGCATGGTAGCCGCGCTTGCCGAACAGCTCGATCGCGGCGCCGAGCACCTGGCTGCGGCGTCTGGTCACCAGCGCCGCGTCGTCAACCTTGCTCTTGACCATCCCCTTTGCCATGGACCCTGCTTCGTTCAGTGCGCGTGTCTACGCGTAGTCCCCGATTTCGATCTCCATTGTACAGGCCCATGGGTTCATGAAGATTCCCGAGCCCACGACGCCACCCATGACGATCATCGTGGCGTGAAACAGGCCGAGCTTCGGTGCGAGTTGAGCGGTCGGCTCGGCGTCACTCAACGAGGGAATCTGAGAATGGAGTTCTGCCAAGGCCTAAGCGTAACCGATCGAGTCATAGGAAGAGGAGCGTGACGCCCGCACCCGCTTCGAGGAGGATCGACGTGCGTCATGTCCGCTAGCATGCATCACGTCGATCTCGCTGTCGTCCGCGAGGCGCCGCTTGGCCTATGATTCCGCACGCCACAGCGCGCGGAAGGTCATCCTCACAATATCCCCATCGCCTTGACCGAGAAGAGGATGATTCGCAGTCCCAGTGCCACTTGAATGACGCTGAGAACTGCGCCAAGGATCTGCAGCGACGCGCCCATCCACGGCCGCATGCGCGGGGCCAGCAGCATCACGATCAGGTTCAACAGCATGATCGCCAAAAGGATGGCGCCGATGACCAGTCGAGCTTGCAGGTTCGGACTGAGTGCAAGGAATACGATGAGCGCGGCGATACCGTACGGCGTGACAATCGTCGGGAAGGCTAGCGGCGATAAAGCCATGTTCAAGGTTGCTGACGAGGCCGGCTCCGAAGTCACTTCGCGAGGCGGCTTCGGTGGTGCGAACTCACGAAGGACGTGCCCCAGCGCGACGAGCAACAGAATGATCCCACCGGAGAGAGCGAGAATGGGTAATGGGATGCCGTAACTGGTCAGGACGCTCTGGCCGAGGACTGCCGCGATTAGTAGAACGAGGGTTGCAAAGAGGGTCGACCGCACGGCGATCTGCCGCACAAACGTCGCATCCGCTCCCTTCACGATCTGCAAGAAGGGACCGATGATCTTGAACGGGCCGAGCATCAGGAACAGAAACGTGAAGACCTGGGCTGCCGGATACTGCTTCGGCTGCATCAGGTCGGCGGTGGCTTCTGCAGCCCATGCGACGCTGGAATGGCTAAGGTAGTCGATACCGACGACGAGCGCCGACAGGAAACTCGCATTCGGCCAGCACAGGTGTCTTCCCTTGTCATGAACAGATTGCCTGACCTGCATCAGCGGGAACCGCACTCTCGTTGTGGCCCAAAAATGCCGCCAATGCCCGCAGTCGTGCACGCGAACACGGGAAAAGCAGGGCGAGCGCCCCAAAGGTACGCCGCGGTTGTCCGCGTGGTTGAAGCCCTCGAATTGGTATGATTGTTCGCCAAGGCTAAATCGTCAATCTGTTCTTTGCCGCCTCCGTTGGTGGCGGAGGCTGCGTCAACTCGGCTCCACGGTCACATGGTCAAAGCGGATCGCAACTACAACGGTACCAACGGGTGCAGAGGGAGTCCGCCCGGGTTATGCCTTCACTAATACCGATCAAGCTCGCGTTGCTTGCGTCTGCTGGTCTCGTCTGCGCGGTCAGGGCCACCGCGAGCCTGGCGCAGACCTCGTCGCCTGGGGTCATGGTCAGCGCGGAAGCGACGCCAGCGCAGGACCTGCTCACCGACCGATTCGTCATCAATGTGAGTGCGTTCGTCCTGGCGACGGATCTTAACGCCAGCCTGAACGGCACGGCCAGCAGTCCCGCCTCCGGTTTCAGCCAGGACGTTGACTTCAACCGGACCTTCGGCACGAACGGCGACGCCACCCGCATCCGCGCCGACGCACTGTGGCGCTTTCTGCCGCGCCACCACGTTCGCTTCCTGTATTTCGACGACGACGTCAAGAGGACGAGAAGCCTCGACAAGGACGTCGTGTGGGGTGACTACACGTTCAAGGCGGCGGCCCAGGCAACCGCCGAGAACAAAGTCACCGTCTACGCCCTCGCTTACGAATACCTCTTCATGCTCGAGCCCACCTACGAGATCGCAGCGTCCGCGGGCGTGCATTACTCGGAGCAGACGATACGAATTTCCGGCGACGCCACTGTCACCCTTGCGGATGGCACCGTTCAAGCCGCAAGTTTTCAAAGCAAGTCGAGTTCATTGCCTGCTCCGCTGCCGGTCATCGGTCTGCGTGGCGGCTGGGCGGTCGCGCCCCACTGGTTCCTCGACGCCTCGGCGCAATTCTTCAAATACAGGGCCAACCCTTACGACGGCCACTGGTGGGAGCTGGGAGTCCGCGCGACCTGGATGTACAACAACCACGTCGGCATCGGCGCGGGCTGGGACAAGTACTCGTCACACTTGGGCATCGACAAGACGAACTTCCAGGGCAAAATGGATTTTGGCTACTCCGGGCTGCTGGTTTTTCTGACCGGGGCCTTCTAAACGGCGGCACCGTGCGCCGACCCCGCTGTCGGTAACTGAGCGACGTGCTGGTGTCGCTTTCTTGCCGCTTCTGCTCATCGATTGGATATTGTGAGCCAGAGAGTTCCATAAGCATCGGGCGCACGAGGCACTTATGATAAAGAAGATAATCGACGACTCGATCCTCGCTCTGAACCCGATCGATCGCGTGTCCGAAATCCTCACCGCGATTGTCATGCTACTGGCCTTTGTGGGCTCGCTCAGCGTGGCCACAGCCGGACGCCAGGAAATGCACGCGATGCTGGTCGGTGCCGTGGGGTGCAATGTGGCCTGGGGAATCATCGATGCGGTGCTCTACCTCATGGATTGCCTGGCGGAAAAGCGCACCGCACTTGTGACCTTGCGCGCCGTGCAGACAGCCAGCGATTCGACCAAGGCGCGGCAGTTGATCGCGGACTCGCTGCCATCAGTGGTGGCCCCTATTGTGGAGCCGCAGGAACTGGAAACGCTGCATCAGCGACTGAAACACCTACCTGCGCCGCCGGAACATGTGCATCTTGATTGGGACGATTGGCGACGCGCGATCGGGATCTTTTTGCTCATGTTCTTGAGCACGCTCCCGATGATCGCTCCGTTCGCTTTTATGCAAGACAAAATGCTGGCTTTGCGAACCACCGATGGCATTGCCATCGTGATGTTGTTTGTCGCCGGCTTTCTCTACGGCCGCTTGATTGGCAGTCATGCGCTGCGAATTGGATTGGCTTTGGTCGCCATTGGCGTTGCGCTCGTCGCCATGACAATGGCTCTCGGCGGATGAGCACGGCGAACGTTGGCTCAAGCAAATTGAGTTTGCAGTGAATCTTTTGCGCCGCGGCAAATCAATCGTCAGACCTTTGTTTGCCCACTGCGCGACAGAGATAGGACCAGCCGCCCCGAATCTGCACGTACGCCTCGTCGACTCGCCACGCCGCGGGCGTCTGTGTATCGGTCGCCGTAAGATCAATCTAAGCGCGGTGTTCGCCGGACAGAACGTCGGCATCGAGGAGGTCGCGGAGATAATCTGGCTGGTGAGCTTTATGCACTATGACTTAGGCTTCTTCGATCACGAAGCAGGGCGTTTCGAATGCGTCCCGAATCCCTTCGAGACAAAAGTGCTACCTATGTGCCCGGAATGAAACGTTACCGATGTAATCGGAATGGACCCCAACGATGATGGCGCGCTCGGCGGGATTCGAACCCACGACCCCTGCCTTCGGAGGGCAGTACTCTATCCAGCTGAGCTACGAGCGCGCGGAATGGGAAGGGCGCGAATCATAGCCTCGGCTGCTTTTGCCGTCCATTCAGGGGTTTAAGGCGTCGAAAGGAATCGCTTATACTTGCGCGCCCGCTTCCCGGGCGATCATTTCCGGTGCCAACGTGAGCGAGAAGCACGACGCCCAGTTCATGAATCACTTCAGCCTGGTGCTCGGGATCCTGATCGCGATTGCGATCGTGCTGTTCGTCATGGCACGCATGGTCGGCGCGGCGACTCAGGTGCAGCACGTGCGAGCCGAAGACCTCGCCATGCGCGCCGTCGAGGCACGCACGAAGCCGTTTGCGCAGGTTGCGGTCGCCGGCGCGGACAACTCGGCACTCGCAGCAACGGAAGAATCGGGTAGCGCGCCCGCGGCCGCGGCGCAGCCGAAGACCGGTGAAGAGGTCTACAACGCCGCCTGCGTCGCATGTCATGGCGCGGGGATCGGTGGCGCACCCAAGTTCGGTGACAAGGCCGCGTGGGCTCCGCACATCGCCAAGGGCGTCGATATTCTGCACATGCACGCCATCGAGGGTTTCACGGGAACCAAAGGCCTGATGCCGCCGAAGGGCGGTCGTGCCGACCTTCCCGACGACGTGATCCGCCTCGGCGTCGACTACATGGTCGAACACTCGCGCTAGGATCGCGCTTCGATAGCGGGGCCGCCGCGCAGGTGCGCGATGAATGCAGTACGCCGCCGATTGCTCAGTTGAGGCTCTTACCTCTCTCGTCGCTCAGTACGCAGCGATGGACCGCCCTCATCTCACGGGACGTGGATCGCTTCCAATCTCGACCCGCCTTTTCGCAAGCCGCCTGAGAAACAAAACCACTCACAGAAGAAACGTTCGTATCCGGCCCTAGGCCGTCGGCTCCATTGCCTGAGAGGGTCAATATCAGAATCCAGGTACCCATGTGCCTCCCTCGGGTCGTACCTCCCACACCCGCGGACATAATGCGGCGCTCCCGTACCCTCCCGCCGTGAACTGCGTCACCTGTTCTGATTCTCAAGACGTCCCGGTCGCTCAAGGTTGCCAGCGATGGAATGCCCAGCGCGGGACCATTGCATCGCCCGTCGTGCATCTATCGTGCGCATATGCGACTCGTGTGGCTTCGATGCGCGCCGCCGCCTCAAGTCTGCACCGGCGCGCGTTCTGCGCGCCGCAGCTGGATCGCTTCGGCCAGGTGATGCTCGAGTATCGTCTCGGCTTGTTCGAGATCAGCGATCGTGCGAGCGACTTTCAGAATCCGGTCGTGAGCGCGCGCCGACAGGTTGAGGCGGCGCATTGCATGTTCGAGCAGTCGCTCTGACGCACGCTCCAAAACACAGTGCCTCTGCAGGTCGCGGGTCTGCAGATGCGCATTGATGGCTTCACCCCGCATCCCTTGCAGTGCTCGCGCCCGCGCGACACGCCTCGCCACTACGCCACTCTCGTCACCGGGCGCCGCGACTCGAAAGTGTGAAGCCTCCGGCCGCGGCATCTCGACGTGCAGATCGATTCGATCCAGCAGCGGACCCGAGATTCGCGCACGATAGTGCTGGATCTGCAGCTCGCTGCAACGGCAGCGGGCATCGCGATCGCCGCGATATCCGCACGGGCACGGGTTCATCGCCGCTACCAGCTGGAACTGTGCCGGGAATTCTGCTTGCCGCGCGGCCCGCGAGATTGTGATGCTGCCGGTCTCGAGCGGTTCACGCAGCGCCTCGAGCACGCGCGACGAAAACTCGGGCAGCTCGTCGAGGAACAGCACGCCGTGATGCGCCAGCGAGATCTCGCCGGGCCGCGGGTGCGATCCGCCGCCGACCAGCGCTGGAGCGGAAGCGGTGTGATGGGGTGCGCGGAAGGGGCGCCGGCCCCAGTCACGCACCCGAAACCCCGCCGCGCTGATCGACGCCACGGTCGCGCTTTCGAGCGCCTCACGCTCCGTCATCGGCGGCAGAATGCCGGGCAGCCGATGCGCCAGCATGCTCTTGCCCGCGCCCGGCGGGCCCACGAATAACAGGCTGTGGCCTCCTGCCGCCGCGATCTCGACCGCGCGCTTGGCGTGCGCCTGCCCGCGCACTTCGCTTAGGTCAGGATAGGCAAGCCCTGTCCCGTTCGGGGTCCGCTCCGGCGCAACGGTGAATGCCAGGGGTGTCTGTCCTGTGATATGTGCGCACACTTCGAGCAAATGCGCGGCAGGTGCGATACGCGCCTCTCGTACCAAGGTCGCTTCGTCGAGGTTCGCTCTCGGCAGGATGACTCGATGCGCCAGGCGGGCAGCCTGACAGACCGCCGGCAACATGCCGCGCACCGCTCGCAATTCGCCGCTCAATGAAAGCTCGCCGTAGAACTCGCAAGCGGCAAGTGCTTGCGCCGGGATCTGCTCGGACGCTACCAATACGCCGAGCGCGATCGGCAGATCGAATCGTCCGCCTTCTTTGGGCAGATCGGCCGGAGCGAGGTTGACGGTGATGCGGCCCGCAGGAAATTCAAAGTGTGCGGTGGCGAGCGCCGAGCGCACGCGATCCTTGCTCTCTTTGACCACCGCTTCGGGAAGCCCAACGATGGAAAGGGACGGGAGCCCGGCGCCGAGATGTACCTCGACGCACACCTGCGGAGCTTCCATTCCGTACTGAGCGCGGCTCAGGACCGTTGCCAGCATTCGCAGCCCTCCATGGCCGCGCGGTCGCGTCAGGGTCGGCTACTTCTGGGTTTCAGCCTCGAGCTCGCGGATCCGTGCCTCGAGCGCTTCGATCTTCTCGCGAGTGCGGCGCAGGACCGCAGCCTGCACATCGAATTCCGTGCGGGTCACCAGGTCGAGGCGCGCCAGTCCCGACTGCAGCACCGATTTGAAATTGGTTTCGAGATCGCGCTTGAGGGCCTGCAGGCTCTCCGGAACCGAGCCCGCGAGGCGTCGCGCCAGGTCGTCGATGATTTTCGGATCCATGAGTGTTCCTTTCACAGGAGGCCACGCAGCATCGAAAGACGCTCATCGCCCGTCAAGTCCTGCTCCCGATCAATGCACGGCGGGCGAATCGACGCGCCAAAACAGTGCGGGCACTGCGCGCACGACTCCGCAACCCCGGTAAGCGACTGATTCAGCGACCCCAGAGCGCACTGAATTTCCATGGCATAGAAGCTGCATCGGGAGCTGCGCGCAGCTTAGTGCGCTCAGGGGGTATCAGCACCGCGTCGAATCTGCGCGGACCGCACAGAAATTCATGAAGCTCGTGGCGGCGATCATCAAGCCATTCAAGCTCGACGACGTGAGGCGTGCGATTGCCGACCTGGGCCTGCAGGGGCTGACCGTCACCGACGTGCTTGGACTGGGGCAACAACCGGTGCACCGCGAGTTTTACCGCTCCGCCGAGTACCCGATCGACCTCGCGCCGCGCACCAAGATCGAGGTCGCGGTCGAGGATGCGGTGCTCGAGCCGGTGATCGAAGCGATCGGCAACGTCGCCCGCACCGGCCAGAAGGGCGACGGAAAGATTTTCGTGCTCGATCTCGTGCAAGTGGTGCGCATTCGCACCGACGAAATCGGCGCGGCGGCCATATGACCAGAACCGGCAAACGAGGAGTAACCGTGCAACACCTAACCACAGACCCTAACCTTCTCCGACTTCCGGCGGCCCTGTGGCTGCCCGTCATCGGTCTGGCGCTGGCCACATTCGCCGGCGCGCGGCTCTTCGGCCACGAGCTGCTGCAACGCGTGCGCAGCCAGTCGCGCCGCTGGTTCACGCTGCCGATCCTGGCGACGCTGGCCGTCCTGTTGCTGCCGGCGCTCGGCTTTGCACAGGACGCGGCCGCGACAGCGCCACCGCCCTCACCCAACAAGGGCGATACCGCCTGGATGCTGACTTCAACGGCACTCGTGCTGTTGATGTCGGTTCCGGGATTGGCGCTCTTCTACGGCGGCCTCGTGCGCACCAAGAACATGCTCTCGGTCTTGATGCAGGTTTTCGTCGGCTTCTCGTTGATCACGGTGTTGTGGTGCGTGTACGGCTACTCGCTTGCGTTCACGACCGGCAACGAGTTCGTCGGCGGACTCAGCCGGCTGTTCCTCAAAGGTACCTTCGATTCAGCCAGCGGCGTCTTTTCGCTGGGCGCTACGTTCAGCAAGGGAACGCCCATGTACGAACTGGTGTTCGTCGCGTTCCAGGCCACCTTTGCAGCCATCACCTGTTGCCTGATCCTGGGGTCGCTCGTGGAGCGCATCAAGTTTTCCGCGATCCTCCTGTTCCTGACGATCTGGTTCACCTGCAGCTACTGCCCGATCGCGCACATGGTCTGGTTCTGGGCCGGACCCGACGCATACACCTCACCGGACGTGGTCGACGCAACGAATGCGACGGCCGGACTCCTCTGGCAATGGGGCGCACTCGACTTCGCGGGCGGCACGGTGGTGCACATCAATTCCGGAGTCGCGGGCCTGGTGGGCGCCTTCGTGCTCGGCAAGCGCATCGGTCTCGGGCGCGAATCGATGGCGCCCCACAACCTGACGCTCACGATGGTGGGCGCCTCACTTCTGTGGTTCGGCTGGTTCGGGTTCAACGCGGGCTCGGCGCTCGAAGCCAACGGGTCCGCATCGCTCGCCTTCATGAACACCTACCTCGCCACGGCGTGTGCGGTGCTCTCATGGATATTCGCGGAGTGGATTTTCAAGGGTAAGCCCTCGATGCTCGGCGCCGCTTCGGGCGCGGTCGCGGGTCTGGTCGCGATCACGCCGGCCGCTGGCAACGTCGGCATTCCCGGCGCGTTTGTCATCGGGCTTGCTGCTGGTGTGGTCTGCCTGTGGGGCGTCACTGGCCTCAAGAGGCTCATCAAGGCTGACGACTCGCTCGATGTGTTCGGCGTCCACGCGGTGGGCGGCACGCTGGGCGCGCTTCTCACGGGTATCTTTAATGCTCCGCAACTCGGCGGTCCTGGGCTCGTGACTGATTGGGTCACGGTGAAGGTCGGCTACCCGGGCATCTGGGCGCAGTTCCTCATCCAGGCCAAAGCGGTGGGCCTCGTAATTGTCTGGACGGCCGTTGTCGCCTTCGTAGCTTTCTGGATCGTGAAGGTCTTGATAGGGCTGCGCGTGAGCGAGGAAGAAGAGCGCGAAGGGCTCGACATCACGGCCCACGGCGAGCGCGCTTACACAAGCTAAGCTCTTGATCCAACTTACCTTTACTGGCCATGCCGCCCGCTGAGGGCGGCATGGCCCCAAGGCCACTGTTAAACTGCGGCGCCGTAGAGTTGAGAGATCGCTGCGGCACACTGCTCCACGAGGTCAAACTATGAAGCTGGTCACAGCGATCATTAAGCCGTTCAAGCTCGACGATGTGCGTCAAAGCCTTGCGGAACTCGGCATTCAGGGAATCACTGTGACCGAGGTCAAAGGTTTCGGACGGCAGAAAGGCCACACTGAGCTGTATCGTGGCGCCGAATATGTAGTCGACTTTCTGCCGAAGGTGAAAATCGAGCTCGCGGTGCCGGACGACCGGGTTGAACAGGTCCTGGAATCGATCACTGCTGTCGCCCGCACTGGCAAGATCGGCGACGGCAAGATCTTCGTGATGGACCTCGGACACGCGGTGCGAATTCGCACCGGGGAGACAGACGCGAACGCGCTCTAGCGAGCGTGTTGCAGACATCCTCCCCGGTAGTTGGAGGATCGGAAAATGCTCAAGCGAATTACCTGGGGTTTGCTGCTGGCCGGCCTGTCGATGGTGGCGTCAGCCGACGTATTCCGCTGGGTCGACAGCGACGGCCGGGTTCACTACAGCGATCGCCCGGAAGTCGAAAACGCAGTGCGCGTCGTCGGCATTACCACGCATGGCTCCGATTCGGCCGCCATCGCCGCGCGCCTGCAAGCCGAGAGCGACCAGCGTGCCAAGCTTGCTGCCCAGGAAACGCAGCAACGCGCCGATCAGAACGCAGCGAAGGCCGTGCAGAACGACGTTGGCAAGTCGCGCGAGGATCAGTGCAAGGAAGCCAAGGAACGCTACCGCGTCGCCATCGAATCGCAGAAGCTCTACCGCGTCGGCAAGGACGGCGAGCGGCAGTACCTCACCTCGCAGGAAATCGACGAGGCGCGCCTGAACTCCCGCAAGGACATGGATACGGTCTGCGGTCAGGCCGGAAGCTGAGCCCCAACCAACGTTCCTGCAGCGGGCCTGCTAGAGTGTCCGCCCGCGCAGCGCCCGGACTCCTCTCCGTGCGCTGAGCATCCATCCACGCGTCCGGAGCGCTGACATGCGCGTAGGCTTCATCGGGCTCGGTGCCATGGGCCGATACATGGCCGCCAATCTTCACAAGGCCGGTCTGCTCACCGCGGTTTTCAATCGCACCTTCGTGAAGGCCGAAGCCTTCGCACGGGAAACAGGGTGTGCAGCGGTGCGCTCTCCTGCTGACCTCACCAGCCATTGCGATACGGTCGTCCTGTGCGTGTCGGCGGACCCTGATGTGCGCGAAGTCATCGACGCGCTGGCGCCGACGCTGCCGCGCGGCGCATTGGTGATCGATTGCTCGACGGTCAGCGCCGCCACTGCGCGGGAAGTCGCCCGGCAACTGTCTGCAGCAGGGATCGACTTCCTCGATTGCCCCGTCAGTGGCGGTGTCGAAGGCGCACGCGATGCAACGCTCGCCATCATGGTCGGCGGCGAGCCGGCTCCATTCGAGCGATCGCAGCCGGTACTTCGCGCCCTGGGCAAGACCGTCACCCATCTGGGGCCGAGTGGCGCGGGTCAGGCGGCCAAGGCCACCAACCAGATCATGTGCGCCGGCGTGATCCAGGCCGTCGCGGAAGCCATGGCCTTCGCGCGCGCCGAGGGTCTGCCGCTCGACAAGCTCATCGACACACTGGGCAAGGGCGCGGGTTCCAGCTGGTACTTCGTCAACCGCGCGCCGAACATCGTGCGCGGCACCTTCCCTGCAGGGTTCCGGGTGCGCCTGCACGAGAAGGACCTCAAGATCTGCCGTGAAATGGCCGCAAACCGTGGCGTGCAGTTGCCGGTGATCGAAATGACCCTGGTGCACTACCGACGCCTGATCGAGCAGGGATTCGGCGATGAGGACATCTCGAGCCTGTATCGCCTCAAGGCGGCGCTTTTCGATGAGGCGCGGGCTGCGGGACGTTCCGCGGCCGGCTGAGCCATGAACCGCCCGGTATCCGACCCTCCTTCGGCACCGGCGCCCTCTTTCTATCTGCCGGACTTCTGCGCCACGCAGACGGTGCTCGCCGTCGTGTTGATCGCGGAACTGGTAGCCCTCGTGCTCACCCTCGCGCGCGAAGAGCTGAAGCACGGGTTCTGGATCGACCTCGCGCGCACCTCCCTCTTCCTGCTCTGGATAGGCCTCAGCAGCGCCGCAGCGTTGTGCTACACGCGCCCCCTGCTCGCACGCATGAGTGTGCAACGCGCCTCAGCCGTGTCGCTCGGCTTGCTGCTCGCGGTGACGCTGATCATTTCGGAGGTCACGTTCTGGCTGGGGCAGCAGTGGTTCGGTGGCCTCGAGAGCGGCGTCGGGAGCCTGTTCCCGACCGGTCACGCGAATTTCCTGCTGCGCAACCTGATCATCGCCTTCATCGTGAGCGCCCTGGCGCTGCGATACTTCTACATTGCGCACGAGTGGCGGCGCACGGTGGAAAGCCGGGCGCGCCTGCGTATCGATGCGCTCCAGGCGCGCATCCGCCCGCACTTCCTCTTCAACAGCATGAACACGATCGCCTCTCTCACCCGCTCGAACCCGGCCATGGCTGAGGAGGCAGTCGAAGACCTGGCGGACCTCTTCAGGGCCAACCTGCGCGAAACGCGCACCCAGATCCCTCTCAAGGAGGAGCTGGAAGTCGCGCGCCTCTATCAGCGCATCGAGGAGTTGCGGCTCGGGCCGCGTCTCAAGGTGAAGTGGAACGTACAGGCTCTGCCGATGGATACGCTGGTGCCGAGCCTGGTGGTTCAGCCGTTGCTGGAGAACGCGATCTACCACGGTATCGAGCTGTTGCCGGATGGCGGCACCGTCGTCGTCAGCGGCGAGCGCAATGGCGACATGCTCGAGCTCTCGATCGCCAACCCGGTGCACAAGGATCCCGGCAGTAGCCCGCGCAGCGGCAACCGCATCGCGCTCGACAACATCCGCGAGCGCCTGGAGCTCGCCTACCAGGGTCGAGCGCGGATGGAGGTCGAGAATCGCGGCAGTGAGTACATCGTCAGGCTCACGTTCCCGCGCGTGCATCCGGCCGAGGTGGCGGTTCAATGAGGGTCTTGATCGTCGACGACGAACCACCGGCCCGCGAGCGCCTGAAGCGGCTGCTGGAGGAAATCGACGCCTGCGAGCTCGCCGGCGAGGCCGGCAATGGCGCTGAAGCCATCGCGCTCGCCGTGCGCCTGGCGCCCGACGTGGTGTTGATGGACATTCGCATGCCCGGAATGGACGGCGTCGAAGCGGCGCGCCATCTCGGGCAGCTCGATGAGCCGCCCGCGGTCATCTTCATCACTGCGTACGACGAGTACGCACTGCGGGCTTTCGAAACCAGCGCGGTCGGCTACCTGCTGAAGCCAGTTCGGCGCGAGAAGCTCGCCGACACGCTGACGCGCGCGGCGCGGCTCACGAAGCCGCAATTGGCGGCGATTGCCAAGGCCGCCGCCCCGAAGCAACGCCGCACACATCTGTCGGTCCGCATCCGCGGCGAGCTGCTCCTGATCCCGATCGAAGAAGTGCTCTACTTCCTTGCCGACCAGAAGTACATCACGGTGCGCCACCGCGGCGGGGAAAACCTCATCGAGGAGTCCCTGAAATCCCTCGAAGAGGAATTCGATCCAGACTTCCTGCGCATCCACCGCAACTCGCTGGTGGCCGTCCGGCACATCGCCTCCATCGAACGCTCTGGCGAGGGTCAATACTCGGTGCGACTGCGTGGCATCGAGAATGATCTGCCGGTTAGTCGCCGTCTGGCGACGGAAGTGTTGCGCAGATTTCGCGGTTGAGATCGCGAGGCGGCTCGCCTGCGGCTTGCGCGAGATGCAATGGCCGCAGCGCGGCGTCATACTAGTCGCGCATCCAAGACCCCTTCGCTTCTCCACATGGATCAGCAAACCGTTTCACCGCCCGACGGCTCCTTGCCGTCCGCGGAAGGCGACCGTCGCCACGCGGAGCGTCGCCACGAGAATCGCAATAAGCTCGAACGCGTCTCGATACGTGGCCTGCTCGCCGTGCTGCTGGCCTGCATCGCGATCGGTTTCGCGGCGTTCGCAATCTGGCAGGCATCGCGCGCCGGCCGAACGCTCACGGACATTCGCGATCAGCAGTCGCAGTTGATTGCGGACAATGCAAAGCTGCGCGAAGAGCTTGCCGCACTGGCAGGTCGCCTCGATGCCAATACCAATCGGGTGGAAGAGCTCGGCACCCTGGGGCCCCGGCTTTCAGAGCTCGGCGACTCGCTCGCCGAGCTGCGTGATCGCACCGAAGGAGCACAACGCGCCTGGACCAATGCCGAGGCGCACTACCTCCTGGAAATCGCCAACCGACGCCTGACACTCGACCGCGACTGGGGATCGGCGCTTGCGGCGATGGAAGCGGCTGATGAGCGACTGCAATCCCTCAAGGATCCGTCACTCAACCCGACGCGGCGCGCCCTCGCGTCGGAGATCCAGGCGTTGCGCAATGTCGTGCCGCCCGACCTCCCAGGTATTACGGCACGCCTGGCGAGCGCCGAGGAAATTGCGGGCTCTCTGCCGGTGCTCGGAGCAATCCAGGAGGACTACTCGCCCGATCGTCCGGTCGCTGGCTCCCCGCCGGGGCTGGCCCGCGCCTGGCAAGTGATCCGCGCATCGCTCGTCGGCATGGTCAGCATCCGCCGGATCGGCGCTGACGCGGTGGAGCTCGTCTCCTTCGAAGAGCAGAACGTGAGGCGCGAGCACATGCAGCTGCTGCTGTTCGCGACTCGCCTGGCCGCCCTTCGTGGCGATGAGAGCGCCTACAAGGCCAATCTGGCAGCGGCACGCGTGTGGCTCGAGCAGGTGTTCGACCCGGCGGACGCCCGCGTTGCCAATCTGCGCCAGGAGCTGGCGATGCTTGGCAAAGCCCCGATCACGCCAGCACTCCCTGATATCTCCCAGTCGCTGAAGCTCCTCGAAGCTCATGACGCGCGCACACGGGGCCGTACATGAGACGCACTGCATATCTGATCGGCGCGCTGATTGCCGCGGCTGCAATCGCCTCGGCGCTGCGCATCGATGCGGGATATGTCGCGATCAGCTTCCTCGGTGTGCTCATCGAGATGTCGGTGGTCACGCTGGTCCTGCTGATTCTCGCCACGTTCCTGCTGCTGTGGCTCCTCGTCAGTCTGGTGCGGATGCGCAAGGTCCGTCGCAAAGCGCAGGCAGCCAAGCGCGATCACCGTGCGCGCCTTGATCTGGCTCGCGGCGTGCTCGAGCTTGCGGAGGGCAACTGGCCGACGGCGGAGATCACGATCACGCGCAGCGCGCGCGACAACGTGCAGCCGGCGGCGAACTACCTGATCGCGGCGCGCGCCGCGGATCTGCAGGGCGCGCACGAGCGTCGCGCAGGATGGCTGCGCATGGCGCGCGAGGCAGCGCCCGACGAGATCGCGCCGGTGCTCGTCACTCAAGCCGAAATGCAGCTCAAGAACGGCCAGTTCGAGGCCGC
The DNA here is from genome assembly GCA_963705495.1 of uncultured Gammaproteobacteria bacterium. Classification (GTDB taxonomy): domain Bacteria; phylum Pseudomonadota; class Gammaproteobacteria; order Steroidobacterales; family Steroidobacteraceae; genus DATBVX01. Next base: position 89,170 of record CAVPJQ010000014.1, on the reverse strand, counting down.
GCGCGAGACTTTGCGGGAGCTCGATGCGTCCGGTCACCAGAACCCGCGTGGCCTGCTGCTGCTCGCGCGGCTGTATCGGCAGTCGGGCGAGTTCGAAAAGTTGCGTGCCCTCGAATCGAAGCTGCGCGGGGCGCGCGGCGTTCGCGCCGCTGCGGTCGATGAGCTGATGGATCAGGCCTACCTCGAGATGTTGCGGGTCGCGGCCGAGAGTGGCGATGCCGAGCGGCTGGATCGCGCCTGGAATGATGCCTCCAAGCCCGCCACGCGCCGCCCGGACATCCTGCTCGCGTACGCGCGTGGCGCAATGAAGTGCCGCAATCATGCCGCCGCGGAGAAGGTCCTGAGAGACTTCCTCGACGATGAATGGAACGACGCGCTGGCGGCACTTTACGGCGAGCTGGAGTTGCCCAACCCGCTCGAACCTCTCGCAAGCGCCGAGAAGTGGCTGCGCTCACGGCGCGAGGACCCGGTGCTGCTCGTGAGCTGCGCGCGGCTCAGCATGCGCGCGGAGCTTTATGGCAAGGCACGCAGTTATCTCGAGACCAGCCTGATGATCCGGCGCGATCCGGTGACGTATCAGTTGCTCGGGACTCTCCTCGATGAGCTGGGCGAGAAGGAGCACGCCGCCCGTGTATTGCACGACGGCCTCGCCATGGCCATCGGCCGCAAAGCGAATCTGCCCAAGATCAAGCTGCGTCGCACGCAGATCCGCGCCGACGGTGGTGGCTGGCGCACCTGAGCGCTTCTCGTGACTTCACCCCCGCTCACGCATCTTCGCGAGCGCATCCGGTGAGTACTCGAAGGAGTCGAAGTGCAGGCGCTCCCGGGGTAATCCCCGTTCCAGCGCGCCGCTCTTGATCGCTTCCACGAGCGCCGGCGGGCCGCTCGTGTAAATCTCCATGCCCCTCATGTCGGGATACGCATCGAATACGCTTTCGTGCACGAGCCCGCGCCGGCCTGGCCACGAATCCTCGGCCTCGAGGTCCGACAGTACCGGCGTGTAGCGAAGAGTTGGGTAGGCCTTCGTCCACTGCTGCACGAGCTCGTGCTGGTAGAGGTCGGCGAGTTTCCTCGCGCCCCAGAAGAGATGCAGGCTCCGCGACAGGCCTTTCTCCAGGACATGCCTGATGATCGACTTGAGCGGCGCGAACCCGGTGCCACCGCCGATCAGGAGCGCCGGCGTCTTCGCGTCGTGCCCAGGACCGAAGCCATAGCAGAACTGGCCGAGCGGCCCTTCGATGCGCAGCAGCGATCGATCCTCGATATCCGCGAACACCCGCTGCGTGAACTCACCGCCCGGCGCACGTCTGACGTGGAGTTCGAGCGGACGGCTGTCGTGCGGCGGGCTCGCGATCGAAAAACTGCGGCGCCGCTCGCCCGTCAACATGACATCGAGATACTGACCCGGCAGGTAATGGAACGCCTCGATCGCCGGCAACTGCAGATAGAGCGCCATCACATCGGGTGCCAGCAGTTCCTTGCGCGCGATGCGACAGGGAAGGTCCTTGATCTGGATGTCATCCGCGAGCCGGACCTCGCGGATGTTGACGCTGACGTTGCTGGTCGGGCGTGCTTCGCACAGAAGCGCGTAGCCCTGCTTCACTTCTTCAGCCGTAATGCCGAGCGGTTGCCCGAACGGATATTGAATCGAGCCCGACAGGATCTTCGCGCGACAGGAAGAGCAGCTGCCGCCTTTGCAGCTGTGCGGCAGATTGATACCGAGGTTCAGCGCCGCGTCGAGGATCGACTCGTTGGGGCGCACGCTGAACGTGCGCCCTTCCGGCATCAGCGTGACATGATGCAGCGGTTGGTCAGCCGGGTTCACGGCCGGGCGATGCCGAGCTCGCCCCACAGGGCATCGATCTTCGCGATCACCTCGCGCGACATCGTGATCGGCCGTCCCCAGGTGCGGCTCGTCTCGCCGGGCCACTTGTTGGTGGCATCGAAACCGATCTTGGAGCCGAGCCCCGACACCGGCGAAGCGAAGTCGAGGTAGTCGATCGGTGTGTGCTCCACGATCACCGTGTCGCGCGCCGGGTCCATGCGCGTCGTCATGGCCCAGATCACGTCCTTCCAGTTGCGCGCATCCACGTCATCGTCCGTGACGATCACGAATTTCGTGTACATGAACTGCTTGAGATATCCCCACACGCCCATCATCACGCGCCGCGCGTGACCGGGGTATTGCTTGCGGATGGTCACGACCGCGAGACGGTAGGAGCAGCCCTCCGGCGGCAGGTAGAAGTCGGCGACCTCGGGAAACTGCTTTTGCAGCAGTGGCACGAACACTTCGTTGAGCGCGAGCCCGAGGATCGACGGCTCATCGGGTGGTCGCCCGGTGTAGGTGCTGTGATAGAGCGGCTGTTCGCGATGCGTGATGCGCTCGACCGTGAGCACCGGGAATTCCTCGACCTCGTTGTAGTAGCCGGTGTGATCTCCGAAGGGACCTTCGGGCGCGTTGTCACCCGGGCAGATGAAGCCCTCCAGCACGATTTCGGCATTTACCGGAACCTGCAGGTCGTGGCTCAGGCATTTCACCAGCTCGGTGCGACTGCCACGCAGGAGACCCGCGAATGCATATTCGGAGAGCGTATCGGGCACCGGCGTCACGGCGGCGAGCGTCGTCGCGGGGTCGGCACCGAGGACCACGGCGACGGGAAACAGCTCGCCAGGGTGGGCGATCTGCCAATCGCGAAAATCGAGCGCACCGCCCCGGTGCGCGAGCCAGCGCATGATGAGCCGATTGCGCCCGATCACCTGCTGGCGGTAGATGCCAAGATTCTGACGATCCCGGTTCGGTCCGCGCGTCACGACGAGACCCCAGGTAATCAAGGGCGCTACATCCTCCGGCCAACACGTCTGGATCGGCCAGCGTGCAAGGTCCACCGCGGCGCTTTCCAGTTGAACGCTCTGGCACGCGCCCGAGCGCACTTCCTTCGGCGCCATGTCGAGCACCTTGCGCAGTACCGGGAGCTTCTCCCATGCGTCTCGCAATCCCTTCGGTGGCTCCGGCTCTCGCAGGTATGCGAGCAGCTTTCCAACCTCACGCAGGTCCGCGACGGATTCCTGCCCGAGCGCGAGCGCCACGCGCCCTACAGTGCCGAAGAGGTTTCCGAGCACGGGAACGTCGTATCCTTGCGGCCGCTCGAATAGCAGTGCCGGCCCGCCCTGGGCGAGCGTTCGGCGGCAGATCTCGGTCATTTCAAGTCGCGGGCTCACCGCCGCCTGGATGCGCTTGAGCTCGCCGCGTGACTCGAGCTGGTGGAGAAAGTCGCGTAGATCGGAGTACATGGAGTCAATTGTATGGCGTTTCAGAACCCTTCTCGGGCCGAGATTGAGCAACTCCTGCGCGCCGCCCGCATCATCGCGATGGTCGGTCTTTCACCTAATCCGGCGCGACCAAGCTTTGGCGTCGCGCGTCATCTGCAGGGCTACGGCTATCGGGTCATTCCCGTCAATCCAACCTGCGAGACGGTACTCGGCGAGAAAGCGGTGCCCGATCTCGCCGCCGCCAAGGCCTCGCTCAAGCCCGGCGAGGCGATCGATATTGTTGATGTGTTCCGGCAACCGCTGGCGGTGCCCGCGATCGTCGATGACTGCATTCGCCTCGGGCTGAAAGCGTTATGGCTTCAGCTCGGGGTCATCAATGAACCGGCAGCTGAACGTGCCCGCGCGGCAGGAATGTTCGTCGTGATGGACCGGTGCCTCTATCGAGAGCGGGCGGCACTTGAGGTATCCTCGCCGCATGCAGATTGACTTCGTGAAGATGCATGGACTCGGCAACGACTTCATGATCTTCGAGGCTCCGCGCGGCCCGCTTCCCGACGCTGAAACCTTCCGCAAGCTGGCCCGCCGCCACACCGGCATCGGTTTTGATCAGGCCCTGATTCTCGAGCCGCCGCGTCGCGCGGACACCCGTGTCTACTACCGCATCGTCAATGCCGACGGCCGCGAGGTCGAGCAATGCGGCAATGGTGCCCGCTGCATCGCCGCCCTGATCGCCCGTCGCTCAAAACTCGGGCCGGGCGAAATCATGATGGACAGCCCCGGCGGCCTGGTGCGTGCACGCGTGCGCGACGATGGCCTCGTGTCCGTCGACATGGGCGTGCCGAATTTCGAGCCGCGCTCTCTGCCCTTCGAAGCGAGTGGCGAGGCGTACATCTATCCGCTGCAGGTGGCGGGCAGCGAAATCGAGATCGGCGCCGTGTCGATCGGCAACCCGCACGCGGTGATCCGCGTCACCTCGGTCGACAGCGCGCCCGTGGACAGGCTGGGCCCCGCCGTAGAGAATCACAGCCGCTTCCCGAATCGCACCAATGTCGAATTCATGGAAGTGGTGAGCCCGAAGCAGATCCGCTTGCGGGTCCACGAGCGCGGCACCGGCGAGACACTCGCCTGTGGAACCGGCGCTTGCGCCGCGGTGGCCGTTGGCCGGCGCCATGGTTTGCTGGGGGAGGAAGTTGAAGTCAATGTGCGCGGCGGCCGGCTCATCGTGAGCTGGGCCGGTGACGGCGAGCACATCTGGCTCACGGGACCGACCGAGACGGCCTACGAAGGCCGGGTTGAAGTCTGATCAATAAACGCAAGGGGATGACACTACGATGAGCACACAGCCGGCGCGGGGAGTGAAGAGCGAGGCCATCAACGACGACACGGTGGGGCAATACCTGCAGACCTATCCGGATTTCTTCGAACGCAACAGCGCCTTGCTCGCGCGCCTGCGACTTCCGCACGCACGTAATTCAGGCCAGACGATTTCGCTCGTCGAGCGCCAGGTGGATGTGCTGCGAGAACGCAACCAGGGACTCGAGCGCAAGCTCAAGGAGTTGATCGATGTCGCGCGCGCCAACGAAGCACTCACCGACAAGATCTATCGCTTCGATCGGCGCTTGATCCGTGCCCGCAACATGGCCGAGACGGTGACCGCGATCGAGGCTTCGTTGCGCGAAGATTTCGAAGCGATGCACGCGGTGCTGGTGCTGTTCGTGGCACCGCTCCCCGAGCTCAAGGCACTGGAAGGGCGGTTCCTGCGGCTGCTGGCGCGCGAGCACGCCGATCTCAAGATGTTCGACACCTTCCTCACCAGCGCCAAGCCGCGCTGCGGCCAGGTGCGCGATGCGCAACGCGATTACCTCTTCGGCGCCGGAAACATCGAGATCGGCTCGGTCGCACTGGCACCGCTCGGTCCGCACGCCGAGCTCGGCTTCCTCGCCGTCGGCAGCAGCGATTCGGACCGCTTCCACCCGACCATGAGCACCGATTTCCTCGGCCGCATCGGCGATCACATCCGCGAGGCGCTCGCACGGTTCGGATGAACGCCGGCGCGCTTGGCCTGACTGAGCGATTCATCAAGCATCTGCGTCTCGAGCGCAGGCTGAGTGGACTGACAGCCTCGAGCTACGCACGCGACCTGGCCGCGCTCGTTGCATTCTGTGACACGCAGAAGGTGGCGGACTGGAAAGCGCTCGACAGCCAGTACGTGCGCGTGTTCGCCGCGAAACAGCACGCGCGAGGCCTCTCCCCGCGCAGCATTCAGCGCCAGCTCTCCGCAGTCCGAACTTTTCTCAACTTCCTGATCCGCGAAGGTGTGCTGAAAAGTAACCCGGCGATGGAAGTGCGCGCCCCCAAAGGCGCCAAGCGTCTGCCACACACGCTCGATGCGGACCAGATGTCGAAGCTGCTGGACTTTCGCACCGCCGACGGACTGGGAGTGCGCGACAAGGCGATGATGGAGCTGCTCTACTCGTCGGGACTTCGATTACAGGAACTGATCTCGCTCGACTTGACGGCCGTTGACCTCGCCGATCGCACGCTGCGGGTCACCGGCAAGGGCGACAAGGCGAGGATCCTGCCGATCGGTCGATTCGCTGTCGATGCGATCAAAGCCTGGCTCAAGGAGCGCGCCGCTATTGCGGCGGTCGATGAGTCTGCGCTTTTCGTCGGTCGTAACGGGCAGCGCATCGGCGCCCGCGCAGTGCAACTGCGCATCGACCACTGGGCGCGTCGCTCCGGCCTCGGCGTCAAGACCCACCCGCATCTGTTCCGCCATTCCTTTGCCACCCACCTGCTCGAATCGAGTGGGAACCTCCGCGGCGTGCAGGAACTTCTCGGTCACGCCAATATCAGTACGACGCAGGTGTATACGCATCTTGATTTCCAGCACCTGGCGCGTATATACGACGCCTCACACCCGCGCGCGCGACGCAAACGTACTCGCTGATATCCCGTCGCGCGCCGCACTCCGCGGCGAGGAGCTTTTCACCGATGACCGAAGCTGCCAATTTTCATGGAACCACGATTCTCTCCGTGCGACGCGACGGCGTGGTGGCGATGGGCGGCGATGGCCAGGTGACGATCGGCTCGACGGTGATGAAGAGCAATGCGCGCAAGGTGCGCCGGCTCTACCAGAACAAGGTCCTGGCGGGTTTTGCAGGCGGCACTGCAGACGCATTCACGCTCTTCGAGCGCTTCGAAGGCAAGCTCGAGAAGTACGGCAACCTCACGCGCGCCGCGATCGAGCTGGCGAAGGACTGGCGCACGGATCGATACCTGCGGCGGCTCGAGGCGCTCCTGTGCGTCGCTGATGCGCAAAGCTCGTTCATCATCTCCGGCAACGGCGATGTGATCGAGCCCGAACTGCAATTGATGGCCATAGGATCCGGCGGCCCCTACGCGCAATCTGCTGCACGAGCGCTGCTCGAGGACAGCAAGTTGAGCGCACGCGAGATCGTCGAGAAAGCGCTCAACATCGCCGCCGATATCTGCATCTACACCAATCGCAATCTCACCATCGAGGAATTGAAGGCCGACTGATGTCGAACATGACTCCGCGGGAAATCGTCCAGGAGCTCGACAAGCACATCGTCGGGCAGGAAGCCGCCAAGCGCGCGGTCGCCATTGCATTGCGTAACCGCTGGCGCCGCCTGCAGGTGCCGGAACCGCTCCGCCAGGAAATCACGCCGAAAAACATCCTGATGATCGGCCCGACCGGGGTCGGCAAGACCGAGATCGCGCGTCGCCTGGCGAAACTCGCCAACGCGCCGTTCGTGAAGGTCGAGGCCACCAAGTTCACGGAGGTGGGCTACGTGGGTCGCGACGTTGATTCGATCGTGAAGGACCTGGTCGATATCTCGGTGAAGATGACTCGCGAGCAGGAAGTCAGCAAGCTGCGCGACCGGGCGCAGGATGCCGCGGAAGACCGCGTGCTCGATATCCTGCTGCCGCGCCCGCGACAGATGGGCTTCTCGACCGACGAGCCGAGCCCACCGCGAGATGCCGAGACACGCCAGAAATTCCGCAAGATGTTGCGCGAAGGCGGCCTGGATGAACGCGAAATCGAGGTCGAGCTGCGCTCCATGCCGATCGGCGTCGAAATCATGGCGCCGCCGGGAATGGAGGAGATGACACAGCAGCTCCAGTCGATGTTCCAGAACATCGGCGGCGGGCGCACGCGCACCCGCAAAGTGAAGGTGAAGGAAGCTCTGAAACTGCTCACCGACGAAGAAGCGGCCAAGATGATCAATGAAGAGGAGCTCAAATCACAGGCCGTGAACGCAGCGGAGCAGAACGGCATTGTCTTCATCGACGAGATGGACAAGCTTGCGCGCAGGCAGGAGAGCGTCGGTGCCGATGTGTCACGCGAAGGCGTGCAGCGTGATCTGCTGCCGCTCATCGAGGGCAGCACCGTCACCACCAAGTACGGCATGGTGAAAACCGACCACATCCTGTTCATAGCGTCGGGCGCTTTCCACATGTCGAAGCCGTCCGATCTGATTCCGGAGCTGCAGGGCCGATTGCCGATCCGGGTGGAGCTGCTGGCACTCAAGGTCGAGGATTTTGTGCGTATCCTCACCGAGCCCGATGCATCCCTCTGCGCCCAGTACAGCGCGCTCCTGGCGACGGAAGGATTGGAAATACGTTTTGATCCCAGCGGAGTGCGACGGATCGCGGAGATCGCGTATCAGGTCAACGAGCGCACGGAGAATATCGGCGCACGCCGGCTGCATACCATGATGGAACGGTTGCTCGAGGTGGTGTCATTCGATGCGGCCGATCGCAGGGGGGAGAATCTTCTCATCGACGGCAAGTACGTCGATGAGCATCTCGGTGAACTCGCGAAGGATGAGGATCTGAGCCGCTACATCCTCTGAAGCGGATCACTTCCAGGTCGTCGCTTTCGCATCGAAGTGAGGCGATGACTTGCGCACGACGCAGAACCGCTGCCCGGTCGGTGCTTCCATCACGTACCAGCGCTTGATCTTCTCGATGCGCCGCGCACCGAGCTCCTCCAACCGTGCGACTTCCGCGTCGATGTCATCGGTTTCAATGTCGATGTGCACGCGGCTCGGGTGCGCGACTTTCTGGACCTCGATATGGAGCTCATTCTGCTGATCACGCAAGCGCGCATAGCCTTCATCGTCCGGATCGTCGGTGCGACCGACCTTCATTCCGAGCGCCGCGCCCCAGAACGCCGCCGCCGCATCGAGATCGTCGGTCTTGCAGTCGATGATGAAACCCGCCAGCTTGCTCTTGTGCATCAATCTCTCCTGCAAACCCTAGGGCAGGTGTCCGCGTTTTACCCACCACAGAGCGCCTGTTTCGCTGGCGAATTCGGGATGCCGGTCGCCGGGCTGCCGCAGCCAGCTCCAAGCCTCGAGCACTGGCCGATCGGGCTCGAGCACCTGTAGCGTGCCAGTCAGCACGAACACCTCCTCTCCTCCCGGCACCGAACGCGGCGGCACTCGCCCGCCTGGTGTCGCCCGCTCGAGCCAAACGCTGGTGCGCCCATTTGAATAAAGCGGTGCACGCTCATATCCACTTGTCACCTCAGTCCACTCGCGATCCTTCGCATAAAGCCTGACGCTCTCGACTTCGTCGGTTTGCATCTGCCGCAGCTTCACGAAGATGACGCAGCCATCGCGGCTGAACGGCGCGTGCTTTGAACCCGGGGGATTGCGCACGTAGGTACCGGGCGGGTAATCGCCCTCTTCGTCGGAAAATATGCCGTCCAATACGATGAACTCCTCGCCCAGCGCGTGGGTATGGGGACTGAAGAAGCTCCCCGGCGCGTAACGCACGATGGTCGAAGCCAACGCCACTTCATCACCCATGCGCTCGAGCATGCGCCGCTCGACGCCCGGCTCGGGTGAGACCACCCAGGGCAAACGGGAACCGTGCACCAGTGCCCGCTGGCTGCGATCGGCGTGAATCTGTGTCGTCATCGTCAAAACTTTACCCCAACCCCTAGGCCTGTCGCAGAACTTCCCGGAGTGTTACGGGAACGCCCACCGCGAATACATTAGGTCAATCAGGAACTTCAGAGACGGGTTGGCAGATTATTGGACAAATCGAGGGCAATATGGGAACAACAATGCGTCCCATAATTAATAGTTAGGCGGCACGAGTCCCATGGTTGAGGACACCGACTGGCGGTTGCAGGGACAACAGCAGTATCTCCAGGGCGCCGCGCTCGTACGAAGCCCGTATCGGCGGTATCAGCACAATCCAAACTGGGATCACGACCACTGCGAATTTTGCGGCGCCAAGTTCATGGCCGAGGACGTTCCCGACACCCTGCGTGAGGGCTATTGCACCGAGGACGAGTACCGATGGATCTGCGAGAGCTGCTTCGTGGATTTCAAGGATCGCTTTGCGTGGACCGTCAAAGAGCGTGTGTAATCGTACCGTCTAACAACCGGCTGCAGCGGTCCGGAGCGGGATAAAGTGCCAGCATCCAGTACACACCAGCCGGCCGCTGAGCCGGGACGTTAGGCGTCGAGATCCGACATCGTGCCAACCCCTCGCGTCAGTCCGGAAGACCGTCCTCTGAGCGCAAAGGAAACGGCGTTTGTAGTGTGGATGCTTGAACACGGCGACGCGCGCGCAGCGGCGGCTTTGCCTCAAGTAGAAAGAGCTCGCGTCATTTCACGCTGTGGGTGCGGATGTGCCAGCGTCGATATCAGCGTTGACGGTGTGACTCCGTTGCCTCGTTCTAAGATGCAGGTGGTTTCTGACTACTGCTGGTTTACCGACCGCGGTAACCTTTGCGGGGCGTACGTGTTCTTGCGTGCCGGTATGTTGGCTGGAATCGATGTCTGGTCGATTGACCGCGTAGAAACGCCGCATGAACTGCCTGATCCCGAGCAGCTCAGGCCTCACACGCCACACGTCCGTCGCTTCGACGCCTAACAACCGGCTGCAGCGGTCCGGGGAGGGATAAAGTGCCAGCATCCAATACACAGCAGCCGGCCGCTGAGCCGGGACGTTAGACCGCATCGATTCGAAAGTCGGCCTTGTATACAAGGGAGAAACGTCTGATGACTGCACTGACTGCCGCCCAACTGATCGCGCTCGTCTCGACCGGCCTGATCGCCGGAATTTTCCTTGGGCATCGTGCCGGCGTCTCTCGCGCCTCGACCCGCCTCACTCCGGGCAGCTTCATTCAACTTCAGCAGGTCATTCATCAGATATTTCAGCGCATGATGCCGCCCCTCGTGCTTGCTGCGGTGATTGGCACGCTCACTTGGACCGTGCTTCTTCGGGTTCACGGGCCCATCCTCGCGTACTGGCTACTGGTGCCGGCGTCGCTTAGCTTGCTGGTTGCAGCCGGGCTGACGAGAGCCGTCAACATTCCTATCAACCGACGGCTCATGACATGGAACAGCGACGCACCTCCACCTGACTTCTCTCAGCTCTGGGTCCGATGGGAGCACATTCACTCGATTCGCACTGTCCTTTCGGTAATCGCCTTGGTATTCCAAGCGCTCGCCCTAACTGTGTTCGCTCAATGATTCTCGTGAGGTTATTGGCCTCGGATGCGGTCTAACAACGCGTTGGAGCGAGCGCGAGATGGATAAAGTGCCAGCATCCACTACTCAGCAGCGCGTCGCTCAACGCGGACGTTAGGCCTCGATGATCACTTCAACTTACCGCTGGCACGTGCTTCAGATCGTGAGCTTCCTTGGCATGATGGTTCTGTTCTTAGCGATCGTTCACTATCTCGGGTCTGACCCAATAGCAGAGGTGAGCCCAGCGGTCGCGTTACAAATGCCCCCGGGTTGTCCTGCCGTCTTTTCTAGTCATGAGAGTTACAGCTGCTTTTGGGATGGGCCGCTTCGAGATCACAGGCTGAAGTTCTCGGTCCTGGTCTCGGCGTTACTCCTGCTTTGGGGCTTTATCATCTTTACCGCATTGACCAATCGCGGCTTTCCATTGATGAAGTGGAGTGGCCTACGTCGTGCGTCGTCTGCCGGCGAGCCATCGAGGCCTAACAACGCGTTGGAGCGAACGCGAGATGGATAAAGTGCCTGCATCCAATACACAGCAGCGCGTCGCTCAACGCGGACGTTAGGTGCCATGGCCGATCGGTCTGAGGTTGTCGCGAGCGTCGAAGCAAAGATCCGCGCTGCGTTTGCCGGCGTTGTTCTCGGCAAGGGACTCAGTTTGAGACAGGCTGAAGTCATTGACCGCTACGGAGATGTCACGTCCCATGACTTCGCGGCTTTGCCGAGAGGAGAGGTCACTGACGACTGGTCAGGAGTGGCATTTGCTGAGCTCGAAAGGGATTGCGTAGCACACCTCGATGCTGAAGGTCTCCGTTATTACATTCCGGCGTTGATGCTGAGTGTTTTCGAGTCTTACGACGCTAGGTCGATGCGAGTGATCGGTACTATCGGCGCCTTGGATCCTCGGTCGCACCATGCAAAATCCCGATACACCTTGTTGTCCCAGGCGCAGAGATCAGCCATTGCGCACTTTTTGGCTGCGCTCCCGTCGCTAGTTCCTCTTGGCCATGAGCACGGCGCAGTTGTGGAGCGTGCCTGGCGCGCGTATTGGCACGAGTTCGTTGGGGTTGGCGAGCATTTCACCTAACAACGCGTCGGAGCAGACGCGAAATGGATAAAGTGCCAGCATTCAGTACACAGCGGCGCGTCGCTCAACGCGGACGTTAGGTGTCATCGGTGAAGCACCGCGACATTTGGACGCCAGCGTGTGCCTTCCTACCTGAGGCAACTCGACAGCTGGCTGCCCTTCGTTTCGAGGACATTTCGAAGTGGCCGGAATGTCCCCGGTAAGCCCAACGTTGATCTCCGAGTGCCACCCGAATGGTCGGATGTTCAGTTCACGGTGATGAAAGATACTCAGCCCGATGGAAGCATTTCGGGTTGCGATTCAGATGTACCGGTACCGCTTCTTGGGCATCGGGGCGATGGGATCGCTGCGAGTTGGTTGTGCCTGACGTCGACTGGTGAATGACTGAAATCAAGACAACGGCTTCAACTCGCCGCATATGAGCAACCACCAACAAGCATCCCCCGGTCAGAAATCGAGGAGCTGCACCGATGGAAACGGCCAGTTCGCAACCGGGACGAAAAAACGGCCGCGAGGAAACTCATATGGCTGCGATAGCTACACACGGGACGCTGTCGGCGTCCGATCACAGCACGCAGCTGCGCAAAGCGGTCATCGCCTCAACCATCGGCACCACCATCGAATGGTATGACTTCTTCATTTATGGCACGGCCGCCGGGCTGATCTTTGGCAAGCTCTACTTTCCTAACGCAGATCCACTAACCGCGACGCTCGCCGCATTCGGCACCTATTTCGTCGGTTTCCTCGGACGGCCTGTGGGTGCCGCGATCTTTGGCCACTATGGCGATCGCATCGGCCGCAAGGCGACGCTCATCGCCACCCTTCTGTGTATGGGCATTGCAACCTTCCTTGTTGCATTCGTACCGACCTATGATTCGATCGGGATCTGGGGTGCGGTGATCCTGACAGCACTGCGGATGATTCAGGGCATCGGCGTCGGTGGTGAATGGGGCGGATCGGTGCTGATGGCGATGGAATGGGCGCGTCACAATGGGCAGCGCGGCTTGGTGGCCTCCTGGCCGCAACTCGGGGCCCCGTGCGGCCTGTTACTGGCGAACCTTTCGATCCTGGCCTTCAGCATCTGGTCGGGCGATCAGTTCGCTACTTGGGGCTGGCGTATTCCATTCGCGCTCTCGATCATTCTGGTGGGTGTCGGCCTATGGATTCGCCTCGGCATCCTTGAGACGCCGGTGTTCCAGCAACTGTTGGATAGAGAGAAAATCGAGCGGGCGCCCATCATCGCGGTCCTCAACAAACAACCGAAAGAGATCGTTCTTTCGGCAGCCCTGCGGATGTCCGAGCAAGCACCTTCTTACATCTTTAGCACGTTCATCTTCGCGTATGCAGTGGGCGCGTTGCACATGTCGCGAAACTTCATTCTGACCGCGGTTATCGTTGCCTCCTTTTTCGCGTGCATTTGCACCCCTCTGTCGGGCCACATCTCCGACCGTATCGGGCGCAAGAGGACGTACCTAATTGGTGCCGCTGCAACAGGTCTGTTTGGCTTCCCGTATTTCGCAATGCTCGACACTGCAATTCCATCGGTCGTATTCATCGCGATCGTTCTGTCGTTCATCCCGGTCTTAATGCAATATGGGGCGGAGGCTGCGTTAATTGCCGAGGCCTTCACCCCCCGATTGCGCTACAGCGGCTCCTCGTTGGGCTATCAGCTTGCCTCCGTAATCGCCGGCGGCCCTGCACCTCTTGTCGCGACAGTCCTGCTCGCCACATATCACTCTGGCTTCGCAATCTCCGTCTACGTCGCCGCTTGCGCGGTGGTGGGTCTCGCGGCGGCAGCATTCATGCCGGACCACACCGGCAAGGACATTGCGATGGAGTACGACGCCTGAGCCAACGTACCTGAGATGGACGCACAGGGACCGATCGCTGCAGGCGTCGCGCGGCGAACTGCGAGTGAGACCGCTTTCGGGCAAACATTTGACACCGCGGGTCGCCTCCTCCTGGCCGTTAGCGGACGTTTCACACCGTCACGCCCCTTCGGGCTGCGAGGGTCTGTCTTGTTGTTTTTTTCCGTGGGATATATCTATACCCCCTAACAACACGTTGGAGCGAGCGCGAAATGGATAAAGTGCCAGCATCCAGTACGCAATGGCGCGTCGCTCAACGCGGGCGTTAGGCATCTCAGTCAACCGAGCACGGAAAAGCATGAGACCCACTTTCGGAATCGTAACTGTTGCACTACTCGCCCTCGGCTGTGCCGCTTCGCAAGTTGCCCATGCCCAGGCTCCTCAGCCGACGGGGGTGATCTTCGAGAACGTCCGCATCTTCGACGGCATCTCGGATCGGCTTTCGGCTCCAGCAAACGTCTTGGTGGTGGGCAATGTCATCAAGGCGATCTCCAGCACTCCCGTTGCCGACCCGCCTTCGACACGGGTGATACGGCTTCAGGGCGGCGGGCGCACGCTCATGCCCGGCCTGATCGACGCACACACCCACATCATGTTCGAGACCGTGTCACAGGTAGCAGTGCTCACCAGCGACATCGGATTCACTAACGTCGCTGCGGTGAAGGCCGCAAACGACATGTTGATGCGCGGCTTCACCAGCATCCGAGACTTGGGCGGTCCAGTCTTCGGGCTGAAGCGGGGCATTGACTTGGGGCTGGTGCCTGGGCCTCGGATCTGGCCCTCGGGGGCCTTCATCTCGCAGAGCGGCGGCCACGGCGACTTCCGCTTGCCGAACGATCTCCCGGCGCGCCCGGGCGACTTCACCTTCAGCGAGCGGGTTGGCGCGGCGGCGATCGCCGACAATCCCGATGCCGTGCGCTTGCGGGCGCGCGAGCAACTCGCGCTGGGGGCGTCGCAGATCAAGCTGATGGCTGGCGGCGGCGTGGCGTCCAGCTATGACCCGCTCGACGTGACGCAATACACCGTCCCCGAAATCCGCGCCGCGGTGGAGGCTGCCGAGAACTGGGGCACCTACGTCACGGTCCACGCATACACTCCTTACGCTGTCCGGCAGGCGATCGAGGCCGGAGTCAAGTGCATTGACCATGGCCAGCTGCTCGACGAGCCGACCGCCAGACTGATGGCCGAGAAGGGCGTGTGGTGGAGCTTGCAGCCGTTCACGGACGAGGGGACTTCACCGTTTCCAGAAGGCTCGCCGAACCGCGTCAAGCAGCTCCAGATGTTTTCCGGCACCGACGCTGCCTACGGCCTGGCCAAGAAGTTCAAGATCAAGACGGCGTGGGGAACGGACATTCTGTTCAGCGCGGAGGCTGCAGCTGGGCAAGGCGCGCAACTTGCGAAGATGGTCCGTTGGTATACGCCGGCCGAGGCGCTGAGGATGGCGACGGCGGGCAATGCCGAGTTGCTCGCGCTGTCCGGACTCCGAAGTCCCTATGCCGGCAAGCTTGGCGTCGTCCAGGAAGGCGCCTTGGCCGACCTTCTCCTGGTGGACGGCGACCCTTTGACGACCATTAGCCTGATCGCGGATCCAACCAAGAACGTCGTCCTGATCATGAAGGACGGGACAATCTACAAGAATCTCCTCCGATGACTCGGCGAATGCCGAACAACTGGTTGGAGCGGACGGGGCCGACGCCCCACCGCTTCTCCTCAATCCAGGAGCGCCGACGTCTCATGGATGGTGACGGTGATGGTATTCCCTGCGAATCGCAGTGGTGTGGTGGCCAGCTGTAACCTCACACCCATGTCTTCCATCCAAGGCTGCGCGCTCCCTGAAAAGGCGCTCCTCAACAAGTACGCGCGAGCCGGCGCCTACACCGACTGCTATACAACGGAAGTGCCCAGGTCTGTGTCACATGCGGAGTACGTCGAAGCCTTCTATACCGGCACGCTGTTCAAGCTTGAAAGGCTTCTGCTCGCCTGGTTCGCTTCCAGGCCGTCCACCGATGCGCAGGCCAAGGGCCTCGCCACTGGCGTGCTAGGTACATTCGCCGCCTGGCGAGTGGAGGAGCGGAGCACCAACCAACTGCTCGTGTGCGACTTCACTGGTCGCACGAGGTCATGGTTGATGGTCGCTCCGGCAGGCAGTAGCAACTCGGCGTTCACGCGCCTTTACTTCGGCTCTGCTGTAGTGCCACTCGTCGACACGCGGTCCGGGCAACCAACGCTAGGCTTCAACTTCAACGCGCTCCTGGGCTTTCACAGGCTCTACTCCCGGGCGCTCCTGTCCGCGGCACGTTCACGCCTGCGCAAAGGAGATCACAATGGGCATCAGTGATTCCCCATCCACTCAAGAAGCGATCAAGGTCGGACAAATGAGCAGGTCGCGGTCAGCGCGTTGATAATCTGACAGCAAAGGTGAACGCAATGCCGATCTACCTGACACGTCATCATGTATGGGCCGTTGCACTCATTTCGACCAACCTTGCGTTGGCGTTGACAGCCTGTGAACCTGCAGGGACGTCTGTAACGCCTGCAGATGCAGGTGCGATCGATGCCGTCAGGTCTGCCAGCGCGGCATGGGACAAGGCGCACAACGCCGGGCAGTTGGATGCCCTGATGCAGCTGTACTCGGAATCGGCCGTCTCCATGCCCTATAGCCGCCCGGCCCTTGAAGGTCGCCCTGCTATCGAAGCGGATTTCCGGAGCTTTTTTGAAGGCTTCAATGCCAAGCACCGGACGACGATCGTTTCCTTAGAAGTCGTTGGCGACTGGGCAATCGAACGTGGAAAGTATGAGCTGTCCGCTGCCCCCAAAGCGGGTGGCTCAGCGATTGACGAGTCAGGCAAGCACATCGTCATTCGCAGAAAAGTGGATGGCGCTTGGAAGATTCAGTGGGAGATCTGGAACACCGATGCCGCACCTGCGCCATGATGGCGCCTGAGGATGGATGGAGTGCCATATGACTGACCGGATGACCAGAGAGACGGGATCGCAGTGGAACGCATGGTCCTGGTTTGGCCCGACTCTCGGCAGCACATTGTGGCTGTTGCTGTCCGCCATATTCCTTTCGAATCGTTCCGGACGACTCGCGTTGCTGGTCCTGGTGCTGTTCCTGCTTGCGAATCTCGTGGGTGTGTGGCTGTGGCGAGCGCGTGCGCGACTGTCGGTCTTCGCCGCGATGCAGGTTTTTCTGGCGACTTTTTGGGTGTGCGGAATGATCGCGATCTACGCGATCGACCATGCAGGCTACTGGGCAACGCTTGCCGTTGGTGGTCACAACAACATTTCCGCTCGGGGTGCGTATGTGGTTCTCACTATCCTGGTAGCGGCACTTGTGCTGATGTTTCGAATTCGGCAGCGCCGCTCATCGAGTCCGTCGCAGGGCGGCGTCTAACAGGGAGATGCAGATGAGTGATAGCCACGCAGGCGCGTCGCAGGCCTTGCCGCCGCACGCCCAGCTGATACAGATGGGGGCGGCCTCGTGGATCTCGGCGGTCGTGTACGCCGCAGCGAAGTTGGGCATCGCCGATCACCTGGCTGCCGGACCCAGAAGCGCTGTCGACTTGGCTGAAACGACGCGCACCCACCCGCCGTCGCTGCATCGGCTCATGCGCACGCTGGCTGGCCTCGGCATCCTCACCGAGCGAGACGCGCAGCGTTTCGCGCTCACGCCCTTGGGCGAGGCACTCAGGACCGGTGCTCCCGGCTCAGCACGAGCGACGTTGATCGCATTTTGCGGCCCGGCGTTTTGGCACAGCTGGGAGGAAATCCTCTATTCGCTGCAGTCGGGGAAGACTGGCTTTGAGAAGTCCTCTGGATTGCCGCTTTTCGAATACCTCGCGCAGCATCCCGAGGAAGCGTCCTTCTTCAGCGAGGCAATGGTTGGCTTCCACGGTTCTGAGCCACCGACCGTGGCCAAGGCGTACGACTTCTCAGGGATCAAGACGGTAGTGGATGTAGGCGGCGCGACGGGCAACATGCTGGCCGCGATCCTGTCCCATCACGCCGCGCCGCAAGGTGTTCTGTTCGATCGACCGCATGTCGTGCGCGACGCCCCTGCCCTGCTCAAGGAACGTGGCGTAGAAAAGCGAGTAAGGATCGAGTCGGGAGATTTCTTCGAGCGGGTTCCCGATGGGGGCGACGCCTATCTGTTGTCGCACATCATCCACGACTGGAACGAGGATCAGTGTCTCACCATCCTGGGCCACTGCCGCAAGGTGATGAAGCCAGATGGCCGCCTCCTGATCGTCGAGACCGTCCTGCCGACAGGCGACACTCCTCATCAGGGCAAGGTGCAGGACATGGTCATGCTAGTGATACCTGGAGGTCAGGAACGCACCGAAGCCGAATACGCCTCGCTCCTGCGCAAGGGCGCTTTCCGTTTGAACCGCGTGGTGCCCACGGAGTCAGTCGTCAGCGTAGTCGAAGCACTTCCGGCCTAGTTATGGCTTCCTCGCGGCGGGACTTTCTCAAGAACAGCGCAATCGCGGGGGCGCTTACGATGTCCAGCGCCGCAAGCCTCGCCAGCGTTTCGGATCACCAAGGCCGCATGCCTACGCCGCGGGCAGAGGAGTTGATGAGACTCTTCGGGCTGAAGTATGCGATCTTTCAAGCGCCGCACGGTGGGGCCGGTGCCGATTTGGTCGCCGCCGTTTCCAGTGCCGGTGCTATGGGGATCCTCGGCGGCTTGAACCGGCTTGCCCCTGAAGACGCTAGCAAGGCGGTCGCAAGTGTACGCGCGCGTACGCAGCGAAAGTTCGCCGTCAACTACATACTGGCGTTCGAGCCTCGATCACTCCCAGCGGTTCTCGAAGCCGGTGCACCCGTCGTGCACTTCTCCTGGGGCCTCCCGACAAAAGAGATGATTTCAGCCGTTCGCAGCGCCGGAGCGAAGTTTGGAGTGCAGGTCGCAAACGCAAGCGGTGCAAGATCAGCGCTGGATCTGGGTGCGGACTATCTAGTGTGTCAGGGCGTTGAAGCCGGCGGTCATGTTCAGTCCAGCACGGCACTCTACGAAGTGCTTCCCACAGTCCTCGATCAAACTCGAAACACGCCGGTATTGGCCGCCGGGGGCATCGGGCACGGCAGGAAGATCCGCGAGGCGCTGCTCGCGGGCGCCTCCGGCGCGATGCTTGGAACTCGCTTCGTCGCCACCCAAGAGAGTCTGACGCATCCTGAATACAAGAATGTCCTCATCAGGTCCCGCGGTAGCGAAACGAGCATGTCCGTGTGCTTTCAGGACGGGTGGCCGGGCGCGACTCATCGCTCGCTCCGCAACCCGACTCTGGAACGCTGGGAGGCGGCCGGGTCTCCGCCGGTTGGTCAGCGGCCAGGCGAGGGCGAGGTTGTCGCCACGCGATCGGACGGAACGACGGTTCTTCGTTATAACTATGCCTCGCCGCTGCGTGACCTTCAGGGAGCGATCACCGACATGGCTCTGTATGCCGGACAAGGGGTCGATGATGTGAGGGACCTGCCAAGCGCGACGGAACTGGTCGTGAGATTGTGGGCTGAGTGCCTCGATCCGTTGCCACATTGATCGGCCAGGAAGCTCCAATGGACGCCGCCAGATTGAGAGAGTTCGCGACCAACTACACCGCCGCCTGGTGCAGCCAGGATGCGGCGAGCGTAGCGTCATTCTTTGCCGAGAACGGCTCGCTCAAGATCAATGACGGGAACCCGTCGATCGGACGGACAGCAATCGCCGCGGCGGCACAGGGATTCATGACCGCCTTCCCTGACATGGTTGTAAAGATGGACGAGCTCAGCCTCGACGGGGCCCAGCCCATTTATCGCTGGACCCTGACGGGAACCAATACTGGTCCCGGAGGTACGCGCAAGGCCGTACGTATCAGCGGCTATGAAGAATGGACGATTGGTGCGAACGGCCTGATCGCGAATTCCAGGGGGCATTTCGATGCAGCCGAGTATCAACGCCAGTTGAACGCCGGCATCGGAGTCGGTCCACGCGGACGTTAGTCGCTCGAGCGGCGCTTCACATATCCGTCGTTTGATCGCAATGGTGTATTAGAAGAAGGAGGCATGGCCATGGATCAGCCGTCGCCGGCTCAAGTCGTTTGGGGTCTCGTTAACTCTCACGTCGTTGCGCGCTGTGTGCAGGTTGTCGCGGAGTATGGCGTTGCGGATGCCCTCGAGGAGGGCCAACCGGCGA
Source organism: uncultured Gammaproteobacteria bacterium (assembly GCA_963705495.1). Classification (GTDB taxonomy): domain Bacteria; phylum Pseudomonadota; class Gammaproteobacteria; order Steroidobacterales; family Steroidobacteraceae; genus DATBVX01. The sequence goes on along the minus strand of CAVPJQ010000014.1, from coordinate 69,256 downwards.
CCACCGCCGAACTGGCCGCGCGCATCGGCATGAACGCCGATGCTCTCAACAGGATCCTGCGCCTGCTTGCCGCGCACGGTGTTTTCGTGCGGGAAGCCGAACGCTATGCGCATACTCCCGCGTCTGAACTTCTGCGCGCGACCCACCCGCAATCGCTGCGATCCTTAGCGCGAATGATCGGCATGCCCGTGGTGTGGAACGATTTCACCGAACTGGGACATGCTGCAAGAACGGGCAAACCCGCGTTGGACTGGGCCGGCCTCGTCGCGTACTTCTCGACCCATCCAGATGAGGCCAGGTTGTTCAATGAAGCGATGGTGGGCAAGTCGGCAAGCGTCGTGCCGGCAGTTGTCGGAGCATATGATTTCGCGCCGTTCCGCATGATCGCCGACATCGGTGGTGGTCGGGGTCACTTGTTGCACGCGATCCTGGAGCGAGTGCCAACCGCGTCGGGTGTCCTGTTCGATCTCCCGCATGTGATCAGGGAATCGGCCGGGATCGCATCGCCGCGACTGCGCCTCGTCGCTGGAGATTTCTTCGCCGATCCTCTGCCTGTTGCGGACGCGTACGTCCTGATGGAAGTCATTCACGACTGGCCCGATGATGACGCCGCGAAGATTCTCGCAGCGGTTCGGCGGGTCGCTCCGGCGCACGCTCGCGTCCTGATTGTCGAAGCCCTGGTTTCGGAAGAGCCCGGGCCTCAGTTCGGAAAGGTGCTCGATGTCATCATGCTGGCGGTGACGGGTGGGCGCGAACGCATGCCTTCTGAGTACGAGGCCCTGTTCAAGACCGCTGGCCTTCAGCTGCAGCGCGTGATTCCAACGGCTTCACAATACTCGGTGATAGAAGCCAAGGTGGCATGATTTAGGCGCGAGCGGGCGGCGGAACGAATTGCAATGAAGCAGGTACTTCGCAGCGCTTACGTCGCGGAGCTCACCGCGGCTGAAACTGCGGCTCATCAAGGCGAAATCGAGCGGGCGTTTTTCCACCTCGCACGTGCGCATATCCTGAGTCAACGCATTACGGCGTGGCATGTTCATGTGCACTGGCTCATGTTGAGGCTCGCAGCCACGATCGGCGACTGGCGCGAAGTTCGGGGCCAGTTGTCGCGCATCATTGCGGCAGCGATCTTTTCGCGCATCTGGGTGCCTGCCGGGAATACCGGCCGCGCCAATGTCAGCGCGATGAAGCCGATGCCCATTCCCGACGATCTGCAAGAATTGTTAGACAGACACCGCAACGCCCCGCCCGCGGGAGGCTGAAATTGCCAATAGTCGGCGTGCTCGTCGCGATCGCGATTACGACCGCCATGGACGCCAACGGGCTCATGGCCTTCAGCGCGCTGCCGCTGTTTCCGCTCATGCTGCTGCTCTGGTACCTGGAGCGGTTCTCGCGCCCACAGATGGGATTTGCGTGGGGACAATGGCAGCACTACGGCTCGCTTCGCTCCATCCCATCGTAGTCATCGGGATCATCGTGCTGCTTGCTGCCGTCGCCGGCGTCATCGATGTTTCAAAAGCCGAGTGGCCAACCGTCTGGCGCAATTTCGCATTGGTCTCGGCCTCCACATTTCTCATCGCCGCGATCACCGAGGAAGGATTCTTTCGCGGCTGGCTCTGGGCCTCCCTCGAGCGCGCCAGACAGAGCCCGCGCAGCGTATTGATCTACAGCAGCGTCGCGTTCGCGCTGTGGCATTTGTCGGCTGTGCTCCTCGACACCGGCTTCAAGCCGCGGCCGGCACAGATTCCGGTGTTCATGCTCAACGCGGCAGTCATGGGTACGATCTGGGGCTTGCTACGTGGGATTTCCGGCTCGGTGCTTGTCGCGAGCCTGGCGCATGGATTGTGGAACGGCGCAGCTTACGTGTTCTTTGGCTTCGGAACCCGAGCCGGCGCCTTGGGAATCGAGAACACCGCGCTCTACGGGCCGGAAGTTGGAATACTTGGGCTCGGCTTGAATGTCCTGTTCGCCGCTGCACTCTGGCGTTGGGGAGCCTATCCGGCGCCAGCGCCACGACACGCGCGGGCTGACTGACGCTGTCAACGACGACTGGAGCGTGCGCATGAGACATCCCCTGATTGCCCCCGCTGTTGCCCTGTTCGTTGTCGCCGTCTCTGGCGCGCTTGCGAGCAATTTGCCAGTCGTCGATTCGAGCGTGCACCCGGGCGACGCTTTCTTTCAGTACGTCAATGGAGCCTGGCTCAAGGCGACCGAAATTCCGCCTGACCGCGCCTCGATCGGCGACGATGTGCTGTTGAGCGAGCGCAGCGACAAGCGAACGCTCGAGATCATTCAAGAGACCGCGCACGACAGCAATGCGAGTGCCGATGCGCGGAAGATCGCTGACTTCTACAACGCCTTCATGGATGAGGTGAGGATCGAGCAGCGCGGACTGCAGCCGCTCGAGCCGTTACTCAAGCAGATCACCGCGATCAACGATCGCAAGAGCCTGAGTCGCTATCTCGGCAGCCAGCTGCGGGCTGACGTTGATGCGCTCAACTCGACGGAGTTCTACACCGACAAGCTGCTCGGCCTCTGGGTCGCGCAGGACCTCAACGACCCCAGCCGCTACGCGCCCTTCCTCCTGCAGGGAGGGCTTGGCATGCCGGATCGTGATTACTACCTGAACACCTCAGCATCGATGGCCGACATCCGATCCAAGTATCGAACCCATCTCGCCAAGGTACTCACACTCGCAAAAGTGGCGGATGCAGAGGCGAAGGCCACCCGCGTTTTAGACCTGGAAAAGCGCATGGCGACTGTGCACGGCACTCGCGTCGACTCGATCGATGTCGTCAAGGCCAACAACCACTGGTCGCGCAAGGATTTCGATACGCGGGCTCCCGGCCTCGACTGGCGGGCGTACTTTGCCGCGGCTGGGCTCGACAGGCAGACGGACTTTGTCGTCTGGCAACCGGCCGCCGTCACCGGATTGTCCGCACTCGTGGCGAGCCAGCCGCTCGACACGTGGAAGGACTATCTCGCGCTGCACGCGATCGAACATGCTTCACCCTACCTGCCCAAGGCATTCGTCAACGAGCGCTTCGAGTTTTACGGCAAGACACTTACCGGCACGCCCAAGCTCCGCGATCGCTGGAAGCGTGGCGTCGGCGTCACGAACGCGGCGATGGGCGATGCGGTCGGAAGGCTATATGTGGCGCGCTACTTCTCGCCGGCGGAGAAAGCGCGCGCCGAGGCGATGGTGCACAACTTGATTGCTGCGTTCTCGCGACGTATCGACAAGCTCGACTGGATGGCGCCTGAAACCAAGACCAAGGCCAAAGCCAAGCTGGCCGTCCTCAAGATCGGCGTCGGATATCCCGATCACTGGATCGACTACTCGGAGCTGAAGACTCTTCCGGGCGATGCGCTCGGCAACGCGCAACGTGCCGAGAGTTTCGAGACCCGTCGCAACCTCGCCAAGCTCGGCAAGCGCGTCGATCGTTCCGAATGGGTCATGACTCCGCAAACGGTCAACGCCGTCAATCTTCCTGTCATGAACGCCATGAACTTTCCCCGCCGCGATTCTCCAGCCGCCCTATTTCGATCCCAACCGGCCTGCAGTGATGGACTATGGCGCCATAGGTGCGACCATCGGGCACGAGATCAGCCACAGCTTCGATGACCAGGGCGCACTCTTCGACGCCACCGGAAAGCTCCAGAACTGGTGGACGCCGGCGGACTTCGCTCACTTCAAGGAGTCCGCCCAGCGCCTCGCCAGGCAATACGATCAGTACCGGCCGTTTCCCGACCTGGCTCTCAACGGTCAGCAGGTGCTGAGCGAGAACATCGCCGATCTTGCCGGCCTCGCCGCCGCATACGACGCCTGGCAGCTCTCACTCAATGGCAAGCCAGCAGCGATCGTCGATGGCTTCACGGGCGATCAGCAGTTTTTCATGAGCTACGCCCAAAGCTGGCGCGACAAGACCCGCGAATCCGCGCTGCGCCAGCAAGTCATCACGGATGGCCATGCCCCCGCGGAGTATCGAGCCGACACAGTGCGTAACCTCGACGCGTGGTATCGGGCCTTCGATGTGAAACCGACCGAGAAGCTCTACCTTGCGCCCGACGCACGCGTGCGCATCTGGTAGATTCGCTGTCGAATGGCAAGGCTGGTAACGCCCGTAGGCATCCTGGTCACGGTGGCGCTGCTCGCGCTCTACGGTGTCTACGGCGTGTGGATCGCGATCTCGGAGCACTCCATGACATCTGCGTTGCTTGGAGCCGTGGCATTGGTCGCGGCGGTGGGCGCGGCACTGCTCAAGGCCTGGTCACGCTATCCTGTCTACCTGCTGACCGCAGCGCTCATCGGAACCTGGTCTTACTCACTCTACGTCGCCGCCGCAGCAGGGTACTTCAGTCTCTACTCTGCGTCGCAGATCGCCCTGCAGCTGGCTCCCGGGATCTTCATGATCATCCTGTCGTGCTTTTGCACGTACATGGTCTTCAGACAATTTCGTCGACAAACGCGATCTGGCGGCATAACCATCCAGGAATAACAATCATGAGCAGACTCTACGGCGATCAGCATCGCGAACTGCAGGATGCGTTCAGCACACGCAAGATGGCCGACCGCATCGAGCAGATCGCGTGCAAGACGGAGTTCGATGAGGAATCGAAGGGCTTCATCGAGGCCATGGACATGTTTTTCCTCGCGACCGTCGATCACAATGGGCGCCCGACGGTTTCCTACAAGGGCGGCGATCCGGGCTTCGTCAGGATTCTCGACAACACGACGCTGATATTCCCGAGCTACGACGGCAACGGCATGTTCCTGTCCATGGGCAACGTCGCGCTTCAAAGGCAGGTCGGGATGCTTTTCATCTCTTTCGAGCGCCCGCACCGATTGCGCGTGCAGGGCACTGCCAGTATTTCGCGCGATGACCCGATGATGAGCCGCTACTACAAGGAGGCTGATCTCATCGTCCGCGTGAAACTCTCCGAGCTGTGGCAGAACTGCCCGCGTTACATTCATCGCTATCAGAAGACTGCAAGCGTCGCGCTACGTGCCGCGTGAGACTACCGAGACGCCGCTGGCGGAATGGAAACGTGTCGACGTGGTTCAGGACGTGCTCACTGCTCGCGATGCCGCGAAGGCGCAAGCCGTTGGCACGATCAGCGCAGAAGAGTGGATCAACAAGGTGAAGTCGGGCGATCCGACCGCCTGAGCAAAGGGGAAGGACCATGACTCAGCGATTTCTCATCGCGCTGACCATCGTCAATTTGGCACTCCTGGCATTCCTGTTGTTGCCGCACGTCGCGCCGGCGCTGGCAGATAGCGACGCACCGGTCCTGCGAGGACGCGCACTCGAGATTGTCGACGCTCAGGGAAGAGTTCGCGCCAGTATCAAAGTGCACGCGGCGGAAACCTTCGCGCCCACGGGCAAGAAGTATCCTGAAACCGTGGTACTGCGCTTGATCGATCCCAACGGGCGACCCGAGGTCAAAATCGCGGCGTCAGTGCAAGGCGGTGGGCTCGGTCTGGTGGGTCGCGCGGACGCAACGCAGGTGCTGTTGCAAGCGGATGAAACGGCGAGTTCCCTCAAACTGACCAACCAGGACGGGAAGCAGCAGCTGTTCAAACCGTAGACCGCAGTCGAGCGGACTTCAGTCTCTGGGACACCAGCAATGATCCATCTCAAACCGACGACTCTCGAGGGCGACGGCATCCGCCTCGAGCCGCTGGGCCCGCAACACGAGGAGGGCATCCGCGCGGCGGCTGCGGATGGCCAGTTGTGGAAGCTCTGGTATTCCTGGGTGCCCGAGCCCGACCAGGTGAACGTCTACATCGCGGCTGCTCTCGCGGGACAAGAGCAGGGTCACATGCTGCCGTGGGCGGTGCGGGAGCTTCGCGGTGGAACGATCGTCGGCAGCACTCGCTATCACGACATCGTCGCCGACATCGATCGCGTCGAGATTGGCTACACCTGGTACGCGAGCAGCTGGCAGCGAACGCACGTGAATACGGTTTGCAAGCTCCTGCTATTCCAGCACGCCTTCGACGCACTCGGCTGCAAGGTCGTCGGTTTGCGCACCGACAACTTCAACTTCACCTCACAGCGAGCGATCGAAGCACTGGGCGCGAAAAAGGACGGTGTCATCCGCCATCACCATCGTCGGCGCGACGGTACGGTTCGCGACAGCGTGATGTACAGCGTGCTGGCGAGCGAGTGGCCCGACGTCAGGAAGCATTTGCGCCTGCGGCTCGACCGGCATCTGGCGCGACGGTGACTTGGTGGATACCGATGTCCTGATTGTCGGAGCCGGGCCGACGGGCCTGATGCTCGCCAATCAACTCGCTCGACGCGGGATACGCGTGCTGATCATCGATCGGCACGCCGGGCCGTCGCGCGAGACGCGAGCGCTCGGCGTCCAGGCGCGCACATTGGAGATCTACTCGAGACTCGGCATCGTCGAACGGGCTCTCGAGCTCGGCAAGCGCGGCACAGGCGCCAATATCTGGGCCCAGGGTCGGAGGATGGCGCGTGTCCCGATAGGCCAGGCGGGACAGTTCGTCACCCCGTATTCCTTCATCCTGATCCTCGGCCAGGACGACAACGAACGGATCATGGGTGAGCGGCTGCGCGACTGGAAGGTCCCGGTGCATTGGAACACTGAGCTGGTCGGCCTCAGGCAGGACACGGACAAGGTTTCGGTAACTCTGAAGCGCGCTGACGGCGCGATCGGAGAAATCACTGCGGCCTGGGTCGCCGGCTGCGACGGAGCGCGCAGCTCGGTGCGAGAACTGAGCGGCATCACCTTCGCCGGTGCGCCCTACGAGCACGTGTTCTATGTCGCGGATACCGAGGTGACGGGCAGCATGGTGCCAGACGAAGTCAATGTCTTCCTGTGGCGCGAGGGATTTCACCTGTTCTTCCCGATGCGTGGCCAGGATCACTGGCGCATCGTCGGCATTCTTCCGCCGGAACTGCGCGGCAAGAATGACGTGAACTTCGACGCGGTCATTCCTTCGCTGCGCAGCGAGGGTGGAACGGGCTTGTCCTTCAAGAGTTGCAGCTGGTTTTCCACCTACCGTATTCATCATCGAAGCGCCCTGCGCTTCCGTGACCGTCGTTGCTTCCTGCTCGGCGACGCGGCACACATCCACAGTCCGGTGGGCGCGCAAGGCATGAACACGGGGTTGCAGGACGCGTACAACCTCGGATGGAAACTGGCGCTCGTCGAGCAGGGTCGCGCCGATGTGGCACTGCTCGATTCGTACGAGGAGGAGCGCATACCGATCGCGCAACGGCTCCTGCACACCACGGACCGGGCATTTCGGCTGGTTGTATCCCACGGCCGCCTTGCCGGAATACTCCGCACGCAGATCCTCGCCCGCATGGCAGCGTTCGCGATGGGAATCCCGAAGATCCAGGCCCTGGCGTTTCGCGTCGTCTCCCAGACCGGCATTCACTACCGGAGCAGCCGGCTGTCGAAATCACTCAGCCGGCCGCCTGATGAGGCGCCACACGCGGGGGATCGCTTCCCATGGCTGCGGCTCAGGTTCACGGCCGACGGCCCAATCGAGGACCTGTTCGAGAAGCTGGACGACACACGGCTGACGCTGATGGTGATCGGACAATCGCCACGCCCCGAGGGCTTGCGGCACCTCGGCGATCTGCTCTGCACCTACGTCGTTCCAACCGATGTCATCAACGACGCGGAATTGGCACGCGTGCACATTCCGAGGCCGTCGTTCTATCTGCTGCGCCCTGATGGCCATATCGGGCTCAGCGGGGTTCACATGGATGCCGCCGCGATCAAGAGCTACGTGTCGGAACGTTTGCATCTGGGCGTCAGACCTCGAGCCCCATAGCGCTCGAGCTGATCGCGACCGCAGCGCTTATTGAGTGCCGAAGAATTTAGAAGCTGCGGCGAGGCAAAACGGTGCAACCAGAGTCGTGTGATACGCCTCGAGCACGGCACTGGCGCCGCCGTCCGTTGCGCCTTGTACGACGGCTGCTGCAGCGACCAGGTCCTTTGCGAGCGCAAATTTCTCCTTCAGATCGTCGTAGGGCTCATTGCCCGATGCGCTCGAGTCAACGTCCAGCACGGTGATCGGAGCAGAGGAAGGCGGGACCGAGGCCCAATAGCCCTGCATCAATTGCGTGTTGAGCCAGAAGACGACCGGGTCCGAATTTCCTCCGCACAAGAGGGTCGGGGCCGTCGGGGTCCAGGTACGCAGGTCATTCTGTTTGAGCGCCTGGCGCAAAGGCAGACCGGGAGCCGCCGCAGGAATGCCGGTGGTTGTCGTCGGCCACGCGCCATCCGGATTGGCCCGCTGGTCGGTGAGATAGCTCAGGCGGTAGCTGTTCGTGACCAGATTATCGGTGCCGAAGCCGAGCGCGAAGACTGGCGCAAGATTCGCGGGCTGCGTCGCAGGCGTGATATCGAGGAACGCGGGATCCGGAGGCGTGGGGCTGAACAAGGCATTCCTGGGAAGTTTTCCCTGATCGTACAGCTCCGTTCGCGACGACAAGCTCGGCAACAGGCTCTCGATGCCAGTCACATATCGGGACTCGAAGACGTCGGCGGGGTTCGCGTACATGTTGCCGAACGACTTCTGGTACGCGGTGATCAGCATCGTCAATGACACCGGCGCGCTGCCGTTGACCTGACCGTTGAACACCGCGTCAACGAAAGCAGCGAGAGCATAGGGTCCGGACAACGGGGCCGATGCTGTGACGGTCATTCCCAGACTCTGCATGGCGCGTTGCGTTGCCATCGCGACGTAACCGCCCTGCGAATAGCCCGTAACGAACAGACGGCCGCCATCGGAGGTCGTCGCTGCAGAACTCACCGGCAATGCGCTGCGTGCAGCCGTCAGCGCATCGATCATGTCTTTGGACTGTTGATCGGCGACCAGGTAAGGGTGATAGGGGAGCGTCGACGTGTCGTAGCCCGCGTAGTTGGGCGCCACGACGATATAGCCCTGGGAGGCGAAGAAGGCTGCCAGGACGATCCCTTCTGCGTTCTGCTCGTTCTGGATGTTCGAAATATCGTAAGCGCGATCCGTCGTCGTGCCATGCGCGTACAAGAGAATCGGCCGCGGACCGGTGCACTTGGCGTCGCCGCCCGTGGGCACCATCAACGCCCCGGATGCCTCAGTGGCTTCATTCGCGCCGCCCACTGTGGTGTAGCGCATGTGGTAGACGGCGATATCGCACACCGGTGTTCCACCGAGAGCGAGCAGTTGCTGATTGGCTTCTGAACTCAGCTGCAGCAAGAGCGAGGCGGCGGTAAATACGCCGCGTGCCTCCGGCGGATTTTGCAGTAACGTCCCGCGAGGTGGCGGGCCAGTGCCAGCGGAACCCTCCGAATCGTTGCCGCCACCACAAGCGACCAGAACCAGAGTGCAAAGCGCCGAGAGCGTCAACGTCCTGAATAGATTCATGTCCTTCCCTTGGTGTATGCGCGAACCTAAAGCATCACAGGCCCGATGCCTGTAGGCGCAACGCCGATTCGAGTGTCAGCTTCAGCAGTTGTTCCGCGCGTTGGCAGCGCCGCCGACTACAGCCCGAGATCCGATAGTCCCGGATGATCATCCGGTCGGCGTCCCGCGGGCCAGTGGTACTTGCGCTCTGAGTCCTTGATCGGCAGGTCGTTGATGCTCGCGATGCGCCGTGCCATGTATCCACCCGCATCGAACTCCCAGTTCTCGTTGCCGTAGGAGCGAAACCATTGCCCGCTGTCGTCGTGCCACTCGTACGCGAACCGCACGGCGATGCGATTTTCGTGAAACGCCCATAGCTCCTTGATCAGCCGGTAATCGAGCTCGCGCGACCACTTGCGCGTGAGGAACTCCACGATGGCATCGCGGCCGCGAAAGAATTCGGCCCGATTGCGCCACACGCTCTCAGGTGTGTATGCGAGCGCGACCTTTTGAGGATCGCGCCCGTTCCAGGCGTCCTCCGCCAGCCGCACTTTACGCACGGCGGCTTCACGATCGAACGGCGGCAGCGGCGGGCGCGGATTTTCGGGTGCCATGACTCAAACACTCCATCAGGTATCGAGCGAATCTCGGCTGCGGGCGATGCGATGGCGATCTACCCACCACGCCCACAGAACGAGCAGCCAGGCGCCTTGAGCAAACCACGCCAATGCTAGTGGGCTCGGCGGCGGCGCGGACCAGGGGCCGGACGCCCACATCACGGCTGAAATGATCAGAAAAGCCCACAAGCCGATCGAACCGATGCGATCGGTCGCCCGCGTCGTGCGGAGGTAGATCAGGATGCCGATGAGATAGATCAGCCCTTCGACGATGAAGGTCGCGGAGATCGAGTTCCACAGCCCGAGGCCGAGTTCGGGCGAATCGCCGGGCCAGAGCGGCATGTCCGGCACATGCGAAATCGCATCGAGCAGCCAATGGCTGACCACGACTGCCGCGATGAGGAGCGCGATGCCATCGGAGCGGCCGCGCCAACGCGCAATGCCCATCGCACAGAGTCCCCACACGCACGCCATCAGGAGGCTGTGCGACCAGGGATATGAATCGAACACCAATGGAGTAAACGCAGTCGAGCCCTCCACGATCCTCACGTGCTCGATGCCGAGGAGCAAAAAATTGGGCCAGAGAAGGTCGAGTCCGAGCGCCGCGGCCAGCAGCCAGCCCAGCGAGACATCACGAGCCTTGCTCTTCGCCGCGAGTGCCACGGCAGTGTGCCCGACGAACATGGAGTCCTCCGTGCCAGCGCCTACTTCGAGGCATCACGCGCGCCGCGATACTGCGGCAGGCCATCACTCAGCTCGATCCAGGGCATCTTGCGGGCCACGAATACGTGATCCTCCGACGGCACGTCAGCCGGCGTATCCAGGCTGCACGTCGTGACGTCGATTTCATCTTCCAAATCGGAACGCGCGAAGGTGAGGGCCGTGCCGCAGTCACGACAAAAGCGGCGTGTGACGCCCGGGCTCGACTCGAAAGCGGCCGGTTGTCCGCTCAGGCAGTGAAAGTTTCCTTGCGCCACGGTAAACCACGCCACGAAGGGCGCGCCACTGGTGCGCCGGCAGATCGAGCAATGACAGTTGGTGCGATTGAAGAGCTCGCCCTTCACTTCGTACCGAACTCGCCCACAGAAGCAACCACCCTGCAGAATCATGACAGGAGCCTGACCGCGAACATCGCCCACATGGTCCACAAGACGATCGAGCTTGCCGCGTACACCGCGAAGCGATGCAGGACCTGGTTGTAGGTGCAATGAATGAAGCTGTGGAACGCGCGAAGCACCACGTACGCCCAGGCGGCAATCACGAATCCCTGGCTCGCCTGGCCCGTGACGAGCAGCAGCACGACCAATACATAGAAGAGAACGGGCAGTTCAAACAGGTTCATGAGGTTATCGGACGGAGCGGAGACTGCGGCCAGGCTTTTCGCCCCCATGGCGCGCGTGGCGACGCTCTGTGGATCGATGCTGTGGACGCGGATGAAATTCAGGCGCTTGAAATACATGTAGCACCACACCATGAAGGTGAGCGCGACCATCGCCAGAGCCGGCTGAATGATTGTTGTCATCGTCAGACCTCGCGTAAGGTGGTGATGGGACCCGAATCGCTACAGGCTACGGCCGTCGTAGGGCACGACTTTCAACGTACCCAGATCCAAGCCCTCGAGGCAGCGGACGTTCACAGCGGCCATGAGCGCGCCCTTACTGTCAGCGCCCATGCCGAAAGGCGCGCAGCCGCAATTAGGGCAGAAATGGTGCTTGATGCGATGCTTGTTGAAGGTGTATGTCGCAAGGCCGGCCTCGGGGGTCCCCAGGCGGAGCTGGTCGCGCGGCACGAACCACAGCAGATAGCCTTTCTTGCTGCAGATCGAGCAGTTGCACTGCACGACCTGCCCGATCTCTCCTTCGACGTCGAACGCGATGCCCCCGCAATGACAACCACCGTGGTAGTTCATGATCCTCTCTCCAGTCCTCGTCTCTGGTACAGTTTCCACCTTTCCCTTTTCCATTAAAACCCACGAGCGCCACCTTGACGATGGGCTGCACAGCACCTGTCCGCGCAGCAGACGCTGATCCCGTCGGTTACGAGGCTACCGACATCCGAGTCGCGCCTGCCTCCTCGGTCGATGCGATCGAGATCCACGGTGCGCGCCAGAACAATCTCAAGAACCTGACGCTGAGCATCCCGCTGAACGAGCTCATCGTCGTCACCGGGGTTTCGGGCTCGGGCAAGTCATCGCTCGTCTTCGACACCCTCTACGCCGAAGGCCAGCGCCGCTACGTGCAGACTTTTTCGCCCTACGCACGTCAGTTTCTCGATCGCATGGACAAGCCGCAGGTGGATCGCATCGAAGGAATCCTGCCTGCGATCGCGATCGATCAGACCAACCCGGTGCGCACGTCGCGCTCCACCGTCGGCACGATGACCGAGCTCAACGACCACCTGAAGCTGCTCTTCGCGCGCGCGGCGCAGCTTTTCTGCCGCACGTGTGGCAATCCCGTACGCCGCGATACCCCGGACAGCATCTTCGCGGCGATCGTCGAGCGCGCTGCGGTCGCCGGCGATCCGCGCGTGCTCATCACTTTTCCGGTCACGGTGCCCAAGAACTTCACCGAAGCCGAAGTGAAGTCGCTATTGGAGAAGCAGGGCTACACGCGCATTCATGCGCGCAGGGGTGCGACGCTCGAAGTCATCCAGGATCGCCTGCGCATCGGCGGGGCGGAACGCGCGCGCGTGCTCGATGCGATCGAGGCGGCGCTGCGCGTCGGGCGTGGCCGCTTGAGCGTATACATTGCGGAGAGCGCAGAAACGCTGGTTGGAGAGCCGTGGCGATTTTCGAGTGATCTGCACTGCGCGGATTGCGACATCAATTACCAGGATCCGGCTCCACATGTCTTCTCGTTCAACTCTCCGCTCGGGGCCTGTGAGCAGTGCCGCGGATTCGGCCGCACGATCGGCATCGACTACGGCCTGGTGATTCCGGATGAGTCGAAATCTCTCAAGGGCGGGGCGATCCGACCCTGGCAGACGCAGGCGTACGAGGAGTGCCAGGACGACCTCTTGAAGTTCGCGCGCAAGCGCGGCATCCCGCTCGAGACGCCCTGGCGCGATCTCACCGATGAGCAACGACGCTGGGTCATCGATGGTGAGGGCCCGTGGAACAAGAAGGTCTGGTATGGCGCAAAGCGTTTTTTCGCCTGGCTCGAATCGCGCAGCTACAAGATGCACATCCGCGTGCTGCTGTCGAAGTATCGGGCGTACACACCTTGCACGGAGTGCAGCGGTGCCCGGTTGCGGCCGCAAGCATTGCTGTGGCGGCTGGGCTCCGCTGCTGATTCGCTGGATGTGCGCGCAGCAGCACAGCGTTTTCGCCCTGAAGGTGTGAAGTGGACGCCAGGACAGTTCGAAGCGCTGCCGGGACTGACCCTTCACGATGTGATGCTGCTTCCCATCGATCGCTGCCGCGCTTTCTTTGCGCGTCTGCAGCTCCCCGCTCCGCTCGATGAGGCGACTGACCTCTTGCTCGATGGTATTCGCACCAGGCTCGGATTTCTGTGCGATGTCGGCCTGGGATATCTCACGCTCGACCGACAGTCGCGCACCCTCTCGGGTGGTGAAGTTCAACGCATCAACCTGACGACTGCGCTCGGCACCTCGCTCGTCAATACGCTTTTCGTGCTCGATGAGCCCTCGATCGGCCTGCACCCGCGCGACATGGGCCGGGTGATCGAGGTGATGCGGCGCTTGCGCGATGCCGGCAACTCCCTGGTGGTCGTCGAGCACGATCCGCAAGTGATGCTCGCCGCGGATCGCATTCTCGATCTCGGCCCAGGTCCCGGCGAACACGGTGGCGAAATCGTCTACTTCGGCCCCGCCGCCGAAATTGCCTCGGCGCCGCACTCGCTCACGGCCGCCTATCTCACCGGGCGCAAGCATGCAGTCGAAGAACGGCACTACCGCGCAGTCACATCGCGCACGCCGACCCTGCAACTCACAGGAGCCGCTGAGCACAACCTCAAGAACATCGATGTGAGCTTTCCGCTCGAGCGGCTCGTTTGCGTCACCGGCGTTTCAGGGTCCGGCAAGTCGACCCTGGTGCATGATGTGCTGTACGCGGCACTGCGCAAGGCGCACGGCAAGCCGACGGAAGCTCCGGGCGAGTTCGCGACGCTGCGCGGCCCCGAGCGTGTGGGCGATATCGTGCTGGTCGATCAGTCACCGATCGGACGCACCACGCGTTCGAACCCGGCGAGTTACGTAGGCGCATTCGATCCGATCCGCGCACTCTTTGCGCGCGAGCCGCTTGCGAAGCAGCGCCGCTATACTGCAGGCACTTTCAGTTTCAACTCGGGCACCGGACGGTGCCCCACCTGCAGCGGCAACGGTTTTGAGCACGTCGAGATGCAATTTCTGTCCGACGTGTACCTGCGCTGTCCAGACTGCGATGGGCGCCGCTTCCGGGATGAAACACTCGAAGTGACGATCACGGGCGCCGACGGGCGCGCGCTTGACATTGCCGCCGTGCTGCAACTGACGGTGAGCGAGGCGCTCGGGTTCTTTGCAGATTGCGAGGCCGTGCTCGCGCGGTTACAGCCGCTGCGGGCGGTCGGACTGGAGTACCTGCGTCTCGGTCAGCCGGTGCCGACGCTTTCGGGCGGCGAGGCGCAACGGCTCAAGCTCGCCGGCCACCTTGCCGAAACGGCGACCCGCAAGCGCGATTCGAAAGTGGGAAAGCTGCTGCTGTTCGATGAGCCCACGACCGGCCTGCACTTCGATGACATTGCAAAGCTCCTGCGGGCCTTTCGCACGCTGGTGGCCGCAGGTCACTCGCTCATCGTCATCGAGCACAATCTCGACGTGATCCGCGCTGCCGACTGGATCGTCGACCTCGGACCGGAAGGCGGCGATGCGGGCGGGGAGCTCGTGTGCGTCGGGTCACCGGACGATGTGAAACGCTGTGCGAGTTCGCATACCGGGAAGGCGTTGCTGGAATACGAAGCGAGCCTTTCCAGATCGTTCGCGGCAACCCTGGCTTCGGAGCCGAGGCGGTTGCCAACGAGGAAAGGCGCGCCCGCGATTCGCGTACACAACGCACGCGAGCACAACCTGCAGATTGCCGATGTCGAGATTCCGCGCGATCGCTTCACGGTGATCACCGGTGTCTCGGGCTCCGGCAAGTCGACACTGGCTTTCGACATTCTGTTTGCCGAGGGCCAGCGCCGCTATCTCGAGTCCCTGAACGCCTACGCCCGGCAGTTCGTGCAGCCAGCAGCGCGGCCGGACTGCGATGCAATCTTCGGCATTCCACCGACGGTCGCAATCGAGCAGCGCACCAGTCGCGGTGGCCGCAAGAGCACGGTTGCGACCTTGACCGAGATCTATCACTTCCTGCGCCTGCTCTACGTCAAGCTCGGCACGCAGTACTGCCCGAAGTGCAACATCCCGATCGAGCCGCAAAGCGCCGATTCGATCGTCGCAAGGCTCCTGCGCGAGGAGCGCGGCAAGACGGTCACACTACTCGCTCCGCTCGTGATCGCGCGCAAAGGTTTCTACACCGATCTGGCCAAGTGGGCGGCTGGCAAGGGCTTCGGGCACTTGCGCGTCGACGGACAACTGCTGCCAACGGCCAAGTGGCCGAGATTGAGCCGCTTCAAAGAGCACACGCTGGAGCTGCCGATCGAGACACTGCGCGTGAGCGCAGCGGAGGAAGCGCAGCTGCGAGTGGCTGTGGAGCAGGCACTCGAGCACGGGAAAGGAATTCTGCACCTGTTGCGTGAGCCAAAAATCGCGAAACAGCGCAGCACCGACCAATCGCCCATCAAAGTCCTTTCGACGCGCCGCAATTGCTCCTCCTGTGGCACCAGCTTCGCGGATCTCGATCCGCGGCTGTTCTCTTTCAACTCGCGCCACGGCTGGTGCGAGGGTTGCTTCGGCACCGGATTGAAGCTCTATGGATTCGACGAGGAGCAGTCCGGTGAAGAAATCTGGTGGAACGACTGGTGGGATGGCGCGGCGCCCGCTTGCTCCGTTTGCGAGGGCCAGCGCCTGAATCCGATCGCGCTCAACGTGAGATTCCGTGACCGCTCGATCGCCGAGCTGACCGCTCTGCCCGTGTCCGGCCTGCAGTCCCTGGTGCGGCAAGCTCGGCTTGCGCGGCCGTGAAGTGGACATCGCGCGCGACGTACTCGCAGAGCTCGTGTCGCGCTTGCGGTTTCTTGACGATGTCGGCCTCGGCTACCTGTCGCTCGATCGCTCGGCGCCCACACTTTCGGGCGGTGAAGCGCAACGCATCCGTCTCGCGGCGCAATTGGGCTCGAACCTGCAGGGCGTGTGTTACGTGCTCGATGAGCCGACGATTGGCCTACACCCCCGCGACAATCGCGTGCTGCTCGCCACGCTCGACAAGTTGCGCGCGCACGGCAATACGCTGGTCGTGGTCGAGCACGACGAGGACACGATCCGCCATGCGGACCACGTCATCGATCTGGGGCCCGGAGCGGGTGCTTCGGGCGGACGCGTCGTCGGCCAGGGCACGGCTCGCGAGCTCACGCGCAATCCGCAGTCGGTCACGGGTCGCTTTCTCGCCCAGCCGTTGGCGCATCCGCTGGTCCCGAAGCGCGCGGTACGCACCTCCGATCCCGTGCTCGTGATCGAGAACGCCACTCTGCACAACCTGAAGGACGTCGAGGTTCAGGTGCCGCTTGGCCGCCTGGTCGTTATTACCGGAGTCTCGGGCTCCGGCAAATCCACACTCGCGCGCGATGTGTTGCACGACAATCTCAAGCGATTGCTCGGCGCATCAGTCGGCCACGGCAAGGAGCGTAACGGGGTTGCCGGTTGCCGCGAAATGCGTGGCTGGCGCGAGATTGGCCGTGTGCTCGAGGTCGACCAGACGCCGATCGGCAAGACGCCGCGCTCGTGTCCCGCGACCTACGTCGGATTCTGGGATGCAATCCGGCGCGTGTTCGCCGAAACGTCCGAAGCGCGTATCCGCGGTTATGGACCGGGACGCTTCTCCTTCAACACCGCGGGTGGACGCTGCGAGGCCTGTGAAGGCCAGGGCATGAAGAAGATCGAAATGAGTTTCCTGCCCGACGTGCGCGTGCTCTGCGATGTCTGCGGTGGAAGGCGTTTCAATCCGGAAACGCTCGCGGTGCGCTTCAAAGAACGCAGCATCGGCGACCTCCTGGCAATGAGTGTCGATGAAGCCGCGCCGTTTTTCGCTGCGCATCCTGCCATTCATCACGCGCTGTGCATGCTGCAGGACGTCGGGCTCGGATATCTCACGCTGGGGCAGCAGAGTCCGACGCTTTCGGGCGGCGAAGCGCAGCGAATCAAGCTCGTGACCGAGCTTGCGAAGGTGCGGCCGAATTACCGGCCGGCGCGAGGTAACGGCGCTGCAAAGACCCTCTATGTGCTCGATGAACCCACCGTCGGGCTGCACATGGCCGATGTCGAGAAGCTGGTGCGGGTACTGCACCGGCTGGTCGATGCGGGCAACACTGTCGTCGTCATCGAGCACAATCTCGATGTGATCGCCGAAGCCGACTGGGTGATCGATCTCGGGCCCGAAGGCGGTGACGCTGGAGGCCGGATCGTGGTGCAGGGCCCGCCTGATATGCTCTTGCGCAGCCGCCGCTCGTACACCGGGCGCGCGCTCAAGGACTTTCTCGAGTCACACCAGAGTTAGGGAGAGCGAACGTGCGCGCCGGTATCGAACGTGTGATCGAGTCGCGGCCTCGTGATCTCGGCGGATTCGAGGTGCGCCGCGTCCTGCCCGCACCCGGGCGCCAGATGGTGGGCCCGTTCATCTTTTTCGATCACCTGGGTCCTGCGGAATTTTCACCGGGTCGCGGCATCGATGTCCGCCCGCATCCCCACATTTGCCTGGCGACGGTGACCTATCTCTTCGAAGGCGAGCTCGTGCACCGTGACAGCCTCGAGTTCGTTCAGCCGATCCGCCCCGGCGACGTCAACTGGATGACCGCGGGCCGAGGCATCGTTCATTCGGAACGCACCGGCGATGAAACGCGCCGCGGCGGTTCGCGAATCCATGGCATACAGACCTGGGTTGCCCTGCCGAGGTCGGCTGAGGAGACCGAGCCTGCTTTCTTTCATCACCCGGCCGCAACATTGCCCGAGGTGCGGGCGCCGGGCGTCGTCGCGCGCGTAATTGCAGGTACGGCACTGGAACAACGCTCACCGGTCGAGGTTTTCTCGCCGACGCTGTACGTCGATCTGCGGCTTGACGACGCAGCGAGCTTTGAAGTCCCGCTTGAGCACCAGGACCGCGCCGTCTATGTCGCGGCCGGCCGCATCGCCCTCGACGGCGCGCAGTTTGCGCCGGGAAGCATGGTGGTGTTGGAGCCCGGCGCAGCGGCCAGGATCCGCGCGCTGCAGGAATCGCGCTTGCTATTGCTCGGCGGCGCGCCGCTCGAGGGTCGTCGTTACATCTGGTGGAATTTCGTCTCGAGCAGCCGCGAGCGCATCGAGCAGGCCAAGAGCGACTGGGTGCAGGAGCGCTTCGCCAAGGTACCGGGAGAAACGGAGTTCATTCCGTTGCCGAGCCAGGAAACGCACCCGCCGCCGGACTAGCGGCCATTGCTTGCCTGGACGCCGTTCAGGCGCGACCGACGTTGGAATCGGATGGCGAGTGGTAGTACTCGCTCTCTTCCGCGAATTGCGCTGCGAGGCGCCGCAGCTCGCTCAAGCGTCCTTCCGCTGTACTGATCGGCTGGCACTCGTCGCAGCGCGGATTGCCGCACGGTTGGCGCGCGTACAGCCAGTACTGAATGGCTCCCGCGAGCAGTCCATCCGCAATGTCCCACAGGTCGGCGTTGTCGTGCTTTTCGGCGAGCTTGTTGCCGAGCTCCACGGTCTTGCCGAAAGCATCGTCGAAGAATTGTTCTGTAATGGCATCCATTAGTGTCGCCGGGAGTGCGCGGGTCGGGGCACCATTCTACGGCAATCGCGCACCAACCCCGCAAGCCGTCTACGTAACCGGCGCTCGCCTGAACCGGCGCCGCAAGACAGCAAACAGCGTGAGCGCCAGACCGATTTCCGTGGCGCCCCCGCCACCACCACCGCCGCCATCCGTCGTGGAGGTCGGCGCTGCTGTGGCCGGATTGACAATAACCGAGATCTCGCGCAGATCGTTCGTGGCATTGACATCGTTGGGTGTGCTCACGCTCACCGTGCCGGAGAACGTGCCGGGGCTCGCGGAGTGCAACATCAGGCTGATGCGCCGGGTTCCACCGGGTTCGATCGTCCCGAGGTTGCAAGTAGCGCCTCCTGCGCCGGTCGCACAGCCCCCGCCGAGAACGGTGGCTGAATCGACCGCGACCGGCGCTTGCAGCGATATCGATACCAGGACGTCTTCCATCGGAGCTGAGCCGACTGCATTCACCTCGATCGGCAGGCTCACGGCAGTTCCCGCCGTGCCCTGGATCGTGGTCGGAGTACTCTCGAGCGAAGCGTCGACGATTCGCAGGCGAGTAATGCAGCTGGCGAGCGAGACGCTGGGACGCATCCGCCCCAGGCTGCATTGCGAGAAGGTGTTGCTGCCGTTGATTTGCGACGCCATGAGGAATGTCGCCGGTGTGCTCTGGCATGGCGAGCCGGCTTCTGCGTCATGAGAGGCGCCGAAGTTGTGCCCGATTTCGTGCGCAGCGATGAGCGCGCTCATGGTCAGGTCGTAGCGTCCCTCGCTCACGGCAACGCCGTACGAGGCGTCGCAGACCGTGCCGATATATGCGATGCCCGCCATATTGCCGGCGATGTCGCGACCTGTGACCAGATGCACGAGCCCCGGCGTGTGCAAGGCGGGCGTGTCGGCGCGATAGCGGCCGACCTGCTCCAGCAAGCCCGAGCCGGTGCTGCTGGTGAATGGCTCTGCGGGTGTCGTGAAGATTTTGACCTGCGATACGCGGATGCTGATGCCGACCTGCCCGCTGAATATGCCGTCGACGATGTTCATCCTCGCCAGCAGTTCAGCCTCGGTGTTCTGAGGATGAGTGCTGAAGAACTCGTAGTCGCCGATGACAGCCATGTCGAGCTGCGCGCCGACGCTGCTCGATGCGATCTGCGTGTCTGCCTCGAGCTCGCCCACGAGCGACCGGTAAGCCGAGAGCGCAGCCGTTTTCTCATCCGGGGCGTTTACGCCGCACGACATCGGATTCGTATCGGTATCGGATAGCCGGTAGACGACGGGTGCCGATCCGCCCACCGCGAGCCGATCAATTGCAAAGCGATTGACGATGCGGGCCGGCGCGATGGTGTACAGATCGCGCCCGTCCCAGATCGCGCCATGCAACTCCTCGCCGATACGCGTGATCCGAACCCATGAGCCCGCTAAGCCCTGCACCTTCCCGCGCAGCAGTTCATAGCTCGCGGCGGAACCCTGCTGAATTGCGGCCACGCCGAGCAGACGTGCATTGGGCTCGAGGTCGAGGTCGAATTGGCGCCCGTAGGCCTGAAATGACAGTCGCCCCGTCGCTGTCAGGTCGCGGACGGATAGTTGCGAGGCGGAGCTGGACTGAAGGCTTATGGGCTCGGCGTAGCGGATTTGAAGATTGCCGGCAGCCGACTGCAGGCCCGAGGCCAGCAGGAGCGACCCGAGTGCAATCGAGCAAAACCAATGGAGACGCATCGGTTACCCCTGCCGGTAGTTCCGGCAGTTCTTGTTGTTCGTCGGACCCCGGTTCTTCCAGCTATCTTCTGTCAGCCCGCCGACCTTGTCGCAGCGGCAGACATCGCGCCCGCACATCGCAACAAATCGCCGTTCCCCTCGCCACCCGAATCCGGGATATGGTGAAGCTCATCACGACCCGACCGGATGATTTTGATGGCAGCGTGCACAATTCGGTGGTTCCAACCGGGCTTGTGACATATCGCGGAGTCTTCCATGTCTCGCACCGTTCGACGCATCCTGGCGAGCCTCGCACTGCTGGTGATCATCTTGGGAGCAGGGACGCTCTTCTGGCTGAGTCGCATCGGTGCCTTCGTGCGCATCGCGCCGCATTTCGCCGGAAGCTGCGCGCCGCTGCCCCTGACCGCGAGCGCTGAGGACATCCGCGTCGATCGCGATCGAGCAATCGCGTATCTCTCGGCCCTCGACCGACGATCGGTACGACAAGGCGCGGACGTCACCGGGACAATTCTTCGGTTCGATCTCAATTCGAACCCGCTGCACACGGTTTCTGCGCTGGCCAATGCGCCGACCGATTTTCGTCCGGGCGGGATGAGCCTTTACACCTCTTCAGAAGACGTGCAACGCCTGTTCGTGTTGAGCCATCCGGCGCGTGCTCCCAACACCGTGGAAGTTTTCACTCGCAATGCGGCCGGGCAGTTCATGCACGATGAAACCCTGCACAATCCGCTGCTTTTCAGTCCGCGCGCGATCGTGGCTGTCGGCGAACGCCAGTTCTACGTCGCCAATGATTCCGGGGCACGCAGCCGTTTCGAGCGCTTCATGGAAATCGCCCTGGGGCGCGCCTTGTCGACCGTCGCCTATTTCGATGGCACGACCATGCGCGTCGTGGACGATGCAGTCGCGCTGGCAACCGGCATCGCCGCAAGTGCGGATGGAGGCCGAATCTACGTGAGCCAGGCAGGCGCACGCAGTGTGCGCGTTTACTCACGCGATTCGGAAAATGGCGATCTCACGCCGATCGAGGACGTGAAGGTGTACAGCACGCCGGAAAACCTGGACATCGCGGAGGATGGCGGCATCTGGGTGGCCGCATACCCGAACCTCATCGCTGTGATGAAACATCTGCGCGATGCACGTGTTCGTGCCCCCACCCAGGTCCTGCGCATCGCGCCGGATCCTCTCGCGCCACGGCGGTTGGGCGAGGTTTACCTCGGGAATGGCGATGAACTGTCGGCTGGCAGTGTCGCGGCGGTTACAGGTGATGGGTTTCTGCTGGGGGCGCCGCTGGACACGAGCGTGCTCGTCTGCCGGCTGCCACGGTAGAGCGCTGTCAATTTCCCCAGAATTCGCAGTCGCAGCGCATCAGTGTTGCGCGGCCACGACGCGTATTGCCGTCGGCCCCGGTCCTCTGATAGCCTCGCGATGCTACCGGTGTCATTTCCTGCTGCGTACAGAAATGCTACCGGTGTCAGAAATGGCGAAGGGTGGACCCGTAACAGGCCGAATACGCAACGAGGGGGATGACTGAGATGTTGAAGCTCAATCTTGGCCGGGCGCTGCGTCGCTGGCTGATGGGAATTCTTGCCGGTCTCATTTCCTGTTCCTGGGCGGCAGCAGCCGATCAATCCGCAGATCCAGCCGTGCAGGCTGATCCACAAGCCGGTGCCGCCGCACCCGCAGCCCAGTCCACGAGTGCTGCGGACGCAGATGTACCGCTCGGCGAAGTCATCGTGACGGGCTATCGCCAGAGCCTGGCGGTGGCGCTCGATCGCAAGAAGATCGCGAACGGCACCGAAGACGTCATCATGGCGGATGACATCGCGGACTTTCCCGATCTGAATCTCGCCGAAGCCCTGCAGCGCGTTCCTGGTGTGTCCATTGCCCGCGATGCCGGTGAAGGCCGGCAGATTTCGGTGCGCGGCCTCGGACCGCAATTCACGCGCGTGCGCATCAACGGCATGGAGGCAATGAGCGCCAACGGCGGCACCGACGCGGCGGGTGGCACCAATCGCGATCGCAGTTTCGACTTCAATACCTTCGCCTCTGAGCTCTTTAATTCGGTCACCATCCGCAAGTCCTCGTCCGCTGAGATCGAGGAAGGCTCGCTCGGCGCAACGGTCGATCTGCGCACCGGCCGGCCGTTCGACTTCAAGGGAATGACGTTCCTCACCTCAGTCACGGGCGCGTACAACGATATTTCCAGCTCCTTCGACCCGCGGGCAGTGCTGCTCGCAAGTAATACGTGGGCCGAAGGCAGGTTCGGCGCTCTGATCTCGGCGGCATATACCAAGCGCGAGCTCGGCGATGAGGGCGCGAGCACCGTGCGCTGGCAGCAGTCGGATGCATCGACCACGGGCGGCGCGTGCCTGAACCCGATGCTGCCCGCTGCCTGTTTCGGTGCGCTCGATCCGACCTACGCATCGGCGCCATCGTACGATGCCATCAATCGGGCCTTTCACCCGCGCATTCCGCGCTTCGACAAGTACCAGCATGACCAGGAACGCCTGGGCGTCACCGCCTCGCTCCAGTTCCAGCCCACCGATGCCGTGCTGTTGAGCCTCGACGCGCTCTACGCCGATTACAAAGCGGAGCGCAGCGAGATCTTTCTCGAGTCGCCGGTGTTCAGCACTAATGGCGCCGCCGCGATCAACAACGTCAATCCGGTGGCGGCCGAGATCGATGGCACCAACACTCTCGTGTACGGCGTATTCCAGGACGTGGACATCCGCTCCGAAGCGCGTTTCGACGAGCTCGAGACCGACTTCACGCACATCACTCTCGACGGTGCCTTCCAGCTTTCCGACAGCGTGAAGCTGAGCGCCCTGGTGGGCTTCTCGGAAGCCAATCACGACAACCCCGTTCAGACCACGTTGCTGTTCGACGCCGCGGATGTTGACGGCTACAGCTATGACTACCGCGCCAACAGCCGCGTCCCGCTCATCACGTACGGAACCACGGACGTCACCAACCCCGCGACCTGGACGTTGTCGCAGGTGCGCCTGCGGCCGCAAAGCTCGATCAACAGCTTCCAGGACGCGGCTGTGGACCTGCAATGGGACGTGAATGAATCCTTCGGTCTGAAGTTCGGTCCGCAGTGGAAGAAGTTCACATTCAAGACCACATCCGAGCAGCGCTCCAACGGAACGACGACCAACCAGGAGGCCATCATCCCGGCCAACGTGATGGGGACGCCGATCGCCGACTACAGCAAGCTCACGACCCTGGACAACGGGCTGGATCTGCCCGCCGGCAGTGTGAGCACCTGGCTCATGCCGGACATCAATGCCGCAAACTCGCTCTTCGATCTCAACAACCGCTCCGTGTGGCGTACAGGCATCGAGACGGCGCTCGGCAGCAACTACGAGATCGACGAGGAGGACACCGGCGGTTACGTGCAAGGTAACTTCAACTTTCCCCTGGGCTCGATGGCGCTGCGCGGCAACCTCGGTGTGCGCTACGTTGAAACGAAGCAGACCTCCAAGGGATACACGTTCACTGCCGGCGCACCGCTACTGACTACCGTGGAGCGCAGCTATGACAACACGCTGCCGTCATTGAACCTGGTCTGGGAGCTGACGGATGACTTCTATATCCGCGCCGCCGCAGCCAAGGTCATGGTGCGGCCCAATGGCAGTGGTCAGCCCGCTTCGGGCATCGGCATCCTCGCACCGGGCGCCGCTGTAACGATCGCCGGCGCGAACAAGACCGTGACCGCCGGCAATCCACTGCTCGAGCCATTCGAGGCCGATTCGTATGACATGAGCTTCGAATGGTATTTCGCGCCCGAGTCGCTGCTGTCGCTGGCGTTGTTCTACAAGGACATCGGCAGCTTCGTGCAGATCATTCGCACCACCGGTGACTTCTCGGAAAACCCGCTTGGCCTACCGGACAGCGTCGCGCTGGCAACTTGCGGTGCGGCGATTCCCGATCCGGCGACCTGCTTGTCCGGGTGGCAGTTCAGTCTCCCCGCCAATACCCCGGGCGGAAATCTCAAGGGATTCGAGATCAGCTATCAGCAGCCTTTCACGTTCCTGCCCGCGCCGTTCAACAGCTTCGGCGTGCAGCTCAACTACACGGGGGTGGAATCGGAAATCGATTACCTGGATCAAACCGGCGCGGTAGTGACGCGGACGGATCTCACCAATCTGTCCAAGCACGCCTACAACGCGACCTTGTACTTCGAGAATCCGAGGTTCAGCGCGCGCATCGCGGGCAGCTACCGCGATGATTACCTGACGACGGTCCCGGGCCGTAACGGCAACGATGTCGAGGGCACGGCAGAGACCTTCAACCTGGATTTCTCGGCGGCTTTGACGGTGACCAAGGGCTTCGAGCTGACGCTCGAGGCGCTCAACCTCACCGACGAGTTCCAGGACCAGTGGGTGCAGCAGGATGCCAGCCGGCTCTCGTACTACCACCACCAGGGCCGCACGTACCTGTTAGGCGCGCGCTTCTCCTTCGGCAACCAGTAGAGCCCCCGGACCCGTCTAACGACGGGTCATGAAGCGCAGGTCCCAGCCCGCCGGGTCAAAAGCCTGGCGGGTTGCGGCCTGCACCGGGTAGCCACCCACTTCCTGCTCGTTGTCGATGATGCGGCCACGGCCTTCGATGGTGTCGGCGAGGATCCGACTGTCCGTATGGTCCCGATCCCACGGCCGGGCGCCGACATCTCGAATCACCGCGTCCTGCACCGCTTCAGCAGGCAGGACCTTGACGCCTTCCGGAAGCGCGGGCGACTGGTCGAGGCGAATGAGGCGAGCAGTCGAGGTCGTGTAGCGACCGAGCTCCGGCAGCGGTCTGCCGAGACGATCCACCGCGATGTTGTCGGCTGCATAGAACTCGAGATCGCCGGAGCCACCGAGCATGAGCAAGGCCAGATCCGTGGGCGTTGACGGTCCGGCACGCAGGACGTTGCCGACCAGCGTCATCTGGCCGGTCTGGTACTCATGAATCCCCCACTCTTCCGCAATGAGGTTGTAGTGGACCGCGCGCTGGCCGGGGTCGTAGATCAGGTTGTTGACCACGGCGCCGCGCACTCCGCCCTTGAACAGCGGGCTGCGCTCGAGGTTGTGAGCGTAGAGGTTGCCGATGATCAGGATGTCGGTGACGTTGTCGTGGATCAGGGAGCCCTTGGAGTGCTCGCCCTTGGAATGGGTGGAATCGGCCAGGCCCTCGGCAATGAGGTTGTTGCTGAAGGTGATCCGGTGCGACGTGCCCTGGCGCCATTCCTCAGGAGTCTTGCCGATGAAGCGCGGCCCGGAGGCGGAAAGATTCTCATCCGTAGCCCAAGTGAATGAGCAGTGATCGACGATCACGTCGTGGGCGCCGCCGATCGTGGAAAGGGCATCAGTTTCCCAGCCGCTCATGTGTGCCTCACCGGCGCTCCCGGTGCGTACACGGATGTGCTGCATGATCACATCGTGCGTCGCGACGTCGATCCCGCCCCTGATGAGCGTGACGCCGGGCGAAGGGGCAGTCTGGCCCGCGATGGTCAGAAAGGGCTCCTTGATCGTCACCGTCTGCTTGTCCAGATCGATGATGCCGCCGACCTCGAAAACGATGATGCGTGGACCCTTGGCGGCCACCGCTTCCAAGAACGATCCGGGTCCGCGTCCGGCGAGCGTGGTGACCTTGATGATGGCTCCGCCACGACCACCCGGCGTATGCGCCGCCCAGCCGAGCGCGCCCGGGAACGCTGGCAGCGATTTGTCAGCCGCGGAAGGCGTGGCCGCTCGAGCGCTAGAAAATGAGGCCAGCCCCAAGACCGCTACAAGCGCCAGTTTCGCCGGCAGGAAGCTCGAGCCGTCAGGGTGAAATTTCGAGAGCGATTGCCGAGTCATGCAGAGGCCTCTTGGTGCTGCGCTTGGAGTGGCTTGGCGGCGGCGCTGAATTGTAAATGACACCGGTTTCCTATATACAGATTTGCGACCCGAAAATGCCACTTTTCAGCGATGAACAGCGCCCGATCTGATGCACCACTGCAAGCTGCGGCGATCGCCGAGCGCTTCGTGCAGGCACGCTTGGATGCCACGCCGATGCGCGAATTCCCCGGCTCGCTGCCACCGAATCTGGACGGCGCATACGCGATCCAGGCGGAGGCGATTGCGCGCTGGCCCGACAGGGTAGCGGGCTGGAAAGTCGCGATGCTGGGGCCGGGATGGAAGGAGCGGCTCGGTGAAGAGCGGCTGGTCGGACCCGTGTTTCGCGCTGGCGTTCGCACCGCGTCGGGAAATGGAGTTGTCGAGTTTCCGGTCATCCAAGACGGCTTTGCGGCGGTGGAAGCGGAGTTCATTTTTCGCCTGGGCCAGGACGCGCCAACCGCGAAAACCCTCTGGAGCCCAGAGGAAGCGGCCGCCCTCGTCAGCTCTCTGCACGTCGGCGTCGAGACGGCCGGTAGCCCACTTTCAAGCATCAATGAGTTGGGTCCGTTAGCTATTGTTTCTGATTTCGGCAACAATTCGGGCGTAATCGTAGGTGCCCTCGTCCCGAGTTGGCAAAGACGTCCGCTGCATTCGATCCCCTCCGAAACCTTCATCGAAGGCGTTTCAGTGGGCCGCGGGAGCGCCGCGTCCGTACCCGGCGACCCGTTGGCAGCACTCGCGTTTGCCCTGGCGCGCTGCGCTCACCTGGGCCGCCCGCTCAGGAGTGGCGACCTGATCTCTACCGGCGCGACGACTGGGGTCCACCAGATTCGACAAGGGCAGAGCGCGCGCCTCAGCTTCGGTGAGTTCGGCGATATTCATTGCCGCGCGGTGCGTGCAACGCGCATCGATGGCCACCGACGCGCGGATCAGAAGGCCAGCACCTCGTGCTGACGCGACGCCGATGGCTGCTCGGCGCCAGCGCAGCCATTGCCACAGTCCGAACCTCTCTTGCAGGTAGCCGCGAATCGGTCCTGACGGCGGCTGACGTGCACGTCGCCGGTTACCCCACAGTCGAGGCGATGCGCTGGATGGGCGAAACGATCGCCAGGGAAAGTGGTGGCCGTCTCGACCTGCGCGTGTACCACTCCGGCCAGCTGGGCCGCGAAAACGACACCATCAACCTCGCGCGCTTCGGCGTTCTCGACATCACACGCGTGAACATGGCGGCGCTCAACAACGCGTTCCCCGCTACCCGGGTGCTCTCGGCGCCCTACGTATTCGATTCCACCGCCCACCTGCGCCGGGCGCTCGATGGCCCCGTGGGCCGGGAGATCCTGCGCCGTTTCGAGTCCCGCGATCTCATCGGTCTCGCCTTCTACGACTCGGGCGCGCGCTGCTTCTACAACGTCCGGCGACCGGTGAACGAGCCTGCCGATCTGCATGGCCTGAAGCTCCGGGTTCCCCCTTCTGACATCTTCATCGCCCTGGGCCGCGCACTGGGCGTCAATCCGACGCCGCTCTCGTACGGAGAGATCTACTCAGCGCTCCAGACCCACCTGATCGATGGGGCGGAGAACAACTGGATCACCTTCGACACCAGCCGCCATTTCGAGGTCGCGCGTTACTGGTCCCAGTCCGAGCACTCCTACTCTCCCGAAGCGCTGCTGATGTGCAGGAGCCGTTTCGATGCACTTTCTGCTGCCGACCAGGAGCTCGTGCGAACTGCGGCAACCCAGTCGGTCACGTACATGCGCGAGCTTTGGGATATGGCAGAAGAGGCCTCCAAAGCCAAAGTCATCGCCGCCGGCGTACACGTGAACGAGGTGGATCGGGCCGCATTTCACAAGGCGACGGCGCACGTCCTCAAAGCCTACCTGCAGGACCCGGAGCTCGATGAGCTGTACCTGGGCATTCGTTCAGCAGCATGAGTGCTGAGGCAAGCCAGCCTGGCAGCGCGAGAGGGTGGGTGAGCGCCGGGTTGACGGTGCTGGCCCGGCTTGCCGCCGTGATCGCCGGTGTTTCGCTCGTCGGCATGGCGATCGTCGAAGGTTGGCAGGTCTATGCCCGCTACGTTCTGAACGACTCTCCGAGCTGGACCGAGCCCGTGGCTCTCCTACTCATGAGCACGGTGATGATGGTCGGAGCGGCCCTTGGCACCCGCAATGATGCGCACTTCGGCTTCTTCATCGCGGTCGAGCACACCCCGGTCCGGCTGCGCCGCATCCTGCTTGCCATTGCGCGGCTGATCGCAGCGGCCATCGGCCTGATGCTTTCGGTCTGGGGCGGGCGGCTGCTCGTGGATGGCTGGAGCGTCTCGATGGCGGGCGCGCCGTTGCCGCAGGGGATCGTGTTCCTGCCGTTCTGCGTGGGCGGCGCGCTCATCGTCGTGTTCGCGATCGAACGGCTGATCACCTCACCGGCGTCGCGGACCGGAGCCTGACGGTGGCGACCGCAATCCTGTTTGGCGTGTTGCTGGTTCTGCTGGTCATGGGTGTGCCGGTCGCCTTCGCCCTCGTCACGGCGGCGTTGGCGACGGTGCTGTATCTCGATCTGCCCGCGATTGTGATCGTGCAGCAGACCGCAGCCGGCGCCAGCATCACTTCGCTCCTCGCGATTCCACTCTTCATATTCGCGGGTGAAATCATGATGCGCGGCGGGATCTCGGAGCGGCTGATCTCGTTCGCATCATCCTTGGTCGGTCACCTGCGCGGTGGCCTCGGCCAGGTGAGCGTGCTGTCATCGCTGTTCTTCGGTGGCGTATCGGGCTCAGCGATTGCCGATGTTTCAGCCATCGGCGGCACGATGATCCCGCAGATGGTCAAGCGCGGCTTCGACCGGGATTTCGCGGTCAACGTATCGATATCCGCTGCGGTCGTGGCGCTGCTGGTGCCGCCGTCGCACAACCTGATCCTTTATTCCGCAGCGGCGGGCGGATCGATCTCGATCGCGGACCTGTTTGCCGCCGGCATCATGCCGGCGCTGCTGCTCACCGCGGTATTGATGGCAACCGGCTGGGTGATCGCGAGCCGCCGCAAATACGCCGTGGAGCCATTTCCCGGCTTCAACGCAGTACTACGCCGCTTCGTCGCAGCGCTTCCCGGACTGTTGCTGGTCGCGCTCATTTTCATTGGCATCCGTGCCGGAATCTTCACCGCCATCGAGAGCGCCTCCATCGCCGTGATCTATGCGGTGCTGGTCGCAGGACTCGTGTACCGGAACCTGTCGTGGCGGAATTTCCTCGAGACCTGTTCCGGCGCGATCCGCACCACCGGCCTCATTCTCTTCATCATCGGCGCCGCGGCGTCTTTTGGCTGGCTGCTCGCCTACTTGCAGGTGCCGGCCGCTGCGGTCGAGTTCCTGTCCGGCTTCTCGCAGAACAAGAATGTCATCCTGCTGGTGATGGTAGTGACCCTTCTCGCGCTCGGCACCTTCATGGACCTGGCGCCCCTCATCATCATCTGCACGCCGATCTTCCTGCCGATCGCGAAGGCCATTGGTGTCGATCCGGTGCACTTCGGCGTGATCCTCATTCTCAAGGGTGGCATCGGCCTGATCACACCTCCCGTCGGCTCCGTGCTCTTCGTCGGTACTGCGATCGGGAAGATCAGCGTCACCGAAACACTGCGCACCATCTGGCCGTTCTATCTCGCATCGCTCGCCGTTCTCTTCATCGTCACCTTCGTTCCGCCGATTTCGCTTTGGCTGCCGGCTTTGCTCAAGTAGCCCTGCCGGCTTGTTGACTGGCAAACGGCGCGGCAGGATGGAGCTCGCAGCATGACGCACGAGATTGTCGGAGCCTGGCGGCTCATTGCGACTTCGGCCACGGCAGAGGCGGGCGCTCCAGTGCCCGCTCCGTTCGGCACCAACCCGACGGGGCTCCTCATCTACACCGCAGAGGGCCGAATGTCGGCGACCATCAGCTACGGGGAACGAAAGCCGCTGTCGATCGCCGATCGCGTCTGCTCACCGGCTGAAGAACGAGCGGCCGCGTTCTCGACTTTCATCGCGTACGCCGGGCGCTACACATTGTCCGAGGACCGGGTGATTCATCACGTAGAGCTCTCCTTGGTGCCGAACTGGGTGGATATCGACCTCGTGCGCCTGGTTCGCTTCGAAGGGGAGCGCATGGTTCTGCGCACGCCGCCGATATCGGTCGGCGGCGTGAGCGAGGTCGTGGAACTGGTCTGGGAGCGAGTCAGGTAGCGGGAGAACATGATTCAGGGCGCCCGCTACGTTCACACGAATCTCATCGCGCGCGACTGGCGCTCGCTGGTGAAGTTCTATGAATCCGTGTTCGGCTGCGTGTTCGTGCCGCCCGAGCGCAATTTCTCGGGAGCGGCGCTCGAAGCCGGCACCGGCGTCCAAGGTTCGGGCCTGCGCGGCATGCATCTTCTCTTGCCCGGTCACGGGCCCGAGGGTCCAACGCTGGAAATCTTCAGCTACTCGCGCCTTGCCGAAGGTCCGGCTCCCGTTGTGAATCGCCCCGGCTTCGCGCACATTGCGTTTGAAGTCGCATCCGTGCCCGATGCGCAGCACGCAGTGCTGGCCGCCGGCGGCACTACGGTGGGCGAGATCGTGACACTCACGAGCGCCGCCGGTCGGCGCGTGACCTGGTGTTACGTGACCGATCCCGAAGGGAACATCATCGAGCTGCAGTCCTGGAACGATGACTAGACCGGAGCACAGATCCGAATGCTGCAACTGAGACCCAACTGCGAGTGCTGCGATCGTGACCTGCCGCCGGGGTCTCACGACGCCATGATCTGTTCCTTCGAATGTACGTTCTGCCGCGCCTGCACGGAAACGCGCTTGCATGGTGTATGCCCCAATTGCGGCGGCGAGCTCGCGCCGAGACCTGCGCGCGCCCAGCGGTTGCTTGCCAAGTACCCACCGTCATCGGAACGGGTGCACGCGAAACATCCTTGTCCAACTGCCTCTTAGCTCCACTTCACATCTCATGAATCGTGTCGCTGTTGCAGCGTTGTCCCTTCTCGTCTTTGCGGGCTGTGAACGCGGCCGAGAAAACCAGAGCGGGAATGTTCCTGCACCCCACGTCGCCGCCACCTTTGTAGGTGGCGAGAAATGCGCGACCTGCCATGCGCAGGAGACCGAGCTTTGGCGGCATTCGCACCATGCGCTCGCCATGCAGCCCGCCTCCGCGTCCACGGTCCTCGGGAATTTCGACAATGCAAGCTTCGTGAAAGATGGCGTCAAATCCCTCTTCTTCACACACGATGGCCATTACTACGTTCGCACCGATGGGCCCGACGGCAAGCTTGCGGATTTCGAGGTGACTTACACGTTTGGTGTCGAGCCACTGCAGCAGTATCTGGTTCCATTCCCTGACGGGCGGTTGCAGGCGCTCGGCATCGCCTGGGACACGCGTGCAACGGAGCGGGGCGGGCAGCGGTGGTTCGACCTGTATCCGGGCGAGAAGATCGATCATCGCGACGTGCTGCACTGGACCCACCCGGCGCAGAACTGGAATCACCAGTGTGCGGAGTGTCATTCCACCAACCTCGAGAAGAACTATCACGCCGACACACGCCGCTTCGACACCAGTTGGAGCGATGTGAGCGTCGCGTGCGAGGCGTGCCACGGCCCGGGCTCACGGCATGTTGCCTGGGCGCAGAACGGCGGTGACAAGCCGGCGTCGGATCATGGGCTTGTGTTCCGATTGGCGGATCATTCGAGTGGCCTTTGGACCTTCAAGGACGGCGACCCGATCGCCAGGCGCGCCAAGCCGCTTGCTGCTCACGCGGAAGTGGAAACCTGCGCTCGCTGTCATTCGCGCCGCGCCCAGCTTTGGCCCGACTATCAGTACGGCGAGGTGCTCGCTCAGACGCATCGCGTTGCGCTCCTCGATGCGGACCTCTATTTCGCTGATGGCCAGATGCGCGATGAGGTGTACGAATACGGCTCGTTCCTGCAGAGCCGGATGTATGCGGCGGGCGTGACCTGCTCGGATTGTCACGAGCCGCATAGCTCGCAGCTCCGTGCGGCCGGTAATGCGCTTTGCGCGCAGTGCCACCAGCCGGCACATTTCGATGCGACCGAGCATCATCACCATCCGCCGGGAAGCCCCGGAGCACAGTGCGTTTCCTGTCACATGGTCGAGCGCACGTACATGGTGGTCGACGGGCGTCGCGATCACAGCTTCCGCGTGCCGCGGCCGGACCTGAGCGCAGGTCTTGGTACACCGAACGCCTGCAATGGCTGTCACTCGAGCAACGACGCACGCTGGGCCAGTGATGCAGTCGCCAAGTGGTTCCCGAACGGCAGGCGCAACTCCCCGCACTACGCGCAAGCTATCAGCGCCGGTCGCGACTCCGGTGCAGACGCCGAGGGACTGTTGCGGTTAACGGCGGAAGACGCGGGACAACCGACGATCGTGCGCGCAACCGCGCTCGAGCTGATGGCCTCATACCTGAGCGCGAAATCGGTCACCACGATCCAGAGCGCGCTGCAGGATGCAGATCCGCTGGTGAGACGGGCTGCAGCCGCGAGCGTTGCGACGCTTGCGCCGCAGAGTCGCGTGACATTGCTCACGCCCCTGCTGGGTGATCCGGTTCGCACGGTGCGAATGCAAACACTGGACGCACTGCTCGATGTACCGCGAACCGAGCTGCCGAAAGGCGCGCAGCAGTCGTTCGACTCTGCGGTCGCAGAGCATCGCCGCATCGAGCTCGCGAATGCCGATCGAGCCGAGTCGCAGGTCAACATGGGATCGCTGGACGCGCGACTCGGCAATCTGCCGGCGGCGCAGAAAGCCTACGCCACCGCGATCGAGCTCGAGCCATCGTTCATTCCCGCCTACGTCAATCTGGCCGATCTGTATCGGACCCAGGGCCGCGAGGACCAGGCTGAGGCAACGCTGCGCGCGGGAATCAAGGTTCAACCTCGTGTCGCCGACCTGCATCATGTACTCGGGCTAGCGCTCGTGCGGCAGAAACGCTTGCCCGAAGCGGAGAAAGAACTGGCGCTGGCCGCCGAGTTGCAGCCGCAAAACGCCCGCTACGCCTACGTGCACGCGATTGCCTTGCATGAGCGCGGTGATGTCAAAGGCGCCCTGAAAGTCCTGACGGCTGCACAGCAACGCCATCCCGCTAACCGCGAGGTCGTCACGGCACTCTTCCAGTACAGCCTGGAGAGCGGCGATATGCAGGCAGCACGGCGTTGGGTGCAGCAACTCGCGGTGCTGTTCCCCGACGATCAGCAGGTACAACAATTGATGCAGCAGCTCGGAGGCCCGTGATGCGCACTCTCCTGGCTGTTGCCGCAGCGGGTTTTCTCGGCACGGGATGGCTGGCGCAGACCACAGCAGCACAGAGCCACACGCACACAACGCCGCGCCCCAATGTCGTTCTCATAGTGGCGGACGATCTGGGCTACGGCGATCTCGGCAGCTACGGCGTGACCGATATCCGCACGCCAAATCTCGATCGTCTTGCTCGCGAAGGTGTTCGACTCACCGATGCCTATGCGAACGCTCCGGTGTGTACGCCGACACGTGCGGCACTCATCAGTGGGCGCTATCAGCAGCGCGCCGGCCTTGAGTGGGTGCTGACGATCCGGCCTGAGGATCAGGACCGCGGACTGCCTGTGACCGGTACTTCATTGCCTGCGCTCCTCGACAAGCAGGGCTATGTCACGGGTCTGATGGGCAAGTGGCATCTCGGTCTCAGGCCAGAGTTCGGGCCGAATGCGCAGGGATTCGATGAATTCTTTGGTTTTCGCGCGGCCGCACTCGATTACTACTCTCACACGCGCGGTGACGGAACGCCGGATCTCTACGAGAACACGAAGCCTGTGCAGAGCACGCGATACCTGACCGATGACATTTCACAGCGGTCGGTGAACTTCATCGACCGCCACGCTGCGGAGCCGTTCTTCCTTGAAGTCGCCTACAACGCGCCACATTGGCCGTTCCAGCCGCCAGATCTGCCCGCGTCCGACCGGCGACGCCAGGGACCGCCCCATCCGGAGGCGACGGACGATAGAAGCCTGGCGCAGATGCCAGATGATTCGCCACCGGCGACACGTGCGGAATATGCACAGATGGTCGAACGTATGGATGCGGGTGTCGGCGCGATTCTGGACGCGCTGCAGCGGCACGGCATCGCCCGCAACACCCTGGTCATTTTCACCAGCGACAACGGCGGCGAATGGCTGTCGCGTAACACGCCCTTCTTTCATCGCAAGGTCTCATTGTGGGAGGGCGGCATCCGAGTACCGCTCCTGCTGCGTTGGCCGGCGAAACTGCCAGCCGGCAAGACCTCGGAGCAGGCCGCCATCACCATGGATCTGAATGCGTCGATCCTCGCTGCGAGCGGCGCGACCACTCCTGCTGGCTATCTGCCGGAAGGCATTGATCTGGTGCCGAGCCTGGCCGGTGAAATGCCTGTAGTCGAGCGCTCTCTCTTCTGGCGCCTCATCCGTCCCGAGCGCCAGCAGAAAGCGGTACGCGCCGGGCAGTGGAAGCTCCTTGTCGATGGCGGCCAGTACTTCCTCTTCGACCTGAAGCGCGATTCCGCCGAGCGCAACGATCTCGCGGCCCAGCATCCGGAAACTGTAGCGAGGCTGAAGGCACTGCTCGCGGCCTGGGAAGAGGATGTCGATCGCGACGCTGCGGCCTCGAAACCCGGCGACGCTCAACGCAATACGCTGCGCACGTCCGCTGCCATTCCCAATCGGTCGTAGGCGCGATTCAGCGCGATCACAAAGCGACGCGCACTACGCAGCTCCTCCGGGAACACCGTCTCGAGCGCCAGAAAACGCGGCACGTCGCTGGCCGCGTTGTTACGACACGCAAGGCCGATGTCGAAGAGCTGCTCCGAAAGGGGATCGATGACGCGAATCGATTTCTGCGCGCGGGTGCGCACGAAATGCATCCACGCCGCCACCGGGGTGCACAGCCGATCGATCGGTCGACCGACGGTCATGCTGTCAGCAATGGTGCCGAACAGCCGGAACGGCAACTTCTGCGAACCGTCCCAGGCAATCTGTGCCAGCGGATGGCGAATCTCCGGATTGCAGAAGCGAGCGAGGATCGTGTCGATGTAGTGACGCAGATCGAGCCCGCGCGGCGCGATTACGCTCGGCAGGATGTCTTCCGTCATCAGCTTGCGAACAAACCCCGCGAGTTCCCGATCCAGCATCGCTTCCGACACCGTCTCGATGCCCGCAAGGGATGCCAGGTACGCGAGCGAGGAGTGAGCGCCATTGAGGAGGCGCAGCTTGGCGCGATCGTAAGCCCCGACGTCATCGGTCAGCGTGACACCGACCGACTGCAGCGCGCTGAGATCGCTGCGTTCGTCCTGTTCGATCACCCATTGCACGAAATTCTCGCGCTGCACCGGCCATCGATCTTCGACGCCGAGGGCCCTGGCCACGCGTTCACGCAACGCATCGTTCGTCGCCGGAGTGATGCTGTCGATCATGGTGCGGGGGAATGCCACCTGCGCTTCGATCCAGTCGGCAAGCCCGGCATCCGAGCGTCGCGCGAAATGTCCCACCGCGCGGCGCAAGCGCTGACCGTTGTCGACCATGTTGTCGCAGCTCACGACCACGAACGGTTCGAGGCTCGCCTCGCGTCGTTGGCGCAATGCCTCGACCAGGTATCCGACCAGTGTCGAGGGTGAGTGCGGCGACTGCAGATCGCGGCGAATTTCCGGATGGTCAAAGTCGAGAACTCCGCCCGCGCCCAGGCAGTAGCCTTTTTCAGTGACAGTCGCAGTCACGATGCGGGTCTCGGGCGCCAGCATGCGCGCGAGTACGGCCGCAGGATCCTCAGGCGCAACCAGCACCTCACGCAGAGCGCCGACGACGCGATACGCGCGCTCCGTGTCGAGGATCGCCGTCGTATAGAGTCCATCCTGCAGCTTGAGCGCATCACGAACACCCGCACTGTGCAGCGCCACGGCGCAAATGCCCCAGCTCGGATCCTGGTGCAGCAGATCGTCGAGATAGTTCGCCTGATGGACGCGGTGAAAGGCACCGGGCCCGAAGTGCACGACTCCGATGCGAACGGCGTTGAGGTCGTACTCTGGAATGCGCACGCCACTCGGCAGGCGCGGCAGTTCGGCCCGAGAGAGATATGACGTCACGCGCTGCTTCGCGCAGTCACAGCGTGACCCCGCCCTTCCAGATGGCGATTTCGCGTTCGCCGTTTGCCTCGTTGCGCGCCGCCTGTCCGGACGCGGTGGCAAGCACGAGATCCATCAGCTCGTCGGCAGCCGCGTCCATGCCGAGCCCGGTCACGACGCGTCCTGCGTCAAAATCGATCCAGTGAGGCTTCTTCGCCGCCAGGGCCGAGTTGGAACTGATCTTGAGTGTCGGCGCAGGAAAGCCGAGCGGTGTGCCGCGACCGGTCGTGAAGAGCAGGATGTTGGCCCCAGCGCCGACCAGTGCGGTCGAGGAAATGGCGTCGTTGCCCGGTGCCTCGAGCAGTGACAGGCCGGGGCGCACGACGCTGGCACCATAGCGCAGAACATCGGTGACGGTGGCCCGCCCGCCCTTCTGAACCGCACCCAGGGATTTCTCCTCGAGCGTCGTGATGCCACCGGCAATATTTCCCGGCGACGGATTTTCGTGCACGGGCTGGTGATGATCGAGAAAGTATTGCTTGAAGTCATTCACCAATGTCGCGACATTGCGCGCGACGCTCTCGCTCGCGGCACGTTCGAGCAGCACATGCTCTGCGCCGAACACTTCGGGGACTTCGGTCAGCACCGCGGCGCCGCCCGCGACGGTCACCCGGTCGGCGATACGACCCACCAGTGGATTGGCGGTAATGCCGCTCAAGCCATCTGAGCCACCACACTTGAGGCCGATCGTCAGCTTGTCGAGGCCGCATGGGCTGCGCACTTCCTGGGAGGCCTGATTAACGAGCTCTTCGAGCACCTTCAGGCCCTGCTCGGTTTCATCGTCGGCCGCCTGCGCCGCAAAGGCGCGGATACGCTGCTGTTCGGCACCTGACAGCTCACCGAGCAGTGCCGCGAGTTGATTCGATTCGCACCCGAGGCCCAGGATCAGCACGCCGCCCGCGTTGGGATGACGAGCCAGCGCCGCCAGCAGTCCACGCGTACGCGCCAGATCATCGCCGAGCTGCGAGCAGCCGAACTGGTGCGTGAAGGCGTAGATGCCATCGACCTGCATTGCGAAGCGTTGCGTGCCAAGTCGCGCAATGCGTTCGGCCGTACGGTTGACGCAGCCGACTGTAGGCAGGATCCAGATCTCGTTGCGCGTACCGGCGCGACCGTCCGCGCGCACATAGCCCTGGAATGTCGCACCCCCCGCCACCGGCTCTGGTGCTCGTGATTTGCGCGCGTGCAGATCGTAGGACTCGATGCCCGAGAGCTGCGTCGCCAGGTTATGCGTATGCACCAGTGCGCCGGCGGCGATGGCCTGCGAAGCCCGCCCGATCGGCCAGCCGTACTTGTGGATTTGTGCACCCGCGGCGATCGCGCGCACAGCCATCTTGTGGCCCGGCGGGATTGTTTCGAGCGCTGCGACCGCCGCATCCCCGGCCGGCACGCGCTCCGCGGTCTCGATCTGACGTAACGCGACCACGACATCATCGCGAGGATCGATGTGCCAGGCGATGGGAGCGGCAATGGGAGGCTGGGCTGCCATGTCGACAAAAGAATGGCACAAAAAGTTGGGAAGGAACGCATGATAACTGCTATGGTAACCGGTGTCATTCACAGCAGGGTTTCAGTCTCCCCGCCCGCAGCGCGCCAGCCGCGTGATGGGCGGGTTATTCTGTGCAGGGTATTCATGACGGCGAGAGCGATGGCGAAGAAGAACCGCACCCGGGCGCCGGCACGCGCGCCCGCAGTGGTGCCGAGCCGAGCCGCCAGCGATGTCGCGCGAGCGTCGGCACACCGGCCGAAGAATCACAAGCACACGATCAACGATATCGCGCGCCTGGCGAACGTCTCGAAGAAGACCGTCTCGCGCGTCATCAACCAGTCACCCTTCGTGCGCGAAGAGACGCGGCTGCGCATCAGCGAGATCATGCAGAAAGTCGCCTACACGCCCGACCCGCAAGCGCGCGGCCTGGCCTTCCGGCGCTCATTTCTCATCGGCCTGGTCTACGACAACCCGAACGCGACTTTCATCGTCAATATCCAGGAAGGTGCGCTCGGCCCCATTCGCCGCTCCGGCTTCGAGCTGGTGGTCCACCCCTGCGACCGCACCAGCGAATCATTCGTTGCCGACGTGCGCCATTTCGTGACGCGCCAGAAGCTCGATGGCGTGATCCTGGTCCCTCCGGTCTCCGAAGATGCAACCTTGATCCGCATGCTGAAGGACGTCGATTGCCGTTACATGCGTCTCCTTTCGGTGCCCCTCGATGAGCCTGCGAATATCGTCCTGTCGTTGGACCGGGATGCCGCCAAACAGGTGGGCGAGCATCTCGCTCAACTGGGACAC
Source organism: uncultured Gammaproteobacteria bacterium (assembly GCA_963705495.1). Taxonomy (GTDB): domain Bacteria; phylum Pseudomonadota; class Gammaproteobacteria; order Steroidobacterales; family Steroidobacteraceae; genus DATBVX01. The sequence continues at coordinate 30,361 of CAVPJQ010000014.1, read as the reverse complement.
CGCCGTATCGCGATGATCAAAGGCCCGACCGGATTCCGGTCCGCACATGAACGTTTCACCGGATTCACTGCCGGCCTCGCCGAGCATGGGCTGGCAGTGCCGCCGGAATACCTGGTGGAGGGCGCATACACGTTCGACTCCGGCGTCGCCGCTGCCGAGGTGCTGCTGTCGCGCTCGCCGCGGCCGACCGCGATCTTTGCAGGCAATGACGAGATGGCCGCGGGTGTTTACAAAGTCGCGCACATGAAAGGGCTCGCCATTCCGACGGATCTTTCGGTGGTCGGATTCGATGACACGCCCATTGCTTCGCGCATCTGGCCGTCGCTCACCACCATCCGCCTCCCGATCCGCGACATGGGCCGTATCGCCGCCGACAAGCTGATCGCCAAGGTTCACGGGCACGACCAGCCGGCGAGTGCTGAATCAACGGTGTTTCCGCACCTTGTGCTGCGCGACTCCTCTACCAGGCCCGGATCGGGCTGACGCGATGACGGCGCGCACCCAAGTGAAAGCGGTTCGCTCCGCGGCGAGAAGGCTCACCGTGCACGAGGATCGGCTGTTTCCCGCAGACCCGGCCGTGCGATCAATCGCCCGCGCGCTCTACCACGCGGTGCGCAACCTCCCGATCATCAGCCCGCATGGGCACACCGATCCTGCATGGTTCGCGCGCAATGAACCGTTTTCAAATGCAACGCAGTTGCTGCTCGCGCCGGATCACTACTTGTTTCGCATGCTCTACAGCCAGGGCATCGCACTCGATGACCTGGGTGTGTCCTCGAAGCGTGGTCCGTCGACCGCCGATCCGCGCGCCGCGTGGCGGCTGTTCGCCCGCCATTACCATCTTTTCGCGGGCACTCCGTCGGCGATGTGGCTCGAGTACGTGTTCGCGAAGGTATTCGGTATCGATGTGCGGCTCGATGCGGAGTCGGCCGATCATTACTTCGAGGTGATCGGCGCGAAGCTGATGACGACCGAATTTCGGCCCCGGGCACTGTTCGAGCGCTTCAACATCGAGGTGATCGCGACCACCGAATCCCCGCTCGACACCCTCGAGCATCATCATGCGATCCGTGCCAGTGGCTGGCGCGGCCGGGTCATCACCGCCTATCGACCAGACCCGGTGATCGACGCGGAGCACGAGGGGTTCAAGACGGCGCTGCCGAAGTTCGCGGAGCTCACCGGCGAGGATGTCTATGACTGGCGCGGTTATCTCGAAGCGCATCGCAAGCAGCGCGCGGTGTTTGCAGCCGTGGGTGCAACATCGACAGATCACGGCCATGCGACCGCGACCACCGCGGATCTCTCGGCGAACGAAGCGGAGCGTCTGTTCGCGCGCATCGTGAAGGGCGACTTCAGTGCCGCAGAGGCCGAGCTGTTCCGCGGCCAGATGCTGACAGAAATGGCGCGCATGAGCCTCGACGACGGCCTGGTCATGCAGATTCATCCCGGCTCGTTTCGTAATCACAACCGCTGGCTGCACGAGAGCTACGGCCGCGACAAGGGCGCGGACATCCCGCTACCCACCGACTATGTGCGCGCGTTGAAACCGCTGCTGGACCGTTTCGGTAACGACAAGCGGCTGTCAGTCATCGTGTTCACACTCGATGAAAGCACCTACAGTCGCGAACTCGCGCCTCTCGCCGGCCACTATCCGGTCCTGAAGCTCGGGCCCGCGTGGTGGTTTCACGATAGCCCGGAGGGCATGCGGCGCTTTCGCGAGCAGACCACGGAAACTGCGGGCTTCTACAACACGGTCGGCTTCAACGACGACACGCGGGCATTCCTCTCGATACCGGCACGGCATGACGCCGCGCGCCGCGTCGACTGCGCCTTCCTCGCCCGGCTGGTGTGCGAACACCGGCTCGCGGAGGACGACGCCCACCAGATCGCGCAGGATCTCGCGTATCACCTGCCGAAGCGCGCCTACAAGCTCGATCAACCTGCAGGGGCCTGAAGCGCCACTGCGTTTTCTGTCCGGAGCGAAGTCATGCGGATCAAAGTGCTGCAGGCCACCCATCCTGAGATGATCAAGTCACTCGATACGGCACGGTTGCGCGAGTTGTACCTCGCCAGCGAGATCTTCGTGCCCGGCGAGATCTGCCTCACCTACAGCCACGTCGAGCGCTTCATCATCGGCGGCGCCCAACCCGTGAAGGAAGGGCTGAAGCTCACGACGCTGAAAGAGGTGGGCTCGGATCCCTTCCTCGCGCGACGTGAGCTGGGCGTGATCAATATCGGCGGTGCGGGGCGCGTCAGCATCGACGGTTCGAGCTACGATCTCGAGCCGCGCGACGGCCTGTATATCGGCGCCGGTAGTGCCAATGTCGTGTTCGAGTCGAAGGATGCGGCGAATCCAGCGAAGTTCTACCTCGCGAGCTCGCCATCGCATGCGCGCCACCCGACCGTGCGCATCCCGGTGTCGGAAGCCAAGCCGATGCCGATGGGCGCGCTCGAGACCTCCAATGAACGCACCATCTATCAATACGTGAATCCCGACATCTGCAAATCCTCCCAGCTGCTGCTTGGGCTCACCTCGCTCAAGAAGGGGAGCGTTTGGAACACCATGCCCTGTCACCTCCACGACCGGCGCTCGGAGATCTACTTCTACTTCGACCTCCGGTCGACGGATCGTGTGTTTCACTTCATGGGTCAGCCGCATGAGACGCGACATCTCTTGATGGCGAATGAGCAAGCCGCGATTTCCCCGCCGTGGTCGATCCACTCCGGTGCCGGGACTTCGAGCTATTCGTTCATCTGGGCCATGGCGGGCGACAACCAGGACTACAAGGATATGGACCAGGTGCCGACCATCGATTTGCGCTGAGGCCCGAAGATGTCAGAGCCCTTCGATTTGAGCGGACGCGTCGCGGTGGTGACCGGTGCCAACACCGGCCTCGGCCAGGCAATCGCCACGGCACTCGCGCAGGCGGGCGCTGACATCGCCGCAGTCGGACGCTCGCGTCCCGATGAGACCGCAAAGCAGGTGCGCGCTGCAGGGCGCAAGCTCCATGCGATCGATTGCGACCTCAGCGCAAGACCGGATACTGGAGCGATCGTCGCCGAGGTCGTAGGCAAGCTCGGCCGCCTGGACATCCTGGTGAACAACGCCGGGATCATCCGTCGCAATGCCGCGCTCGAATTCACGGAGGAGGACTGGGACGCGGTGATGGACCTCAACCTCAAGACCGTGTTCTTTCTGTCCCAAGCGGCTGCGCGCGCGATGCTGGAAGGCCCGAAGCGCGGCAAGATCATCAACATTGCTTCGATGCTTTCATTTCAGGGTGGGATTCGCGTCGCCTCCTATACGGCGAGCAAGAGCGGCATCGCCGGCCTCACGCGCCTGCTCGCCAATGAATGGGCGGCGCAGGGTATCAACGTGAATGCGATCGCGCCCGGCTACTTCGAGACCAACAACACGACAGGACTGCGGGCGGATGCCGAGCGCAATGCCGACATCCTCAAACGCATTCCCGCCGGGCGATGGGGCAAACCCGGTGACCTCGGTGGTGCCGCAGTCTTTCTCGCATCAGCCGCGTCCGACTACGTTCACGGCGCGATCATTCCGGTGGACGGCGGCTGGCTCGCGCGCTAGGTGACCCGCTCAGGGCAACTCACGCGAGGAATGAGGATCGATCGAGTAGGGATACACGCGCTCGAGAAAGCGCGGCCGGCTGCGCACCCGCTCAATCCACGTCGTTATGTTGCGGTAATTCTCCAGCGGCAATTGCGCATCGTTCGCCATATGCGTGTACGCGAACAGGGAAATGTCGGCGATCGTATAATCCTCACCCGTGATGAAGGGACGCTGCGCCAGCTCGCGATCCAGCGCTGCAAATGCCTTCAGCGCACCGTGACGCTTCGCCTCGATCATCTCTCTGGGTCGGCGAGGCAGCTTGTCGGTGAGCGTCCAGTAGCGTAACGACCCGGCCGTGGACTGAATGTAGTCCGCCTCGAATGACAGCCATTGCAGGACCCTGGCGCGCTGGAAGCTGTCCGCAGGCAGAAAGCTCGAGCCCTCAGCCAGGTAGAACAGGATCGCGTTCGATTCCGCAAGTACGCGCCCGTCCTCGAGCCTGATCGCCGGCACGGCGCCGGTGGGGTTGATCGCCAGGTACTCCGGTCGCTGACCTTCACCTTCGAAGATGCTGACGATCTCCGTGCGATAGGGGCGATTCAACTGATTGAGCAGCAGCCTGATCTTGTAACCGTTCTGCGAGGGCAGGTAGTCGTAGAGCGTGAGCATGGGCCAATCTCCTTTGCGCGCGATTATTCGCCGCAACGACCCGATGCACACTCCGATTCTTGCGCTGGAACTGGACGACGCTCAACGACACCGGGACGGCAGCGCCGTCGAGGAAATTCCCCTACTGGACGGGGGTGACCTGGTAGTTCGTCGAATCCTTGATCGGGTCGACCCTGTCGACGAAGTAACGCGTCTCCGCAAAGCAGGAAGTCGGCACCAGCGGATGCTCGGTGTAGTGCAGTCTCACGCGCTGGCCAATGACCTCATTCATGGACGGGGCGAGCGACTCGTCCCGCACGCTGAAGTACCAGATTTCCGGCGCCACACCGCCGACCACGTATAGCGCCAGCTCGCCCTCGTAGGTCTTGCAGATCCAGCCCTTGCGGGAAAACTTCTGCAGTACCCCGGCCCGCTCGCCGTCGCCGTAGCTCCAGCTCAAGCTGAACAGGGTCCACAGGATGATGAGCACGATGCTGATCACCAGCAGCCACAGAAATAGGCGGCCGGCACGCGACATGACACTGCTCATGGCTGATTACCTGTAGCGGCCAAGGATCTTCTGCAACCCCTTCGAACCGGGGCTCAGTTTCTCATACGGGATACTGTTGAGGGGCACTGGCGGCGTGTCGTTGTGATCGTGAAAGTCCGAGGTCGTCGGCTCCACGTACAGGAGACCGGTGAGAAATTCACGCTCCGCCAGCTTGCGCTGAATGTACGCGTAGGCCGCCGGGCGATCGATCGGGTTGTAGTTGTGATCGATCTTGCGCAGGCGCACCTGGCTGCCATCGTGCATGGTCACCGGCAGCGCCTCGCCTTCGGCATACTTCGCGGTGATCTCCTGCATCGGCGCGATGAAATCGGCGTGCACCGCTTCGTGATAGTGCTCACGCGTGAAGGCGTAGCTCTTGGTGGAGCCCTCGTGATCGTTGAAGGTCACGCAGGGTGAGAGCACGTCGATGAGCGCGAAGCCCTTGTGCCTGAATCCGGCCTGGATCAGCGGCACCAGCTGCTCCTTGTCGCCCGAGAAACTGCGTGCCACGAACGTCGCGCCCAGCGAAAGTGCCGTCAGTACGGGATCGATCGGCTGCTGCGTGTTCGCTTCGCCTTTCTTCGCAGTGCTGCCGACATCTGCGGACGCCGAGAACTGCCCCTTCGTGAGGCCGTACACGCCGTTGTTCTCGATCACGTACAGCATGTTGATGTTGCGACGGATCGCGTGGCAGAACTGGCCGAGCCCGATCGAGAGCGTATCGCCATCGCCCGATACGCCGATGTAGTAAAGGTCGCGATTCGCGGCGTAGGCGCCGGTCGCGATCGACGGCATGCGGCCGTGAACCGAGTTGAAGCCATGACCGCCGCTGACGAAGTACGCCGTGGTCTTGGAGGAGCAGCCGATGCCGGAGAGCTTCACGAGATTCTGTGGCTCGAGCGACATGCCCCAGCAGGCTTCGGTAATTGCCGCGGTGATAGAGTCGTGGCCGCAGCCGGCGCACAGCGTCGACATCGTCCCTTCATAGTCGCGGCGCGTGAGACCGAGCTCGTTCTTCGGCAGGCTCGGGTGGGCAATTTTCGGCTTCAGCAGATAGCTCATGAGGACTCCTTCAGCTGGCCGCGCCGGTGATGCGGCTGCGACCCTCTCCCACTTCGGCCATTACTCCGTTGACGATGCACTCCGAGGAGATCGACAAGCCGCTGTAGTGCAGGATCGAGCGCAGGCGCGCCTTGTCGACCGAGGTCTCGAGGGTCAACAGCGAACGCAGCTGCGCATCCCGGTTCTGCTCGACCACAAACACCACTTCATGCCGGTTGAGGAAATCCTCGACCTCCCTGCCGAACGGGAAGGCACGGACGCGCATGTAATTCACGCCCACGCCGCGTGCCTGCAGGATGTCGAGCGCTTCGCGCACCGCGCCATCGGAACTGCCGACAGCGACGATAGCGACATCGAATGGACCACGCTGCTCGATGACCGCGTGCGGAACGAGACGCGAAGCGGTGCTGAACTTGCGCTTCAGCCGGTCGAGCACCAGCTGGTACTCGGCCGAATCTTCCGTGTAGCCACCGTACTGCGTGTGCCCCGAGCCGCGGGTGAAATAGGACGCTTTCGGATGCACGCCCGGCAGGGTGCGATAGGTGATGCCATCCTCGTCGCGATCCACGAAGCGGAAGAAACGATCGAGCTTCAGCACCTCTTCCTTGCTCAGGATCTTGCCGCGATCCGGCTGGTAGGCGTCGTCCCACTTGAGATCGGGGCACATCCAATCGTTCATGCCGATGTCCAGGTCCGAGAGCACCATGACGGGCGTCTGCAGGCGTTCCGCAAGATCGAACGCCTTGACCGCGAGGTAGAAGCACTCCTCGGGATTAGCCGGGAACAGCAGCACGTGACGCGTATCGCCGTGCGATGCATAGGCGCACAGCAGGATGTCCGCCTGCTGCGTGCGCGTCGGCATGCCGGTCGAGGGCCCCACGCGCTGCACGTCGAAGATCACCGCAGGCACTTCCGCGTAATAGGCGAGCCCGAGGAATTCATTCATCAGCGAGATGCCCGGGCCGCTCGTCGGCGTGAACGCGCGCACGCCGTTCCAGGTCGCGCCCAGGACGATGCCGATGGCGGCGAGCTCGTCCTCGGCCTGGATGATCATGAAATTCTTCTTGCCGGTTTCGGGGTCGATGCGCAGCTTCTCGCAGAAGCCCTTGAAGGCATCCATGAGCGAGGTCGACGGCGTGATCGGATACCAGGCGCCCACCGTAGCGCCGGCATAGACGCAACCCAGCGCTGCCGCGGTGTTGCCGTCGATCATGATGTAGCCGCTCGTCTTGTCCATCGGCTTGACCCTGAGTGGCAGCGGGCAGGGCACATTTTCCTTGGTGTAGTTGTAACCGAGCTCGACCGCCTTGAGGTTCGCCGCGACCAGGTTCGCCTTCTTGCCGTAGGTCTCGTTGAGGAGCTCCTTGAGCTTCTCCATGTCGATGTCGAGGAGTGCGGCCAGAACTCCGGCGTAGGCAATGTTCTTCATCAGGATGCGTGAGCGCACGCCCTGGAAGTTCTCGTTGCACAGTTTCGCGAGCGGCACCCCGATGATGGTGATGTCGTCGCGTTGCAGGAGTGTGGATCGCGGCCAGGTCGAGTCGTAGATGAGATAGCCGCCGGCACTCACCTCCTTGAGATCGCGCACGTAGGTCTCCGCGTTCATCGCCACCATCAGGTCGATGCGCCCGGAGCGAGCGACATAGCCGTCCTTGGTGACCCGGATCTCGTACCAGGTCGGCAGGCCCTGGATGTTGGACGGGAAGTAGTTCTTGCCCATCACGGGCACGCCCATGCGGAAGATCGACTTCATGAGCAGCGTATTGGCACTGGCGGAGCCGGTGCCGTTCACGGTCGCGATCTTGACGACGAAGTCGTTTATGCGCTCTGGCGCTGCTCGGTCGGGCATGAACGGTCCTCATCGATGGCGTGCGGAATAAAGATCGTGGACTTCTGCATGTCCCAGGCCGCGGTGGGGCAGCGCTCGGCGCAGAGTCCACAGTGCACGCACAGATCTTCGTCTTTCACCATGACGCGGCCGGTTTGGGGCAGCGCACTTGAAACGTAGAGCGGCTGTTGCAGGTTGCGCGCCGGCGCCTTGAGCCGTTGGCGCAGCTCCGTCTCCTCGCCATTGGCCGTGATGGTGAGGCAATCCACCGGACAGATGTCGAGGCAGGCGTCGCACTCGATGCACAGCTTCGCCTCGAACACCGTCTGCACGTCGCAGTTGAGGCAACGTTGCACTTCGGCCTCCGCCTGCTCAGGCGTGAAGCCGAGCTCGACCTCGATGTTGAGCTTCTTGAAGCGCTCCTTGAGGCTCACGTGCGGCATCAGCCGCCGCTCGGCCGGGTTGTAGTCGTTGGCGTACGACCACTCGTGCATGCCCATCTTGCGGCTCTGCAGATTGACGCCATTCGGCAGGCGCTCGGTCAGCGACTCACTCTGGCAATGCTTGTGAATCGAGATTGCGGCCTGGTGGCCATGCTCCACTGCCCAGATGATGTTCTTGGGTCCGAAAGCCGCATCGCCGCCGAAGAACACTCCGGCTCGCGTCGACTGAAAGGTCACCTTGTCGACCACCGGCACGTCCCACTTATCGAACTCGATGCCAAGATCGCGCTCCACCCACGGGAAGGCGTTCTCCTGGCCGATTGCAAGGATCACATCGTCGCAGGGGAAGAATTCCTCGCCGATGACGCGCTCCGCCTTGATGCTGCCACGATCGATGTCGTACTCCATCTTGTCAAACGTCATTCCAACCAGCTTGCCGTCCTTGATCACGAATTCCCTGGGCGAGTGATTGATGACGATCTCGACGTTCTCCTCCTCGGCATCGTCGAGCTCCCAGTCGGACGCCTTGAAGAAGCCGCGCGGCTTGCGTGCCATGACCTTCACGCTCTTCGCGCCCAGCCGCAACGAGGTGCGGCAGCAATCCATCGCCGTGTTGCCGACACCAATGATCAGGACGCGCTCGCCGATCGATTCGATGTGACCGAACGCCACCGATTCGAGCCAGGTGATGCCGATGTGGATGCGATCGGTGTCGTGACGGCCCGGCAACACGAGCTCTTTTCCCTTGGGCGCGCCTGAGCCCACGAACACCGCGTCGAATTCGCCCGAGGCGAGGAGCGCGCGCATGCTGTCGATGCGCTGGCCGAGCCTGAGATCCACGCCCATACCGAGGATCTGGCCGATCTCATCGTCGAGCACGTCCGCCGGCAAGCGGAAGGACGGAATGTTCGTCCGCATCAAGCCGCCGGGCTTGTCGAAGGCTTCGAAGATCGTGACTTTATAGCCGAGCGGCAGCAGGTCGTTCGCCACTGTGAGCGAAGCGCAACCGGCGCCGATACAAGCGATGCGCTTGCCGTTCTTGAGCTTTGGGATCTTCGGCAACCGGTCGCTGATGTCATCGCGCAGATCCGCAGCGACGCGCTTCAGCCTGCAGATCGCGACCGGTTTTTTCTCGACCCGGCCGCGCCGGCAAGCGGGCTCACAGGGCCGATCGCAGACCCGACCGAGAATCGCCGGGAACACGTTCGATTCGCGATTCACCATGTAGGCGTCGCTGAATCGGCCCTGCGCGATGAGGCGGATGTATTCCGGCACGTCGGTGTGCGCGGGACACGCCCACTGGCAATCGACGACGCGGTGAAAGTATTCCGGATGCTTCGTATCCGTAGGATTCATTCGTTTGTCAGGGGGTGAGTGTAGTGAGGGGGACGGACCTTTCGATCCGCCCCCTGCGAGGTTCAATCGTGGGTGGGCTGCGACCCCTGGATTTGACCGGCGGGCCGTGCGCCGGTTTCACCTGCAGTTTCTTCAGCTGTAGTGGCGGCTGAAGCGCAGAAACTGCGCACCGTCCATGAGCCGCTCGAAACTCTTCTCGGTGACATGTACCAGCTCTTCATGGTCTCCCGCTTCGAGATAGATATCGCTTTGATCGCGGAGCGAGGCCTCCACGACCGTCGGTATTCCGTATTCTGCGCCAAGCGCAGGAACCGCGCCGCGCTCGCAATCCGCAAACAGGCGCTTGAGATCCTCTTCGGTCGCGAGCCCGAGCTTGCGATGCAGGGTCGAGTTCAGCACCTCCGTCAGGATGCGATGCGTTGCCGGCAGCACCGCCAGCACGAAGCCCTGCTCGTCTTTCAGCACCACGGCCTTGGCGATGCAGTCGCCCGCTACGTGAGCTGCCTCGGCAACCCGTGAGCTCGACGCCGCATGCGGATGCCGCAGGATCTCGTGGTCGATCTCCTTCATCTTCAGGGCCTGGTGAACGGTCGGCGCAATGCTCATGGTCGCCCCCTTTCCCTGCAGTTGAACGGAACGCGCAAGTATAGGCAGCGCGCCGACGAAGTCACGGAGCGCGAGACTGTCGGCTAGCGGGTTTCAGCGTCTTGCTGCGGCGCAGCGGAACAAGGCCATGCATCTATATTTGGAGGCCTGCCAGGCGTGGGCTGCGGATCGGCAATAATCCGGCCATGTCCGATCCCCAACCCACCGACATCAAGCTCAGGCGCAGGTCACGCCTGCTCGAGGTGAGTTTCGATGATGGGCAGCGTTTCGAGCTGCCGTTCGAGTACCTGCGCGTCTACTCGCCGTCTGCCGAAGTGAAGGGCCACGGCCCTGGACAGGAAGTGCTGCAGTTCGCCAAGGAGAACGTCGTGGTGACCCGAGTCGAGCCCACCGGGCAGTATGCGGTGCGGTTGATCTTCGACGACGGCCACGACACCGGCCTGTATTCGTGGAAGTACCTGTACGAGCTGGGCCGCGACTTCGGGGCGAAGTGGCAGCACTACTTGTCGCGCCTCGAGCAGTACGGCTACGAGCGCAAGCCTGCCGGACCAGTACAATCCTAGCGATGGGCTCGACTGACAACCAGGATTCCGCCGGGCGCAAAGCGGACTTCGGATTCGAACAGGTCGCTTGGGAGCAGAAGGCGCACCGCGTCCGCGGCGTGTTCGACTCCGTCGCCGGCAAATATGACCTGATGAACGACCTGATGTCGGGCGGAATGCACCGGCTCTGGAAGCAGTTCGCGTTGTCCCTGACCGGCCTCAGGCAAGGCCAACGGGCGTTGGATGTTGCCGGCGGCACCGGCGATCTCACGCTGGGCCTCGCGCGCCAGGTCGGACGCAGTGGTCTCATCGTGCTCTCGGATATCAATGCCGCCATGCTCGCACGCGGCCGCGAGCGACTCCTGGATGCCGGCATTGCGAGCAACGTCTTGTTCTGCATCGCGGACGCCGAGTGCTTGCCGCTGGCCGATCAGAGCTTCGACTGCGTGACGATCGCGTTCGGTCTGCGCAATGTGACGGACAAGCCCGCTGCGCTTGCGTCCATGAGGCGTGTACTGCGCCCTGGCGGCCAACTCATCATCCTGGAGTTCTCGCACCCCAAATTGCCCGGGTTGAAACCCCTCTATGACGCCTACTCGTTTCGGGTGCTGCCGCTGCTCGGCAAGCTGGTGGCGAGCGATGCGGACAGCTACCGCTACCTGGCGGAATCGATCCGCATGCATCCCGACCAGGAGTCACTTCTCGCGATGCTGAAGGATGCGGGCCTCGAGGGCTGCCGCTATCACAACCTGAGCGGCGGCATCGTCGCCGTGCACCGCGGCTATCGTTATTGAAATCGGCTACTGACGCATGCTGCTGGATCAGCTCGCCGGACTCCTGAACCGCAACGTCGCCATGTCGACGCAAGCACAAGCCTTGGCGCATCGGCTCGAAGGCCGTTCATTGGCGGTACATATTGAAGGCCTGCCGTTGAAGGTGCGGGCGAGCATCGATTCGGGTCAGATCACGCTCAGCGCGGCAGCGGACGAGACCGCGGATGCAAGCGTTTCGGGCACGCCACTCAGTCTTCTGGCGCTGATCGGCAGTGATGCCCGGGTGCGGCTGCGCAGCAGCCCGGTGACGATCAACGGCGATGCCGAAATTGCCGAAGGATTCCAGGAGCTGCTGCGCGCCGCGCGTCCCGAGCTGGAGGAGGAGCTGTCGCGCCACATCGGTGATGTCGCCGCCCACCAGGTTGGCAACGCCATTCGCGGTATCACCGGGTGGGGACGCAAGAGCGCCGCAACTTTCGCTGCCAACGTCGGCGAGTACTTGCAGGAAGAAGGCCGCGACCTCGTGACGCGAACCGAAATGAACGAATTCCTGCGCGAGGTCGACGAGCAACGCGAGTCTGCCGATCGCCTCGAGGCACGCGTCACGCGGCTCGCCGGGCGTTCAAAGCGATGAAGCTGCGTGTTGCCCTGAGGCTGCTGCAGATCCAGCACGTCCTGGTCCGACACGGCTTCGATGACTTCATCTCCGCCACCCACCTCTACCGTCCGTTCCGGCTCGCCCTCTATCTCGCACCCTGGACGTGGTTCGCGCGTGACCGCGGCCTGCCGCGAGGCGCGCGGCTGCGCCTCGCCCTCGAGGAGCTTGGCCCGATTTTCGTGAAGTTCGGCCAGGCGCTTTCCACGCGCCCGGATTTGCTGCCGGCCGACATTGCCACTGAGCTCGCGAAGCTCCAGGACCAGGTACCGCCATTCCCCGGTGCGACAGCTCGCGCCCTCATCGCCACTGCGTACGGGCGCTCACCGGATGAGGTGTTCGAGGCCTTCGAGGAAAACGCACTGGCGGCAGCATCGATCGCACAAGTGCACGCTGCGACATTGCGCGGGGGCGCGAAAGTGGTCGTCAAGGTCCTGCGTCCAGGCATGGCCGAGGTGATCGGCCGGGACCTCGAGGTGTTGCACGCTCTCGCGGGCCTCGCCGAGCGCTACTGGACCGACGGCAGGCGCCTGCGGCCGGTCGAAGTCGTGCGTGAATACCAGAAGACCATCCTCGATGAGCTGGATTTGATGCGCGAGGCCGCGAACGCCGCCCAGCTCAAGCGCAATTTCGCCGGCTCGGACCTGCTCTACGTTCCGGAGGTGTACTGGGACTACTGCCGCGGCAACGTCATCGTGATGGAACGCATCTACGGGATTCCCATCAGTGATGTGGCCCGATTGCGCAGCCTCAAGACCAACATCGCGCGGCTCGCCGAAAACGGCGTGGAGATCTTCTTCACCCAGGTCTTCCGGCACAACTTTTTTCATGCCGACATGCACCCCGGCAACATCTTCGTGATTGCGGATGATCCTGAGCATCCGCGCTACGCCGCGGTGGATTTCGGCATCGTTGGCACGCTGAGCCCGCGCGATCAGTATTACCTGGCGGAAAACTTCCTGGCGTTCTTCGAGCGCGACTATCACCGCGTCGCGAAGCTGCACGTCGATTCCGGGTGGGTGCCCGCCGATACACGCGTCGATGAGCTGGAATCCGCCGTGCGCACCGTGTGCGAGCCCATATTCAACAAGCCGCTGAAGGACATCTCGTTCGGCCAGGTGCTGCTGCGCCTGTTCGAGACCGCACGCCGCTTCAACATGGAGATCCAGCCGCAGCTGGTGCTGCTGCAGAAGACGCTGCTGAACATCGAGGGTCTGGGCCGGCAACTCTACCCGGAACTGGATTTGTGGAAGACCGCACAGCCCATCCTGCGCGAGTGGATGCGCGAGCGCGTCAGCGGACGCGCGATCATGGAGCGATTGCGTACGCAGCTCCCGGACCTCGCCGAGGCGGCCAAGACGCTGCCGCAAATCGTGCAAGGCATGATCCAGCAGGCAGCGGACGGGCGACTGCGTCTCAGGGTGGAAACGCCGGGGCTGGAAGAGCTCAAGCGCACGGTCCGCGAGACCAATGCGCGCCGGGATGCGATCACCGTGGCCGGCGTGCTGCTGCTCGGCGGCATCGTCTGGCTCGCAGTGGGGCACAACCCGAGCTGGCCGGGTTGGGCATTGTCTGTCACCGGTGTGCTCTGGCTCTTTGCCATCTGGCGACGCGACTGAGCGGAGAACCAATGGAAGCACCATCCGCCGACTCTGTCGCCCCAGGATCCGCATCGCCGCCCGACAGCAGCAACACGATCGAGCAGTTTCGATTCACGGGCTCCGGCGGCGAATATTTCCGCATCTGGATCGTGAATCTGCTGCTCAGCGTGGTGACGCTCGGAATCTATTCCGCGTGGGCCAAGGTGCGCCGCATGCGCTATTTCTATGGCAACACGCATCTCGCCGGCGATGTCTTCGAGTATCACGGGCAACCGCGCCAGATTCTGAAAGGGCGCCTGATCGCCTTCGGCATGTTCCTGGTCTATTTCATCGTTTCGGCGGTCTCAGAACTGGCCGGCGTGTTCCTGGCGCTCCTGTTCTTCTTTTTCGTGCCGTGGCTCGCCGTCAAGGCACTCACTTTTCGCGCACGGATGAGCTCCTATCGCAATATCCGCTTCAACTTCGAGCAGGATCACAACGGCGCTGCCAAGGTCTTCATCGGCTTCGCCATGCTCGTCGGCATCACGCTGGGACTGTTCTATCCATACTTTGCCTACGCCCGCTACCGGTTTGCCATCAACAACACGAGTTACGGCAAGGCGCGGCTGAACCTGTTCGCGGGGCCCGGCGTCCTCTACTGGATCTATTTTCGCGCGGCGCTGCTCTACATTGCTGCGATCGCAATCGGGATTGGCCTGTTTCGCGCCTGGAGCGGTCACGGCATCGATGTGCTCAGCGATCCGAAGAAATTCAGCTCCAGCTTGCCGAAGCTCGTGATCGTCTTTCTGCCGCTGTTACTCCTCGTAGGGGCCTTCCTCAACAAGTGCCTGCAGAATGCCACGCTCGGCAACGTGACGATTCATCGGCATCGGCTGCTCAGCGGCATGCAGACCGGCTATCTGTTCTGGCTGTACCTCAGCAACACAGTGCTGATTGTTGCAACGCTCGGCCTCTTCATTCCCTGGGCGCGTGTGCGCATGGCGCAGTATCGCTTCGAGCGGCTGGCACTGGAGGTGCGTGGCAGTCTCGATGAGTTCATCGCCGGCGAATCGCAAACCTCCGCGGCCACGGGCGAGGAAATCAGCGACATGTTCGACGTCGACCTGGGGTTATGAGCGGGCTGCAGGGCCAGTACTTCGATGGCAAGAGCTCGGTCCGGCACCCCGTCGAGCTGCAAATCGGGTGGGATGGGCGGTTGCGCCTCAGCGGTCTCGGTGAGGTGCGCGAATACCGGCTCAGCCAAACCGAAATATCCGAGCGGATCGGGCAGACCCCGCGCACCCTGCGCTTCCCGGACGGTTCGGCTTGCCAAGTACTCGACAACGACGCGATCGACGCCGCTCTCGAGGCACTCGACAGCACCAGTGTCCAGCACGACGTGCATCGGCTCGAAAGCCAGTGGACGTATGCGGTCATCGCCCTGGTCGCCCTGGTCGCGATCGTGTGGGCTGGAATCCAGTACGGAATACCGGCGGCAGCCCGCCACGTCGCCGCGATCTTCCCGCCGCGCGCCGATACGCTCATCGGCACGCAGGCGCTGGAGCTGCTCGATCACGGCTATCTCTCGCCCTCGAAGCTTGCGCCCGAGCGTCAGCAGCAGCTGCGGGAGGAGTTCGCAGCCATGACGCGCGATCTCGACGACGCACACGAATATCGCCTCGAGTTCCGGCAGGGCGGCGAGCTGGGCGCGAATGCGTTCGCGTTGCCCTCGGGGATCGTCGTCATGACCGACGAGCTCGTCGAGCTGGCGCAGGCCGACGAGGAGCTGCAAGTGGTGCTCGCTCACGAGATCGGGCACGTGGTTCACCGGCACAGCCTGCGGATGCTGCTGCAGAATTCTGCCACCTCATTGCTGATGATCGGATTGACGGGTGATGTCAGCTCCGCTTCGGTGCTGGTTGCCGGCGTCCCGACGGCCCTGGTGCAGGCGAAGCATTCACGAGAGTTCGAAGTTGAGGCGGACGACTACGCCTATGCGTGGATGGATCGCAATGGCATTTCACACCATTACTTCAGCGACATGCTCGCTCGTCTCGAAAAGAAATACGGCGGCGCGCATGCCGGCGCGTTGAGCTGGCTGTCCTCGCACCCACGCACCGCCGAGCGTATCCGGGACTAAGCGGTATCGGTTTGCGGTTGACTGATCTTTCCCGCTGCCCGTTCAGTCAGCCACAAGCGGACATTACAGCTGAAGGCGCGTCAACGGGATCTGTTCCTTGAGTTCGATCCAGGTCGCGAGCGCGCGTGCGCAGGGTTCGCCATCGTCGTCGTAGACCGCTGTCGCCACCTGGTGCTTGCGCCCTTCGCTGCCGAGGCGCCAGCCGAGCACGACACACGACTCGGATGCGTGCACGCGTCGATCGACCTTGGCCGCAATCTCGCCGAGCAGCATCACGCGATAGTCGTCGCGTGCCGCGAAGTATCCGGGACAGTCGAGCGCGGCCCACATGAATTCAGAGCACACCTTGCCATCCGCGGCGCACAGCGACTCGTCCGGGATCCACGGCGCCGCGACGATGCCGCTGTCGCCCCAGGGGCCGGGAAAGATGCGCAAGCCATCGCCACGCGCGCGCTGCGGGCCGCACACGAAGCAGGTCGGAAACGCGTGTTGCTTGAAGCCTGGATAGGAGCGCGAAGCATTGAGCGCTGCGACATACGAGGGTGCCGCGGGCACGTCGAGCTGCAGCTCATAGGGCTCGGCCTCTGCGATGAGTTCACCGTCGCGCTTCACCTCCAGACGGCCATCCTCGCCGCGATGCACGATGAGCGGCGCATTGAGTGGCGGCGGTTGTCGCAGCCGCACGCGCAACGGGAGCTGTGACTGGCCGGCGATCATGCCGCACGTATAGCCGCCGTTGCCGGAGTCGGGCGGCCCGCAGAAGCGCGCGCCGATGGTGATGATTTCCATTGGCGCTCAGGTGGCGCCGGAGCCGCGCTCGCAGCCGCAGCGCCAGCAAGTGGTGAATTGCGGCTCGAGCCGCTCGCGGCACGCCGGGCACTGCCAGGCCGAACCCAACTGATGAACTCCAGCGAGTTCCGCCGCCACGACCTGCTCTGCATGTGCGTGCTCGGCTTCCTCAACGGCCCACAACTGGGGCCAGCCTTCGACGACCGGTATCTCGCCGATGGCACTGCCCAGGTGATAGTTGCGTAGCTCGCAGCGGATGCCGACGTTCTCGAGCAGATTGCGCATGTGGGCGACCTGCACGACGGATTCAGAGCTGTAAACGAGTTTCATTGTGGCGGGCGAGGATGGCGCTGCCTGGCCCGAACCTAGCGCCGCGGACAGCGGGGGTCAACCGCGGATCTACTGCCACGCGCTGGCATCGAAGTCGAAAGTCTCGCCTTCGCGCCGCCAGATGACGCGCTCCGGCCTGAGCGTGAGGAACCAAGTGACCTGTTGAATCGGGCGCACGGGCTTGAACGCATCGGCGCGCAGCACTGCGACGGCGGCCGCGTGCTCAGGATCGCGAACTGACACATACCGGATTGCGCCCGCTTCGGCTTCACGCGCCAGGGCCGCGAATTGCTGCGTCGGGCCATAGTCCGAACGGTGACCCCAGCGCGCCTGGTCGCGGCGGAACGGCGCGCGAGTGAGATCGACGGCGCGTGTGTCGATGCTTGCCTGGAATACCGTCTGCGGCGAAGGACCGAGCGCCTCCAGGCCCTCGGAGTCCATCAGAAAGCGCCAGCGCCAGTAGCCGAGCTCGGCGCACGCGCTGCGCAGAACTTCCGTGCCGTACCAGACTCCCGGCTCGGTGGGCGCTCGAAAACGCGATCCGAAGGGCGACGGGTAGCGAAACGGCGTTGCCAACAAGTAGTGCAGGCGCGCCGCTTCCGCAGGCACCGGGGGTTTACTGGCTTCCAGGACGAGCTCGAGAGTGTCTTGTTCCTGCGCGGTTGCGACCAGGCGCAGCGTCGAAGCGATGTGTTGCGTCTCTACGGCGCGCCACAATCGGCGCCGCAGGCGAAACAGCTCAGACCCGACCGCGTGAGGCGTCCAGGTAGTGGACGGCACGGACCAGCCCCTCGGCGCTGCGGATCAACTCCACCGGTTTCTCGCCGAGCGCACGATTGTTGCCGTTGAGCCACGCGCGTGCCGCCGCGTCATTGGAGCCGACGATCGAATCGAGCGAGCGGAACAACCGCACGAAAAGCGCCGCCAGCTCCCATTCCTTCTTGCCTGTGTCGAGCGCGTATGTGCCGCTCGACATGCGCGATATCGTCGCAGGGCTGAGACCGAGGATCTCGGCGACTCTTGCCTGGTTCAGCTCCAGAAGCTCTGCCGCGCGCAGGACGGCGCGCGTCAGTACGCGCCTTGGTTCGAAGTTTGGTTCTGGTGCGACTCTGGCCATATATTCAATAGAAATATTACTAGTAAATGCATTCTATAGAAATAAGACCAAGTTCGCAATTCACGCCACGCCGCAGCCGCAATGCCTTCAGGAACGCATCGAAGTCAGCAGAGCGCGGGGGTCGTCCCCCTGTTCGAGCGCCTCCACCAGGGCGGAACCGACCACTACCCCGTCGATGTGTCCTTGCAGGCGTCGAACCTGCTCCGCGCCGCGAATGCCGAATCCGGCGCAGACCGGAAGCTCAGAGACCGCGCGCACGCCCTCGAGATAGTCGAGGACATCCTGCGGGACCGCGACCGACTTCCCAGTCGTACCGGTCATCGTGACCGCGTAGACGAAGCCCTGGCTTGCGGCGCACAAGATCCTCAGCCGCTCTGGCGGGGTCACCGGCGTGACCATCTGGACCAATGCGATTCGCTGCTCGGTGAGTGCGCGCCTGAGATCCGCACTCTCCTCGTGCGGAAGGTCTGGAACGATGAACCCTGCCACGCCGGAGCGAACCGCAGCCGCAGCGAGGCGCTGCAGGCCAAACGCGAGCAATGGATTCAGATAGCTCATGAGGAGCAACGGCGCCGCCGGCCGTGGCTCGAGGCCCGACAACTGATCGAGAATCCACGGCAGCGTGACACCCGCCTGCAGCGCGACGTGACTTGCACGCTGGATGGTCATGCCATCGGCCATCGGGTCCGTGAACGGCACGCCGATCTCCACGACGTCCGCGGCCGAGGCAATGGCGAGAAGGTGCTCGCGAAAGCGATCGCGCGACGGAAATCCGGCGGTGAGATAGCCCACCAATGCGACGCCGCGCCGCGCGCAAGCCTGGCGTATCGCCGCGGCGATCGATTCTCCCGCAACGCTCACGCCAGGGTGTCCTTCAGAACGGTGCGCTGCAGTGTCGGCATGTCCTTGTCCCCACGCCCTGACAGGCAGATCAGGACACGCTTACCGGGATTCGCGTGTGCCCAGCGGCGCGCACCGACCAGTGCGTGCGAGCTCTCGAGCGCCGCCAGGATTCCCTCGCTGGCACAGCATTCCGCCAGCGCCTCCAGAGTTTCGTCGTCCGATGCATGCACATAGCGAACACGGCCCAGCTCCTTGAGCAGACTGTGTTCCGGACCGACTCCCGGGTAGTCGAGGCCCGCGGACACCGAATGCGTTTCCTGCACCTGGCCGTGCTCATCCTGCAGCAGGAACGAGAAACTGCCATGCAAGACGCCGGGTCGGCCGAACGAGAGCGTCGCCGAATTCTCCCCCAGTCCCGCGCCGCGTCCGCCCGCCTCTACGCCCAGGAGCTCGACGCTCGAATCGGCGAGGAACGGATGAAACATGCCGATGGAGTTCGAGCCTCCGCCCACGCAGGCGACGACCACATCAGGCAAGGCGCCAGCCTGTTCCAGCATCTGTGCACGCGCTTCGCGGCCGATCACCGACTGCAGCTCCCGCACCAGCAAAGGATAGGGATGCGGGCCCACCGCGGAGCCCAGCAGGTAATAGGTATGGAGTGGATCAGATACCCAATCCCTCAGCGCCTCATCGATCGCTGCCCGCAGAGTTCGATCGCCGCTGGTCACGGGCACGACCGTCGCACCGAGCAGTTTCATCCGACCCACATTGGGTGCCTGGCGCTCCATGTCGATCGCACCCATGTAAACCGTGCAGGGCAAACCCAGTCGCGCGCAGGCGGCAGCACTCGCCACACCATGCTGACCGGCGCCGGTCTCGGCGACGATGCGCTTGGCACCCAGGCGTTGTGCCAGCAATGCCTGCCCGATCGCATTGTTGATCTTGTGTGCGCCGGTATGGGCGAGATCTTCGCGCTTCAACCACACCTGCGCGCCCCAGCGCCGTCCCAGCTCGTGCGCATTCGTGAGCGCCGTCGGGCGCCCGGCCCAGGTTCGCAGCTCCTCCTGGAGCCCGTGCTGGAAATCGGCCGCATAGAGGTGGCGCTGGATGCCTGCTGCGAGTCGCTCGAGCGACGGCATGAGCGTTTCGGGCACATAGCGGCCCCCGAACGCGCCAAAGCGTCCACGCGTGTCCGGCAACGCACCGCCGATCATCTGATCGAGCGTCACCGTGGCAGGACCTTCATCCATTGCGCTTTTCACCTTGTCCTCGCCTGAGTTCCGGCTCGGCGGCGCTTCGTACCGCGGTCACGAATTCCGCCATGCGACGGGCATCCTTCAGCCCTGGTGCGCTTTCCACTCCACTGCTCACGTCGACTCCGAATGGCTGGACTCGCCGGATCGCCTCGACCACGTTTCCAGCATGCAGGCCGCCCGCGAGAATCAGCTCGGAGCGCTGCGCAAGTCCCGCGGCGCGTTGCCAATCGGCGCTCACACCCTGCCCGCTCACCGGCCCCTCGAACAGCAATCGAGGCGGAAGCTCCTGCGGTTGCGTTTCATCCGACCTCAACACCGGCAGCACGGTCAGCTCGTCGGGCACGTCGAGCGTGGCGAGATCATCGACATCGGTCTGCAGCCAGTCGGGTTCGAGGTAACGCATGATGTCATCGATGAGCTGTTGTTCGGGATGGCAGGTCACGGCGACGCGCAGCAGATCGCGCGGCGCCTGTGCGCTCAATTCGGCGGCACGCTGCGGCGTGACGCGCCGCGCGCTCGGCGCAAATACGAACCCAATTGCATCAACGCCACATTCGATTGCCGCGACCACCGCCGACTCACTCGTCATGCCACAGATCTTGATGAACATAGCGCCGGCAACTAGCGGGCCTTGAGCGCTGCGCGCCCGCCCTCGAGCATTTCCCGCAGCAGCGCCTGCGGCTGATCGTCGGCCATCAGCGCGCTACCGACGAGAATCAACTGATAACCCGCTCGTGCCAGCTGCGCCGCGTCTTCGGCGCTGCTAACCCCGCTCTCGGCGACGTGCGGGGCACCGGCAGGCAACTTGGCAGCGAGCGCCTCGAGTCGCCCGGGCACGACCTGCAGCGTATCGAGATCCCGCGCATTGACGCCGACCAGGATCTGCTCACGGCGGCCAGCACGCTCCGTGACGATCTGGCGGGCGCAGGCCAGGTCTTCTTCGTCGAACGCCTCGAGCAGCACGAACATGTGCAGCATCGCGGCGCAATCAAGCAACTCGACGATGCGGCCATGATCGAGCATGCGCAGGATGACCAGGACGCCACCCGCACCGAGCGCGCGCGCTTCCATCACCTGGTACGAATCGATGATGAAGTCCTTGCGCAGCGTCGGCACGCGCCGCGGTGCAAGCGTTTCCGAGGCGCGGGCGAGGTGCGCCATCGAACCATCGAAACGGTAGGGTTCGGTCAACACGGAGACGGCCGCTGCGCCACCGTCCGCGTAGGCTGTGACACGCGCGCAGATGTCTTCGCTCGCCGTGCGTAACACACCCGTCGCCGGCGAACGCAGCTTCAATTCTGCTATCACGTCGAAGCCGGATGCGCTGAGATTCAGCGGCGGTGCGGGTGGTGTCTCAGAGGCTCGCTGCCAAAGCGCCTCCCGTGGCTCAAGACTGCGCGCCTTGCTCACCCGCTCCAGGGTCGACCGTGCCAATTCCTGCAGAAACCCGCTCATGACCGCCCCCCGAATCCCGCTAACTGCACGAGGAGCTTACGTGCCCGGCCGGAATCGATGGAATCCGCCGCCAACCTCACTCCCTCGCGTGGGTCCGCCACGCGTCCTGTGAGCTCAAGAACGAGCGCGGTGCCGAGCAATAGCGCGTCCCGATGCGCGCCTCGATCCTTCCCCTCGAAGACCGCGCGCAGCGCATTCGCATTGTGCTCGGCATCGCCTCCCGCCAGCTCGGCAGCATCGCAGGTGCTCAAGCCGAACGCCGTCGCGTCTCGCATGGTATGCGTCACACGCCCCGGCCGCACATCGAACAGGCTAAACGGGCCCACCGGCGTCGGTTCGTCCCATCCCGGCTCTCCATGGACCACGAATGCCCGCTCGATGTTCATCCGCGCGAGCGTGTGTGCAAGCAGCTCCGCCGCCTTGAGGTCGAAGGCGCCGATGAGATGAAATGCGGGCTCGGCCGGATTGGCGAGTGGGCCGAGCATGTTGAAGACGGTGCGCACGCCGAGCGCATTGCGAATGGGCGCAAGCGCCTTGAGCGCCGGGTGGTAGTGCGGTGCGAACAGGAATGTAAAGCCAGTGGCATCCAGACACGCACCCGCATCGGCTTCATCGAGGGGTATCTTCAGGCCGAGAGCCTGCAGCAGATCCGCGCTGCCAGAGCGGCTCGAAATCGCGCGGTTGCCATGTTTCACGACGCGCAGGCCACATGCCGCCGCGAGCAGGGCAGTCCCGGTCGAGAGATTCAAGCTGCCCGAGCCATCTCCGCCTGTACCGACTACATCCACCAGGGGAGCCCCGTCGGACAACTGCGGACGGCGCGCCAGGCGGCGCATCGCGCCCGCAAATCCCCGCACCTCGTCCGCCGTGACTCCCTTGCTGCGCAGCGCAGCGAGCAATGCGCCAGCCAATGCAGGTGCGAGCTCGGGATCGGTGAGCGCCTGAAGCAACTCGCCGGCTTGCGCTTCGCTGAGGTCCCGCCGCTGCAGCAGCTGCTCCAGCGTGTTACGCAGCGCCAGCGACATGCCTTGCCTCTCTGATCGAACCTGCGGGCGCGAGGAAATTCGCCATCAACCGCGGCCCCTCGGGCGTGAGAATGCTTTCGGGGTGGAACTGCACGCCCTCGATGGCGAGCGTCCGGTGGCGCACACCCATGATCTCCCCTTCCGGCGTGCGCGCGGTCACCTCGAGTTCTGGAGGGAGGGCATCGGGTTGGGCGATAAGAGAGTGGTAGCGGCCCGCCTCGAATAGCTGCGTGAGACCGGCATAGATCGTGCGGCCGTCATGCTGTACCGGGGAGGTCTTGCCGTGCATGAGCCGCCCGGCGCGCACGATACGACCGCCGAACACGGCGACCAGCGACTGGTGGCCGAGACATACACCGAGGACAGGTATATGGCCCGCGAACGCCTCGATCATGCGCATGGATATGCCCGCATCGTCCGGTGTTCCGGGTCCGGGCGAAATGGCGAGGTGGGTCGGCTCGAGCGCGCGCGCCTCCTCGATGCTGATCGCATCGTTGCGATACACGCGCACATCGGCGCCCAGCACCAGGAAAGCCTGCACCAGGTTGTAGGTGAAGGAGTCGTAGTTGTCGATCAGAAGAAGTCTCGGCATCACAGCCCTTCCTTCGCGAGCTCCAGGGCTCGACGCAGGGCGGCGCCCTTGGCAAGAACCTCGGCGTACTCCGCCGCAGGCACGCTGTCAGCAACGATTCCGGCGCCTGCCTGGTAACTGTATTGGTCGCCGTCGAACACCAGCGTGCGAATCGTGATCGCGTGGTCCATGTCGCCCCGTGCACCGAAGTAACCCACCGTACCGCCATACAAGCCGCGGCGCACGGGCTCGAGCTCATCGATGATCTGCATGGCGCGCACCTTGGGCGCGCCCACCAGTGTGCCGGCGGGAAAAGTGGCCGCGAACAGCTCGAAAGCGTCGCGCCCGGCGGCCAGGGTCCCGTTGACTCCGCTCACGATGTGCATCACGTGGCTGTAACGCTCGATGGCGCGATAGGGAGCCACATGCACAGTGCCTGCCTGTGCGACGCGCCCGAGATCGTTGCGTGCGAGGTCCACCAGCATGACGTGCTCGGCATTCTCCTTCGGATCGGCCCTGAGCTCGGCTTCGTGCCGCGCATCATCCTCCGGGGTTGCACCCCGCGGCCGCGTGCCTGCGATCGGTCGCAGTGACGCTGAGCGCCCGTTGAGGCGCACCAGTGCTTCGGGCGAGGAACCGACGACTGCGAGGGAGCCCAGCTCGCAGAAGTACATGTACGGCGATGGGTTGATCAGCCTGAGCGCTCGATACACTTCGAAAGGCGCCAGTGAATGGCGGCCAGCGAAACGAATCGACAGCACGAGTTGATACACGTCGCCCGCTGCGATGTATCCCTGGGTTCTGCGCACGCCCTGCATGAACCCGGCCTCGGTGAAGCTCGAATCGGGCGCCGAGAAGCCCGGTGACCCGTTGTGCTGCGGGATAGCGCCGCGCAGCGCGTGCACGACCTCGCGGCGCAAGCTCTGGCGTTCGGCATCGCTCCCGTCGTGCAACAGCGCGACACTGCGTGTCAGGTGATCGAAAACCAGCAGCGAACGTGGCGCAATGAAATGGGCCTCGGGGGTCGCATTGTCTCGGCGCGCCTGCTGCGGCAATCGTTCAAAGTAGCGGACGATATCGTAGGCCGCATAACCCACGAGGCCGCCTGCCAGGGGCACGTGTGCAAATTCGGGTTTAGGCACCGGCGCCCGGGCCAGCGCGCCGCGCAGCGCCGCGAGCAGTTCCTCGCGCTGCGTCGGGCGTGCGACCACCGCCCCATCGATGTTGAGGGCGCCGTTCTCGAGCCGCACCTCAAGGCAGTCACCGAAACCGATGAACGAGTAGCGCGCCAGTCGTTCGCCCCCTTCGACACTCTCGAGCAGAAAGCGCGGCCGAAACGGCCGTAACTTGAGATACGCCGAGACTGGCGTGTCCAGATCCGCTGCGATGTCGAAAGGCCGTTGCATACGCTCCTCTTGCCGATTATCCCGGGGAGCAGGCAACAAAAAACCCATCCCCGGATCAGGTCGGAGATGGGTCCTGTGTAAGTGCTTGTGCTTTACGCGCGGGTGCCCACTCCGTCAGGAGTGATGCCACCACCAGCGAATGGGTGCTGTACCTGCTGTTACGCGCGTGGTCATGGGCAAGGAGTATCGCCGCGCCTCGCAAGCAGCGTCAAGCAGCGCGGCCGAGTCGTTGTTGTCGGTGGTGGACCGGTCCGATATAAGCCTCACGGTGGCCCGAAATCCGCCGGAGGCACCGTGTCTGAAGTCATCGCTCAGGTCTTTGGTGTGGTCATCACCCCCTGGAAACTGGTTGGTTACCTGGGAGTGGCGCTCTTTACAGCGCGCTGGTTCGTGCAGCTCATTGCGTCCAAGCGGCATGGGAAGCCCGTCCTGCCACGGCTCTTCTGGTACATGAGCATCACGGGAAGCCTGTTGCTGCTCTCGTATTTCATCTTCGGGAAGAACGACTCGGTGGGCATCCTCGCCAACCTGTTTCCGGCCCTCACGGCCCTCTATAACCTCTGGCTGGACATGAAGCACCGCGCGACCCTGCAAGCTTGAAAAGCGATTGATTATCACTCCGGCCCGCGTCCAACGCGGGCACAGGACTTCACAGTGACCGACGAGACCCCACAGGAACAAGCGCTGGTCCGGCGCATGCTGGCCGGCGAGGAGAGGGCGTTCACAGCGTTCTTCGAAGGCTACTTCGCACGCCTGTATCGTTTTGCCTTGCCGCGGCTGAACGCGGATTCCCAGGCCACACGTGAGGTGGTGCAGGCAACGCTGACAAAGGCGATGCGCCGGCTGGCTGACTTCCGTGGCGAGGCGGCGCTGTTCACCTGGCTGTGCCAGATCTGCCGCCGCGAGGTCGTGGATTACCTGCGCGCTCACAAGAGGTATTCGGATCGCGTGGTGCTGATCGAAGACAGCCCCGACTTGCGCACAGCAATCGAGTCCATCGAGGCCCCGGAGGAGTTCGACCTGGCCCTCACTTACAGCCGGGAGGAGCTGGGCCGAATGGTGCGCTCGGTGCTCGATCGTCTCCCGCCGCGTTACGGCGATGCGCTCGAGTGGAAATATGTAGAAGGGCGCTCGGTCGAGGAGATTGGCGAACGGCTGGGCATCGGCCACATTGCAGCGCAATCCCTGCTCGCGCGGGCGCGCGATGCCTTTCGCCAGGCGATCGAGACGGTATTTGGTGCCGCAGCGCGAGACATTCGCGAAGCTTGAGAACCGGTAGCAACCATGAACAGCGCTGATGAACCCAACGTCGAGAATGGCGACCTGGACCGCCTGCTACACGCTGCAGGTCCGCGGGTCCGGCCGCCGCAAGACCTGGAGCGTGAGGTGCGCGCCGCTGTCCACCAGGAATGGTTGGCGGTCGTCGCCGCTCGCGCGCGGCGCCGACGATTCGCGCAGGTCGCAATCGCGGCCAGCCTCGGCGCGGTGGCGTTGACGGTCTGGCTGCTGAACCAGGCGCCAACACCGGCGGTCGTCATCGCCAGTATCGAGCGCTCGATCGATGGTGGCACGGTGCGTTCCGAGGATCCCGCCACAGAGCAGCCGATCGCCGAAAGGCAGGAGCTGCACGCCGGCGATACGCTCTCCACGAGCGCCAACGGTGGCGTCCTGATTCGCTTCAACGATGGCATCTCGATCCGCTTGGATCGCAACAGCATCGTGCGACTCGCCTCGCGAGAGGACATCGCACTGAGCGCCGGCGCACTTTATGTCGATGCAGGCGCCACGCCCAACACACAGGGTGATCGTGACCTGCGCGTGCAAACGACCGCCGGAGTCGTTCGGCACGTGGGGACTCAATACGAGGTACGCCTGGTCGATTCGGGCACTCGCATTCGGGTGCGCGAGGGACGCGTGCAGTTTTCCGGGTCAGGAGGCCTGCGGGTGGTCGGCGAGGCGGGCACGCAACTGACGATCCTCGCGGATGGCGAAGCGCGCAGTGAGGCCATCGCGCGCAGCGGCGCCGACTGGTCGTGGATTGGCAGAGTTGCCCCCCAATTTGCGATCGAGAATCGGACCCTGCCCGAATTCCTGCAGTGGGCGAGTCGCGAGCTCGGCCAGGAGGTCGTCTTTGCGACGCCAGCCAGTCGTGAAGAGGCAGCCGCCATCCGCTTGCGCGGCTCGATCGAGGGCCTGGCACCGGATGCGGCACTTGCGGCGGTGCTGTCAACGACGCGCCTGACGAGTGTAGAAAGTAACGGGCAGATCCTCATCGAACTGCCAGCCACAAAGAACTGACAATCTGGCATCGCCGCAAACGCGTTCTGCGGCAACGCGGCGGATGGCGTTATGATCGCGGCCACGAAGCGCCTGTGTGCGCACACGATCGGCCACGATGCGTACGTCTGTTCAGCCTTACCTGGGGCCGTGTCGCTGCGCGCCCGCGCATCGAGCGCTTCTCGTCACCGTATGCATCACGCTTGCAGCGCTGACGAGCGCGATGGCGGCCACAGAACAGTATGTGGGCCGACCCCTGGTGGATGTGATCGAGGAGTTGCGCCAGGGCGGCCTGCGTCTCATCTACAACACTCAACTCGTTCCCAACTCACTTCGTGTGACCAGCGAACCCGCCAGCGCTGATCCGGTCCGCATGCTCGAGGCGATGCTCAAGCCTCATGGCCTCGGCCTGTCACGAGTTGGCGAGGGCGTCTACGCCGTGGTTGCGCTGCCAGAGCACGACGCAGCGCAGCTACCCGCGACGGCGGCGGCGGCTGAATCGCAGCCTCCGCGCGAGCCCTTGCAGGAAGTCGTCGTCACGACCAGCCGCTATGGTCTTGCGAACCAAGCGCTCGACTCGCAGACGTTCCTGACCCAGTCGGAGCTCGAAAGCCTGCCAAAACTCGCCGATGAGTCCCTGCGCGCCGTGCACCGCCTGCCGGGTGCGGCTTCCAATGGCATCTCGGGCCTCGCTCATATCCGCGGTGGCGATGAAAACGAGACGCAGATCCTGCTGAACGGCCTGGCGCTTTCAGAGCCCTTCCACCTCAAGGACTTTCTGAGCCCGATGAGCGTGCTCGATTCACGCATGATCGACAGCATCGATGTTTCCCTGGGTGGCTTCACCGTGGAGCAGGGGGACCGCATGAGCGCGGTCGTCGATGCACGCACGGTCACCGCGCCTGAGAACCTGTACTTTGAGCTCGGACTCAGCCTGTTTCACAGTGGAGGACTCGCTGCAGGGAAGAGCGATACCGGAAAGCTCAACTGGCTCGTGGCGATGAGGCGCAGCAACCTGGACGAGATATCGGACGTTATCGGCAAGGAGATCGGCGAACCCAACTACAACGACATGTTCGGCCGGCTGGAGTTCGCCGCGTCGGATGACACGACCCTTGCAGTCAACGTGCTTTCCTCCATCGACAGGATTACCGCGCTCGCAAGCTCCACGAACGAGGAAGCGCGCGCGGTGTATCGCAACAACTACTACTGGGCGGAGCTCGATCACGATTGGTCGGCGGCCGCGCACAGCCGGCTCATCGCCTCGTTCACGGACGTCGACAATGATCGCAACGGAACTCTGGATGATCCTGGCCGCCAGTTTGGCACTGTGCAGGACTCACGCGCGTACGAGATCTTCGGCGTGCGCCTGGAGAACCAGTATGTCACGCCGCGGTTCGTGCACCGATTCGGGCTCGAGGTACGTTCGCTCAAGGCGGACTACCACTACTCAAGCGAGCTCACGAACGCAACGGATTTTCCGCTGCCCGGCGATCCCGGCAGCCACACCACTCGCGACCTCGACCCTTTACCGAGCGGGAATTCGCTCGCCGCATTTGGCAGCAGCCGTTTCCGAGCCACCGGGCGCCTGACTGCGGAGGTCGGTCTGCGCTGGGACCGTCAGACGTATGGCAACCTGCAGGCGGACACACAGCTCAGCCCGCGTCTCAACCTGCTGTTCGATGTGCGCGCAGGAACGCGCCTGCGCGCCAGCTGGGGGCGATTTTTTCAGCCCGAGGCGATCGATGAACTACAGGTCGAAGACGGCGTGGATCGCTTCTTCAGCGCGCAACGCTCCGACCAGACCATCCTCAGCTTCGAGCAGGGCCTGAGGAACCAGATCCAGCTGCGCGTCGAGGCCTACCGCAAGCAGTACTCACACCTGAAGACGCGCTTCGAGAACGCATTCGATCCGCTCAGGCTCATGCCCGAACTGCAGCCGGATCGCGTTGCCATCGCGCCGTCGTCTGCAGACGCTGAGGGCCTGGAGATCCTGTTGTCGCGACGCAGCTCCGGTCCCTGGAACTGGTGGGCGAGTTATTCCTGGGCCCAGGCGACGGATCGTATCAACGGGGTTGATGTGGCGCGCAGTTGGGACCAGCGCAGCGGGGTGCAGGCGGGCGTGCACTGGTCCGATGCATTCTGGGACGTCACCGTGGCAGGCACGTATCACAGTTCCTGGCCGACGACGGCACTGAGCGTTGTGACGGGCACGGACGCCACCGGAAATCCTGTGGAGTCCGTCGAAGTCGGCGCACGCAATGCCGAGCGCATCGGGAATTTCAGCTCGCTCGACCTGCGCGTCAGCCGTCGATTCCCACTCTCCCGCGGGGAAATTGACGCGTTCATCGAAGTGACCAACGCGCTTGCGGAGCACAACCCCTGTTGCGTGCAGTACAACGTCACCACGGCGCCGGACGGCTCGATCGATCTCGGCGCATCGGTTCGCAACTGGCCGGAGATTGTTCCTTCGCTCGGCGTCCTGTGGAAGTTCTGAGACGCGCGCTCCTCTGCGAGCCGGTCGGCTCTCGAGGCCGAAACTCAGGGCGCTCGATCACCGCGCTCGAGCGTATCCTGCATGAGGCGCATGATGCCCCGCGCGTCATCGGCGGGCACTGCCTTGAGCCCGGCGATTGCACCTTCGACGTTACCGCGTGGATGATTCTGGTTGAGCTTGAACTTGAGCTGAATTTCATCCGCGGCCAGCTCGAAGCCGACGATGCCTCGCAGCATCGCACGAGTGCCCGGGTCGGATCCTGCCAAGGTCCATGCATCCGGGCCACCGCCCTCGTACTTCTCAGCGAGCGTCGCGACGATTTGCTCGAGCGCCGCGCGATCCGTGACCAGGCGTACCTTCCCATAGATGTGCGCCACGGCGTAGTTCCAGGTGGGCACGTGCCTGCGCGGCTCGCTGTACCAGCGTGGCGAGATGTACGTGTGCGGGCCATGGATGATGAGAAGTACGCGCTGTTCCTCGATGGCTCGCCACTGCGGATTCGGACGCGCCCAGTGCCCGGTCACTACGACGTCAGCGCCAGCGCGCCGATACAGTAGCGGCAAGTGAGCAGCGAATGGTGCGCCCTCCACCGTGGACACGAGCGTTCCAAACGCATCGTGTGAGAAGAGCCAGTCGAGGCGTGTGAGATCCGTCTCTCTGAAATGCTCCGGAACGTACATCCGCTGGTCGTGGGTCAGGAGATCAGGCGCAGGTTGAATGGATAACGATAGCTCACGCCCTCACTCGCCTTGACTGCGGCGATGATCATCAGGATCAGGTCAACGATCACGAGGATCGCGAGCAGCACGAAACCGATGAGGATCAGGCACATCACGCCAGCGATCAGTCCTGCGACGAACACCGTGATCTGGAAGTTGAGCGCCTCCTTGGCCTGGTCTGCCGCGAAAGTCATGTCGTCCTTGCGGATCATCCACATCACCAGCGGACCGAGAACCCCGCCGATCAGAGTCGCAAACGCCAGCAGCCCACTGAGATGTGCGAGCATCGCCCAATTGCGCTCTTCTTTGCTGATTGTCG
>CAVPJQ010000013.1:0-23875 GCA_963705495.1 uncultured Gammaproteobacteria bacterium | reverse complement strand
AAAGGTCACCATCACCACGCCGCCATTGGCTCTCAGCATCTTCAGAACCTCGTCCGGCACGTTGCGCGGCACGTTGCAGACGGCACGGGCGGACGAGTGCGAGAAGATCACCGGCGCGCGCGACACGCGCAGCGCGTCCTCCATGGTCTCGGCGGAGGTGTGCGAGAGGTCCACCAGCATGCCGATGCGATTCATCTCGAGCACTACCTGCTCGCCGAACGGGGTGAGACCGTGATGCGCGGGAACGTCGGCTGCCGAATCTGCCCAGTCCGTGTTGGTGTTGTGCGTGAGCGTCATGTAGCGCACGCCCAGGTCGTAGTAGGCACGCAGCGCGCCCAGCGAGTTCTCGATTGCGTGCCCGCCCTCGATGCCAAGCATGGATCCGATGCGCCCCGCTTTCTTAGCCGCGCGAATATCCTTGGCCGTGCTGGCAAGCTGAAAGGCTTCCGGATATTGCGCGATCACACGACGCATCAGGTCGATCTGTTCCAGCTGCGTGCGCGCCCATCCCGAGGTCAGCTCGCCAGGGACATAGACGGACCAGAACTGAGCGCTGAGGCCCCCCTGTCGCAGCCGAGGGATATCCGTCTGACCCGCGGTGGGCTTGCGCAGGTCGTACGCGACGATGTCACCGGGTACCTTCTTGTCGGTGCGAATTGCCCACGGCAGGTCGTTGTGCCCGTCGAAGAGGATGACATCAGCCAGCAGGCGCCGGGCGTGCTCGAGATCAGCCTGTGAGGGCGGTGAGGCCAGCGCGAAGTTTGCGCACGCGCATGCAATCAGTGTCAGGACGGCGGCACGAAAGATCATGGCTTTCCCTTACTCCCACGGGGGGCGGCAAGTTTACCCCGACCGACTCACCCAGCATCGACCGGCGACTGACCTGATCAAGGCGGGTGGTGGCCCGTCGGCCCGGACCTCGGTACGCTCTCGGGTGCGCCACGATCGAAATAGCACGATGCAGCTTCATCCCCACGGCGGCTTCGACAACCAGGCGCGGGACTATCGCCACATCCAGGCGTGCCCGCTCGCGGCGGCGATGGGCGCGGAGATCCGTGGCGTCGACGTAGCGAAAGTCACTGATGAGCAGTTTGCCGAAATCCAGCACGCGCTTTTCCGGCACAAGATGATCTTTTTCCGCCACCAGGAGATCACCCACGCAGATCATGCCGCCTTCAGCCTGCGCTTCGGGCCCTTCGCCGAGGATGCGTACACGCAGGGCGTGCCCGGCCAGCGTGACGTGCAGCCGATCATCAGGGAGGCAGATGACAAGTCCGCCATGGTGTTTGGCTCGGGCTGGCATACGGACTCACCCTTCCTGCGCGAGCCGCCATCCATCAGTACGCTCTACGCAGTCGTGATCCCGCCTTTCGGCGGCGACACGATCTGGGCCAATTCGGCGCTCGCCTACACGATGCTGAGCGATGGCATGCGCCAGTTCATCGAAGGCATGCGGGTGCACATGTCCATGCGCGATGTGCTCAAGTCCGCGCAGGACAACGCGGAGGAGCGCGACAGTCCCATCGGCCGGCTCGCCGCGACGCGTGGTGCCGAGCTCTCCGACGAGCTGGCCGCGAAAGTGAAGGGGAATTTCCACCCACTGGTGCGCACACACCCTGTAACGGGCGAGAAGGCCCTGTATTGCGACAGCTCGTACACGATCGGGATCGAGGGCCTGCGCCCGGAGGAGTCCGCGCCGCTCCTGCGATTTCTCGCCGAGCACATTACGCAACCGGCCTTTACCTGCCGGCTGCGCTGGGAGCCGAAGACGCTGACGCTGTGGGACAACCGCCTGTGCGTTCACGAGGCGTTCAACGACTACGACGGCTACCGCCGCGAGATGTACCGCACAACGATCGCGGGAGAGGTGCCGCGCTAGGGCTGCAGGCGCAAATGTCGGTTGGCACCGTTGAGCCCGGCGCGTTCCAAGCGTATCTTGCAGAGAAAACAACAGGCGAGTCGCCCTCCCGACAACAGCAATTCCACGGACAGGGGAAGAAGAACCGCGATGCACCCGGCACTTCCCGGCATGCCCGTTGACCGACTCGCCCCGACCGCGCAAGCGCGAGAGGTACGTCGCCATGGAACGGATTCGGTTACGCAATATCCTTCGGCCCGGCATGTTGTTGATCGGCCTCGCGCTGATCGGCCTTGCCGTCAGTGCGCAGGGCGCCACTAAAGCCGGCGACGTCGCCTCGCAGGACGTCAAGAAGAGCATCAGCGCGAACGGGCGCGCTCGCGTCGTCGTCAAGCTGCGCATGGCAGAACCACTCGTAGCAGACCAACGCAGCAGCGCGGATCGTGAGCGGAAACGCCGGCTCGATATCACCGCCGGTCAGCAGCGGATTCGGGATCAACTTCGCGGCACGAACTACAGCGTCCGCCGCGAATTCCGATCACTCCCGTACGTCGCGGTTGAGATCGACGCGGCAGGACTCGCCCGGCTGCAGAAAGCGACGGGCGACGTTGCCCAGATCGTCGCGGATCCCGTTTTCGCGCCCAGCCTCGCCGACAGCATCCCCCAGATAGAAGCGGACATCGCTCACGCGCGGGGATACAACGGCAGCGGCTCGACGATCGCGATCGTCGATACCGGTGTCGACAACTCGCACCCGTTCCTGGCCGGCAAGGTCATCGACGAGGCGTGCATCGCCGATCGCGAAGTGCCGGGCGATCCGGGCAGCTGCCCCAATGGCGCTAACGAGCAGTACGGCGCAGGCGCCGGCAGCCCTTGCCTGTTCGCCCCGAACAGCTGCCAGCACGGCACGCACGTCGCGGGCATCGCCGCGGGCTCTGGCGACTTCCCTGGCGTCGCGCCGTCGGCGAACCTGTTGGTGCTGCAGATTTTTCATCGATCCATCCAGTGCAGCGTGTTGGAGGAAGTCCCCTGCGCTCGCGCCTTCGGCAGTGACATCACCGCCGCGCTGGAATACGTGTACGAGCGGCGGGGACTGCACGACATCGCGTCCGTCAACATGAGTCTTGGCGGAAGCCTGGCGTCCGGGCCCTGCGACGCGGACCTGCCGGAGATGGCCGAAGCCATCAACAATCTGAAGACGGCCCGCATCGCGACGGTCGTTGCCTCTGGAAACTCTTCCGCCAGAGCGTCGATCAGCTGGCCGGCCTGCATCAGCGCCGCGATTGCGGTCGGCGCCGTGGACGACGATGACAATGTCGCTTCCTTCTCGAACGTCTCGAAGGACCTTGATCTGTTCGCGCCCGGCGTTGGCATCCGGTCCTCGGTGCCGGGCGGCGGGTTCGCGAGTTTGAGCGGCACATCCATGGCTGCCCCGCACGTTGCTGGCGCCTGGGCAGTCATGCGCCAGGCGAACCCACTCGCCTCCGTAGACGACGTGCTGACCTCGTTGGTCAACACCGGGAGACCGACGCCCGACGGGCGGAGCGGAGGCACGTTCACGAAGCCGCGGATTCGACTGGGCGCGGCGCTCGGCATCGAGGCGCCCATGCCGGTTCTGCTCGCTATCTCGCCATCGTCGCTGCTTGCCTGGTCGCCCGGCGGCGCCATCAAAGTCTTCGGCACCAATTTCGTCAGGGCGTCGGTCGTTTACCTGAACGGTGTGCCCGGACCGACGACTTATCTCAGCAGTACGGAGCTGGAGGTTGAGGTCACCAGCGCCGACCTCATGACACAAGCGACATCGATAGCCGTCTCCGTAGCGACGCCGCCGCCGGGTGGCGGTAGTTCGGCGACTCTGCCGCTCCTCCTGACGCAGCCGAGTCTGAGCGTCGATACGGCACTGGCAAACGCCGGTGCTCCGGTGACGGTTACGCTGACCAATGGAACTGGAAGCGACAGTGCCTGGATCGCGCTCGCGCGTGTCGGTGATCTGGACGTCACCTACCAGAGCTGGACCTATGTCGGCACCGGCAACAGTACCTTCGTGTGGACCGTCAACATGCCGAGCACTGCGGGCAACTACGAATTCCGGCTGTTCAGCGGCGGCTACATGCGCATCGCCACCAGCCCGACGATCTCCGTAACCTCACCCGCGCCGCCGCCTCCACCCCCACCACCGCCCGCGCCGAATCCACCGGTGCTCACGGTCGATGCCACGGTCGCGACTATCGGTGCACCAGTCACGGTCATGCTGAGCAACGGAAGTGGTGTCTGGAACGATTGGATCGCGCTCGCACGGGTCGGTGATCCGGACAACGCGTACCTGACATGGACCTACGTCGGCACCGGCAACAGCAGCTTCGTGTGGACCGCCAACATGCCGAGTACTGCGGGCGAATACGAATTTCGGCTGTTCGCTAACGGCGGTTACACGCGCACCGCCACCAGCCCGACGATTACCGTAACGTCAGCCGTGCCGCCGCCCCCGCCACCACCGCCGCCCGCACCGAATCCACCGGTGCTTGCGGTCAATGCCACGGCCGCGAATACCGGCGCTCCGGTGACGGTTACGCTGACCAATGGAACTGGAAGCGACAGTGCCTGGATTGCGCTCGCGCGGGTCGGTGATCTGGACGTCACCTACCAGAGCTGGACCTATGTCGGCACCGGCAACAGTACCTTCGTGTGGACCGTCAACATGCCGAGCACTGCGGGCAACTACGAATTCCGGCTGTTCAGCGGCGGCTACATGCGCATCGCCACCAGCCCGACGATCTCCGTAACCTCACCCGCGCCGCCGCCTCCACCCCCACCACCGCCCGCGCCGAATCCACCGGTGCTCACGGTCGATGCCACGGTCGCGACTATCGGTGCACCAGTCACGGTCATGCTGAGCAACGGAAGTGGTGTCTGGAACGACTGGATCGCGCTCGCACGGGTCGGTGATCCGGACAACGCGTACCTGACATGGACCTACGTCGGCACCGGCAACAGCAGCTTCGTGTGGACCGCCAACATGCCGAGTACCGCGGGCGAATACGAATTTCGGCTGTTCGCTAACGGCGGTTACACGCGCACCGCCACCAGCGCCAAAATCTCCGTGACCCTGACGCCGCCCGCACCGAATCCACCGGCGCTCGCGGTCAATACAACGCTCGCGAGTATCGGTGCGCCAGTGACGGTCACGTTGACCAACGGAAGTGGTGTCTGGAACGACTGGATCGCGCTCGCACGGGTCGGTGATCCCGACAACGCCTACTCAACCTGGACCTACGTCGGCACCGGCAACAGTACCTTCGTGTGGACCGTCAACATGCCGAGTACTGCGGGCAACTACGAATTCCGGCTGTTCGGCAACGGCGGCTACGCACGTAGCGCGACCAGCCCCATGATACAAGTCGTGCCGTGAGGTTAACGTCGAGGAACAAAGCGCTCTTCACCCGCGCCTGGGCCGACTTTCAGTTTCGCTGGCGCCAACCGCTCGCCTTCCACCTGCTCATGCAGGTGCTTGGCTTTGCGATCTTTGCACCGCTCGTGACCTGGGTTGGTCGCCGCATGGTGCTCGCCTCGGGCGAGCCGGTGATCAGCAACTTCGACATCGCTGCGTTCGTCCTCTCACCGACTGGAGCGGTGTGCGTGCTGGTCATCGCAGCGCTCACCGTCAGCCTGCTGCTCGCGGAATTGGCCGGGCTCAGTTGGATCGCAGGTCACGCGATCACGCGTCATTCGGTCACGCTCGCCGCTACGATCGACTTCGTGCTGCGCAAGCTCCCATCGCTGGTCGTGCTATCCACGCGCGTGTTCCTTCGCCTCGTGCTGCTCGCCCTGCCGTTCCTGGCAGCGGCGGGCCTCGTGTGGTTCACGATGCTTGCCGGGCACGACATCAACTACTACCTCGCCGAGCATCCGCCCGAGTGGCGGCGCGCGATACTACTCGCCGCAATCCTGGGTGCTGCCTATGCGTTGCTCGCGGCCTGGCAGCTCGCGCGCTGGCTGTACGCGGTGCCGATCGTAGTCTTCGAAGGTGTCACACCCGCGCAAGCCCTCGAAAAGAGTGCACGCATGACGCGCGGCCGGCTCGTGCAGATCGTGTCCCCGTTGGTCCTGTGGTGGCTGCTGCTCGCAGCGCTGACCGTCGCGATCGCCTGGTGCTGCCGGGAGATCTCGGACGCCGGGCTCGACTGGGCCGGCATAAACGTTCGCCGCGTACTGCCGCTAGTTGCGCTGTACTTTGCCGTGACACTCCTCGGCGCATTCCTCTACGGCGGCCTGCAGCTTGCCGGGCAAGCGTTCCTCGTGACTCGCATGTACGTGGAGCAACTTGGTGAGACGACATGGCGTGCGGCGGCGACGCTCGAGACTGGTGAAGAACGCTCAGCACTCATTGCGCGACCCTTAGTCCTGGCCACTTTGGTTCTACTTGCCGTGGCATGCGGTACTGCGTGGTTTGCGATCGCGAGCCTCGACCTCGAGCCCGACGTGGCAGTCACTGCGCACCGCGGCGCCTCGATTGCGGCGCCAGAGAACACGCTCGCCGCATTCCGCGCGGCAATGGAAGCCGGGGCAAACTACATCGAGCTCGACGTGCAGCGCACTCGCGATGGCCAGATCGCCGTGCTGCACGATGGCGATCTCATGCGGATGGGAGCCGACCCGCGCAAACTCGGCGAGCTGACCGGTACGGAGCTTGCCGGCATCGACATCGGCCGCAAGTACGGCACGGCTTTCACTGGCGAGCATGCGCCACTGCTCGAGGAGGTGATCGATCTCGTGCGGGGCCGGATGAAGATCAACATTGAGCTCAAATACAACGTACCGGACCCCGAGCTCGCACCGGCCGTGGTGGACCTGCTCCGGCGCGAGGACATGCTGGACCAGGTCGTGATCACGTCGCTCGATTACGCGGCGCTCCGGCAGATCAAGAGCATCGAGCCGCGGTTGAAGACCGGTCACATCGTGACAGCCTCGGTGGGCAATGTCGTGCGCACCGAGGCCGACTTCCTCAGCCTGAACTGCGCACAGGCCACGACCTCGCTCATCCGGCGCGCGCACGCGGCCCACAAGGACGTGCATGTCTGGACGGTCAACCAGCCGGAAGTGATGATGCGCATGATCGAGCGCGGCGTGGACAACATCATCACCGACGACCCGGCCCTGCTCGTCCACGTGATCAAAGAGCGCCAGGCGCTCAGCCGGCCCGAGCTTCTCGGGCTGCGCCTGCGCGTGTTATTCGACAAGCCCCCGCGAGAACTGACTGACCCGTCGGTGGTGAAGCCGTTGTAACGAGTCATCTACGCCCGAGGATCAGCATCGTCACGCCCAGCACGATGATGCCGACCGCAACCCATTCATGGCTCGTGACGTTCTCGCCACCGAGAGAGACGCCCAGGAACATTCCGATGACCGGATTCACGAAGCTGTTGCTCGATGCAAGTGCCGGCCTGGTCCTGGACAGCAGCACCATGTAGGCGGAAAACGCGATCAGCGAACAGACCACGAGATACATCCATGCCGCGGCTGCAAATGGTTGTGGGGGCCAGTTGAAGCTCTCGCCGCTCAGTAGCGAAAGCACCAGCAGAACGACTCCACCGCAGATCATCGCGCTCGAAAAGCCTGCGAAGGCAGGTGCCAGCGGGAAGACGTGCTGACTCAGAACGGCGCCGATTGACCAGCCCAGAGCTGCGATGATGATTGCGACCAGGCCGGCCGATGAAGCCGTAAACGCCTCGCCCCGAACGAGCAACAACACTCCGACGAAGCCGATGCCGATGCCGAGCGCCTCCAGGCGTGAGGGCCGGATGCCAAATGGCAGGCTCGCAATCGTGATCAGGGCCGGTACGATCGCGATGAACGCGACGGCCAGACCCGAAGCCACGGTTTGCTCGGCGTACGCGACGCCACCCACGTTTCCCGCCAGCATGAGAGTCCCGACGATCCCCGCATTGCGCCACTGAATGAGCGTCGGCATCTGCTGGCCGCGCCACCACACGCAAAGCAATAGGAAGGTCCCGCCCACCAGGAAGCGCGTGCCCATCTGGAAGAAGGGCGGGAAGCTGACCAGTGCAAACCTGATGGCGAGGTAGGTCGATCCCCACAGAAACCACGTCGCGGCGAGACACGCGAGGATCAGTGGTGAAAGCACGCTCTCGGCGCTTTCAGTAGCCGCGCGTGACATCAATCATCATGCCGGCAGGCTCAGCCCTTCGGCCTTCAGCGCGTCCTGCACGGCCGGCCGGCCTGCCACGCGCGTCAGGAACGCGCGCACGTTGGCGTAAGGGTGAAGGTCGAACTTCACCCTCTCGAGATTGCACCAGCTCGTGATGGCGAACGCGTAGGCATCGACGACGGTGAACTCGCCACCCATCATGTAGGTGCACGTGCCCAGGTGCTGATCCAGCTCAACGAGCACCCTGCCGATTTTCTCCCGCTGTGCGCTCAACACTTCCTCGGGTCCGCCCCTGAGTAACCAGATGAACGGCTTGTGAAACTCCGTGGCGATGAAGTTCAACCACTCCTGCGCACGCACACGATCCATGGTGCCGGCGGTTGGGATGAGGCGCGCCCGCGGAGCCAGATCAGCAAGAAACTGCACGATGGCCGCGCCTTCGCGCAGTAACGCACCATCGTCCATCTCCAGGACAGGCACGTAGCCGCGCGGATTCACCTGGTAGAAATCGCGACCGCCTTCGATGCGGTGCGTCCTGGTATCCACTTTCACCAGCTGCAGTGGCAGACCGGCCTCGAGCGCCACGATGTGCGGCGAAAGGGAGCACGCGCCCGGAGCGTAGTAGAGCTTCATCGGCACTCAAGGAGCCGGCGAGAGCCCGTAACTCATCGTTGGTCGCAGAGTCAGGATCTCGATGGTTGTCTTCGCGACCAGGTCGTCGACCTTGTCAGGAAGCGCCTGAGTATCCTCAATGAGAAGCGCCGACAGACTGGGTCGCGGGCGCAGTCGGACGTAGCGCGGGGCGGATCCACCCGCCACCATCCGATACCAGAGTGTCTCGCCCTGCAGTCTTGGTTGATCCGCGGCGAGCGCAGCCTCGAAAGCCTTTCCCTTGCCAGGCGCGAGATCCACGGTCGTGAATTCGAGCCGGGCGGTCGGTTGCGGCTCACCGGTGCCGCGCGACAGACGCGGCAGGTACTCATAGAGCGCATTCCCCAGATACTGTGCATGTGGTGTGACGTTGGAAATGTTGTCGCGCTCGTCCTCCGCCGGTGCCACCGGGTTATCGAGGCTGGCGGCGGAGTGTCCAAACGTTGCGTAGACGAACCACCGCTGGCGCTCGCCAGCCCAGATCGTCCAGCCATACCAGGCCCAGGTGTCCTTGGCCTGGCGGTGCCACTCGAGGTGGCGGATGTACGCGGCTTCGAAGTCGACAGTGTCGCCGTCATGCGGACGCAGGATCGCGATGCGTGCGTACGGACCCGGTTCATCAGCGACCAGAAGCGCGGGGAACGCTGTGCCTCCGAGAAGCACCGTGCCAACGATCGCAAGCCAACGATGCCTCATGATCGGCCCTCAATCCTCTTGAGGGGTCATCCTATTGGAGGACGGCACAGCGCCTTGCGACACACATCCGACGGAATCCGCCATCGCATCTGATTGCGCTTGCGAGAGGTTTCGGCACGGCGGCATAGTGAGTGGACACATGGCCTCCGCGTCCAAGAAAACTGGCTTGCGTCGCCACGCATCGGGCCGCCGGATCATCGTCGTGGCGGTGCCCCCGGTCGATGAGCTCGACCTGGTTGGACCCATGCAGGTGTTCAACTCAGTCAATCGCCTTGCAGGCAGGCCCATTTATGCGATTGAAGTCGTCACGAACGCGGACCGACTGACGGTCGAGGGCGAAGGCGGCGTATTGACCTTCATTGCCCGGCATCACTTCAAGAAAGTCGACGGCGCATGTGACTCCGTGCTCCTGGTCTGCGGACTGGGCACGCGATCGGTGCGCGATGCCGCCCTGTCTGCGTGGCTGAAAAAAATGGCGACCGAGACGCGTCGTGTGGGCGCGGTGTGCGTCGGCGCCTTCCTGCTCGCGGAAGCGGGACTCTTGAATGGTCGCCGGGCGACCGCGCACTGGAGGTTCGGCCGCGAGCTGGCGACGCGATACCCCGACGTGCGCGTCGAGCACGAGCCGCTCTGGGTCAAGGACGGCAACATCTACACCTCGGCCGGCACCTCGGCGAGC
The DNA here is from genome assembly GCA_963705495.1 of uncultured Gammaproteobacteria bacterium. Lineage (GTDB taxonomy): Bacteria > Pseudomonadota > Gammaproteobacteria > Steroidobacterales > Steroidobacteraceae > DATBVX01. The sequence goes on along the minus strand of CAVPJQ010000013.1, from coordinate 13,825 downwards.
ATCGATCTCGCGCTCGCGTGGGTGGAGGAAGATTGCGGCGCCGCTCTCGCACACGAAGCGGCACGCGAGCTGGTGCTGTTCCTGCGACGGCCCGGCGGCCAGCCGCAGGTGAGCGTCTCGCTAGCCTCGCAGGCTTCCGAGATGGCATCGATCCGCGAGCTGCAGATCTGGATTGCGGACCATCTGCAGACCAAGCTGTCGGTGGAGCACCTCGCAGATCGGATGTCGATGAGCGCGCGAAACTTCGAGCGTGTGTTCACTCGCGAGGTCGGCACGACGCCGGCGCAGTACGTGCTGCAGATGCGCGTCGAGGCGGCGCGAAGTCAGCTGGAACGCACCGATAGAGGACTCAAGCACGTGGCCTCGGCTGTCGGATTCGGCAGCGTTGACGTGATGAGGCGTGCGTTCGTAAGGCTGTTGGGAATCACTCCACGTCGCTATCGCGAGCTCGCCGAGCATCCGACCGGCGACTGACGGTAGGGGGCGCTCCCGGGCTTGCGCCTGCTTGTTGCCTGAGCCATGCGATGACTGCGGTGGTCGCCGGCCGCACGCGCGGCCGCTCCGACAACACGAGCCAATAGGCCGTGCCGAGCGCGACCTCTGCTGAACCGATCGGCCTCAGGAGCTGACCGGACCCCAACTCGTCCATCGCCAGCCGATGCCGGGCAAGCGCGACGCCCTGCCCTTGCAGCGCCGCGCGTAGCACCAGATCCGAAGAGGCGAAACGTGGCCCCTTGCGCACATCGAGCGAACCCGGCCCATGCGCGCGTCGCCATGCTTCCCACGATGCGGATGGATCACGATCGTGCAACAGCCGCAGACCGACCAGGTCCCGCGGCCGGCCCGGACGACCCGACTTCTTCCAGAAGTCGGGGCTCATGACCGGATAGAGCGCGTCGTCCATCAGCGGTTCGACGCGCACGCCCGGCCACGGACCGCGCCCCATGCGGACGGCGAGGTCAACGCCGCCCGCATCCGGATCGATGAGCTTCTGCTCGACGATCACCGACACTTCGATGCGCGGGTGCGCCGTTTCAAGCGCGGGCAGACGCGGCAACAGCCAGCGCGCCGCGAAGGATGGCGCGGCGGAGATTGTCACCGAACGGCTGGAGCGTGCCTCGCGCACCGAGGTGGCTGCCTGCTCGATGCCACGAAGCCCGGCGAGCGTGGCACGCCCGAGCGCCTCGCCCTGTGGTGTAAAAATGATTCCACCTCGACCGCGGCTTGGGCGCACGAGCGGCACTCCCACCCAGCGGGAGAGCTCCACAAGATGCCGACTGATAGATGAATGCGCGATGCCGAGCTCGCGCGCCGCGGCGCGAACGCCGCGATGCGAGTACACGGCAGCGAAGGCGCGCAGCGCATTCAGCGGTAGTTCCTGCATGGTCTCAATCTTAGACCAAAAGCCGCACCCTTCCGACCGCCAGTCGCGGGACAATCGGGTCCCAGAGGGAGACCATGCGAATGCAAGCATTGATCGGCGTAGCCGGGACCATCGCCGTCGCAGCCATCACGCCAGGACCGAATAACCTCGTAGTGATGCGCGTTGCCGCGCGCGCTGGCGTCGCCGGCGCATTGCCCGCGATCATTGCGATCCTGCTCGGCTCATTTGCCCTGCTGACGGTCGTGGCTACCGGCGTAGGTGCAATGATCGAGGTGCAGCCCTTCACCGCCGTCGCGCTTGGTGTCTGCGGTAGTGGGTATCTCGGCTGGATGGGCGCCTTACTCGCTGTGAGAGGATCAAGCGCTCAGGCGAGCTCGGCTCCTGACCGCGCGGTGTGGCTGTTCGGCTTTCAGTTTGTCAATGTCAAGGCGTGGATGATGGTGATCGCTGCTACCTCGGCGGCAAGGGCGAGCCTGGAGCCATCGACTGCGTTCCTGCTGCTCGCCACGCTGTTCGCGTTCATTCCCGCCGTGTGTCTGCTGTTGTGGTCCTGCCTCGGCGCCCTCCTCACACGCTACCTGGAACGCGCCGGATTCCGGTTGTGGTTCGACCGAGCAATGGGCGCCCTCCTGGTCACGTTCGCAGTGATGCTCCTGCCATGAATGTCCTTGCCATCCCGGGCAGTCTTCGACGTGGCTCTTTCAACCGGCTGCTGCTGCAGGCGGCGGTCGAACGTGCGCCCGGCGGAATGGAGATTCACCTCTACGATGGCCTCGCGTCCATTCCGTGGTTCAACGCGGATGTTGAAAGCGACACCGGTGGCCACGGACCGCAGCCCGTGCGCGACCTGCGCGCCGCCGTCGCGGCGGCAGACGGTCTGCTGATCGCGACACCCGAGTACAACCATTCGATTCCCGGTGTACTGAAGAACGCGATCGACTGGCTATCGCGTGCGGCTCCCGAGGAGGTCCTCATCGGCAAGCCGGTGGCGGTTATTGGCGCCTCCGGCGGTCGCTGGGGCACCCGACTCGCACAGAGCGCATTGCGTCAGGTTCTCTTCGCGACTGAGTCAGTCCCGCTGCCGAGCCCGGCGTTGTTCGTGCGCGATGCCGCGCAGATGTTCGATGCGGACGGGCGGCTCGTGGACGCATCGACTGGCAAGATGCTCGATGCCGTTCTGACCGCCTTCAGTCAACTGATTGCTCGTCTCACCAGTGAAGGCTAGCCACCTGGGTCCGAGCCGTTGTGCTCACGGCATCTGCAAAGTCTCGCGATCGATCTGCTCTGAGTAGACGAAAAATTTGAACGGGTTGAACTCCTGGTACTTTTCGCGCAGTCGTTCGTAGGCACGCACTCGAGTAATGCGCACAGCTTGGCTCGTCGGGAAGGCGAGCCGCGCTTCATCAATGGTGCGCGCGGCGAGTTCAAGGTCGCCGTGCTCGAGCATCTTATTGACCGCCGCGACCATCGCGCTGTCCGACAGGCCGAAGTAGTGGGCGTAGGCATACCCGAAATCCCGCGGCCCGAGCTGGTCAAGACCCACCAGCCCGGGCTGCCAGTAACCGGTCGAATGGTCGAACAGGCGATTGATGAAATTCTCTCGAACGACGAGGTAGGCAAGCTGGGCGTCGGGCGTTTCAGCGATGAACGGCGGCACAAGATTGCAACGGTGAATCTCGCTGCGAGGCATGCCGGCACGGATCAATGTGCGGACTTCTGCGCGCAGCCATTCGAGCTGGCGCTTGACCTGAGTCATCGCCAGCGGCGTGAAGAGGCGGTTCAGTGGCTCATGGCCATGCAGCATGTGTGAGGGTGCGAGTGCCTCAACGATATCGATCGCGGCGAACAGGCCGTCAAGATTGCCTTCCTCGAGAAACGGTGCGCCGAAGAACGGCATGGCGAAATCGCCCGCGAACAACACACGCCACGCCGGCAGGTAGATGAACAGCGCGTCCAGGGTCTCGCCGCCGCTGACGGGGATCAATTTGAACTCTGTGCCGCCGACGGTAACAGCCGTCGTCGTCGAGACCACTACGTCAGGGCGGTAGCTCCGTATCGCATCCATTGAAAAGCGCTGCCCGAAGAAGTAACTCCCAGGACGCGGCGCATTGAGCATGCTTTCAATCTCATCGCGATAGTTTTCGCGTCCGTAGAACTTCACACCGGAGCTCAGCGCACGAAATGCTTCGTGGCCACCGATGTGGTCCCAGTGGGCGTGCGTGACGAAGACCGTCGTCAGAGGCGGCAGCTCGCCGACCTTCGAACGAAGAGCCTCATACGCCGCCCGTGCCGAGTCCGAGCGTGTGCCGGCGTCGATTGCAATCAGTTGCTGGCGGTCGGCGCTGCGGATGAAGTAGTACTCAGTGAACTCAAACCCGGACAACTCCCAGACCGATCCCGGTACAACCTCGCGAATGCGCGGCGCGGCGAAAGTTGCGCCGGTGGCGGCATTGACGGCAAACGGCGTTGTCAGGAAGTCACGCTTGTCGAAACTCGTGTAACCAGTGCGCTTCAGCAATTGCACGGCGCGCGGGTCGGATGCGTCACGCTCGTGGATCAGCAACGCCAGGTGGAAAGTCGCTTCGCGCACCCAGCCGGGCAAGGGCGCCTGATCGGCGTGCGCGAGGCACCACTCGAGATCTTCGATCGCCTCCGCCTGCCGGCCAAAGAGTGCCGGCACGCGTGCGTGGAAGATGCCACTGCCCCAGCGTGCGACAAACAGGCGCCCGCCAGTGATCGATTTCGCTTCATCGAAGATTGCGCTCGTTTGGCGAACCCACCCAATGCGCCAGAGGAGCGGCACGTTCGGAGCCTGGGTCGCGCGCAGCAGACCGAGGGCCGTCAGATACGTCGCGCGTTGCGGCGGCGTCAGCTTGGAACCAAACCGCCGCAACAGCCGTTCGAAGTGTGCGATGCCCTCAGTCAACTGATTCGAGTTCTGGTATTGCGCCATCAGCAGGAACAGCAGCTCCGGGTCCCGCACCGGGCCGATATCATTGACGGTCTTCAGGTACTCCAATTCCGGACGCGTCGGTGGCGCAAGCTCTTGCGCCGGCAGCGGCGATACCGCAAGCGCCAGCAGCAGCCAGATCGCGAGCGCTTTCCCAAGCGCAACTTTCGCGCTGTTCACGACCAGGCTCCTGTTGGCCGAGCGTCCATCGCAGAGATGACTCCTCTCAGTCAGTCTTGGTGGCGCCCGCGTTCTTCGAAGCAGCCTCGGTGCGCGCAGATACGCGGCGTGCATGCGGTGAGTGGGACTTGCTTCCAAGCGATCGCGCGAGCAGATTTCCAGCCGCCGTGTGTCCGTCAACGACCGGCGCGGACTTCGCAATCAGCCTGACGCCTGCAAGCTGCTGGCCGCCCTCTTCCGCTACAGATCTATGCCCCTCAATCATGCGTCGGGCCTGCTCATCGCCGCCTTGCGCCACAGCGCGGACCAGAACGATCACGGGTTTCTGTTCGGTCTTGGCCTCGGAGCGCTGAAGCAATTGCCTGGCTTGCTCCTGACCATCGGGTGCTGCGTAAGCGTTTCCGACTGCGGCCGCCGTGACGAGCAAGCCGGCGGTCGAGCTGATAAGTGCGAGTTTGATCCTGGACATGTTCGCTCTCCTAGTTGAAGTGGCCAGTGACGGCCACGGGTTGTCGAATGAGTGATTCATACGTGTAACTACACCTATATAAGCAAAAAAAATCAAACCTTCCGCAAGAGCGCAGTCGTCGCAGCGAGCTCATCTTGCATCGCTTTCAAGCGCTTCGGCCCCAATCCGTGCATGACTTGTGCCTGGGCCTTTTGCCACAAGGGATGAGCCCTCCTTACAGCGTCGGCGCCCTCGCGGGTGATACTGATCTCTCGCTCGCGGCGATCGTCGCCGGCATCGATACGTATCAGGCCCTGTTCCTCCAGTAGCTTCAGATTTCGAGTCAAAGTCGTGCGGTCGGTGACCGTCGCATTGGCGAGCCGCGTCAACGTAATCGGGCTCATCGCCAGTGCTGCTCCCAGGATGCTGAACTGCGTAATGCGCAATCCGGAAGGACGCAACATGTCGTCATAGACTTGGGTAATCGTGCGGGCCGCTCTGCGAACGCTGCCGCAGACGCATGCTTCCTGAGTGGCCCGTGCGAGTGCTCTTGGATCGGTCATATGGGAATAGGAGTATATACACCTAATTGCCCATGTCAAGCCGCGTTCTTCTTCTACTGCGCGGGAATGGTCACCAACGGCAACTTCTCGTTGCTGCTGCTCGGGCCCATGTGTGTGCAGCCAGCGAACAGTGCGGCCGATGCGAGACACAGGGCGAACTTGGTTCGGTACGTGGTTTTCATGGTTGTGACTTCTGGCTGGTGCCACCCTTGAGCTTCTCGACAGCTTCCTTCTTGGAAGCCTGGCTCTCCAGTACCAGGCGGTAGGCGATGTAGTACTTATAGATGTTGCTGACGTAGGTCACCGTTTCCTGGCCGATCTTCTCGGCCGCCACGTACTCTACATTGTGAAACCAGACATTAGGGTCGAGTCCGCGCTTGGCGGCTTCCTTGCGCAGCTGCGAAATCCGGCCCGCGCCGGCGTTGTAGGAAGCGAACGCGAACAGCGCCTTGTTCAGCGGCGTCATCGGCGCATCGGCGTAGTAATGGTCGATCATCCACCGCATGTACTTGATGCCGGCGTTGATGTTCGCCTCGGTCTCGTGGATGTCACCCACGTTCATGTCCTTACCGGTGGCTGGCATAACCTGCATGACCCCGACTGCGCCCACCGAGCTTTTTGCATTCTGGTTGAGTTGCGACTCCTGGTAACCCTGTGCACCCATCAGCACCCAGTCCACGTCGTACTTATCGCCGTATTTCTTGAAGTACTGAACGAGGGCGAGGAACTTCTTGCGCTCTTCCGCGGAGGCCGCGTTCTTCACGTATTTGACGTTCTTCAGGTAGCGCGTCAGGAGCTGGTTGCCGGTCGAGGTGCCGACCTTATTGCGCTTCGCGAAATCGTCCAGCCTGGCTTTGAGCTGCGGTGTGTTCTTGCGAATCGCCCACGCGATCTCGCCGCCGGTGCGAACCGCGACGTCGTCGTGCACAGTCAACTGCGGAAAGATCTGCTTCCAGAAGTCCCCCAGGTACTTGTTGACGACCACGAGCGAAACGAGGCCGGCGTCGAGCATCTCGAGCAGATCCTCGTCTTCCAGCGTCTCGGGAGCCTCCTTGAGCACAACCGGAGGTTTCTTCTCGGCTGCAAACTTCTTGTTGAGCGCAACGAGACTCTCGTAGTAGCTCGACGATTTGCGCACGAAGACTTCCTTACCGGAAAGGTCATCCACGCTGGCGACTTTCGGAGAGGCGGGGCCTGAAACCACGACTTCACTCACGTTGCTCGCGCCGGCGGCGGTGAAATCCACCAGTTTCAGGCTCTCGGGCGTGATCGTGAGAGCCGCGGCGGCGATATCGCCCTTGCCGGCGGCAAGCCCTGGCAGCAATTCGTCGCGCTGTACCGGAATGAGCACCAGTCGCACTTTCAGGTTCTTGCTCTTGAGTTTCTTCTCGGCCAGGAGCTTCTTGTTGAGCTCCTCCTCGAACAGCCGGACGTAATCAACGGCGGTGCCGCGCAGTACGCCCTTGTCGATGAAATAGATCGTCTTGCTGTTGACGGTGAGCACGCGGATCACACGCCGCTCGATCATCCCGTCCAGATCACCGGTCCAGGGCTTCTGTATTTTCGCGAGATCGATCGTGAGGGTTTCGTCAGCCGCTTCCTCCGGTGCCGGCGTCTGGGCAGGTGCCGCGGGCGCAGATTGCGCGGTTGCGGGCGCCGCCGAGGTGCTGGTGGCGGTCGGTGATGCCGGCCTATCACTGCAGGCGGCGAGGACTAGCGCAAGGACCACGCTCGAGCCAAGCGCCAGACATCGACTGATCTTCATATTTGTCTCCCTGGGAAACTCAGCGGTGGCCAGTCACGTAACCCGGGCGAGACCGTCGAGCGTAACTTGGCCGTCTAGAAGCTACAGTAAAGCCGGCGAGCTGGTCCAGCCGACCACGGTGGCTCATGGACGAGCCAGCTACGTACTTGTCCGAATGGTGGCGCAGCCCCGGCTCGCTAAAGTCTCAGGACAACCCCAAGCCTGCGCATGCGAGACCTTTTATCGTGGGAGCAATGACTCGTGCAATGGCGCAACACCGCGAAGAAGTACGGCATCGTCGGCCAGACCCTGCACTGGCTAGTGGTGATCGGAATCATCGCTGCCTATTTCACTGCTGAAGCAGTGGAGAACGATGAGGCCGCGGGATCGTTCGGAGCGCACGACTCGATCGGCATCACCATTCTCGCCCTCGCAGCATTGCGGCTCGGATGGCGCCTGGTGGATCGCCCGCCGCCATGGCCTGCAACGATGGCCAACTACGAACGCGTGATCGCTCGCATCACGCATGTGACCTTCTACGCGCTGCTCTTCGCTCTGCCGATCACCGGATGGCTGCTCTCGTCGGCCGAGGGCAACCCCGTCCGCTATTTCGATCTCTTCGAGCTGCCACCGCTGGCTTCCAGTCTGGATAAGGACACGTTCGAGGACCTGCACGAAACCCTTTTCAACGTGCTCCTCGCCCTGTCCGTGCTGCATGTCGTCGGTGCGCTGAAGCACCACTTCTGGAATGGCGACCACGTCCTGCGAAGCATGCTGCCCGGGCGCACAGGGCGCTCGAATCCCTGATCACTTCGGCGCCAGCGCCTTGCGCAGGAACGGCGCCAGCGCTACCGGCTCTCGGCCCATCAGTTGTTTGAGCTGTGTCGAGCCCGCATCGAATTCCCCGGCTCGGACCGCCTCGCCAAGTGCTACGGTCATGTCGACTGCCGGCGCGGGCAACCCCTTCGCTTCGAGAGCCTTGCGGAAGTCATCACTTGTGGTCGGCACGTACTTCACGCTCTTTCCGACCGCATCGCCCAACGCGCTCGCCACCTCGCTGAGGCTGTACGGGCTGATAGCGGTGATCGGGTACTCACGGTTCGCATGCTCTCCCACGGTGAGCGCAGCAGCGAGCGCACACGCAATATCCTCACGGGCAATGAAACCGATGCGAGCGCTGCCGCCGTTGTACACCAGCGACCCGGTTTGCAGCGCTTCGCCGAATATGAAGGGAACGATGTCGAGATAGAGATTGTTGCGGAAGAAAGTGTATGGAATGCCGCTTTCACGGATGAGCGCCTCAGTGTGGAAGTGTCCCTGCGCAGCGGCGAACTTCGCGTTGGCTGCGGGTTTGATGGCACTCGTGTAGAAGACATGCCGGACACCCGCAGCGCGCGCGGCGTTCACGACGTTGCGATGATGGAGCATGCGCTCCTCACCAAGCGCACTCGTCGAGATGAAGAGCAGCTTGTCGGCGCCGCGGAACGCGGTCTCGAGCGAGGCGGGATCCGTGTAGTCACCCCGTCTTGCCTGCACGCCGCGTGCCGCGAGGTCGGCAACTTTTGCCGGGTCACGCACCACCGCGACGATGCTGTTCGGCGCGGCCTTCCCCTCGAGCAGAAAACTGATGGTTGCGCGGCCGAGCTTTCCCGACGCGCCGGTGACAGCAATCAAGGTCATGACACTCTCCTGTCAATCAAGTATGCCGGACGCCCCGTTGGAGCACCGACAATGGTTGCGAACCTGGTGCCGGTAAGGCTTACTCAAAGCCTGCGGCACTCATTAGAATGCCCTTCGCAACGCGGCTATCGGGCAAGCATAACGGACACCTATATATGAAGAACAAGATCGGTCTCATCGTCGGCAGTCTGCGCAAGGACGCATACACCCGGCTGATGGCGCAAGCAGTGAAGGAGATTGCACCGTCCACAATGACTTTTGTCGACATCAGTATTGGAGAGCTGCCGCTCTACAACCAGGATCTGGAGACCGCAACGCCACCGCCTGCCTGGACTACATTCAGGACGCTGGTTGGCGGTACAGACGGGGTGCTGTTCGTCACGCCCGAGTACAACCGCGGCATGCCGGGCGCACTGAAGAACGCAATCGATGTGGGTACGCGCCCGTGGGGTCACAGTGTCTGGAACGGCAAGCCCACCGCCGTGATCAGTCTCACGCCCGGCCCGCTCGGAGCGATGTCCGCGCATCAACAGCTGCGGCTCACGCTATCGGTGATCAATTCACCCACGCTGCCCGGTCCTGAGGTTTATATGCCGGGCGCCGCTACGCTCTTCAACGAGGCGGGCAAGCTCACGAACGAGGGCACCAAAGAGATTCTCCTCACCCTGTTGCAGGGATTCGAAGTCTGGATTGCCAGGTTCAAGTAGAGCGCTAACGCACCGGCGGCATGGCGAGCGGAATACCCAGCGCTTCGTACGCTTTGCCATCGGCAACGCGGGCCGTGAACCAATTCGGATACGGCGCGGTTGGCCGGGTCGCCGCATCGAGCTTGGCCAGATCATCGGCATCCAGCTTGACGTCGGCAGCGACGAGATTCTCGTCGAGCTGTTTCACGCTGGCCGCTCCGACGAGGAGCGTCGATACCGTCGGCCGGGTCAGCAACCACGCCAGTGAGATCTGAGCGGGCACCGCGTCGTGCTTCTTGCCGATCGACTGCAGCAGGTCGATCAGGTCGTAGCCGCGCTCGCGGTCGTACGGCAGGAACTCGAAACTGGCCAGGCGCGCACCAGCGTCGCCCTTGGGATTCGCGCGCGTGTACTTGCCACTCAGGAATCCGCCGGCGAGCGGACTCCAGACCATCACGCCAATGCCAGCATCGGCGCAGAACGGCACGAGCTCGTGCTCGAGATCGCGACCTACTAGCGAGTAATAGACCTCGGCGGCCTTGAACGGGCTCCAACCACGAGCGCGCTGCACGCCCACCGCTTTCGACGCGAGCCAGGCGGGCCAGTTCGAAAAGCCGACGTAGCGCACCTTGCCCTGGCGCACGAGGTCCTCGAGTGCCTCGGTCGTCTCCTCGATCGGCGTCAGCGCATCAACCTTGTGAACGAGATAGACATCGATGTAATCGGTGCCGAGACGCGCGAGACTCCCCTCCACCGCTGCGAGAATGTGTCTGCGGGAGAGGCCCGACTCGATCAGCGCCGGTCCCATGCGATTGGCGACCTTGGTCGCGATCACTACCTCCTTGCGGCGGGCGCCGATCGCCTTGCCCAGTATTCGCTCGGACTCGCCGCCGGCGTAGACATCCGCGGAGTTGAAGAAGTTGACGCCGCGGTCAATCGCGCGCGCCACCAGTTCATTCGCTCCCGTTTGATCCACCTTAAAGGTGGATGCGAACGGCCCCTCCTTGATCGTTCCAAAGGTCATGCTGCCGAGAGCGAGCCGAGACACGATCAACCCTGTATCGCCAAGTCGAGCGTATTGCATGGGGACTACCTCACTGTTCCACCGTCATTGGAACACTGCACCGGCCGACGCGACAACTGCATGCTGGCAGTGGTCGCGCAATCAACCATCGATAAATCGCAAGGGTCTCTGACGCAACGCGAAACAAGAAAATTTACTTCCTCGATGTCGAACTTGCGGCTACTCCATCGTCCTAAGTTTGTGTAACGGCAACCAGACTGGAGCGATCAATGAAGAAATTTCTAGCCATCTACATTGGCACGGCGTCCGCACGTGAGAGATCGGAGTGGGGCACGATGGACGAAGCGAAGCGCAAGAACCTGGAGGCTTCAGGAATCAAGGCGTGGGGCGACTGGATGACGACCCATAAGGCGGCGATCGTCGAGCAGGGTGGCCCTCTCGGGAAAACGAAGCGCACAGCCAGGCAGGGAGTTTCGGATATCAAGAACAACATGACGGGGTACGTAGTCGTCCAGGCCGAATCGCATGAAGCTGCCGCAAGAATGTTCGAGAATCACCCGCACTTTATGATTTTCCCCGGCGACTCGGTCGAGATCATGGAGTGTCTGCCCATTCCGGCCAGATGACGAACATCGCCATCACTCTCAGCGACCGGTCATCCGTTCCAGGTTTTCCGGATACCGATCCCCTTCCACCTTGATCTTCGAGGCAGCGCTCTCGATCTCACGCAGATCGCCGGGCGTGAGTTCAACTGCAGCGGCCCCAATGTTCTCTTCCATGCGCTTCAACTTCGTCGTGCCTGGAATCGGAACGATCCAGGGCTTCTGAGCCAGCAGCCACGCGAGGGCCAACTGCGCAGTCGTCGCGCCCTTCTGTTGGGCGATTTTCGCAAGCACATCCACTAAGGCCTGATTCGCTTTCCGAGCCTCTGGCGTGAAGCGTGGCAGGGTGTTGCGGAAGTCCGATTTGTCGAACGTCGTGCTCTCGTCGATCTTCCCCGTGAGGAAGCCTCGGCCGAGGGGGCTGAAGGGAACGAAGCCGATGCCGAGCTCCTCCAGGGTCGCAAGCACGTCTTCTTCGGGCCTGCGCCACCACAGCGAGTATTCACTCTGCACTGCCGTGACCGGCTGGACCGCGTGCGCACGGCGGATCGTCTGCACGCCTGCTTCGGAGAGGCCGAAATGCTTGACAGTGCCCTCGAGAATCAGGTCCTTCACCGCTCCGGCCACGTCTTCGATCGGCACCTCCGGATCAACGCGGTGCTGATACAAAAGATCAATGGCATCGACCCTCAGCCGCTTGAGTGAGCCCTCGGTCATCTGCTTGATGTACTCGGGCCGACTATTGAGACCACCGCGCGCCTGCCCGCTGGCGTCGAAGTCAAAGCCGAACTTGGTGGCAATCACCACTCGTCCGTGGAAGGGCTCGAGCGCTTCGCCCACGAGATCCTCGTTCGTGAACGGACCGTAGACCTGGGCGGTATCGAAGAATGTGACACCGCGTTCGACCGCGGTGCGGATCAAGGAGATCATCTCCTTCTTGTCTGCGGGCGGGCCGTAGCCAGAGCTCATGCTCATGCAGCCGAGGCCGATTGCTGAGACTTCCAGGTTGCTGTTTCCAAGTGTGCGCTTCTGCATGGCCTCTCCTTCGGTGCCGTGAGCGATTGACGCTAATTGCCTTTCCCTGCGCTGACCAGCGGCGGGTCGGTGCGCTGAATTTCCGCAGCGACCATCTCCATCCGGCGCATCGCCCGAAGATGATTGCGGCCAGCGATCTTCAGGACGTCTTCGTCGGAGTAGCGGCGTCGTAGCAGCTCTGCGAACAGGTACGGATATCGCGTCACGTTGCCGAGGCCGGTTGCCATGTCGCTCTCGTCAGCGTGGTAGTAGTCCGCCCCGATCCCGATGTGATCAACACCGGCTATCTTGCGAATGTGGTCGATATGATCCGCAACATCACCGATGCCCGCACGCGCGGGGCCAACCGATTTTTCCCAAGCTGCGATGGCTTTATCGATGGAAGCCTGATCCGCGAGCTGTCCGCGCAGGTCCCGCAAGGCGCCGGCTCGTTTATCTTCCCAAGCCTGACCCTGGGGTGATACGAACGGCCGAATGAAGTTTACGTGCACCACACCGCCATTATCGCGAACGAGCCGAAGCACATCGTCCGGCACGTTGCGGGGGTGCGGATTGATAGCGTAGGCATTGGAATGAGAGAAGATCACAGGCGCGCGAGTAACGTGCAATGCGTCGCGCATGGTGTCTGCACTCACGTGCGACAGATCCACAAACATGCCAAGCCGGTTCATCTCGCGAACCAGTTGCTTGCCGAGATCGGTCAGCCCGTAGTGTTCAGGGCGGTCGGTTGCGGCATCCGCCCAGTCGATGTTATCCCAATGGGTTAGCGTCATGTAGCGCGCACCCAGCTCATAAAAGACTCGGAGCGCGGCGGGCGAGTTCTCAATCATGTGCCCCCCTTCCACGCCCATGAGACAGGCGATCTTGCCGGCTTCGCCAATGCGCTCGATATCGTCGGCGGTGCGTGCCTGCTCGAATCCCGCCGTCCCGCGCATGAAGCGAAGCGCTACGTCGAACTCCCGTAACGCCTCGTGAAGGGAGACATGGGATTTCTGAGTCGCCGACTCCACGAAGATCGACCAGTACTGCGCGCCGACCCGGCCCTCACGCAGCGCCGGGACGTCTGCGCATAACGCAGGTTGGCGGACCGCGAGATCAAAGCGCGTCAGATCTCCGGCGCTGAGCTCGATGAACATCGAAGGAAGGTCGTTGTGGGTATCAATCAGGGGTGCCTGCTCGAGCAGCGACCGCGCGCGTTCGAGAAGACTTGAGTCGACCGTAGGAGGTGCATCGGCTTTCACCGCAGCCAATGCCGGGGCTATCGCGATCAGTGTTGACGCACCGCAGGCCGACTGGGCCAAAAATGTACGGCGTGTGATCAAACCTGTGTCCCCAGATCCCAAAGGCGGCAGCTTATCCGATCCTGAATGACTGCTCGGCACGTCGATTGATCCCGAGACCCCACGCCTTGGTGTTTGCAATGACTTTTCGGTGTAGAGTCAGTTCGCTACGTGCCTGCGCGGAAATAGACAGGCTGCCCGGGACACAGCCTGCCCCCGGCGTAGCGATTCCTTGTTATAAGAGCCAAC
>CAVPJQ010000012.1:0-325407 GCA_963705495.1 uncultured Gammaproteobacteria bacterium | reverse complement strand
CCTCTTTCCAGCCTCGGGCCCGCACCCTCAGGCGTCGAGACGTCCCCTCAACACTTTGCCCGTGGCCTGTGTGCCCTGGGCCTTGCTCCTCCTATGCCCTTCCTGCAACTCACCATCGACCTGCGCGCTGAGGAGGTCGAGCGCTTCGAAGCCGCTTGCCTCGAGGCTGGCGCGCTGTCGGTGTGTCTCGCAGACGCAGGCGCTGCACCGATCCTCGAGCCCGGTCCCGGCGAGACACCGTTGTGGCGCGAGGTTCAGTTGACCGCGCTCTTCGAAGCAGAGCGCGATCCACACCAGATCATCGAGCAGCTTCGCGCCGGCAGCAGCCACGACCCACACGAGTATCGATTCGATGCGATTGCCGATCGCGCCTGGGAACGCGAATGGCTCAAGGACTTTCGCCCGCTCCGTTTCGGGCGTCGCCTCTGGGTCTGCCCGCACGGCCAGTCACCGCCGCAGGCCGCAGGGGATGCGGTCGTGGTCTGGCTCGATCCGGGACTCGCCTTCGGCACCGGGACACACCCGACCACGGCCCTGTGCCTCGAATGGCTCGACGCCATCGAGCTTCGCGATCGTGAAGTGATCGACTTCGGTTGTGGTTCGGGAATCCTCGCCATCGCCGCCCTGAAACTGGGAGCACGCAATGTGCTTGGCGTCGATATCGATCCCCAGGCGCGCACGGCCACGGCCGACAACGCCCGACGCAACGATGTGATCGATCGCATCCGTGTCGCCTCTCCGGACGAAGCGCGCGAACCGGTCGATGTGCTCATCGCCAATATTCTCTCGGACCCGCTGATCGAGCTGGCGCCGAGGTTCGCCTCGCTGGTCCGCCAGGGCGGCAAGATTGCGCTCTGCGGCATCCTCGAATCGCAGGTTGCGTCCGTGACACTGGCTTGCGCGCCGTGGTTTGATATGCGCGCGTTCGCCACCCGCGACTCGTGGGTGTGCCTGAACGGGGAGCGTCGCTGACTTGTTCACGCAGTGTCCTCAGTGCCAGACGGTCTTTCGCGTCACCGTCGCGATGCTCAGGGCTGCGCAGGGACGCGTGCGTTGCGGGCGTTGCTCGCACGTCTTCAACGCGCTCACCTTCCTGATCGATCAGCCGGATGCCGATGTGCCGCCGGGCGCCGAGCCCGTTGAAGCGCCGCCGCCCGACATTCCCGTGGGACCGAACCGCCGCGCCTCCGATCTGCCGTTCGATCCCGACGACTATTCGAACCAGGACATTCCGGAGTCGGCACTCGAATTCGACCTCACGGTCGATGACCTCAATCGCGTGTTCGTCAAGGCGCCGGCGCCGTCGTTGCAGATCAAGGCCGCAGAGCCTCCGGTTCCGATTCCGACGCCCTCCGACGAGGACACGGCCGAGCACGAGATCGTCGATATAGATGAGTCAGCCACCGTCGAGGCCGTCACCCTCGAGGGCGAGGAGGTGGAGGTGACGGCGAGCCTGGCACCGGCGGATTCGGATCCTGACCTCGACTCGGACAACCAGACTTCCGAGTTCAGCGCCGCCATGCTCGAGCCCGCGGCGAACGATGGCAACAGCGATACGGACCTCAAGCGCGAGATCGAGAAGGCGTTCGCCAGCGACCCGGCCACCCGCGCCGAGTTCGTACTGCCCTCCGGCACTCTTCTGAAGTTCAATGACGGTGTGGCCGAGGTCGATACCGAAGCCTCCATCGTCCTGGAGACCGATCAGCGACAACGCAAACCCTGGAGCAAGCGCTGGGGACTCGCGAGTGCGGCGCTGGCGCTACTGCTCGCGATTCAGCTCATCAACTTCAATCGCGATGCCTTGGCGCGCAGCCCCGTGTTCGGGTCGGCAATCGGCACCATCTACCGCGGGCTCGGTGTGAAGCTGGCACCTCATTGGGATCTGGACGCCTACGAGCTGCGGCAATGGGGCGCAGCGGCTGAGCCCGGCGAAAGCGGCACGCTGCGCGTGCGGGCCAGCGTTTTCAATTCAGCCAAACATGCCCAGCCCTATCCGCTGCTGCGACTCACGCTCCAGGATCGATTCGGAGGGCGTGTCGCCTCGCGCGACCTCGAGCCGCGTGAGTATCTGCACGTGCCCCCGGGCGAAAATGACCTGCTCGGTGCCGGGCAACGCGTCGATGCGGACATCGCGATCGTCGATCCAGGCAAGGACGCCGTGGGTTTCGAGATCGATGTGTGCCTGCGCATTGCGACGACCCTGAAATGCGCCGCTGATCTGCCCAAACAGCACGGCTGAGAGTCACACGCTTGGTGCAGATCGGCCCCTTTTCGCTCTCTTCTCCCCTTGCGCTCGCTCCCATGGCCGGCGTCACCGATCGGCCGTTTCGCATGCTGTGCCGGCGGCTGGGCGCAGGCATTGCCGCATCGGAGATGCTCACCGCCGATGCCCGTCTTTGGCACACGCCCAAGTCACAACGGCGCATGACCCATGAGGATGAGCCTGAGCCACGCATCGTTCAGATCGCGGGAGCCGAGCCTGGGATGCTGGCCGAGGCTGCGCGGCTCAATGTCGATGCCGGGGCGCAGATCATCGACATCAACATGGGGTGCCCGGCAAAAAAAGTCTGCAACAAGGCGGCCGGATCGGCGTTGTTGCGCGACGAACAGCTCGTAGCACGCATCCTGGAGAGCGTCGTGGGTGCGGTGAGCGTGCCCGTGACGCTCAAGATCCGCACCGGATGGAGTCCGGAGCACCGCAATGGCGTCACGATCGCGAAAATTGCCGAAGCGAGTGGCGTGCTGGCACTCGCGGTGCATGGACGCACGCGCGCTTGCATGTTTCGTGGCAGCGCGGAACACGAAACGGTCTGCGCCATCAAGGCCGCGGTGAAGATTCCGGTGTTTGCAAATGGCGACATCGATTCACCAGCGAAGGCTCGCGAGATTTTTCAGTCCACTGGCGTCGATGGAGTGATGATCGGGCGCGGCGCGCAGGGTCGGCCATGGATTTTTCGCGAAGTCAACTTTTTCCTTGCCAACGGACGTGCGCACGTTCCGGTTGCGCTCCAAGAAGTCCGTGATATTCTGCTCGCCCACTTGAAAGCCCTGTACTCGCATTACGGAGAAGACACGGGCGTTCGCGTGGCGCGTAAACATCTGAGCTGGTACTGCCAGCATCATTCCGAAGCAGGAGAATTCCGCAAGCGAGTGATGACGGCGAAGACGACCGATGAGCAGTTCGCGATGGCCCGCGAGTACTTTGATCGACTGGCATCGGGTATCAGCCTGGCGGCTTGATAAGAAGAAAAATTCTTGACGATAGCGGGGAACCTTAAATGGTGGTCAAGAAGAAATCCAAACTGCGCAGGGAGCCTGTGGCTCGCGCGGTGAGCAGGGAAATTCCCCTGCGGGATCATGCGCAGGAAGCCCTCTCAACCTACTTCACGAACCTCAACGGCCATCGCCCGGCGGCACTCTACGACCTGGTAATGCGCGAGGTCGAGGAACCGCTGTTCAAGGCGGTGCTCGACTATGCCTCGGGCAACCAGAGCCGCGCCGCGGTAATCCTCGGCATCAATCGCGGCACCCTGCGTAAGAAGTTGAAGGAGTTCGGACTCTCGAAATGACGCCGTTGCGCCGCGCTCTGCTGAGCGTGTCCGACAAGACCGGCGTCGTCGAGTTGGCCCGCGCCCTCGCGATGCGAGGTGTCGAAATCCTGTCAACGGGCGGCACCGCCCGGCTCCTCCTGCAGAACGGCGTCGCCGTCACGGAAGTCTCCGCGCACACGGGCTTTCCCGAAATCATGGGCGGGCGCGTCAAGACCCTGCACCCGAAGATTCATGGCGGGCTGCTCGGTCGGCGTGGTATCGACGAAGCGGTGATGGCCGAGCACGGCATCGAGCCCATCGACCTGCTGATCGTCAATCTCTATCCCTTCGCGCAAACCATTGCACGCCCGGATTGCAGCTACGAGGAGGCCGTCGAGAACATCGACATCGGCGGGCCGGCGATGCTGCGCGCTGCGGCCAAGAATCACGCCGATGTGACCGTGATCGTCGATCCGGCCGACTACACCGCGCTCCTCGATGAGCTGCAGGCGCATTCGGGAGAGACCTCGAAAGCCTTCCGGGCGCAGTTGGCGGCGAAGGCCTTCGCCCACGCCGCGAGTTACGACACGATGGTCGCCGGGTACCTGATGCAGAAGTGGCCGGTCGCCGATGAGTCCTGGCCCGAAACGCTGACGGCGGTCTTCAACAAGAAGCTCGACCTGCGCTATGGAGAGAATCCGCACCAGCGCGCCGCGTTCTACACCGACCCGGGGTCGAGAGGCGCCAGCATCGCGCGCGGCCACCAGTTGCAGGGCAAGGAACTCTCTTTCAACAACATTGCGGATGCCGACTCGGCACTCGAATGCGTCAGGGAATTCTCGCAGCCGGCCTGCGTTATCGTTAAACACGCCAATCCATGCGGCGTTGCAGTCGCGGGTGACATCGGCGTTGCCTATGCCAAGGCGTATCGCACCGATCCGACCTCCGCGTTTGGTGGAATCATCGCGTTCAACCGTCCGCTCGATGGCATGACCGCCCAGTCGATCCTCAAGCAGCAGTTCGTCGAGGTGATCCTGGCGCCGAGCTTCGATGCGGCGGCCCTCGAAGCCCTGAAGGCCAAGGAAAATGTCCGGGCCATCGCGCTCGGCGACCTCAGTGCACCGGTCGAGCTCGGCCCGGAGTATCGGAGCGTGGGCGGGGGACTCCTGGTCCAGACCCGCGACACCGATTCGATCACCGCAGGCGACCTCGACGTCGTGAGCCGGCGCGATCCCACCGAGGCGGAAGTCGCGGACCTGCTCTTTGCATGGCGTGTGGCCCGGTTCGTCAAGTCGAACGCCATCGTGTATGCGCGCGAGGGCATGACCCTCGGCATCGGCGCGGGACAGATGAGCCGCGTGGTCTCGAACCGCATTGCCGCCATGAAGGCCGCCGACGCAAGACTCGACATCAAGGGCGCCGCGATGGCGTCGGATGCCTTCTTTCCATTCCGCGATGGCATCGACATCGCCGCGGAATACGGCATTACCGCCGTGATTCAGCCCGGTGGCTCAATGCGCGATCCCGAAGTCATCACCGCGGCCGACGAGCACGGTATGACGATGGTGTTCACCGGCATCAGGCACTTCAGGCACTAGGCCACGGCCCGTGCCATGAAAGTACTCATCATTGGTGGTGGTGGCCGCGAGCATGCATTGGCGTGGAAGGCCGCGCAGTCGCCCCTGGTCACGCAAGTGTTCGTCGCACCCGGCAATGCCGGGACTCGGCCTTCGAGCCCAAGACGCGCAACGTCGATATCGCAGCCGAGAACTTGCCGGCCCTCGAAGCACTTTGCGAAGAGCGAGCGCATCGATCTCGCCATTGTCGGACCCGAGGCCCCGCTGGTCGCTGGCGTCGTGGATCGATTCCAAGCCGCGGGGCTGCGCTGCTTTGGTCCCATCCAGCGTGCTGCGCAGCTCGAAGGCTCCAAGGCCTACACCAAGGAATTCCTGAGCCGGCATCGCATCCCGACCGCCGCCTCGCGCACCTTCACCCGCGAAACCTTCGATGCCCGCTACGTCGAAGCGCATCGCACGCCAATCGTCGTCAAGGCGAGCGGCTTGGCGGCCGGCAAGGGTGTCGTCATCGCGGAAGGCGCGGCCCAGGCCATCGAGACGGCGCAAGTCGATGTTTGCCGGCCAGTTCGGTGAGGCGGGCCGCGAGGTCGTCATCGAAGAATTCCTCGCGGGCGAGGAAGTGAGCTTCATCGTCATGGCGGATGGTCGCCACATCCTGCCCCTCGCCACTTCCCAGGATCACAAGCGACGCGACGATGGCGATCGCGGACCCAACACCGGCGGAATGGGCGCGTACTCGCCCGCCCCGATCGTCAGCCCTATCCTGCACGCGCGCATCATGCGCGAGGTCATCGAGCCCACGATTCTCGGGCTCGCCCAGGACGGGACGCCGTACACCGGATTCCTGTACGCCGGCCTGATGATCGCCGCGGATGGCACGCCCAACGTGCTCGAGTTCAATTGCCGCTTCGGCGACCCGGAAACGCAGCCCGTGCTGATGCGACTCAAGTCGGACCTGGTCCAGCTTTGCACTGCAGCGCTCGATGGACGGCTCAACCAGGTCGATGCGCAATGGGATTCGCGCGCGGCCCTCGGTGTCGTGATGGCCGCGCAGGGCTATCCCGATAACTATCCGAGAGGCGATGTCATCACCGGACTCGGCGCTGCGGCGCGACTGCCGGGAAAAGTCTTCCACGCGGGCACGAGACTCGCCGACGGCAAGGTCCTGACCAACGGCGGCCGCGTGCTCTGCGCAGTGGGGCTCGGTGATTCGATTCGCCGGGCTCGTCGAGAGGCCTATGCGCTCGTTGATGCGATCCAGTGGCCGGGAGTGCAATTTCGCCGCGACATCGGCTATCGCGCCCTCGCCCGTGAGTCCTAGAAGCGGTGCCCAACGCTCGTCGTTTGCCCCTCAGATCTCAACCTGCCCGCCGACTTCCATCAGACGCGCAGGCGGAATTCCGAAACTGGAGGCGGCGTACTGGGAGTTGCGCGCGAGGAACAGGAACAGCTTCTTGCGCCACCGGTGCATGCCCTGCCGGTTGCCGAGGACGATGTCGTCGCGTCCGAGGAAGTACACGGCATCATCCGTGCGCACCGGTAGCCACTGCTGGGCCATCCGCAAGAGCTTGGGAACCTCGGGAAACTCCATGAACCCCATGCGTGCGATGACCCGATACAGACCGGGCGCCAGCGTCTGGACTTTGACTACGACGCCCCTCGCTCACGCGCGGCACCCGCTCGGTGATCAGGGTGAAGATGATCGTGTGCTCGTGCAGGACACCGTTCATCTTCAGATTGCGAACCAGCGTACGCGGGATGCCCGTGGTGTTGCTGGTCGGAAAGACCGCTACGCCCTCGACGCGCAGGGGCGGCTCTTTTTCGAGCTGTTCGAGAAACGATGCCACGGGTCGCTCTTCACGCCGCATCTTTTCCGTGACGATGACTCGGCCACGCTGCCAGGTCTTCATCACGCCAAAGATGGCCAGTCCGAAAAGAATCGGAAACCATCCTCCCGTGGGTACTTTGTCCAGGTTGGAAACGACGAACGCGGCATCAAGGGCGAGCAAACCACAGACCACGAACAACTGCAGCCGGTCAAATCGCCGTGTTGCACCCCACAGCAGCAGGAGGATCAGAACCGAATCGATCAGCATGGTGCACGAGACGCCGACACCGTAGGCGTGAGTGAGGTGTGCGGAAGATCCAAACCCGACTGGCGAGCGAGACTGTCGCCGCGCAGCTCAGCCAGTTCACGGCGGGGACATACACCTGGCCAATCAGCGCGGCGGACGAATGCTGAACCCGCACCCTCGGGATGTAACCGAGCTGCTGACATTGCTGGGTGATGGCGAACACGCCTGAAATGACCGCTTGCGATGCGATGATGCTCGCCGCGGTGGCCGAGCACGATCAGCGGCATCAGCGCCCACTCCGGTGCGAGCAGATAGAACGGGTTGAGAATCGCCTGAGGTGAAGCGAGCAGCAGTGCGCCCTGGCCGAAATAGTTGAGCAGCAGGCAGGGCCAGACGACCACGAACCAGGCCATCGCGATCGGCCGGCGCCCAAAGTGGCCCAGATCGGAGTAGAGCGCCTCACCTCCCGTGACCGTGAGGAATACCGCGCCGAACACCGCAAAGGCCACCGCGGAGTGCTCCGCGAAGAACCAAACCGCGTAGGCCGGATTCACGGCCTCGAGTACGACGGGGTGAAGCACGATGCTGCGAATCCCGAGCCCCGCGAGCACCGCGAACCACAGCAGCATGATCGGGCCGAACAAGCGACCGATCGCGCCGCTGCCGCGACGCTGTATCGAGAAGAGCCACAGCAGCGCCAGGATCGACAGCGGCAGGACGATGTGCCCTAGCGCCGGAGTCGCGATGCTCAGCCCCTCGATTGCTCCGAGCACGGTGACGGCGGGTGTGATGACGCCATCGCCGTAGAACAGCGCGCAGCCGATGAGACCGAGCGTGGCGATCGCGGCCGTGCCCCGCATCGGACGCTCATTGAGGACACGCGTCGTCAGGGCAAGCACGCCCCCTTCGCCATCATTGTCGGCGCGCAGGATGATTCCGACGTACTTGACCGAAATGACGAGCGCCAGGGACCAGAAAATGAGGGAGAGAATCCCGAGGACACTGGACGGGCTGACGCTGATTCCCGCGGCATCGGAAAAGCAGGCGCGTAGCGCGTACAACGGGCTCGTCCCGATGTCGCCGAACACAACGCCCATCGCCGCGACCGACAAAGCCGCGGTCCTGAGTCTCATCAGGAATCTCCCCTTTTCTTCTTATCGATCGGTAAGCGGGCCTGCCGGGTCGCGTTACCGCTTCATCGCATCGAAGAACTCGGCGTTGGTCTTCGTGTCCTTCATCTTGTCGAGCAGGAACTCGATGGCGGCCAACTCGTCCATCGGGTGCAGGAGCTTGCGCAGGATCCACATCTTCGCGAGTTCGTCCTGGGCCGTAATCAGCTCTTCCTTGCGCGTGCCGGAGCGGTTGATGTTGAACGCCGGGAACACTCGCTTTTCGGAAATTCGCCGGTCGAGGTGAATCTCGGAGTTGCCGGTTCCCTTGAATTCCTCGTAGATGACGTCGTCCATCTTCGAGCCGGTATCGATCAGCGCGGTGGCGAGGATCGTCAGGCTCCCACCCTCTTCGATGTTGCGCGCCGCGCCGAAGAAGCGTTTGGGCCGTTGCAACGCGTTTGCGTCGACGCCACCTGTCAGCACCTTGCCCGATGAGGGCACGACGGTGTTGTAGGCGCGCGCCAGGCGCGTGATCGAGTCGAGCAGGATCACGACATCGCGCTTGTGCTCGACCAGGCGCTTCGCCTTCTCGATCACCATTTCGGCGACCTGGACGTGGCGGCTGGCAGGCTCGTCGAACGTGCTCGAGACCACCTCGCCCTTCACCGTGCGCTGCATCTCGGTGACCTCTTCCGGCCGCTCGTCGATGAGCAACACGATGAGGTAGCACTCGGGATGATTCGCGGTGATCGCCGTGGCGATGTTCTGCAGCAACATCGTCTTGCCCGCCTTGGGCGGGGACACGATGAGGCCACGCTGGCCCTTGCCGATCGGCGCCATGAGATCGATGGTGCGGGCCGTCAGGTCTTCCGTGCTGCCATTCCCGCGTTCGAGCTTCAGGCGCTCTTTCGGGAACAGCGGCGTCAGGTTCTCGAACAGAACCTTGTGACGAGAGTTTTCCGGCGAATCGAAGTTGATCTCGCCGACTTTGAGCAGCGCGAAGTAACGCTCGCCGTCCTTTGGCGGGCGAATCAGGCCGGAGATCGAATCCCCCGTGCGCAGGTTGAAGCGGCGGATCTGGCTCGGGCTGACGTAGATGTCATCCGGGCCCGCGAGGTAGGAGCTGTCGGCCGAGCGCAGGAAGCCAAAGCCGTCCTGCAGGATCTCGAGCACGCCATCACCGTAGATGTCCTCGCCATTGCGCGCGTGCGCCTTGAGGATGGCGAAGATGATGTCCTGCTTGCGAGAACGCGCGATGTTCTCGAGGTTCATCTGTGTAGCGAGATCCACCAGCTCCGAGACCGGCTTGGTCTTGAGCTCGGTGAGATTCATCGAGCGGCGCGTGGCCGCAAGCTCGCTCGGCGTGATGACGTCGAGGCCTTCGCCGTCGGCGAAGTTGTCCTCGGGCAGAAAATCATCCTGCCGTCCGCCACGATTGGGGTCATTGTTGCGGTTCTGACGACCGCCACCCTGCCCCTTGGGTCGGCTGCGAGCCGAATTACCGAGATAGCCTCTCATAGGTTGCTGTCCAGGAAGGCGGCGAGCTGCGACTTGGAGACAGCGCCGACTTTCTGCGCCTCCACCGTGCCGTTCTTGAACAGGATCAGCGTCGGGATCCCGCGGATGCCGAAACGAGGCGGCGTGTGCGGATTCTCATCGATGTTGATCTTGGCGATCTTGAGCCGGTCCTTGTATTCCTCGGCGATTTCGTCGAGCACCGGCGCGATCATTTTGCACGGACCACACCACTCGGCCCAGAAGTCGAGCAGTACTGGTGTAGCGGATTTCAGAATGTCCTCGTCGAACGTGGCGTCTGTGGTGTGAACAATTGGCTTGCCCACTCGGAACTACCTCCCAAAAGGAAAATGAAGAATGATGTGCGAACTCGTCAATGCAATATGGAAATTGATGAAGGAAGAGCCCCTCGGGGCATGTGCAGCGTCAGGCGGACGCGGTGCGGTCGATTTACGGTTACAATAACCCTGCGTTGGGTATCGAAATAATCAGGCCGGGTGGTGGAGCTTCAAGGAAGTGCGGACGGAGCCGCTACGGCTGGGCAGTATTGGACCCAACTTTGAGGCAATTTGCAAGCCTCGCACTCACCACTTCGACTCAATTGTCTCCTCGATGACAGAAACACATCTATCTGAACTGCGCTTTGATTCACTGAATCTGCCTGCAAGCCTCTCACGCGGAATCGCGGAAGCCGGATTTGAACTCTGTACGCCAATCCAGGCGCAAACGCTGCCGATCGCATTGGCGGGGCGCGATGTCGCCGGCCAGGCACAAACCGGCACCGGCAAGACCGCCGCGTTCCTGGTGGCGCTGTTCAATAGCCTGCTGACTCGCGCCGCCTCGCCCACACGCCCCGGCACAGCACCACGCGCGCTGATCCTGGCGCCGACGCGTGAGCTCGCAGTGCAGATCCACAAGGATGCCGAAGCGCTCGGCCAGTTCACGGGGTTGACCCTGGGACTGGCATTTGGGGGCACGGACTACGAAAAACAACGGCGCATCCTCGAACAAGGCGTCGATGTGCTGATCGGAACGCCCGGACGCACCATCGATTTCTTCAAGCAGCGCGTGTTCGATCTGCGCCACGTCCAGGTCGCCGTGCTGGATGAGGCCGACCGGATGTTCGATCTCGGCTTCATCGCGGACATCCGCTATCTCCTGCGCCGCCTGCCGCGCCCGGAACAGCGCTTATCGATGCTCTTTTCCGCCACGTTGTCGTACCGGGTGCTCGAGCTCGCCTACGAGCACATGAATAACCCCGAGCTGGTGCGCGTCGAGCCCGACAAGGTCATGGTCGACAGTGTTCGGCAGGTCCTGTATTTCCCGGCAATGAACGAAAAGCTGCCGTTGCTGATCGGGCTGCTGCGGCACATGGACCCGCATCGCACCATGGTGTTCGTCAATACGCGTCGCATGGCCGATGAGCTCGAGCAGGTCCTCGGCGCGAACGGTTTTCACGCCGAAGCGCTCTCGGGCGACGTTCCCCAGCGCAAGCGCCTGAGAATGCTGCGCGACTTTCACAGCGGCAACCTCGCTATCCTGATCGCCACCGACGTCGCTTCGCGCGGCCTGCACGTGCCCGAGGTGAGTCATATCTTCAATTACGACCTGCCGCAGGACGCGGAGGACTATGTGCATCGAATTGGCCGAACGGCCCGCTTGGGCGCCGAGGGCGACGCGATCAGCTTCGGATGTGAAGAATATGTGATGTCCCTGCCGGAGATCGAAACCTACATCGGCCACAAGGTGCCGGTGGAAGCGATCGCACCGGAGATGCTTGCCGACGTGACCTGGCCGGGCGCGCGCCGCGCGCGGCCAGACGCCGAAGGCGCAGCCCCGCACTCACACCGCCATCACCGCAGCCGCCGTCAGCGGCGCACCTCACGCGCGCGCAGCGTCAGGCGTCCCGGTGCCGGGTTTCAGTTATTTAGTTATCCGTCCGGCGGTCGGAGAGGGATAACTAAATAACTGAAACCCGGCACCGCCACACACTCAGCCTGGATTGACGGGCGGCGGCGGTCCCTTGAAGTCGGCCGCGGCATTGCGGCGCTTGCGGATGACCACAGTGCCTGCGAGCTTGTCGTGAAATCCCTGCTTGCGTGGATCGAAAGCGACCCACAGAAAGCCGAGACACAGCGCAAAGAGCGAAACGTAATACCCGAGGTAGCGACCGATGCACTGGCCCGTCGTCATCGGTCCACCGGTGCGCGCATCGACGATCTTTGCGCCGAAGATCATCTTGCCGGGAGTCGCTGATTTGTAGATCCAGAACACGATGACGGCGATCGCGGTCAGGATGAATGACGCCCGTGATGCCGGGCTCCACATCTCGGCGCTCAGTGCGGTCAGCATCTGTGCCGGATCGCTGTTCAGCGAGAGGTTGTCGTACGCCGAGGAGCGATAAATCGCGGCTGCCGAGGGGCGAGATCGTCAGGCTCACCAGGATGCTGTCGACGATCGAGGCTACGAACCGGACCCAAAAGCCCGCGTATTCGATCCCTTCAACCGCAGTTGCGTCGCTCAATGGCCACCTCCGGCATCAGTTCGTCGATTGAATTGACCGCAGGAAACTCCGCGATCTCGCGTCGCGGCTGGCTGCTGTCGGGCCGGGCGATCGCGTAGATCCACCCTACTCCGAAATCACGCGCCGCGCGTAGCACCGGCAGACTGTCATCCACGAACAGGGTCCGCTCGCGATCGAAGCGCTCGGCCGCCAGCAGCGCGTTCCAGAACGGCGCGCTTTCCTTGGGTGAGCCGAACATGTGCGAGGAATAAACCGCATCGAAGTGCCCGCGGAAATCCAGGTGCTCATCCTTGATCGCGAGCGTGGTCGTATGAGCGTTGGTCACGAGTGCGAGGCGCTTGCCCAGGCCCCGCACGCTGCGTACGAAGCGCTCCGCTTGCGGGAGCCAGGCGATCTGTTCGCGCGACTCGCGGTTGATCAGCTCGAGATCGAGGTCGAGCTCGCGGCTCCAGTACTCGATGCAATACCAGTCGAGCGTGCCTTGCTTGGCGGCAAATACCGGTCGCAGCTGTGCCTTGGCCGCCTCGAGCTCCAGGCCGCGCGCGGCGGCGAAACTTGCCGGCACGATTTCACACCAGAACGTGTTGTCGAATTTCAGGTCCAGGATCGTGCCGTCCATGTCCAGGAGCACGGTATCGATCCGGCCCCAATCGGGAAGGGATGGGAGCGGCGTATGCATGGCGCCGGTATCATACGGCCGGATGTGGTTCGCTTTCATTCTGGTGCTCGGCGCCCTGTTCACGGCCTGGTTCTGGCAAGCAGCCCTGCGGGCCCGCGAGCACGCCAATGCCGTTGCGATCGATACTTGCCGCACGGCCAACGTGCAATTCCTCGATGGCACGGTGGCGTTCAGCGGCATGCGCCCGGCACGCGATTCGAGCGGGCGGCTCACCTGGCGCAGGAACTACGTCTTTGACTACACCGACGATGGTTCAACCCGGCGACAGGGTTTCGTGGTACTTCTGGGCATCACGCTCGAGGCGGTCGGACTTGCACCGCGCCAGATTCATTGAAGCTCGATGACGAACGTCGATCTGCATCTGCACTCGAATCACTCCGATGGGGTGCTCTCGCCCGCTGAGCTGGTGGATCGGGTCGCCGATGCGGGCGTGGAGCTGATGGCCCTGACCGATCACGACACGACCGCGGGACTCGCAGCGGCGCGCAGCCAGTGCGTGCAACGCGGCCTGCGCATGCTCGACGGCATCGAACTGTCCTCGACCTGGCGTGCGCAGACGATCCATGTCATCGGGCTCAGTATCGATTCTCGCAGTCCTGCGCTCCTCGAGGGCATCGACCGTCTGCAGGTGCTGCGCCGCTCGCGCCTCGCGGCAATCGCCGAGCGACTGGAGCGCAAGTCGATTCCGGGCCGTGCCATGCTCGCGCAGCTTGAGGCTGCGCATTGGATCGTCACGCGAACCCACCTGGCGCGCGCCCTGGTCTCAGGCCAGCACGCACGCAGCATGGCGGAAGCGTTCAAGCGCTACCTCGGGCGCGGCGGTGCTGCGCACGTGACCGCGAGCTACCCGGATGTCTCGGAAGTCGTGCCGTGGATTCGCGCCGCGGGCGGGGTTGCAGTCCTCGCGCACCCGATGCGCTACACGCTTTCCGCCGGCGCGCGACGCCAGCTCGTGACCGTGTTTCGCGACAGCGGTGGAACCGCGATCGAAGTCGTGTGCGGCCGCGCCCTGGCGCACATCGAGCCGCTCGCCGCGCTGGCGACCCGCTTCGGGCTGGCGGGCTCGATCGGATCGGACTTCCACGATCCACAAATACCTTGGAATCCGCCCGGCCGGTTGGCTAAGCTACCGGCTGGAATCGAACCGGTCTGGCAGAGTCTCGCCTGAGGTGCTGCTCGCTCCATGAGCCAGCCACCCGACAACGTCGATACCGAGCTGTTCAAGAACATCGAGCGCCTGCGGCAACTGCGGATCGAGCATCGTGACCTCGACGACGTGATTGCCCGGCTGTCGCTCGACTTCGACGTGGACGAGCTGCAGCTCAAGCGCCTGAAGAAACGCAAGCTCATGCTCAAGGACCAGATCGCCAAGCTCGAAAGCCAGCTGATCCCGGACCTCAACGCCTGATGCAAAGCGTCCTCAAAGCGGTGGAAGACTTGTTCACGCAGATGGGGCGCGGCGACACGCTGACGGAGATCGCGGCGGTCGTGGCCACCTTCGGCCTCGGATGGTTCCTCGGTCGCTACCTGCGCAATCGGCTCATACCGCCCGATGCGCCGCCCGCCACCAACTTTCGCGAGCAACTCGCCGAGGGCGCGATCAAGATCAGCCCCTTCATCATTGCGACGCTCCTGCTGTTCCTGACCCGCGGCCTCCTCAACAGCTTCGGGCTCGAGATCAATTTCCTCGACCTGATGCTGCAGCTCATGGGCGCGCTGGTGCTGATCCGCATCGCGGTGTTCCTGCTGCGGCTCTCGCTCGGACCCAATACGTGGCTGAAGGGCTGGGAAACGCGCCTGACGCTCATCATCTGGGCGGTGGTCGCGATCAACCTGTTCGGGTGGCTGGCGCCCGTAAGGTCCCGTTTGAACAGCATTCCGCTCACCAAGGGCAAGGATCCGCTCACGGTCTGGTCGCTGCTCGAATCGCTCTTCATCATCACGCTGTTCGTCCTGGCCGCGAGCTGGCTGGCGCGCTGGATCGAGCGCCGGCTCATGTCGGTGTCAGGCCTCGCGGTGAGCACGCGAATCGGCGCCTCGAAGTTCATCCACGCGTTCCTGATCGTCTTCAGCATCCTGATCGGCCTCAACTACGCTGGGCTCGACCTGCGCACGCTCACGGTGTTCACTGGCGCACTCGGTATCGGCCTCGGCTTTGGCCTGCAGTCCATCGCCAGCAATTTCGTGAGCGGCTTCGTGCTGCTGATGGACCGATCCATCAAGCCGGGCGATGTGATCAGCTTTACCGGCGTCGGGGGCACGACCACGGAAGGGTTCGGCTGGGTGCAGGAGCTCAAGGGCCGCTACGTCGTGGTGCGCGATCGCGACGGCGTCGAGACCCTGGTCCCGAACCAGAATCTCATCACCAACTCGGTGATCAACTGGAGCTACACGGACCCGAAAGTACGCATCAAGGTGCCGGTGCGGATCAGCTACAAGGATGATCCAGAGCTTGCTCTGCGTGTGCTGATCAAGGCAACGGAGGGCCACCGCCGCATCCTGCGCGAGCCGGCGCCCGTCTCGCGACTGATGGCGTTCAGCGATCATGGCATTGACCTGGAGCTGCGTTTCTGGATCGCGGACCCGCAGGAGGGCGTGAACAACGTGCGCTCGGAGGTCAATCGCACCGTGTGGCGCCTGTTCAAGGAGAGCAACATCACCTTCCCGGTCGCGCAGCGCGAAATCCGCGTCCATGCCTCGCCCGAAGACGCCGAGGACTGGGCGATCTCCGGCAAGGCGCCACGGCGGGACTGAAAAGCCCCGCTCGTGGGTCTGCACATTTCAGGACAGATTGAGATCCCCGACTCCGACCTCGAGCTGCGTTTCGTGCGCGCTTCCGGTCCCGGCGGCCAGAACGTCAACAAGGTCGCCTCCGCCGTCCAGCTTCGTTTTGATCTCGCCGGGACGCACGCCCTCAATGAGCGTGTGAAAACCAGATTGCGGGCGCTCGCCGGTCAGCGTCTCAACGATGACGGCAGTGTACTGCTCATCGCGCGCCGGCATCGCACGCAGGAACAGAACCGGCGCGATGCCCATGAACGACTCGCGGACCTCATTCGCCGCGCACTCATTGAGCCCAAGGTGCGCCACGCCACGCGACCGACGCGGGCGGCGAAAGAACGGCGCCTGGAAAGCAAGCGCACCCGCAAATCCGTGAAGCGCCTGCGTGGGCGCGTCGGGTTCGACGACTAGGAGCTGGGCGGCGGTCTCTCGAGCTTGTCGCCCATCAACTGGCGCACCGCGACGTAGAACACCGGCACGAACAGCACGCCGAGCAGTGCTGCTGTCAGCATGCCGCCGACGACACCGGTACCGATCGCCCGGCGCGCATTGGCGCCCGCGCCGGTTGAAAAGACCAGCGGCGAGACACCGAGAATGAAGGCGAACGAAGTCATGAGGATCGGGCGTAATCGCAGTCGCGCGGCCTCGACCACTGCGGCATGCAGGCTCTTGCCTTTCGCTTGTTCATCGACTGCGAACTCCACGATCAGGATCGCATTCTTTGCGGCCAGTCCGATGATCGTGATGAGGCCGACCTTGAAATAAACGTCATTGGGCAGAAACCGCAGGGACACCGCAATCAACGCGCCCAGGACGCCGAGCGGCACGATCAGCATCACCGAGAGCGGCGTGGACCAACTCTCGTAGAGTGCCGCGAGGCACAGATATACGACCAGTATCGAGAGCGCGAACAGCAGCGGCGCCTCCGCCCCCGAGAGGATTTCCTGCAGCGACTGCCCGGCCCAGTCGTAGCCGAATCCGCGCGGCAGATCTTCCGTAACGATGCGCTCCATCTCCTTCATCGCTTCACCCGAGCTCTTGCCGGGCGCGTTCATGCCGGTGATTTCGACCGCGGCGTAGCCGTTGTAGCGCGACTGGCTGGGCGAGGCGACGATCCAGTCCGAGTTGATCACGGTTGAGAGGGGAACCATGGTCGGTACATTCGACGTCGTCGCGGTGCGCGGGGCGCTCGCCGCCATCGTGCCGGTGTTGGCGCTCCCGGTGCCCGCTGGGGCCATCGTGGAGGGCAGATAGAAATGCCGGATCGAATCGGGACTGGAGCGAAACGGCGCGTCAGCCTGCATCAGCACCCGCAGCACTCGTCCCTCGAAATAGAAATCGTTGATGTACACCGGTGCCAGCATCAGGCGCACGGCCGAGAACACATCGTTTACTTGCAAACCCATCGCCTGTGCCTGTACGCGATCGAGCGTCAGGCGCAGCTGCGGTGCGGGCTCGAGAGAATTCGGGCGCACGTTGGCGAGGATCTTGCTCTGCGAGGCCTTCTGCATCAGCGCTCCCTGTGCAGCGAGCAGCGCCTCGTGACCCTGTCCGGAACGATCCTCGAGATAGAAATCGAAGCCGCCGAATTGCCCGAGGCCGCTGATGGTCGGCAGGTTCGCAAAGAACACCTGTGCGTTCTTTACCGTCATGAACGCCATTCCGTTGGCCCACCCCACGAAGTCCGATGCCTTGGTCTTGCGATCACTCCAGTCCTTCATGCGGATGAAGAGGATGCCGACGTTCTCGCCCTGACCGATGAAGCTGAAGCCCGCGACCTGGAAGATGGAATTCACGGCTTCGTGCTGCCTGAGCCGCGAGCTGATATCGACGAGCACTTCCTTGGTGCGATTCATCGTCGCGCCCGGCGGCAGCTGCACGAAACCGAGCGTGTAGCCCTGGTCTTCGTCCGGCAGGAAGCTCCCGGGCAAGCGTGCGAACAGGAGGCCGGTGATCACGACCAGCACCGCAAACGCGATCATCCAGCGCGGCGCGTGATAGGTCGATTGGTCCACCCGTCGCGTGTACGCGGCCTGCGAGCGGTCGTAGGCCCGATTGAACCAGCGGAAGATGAAATTCGCCTTGAGATGCGCCGGTCGCAGGATCGTGGCGCACAACGCAGGTGTGAAGCTCAGCGCGAGAAACGCCGAGAACAGCATCGAGATCGCGATGGTGAGCGCGAACTGCCGATAGATCACCCCCACACTCCCCGTCTGCATCGCGCTCGGAATGAAGACTGCTGCGAGCACCACGCTGATCGTGATGATCGGTCCGGTGATCTGCCCCATCGCCTTGCGAGTCGCTTCCTTAGGCGACAGTCCCTCCTCGCGCATGATCCGTTCCACCGCCTCGATCACGACGATCGCATCGTCCACCACGATGCCGATCGCGAGCACCATGCCGAACAGACTCAGCTGGTTGATGGAGAATCCGAGCGCGTACATGCCGATGAAGGCACCCATGAGCGCCGCCGGCACGACCAGCGTGGGGATCAGGGTCGCGCGGAAACTCTGCAGGAACACCAGCATCACGATGAAGACCAGCACCACCGCGGCGACCAGCGTGATGATCACTTCCTTGATCGCGTGCGTGATGAAGGTCGTCGAATCGAACGCGATGAACCACTTGACGCCCGCCGGGAAGCTTTGCTGCAGTTCTTCCATCTTGGCTTTGACATTGCGCGCCACTTCGAGCGCGTTCGCACCGGGAAGGAGCTGCACACCGAACGCTGCGACGGGTTTGTCGTTCAGGCGTACATCGAAGCCGTACCCGCTGAGGCCGAGCTCGACGCGCGCCACATCCTTGAGGCGCACCGTAGTGCCGTTGGCTTCGGCACGCAGGATGATGTTCTCGAACTGCTCGGGGGCTGTGAAACGACCTTCCGCCGATACCGGTGCTGTGAACTGCTGGTCCGCGGGCGCGGGCTGCTCGCCAATCGCGCCGGAGGCGAACTGGACATTCTGGTTGCGCACCTGCTCGAGAACATCATCAGGTGCCATCGAATATGCGTGCAGCTTGTCCGGATCAAGCCAGATGCGCATCGCGTACTCGGATCCGAATTGATTCGCCGAGCCCACTCCCTGGATGCGCCGGATAGGATCGAGAACGCGCGCCGCCAGCAGGTTGTTCAGCGCCTGCGAACTGAAGGCGTCGTCCTCGGAGCGGATGCCAATGGCAACCAGGAAGCCGGCATTCTCTTTCGAGACTGTGACGCCCTGCTGGGTGACTTCGGTGGGGAGGCGCGGCTCGGCGAGCGTCGCACGGTTCTGCGTCTGCACGGCTGCGATGTCAGGATCCGTTCCGGGCTCGAAGGTGAGCGTGATGGAGGATTCCCCGTTCGAGCTCGAGGACGAGGTGAAGTACAGCAGGTTGTTGATGCCGGTGAGCTGCTGCTCGATCACCTGGGTCACGGCCTGCTCGACGGTATCGGCGTTGGCGCCCGGGTACGTGGCCGAAATGCTGATCTGAGGTGGCGCGATATTGGGATACGCCGCAGCCGGCAGGCGGAAGATCGCCAGCAGGCCACCGACGGTAATCAGGATGGCGAGCACCCAGGCGAACACCGGGCGATCGATGAAGAATTGCGGCATCGTCGGTCCTTCTGATCAGTGCGCGCCGGGAGACGGAGCCAGCCGCAGGAGCCTGGCCGGGAGCGTTTGGCTGCGGTGCCCGTGCGGCAACCGCTTTCGCCGGCGCGCCCGGATGCGCCTTCTGCAGACCAGAGACGATGATCTGATCTCCGTCAGCGATCCCCTTGGTGATCACCCAGCGATTCTCTTGTGCGCTGGCGATCTCCACGCGCTTCTGCGCAACGTTACCGTCCGCGCCCACCACCAATACATACGGACCGACGCCATCGCGCAGCACCGCGAGCTGCGGCACTAGGAATGCCTGGTTGAGCTCGCCGATGGTGAGACGCAGGTTGACGAACAGGCCCGGCAGCAGGCGCCGGTCCGGGTTCGGAATGAGGCCGCGAAAGGCAACGGCGCCCGTGTTCGGGTCCACGCTCACATCCGTAAAATCCAGCGACCCGACTTCTCCGTACGGTGTGCCGTCCGGGAAGATCAATTGAACCTGTGCCTTGTTCGGTTCCACGAGCGTCACGGTGCCCGTCGTCTGCGCGCGACGCAGCTCCTGGACCTCGGACGCCGGGCGATCGAAGTTCACGTAGATCGGGTCGATCTGCTCAACGGTCGTGAGGAGTGTCGCTTCACCCTGGCCCACGAGCGCGCCCTCGGTCACGCGCTGCTGGCTCGAGCGGCCGGAAATGGGCGCCCGCACCAGTGCGTAGCTGAGATTGATGCGCGCGGTTTGCCGGTTGGCAGTCGCCTGCTGCACGGCCGCGGCCGTCGAACGCTCATTGGCTTCCGCGGTATCCACATCCGATTTCGACACGGCGCCAGTGGTTTTCAGTTCGCGCGTGCGCTGCGCGAACAGCCGGGCGTTGGTGGCGTTCGCCTCCGCCTGCGCGAGCGCGGCTTCCGCCGCGTCCAGCGAGGCCTTCAGCGGCGCTGGATCGATCTGAAACAGCGGCTGACCCTCTTTGACGTCGGAACCCTCGACATACAGCCGCTTCAAGAGCACGCCCGTAACCCGAGCCCGCACATCGGCCGCACGTGTGGCCGAGAGCCTGCCAACGAAATCGCGCGTAAGGGGGACGGCTTCAACGTGCGCCTTGATCACCTCGACCTCGGGCACGGGGAACCCGGGTGGTGCCCCTTTCTTGCAAGCGACTGCCAGGGCGGCGATCGACAGCGTGGCGACGAGCAAACGCACAGCACGTGACTTCATGGGGCTTCCACCGGCTCCGTCCGTGGCATACACGGCGTGAATTGGGGATCGGCCGACTCGCGAGGTCGAGCCTTCTTAGGCCTCTATCGTACCCAACTGTGCCCCTTTGATGCAGGCCGGCGCGGGTGGTTCGTCGATTCAGCCCCGACAGGCACTCAACGAGTGCTGATCGAAACCTCCGTGGCGCCCGGAAGGCGGCTCAGGAAGTCCGCTCCCACGACCTGCGACGGAGTGTGGTAGCCGGTCGGTACCGATCGAGACCGGGTGTGCTCAACGAGTTCCAGTGCAGTATGCACCGTCGTGGTATAGCCATTGGGGACGCGTACCCGCCCCACAACAGTGCGGCCGGCAGCATTTCGTCCCTCACCCCAGAGCAGGACGGGAGTGTGTTCGCGTTGTTCTTCATCGGGTCCCGGGGCCCCGCGTTCGACGCGGCGCTTGAGCCAGGCCCGAACCGGCGGCAGACCGAGCAGAAAGCGCCAGCGACTGAGCAGTTGCAACCGGCGCACCGCGCGCGGCGAGGCGGGGATATACACCTCGATGTTCCGAATCCCGGTGGTGTAGAACGCCGTGCTCACATCACCCCATGGGATGGCGATGGCGTTCTTCGGCCCCTCGCCAAAATCGATCTCCCGTACGCGGCTCGCGAACGGAATGCTGATGATCTTTCCAGCCACGCGCACGGCGCTGCCCTGCTGCAGCCTTTCGATCATGGTCTTCGCGGTGCCACGACTCGGCGTGCTGCGGCTGTCGAAGCCGAGCGCGAGGTGCGTCGCGTCCGGAAGTGCCGCCTTGAGCTGCGCCGCGAGGCAATCGCTCGGCACGACATCGAATCCTGCGCCCGGACACAGCAGCACGCCGGCGCGGCGCGCTTCAGCATCGAGGCTGTGCGCCCATTCGAACACCTCGATCTCACCCGTGATATCCAGGTAGTGCACACGCGATGCGAGGCAGGCCCGGATCATTGGGCGTGCAGTCGAGGAGAAAGGCCCCGCGCAATGCAGTACCAGCGAAACGCCGGCGAGCGCTCGGGCCAGGGCCGCTTCGTCATCGAGAGCGAACTGGCGCCACTCGCAGCCAAGCTCCTTCGCCAGCCGCTCGATCGCCGTCGCATTTCGGCCCGCCAGAATCGGCGCCCGCTGCCGCGCACAGGCCTCGCGCGCGATCAACTCGCCCGGTGTAGCCGTTGGCACCGTACAACATCCATGTGTCGCTTCCACTGCTCATTAGTGATGTGAGTCCGCTTCCCGGCGCATGAGATCCCACAGGGCCTGTACATGGGAACGCTCGGTCGCCTCTGCGCCGATCGAGACCCGTATCATCCAGCGACCCTGAAGCTGCGCTGGCGTGAGCCAGGCGCGGCCGGAGGCGTTGATGCGATTGCACCAGGCGAGCGTGTGCCGGTCGAGCGCCGCTCCTTCCAGTCCGGCGGGCTCGTGTCGCACGCACACGGTTTGCAGTGGCACGGGCGCGAGGCGCTTCCATCCAGGCGTCGCATCCACCTGCTCCTTGAGCCACTGCGCATTGGCGAGATCGCGCCGCAGGCGTGCCTGCAATCCAGTGACGCCCTGCTCACGAATCAGGAACCACAACTTCAGCGCGCGGAACCTGCGACCGAGTGGAATTCCCCAGTCACGAAAGTTCTTCGCTACGCTGTCGGCGTCCGTGCGCAGGAAGCTGGGGTTGGTCGACATCACGCGCACCAGCTCGCCGGGATTGCGCACGAAGTAGGTCGTGCAGTCGAAGGCGGCTCCGAGCCACTTGTGCGGATTGATCACCAGCGAGTCCGCGGACTCGATGCCCTGCCACAACGCCCGACACTCGGGCAGGATCATCGCGGAGCCCGCCATCGCCGCGTCGACGTGCAGCCAGATGCCGTGATGCAAGGCGAGCCTCGCGATCTCCGCCAGCGGATCGATGGCGGTGGTGCCGGTGGTGCCGATCGTCGCGACCACCGCGCCCGGTGTGAAACCCGCGGCGAGGTCACGTTCAATTGCGGCTTCCAAGGCATCGGCTCGCAGCGCGTGATCGCGATCCGTGGGAATGAGCCGCAGATTCTCCCGGCCGAATCCCCCGAGCAGCACCGCCTTTTCGATCGAGCTGTGGTTCTGCTCGGACGAATAGACCGTTACCGGCGAAGTTTCGGCCTGCAGCCCACCGTGCAACGCGCTGTACCCGGTGGCGCGCTCACGCGCGCACAGGAGCGCGACCAGACTCGCGTTCGAGGCCGTGTCCTGGATGACGCCGCTCCACTCGCTGCCGAGCCCGACCATCTGGCGCAACCAATCCGTGGTGAGTTCCTCGAGCTCCGTGAGCGCGGGACTCGACGCCCAGTTCAGGCCGATCTGCGCAAGTCCGGTGCTCACATAGTCGCCGAGCACCGAGGCGAGAAGGCTGTTCGACGGAAAGTAGCCGAAGAACGACGGATGCTGAAAATGACTCAGCGCCGGAACGATGTACCGATCGAGATCCCTGATGATCTCCTCGAACGGCTCAGCTGCTTGCGGCGGCGACGGCGGCAGCTGCGCCCGCAGCTTCCCCGGCGCAACTTGCGACAGCGCCGGAAACTCGCCCGCATATACATGCTTACGAAAGTCCGCGATCCAGTCGATCAGCTCGTGCCCGCGCTTGCGAAACTCCTCGGGTGTCATGACGCTGAGAGTGCGCGCGTCTTGGGAGTCGCGATGGGGGATGTCCTTTCGAGGCCGTGAAAAACATGGACGTTTTTCACGGAGCCCCCATGGACGGGTTCACGGCGTCCTCGAAAGGACATCCCCCGTCGCGACTCCCTTCTTCGCTTCGCGCGCTTCATGCTCTCTTCGGCTTGACCAGCCACGCCGCGAGTGCCGGGAGCAGCAGGATCGCGCCGAGCATGTTCACGACGAACAGGAACGTGAGCAGGATCCCGACATCCGCCTGGAACTTGAGCGGCGAGAACACCCACGTCACGACTCCGATCGCGAGCGTGATGCCGGTGAAGATGACGCTCGCGCCAGTGACCCGCAGCGTGTGCAGGAATGCCGCGTGCACGTCGTCGCCCTTCTCGAGATAGTCCTGCATGCGGCTGAAGAGATAGATGCCGTAATCGACGCCGATGCCCACACCCAGGGCGACCATCGGAAGCGTGGAGATCTTCAGGCCGATGCCGACGATCGCCATCACCGCGTACGCGAGTATCGAGCCGAGCGCCAGCGGCAGGATGACGCACAGCGTACCGGTGACGGAGCGGAAAGTGAGCAGGCACATCAGGATCACGGCGGCAAACACGCCAGCGAGAATCGGATACTCCTTGGCCTTCACCTCCTCGTTGGTCGCCGCCATCACGCCCACATTGCCGGTGGCGAGCCTGAAGGTCGCCTTCGGCGTGGGATTCTCACTACGCCATTTCTTGACCTCGGCGACCACGCGCTCGATGGTCCTGGCACGGTGATCGGCGGTAAACATCATCACCGGCATCACGCTGCAGTTGCTGTTGAAGAGCCCGGTGCTGGTCTCGAGATACGCCTGCGCCTGCACCAGCTGCTCGCGGTTGCGAGGGATGCTGCGCCATTTCAGGCTCCCCTCGTTCCACCCGGAGCTCACGATCTTCATCACGCCGGGAAGCGCGAGCACATTCTGGATGCCATCGACATTCGCCATGTGCCAGGCGAAGCGGTCCATCGCGGTGAGCACGTCGTAGTCGATGCAGCCGTCCGGCTGCGTCTCGACGATGACGTTGATGATGTCGACGCCGATCGAGAACTTGCGGGTGATGATGTCCGAGTCGACGTTGTAGCGCGAATCGGGCCTGAGCTCCGGAACGCCCGCCTGGGTGTCGCCGATCGGAGTTTCGCGCCCTTTCCACCAACCGAGCACGGCAAGCACCGCGGCGATGGCGATGATCGCGGCCGCGGGCCCGCGTTTCGCAATCCCCGACAGCCAATCCCAGAAGCGCAGGACGTGCGCGTTGCGACGCTCGATTCTCTCCCGGTAACCCGCATCGAAGCTGACGTACGACACCAGCACCGGCAGCAGCACGAGGTCGGTGAGGATCACGATCCCGACGCCCAGGCTCGCGGTGATCGCCATCTCGCGAATGACCTGCACGGGGATGAGCAGGATGGTGATGAAACCGACCAGGTCCGCGAGCAGCGCGACGATCGCCGGCAGGAAGAGCTGGCGGAAGGTGCGCTGTGCCGCGGTCATGCTGTCATCGCCCGCGAGCGCCGCGTCCTTCACTGCGCTGATCTTCTGCACGCCGTGGCTCACGCCGATCGCAAAGATGATGAAAGGCACGAGAATCCCGAGCGGATCCACGCCGTAACCCAGGAACACGAGCAGCCCCAACTGCCAGATCACCGCGACGATCGAGCACACGACCGGGATCAGCGCCACCTTGAAGGACTGGATGTAAAGCCAGACCGAGAGCAGCGTCAGCACCACGGTGATGCCCGCGAACATCGCCACCGACAGCGAGCCATCAGCGATGTCGCCAACGATCTTGGCAAAACCGATCATGTGCACTTCGACCGGCGCGGTGGACGCCTTGACCTGCACGTCGACCTTGCCACCCATCAGGCGAGTGCGGATCTTCGACTCGAGGTCGTGCGCGACGCGGATGTAGTTGAGCGGCCGGCCGG
Source organism: uncultured Gammaproteobacteria bacterium (assembly GCA_963705495.1). GTDB lineage: Bacteria > Pseudomonadota > Gammaproteobacteria > Steroidobacterales > Steroidobacteraceae > DATBVX01. The sequence goes on along the minus strand of CAVPJQ010000012.1, from coordinate 300,204 downwards.
TTTCCGGATCGACGTCCTGCAGTGTCGCGCTCACGATGGCGCCGGAGAAATCGTTCGCGACCAGGCGCCCGACGATGCCCGCCTTGAGGATGTTCTCGCGCACCTGCGCGAGCCCTTCGGGCGTGGGCTGGAAGTCGGCGGGAATGACGTTGCCGGCCTGGATTCCGTCCTCGACCACTTCCGTGTAACGCACGTTCGGCGTGTACAGCGATTGCACGCGCGCCCGATCGACGCCGCGGATGAAGAACACCTCGTCCGTCGCGGTGCGCAGCGCCTGGAAGAATTCCGGCGTGAACATGTTGCCGTCACGCGCCATCACCGCCACCAGCACCCGGTTCGCGCCGCCGAACTCCTCCTGGTGCTTGATGAAGGTCTGCATGTACTCGTGCTCGAGGGGCAGCTGCTTGGTGAAGTTCGTATCGATGCGCAGGCCCGTGAGCGCCGCGTAGATCATCACCGCCGTGATGAGAGCAAAGACGCTGACGATCACCACGCGGTGACCGAATACATGGGGCGTCAGCCACTCGACGAAACGCGCCTCGCGTTGTGAGGAGGAGGTCTTCACGGTGTCGTGCCCGGCATTGCGATCGACTTGATGCCGCCCTCCCCGACCGTGACGAGACTCCCGCCCGCGGCGAGCGCCGCAGCGAGACCTTTGCGATCCTCCTGCGCGTGCAGCTCGAAGTTGCGCCCGCCGTCATGACTCACCAGGAGCGCGCCGGCAAGACCAGTGATCACGATCGTCTCGGCATCGAGACGCACCGCGTTGGTGAGCATCGCCGTGGTGTTGGAGGCAATCGCCTGCCAGGTTGCGCCTGCGTCATCGGAGCGGAACAGGTGCCCGCGCAGGCCAAATGCCAGGAGCGATGGCGGATCGAGCGGCAGGACGCCGAAGAACGATCCCTCATAGGGCGAGGGCAGCTCGAGCCAGCTCGCGCCGATGTCGTCGGAGCGGAACAAATGACCCGCTTCCGCAGCGAGGTACAGCTTGCCGTCGGCAGAATGCTCCACGGCGTTGAGGTGCATGTCGCTTGCCGCGCCCTCGACGTCGTACTCGTCTTCCTTGCCCTTGTCTGCAGCAGCCTGTGCCGCCGCAGGCTTTGCGATCAGTGGCTGCGGCTCGAAGATCTGCTCGCTCCAGGTGCGCCCGCCGTCGTGGCTCGACAGGATGGTTCCGTAAGCGCCGAAGGCGAGACCGTGGTCGGCATCGCTGAACCACACATCGAGCAGTGGCTGTTCCTTCTCCGGGGCAAAGTGCTGCCGAGTCCAGGTTTCGCCGCCATCTTCGCTGCGCAGGATGACCTCGTCGTGCCCGACCGCCCAGCCGAGTTGCGCGTTGAGAAAAAAGACGCCGGTGAGGTTGGCGCGCGTTGGAACTGGTGACTGCCGCCAGCTGCGGCCCTGATCGTCGCTCAGCAGCACCTGCCCGCGTTCACCGACGACCACCATGCGCGAACCCGCCATGGCGGCATCGAGCAGCAGCGACTGACTGGCGAGGCGCGCGATTTCCGCGCTCTCGACGCCGGTCGCCGTCGGGCTCATCGCTGGATGAACACAGGGACGGGCTGAAAACGAGCACGCCCGACACGGCGAGGGAAATGGCGAGCGGCTTCATCGGTAATAGACGTGCCGGGTTTAAGTTATTTAGTTATTCGGTCGTTCCTGTTGTGCGCCATCACCGAATAACTAAATAACTTAAACCCGGCACCCTCCCCCGTCAGCGAGTGCCGCGGGTTCGAAGCGCGTTGGGTTGATAGTCGGCGACGGTGCGCTGGATCGTGAAGTCGTAACTGCCCGACTCCTCGTTCTGCAACCCGAGCGCGAGATAACGCCGGTTCTGCAGATCCATCACCAGCTCGAGCGTGGTCCAGAGCGTCGGTACTTCGTAGTACTCCATCGCATGGCCTTCCTGCACCCGCCACAACTGGTCGCGCTTGTCGTAGCAATCGACCGCCAGGATCTGCCAGGAGTCTTCATCGACATACAGCGTGCGCCGCTTGTACACGTGATCGGTGCCCGCCTTGAGCGTCGAATCGACCACCCACACGCGATGCAGCTCGTAGCGCGCATGGTCCTGGTTGATGTGCTGCGGCTTGAGGATGTCCTTGTACTTGAGCTGGTTGCTGTTGAGCCTGTAGGCGTTGTACGGGACGTACATTTCCTTCTTGCCAACGAGCTTCCAGTCGTAGCGTTCGGGACTGCCGTTGTACATGTCGAACTGGTCGGAGGTGCGCTGGTTGTCGGCCGCCGTGCCCGGATTGTCGAACGCGACGTTCGGCGCGCGACGCACGCGGCGCTGGCCGGGGTTGTAGAGCCAGGCGCGGCGATTCTCCTTCGCCTGGTCGAGCGTCTCGTGCACCAGCAGGATCTCGCCTGCGAGGCGCGCCGGCGCCACGGTCTCCTGGATGAAGTACAGGATGACGTTGTCGAGCTCCGCTTCCTTGGCGCCCGCGAGGCTGTAGACGACGTAGAACTCGTCGCGGAACTTGACCATGGTGTAGTCGCCGCCCGCGGTGGGTGCCGCCTGCCCGATGTTGCGTTGGGCGCCGTCGGCGCGATAGCGCAGCACGTGGTTCCAGAACACCTCAACGCCCTGCTTCGGGATCGGGAACGGAATGCCGATCACCGCGCCCGTCACCCCATTGCCGCCGGCGGCGAGATTGGCCGTGGTGGCGACGCTCTTGGTCGCATCGTAGATGCGTTGCGGGTACGCGGCCGTGCGATGGCTCGGGTACACATTCATGAAGTACGTGTCCTTGTACGTCTTGAGAAGCGCCTTGTGTCCCTCGGTGAGATTCGCGGCGTATTGAGCGGCGTTCTGTGCGTTGATCTTGAAGAGCGGCTTTTCGTTCGCGAACGGATCGGGATGATGCTTGCCCGGCGTGTAGCCCGGAGACTCCAGCCTTGGCCGCAGAGATGAGTCCGCCATCCCACGCGGGAATCGTGCCCGCGGAGTTGCCCGCCTTCTCGCCACCGAGTGGCGTGAGATCGGCGCCGAGCCTGGCCGCCTCCTCCGCGCTGATCGCTGCCTGCCCCTGGCCCGCGAATGCGCACAGCGCAAGAACGGCCCCCATCGAAACCAGTGCTCTTGTCCGCATGGTCAGTCCCCTCTTGCCGCTCGCGCGCTATCAGAACGAGAACTTCAGCGTTGCTGCGACGAAATCGCGATCGTTGATGTCGTTGTAGCGGCCCGCGCCGCCGTATTTCGACCAGCTCAGGTCCACTTCCCAGGTGTTCTGCAGATTCGCAGTGACGCCGAGCGTGAGCGCGTAGCGGCCCTCGACGAACGCACCGCCGGGACCCGGTGTGGTGCCATCGACATCGTGCTGCCAGAAGAAGCGTGGAATGAGCGTCCACGGACCCATCGAGTTGGGATACTCGAGACGCCCCGCGATGCGGTAGCCCCAGGAGTCGGCATCGGCGAAACGATTCTGCGGCTCGACCAGGTCGAGCGCCACGCACTGCGCCGCCGGCAACTGCGGGCAATGACGGCCGCGCAATTCGAAGTTGCCGCTCACCGAGGTGCCGGGCCCGTTGTAGCGCAGACCGCGGTCATTGCGTTCACCCACGAGCTTGTCCTCGAAGCCGTTGACGTGCGTGTACGCGCCCTCGAACACGGTGACGAACTGCGAGGCGCCGAGGATGTTCGCGAACACCTTGGTCATGGTGAACTGCCCCTGCAGCACATCGTGCGTCTTCCACCCCGTGACGACCTGATTGACGTCGAATTGCCCGAGCTGGCCGCAGCGCGCGAGTGTCGGCAGCGCGGCAGTGCAGGTGGTGGGGAATGGCACGCCGGGCGCGCTCAACGGAAACAGCGCGCTCTCGAGTGGCGTCAACGCAGCGAACAGCAGTTCCACATCATCGAACTGCAGCGGCACGTCCTGCCGGAAAGACACTTCGCCCTGCAATGCGATGCCGGTCTTCTGGAACTGGGTGTTGAAGCTCAGGCCGATGAGCTTGATGTCTTCCGGGAATTGGGTGAAGTACTCGGCCGTCTGTGCGAACTCGTGGGTGGCGATGTTCGTGGCGTTGCGCCCGATGTCGGAGGCGCTCACGCCGAGCGACGCCTGGGTCGCACCGATGGTCGCGTATTGTGATGCCGTCTGGGTCGTCAGGTTGCCGCCACGGCTTGCCGAAGCCTGCACCGCCACCGGTGCGACGACTGCTGCCGCGGTGGCGATGGCAGCCTGCACCGGAAGCCCTGCTGCAATTGCGCCCGCGAAAGCCTGGGCTCCGCCCTGCACTGCAGTCGCCGCACCGGCTGCATTGCCGACGCCCGCCTGTGTACCGGTGCGACCAGAGATCAGCGGTAGGCGGCTGTGATAGTTGATGTAGTAGAGGCCGAATTCGGTGCCGTTCAGGAATCCCGGAAAGTAGGTCCGAAACGCCACGCCGAACTGGCCACTGTTGTCGGGCTCTTCCGTCGCGCCGCGGGGCACGGCCTGGAAATTCGTGATGAACGGTCCGCCGAGAGGCCTGAAGTCCACGCCCATGTCGGAGAAACCGCCGAATCCCAGTACCACCTTGCCGCCGCCGGTCGGCACGAAATCATTGCTGCTCCAGTACGAGCCCACCGGCTCCGGCCGCGTATCGTTCCAATCGAAGAGGTACAGGCCTTCGACGCTGGTGTTCTCGGTGAGGCCCAGCGAGACGAACGCCATTTCCTGCGGCAGGAAGCCTTCCTTCAATTCAGCGCCCGGCTGGCGCAACGCCGAGACGTCGAAATGGTTGATGTTGTTGATGCCGCCCTGGATGAACGTGCTCTCGCCCCAGCTGACGACCTGCCGACCGAGGCGGAACTCGGCGGGCTTGCCGCCAATGCTCGGCCGCCAGTAGGCAAACGCGTCGAGCAACCGCACGTAGCTGCCGACCAGGTCCTTTGAGTGTTCGGTCAGCGGCGTGCGCTCGGTGGGCGAATTCTCGACGTAAGCGTCGTAGAGCGCGGAGCCGCGCACGAACAGCCCAAAGTCACCGTAGTTCAGCCCGATCTCGCTTGTCAGCTTGAAAGTGCGGGCGTAGGAGCCGGTGCTGAAATTCAGATCACCGTCGTCGATGTTCGGCGAGCGGCCGCAGCCGCCGTCCGCGATGCCGATCAGGTTGCAGTCGCTGTCCTGGATGCGAAACGCCATGCCGTACGAAATGGTCGTATCCCAGCTTCCAGTGAGCGCGCCGCTGGAGAAATCGACAGCCTGGGCCGGCATCCCCAGTGTCGCTGCGCCGATCGCCCAGGCGACCGCGATCCAGTGCGTGTAGCGGGAGTGCGCCTCACTGCCGATCTGATGGACCTTCATTTGGAGTCCCCCCGAAAGACATCTTGTTGCCGACGTCATCCCTGAGTTTGTTGGTTTATTACCGAATCAGGGGCTCGAATACAACAGTTGCGGATGGCGGTGAAGTATAGCAGCGGCGGCGGCCCGCACCTACGCGTGTGTGACCTGCAGGATGCTATGGCGGATCTGCTCGCTCAGCACGAGCTGTGCATCGTTGGCGACGTTGATCAGCACCTCGTTGAACAGCAGGCGATTGTCCGCGCTCGTGTGCAGTACCCCCCTCTGGCGCAGCAAGTCGATAAAGCTCGAGAACAGCGTCTTATCGAAGAACTCCGGGGAGTTCAGCTCGTACAGCATGGAGATGCGCTGCGCCATCAGGTGGCAGCGCCGCACCAGCGCTTCCTGGCTGATCAGGCCGCTCCCAGCCTGAATCAGCAGCGCAATGGCCATGTAGTAGCGCTGCACGATCTGGATCGTGCCCTGCGCGAGCACGGAGAGCTGCATCGCTTCTACCACGAGCGGCGGGCGGCGGCGCCATTCGGTGCCGTCTGCATTGCGTTCGATGAGTTGCAGTTGCGCGAATTGATTGAGAACCGACTGCACGATGCCGGGCACCTGGTCCTCGCGCCAGGGCAGGAACAATTCGTCCGCGATGTACGGATAGATCCGCCAGGCCAATCGCATCAGGTCCTCGGTGCGCAGCGACGGATTGTTGAGAAAGCAGCACGCCAGCAGCGAAGGCATTGCAAACAGGTGCAGGATGTTGTTGCGAAAGTAGGTGTGCAGGATCGCGTTCTGCTCGTCCATGCGCAGCAGGTCACCGAGCGGATGGCCGACGCGCTCGATCACCTGCATCGCCTGCGCTTCGCGCACGATGCCGGCGCCATCCAGCTCCGTCACCGTCACGTGACGCGAATACGGCAGGCCGAGCAGCATGGCGCGATACAGGTCGAGCTGGCGCACCGCATCGCTCTCGAGCAGCGCCTGGCGCGGCGTCGCGAGAACGGTCATCGCTATCAGGTTGATCGGCGTGACGGCGGCGGCGCCGTTGATGTTCACCATGATCTGGTGCGCAAGATCATCGATCGTCGCAGTGAGCCACGCCGGACGGCTGTCGTCGGGGAGTGTCGCACCGTTCCAGGACGGATGGTGCTTTCTGATCAGGTCGGCAAGATCGATCGGCTCACCGAGGCTCACGTGTACCTTGCCGAACTTGCGCCTGAGGCTCGGAAGACTTCGCAACAGGCTCCAGACCGATTCCTTCTGCTTGGGTTGCCCGCTCAATTCACCGATGTAGGTCTCGCCTTCCACCAAACGTTCGTAGCCGAAATAAACCGGAATGAACACGACTGGCCGGACCGGGTCGAGCAGGAAGCTGCGTACCGTCATCGAGAGCATGCCGGTCTTGGGCGCAAGGAGCCTGCCGGTGCGGCTGCGTCCGCCTTCGATGAAATACTCGAGCGAGTGGCCGCGCGCCATCATCAGCCCCAGGTATTTCATGAACACCACAGGATAGAGACTGTCGCCGCGGAAGCTGCGCCGCAGGAAGAAGGCACCGCCCTTGCGCAGGAACCGGCCGATCACCGGCATGTTGAGATTCACGCCGGCCGCGATGTGCGGAATCGCGAACCCCTTCGTATAGATGATGTAGGAGAGCAGCAGGTAGTCCATGTGACTGCGGTGACAAGGCACATAGACGATCTCGTTGCCCGCCGCCATTTGGTGCAGCACTTGTTCGTGATGCAGAACCACGCCGTCATAGAGCCGGTTCCACACGCGCGCGAGAACCCGCGCGAAAAAGGTGACGAACGCATGCGAGTAATTCGCGGCGATCTCATCCGCGTAGCGCTTGGCGTTGAGCAGTGCTTCGCGGCGCGTGAGATTCTTCTCACGCATTTCCTGCGCGACCGCAGCGCGCACGGCGCGCGTCGCAAGCACGCGATTGACGATGGTGCGCCGATGCGAGAGATCCGGGCCGATTGCCGCCGCGCGCTGCGAGCGCAACTGCGAGCGCAGCACGCGTGAAATGCGCCGCACCGCGCGCGCGGGCTCGAGCTCCGGCTGAATGAAGTCGCGCAGCGCGTGGGACTCGCCGAACTCGACCAGCGTCGATCTGCCGTTGAAGATCACCATGAGAAAGCGGCGAAAGCGCCCGGCAAACACCCAGTTCTCGGCGAGCAGCAGTCGCAGCCACGAGCCTTCCTTCTGCGGAGCGCGCCCCCAGTAGATCGCCACCGGCACGATATCCAGATCGAGCGTCGGATCAGCGCCCGCCGCGCTCACCAGCTCCGCGAGCAATTCCGGTGGACGCAGATCGATGCGGGTGCCGAAGAAGCCCGCACTGCGCTCCAGGTAACAGACCGAGCGTCGTTCGCTCACAGTGCCGATGAGGAGCCGCCGGCTGGGACGCGGCAGGCCGAGATTCACGCAGGTGTCCTGCAGGACCAGCAGGTCAGCAAGACTTTCCTGTTCCAGTACGTAGCACTTGGGCCGATCGCGCCCCGACAGGCGCTCGGCAATGTCGGGCGGGCGCACCGTGGTGCGCACCCACAGCGTGATCGTCTTGCGCAGCAGCCAGATCCAGGGCCGCGCCAGGCTCAGGCCCACGTTCATGCGATGAGGAGTAAGTCAGTCCTGAGGTTCGGCGGGTTGAGCGCCTTCGGCGGCATCGAGCTGGCGATTGAGATCCGGCATGCGATTCTCCACCTGCTGTTGCGCCTGATCCTCGATCTTCTGCTTCTGCTTGATCATATCCCCGGCGAAAGTCTCCTCGACCGGCATCGGTTGCTCCTGCTTCGATGGAGTATCCTGCCCGCAAGCGCTGAGGAGCATCGCGCACAGCAGGCATCCAGAAAGCGTTCTCATGTCGAGCCCTCCCAATGCAACCGGCGCGAGAGTGTACCGTGAATCAAGCCGCGGATAGCCACGGCACGCTTCGTGCGCGCGTGCACAGTCCGCTCGCCGGCCAGGTGGTCGTGCTCACTGGTGCATCGGAGGGCATCGGCAGGGCGCTGGCCATCGAGCTCTCCGGTCGCGGCCTCTACCTGGTGCTCGCGGCCCGTAACCGGCAACGCCTCGAGGAAGTCGTGAGCGAATGCGCCGCGCAAGGGAGCGTGGCGATCGCCGTGCCGACCGATCTGCTCGATCCCGCACAGTGCCGGGCTCTGATTGACGCCGCGGTGGCGCGCTTTGGACGGATCGATGTGCTCATCAATAACGCGGGCGGCACGATGTGGTCGCGCTTCGATGCCCTCGACGATCTGTCGGTATTTGAACACCTGATGAGGTTGAATTACCTGGGCGCAGTGCACCTCACTGCTGCTGCACTACCCTGGCTCAAGCAGTCACACGGCCGGCTGGTGGCGGTCGCGAGCGTCGCCGGACTCACCGGGGTTCCCGAGCGCTCGGGCTACGTCGCGAGCAAGCACGCGATGGTCGGCTTCTTCGAGTCGCTGCGCATCGAGCTGACGGACAGCGGTGTGAGCGTCACGATCATTGCGCCCGGCTTCGTGCGTTCGGAGATTCACAAGCGCGCGATCGGGCCCGATGGGCGGCCCCTCGGCGAGAGCCCGATGCGCCAGGAACACATCATGACTGCCGAGCACTGTGCACGACTGATCGTTCCGGCGATCGAACGGCGGCGGCGGCTCCTGGTTATCTCACTGCGCGGCCGCTTGGCCCGCTGGTTGAAACTCATCTTCCCCGGGATTGTCGATCGGATGGCGGCCCGTGCGATCCGCGACCGTCACTGACCAACGACCGGGTGCTTGACTCGAGGTGCGTCGTCAGGAAAACATTCGCACCCTTGTTTGAACCCCGACTTCGACTGGAGATCTCCTGATGTTGCGACGATTGAGTGCCCTGCTCGCGGGGATGCTGCTCCTCGCCCCGCTCGCCCACGCTGACGAGCGCGGCTGGATCGAGGACAGCAATGGCTACGCCCAGGTGCTGCTCGATGTGCTGGCGAAATACAACCCAGAAACCGCTTCGTCCTTTGGCGTCGAAGGGCACGACGCGGAAGTCATCGATCTCAAGCCGCAATATGATGCGCGCCGGGACGCGGATCTCACCGCCGCCGCGTCGAAGCTCACTGCGGAGCGCGACAAAGTCACCGATCCCAGGGTGAGGCAGGACATCGACATCCTGATCGCCTCCGCCAACGATCAGCTCAATTCCTCCGCGCTCAACCGGCGCCTGATGCTGTCATACCAGGACCTGACCAAGGCGATCTTCAGCGGCTTTCACAAGCTCCTCGACGAGCGAGTACCGAAGGCACGCCAGCAGGCGGCAGTGACGCGCCTGCATCGCTACGTCGCTGCGGAGAAAGGCTACGAGCCGATCACGAAGCTGGCCCGTGACCGCATTCAGGAAGGTCTCGACACGCCCGGCCTCACGCAACCCTGGGTGGTTGAGGTGGAACAGGACCTCAAGAACACCGATCGATTTCTCGATGGCATCCGGGAGCTCTTTGAAAAGAGCGGCCTCAAGGGCTGGAAAGGCGATTTCAAGACCCTCTCGAGCCAGATTCACGACTACTCGGACTGGATCCGCACGGCAGTTCTGCCGCGCGCCCGTAAGACCAACCGGCTGCCGCCGGAGATCTACGCCGACAATCTCAAGAATTTCGGCGTCGAGATGGACCCGCATCAGTTGATTGAGCGTGCGCAGGTGGCCTATCAGACGACGCGTGATGAGCTCGACTCCCTCGCGCGCCAGGTGAGCAAGGCGAGAGGGCTCCCGTCGAGCGACTATCGCGAAGTGATTCGCGCGCTGAAGAAGGAGCGGGTCAGCAATGAGCAGCTGCTGGCGAAGTATCGCGGCGTGCTGGGACAGCTCGAGGACATCACGCAGCGCGAACATGTCGTTACCCTGCCCGCCCGTGCGGCAGTGATCCGGCTTGGAACCGAGGCCGAGTCGGCAGCGCAGCCCGCGCCACACGTCGACGCGCCACGCCTGATCGGCAACACCGGGGAGCCGGCCGCATTCGTGCTGCCAGTCTCGAATCCCAACGCAGATTCAGGCGTCGAGATGGACGACTTCAACTACGACGCCATCACCTGGACGCTCACCGCGCACGAGGCACGCCCCGGTCATGAGTTGCAATTCGCCCGGATGCTCGAGCACGGTGTTTCCACCGCCCGCGTTGTATATGCATTCAACAGCGCCAACGTCGAAGGCTGGGCGCTGTACATGGAAGCGGTGATGAAGCAATACGAGCCGCCCGAGGCGCAGATCTGCACGCTGCAGATGCGGCTGATGCGTGCCGCTCGCGCCATGCTCGATCCGATGCTGAACCTCGGGATGATCGAGCCCGATGCCGCCAAGCAATTCCTGATGCAGGAGGTCGTGTTGTCCGAGCCGATGGCCAAGCAGGAGGTCGATCGCTACACGTTCCGTGCGCCCGGGCAAGCGACGGCGTACTTTTACGGTTTCTCGAAGCTCCAGGCACTGCGCACCAATGCCGAGATGGCGCTGGGTAGCAAGTTCGACGCACAGGCGTTTCACGACTACATCGCGAATCAGGGCCTGCTGCCGCTCGATCTGCTCGCCAAGGCGGTGATGGAAGACTTCGTGCCGGCGCAGTTGAAAGCGGCGCCGGCTGCGTCTGCAGCGCGGTGATCCGAGAGTCAGGGCGGGCGAGGACTAGAGATACGGCTCCAGCGTCACCAGGAAGTACTCGAACAGATAGTTGATCTGCGGAATGTTGTCGACCAGGCGATGATCGCCATCGAGGATGTGCAGCGTCGCGTTGTACTGCTTCGCATAGCGCACGCTGTTCTCCACCGGGATCACATCGTCGCGCCAGCCGTGCACGATGGTCATCGGGCACTCCGCGGGCTTCGGTGTCTGCTGCTCGAACCCGGGCATGTAGAACGCCGGCGCGAGCAGGAACAAGCCTCGCGCCTGCAGCAGGCGCGAGGCGGCGGTCGCGACATGCCCACCGAGACTCGAGCCGACCAGCACGAGTGATCCGCGCAGGTCCTTGCAGAAGCTCAGCAGCCGGGTGACGCGATCGCCTGGATCATCGATTCCCTGATAGTCCACCGATTCGGCTTCGAAGCCTTCGCTGCGAGCCATTTCCGCCATGGCCGTGATCTTCTCGCCCCACGGGCCGCTGCCCTTGCCGTGAGAGAAGACGACGTATCGATCTGGCATTCGTGATCCATCCGGTCATTGCAACGACCCGGATGGTAGCAAGCGATCACGGCGGGCGACAGGCGCGCCGCTGGCTCTGCCCGGCGACAACCGCTACCTGGGCGGCTTCCAGAGCAGCTCATCGAGTGTGAGCCGCCAGCCGTACTGGACGAGCCGCACGCGCCCGCGGACGAACGGTACGCCCTCGGCTTCCAGGCGTTTGCGTTGCTCGGCGTAGGGCTCACTGCCACGCGGAAACGAGATGCGACCTTGCGCATTGATGATCCGGTGCCAGGGCAAGCGCAGGCGGCGCGGCGCGTGACGCAGCGCATGGCCGACGAGTCGTGCGCGCCGCGGCAGTCCGGCTCGTTCCGCGATCCATCCGTACGTCGCGACACGTCCGCGCGGCACCGCGCGAATCGCTGCGTAGATGCGTTCGAGAGCGTCGGGTGGCAGGCGTGGTTGTTTCTTCATAAGACGTGCCGGGTTTAAGTTATTTAGTTATTCAGTTGTTGCGCGAATAACTAAATAACTTAAACCCGGCACGTCCTGATCGGCGCGCGGGCTGATCACGCGCGATACCGTGCCATCCGAAATTGCAAACCCGCAAACATTGCTCGCCCGGGTTGGCACAATCCCCCCGACCGCAATGTCCGTCTCATCCTGCTGTCACGTCTTGACCGCGGCGAAGGTACCCTCGAAGCGCACCGCTTCGCGGCCACCGTGCGAAATGAGTACTACAACTCGTGCCCTTGCCTTGCCGCGACGAGCGAGGGTGCGCGCGAACCGATCGAACTCATCCGCATCAGGGAACTTCGCCTCGGCGCGGAAATCGCCGCTGACCGGGGCCAGGTATTGAACACTCGAGTCTTGAATGACCAGCTCGGCGTCCAGATCGCGCTCGCCGAGCTTGAGCACCAGCAAGCCCCAGCCCGCAAGAACAGCGAGTGAAAACAGGCTCCCGCCAAACGCCGTACCCTTATGATTCGAATTCATCGCGAGCGGCGCACTCAGCGTCAGCGACGTGCCGCCATATGCGCTCACCCGCACGTCGATGGAGCGCGTGAGCGGAATCTCCGCGTGCATGCGTCGCTCGAGCCGGATCTCCGGCGAATCCTGGGCCGCGGGTGCGCTCATGGGCACTGAATTGTTGCCAAATCGCTGTGGCGGCGCCACAAATAGGGAAATTCCGGCTGATTTGTGACGACCGGCCCGCTTCGCAAGTGCCTGCGCTTCGAGAATAGGGCGGCTAAACAGGGACGCGGAATGGATCTGGAACGGGACACCATCGTCGAAACGGCCATCGAGCGACGCAATATGCTCTCGCTCCTCGGCACGTTGCAGCTGTTCCGCGGACTGGACGTCTCGATCCTCGCAGCGATCGCCGCCGAGATCGAATGGTTCTCACTCCCGGGCGGCGCGAGCCTGTTCGAAGCCGGCGATCCCCCCGATGCTCTTTACTTCGTCATCAGCGGCTGCCTCGGTGCATTCGCGCGCACGCCCGACGGTCACACGCGCCTGGTGGGCCGCGTCATGGCCGGCGAGACGGTCGGTGAGATGGCGCTCCTCTCGGGCAAGCCGCGCACGGCCTCCGCGCATGCCTTGCGCGACAGCGAAATCGGTCGCTTCTCCAAGCAAGCCTTCGATGCCCTGCTCCTCGATCATCCGCAGGCGATGTTGCGCATCGCGCAACTCACGGTGCAGCGGCTCGAGAATTCGCAACGCCAGCAACGCGGCAAGCGCTCGGTCCCGAAGACATTCACGATCCTGCCACATGGTCCGGATGTCGACGTGCGTGCGTTTGCCGAGCAGCTCGTCAAAGCGCTCAATCACGGTTCGCGCACCGAGCTCGTGTGGAGCGGCCGCGGTTCCTCACACACCAGCCATTGGTTCGCGAATGTCGAGTCCGCCAATGATTTCGTCATCTATGTCGCCGATGCGGGGGCCACGCCGTGGAGCAAGCTGTGCGTGCGCCAGGCCGATGCACTGCTGCTGCTCGCCGAGGCTGGCGCGGAACCGACCCCGTGGCGCCTGCTCGAGGGCCGGGGCGAATCGCGAATCACCCTGCAACGCGCCGAGCTGATCCTGCTGCAGGAATCGGGCGTGGTGCGCGGGTCGACGCATCGCTGGCTCGCACAGCATCCGGGGATTGCACACCATCATGTGCGCTCGCCGGCGGATGTCCGACGCATCGCACGGCTCCTGACCGGTCGCGGCGTCGGCCTCGTGCTGTCGGGTGGTGGAGCGCGTGGCTTCGCGCACCTCGGTGTGGTGAAGGCGCTGCGCGAAGGGAACATTCCGATCGATGCGGTCGGCGGCACCAGCATGGGTGCAATTCTCGGCGCCGGCATCGCCATGGAATGGCCCCACGAGGATCTCGTACAGCGCTTCAAGCGCACGTTCGTCGACACCAACCCTCTCAATGACTACACCCTCCCGCTGCTGTCGCTGGTCTCAGGACGCAAGGTCTCTGGGCTCCTGCGACAGGAGTTCGGCCAGATTCAGATCGAGGACCTCAACCTGCCGTTCTTCTGTGTTTCATCGAATCTCTCCCTGGGCCGCATCGCGGTGCATCGCTCGGGGCTCCTGTGGCGCTGGCTGCGCGCGTCCGTGGCGATCCCCGGCGTGCTGCCGCCCGTGTTCCACAACGGGGAAGTGCACGTCGATGGCGGGGCGATGAACAACCTGCCCGTCGATGTAATGCGCGAAGTGGGGCGCGGCCCGGTGATCGGCGTCGATGTGGGTGCGGATCGTGCCTTCACCGCCGATTTCGATGATGTCGATGTCCCGGGATTGTGGAAGGCGATGAGCTGGTTCCGTGCCAAGAAGAACCGCGTGAACATCTTTCAGATCCTGTGGCGTGCCGGCATGGTGAACAGCGCCGCCGCCACCATGGCGCATCGTGAACAGACCGACATGCTGCTGCAGCCGCGACTCGAGGCCATGGACATGCTCAACTGGAAAGGCTTCGAACGCGCGATTGAATTGGGCTACACGTACACCGTGGAGCGGCTCGAGAAGATCGCCGCGGTCGCGCTCAACAGTGTGCCGTCGCCAAAAGAGGGCTGGGGAAGGATTCCGTAAAAGAAAAAGGCCGGCCCCGTTTCCGGAGCCGGCCTTGCAGTCATTGCCTCTTACTGCTTGCCGAAGCGCGCAACCACGCGCCCGTACCAGAACATTCCCGGCACGTCGTAGGTCGATCCATCGAAGCCATTCAGCTCACAGCTGTAGCAGTTCGGCGGATCTTCATCGAACAGGTTGTTGACGCCGACCGCGAACGTCCAGCCGTCGAGGCCCGAGGGTGACCAGCTGGCCTGCAGGTCCACATAGGTCGTGGCATCCATCTCATTGGTCAGCCCAACCGGGTCCGAGCACAGAGACGCGAACGCCCCGATGTTGCGGCACGGTTCGCTGAGCGAGTCGGTATAGCGAATCGTGGTCGTGGCTCCGAAGTCGTGGAATCCCCAATCAACAGACAGCGCGGACTTCCATTCCGGATATGCCTGCGACGGGCTGCCACGCTCTGTCCCTTTGCGCTCCGTGTCCACGAAGCCCGCGGCCGTCTCGGTCGACTCCACGAACTTGTCGAGCCAGGTGTTCTGCCAGTTCACGGAGAATCTTCCGATACTCGTCTCTGGCATCACCCAACGCACGTTCAGATCGTACCCCGCGGTCTCGGTGCCGCCGATGTTGATCAGCGTATTGTTGAAGCCGTTGATCGTCCCACCAGTGGTGCGGGTGATCCCGTTGCACAACACTGCATCGAGCGTCGCTACGCAGCCATCGAGCTGCGCCTGCGCATCGCGCGCCTGGATCGTGTCGTCGATCTTGATGTTGTAATACGTCAGTTCGAAGCTCAGCGAGTCTGACCAAGACGCACCCTCGGCAAAGCGCGGACTGTAGACGAGCCCCGCTGTGTAGCTTTCCGAAGTCTCGGGCTTCAGGTTCGGATTGCCGCCGGTGATGACCGAGATCTGCGCATTGAGCTGTGCGAATGTCGGCGGCACGCCCAACGTGGCGCAGTTCGCCACGTTCGCCGGCGCGACCGGTGCCGAGCACGGATCGGTGAGAGTCTGGTCGAAGCGCGAGAATGTCCCGAACAGCTCGCCGATGCCAGGTGCACGGAAGCCTTCTCCCCAGGTTCCACGAACCAACAAGTCCTGCACCGGACGCCAGTTGAGGCCGAACTTGCTGGTCGTATCGCTTCCGAACGTCGAGTAGTCGAACCAGCGCAATGCGGCGCTCACCTGCAGCAGGTCGGCGCCTGGTACTCCTTTCAGAATCGGAACCTGGATTTCGCCGTAGACCTCATCGACATCGTACTCACCCTGAGTGGGTCCTGAGGGCACACCCGCACTCTCGTTGGCCGGGTAGATCGCATCCGGCTGGTAGAAGCCGCTCTGCTTGCGATGCTCATAACCGAGCGCGAAATCGAGGCCGCCCGCAGGCAAGGGCACGATCGTGCCGCTGATGTTGGCGGTGAAGTCCTTGAGTTCCTGCTCACTAACGTCATGCAGGACCGGCTGGATGTAGCTGAGCATTTCCGGCGTGATCGTGCCGCTGCCATCGCCCTGGCCGCCAAAGATATTGAACGGCACACAGTTTGGAATCGGATTGAGCACGACGCCGCCGGTGACCTCACCGCAGGCTGTCGCAGTCGCGCCATTCAGCCCGGCAACGGTGCCCGGACCGAGAGCGTTCTTGATCTTGAGTGAGTTGTAGCTGCCATGGGTCGTTTGATCGGCGTGATTGCGCGACCAGACGCCGCTCAGATCCCAGAAGAAGTCGCGATCCGCCATGGCGAAGTTGCCGCGGAAGCCACCGCCCGCATACCAGGTGTCGACATTCTGCTGGAAGACGCGCGGTCCGCCTTCGAGCGGCCGGCGTCCGATGAAGTAGTCGGTGCCACCGGTCATGGGATCGGTGCCGAGATTGAGCGTGAAGCCCAGCGGGTTATAGGGATTGTCGACATCGACCTCGGTGATGTCGAGCAAGCTTCCGCCGCCGTTGCCCGCCTCCGGCCCGACGAAGATCGGCTCCGGAGCAGCCTGGTTGGTCGACTTGCGCTGGTTGAACAGGCCCTTCACGTACACGCTGACATTCTCGGTCAGGCTGGTTTCCACTTGCCCGTAAAGGCCGATACGTTCGCTCGGCGTCATGATGAAGTTGAAGGGCTGGAAGTTGAACCGATCGGCGGTCGTGAACGGATGGTAATCATCGGTTCGCGGCCCGCCAGCCGGATCGGCCGGATTGTAGGTTGGTATCCCGGTCACGCCATCATTCAGAGTTAGATTCAGATTCTGGCCCGTGTTCGGGTCGGAGAACAGGAACCGCCCTTGAGGCGTACCGGAGCTGCAGCGGTTCGTGCACTGACCGGCGCCGGGCGTTGGGAATTCGGAGATTGAGCGATCGGCAGAACTGATGCTGCCCTGGTCGATGTAGCTCAGGCCAAAGAAGGCGCGGGTCTTTTCCGAGGTCGCGCCGGCCGAGATGTTCCACTGCTGAGTGTTGCCATCCCCTTCGTCGTAGCCGCCGCCGTACCCGGAGATTTCGACCCCTTCGAAGCCCTTCTTCGTGATGATGTTGATGACGCCGGCGATCGCGTCCGAGCCGTAGATCGCGGAGGCACCATCCTGCAGCACTTCGATGTGATCGATGATGCTGGTGGGAATGGTGTTGAGGTCGGTCGCTGATCCAACACCGGAGGCCGAGGACTCATTCACCCACCGGATGCCATCGACCAGCACGAGGGTGCGCTTCGGCCCGAGGTGTCGCAGGTCGGCCGTTGCCGCACCGGCACCGACGCCGCCGCCGTCAGGTGGAAAGCCAATGTTTCCACTGGTGTTGAACTTGGTGTTGAGGCCGCCGCCAGAGACGGGCATGCGTTGCAACACATCTCCAATGGACGTCAAACCGGACTTGGCGATGTCCGCTTCGTCGACCGTGACGAGCGGTGCCGGCTGGTTCAGTGGATCCTGGTGAATTCGCGAGCCCGTGACGACGACCGTCTCGGTGAGCGGCGCCTCTTGGGCTGATACAGAGAATGTTGTTAACGCTAACGTTGCAGCTGCGCAACAGTAAAAAGCATGCCTTGCGCGGTGAGGCGGAAATATCAGGCTCATATGCAACCTCCACTGGGTAAATCGGGTGGTTGTTTTTATTCCACTCGTGGGCGCGGATTATCCACCTCTTTTGGCAGAACGCGAACTTTTTGTGAATTGATGCGCCGGCAGCGCTCAGGATTCGCGTTGGCGCCCGAGGAGTGCGACCAGCATGGCCGCATAGAAGGGCAGGAACATCGCGATCTCGACCAGGCGTTCGCGCCGCAGAAGAAAAAGTATCAGCGCGAGTGCAATCGCGACGCGCGCGGCAGCTGCAGCCCAGCCGTTTCGAACCCGTACACCCGCGCACGCAAGCAGCACCAGCGGTCCAACCACCGCCGAGGTCGCGAGCCAGGCGAGGAGGAATCCGCGCGAGCTGCCGACTCCGCTCACCGCGGCGATGAGAGCGGCGGCGATACCGGCCAGCAGGATCGTGACTCGCAACCGCCCCAGGCTCACCGGCGGTGCGTCCCGATTGCGTGCCACCGCGAGCATCGCGTAACAGGTGGTCACGAGCTGGTTGCCCACGCTGCACACGACCAATGCGAGCACGGCAAGGATCGGCAATGCCACGAACGAAGGCGCCATGATCCGACGCGGGACCTCGAACATGACCTCGTCCGGATTGTCGATGCTGGCGTAATCGACGCGCGCCACCCATCCGAGTGCGAGTGCGCCCCCTAACACCACCAACAGCCACAGCAACGCGATCACGCCGGACCAGCGGATCGAGCGCTCGCTGCGCGCGGCGAGATATTGTTCGAGCACCTGCGGCTGCCCACAGGTACTGGCTCCGAAGCCCGCTGCCGCCAGCAACCATACCGTGGCATCCAGCGCGCTACGGCCACCGAGAAGAGCCGCGGCACCCTCACCGGTCGTCGCAAGTCCGCTGCGTAGTTGATCGAACCCGCCGACGAAGATGAGGCCAAACTGCGGCAGCAGCACGGCTGCCGGAATCACCACCAAGGCGCACAGCAGGCCTGCCGAGGCCGTCGCGCGTAATCCGCCCAGCACAGGGCCGAGGAGCGCGAGCGCCGCCACCAGCATCACACCCACTGCCGTACTCAAGCCGAGGCCGCGCGCCACGGCACCGCCGGCGAATCCAAGTTGGGCGACGATTCCGAACAGCACCGCCACGGCCGCAATGCTCGTGACCGAGAGCGTGGCGGATCCTGTCCCCGCGAGTTCGAGCGCAGTCGCCGCGTTCACGGCACTCGCCCTGCGACGCAGCGCGGGGCCGACCACGAACCAGGAGAAAGCCGCACCCAGCAGGATCCCGACTGCTAACCAGATCGCCGACCATCCGAGCGTAAAAGCGGCGCCCGTCACGCCGACCATGGCCCAGAAAGAATACGCACTCGCGATGCCATTCAATCCGCCGCGAAGCGCGCCGAGCTCGCGATCGGCGAGGTGAAATCCATCGAGGGTTCGCGCACGACGCATGGTCCACAGCGCGATGATGAGAAGCACCGCGGCGCTCGCACCGATCACCATCCAGACAGCCTGCGATGAGGGCATGGGTGTACCTGCAATTTCTTGAGTTGTGGGTTGTCAGGTCGCCGGGGCCAGTGTATCTCGTTGCGCGTGAATATGGCGTCTGGACCGGGCTGGCAGTTCTGGATCGATCGCGGCGGCACCTTCACCGATGTCATCGCCAGATCCCCGGCCGGCGCGCTGGTCACGCTGAAGCTCCTTTCAGAAGATCCGGCGCACTACCGTGACGCGGGCGTGGAAGGGATACGCCGCATTCTCAGGTCGCAACCGCTTCAAGCTCCGGCACGGATCGAAAGCGTGCGGATGGGCACGACGCTTGCGACCAACGCACTCCTCGAGCGCAAGGGCGAACGCACTGTGCTGGTCATCACCGCAGGGTTTCGCGATGCCTTACGGATCGGCTATCAAAATCGGCCGGAGCTCTTCGCGCGGCACATCCGCCTGCCGGAGCTGCTGTACACGGAGGTGATCGAAGCGCGTGAGCGGCTGGATGCGGCGGGCGAGGTGCTCGAGCCGCTCGATGCAGAGCGGTTGCGCGCCGAGTTGAGCGCAGCTCACGTCCGCGGCTTCGACAGCGCAGCGATCGCGTTCCTGCATGGCTACCGCTACTCGCAGCATGAGCACATCGCCGCGACGATTGCGCGCGAGATTGGTTTTCGGCAGGTCTCGGTCTCTCATGAAGTCGCACCGCTCATCCGCCTGATCTCGCGGGGCGACACCACCGTCGTCGATGCGTACCTGTCGCCACTGCTTGCGCGCTACGTGGACGACCTGCGTGCCGAGTTCGCGAAGGAGTTTGGTGAGCCACCGCGCCTTTATTTCATGCAAAGCAATGGCGGGCTCACCGACGCAGGCTCGTTCCGCGGCATGAACAGCATCCTCTCGGGCCCCGCCGGCGGACTCGTCGGCATGATGAAGGTGGGCACGGCAGCAGGATTCGAGCGCCTCATCGGCTTCGATATGGGCGGGACCTCCACCGACGTATCGCTCTATGACGGACGCTATCCGCGCCGCTTCGACAGCCTGGTCGCCGGCGTGCGCCTCAACGTGCCCATGATGAGCGTGCATACGGTCGCCGCCGGCGGTGGGTCGATCCTGCGATTCGCATCCGGCCGCTTTCAGGTCGGACCGCAATCTGCCGGCGCCAATCCCGGGCCCAGGTGCTATCGGCGCGGCGGGCCACTCACCGTCACTGACGCCAACGTGCTCCTCGGCCGGCTGCAGCCGGAGCTGTTTCCGGCCGTGCTCGGCCCGAATGCCGATCAGTCACTTGATGTCGCCGGGGTGCGGCATGGCTTCCTCGAGCTGGCCCGCGAGCTGGAGCGGGAAGGTGTGGATGCACGGGAGCCAGAAGCGATCGCGGCCGGGTTTCTGCGCGTCGCGATCGAAACCATGGCAAACGCGATCAAGCACGTCTCGGTGCGCCAGGGTCACGACTGCACGCGCTTCGCGCTGTTCTGCTTCGGCGGCGCGGCGGGCCAGCATGCGTGCCGCGTGGCCGAGTCGCTCGGCATCGATCGTGTGCTCGTTCACCCGCTGGCGAGCCTCATGTCCGCCTACGGCATCGGGCTCGCGGACATTCGTGAAATCCGTCGTCGCTCCATTGAGCGTGAGTTGCAGGCAGGGATCTTGTCCGAGCTTCAGGAGGCGTTCGCCGAGCTCGAGGCGGCAGCGCGCAACGCCCTCGCTGCGCAGCGCTTCGCGACGGCTGAGGTGCAGGTCGAGCGCTCGGTCGATATTCGCACCGCCGGGAGCGACACCGCACTGACTGTGCCCTTCGCTTCGCTCGACCTCATGTACGCAACCTTCGAGCACCTGCATCGGCGTCAGTTCGGCTTCGGCGCCAACGCTGCGGAGCTGACGGTGGCAGCGATCGGCATCGAGGCGATCGTGCCTTCGCATATCGCACCCACGGCGGCGTATCGGTTGTCGGGCGGTCCGATCGCGGCGCTGAAGCGCGCCCGTGTCTGGTTCGATGACCAGTGGCAGGAAGCACCGGTAGTTGCGCGCGACAACCTCGAGGCCGGCGAGCGCATCGCGGGGCCTGCGCTCATCGTTGAGCCGCACTCGACCGTTGTCCTCGAATCGCAATGGTGCTGTGAGCGGCTGACAAGTGGTGAGCTGCTCCTGACACGCGCAGGGTCACGCGTCGCCGCACGGTCAGATGTGGTGCTCACACAGGCCGCCGCCGATCCGGTCCTGCTCGAGGTGTTCAACGGCCTGTTCATGCACATCGCTGAGCAGATGGGCGCCGTGCTCGAGCACACTTCCGCCTCCGTCAACATCAAGGAGCGGCTCGATTTCTCCTGCGCGTTGTTCGACAGCACGGCGGGCTTGATCGCCAACGCCCCGCACATGCCCGTGCATCTGGGATCGATGGGCGCAAGCGTGCAGCACATCCTCGAAGTGAACCGTGGTGTGATGCGGCCGGGCGATGTCTTCATGTTGAATGCGCCTTATCAGGGTGGCACACACCTGCCCGACATCACCGTGATCACACCCGTGTTTGTTGCGACGGGTGCTGAGCCCACGTTTTTCGTCGCCTCGCGCGCTCACCATGCCGAGATCGGTGGCATCACCCCAGGATCGATGCCGCCGCACAGTCGTTCGGTCGACGAAGAGGGCGTGTTGTTCGACAACTTCCGCCTGGTGAGCGCCGGCCAGTTTGCGCAGCGCGAGCTGCTCGAACGGCTGACGCGCGCGCCCTGCCCCTCACGCAACCCCGCTCAGAACATCGCCGACCTCAAGGCGCAGATCGCCGCCAACGAGAAAGGGATCGCTGAGTTGCAGCGGGTGATCGCGCAGCATGGCCTGCCGCTGGTGCGCGCCTACATGCAGCACGTGCAGGACAATGCAGAGGAATGCGTGCGCCGGGTCATTGGCCACCTCGGGAGCGGGGAGTTTCGCTACGAGATGGACAATGGCCAGAGCATCGTGGTGCGCGTCGAAGTCGATCAGGCAACGCGCAGCGCCGTCATCGACTTCACCGGAACCTCGGCGCAGACCGAGAACAACTTCAATGCGCCGACCTCGGTGTGCACCGCGGCCGTGCTGTACGTATTCCGCACGCTCGTCGATGAAGACATTCCGCTCAATGCAGGCTGCCTCAAGCCGCTGCGGATCGTGATTCCCGCAGGCTCGATGCTCAATCCGCATTACCCGGCTGCTGTCGTCGCCGGCAACGTCGAGACCTCGCAATGCATTGTTGATGCGCTCTATGGCGCGCTTGGCGTAATGGCAGCCGCACAAGGCACGATGAACAACTTCACCTTCGGCAATGCGCAGCATCAGTATTACGAGACGATCGCGGGCGGGTCGGGCGCCGGCCCGGACTTCGACGGCACCTCCGCGGTCCAGACGCACATGACCAACTCGAGACTCACCGATCCGGAGGTGCTGGAGCTGCGCTACCCGGTGTTGTTGCGGGAGTTTCGCATTCGCGAACACTCCGGCGGTGCGGGCCGGCATCGCGGCGGGAACGGTGCGATTCGGCGCCTCGAATTCCGCGAGGCGATGATCGCCTCGATCCTGTCGAATCACCGCCGTATCCGCCCCTTCGGCCTCGAGGGCGGCGAGCCGGGCCGCGCCGGCGTCAATCGCCTGCGACGCCGGGACGGATCGGAACTCGAAATGGCAGCGACCGCGAGCGTCGAGGTCGGCCCCGGCGATGAGATCGTGATCGAAACGCCGGGGGGCGGCGGTTTCGGGCGTCCAGGCAATTGAAGGAGGCGCCTCGTGACAACTGCAACTGAGCAGCCGGCAGCGCTGCGTCACTTCGAGCGAATGTCGAGGTGGCCTGCCGGCCGATGGCTGTTCGCGCGCCTCATCTGTTTGCGCGCACCTTACTTTGCGAGCATCCGGCCGCGCTTCGTGGAGCTGCGGCCGGGCCTGTGCCAGGTGACGATACGCAAGCGCCGCGCGGTGCAGAATCACATCGGCACGGTGCACGCGATCGCGATGGCCAATCTCTGTGAGCTCGCTGCCGGCATGCTGATGGAGGTCACGATCCCGGTCGCGATGCGCTGGATACCGCGCGGCATGACCATCGAGTACCTGCGCAAGGCGCAAGGTGGCGTCAGTGCCGTAGCGCGGCTCGACAAGACGGAGTGGCACGCGCCGCAAGACATCGGCGTGCCGCTGACAGTGACGGATGCGGCTGGGACGGAAGTGGTTCGTGCGGTGATCACGATGTACGTGAGCGACCGCAAGTCTGGTTAGCCCACCGCGTCGCGCTCCATTTCTTCGACCAGCCGCCGTCCGCCGGTCTCGAGGCGATTGACGCTGACCGGACGCATCT
The DNA here is from genome assembly GCA_963705495.1 of uncultured Gammaproteobacteria bacterium. Lineage (GTDB taxonomy): Bacteria > Pseudomonadota > Gammaproteobacteria > Steroidobacterales > Steroidobacteraceae > DATBVX01. The sequence goes on along the minus strand of CAVPJQ010000012.1, from coordinate 276,904 downwards.
GGCTGCCCGCCGGATGATGCGAGAGCAGGTACGCGTGGTACTCACCGGCGCGCAAGGCGGCGAAACCGAACAGTATGTTCACGGTGCCGTTGGATAGATCGGTCGCCTTGTTGACGCGCTCGTCGCAGACGACAAAGTAAGCTTCGTCAACGGCTCGGCCGATGAATGCGCCGTCCGCGTCGAGCTGCGCGAGGAAGACCTCCACCTGCGCCGCGGCGCGTCGCCAGAGGTCCGGACTATTCGCCTCGAACACTACCCAGCGCGTGCCACGCTCGATGCTGTCGAGGATGAAGAGCGCCAGGCGCCGGGCCGCAAGGTACTTCCAATCCGAGGAACCGCTGCTGCCGCCGGCGAGCGTGCGTGCACTCGTATCCGAACGCACCGGCGAGCGCACCGCCTGCAAAATATTGACTCCTGCCTGCGCCAGGCGACTGCGCTCCACTTCCGTCACCGGGCACGTGGGGCGATAGCCCGGCCGCAGCAACGTCTCTTCGCCCGCCGATGCCCCCCACAGCGGCCATAGCGCATCGGACCGCGCCAGCAGGCCCGCCACCGCGCCGCAGGGCGCGAACTGCTCGAAGCGGCCGCGCAGGCGGTCGTAACTCAACACGCGCGGGAAATACATCAGTGCGTTCTCGCTGCAGAACTGCCAGTCGCGCAGTGCGTGCAGGGCCACCTCTGCTGAGCTCCATGCGCAGGGCGGGTCGATCACCAGCATGGCGTGCCGCTCACGGCAGAAGCGCGCAGCAACCAGCAGGACGCTGGTGCCGACATCGACGTCGCGTGCCAGCGGTGGAACGCACAGCAGGTTGAAGTGATCGGCCGCCTTGAGCGCAAAGAGGCCCGTACCGTGAACCGCCGAACCAATCAGGTCGTAGTCGGTGAGCGGACCACCGTCGTCGCCGTCCGGATTGGAATGCACGTAGCCGATGCCACCGCGTGCATCGTGACGCAGTGTGCGCTCGGGTCGCGTGACGGGCACATCGCCGACGACGCGTGCCAGAGCCGATTCGCTCAGCGCCGGTTGAACGAAGCGGCCCGAGTCAACCTTGATCGACAGGCGGCGAAAGATTTCCTGGTCCTCGACGTGCTCCGAGCCCGGGGCGCGGACCCGTTGCAGCACCAGGTTGAAGCAGTCGCGCTCGTTCTCGCCGATGCCGTCGTAGTCGACCGAGGCGCGCAGGTATTCCCGTGTTCCGCAAGCGAGCGCCTCGAGGCGCAGGGTCTCGGGTCCCGCGCGCAAGTCGAGTGTCGGCGGCCGCGCACCATTGACGACGCGCACGATGATCGCCTGCTGGCCACCGTTCTCGAAGAAATGCTCGACGGCGTAGCTCAGCGTGCTGGGCTGCCACAAGCCACCGAAGATCGAGAGGTAATCGGCGAAGCTGGATACCGTGACGGGTCGGTTGACCGGACCGCGGAGCGTTCTGCCGACGAAGGCCGTCACGGCGGTCGGGGCACGCGCGATGCTCTGTTCTGGACCTGATTGTTCTGCGACCTGAATCCCTGTGGTCAGCCGTTCGGCCACCGGCGCCCTCACTTTGTTGCGGGCGACTCTACCATACCCACGCCGCGCTCGCGCTGCGCCGAGCGCCGGCGAATACGCGCTTTAGTGTAATGTTGCAGAGCTTCGATCCGAATCCGGAGCCACGTCCCTGTGAGATGGATAGATGACGATTCGCGTCGCAACTGCGGCGCGCCGGAACGCTGCGCATGACCGGTCGCTGGCGACTCGGCCTGTCGCTCGCACTGATCACCTCGGTCCTTTGGGGCGTCATGCCCATCGCGCTGAAGATTCTTCTGCAGGGCATGGACGTCTACACGATCAGCTGGTACCGCTTCGCCCTCTCGGCGCTCGTCGTGGGCGTCATGCTGGCCGCGACCGGCCAGCTCCCGCACGCGAGATCCGTGCCGCGACGCGGTTGGGTACTGCTGGTGGTCGCGCTTCTCGGCCTGGCGGGCAACTATCTGTTGTACGCGTTCGCGCTCAAGCACACGACGCCATCGGTGACCCAGACTGTGATCCAGCTTGCACCCATGTTGCTGTTGTTGGGGGGTGTGCTCGTGGTCCGCGAGCGATTCTCACCCGTCCAATGGGGCGGATTTGCCACGCTGCTGGTCGGGTTGCTGCTGTTCTTCAACCGGCGCCTCCCGGAGCTTCTCGATCTGAGTGGCGGGCTTGGACTCGGCGTCGCGCTTCTTGTCACCTCCTCCGTGGTCTGGGCTGCCTACGGGCTCGCACAAAAACAACTGCTGAAGTGGCTGAGTTCACAGCAAGTGTTGTGGATGCTGTATGTCGGAGCGACGCTCCTGCTCCTGCCCACCGCGAGCCTCGCCACGATCCAGGCGCTGTCGCCGGGTCAGCTTTGCATACTGCTGTTCTGCGCGCTCAACACCATCGTCGCCTATGGAGCGTTTGCTGAAGCGCTGCAACACTGGGAGGTGTCGCGAGTGAGCGCGATCCTGGCCACCGCACCACTCGTTACTCTGTCAGCCATGTGGCTCACCACGAACCTCGTGCCGGGGCTCCTCGAGCCGGAACGTCTCAACGCGCTGAGTATCGTGGGAGCGCTGCTGGTGGTCGGCGGCTCCGCGCTGTGCGCACTCAGCCAGGCCGGCAAGCAGGAAACTCCAGCTACCGTCGAATGCCGACCTGCCATTGACTGAAGAGCAGTCCGAGCCGGCCATTGGGTGGGGGGTTGTGCCAACTCCGGGCTGATCACGCGCGATACCGTGCCATCCGAAAATTGCAAACCCGCAAACATTGCTCGCCCGGGTTGGCACAATCCCCCCGACCGCAATGTCCGTCTCGTCCTGCGCTGAGAGTGAGATCAGACGGCTTCGCCTCTTTGGCTAAAGCAGGACGGTCTGGTCGCCGGGTGGGTGTGCCTCGAGCTCGTGTAGCTAATGCCCTCTGTCCGGGCGATCAGCGATCAGACCGGATTTGGTGATGGTAATTTGATCTATCGGCGTCTGATCGCCGCCCGGACTGAGGGTTCGCGCGCGACCTTGAGCGTTCCTCGCTCAAGTGTCGTCGCTGCGCATTTGCTCCACGAGCTCGAGGCACACCCACCCGGCGACCAGAGCGGACTGCTCTACGGAGCGAACAACCGAACGGCGCGGTACTTCAGGAGTGGAATGAGTGCCATACCGGCCACGAACCCACCGATGTGCGCCCGGAACGCGACGCCGGCGCCCGCTTCGCCTTGCATCACATTGCTGAGGAGCTGCAGCCCAAACCAGAACAGCAGCACCCACATGGCCTTCAGGTGTGCACTCTGCAACACGATCCCGAGCGGAATCAGCACGTGAATGCGCGCCCGCGGGAAGAGCAGCAGGTACGCGCCGAGCACGCCGGAAATCGCGCCGCTCGCACCGATCATCGGCACCTGTGACATCGGCTCCGGAAGGGCCTGGGCGAATACCGCGGCAGCTCCACAGACGACGTAGAAGATCGCGAAACGCACGTGGCCCATGCTGTCCTCCACGTTATCGCCGAAGATCCACAGGTACAGCATGTTCCCGATCAGGTGCATCCAGCCACCATGCAGGAACATCGAAGTCACGATGCTGAGCCACGGCGGAACCACTGCCACGTCGGCGGGCAATTGCGTGCTGCCGAGCAGGACAGCCGGAATCACTCCCAGGGCGTACACGGCGGTCTGGCCACGCTCCGGCCCGAGCGAGAACTGCCACAGGAACACCACGACGCAAAGGATGATGATTGCGTAGGTAACGTACGGCACGAGCCGCGACGGGTTCTCGTCCTTTATCGGGATCATGGGCGTCCTGCCTTTGCGCCTTTGGTGGCGCCTTGTTTTTTGTCCTGAGGTGGCTGAGCGGTCTTGCGCTCATTCTCGCGCAGCTGCTCCTCGGCGCGCGCGCTGTCGAGCTCGGCCTGCTTGCGCGCGATCTCATCCATCATGATCTTGAGCCAATCGGTCAGCATCGAGCCTGCGTCGCGGGGAAGGCAGGCGAATATACCGGAATCGATCAACCGAAGGGATGTGGCGCGTGCCCGGGCATCGTCAGCTCTGGTGCTCCGCGGGTGCGAGCACGGAACTTGTGCGGCCCGCCAGCATGGCCCGGTAGAGGTCGACGAGGCGAGTCGCCATCTCCCGCGCGGACCAGGTTGCGGCATAGGCTACGCGCCTCGGCACCGAGCGCCTCGCGCCGGCCACGATCGCGCAACAGGTCCACGACTGCCGCGGCAAAATCCGGCTCCGATTCCTCGACCACAACACAGCCGCGACGTGCGCCCAGGATATCGACAGTTCCCATGTGCGCTGTGGAAACCACCGGCACGCCCTGGGCCATCGCCTCCAGCAGCACGAGACCCTGCGTCTCGGTTCGCGATGCGAACGCAAAGACATCCCCGGCGCGATAGCAATCGAGCAACTCATGCTTACGGTCGAGGTAGCCGACGAACAGCGTGTGCCCCTGCAGACCGAGCTCTGCTGCCAGACGCTTGCAATGTGCGAGCGCCGGCCCTTCGCCCGCCACAAGCAACAGCGCGTCCGGCACCTGCCGCGATACGCTCACCATCATGCGCAACAGGAAATCGAGGTTCTTTTCGTGCGCGATGCGCCCGACGTGAACCACCACCGGGCGTTGCGCGTCGATGCCGAAGCGCCGGCGAAACGCCTCGCCGTCCGCCTTCTCGAAGCGATCGGCCTCGAGTCCCGTGGGGATGATGCTGATCGGTGTGCGCACCTCGTACTCGACGAGCGCATCGCGCATCGCGCGCGACGGTGCGATGAGGTGATCGATCTGATTGCATTGTCGGCACGTAAAGCGGCGCGCCACGAAGCGCATCAGGCGTCGCGGCATCAGCGGCACGTAGTGATGCAGGTATTCCTCGAAATAAGTGTGGTAGGTCTCGAGCACCGGCACATCGAGCGCACGGGCGAGCTCGATCCCGGCGTAGTGGGCGATGAACGGGGTCTGGATATGCACCAGGTCGAAGTCAGATCTGCGCAGGTCCGGCAGCAGGCGACGAATCTCGCCCCGCCGCATCATTCGATCTTCCGGATCGCGCGGCACCTGGTGTGACTTCACCCGCAGGATGCCGGGTTCGGCCTCGGCGCCGGACTGCGGATAGCGCGGCGCGATCAGCGTCACTTCGTGCCCGAGATCCTCGAGATCACGGCGAAAAGTCTGGATCGACGTCGAGACTCCGTTGATACGGGGAAAGTACACATCGGAGATCATCAGGATGCGCATGGCTGAATCGCGGGCAAACAAATGCAGCGCAGGCTAGGGATTGCGTATGACAGTCGTGTGACGCCGAGCGGGTATCATGCGCCCATCGCCCCGTTCGAGAGTCCTATGCCTGTCGATGACAGCCAGCTCGCCGGTCTGCGCGCACGAGCACAGCCCATTGCACTCGATGCGACCGCGCGCCAGAGCTGGGCAGAGCAGTTCAACCGCCTGCCGAGCGTCGTGCATTTTGGCCTGACCGTCGACCTTTCCGACGCGCTGCTGGTGCGTGTGACGCTCGCCACGATCGCAGAACATCACGTTGGCGGCCTGCGTTCGCGCGCCGTGAACGGCGCAGTGCTCGCGGGCTTGTTCGACTGTGCCCTGGGTCTTGCCGGCACACTGCAGTTCGACACCCGGCGCGCCGGGACCTGCGAGCTGTCGATGAAGTTCATGCGCGCGGTGCTCGATGCGCCCCTGGAAGTGTTCGGCGCATGCGTCAAGCGCACTGACAACCTCGCGTTCGCGGAAAGCGCCCTGTTCTCCAATGGTCGCCTGTGCGCGACCGCGACCGGGATCGTGGCGGTCGCCGCGGACCGAAACGCTCAGGACACGATCTGGTAGATCAGCGGGCAGTTCCGTCTGCCGCCGCGGTCGGTGGACCGGTTTCGGTTTCCGACAGCAGCTGCTCGAACTTGGCCTCGTCCACTTCCACCTTGCCGTCCCAGTTCGATCCCTCGGGCACCGTGTTCTCGACCTTGCGCGCCGCCAGCAGCTCGCCGTCAAGGCTCGCCTCCGGGACGGTAATGGAAACGGGTACACCATGTGGTGCGGTGAGCAGGGCATGCACGCGCTCCCAGTCGATCGTGAGCTTGTCTTCCTTGATCATCTTGCGCGTGGCTTCGGGCATCGACTTTTCCATCAGCTTGCGAGCGCTTCCCGACCAGTCACGCTGGTCGTCTTCGAGGGCGCCATAGGACTGCACCAGGACGTCCTCACCCGCGCGCCCGAACAGCACCGGCTGGTTCACGACGCGCAGTTTCGTGCCCAGCGGAACCGTGTCGAAGAGTTGTTCGATGTCCTCTGGATACAGACGGATGCAGCCATGACTGGAACGCATGCCTACGCCGTAGGGTTTGTTAGTTCCGTGCACGAGATAACCCTGCCACTGGAGCGTGAATGAATGCCGGCCCAGCGGGTTGTCCGGCCCCGGCCCGACCACCGGCGGCAATTCATCGCCCATCTCGGCGTGCTCCTTGCGAATCGACACCGGGACCGTCCACACCGGATCGAGTGTGCGCTTGACGATCTTGGTTGCACCCTCCGGCGTCGACCAACCAACGCGCCCGATCCCGATCGGATACGTGATCACCTCGGCGGGCTCCTCTTTCTTGTGCGCCGGGTAGTAGAAGAGACGCATGGCCGGAATGTTGATGACGATGCCTTCGCGTGGCGCATTGGGCAGGATGAACCGCGTCGGCAGCACGATCTCCCGCCCCTCTCCCGGCAGCCATGGATCGACGCCAGGATTGGCGCGCACGATCTCCTCGTAACCGATATCGAAGCGGCGCGCGATATCCGGCAGCGTGTCTTCCTTGGAGGCGATCGTGCTCTGGATAAGGCCGACCACATCGTCATTGAGCGGATCGATCTCGAACCGATGCGTCGCTATGGGCGGCAGCGCGGGCGGTTTCGCGGGCGCCTGCTGCGCGCCAGGTTGCTCGGGGCGGCTGAACGGATTGGAGAGCAGCGAACAGCCACAGAGCACAGCCGTAGCGATCAGCAACGTGCAACTCTGAACCACCCTGGGATTGTCTGCGAGCGCAGACAGATTCAGTCGGGGCATGCGGCGATTATGGCATCGCTGTGCGCGACTCACACCTGAGTACATGCTTTAAAGGAGTGCGGGCCGATCGGGAAGTTCGTTTGAGTCGCGCGGCCCGGGCGGGAAGAGCGGAGCAATGATGCTGGTGATGGCCTGAATACCCTTGATCGCGCCGCTTTCGAAGTGCCCGGCGCGAAACTCCGCTTCCATCGCACGGCAAACGCCTTCCCACGCGGCATTGCTGACCCGATTGCGGTAGCCGCGGTCGGCCACGATTTCCACGTCGCGGTCCGCGAGCAGTACCAGGATGAGCACACCGTTGTTGTGCTCCGTGTCCCACACGCGCAGTTGTGCGAACACATCGATGGCGTGTTGGCGCGCAGGGACGTCATGCCACAGAGCAGGACCGTCCAGTGCGGTTTCGATCGCAAAGCGAATCTCCCCGCCGTGCTGTTTCTCACTCGCTCGGATCTGTTCCTCGATCGCGGTGAGTACGCGCGTCGGAAAGGCACGCCGGCGCGTGAGGTCGGTCGTGAACCAGTGTCGCAGCAAGCCGCTTCAGGTTCATGTCACCAGCTTCCCGAGGCGCCGCCGCCACCGAATCCACCGCCGCCACCGCTGAAACCTCCTCCCCCGCCCATACCGCCGCCGAACCCTCCGCCACCCCAGCCACCGCCCCAACCGCTGCCCATGCCACTGCGACCGCGGCTCGACCAGCCGCTCGGCCCGCCGAAGCCGCCGAACAGCATGGCGAGGAAGAATCCGATCGCGGCGACGCCCGCGGCAACCGGAATGACATGCGTGAGCACGTACGCGATGAATCCGCTTACTCCACCGGTGGCCAGCGCACCGATCGTGCGACCGAAGATGCGCCGCAGAATCGTGCCGCCGATGATGATCAGCACGAGCGTCGTGGTGAGCCACTCCGATGCCACCCGGCGGCGGAGACCAGCTTGCGATCCGGCTCCGGAAGAGGCTCGCCGTCGACGATGCGAATCATCTGATCCACGCCCGCATCGATGCCGCCGTAATAATCGCCCTGCTTGAAATGGGGCGCGATGGTGTTCCCCACAATGCGTCGCGCGATCGCATCCGGCATGACGCCTTCGAGCCCGTAGCCCACCTCGATGCGCATGCGGTGCTGGTCCTTGGCGACGATCAGGATTGCGCCGTCATCGACGCCCTTGCGTCCGAGCTTCCATGCTTCGGCGACACGAATTCCAAACGCGGCGATGTCCTCCGGCTCGGTGGTGGGCACGATCAGCACCGCGATCTGGCTGCCCTTGCTCGCCTCGAACGCCTGCAATTTCTGCTCGAGCGCCGCGACCTGCTCGGCGCTCAGGGTGCGAGTCAAATCAGTGACGCGCCCATGGAGCAGCAGGAACCTCGACCTGCGCATGCGAGACCTGCAGGGGCGCAAGCAGGCCGAGAGCGCCGCACAGAAGCGCGCACGCGATAGTGAACCCCGGACTGAGGCGCATCGGGGCCTTCTGCGCTGGTCAGTTACCCTTGCGGGGCGGGTCGCGGGCGCCGGAGCGGGTGCGCCAAAGTCCACGGTCGGCGGCTTCGAGATCACGTCCTCGTTCTCGACCGAGAAATTCGGCTTCACCTTGTGGCCGAACAGCATCGCCGTGAGGTTGGTGGGGAACGATCGCACCGTCGTGTTGTAGGCCTGCACGGATTCGATATACCGCTTGCGTTCCACCGCGATGCGATTCTCGACCCCCTCGAGCTGCGCCTGCAGGTCGCGGAATGCTTCGATCGACTTGAGTTCCGGGTAGTTCTCCGCGACTGCGAGCAGTCGCGACAGCGCGCTGGTCAGGTCCGCCTGCGCCGCCTGGAATTTCTTGAAGGCCGCCTCGTCGTTGATCAGCTCAGGAGTCGCCTGGATCGAGCCGACCCGCGAGCGGGCCTGCACGACGTCATCGAGCACCTGTCGCTCCTGGGCCGCGGCGCCCTTCACAACGTTCACCAGGTTCGGCACCAGGTCCGCGCGACGTTGATACTGGTTCAACACTTGCGACCAGGCCGCTTTGACCTGCTCGTCCTGGCTCTGCAGCGTGTTGTAGCCACATCCGGACAGCAAGGCAGTTGCGAAAAGCGTCAACAGGAGTAATGCGCGCATGGTTGCTCCTTTTGCAGGTGACTGCATGACTCGAGCTCCTACCAGATCTGGACGCGATCGGACGGCGGCCGGTAGAGCTTGTCGCCTTCCTTGAGGCCGAACGCAGTGTAGAACGGCGTCATGTTGGTGACGATACCGTTGCAGCGATATTCGCTCGGGCTGTGCGGATCGGTCACCAGGCGCTGGCGCAGATCCTCGTCGCGATACTTGCGCCGCCACACCTGGCTCCAGCCGAGGAAGAAGCGTTGATCGCCCGTGAACCCGTCGATCACCGGCGCCGTCCTGTCGCCCAGGGCGATCTTGTAGGCCTTGTACGCGATGGCGAGACCGGAAAGGTCGCCGATGTTCTCGCCGAGGGTGAGCTCGCCGTTGACCTTCATGTCGTCGATGGGGTTGTAGGCGCTGTATTGCGCGACGATCCGGGCCGCGCGCTCCTTGAAGCGCTTCGCATCCTCGTCCGTCCACCAGTCGCGCAGGTTCCCGTCGCCATCGTACTTGCGACCCTGGTCATCGAAGCCGTGACTGATCTCGTGCCCGATCACGGCACCGATCGCGCCGTAATTGGTGGCGTCGTCCGCGGCAACATTGAAAAACGGCGGTCGCAGGATCGCGGCCGGAAAGACGATGTCATTCATCGGCGGGTAGTAGTACGCGTTGACCGTCTGCGGCGTCATCAGCCATTCGGTGCGATCGACGGGCTTGCCGAGCCTGGCAGTGAGGCGCTCATGCTCGACCCGCGCGGAGCGCAGCAGGTTTCCCACCAGGTCCGTCTTGTCGATGGTGAGCGCCGAGTAGTCCTTCCACTGGTCCGGATAGCCGATCTTGACGGTGAACTTGGCCAGCTTCGCCTGCGCAGCGGCCCGGGTCTGCGGGCTCATCCATTCCAGGCTATCGATCGACACGTTGTAGGCCTTGAGAAGATTCGCAACCAGCTCGTCCATGCGTTGCTTCGCGTCCGGCGTGAAATGCTCCGCGACATATAGTCGTCCCGCGATATCACCCAGTGACTCATCGATCGCGTCGACCGCGCGCTTCCAGCGTGGCTGGTTCTCCTCGATGCCTTTGAGGGTCTTGAGGTGCAGATCGAAATGCAGATCGGCGTACGCGCTGCTGAGATACGGCGCGTACTGGTCGATCAGCTTGTACTTCATGTACAGCTTCCAGTCCTCGAGCGCAATCTCCGTGATGGCCTTGCCGAGCGCAGTCACGTAGCTCGGCTGAGCGATCACGAGTTCATGCGCATCGGCTTTCGCGCCCACGAGGAACTGCGCCCAATCCAGACCCGGCGTCAGCTTGTTGGCTTCGGTGATGTTGTACTTGTTGTAGGTCGCCTCGGCGTCGCGGTTCTGCACGCGAGTCCAGTGGGCCTGCGCCAGGCGATGCTCGAGCGCCGCGATCCGGCGCGCGCCATCCTCTGCGTTCGCGAAGCCGGCAAGCTTCAGGAGGTTGGCAACATAGACCTGGTACTTGGCGCGAATCGCCACGTACTTCTCGTCGCTCTTGAGGTAGTAGTCGCGGTCCGGGAGCGTCAGTCCGCGTTGATAGATGTTGGAGATGTAGGCGGTAGCGTTCTTTTCGTCCTGCGCGACGAAGTACCAGACGGGATGCACAACGCCGATGCTTTGTGCGTATCCCATATAGCCGACCAGGTCGGCGCGGCTGGCGATGGCCTCCACACGTCCGAGTTCACCCTGTAGCGGCTTGAGGCCGAGCTCCTCGATATGCGCGGTGTCCATGAAGCTGAGATAGAAATCACCGATCTTCTGTTCATCGGACCCCGGTGCACGGCTCGGCAGGTTCGCGGCCTTCTCCACCAGCGCGCGCACATCGGCCTGGGCCTGATCGTCGAGCATTGTGAAAGCCCCGTAATTGGCGCGGTCGGCGGGTATCACGGCGGTCTTCAGCCATTCGCCGCTCGCATAGCGGAACAGGTCATCCTGGGGCCGCACGGTGCGATCGAATCCCGACAGGTCGAGGCCGGAGCCGAGCGTCGGCGGTGAGGTGGGTGCCGCGGGTGCCGGCGTTTCAGGGGTGGAGGCGCAAGCGGTCAGAGAGGCAGCAAGGATAGTCATTGCGAGTCGGTTCATTTGGGTGAGGGCCTGGGATTCAAGCCGGAAACCTGCGCGGCCCCCGGCCGGGAGATAAAAATGGGCGCGCAGTATATGCGAACTGGCGCCGAAGGTCAGATGCGACCGACGCGCATGTGCAAGGGCCAGCTGACCCGGCGAGCTGAGTCCGGTGCACCCCAGAGAGGTTCCAGCACCGTCCGCAGTTGGGGCAGCGGATCCGAGCCATGTGCGTCGCGAAAGCGCTGCACGGCGGACCATGTCCCGATGTAGTTCATGACCTGGTCCAGGTTCCAGTGCGTCTCGAGAACGATCGGCGGCGGTTGCAGCTCATCGAACGGGAATGGGATCGTGCGGTATCCCTCTTCGACGTAGCGCCGCTCCGGCGGCCAGAATGGCCCCACGATTTCGTTGTAGAAATGATCGATCGGCTCATCAATGCCCGCTTGAATACGGAACACTGCGTAGGTCCACAGTGCGATTGCGCCGCCACCTTTCAGCACGCGGCGAGCTTCCGCGTAGAAACGCTCGAATTGAAACCAGTGTACCGATTGCGCCACGGTCACCAGGTCGCAACAGGCGCTGGTGAGCGGCGCGGCCTCTGCTAATCCCGCGCAGTAGTCGATGCGCGCATGTTGACGCCGGCTGCCCAGCTGCTTGACGCTCGCGTCTGTCGCGACGATGTGATTGAAATGCTTCGCGAGCCCGATCGCCGCCTGTCCATTGCCCGTGGCGCAATCCCACGCGCGTTGTCGCTGTGGGCTGAGGGCGGCGAGCTGAGCGAAGAGTTCCGGAGGATAGTGAGGACGATACGCAGCGTAGGCACTCGCGTGCCCGGAGAAGTGGTCCTTGAACGCGCCACTCGCCATGGAGGTGAAGCGTAGCGCAAAAAAAACCCCAGACTTTTGGTCTGGGGTTCAGAGAAGCGGACTTTGATGAAGGGAAGGAAAGTCCGCTAGGGGATTCAGTGCAGGCGCGCCCAATGCAGGATCTGGATGTCGTCGGTGTCCAGATCGAGGCTGCGGGCCAGGATCGCGGCGATGTCCTGCAGATCGTGCGCCGCGCGCGGTGTCCGATTGAGTTCCACCACGCCGGTGAACTCATTGGTGCTTTCGGGCCGCTCATTCATCAAGAAGTGTGTGTAGTACTTGACGCCCATGGCGAGTGAGATTAGAGACGCGCTTAAGTCAAAACTGTGATCGGATGCACAAATCATTGGCGATGCAGGAGTTTTTAGCGCCGAATTAAGGCCTCGGTACGGTCCCGCAGCCGCTCGGGACCGCCGGCACCTGGAGCTGAGCTGCAAATGGGACGCTATCGCGCACCGCAACCTGCGGGCTCGAAATACATCACGCCGGAAGGCGCGAAACGCCTGCGCGAGGAACTGGAGCACCTGTGGCGCGTCCAGCGGCCGCAGGTAACCGCTTCCGTGGCGGCGGCGGCGGCGCAGGGCGATCGCTCTGAGAACGCCGAGTACATCTATGGGAAGCGGCAATTGCGCGAGATCGACCGCCGGGTGCGCTTCCTGCGCAAGCGCCTGGACGGGATCGTGGTGGTCGATCAGCCACCGGGCGACCCGCGCCGGGTGTTCTTCGGCGCCTGGGTGCGCGTGCAAGAGGACGGCGGCGCCGAGCGCTGCGTGAGAATCGTCGGCCCCGACGAGTTCGACCTTGCCTCTGACTACATCAGCATGGACTCGCCGCTCGGAAAGGCGCTCCTGCGCAAGACGGTGGACGATGAGGTCAGCGTGGATCTGCCCGGAGGCAGCCGCTCGTTCATCGTGCTCGAAGTCATCTATGGCGAGCGGCCTGCGAAATAATGCGGCGCCTCATCGGGTCTAGGTGCTCATGAACGAACATCCGATTGCATCGATCCGCCGTACCGCCGCTCGACTGGCGGGCGCCCTGTTCTCGATCTCCCTGCTGTGTGCGGCCACTGCCGCGCCACCTCTGGAGCGGGCACCTGAGTTCACGCACACCGCCGCCGCGGACTGGATCAATTCACCGCCGCTCAAGCTCGAGAGCTTCAGCGGCCGGGTACTGCTCATCGACGTGTGGGCGTTCGAGTGCTGGAACTGCTACCACTCGTTCCCATGGCTCAAGGGCCTCGAGGCGAAATTCAGTGCGCGAGGACTGGCACTGCTCGGCGTACACAGCCCTGAGTTTCCGAACGAGCGGGTGCGGGACAATGTCATCGCCAAAACGAAGGAATTCGGCCTCGAGCATCCGGTGATGCTCGACAACGACTTCTCTTACTGGAACGCGCTCAACAACCAGTACTGGCCGGCCTACTACGTCATAGACAAGCAGGGCCGCGTGCGCGGGCGGTTCGTCGGCGAAACGCACGCTGACGATGCGCAGGCGCGCAAGGTCGAAGCACTCATCACGAAACTCTTGGCGGAGTAAGCGCAAGCTGGGCCGGTCGCTGCGGGTCTGGCGGCTGATCTTTCCCTGGCCCGTTCTTGCTTGATTGAGTTCAAAGACACGTTGCCGTACCCCGCGAAAGCTGAGGCATGCGACCGCAGTGTGTTTCGTTCGTGTCGGCCGTGGGAAAGATCGGCCGCCAGACCCGCAGCGGCCCGGACAGCACATCAGCGAGCGTGGTCAGCCCGGAGTTGGCATAACCCCCCACCCAATGGCCGGCTCGGACTGCTCTACAGAACTCGAACGTTCTTGAACTGCCACGGATCGGTGGCATCGATGTCCTCGACGAACAATCGACCACGATCGTGCAGCGGATTCCACTCCGTGTACTGCCCCACCACCGGTCCGAGATAGGGCATGCAGACTTCGAGGTTACGCTTGAAGTCCATCTCGTCGGGCTCGACCAGGCCACGACTCGGATTCTCGATTGCCCACACCATGCCGGCGAGGCACGCGACGGTTACCTGCAGGCTGGTGGCGTTGTTGAAGGGCGCCAGTCGCCGTGCTTCGTCGATCGAGAGCTGCGAGCCATACCAGTACGCATTCTTCTTGTGCCCCGCGAGCAACACGCCGAGCTCGTCGATGCCCGAAACGATGTCGCCCATCATGATGCGTTTGTGATCCTGCAGCCGCCAGTTGCGCCCCGCGAACTCGTGCACCGAGAGCACTGCGTTGTCACATGGGTGATAGGCGTAATGCGCAGTGGGTCGATACGCCACGCTCATGCCGTCACGCACCGTGAAATAGTCGGAAATCGAGATCGATTCGCCGTGCGTGATCAGAAAGCCGTGGAAATGGCCCGCGATCGGCGTCCAGGTGCGCACGCGCGTGCCGGCGCCCGGCACATTGAGGTAGATCGCTGCCTGGCAGCCAAAGTCGTGGCGCGCACCATCGCGCGGGAAATTGCGCTCGTGCGTACCCCAGCCGAGCTCAGCCGGTTGCGAGCCCTCACTCACGAATCCATCCACCGACCACGTATTGACGAATTCACCTTGCTGCTTCGGCCGGCTCGAGATCTGCGTGTCGCGTTCCGCGATGTGGATCACCTTGATGCCGAGCGTCTGCGCCAGCTTGCCCCATTCCTCACGCGAGGACGGTGTTGCGACCTTCACACCCGTATCCGCGGCGATATTGAGCAGCGCCTGCTTGACGAAGTGGGAGACCAGGCCCGGATTTGCGCCGTGCGTGAGCACCGCGGTCGGGGCGCGCGGATTGCTCTTGCGCACGATCAACGCCTCTTCGCGCAACGCGTAGTTGGTGCGCCGGGACACCGGGATCGTCGGGTCGGTGTAACCGCCCGGCCAGGGCTCGATGCAGGTATCGAGGTAGAGCGCGCCCTTCTCGGCGCAAAGCTTGACCAGCGCCAGGGTGGAGACGTCAACCGAGACGTTGAGCAGGAAATCGCCGCGACCCACCAATGGATCGAGCACGCGCTTGAAGTTGTCGCGTGTCAGCGGCTGGTTCACGAACTTGATTCCAAACTGCTCGGCTTCGGCCCGGCCCTCATCGTCCGCCGTGATGATCGTGATGCGTTCCGCCTTCACACCGCCGATGTGACGCAGGATCAGCGGCAGCACGCCCTGCCCGATGCTGCCGAAGCCGACGAGGACGATTCGTCCCGGGAAATCCACATGGATCTGGTGTTCACTCATGATGAATCGCCATCCGTTTGCCAATCCGTTAGGTACCAGGTTTGGTTGCATAACTTGTTGCATAACTCGGTTGCGACATTTGAGTTGTGCAACAAGTTATGCAACTAAACCTGGTACCCGCATCGTGCCCGTTGAATGGGCGCGGCGCAAATGCGCCGCCCCGCGACGACGCAGCAACTTCACGCGGCCGGTGCGTTGCGCCAGTGGGGCGGGTAGGTGCGCTCGTAGCCCGGCAGCGCTTCGACGCGCGAGATCCAGCGTGCCAGTGCGGGATAGTTGAATTCCATCGGCAGGAAACGCGAGCGCAGTTCCCCGGCCTCGTCGCGATTGAGTGCTCGCAGCAATAACTGGATCCCTGGAAACACCACGAAATCGAGCGCCGACACGTGTTCGCCCACGATCCAGTCCGACTTGCTCAGCCGCCCTTCGATGACGCGCGCCTCGTTGGCCACCGTATGCATGGCCTCCGTGACTTCCTCGATACGCTCCCTGACCTTGCCGGTGAACACCGCACGCACGATCTTCATCAGCCGCGGTTCCGCGTTGTTCTGGTACTCGCAGATGACGCGCATGATCGTGCCCGCCTCTTCGGGGCTGCGACCGAAGAGCGGTGGATCCGGATACTTCAGATCGAGGTAGTAGAGAATGGCGAGGGACTCGAAGCACACGTAGTCCCCGTCCTTGAGCACCGGAAGTTGCCCGCGCGGATTGAGCTTGAGCATGTGGGGCGCCTTATGCTCCTGGCGCGACATCTCGAGCAGGTGCGACACATACGGAAGGCGCTTGTGCTCGAGCGCGAGCATCACGCGCCATGAGTACGGACTTCCGCTTCCCCAGTAGAGCTCGAGTGCCAAGGTCTGTTCCACTTTTCTAGCGCCGCGAGGCAGCGCAAGGATTGTAGAATCCCGGCATGAGCTTCACCACCCTCATTGAACCGGCGGAGGTCGCGCGTCATCTCGGCGAGCCGCGCTGGGTGATCGTTGATTGCCGGTTCGACCTCGCGAAACCTGGCGCCGGCCGCGAGCAGTACCGCTCGGGCCACATTCCGGGCGCCCGCTATGCGCATCTGAACGAGGATCTCTCCGGCCCTGTCACGCGGAGCAGCGGGCGGCACCCGTTGCCTCGTCCCGAGGACTTTGCCCAGCAGCTTGGAAATTGGGGCATCGACGCGCGGTCGCAGGTCATCGCTTACGACGATGCCGGCGGCGCGATCGCTGCGCGCCTGTGGTGGATGCTGCGCTGGGTCGGCCATGAAGCAGCCGCGGTCCTCAACGGTGGACTCAAGGCATGGCTCGCGGCAGGGTTGCCGCTGGAAACCGACGAGCCGCGAGTTGCGCCGGCGAGCTTTGTCGCGCACCCACGCCCCGACCAGGCAGTCACGGTGGGTGAGCTCGTTGCCGCGCTGGCGGATCGATCCGTGGTGCTGGTCGATGCACGCGGCGCGGATCGATTCGCGGGCCAGAACGAGACCATCGACCCGGTCGCCGGACATGTTCCGGGCGCGCGCAACCATCCGTTCATGTCCAACCTCGACGCCGAGCGCCGCTTTCTGCCGGCGCACGTCTTGCGCGAACGCTGGTCGAAGACGCTCGCAGGCACATCGGCCGACCGGGTGGTAGCGATGTGCGGTTCAGGGGTCACAGCGTGCCATGACGTGCTGGCACTTGAGGTCGCTGGGCTGGAGGGAGCGCGCCTCTATCCGGGTTCGTGGAGCGAATGGATCCGCGATGACACGCGACCGATCGCGACGGGAAGCGAGAACTGATAACGGTTCGCAATTTACTTCTCTCCACATTTTGCTATCGTGCGCGCAACTTTTTCGGGCCCGCCCGAGGTGCAACCGGTCATCGTGGACAACGCCGTCAAGAAGCTCGCGCCGGGCCAGACCTGGAAGGTCGAGGACTCTCTCGAGCTGTACCAGGTGCAGGCCTGGGGTTCCGGATACTTCGGCATCAATGCGGCGGGCCACGTGGTAGTGCGGCCCGACACGCGCCCGGATCGCGAAATCGACCTCCTGGAAGTCGTCGAGGGCCTGCAGGCACGCGACCTGCGCACGCCGCTCGTGGTGCGGTTCTCCGACATCCTGGCCCACCGCCTGCGCCACCTGCACGACGCGTTCGCGAATGCCATCGCCGAGAACGACTACAAGAACCGCTACGCCGCGGTGTTCCCGATCAAGGTCAACCAGCAGCGCCTCGTGGTGGAAGAGGTGTACCGGTACGGTGCGCAATTCGGCTTTGGCCTCGAAGTCGGCTCGAAGCCCGAGCTGCTGGCCGTGATGGCGATGACCGAAGGCGATTCCGAGCGGGTCATCATCTGCAACGGCTTCAAGGACGACAGCTACATCGAGGCCGTGATCCTCGCCGCCAAGCTCGGCCGCATCATCATCCCGGTGGTCGAGAACTTCTCCGAGCTGCAACTCATCCTCAAGCATGCCGAGCGCTACCAGGTGCGTCCCAGGATGGGCGTGCGCGTGAAGCTGGCGAGCGAAGGCGCGGGACGCTGGCGCGAGTCAGCCGGCGAGAAGTCGAAGTTTGGCCTCTTCATCACCGAGATCCTCGAGCTGTTTGAAACACTGAAGAAGGCCGGCATGCTCGACTGCCTGCAGCTCGTGCATTGCCATCCGGGCAGCCAGCTGCAGGACATCCGTCGCGTGAAGGATTCGATCAACGAGCTGGCGCACGTGTATGCCGAGCTCAAGCTGATGGGCGCGGGGCTGCAATACATAGACGTCGGCGGCGGCCTCGGTGTCGACTATGACGGCAGCGGCACCAACTACGAATCATCGGTGAATTACACGCTCAACGAATACGCGAGCGATGTCGTGTATCGCATCGGGAGCGTCTGCGACGCGCGCGACATCCCGCATCCCATGATCATCAGCGAGTCGGGTCGCGCCATCGCCGCCCATCACAGCGTGCTCATCTTCAATACGCTCGGCTACTCGGCGCTCGACCAGTTCCGCGTCGCCGGCAAAGTGAGCGAGGACTACAACGGCGAGAACGACATCCCGCAGCCGGTGCACGACCTGTTCGAGGCGTATCGCACCGTGAGCGAGCGGCGCCTGGTCGAGTGCTACCACGATGCATTGCAGGCCCGCGAACAGGCACTGCAGATGTTCAATCTCGGCTACCTCAGTCTCGAGTTTCGCGGGCTCGCCGAGCGGTTGTACTGGGCGACCTGTGCCAAGGTGCGTGACTACTGCCGCAAGCTCAGCGTGGTCCCGGAAGAGCTCGACGGCCTCGAGTTCATTCTGAGCGACACTTACTTCTGCAACTTCTCGGTCTTCCAGTCCCTCCCCGACAGCTGGGCCATCGGTCAGCTCTTCCCGATCATGCCGATCCATCGCCTGGATGAGCGCCCCACGCGCAATGGTGTGCTCGCGGACATCACCTGCGACTCGGATGGCAAGATCGATCGCTTCGTGAGCCCGCGCGACGTCAAGCGCACGCTCGAGCTGCACGAGCTGCGCCCGGGGGAGGATTACTACCTCGCCGCATTTCTCGTCGGTGCGTACCAGGAAACGCTTGGGGACCTGCACAATCTTTTCGGGGACACGCACGTGGTCCACATCCGCCTGCACGATGAGGGCGGCTGGTGGATCGAAGAAATCGTCAAGGGCGATACCGCCAACCGCGTCCTCGAATACATGGAGTACGACGTGGCGGAGCTGCACCCGAAACTCTCGCGCGACTGCGAACGCGCGGTGCGCGAGGGCCGCCTGACGCTCACCGAGAGCCAGGCGCTCAAGCGCTTCTACGAAGGTGAGCTCAACGGCTATGCGTACCTGGAGCCCGACAGCGGCGGTTGAACATGGACCTCAAGAGCCTGGCAGCGGTTTTCGGCACCGTATTTCTCGCCGAACTCGGCGATAAGACGCAACTCGCGACGGTGCTGTTCTCGTCACAGAACCCCCAGTCGAAGCTGCTGGTATTCGCTGCCGCCGCGTCCGGCCTGGTGCTAGCCTGCGCCATCGGCGTCCTCGCCGGCAGCTTCGTCGCCCAGCACCTCGATACGCGTGTGCTGACCCGAGTCGCCGGGATCGGCTTCATCCTCATCGGTGCCTGGACGCTCTGGCGCGCCTGAGCCGACTTCTCACCGCCTCTATATAGAAGAGGCCGGCCAACACCCGAAAAACGCGTTTTGCGTCGCAAAACCATGATTTCGTAGCCATTAGGGGCTTTCCTGATTTGCCAACCCCTGGAGGCTCACGTAAGCTCGCGCCCCGGTTCGTACCCTCATCATGCTTCCGCCGGGCGTCCGCGTGAATTCTTTCTTCGAGGCTTCTCGCCCTTCACCCAGCTCTAGTTGATTAGTGCACGACCAAGGCGCAGGCCTTGGTCCGGGCATCCGTGTCTCATGCAGATGCGTGTGCCCGAACCTGACCTGCATGTTGAAACTGCGGCCTAAGGCGACGCGTCCTCTCAGGGAGGCCAGCCGACCGCCGCGTTGCAGAGAGAGAATTTGAATGACGACGATCTATGTAGGGAACCTGCCTTTCAGCGCCACGGAAGATGAGGTGCGTGGGCTGTTCGAGCGCCATGGCAAGGTTGAATCGGTCAAGATGATCAATGACCGTGAGACCGGGCGGCCGCGGGGCTTCGGCTTCGTGGAAATGGCCTCGGGTGAAGCTCAAAACGCGATTCAGCAGCTCAATGGCTTCCAGATGGGTGGCCGGCCGCTGCGCGTAAACGAGGCTCAGGAACGTCCGGCGCGTCCGAAGTTCGCCGGCGGTGGCGGCGGCGGTGGACGTGGTCGCTGGTAACAGCCTCGACTGACACGGTTTCTAGCTTCGGAACCCCGCCACGCGCGGGGTTCTTTTTTTGCGAAGGAGACGGAAGATGTCCCGTGGATCAAGGAATTCAACGCTCGCGCTGCTTGCCGCGTGTCTGTTACTGATCGCCTGTGCAACTCAGTCGCGCCCGAGGCTCCCGCAGACGGACGCGTCGACCACGAAAGCGATCGACGCAGCGCTCGCGGGCCCGCAACGCTCTGAGGCAAATCGTGCGCGCGATGTCTATCGGCACCCGAAGCAGACCCTGAGCTTCTTCGGCCTGCGCGAGGACATGACCGTCGTCGAGATCTGGCCAGGCGCGGGCGGGTGGTACACCGAAGTCCTGGCACCGATCCTCCGTGATCACGGCAAGTACTATGCGGCGCAAGTCGCGCCGGACGCGTCGAACCCCAACGTGGCGACAACTCGCGACACTTACCAGAAGAAGATCGATTCGAGCCCGGATGTTTACGGCAAGGTGAACGTCACGGCGCTCGGCCCCGACACGACCGACGTCGCGCCGCCCGGATCAGCGGATCTCGTCCTCACCTTCCGCAACATCCACAACTGGATGGGGCGCGACTGGGCACCTAAGGCCTTCCAGGCCATGTATACGGCGCTGAAGCCAGGCGGTGTCCTGGGAGTCGTCGAGCATCGCGGCAATCCCGCCGTGCCGCAGGATCCGAAGGCCAAGAGTGGCTACGTCAACGAGGATGTCGCCATCAAGTTGATCGAAAGCGTCGGGTTCAAACTGGTGGACAGGTCCGAAATCAACGCCAATCCCAAAGACACCAAAGACTACGAGAAAGGCGTCTGGACACTGCCGCCCGTATATCGTGAGGGCGACAAGGA
This sequence comes from uncultured Gammaproteobacteria bacterium, assembly GCA_963705495.1. Taxonomy (GTDB): domain Bacteria; phylum Pseudomonadota; class Gammaproteobacteria; order Steroidobacterales; family Steroidobacteraceae; genus DATBVX01. The sequence goes on along the minus strand of CAVPJQ010000012.1, from coordinate 255,988 downwards.
CCGCGCAAAGTACGCCGCCATCGGCGAGAGCGACCGGATGACGCTGAAGTTCGTGAAGCCGCAGTAGCTAGAACGGATTCAGCGATTTCTGCTCGGTGAAGTGGATGTAGCCAACGCTGGCGCCCTGGCGCCAGCCAACGCCGAGCCGTACCGGCGCCACTGTGATGCCGTCGGTGCGCGCGTAGTTCAAGCCGGCGCCGCCGACGAAGTACAGGCTCCCTTCGACCCCCGGGAAGCGTTGAAAGAGCGTGTGCTGATCCTTGAGGTTGTAGATCAGGATGAAGGTCTTGGCAGCGTTGCCGCCGATATCGAAACCAATCGATGGTCCCTGCCAGTAGACGGGACGTGAGCCGCCGCCATAGGACTTGAGCGTGCCCTTGCCGTAGCGCACGCCGACGCCGACCGCGCCACCGGCCTCCTCGCCTGCGATGAAGGCATTTGGTTCGCCCTGATCCTTGAAGGCCTTCTGGATTACGTCCGCAATTCCCTTGGCACCCTTGCCGAAGAAGTTCTCAGCTTCCGTCATCACTTCGTCCTGCTTGTAGGTGGTGCGCTTTTTCGGATCGGTCTTGTCCGCCGCCGATACGAGCAAAGGCATCAGCACCAGCACTGAAAGAACGAGGCCAATTCTGCGAACAGCGTGTGTCATATGAGTTGCGGCTCCGATCGCGATATTCCGGATACGATGAGTTGCAGAGGCTGAACGACGCCTTAACGTTTACCAGAGATCTCGCAAACGCGCAGCCGCATCGACGCGCACTGTCGCCGCAGGCAGACACGCATCGGTTGCTGCCTCGATCTGTGCCGCTTCCTGGCGAAAGCAGGCGAGCACGCGCTCCGTGAGAAAACGACTGCGGGCCCCATACACATGCTTATCTCCGAGGCGCGGCTGCTGCGTGATGTGAAAACGCAGGGGATGGATCAATTCGAGCTGTGATCGGGCGCGCGTAATCGCGACGTACAGAAGCCGGCGTTCCTCTTCGATCTGTTCCGCCTTACCGCCTGCGAACTCGGATGGGAAGCTCCCATCAGTGACATTCAGCACGTACACCGCGTCCCATTCCTGGCCCTTGGCCGAATGCACGGTGGAGAGAATCACGTAGTCCTCGTCCAGGAGTGGTGGGCCGGCGCGATCACCCGCGGCTTCGGGCGGGTCGAGGGCCAGCTCGGTGAGAAAGCGCTCGCGCGACGGGTATTGCGCGGAGAGTTGCTCGAGTTGCTCGAGGTCCGCCGCGCGCACTGAGGCCGATTCGTAGTGCTGCTCGAGCAAAGGCGTGTACCAGTGGCGTGCCTGGCGCGTTTGCCCGGCCCACGGCGCAGCAGGATTCCCCAGCGACTCGAGCAGGTCGGCGAGGGCATTCCACTGCGCGGACGCTGCCGCGGGGATTTCGGCTTCACGCAGCGTACGCATCTCAAATCCCGCGCGCGCCAGGGCATCGAGGCTGTGACGGGCGTTCGCCGGGCCAACGCCGTCCATGAGCTGCAGAACGCGAAAGGCCGCGATCTCGTTACGTGGGTTGTCCGCCCAGCGCAGGATCGACAGCAGGTCCTTGACGTGTGCCGCCTCCAGAAACCTGAGGCCGCCATATTTCACGAACGGGATGTTGTGACGCGTGAGCTCGATCTCGAGCAGATCGCTGTCGTGGGAGCTGCGAAACAGCACCGCCTGGCGCCGCAGCAGGAGCCCCGCCTCGCGATTGGCGAGGATCCGCGCCACGACGTGCTCAGCCTGTTGCCTGAGATCCTGGACGCTGATCAGCCCTGGCTTCTCGCCACCGCCGCGCTCGGCTTGCAGCACCTTGCGGTGCTGGCGAGCGGCTTCGCCGATCAGGGCATTCGCGGCGTCGAGGATCGGTTGAGTGGAGCGGTAGTTGCGCTCCAGCGTGACGGTGGTGCCCGCCGAGCCAAACGCAGCGGGAAATTGCAGGATGTTCTCGACCGTGGCAGCGCGAAACGAATAGATCGCCTGCGCATCGTCACCCACCACCGCGAGCCCTGCCCCGTCCGGCTTCAGATGGGTGAGGATCTGCGCCTGGAGCGTGTTGGTGTCCTGGTACTCATCGACGAGCACATGGTCGAACTGCTCACCTGCCGCGCGCGCCAGCGCCGCGTCACTCATCATAATGTGCCAGTAGAGCAGCAAGTCGTCGTAGTCGAGCAGATGGTGCGCCTGCTTGCGCACGACGTAGTCGCGGTAGAGGCCCTTGAGCTCGCTGTGCCAGTCGAGACACCAGGGAAACTGCTCCTGGAGCGTCTCTTCGAGCTCGCACTGCGTGTTCACCCGGTGCGAATAGATTGCAAGGCACGTGTCCTTGCGTGGAAAGCGCCTGGCGAGCCCCGAGAGTCCACGCTCGTGACGCACGACGTCCATCAGGTCGGCCGCGTCGCCGCGATCGAGCACCGTGAAGCCTGGATCCAGGCCGAGATTGCGCGCGTATTGGCGCAGCAGCCGGTTGGCAATGGAGTGAAACGTCCCTGCCCAGCGTAACTGCGCCCCGGTACTGGCCACGGCACGCTCCCGAAGCGACGCATCGACGATGCGCTGGGTCCGTCGTGTCATTTCCTGGGCCGCGCGCCGCGTGAAGGTCAGGAGCAGGATGCGATCCGGCTCGACACCCGCAAGCACCAGCCAGGCCACGCGATGGGCAAGCGTGTTGGTCTTGCCGGTGCCTGCGCCCGCGATGATGAGTAACGGACCCGAGTCCCAGCCACTGCCGGCGGCGCGCGCATGGCCGTGCTCGACAGCACGTCGCTGCATCTCGTTGAGCCGTTCAAAGCTGCTGGCCGGCATGAAGGTGGCACTTTACTTCGGACCTGTATGTTTATCCAGATGACCTTCGGCTCGCCGATTGGCAGGATGCGTCACCCCAACAATCGCCGCCCTGGTGCTCACTGCCGGATTGTCCTGGGCTCATATCCGCAAGCGACTCTCGGGGCACGCGATGGTCGACGAAGTGCAAGAACGCTGAGCCGCATCTCGACGAGCCCTCCCAGCGCTGCGCGTCGGCGCGCAGAAGACTCATGACGATCAAACAGCGCACGGTGTTTCGCGGTCGAGTAATTACGGTGAACGTGGAAACCGTAACGCTTCCGAACGGCGTCACGGAGGAGCTCGAGATCATCCATCATCCGGGCGGCGCTGCGGTGGTCGCGCTCGATGCCGAAGACAGAGTGTGCTTGCTGCATCAGTTTCGACACGCGGCCGACGGCTGGCTCTGGGAACTGCCCGCTGGAAAACTCGACGGTGGCGAACCGCCACTCAGCGCCGCGCAGCGCGAGCTCGCCGAGGAAGCCGGAGTCAGCGCGCTCGAGTGGCAGCCGCTCGGGACCGTCATCAGCTCACCGGGCGTATTTACCGAAGTCGTGCACCTGTTTCTGGCGCGCAAGCTCGAGCGGCGGGCCGCCACACCGGAAGCCGCCGAGGTGTTCGAGACCAGCTGGGTTGCACTCCAGGAAGCCCTCGCGCGCGCTCTCGATGGCGACATTACCGACGGCAAGACAGTGGTTGCACTATGTCGTGCGGCGAATCTCCTCCGAAGTTGAATACCGCGCCGGGCTTTGTTTTCTGCCCGATTAAGTCAAGCCCGGCGTGAAACACGTCAGCATTTCGTGAGACGCCGCACGACCTGCTTCACGTTGATTGGGTAGGCTGCCTCGCATCGAGGGGAATGGCATCGCCGCACCAGCGATGCCAGCAGACAGAAGAACAACGATGCATAACGACAAGAACGGCTGGCAGTCCACGCCTTTTGAGGACGAACCCTCCGGACACGTCCGTTTCGATGATCGCGGTAATGCGGTCTGGGACACGTGGAGCGGCGAGGCGCTCGATCATCCGGGCCTGGCGCTCGACGAAGCCCTCAACCACCCGCGTGCCAACGCTCGTCTCAATGCCTTTGCCGCGAAGTGCGGCTACAACCCGTACGACAGTGGCGTGATCGACAAGAACCGCAAGCCTCGCAAGAAGGATCTGCGGGCGCTCTCGAAGTGGATCGAACTGAAGAAGCAGCGCCAGTAGTGACCCCGGCTACCCAACCGGCGCAGCTTCGATATGCCGGATCTTGTGCCCGTGGGTCAGGCGATAGAAATGCCTGAGTTCGCGGATCAACGCCTCGCACCGCAGCCGACCACGTTTCAGGAATCTTCGCTCCAGTCCCCGGCAGAACTTGGCGGCGTACCGATTCGCCGACGCATAGAGATCGGCGCCGGGCTTCGCAAGTGATCGATCCAACCGCGCGAGCTCGAACAGGCAATGGTGCAGCAGGAGTGGAAAGCGCCCGTCACGTTGCTCGCCCAGCAGGAACAGCGTCGTCGCGTACTTATCCACCTCCGCCTGCATCTCGAGCTCGTGAATCGCAACGCCCCGATCGAGTGCTGCGTTCCACGCGAGGTATTGGAAGTGGCTCACGCCCTCGAGCGCAGTCCAGTAATCCGCAAGATTCCGGGAGTTGAGCTCGCGCATCGGATCGGCGTGGGTCAGCCGTTCCAGGAGCGAGCGATCGAGGAACAGCGACATGCAAACATCGCCACCGACCTCACTCACCAGCAGTTCCTCATCCGGCTGCGTGTGCGAAACGCGCTGTGCGACAGGCGCGAGCTGGCGCCGGTCGGTGACCAGGAATTCGTAGATGTCGTGCTCGATGCGGATGTCGTAGATCCGCCCGAGCAGCGCTTGCAGCTCCCGGAGCAGCATGGTCAGTGCTGGAAGCTCGTGACCGCGGCTGCGGTCGGCTCGACCCCCAGTCGACGCAGCAGCATCTGTGCGCGCCGGCTGCCGGTCTTCATCCAGATCTCGTAGAGCCGCAGGATGTCCCGGGCGCTATGGGTGTGGGACAGCTCGCTCACTTCATTGAGTGCGTCCACCAGGCGCTGGAACTTCTGCGCCAGCTCGGCAAAAACGCCGGCGAGAGACTGCTCACGGCCGCGCCCGAGAGAATCCGCAAGCGATCCGTAAGCACGTCCGCCCATCGCGATGTGATAGTCGATATCGATCAGCTTGCGGGCAAAGCTTCCCGCAAAGAAGCCCGCGATGAAGAGCGAGACATCGCCGAGCCGTTGCAACCCGCGATTGCGCTCAGTGGCGCTGGGCGCATCCAGCGCCTCCGCCAGCATGACGACCAGCGGCTTGAGTCTCGCGCCCTTCGGTGTCGTCTCATACAGCGCATCCGTGCGCGAGAACAACGTCAGCAGGTTCACGACGTAATGTTCGGTATGATCGCGGACCGAGAGCTTCTGGTGGGACATTGCCGCGTTCAATGCGTCACGAAAAAACTCCTGCAGATTGCCCACTGCAATTACCTTGTGCCTGGAGCCATCGCCGCTCATCGAACGCTCACCTCCGCACTCTGCCGTGCACCTCTATGGGGTATCTGTAGCGCATACCTTGTATGTCTCACCGCGGTACCCGAAAGTTCGCTGCCATGGGACGCAACTTACTCCGCGCGGCCCCGGGCACTGTGATGTATATCTTGCCGCACGCGTTGGGTGTTGGAATTCGTTATACAGTTCTCAAAACCGCGGCTTTGGCAGCGCCGTGACGCGAGTGCTAGCAGATCGATGGTTCGCGGGAATGCCTCACGCGTGCTCGGTCTGACACGCTATCAATGGCTCGTGATCTTCGCCGCCTGGTGCGGGTGGGGATTCGACGTTTTCGATGCGTTGCTCTTCAACTTCGTCGCGCCGAATTGCGTGCCAGTGTTGCTTGGGCTCGACCCTGGCTCAGCAGATGCGCGCTCGGCGACCTTCCTGTGGACGGGCATCATCACGGCGATCCTGCTGGTCGGCTGGGCGAGCGGCGGACTCTTGTTTGGTCTCGTTGCGGATCGGATCGGACGGCAACGGACGCTGCTGATCACGATCCTTGTCTACAGCGTGGGAACCGCGCTCTGCGCTCTGGCCCAGGACATCTGGCAACTCGCCGCATTTCGCGCCATCGCCAGTCTCGGCATCGGTGGTGAATGGGCGGTGGGCGCGGCGCTGGTCGCGGAGGCGGTGCCCGACTCGCGACGCGTGGAAGCCGGCACGATCCTCTTCACATCCTCGCCACTCGGCTTCGCTCTCGCCGGATTCCTCAACTACCAGATCGCGGGCGTATGGCTCGCCTCCTCGCCCGAAACATCGTGGCGCTACGTTTTTCTCTGCGGCCTGATGCCGGCAACACTCGCGATCCTGGTGCGCTGGTTCCTGCACGAACCGGAGCGCTGGCAGCGTGCCGCGAAACTCGAAGCCCCGCCAAAGCCGGGAGCACTTTTTTCCGATTCACTCCGCCCGGGAACGATCAGCGGCCTGTTCACGTCCGTCACGGCGCTGTTGACCTGGTGGACGATCGGCGCGTTCTCGCCTCTCCTGTCGTCGAGCCTGGCGCACGATCACGCGCTGCTGAGTGGACTCGACGCGGCGGCAACCCAAGTGCTTGCCGAGCAATGGAAAGCCGAGGCTTCCAACTGGTTCAACATCGGCGGACTGATCGGGGCACTGCTCGCCATCCCGTTGGCCAAGCAATTCGGCCGGCGCGCGATGTTCGCCCTTTACTATCTGCTCACGCTGCTCGCGATCCTCGGCGTGTTTGGACTTGAGCTGGAACCGCACTCACGCGTGCGCGGCTTCCTCGCTCTCGGGATCGGCGTCTATGGAATCTTCGCAGCTTTCATCTTCTATCTGCCGGAGCTCTTTCCCACGCGGCTGCGCGCGCTGGGGAGTGGCGTCTGCTACAACTCGGGCCGCCTCCTCACTGCAGGTGGTGCATTTTTGGTTGGGGCGGTGTCGGCACACGCGGGCGGTTCAACCGTCGCGCTGCTGCAGATCCTGCTTTGGGTGGCCGTGATTCCGGCGGTCGCACTGATCGGCACCCGCCGGATCGTCGAGACGCGCGGTTTGCCTCTGCCCGACTAAGGGCTTGCAGCGATCTTAGAGCGCGGACAATCCGCGCTGGACGTCCGCCTTGAGATCCGCAACGTCCTCGAGTCCGACCGAGATGCGAAGCAGACCCGCTGTGATCCCGGCGCGCTGACGTTCCTCCGCGCTGATGCGCGCGTGAGTCGTGGTGGCCGGATGCGTGATCGTAGTCTTGGCATCGCCCAGGTTCGCGGTGATCGACATGAGCCGGGTGGCATCGATGAACCGCCAGGCGGCTGCCTGGCCGCCCTCCACTTCGAACGACACGATGCCGCCGAACGCCGATTGCTGTGCGCGCGCGAGAGCGTGCTGAGGATGCGAGGGCAGCCCCGCATAGAACACTTTGCGAATGCGCGCTTGTTTTTCCAGCCAGGTCGCGATGTCGAGCGCACTGCGCGAGTGTGCATGCATGCGCAGGCTCAGAGTCTCGAGTCCCTTTAGAAATACCCACGCGTTGAACGGGCTCATGCTCGGCCCGGCACTGCGCATGAAGCCGAACACCTCACGCCCCACGAGCTCGCGATCGCCGACCACCGCGCCGCCGACGCAACGACCCTGACCATCCAGATACTTGGTGGCGGAATGAATCACGAGTTGCGCGCCGAGTTCGAAGGGTTTCTGTAACGCTGGCGTGCAAAAGCAGTTGTCGACTGCGAGCAGACACCCGGCCTCGCGCGCAATCGCGGCGATGGCGCGGATGTCCGCGATCCCCGCGAGGGGATTGGAAGGAGTTTCGAGATACAGCAAGCGCGTGTTCGGCCGGATGGCACTGCGCCAGTTTTCGGGCGGATCGGGCGAAACATACGTAGTCGAAACGCCGAACTTCGCAAAGAAGCGATTGAGCAGCGTGATGGTCGAACCGAATACGCTGTCCGAACACACGATGTGGTCGCCGCTCTTGAGCAGCGCCATGAGCATCGAGAGGATCGCGCCCATTCCCGACGCAGTCGCGACACAAGCGGCGCCGCCTTCAAGCGCTGCGAGACGTTCCTCGAAACAGCGCACAGTCGGATTCGTGAAACGCGAATAGATGTTGCCGGGTTCCGTCTCGGCGAAGCGCGCCGCTGCCTGCGCAGCGTCGCGAAACACGAAACTCGAAGTGGTGTAGATCGGCTCGGAGTGCTCGTCTTCGGCGCCGCGCGCTTGACCGGCGCGCACCGCGAGCGTCGCGAGACCTTTGTCGGTTGGATCGAAGGGGTGCATGGATACCGGGGCAGACTAGAGACGCCCACTGAGGGCGTCAATTGCCTCCTTGCCTTCCCCCCGCCTCTTCGCCTACTTTGGCCGCCCTTCGCCTTCGGTCGGATTGCAGCACCCATGTCTCTCACGCTCATCATCGGCCTCAAGAACTATTCGTCCTGGTCCCTTCGCCCCTGGATCCTGCTCAAGCACCTGGATGAGCCGTTCACCGAGGTGCTGTTGACTCACTATCGGGACGATTTTCGTACCGAGATCACGAAGTACAGCCCCGCAGGGCGCGTGCCGGTATTGATCGACGACGACCTGCATATCTGGGACTCGCTCGCCATTGTCGAGCACCTGGCGGAGAAGACCGGTCGCGGCTGGCCCGAGGATCGCGCCGCGCGCGCCTTGGCACGTTCCGTGAGCGCCGAGATGCATTCCGGTTTTCAGGCGCTGCGTTCGCAGTACCCGATGAACATCCGCGCTACCGGAAGACGGGTCGAACAGACCCCGGAACTGCTACGCGATATCGCGCGGATCGATGCAATCTGGCGTGATTCGCGCCGGCGTTTCGAGCGCGCAGGTCCGTGGCTCTTCGGCGACTACAGCATCGCCGATGCCATGTTTGCGCCCGTAGTCACCCGCTTCAACACTTACGGGGCCGAGCTCTCGCCGGAATCGCGCGGGTACATGCAGGTCGCTCTGGCCGATCCTGCACTTGGCGAATGGTCGCGCGCCGCTGCGGCAGAGACCTTCCGCAACCCGGTGACCGAGGCATTCGGGGTTCCGAAAGCACAGGCGTAGACTTGCGGCCATGTTGTGGGCATCTGCCATTTCCACCGCGGAGCGGCTGGATGCTGCGGTCGCCGATGCGCTCGAACAACTCGACCGCCAACTCGACTCGCGAGTCCCTGATCTCGTCATCGCGTTCGTAACCAGCGCCTTCGGTGCCGAGCAGGTGAGTCTTCGCCGCCTGGTGCAGACACGATGGAACGATGCGCTGCTCTTCGGTTGCTGCGCGAGCGGCGTGATCGGCGCGGGACGCGAGGTCGAGCAGGAAACTGCCGTTGCGATCAGCGCAGCCATCCTGCCTGGGGTCGAGCTCACGCCGAGCCACGTCGAAATCAGCGACCTCCCGCCGCAGTTCGCAGAGCGCGCCGCCTGGGAATCGGCGCTGCATGTGAAGGCAGCCAGGCACCCGCAGTTCCTGCTGATCACGGACCCATTCACGTTCTCGGCCGAAGAAGTCCTGCCCGGTCTCGATCGCGCGTTCCCCGGCTCAGTCAAGATCGGCGGCCTCGCGAGCGGCGGCCGGCAGCCCGGCAGCAATCTGCTCTACCTGGACCACAACACCTATCGGAGCGGGGCGATCTTTCTCGCCTTCAGCGGGAACATTCAGGTCGATTCGATCGTGGCACAGGGCTGCCGCCCGATCGGCGACCCGATGTTCGTGACCGCCTGTCATGGAAATCTGCTGCGCGAGCTCGACGGCCACGCGCCCCGCGACGTACTGACGGCGTTGTTCGACAACCTGAGCCCGCGCGATCGCGAACTCGTCGGTCACTCGCTGTCCATCGGGCTCGCAATGCCGGGACAGGGCCCGAGCATGCAGCCGGGGGATTTCCTGATCCGCAATGTCCTGGGCATGGACCCGCAGACCGGCTCGCTGTGGGTGGGTGCCAAGCTCGAAGCCAACAGCATCGTGCAATTCCACGTACGCGATGCACTCTCATCCGCCCAGGACCTCGAGCGTGCGCTGTCGAGATATCGCTCCGAACACTACGCAACGCCCGCGGGCGCCCTGCTCTTCTCCTGTGTCGGCCGGGGCTCGGGGTTCTACGGCAGCCCCGATCACGACAGCAACGCCCTGCGCCGTTCCCTCGGTGACCTGCCGATCGCAGGCTTCTTCTGTAGCGGTGAAATCGGACCCGTGCAGGGTTTCACCCAGGTTCACGGCTACACCAGCGCGGTCGCCCTCATCAGCCCGAAAGCCGCCCGGCCCTGAACCATCGCTGCACATCGGCGCGGGACCTCTTACAATCCCGCGCCAATTGCCTGCGAGGAGTCAGAGTCGACATGCACAAGTCCTTCATGTTTGCCGCCATTCTCGGCAGCCTCATGGTTCACGCGGCTGCAGCCGCGGAGCAGAAGCCCTTCGGCGTCGAAGATCTGGTGCGCCTCGATCGCGTCTCCGATCCGCAGGTCTCTCCGGACGGCCGTTACGTGGCGTTCACGGTGCACGAAACGGACATGGACGCCGACAAGCGCCGCGCGGATCTGTGGCTCCTTGACTTCGATTCCGACAAGGTCGAGCCGCGCCGCCTGACGCGCGACCCGGCGAACGACACGAATCCGCGCTGGTCGCCGGACAGCCGGAGCTTGTACTTCCTGTCGACGCGCTCCGGCACCTCGCAGGTGTGGCGACTGTCGCTCGATGGCGGTGAAGCGATGCAGGTCACGCGCCTTCCGGTCGACGTAAACGCACTCAAAGTCGCGCCGCGCGGCAATCGCCTGGCCGTGAGCATGGACGTGTTCCCCGATTGCGCCGATCTGGACTGCACGGCGAAGCGGGTGGATGAGGCGGGCAAGTCGAAGGAACACGGACACGCACACGATCGCCTGTTCGTGCGTCACTGGGACACATGGGACGACGGCCGCCAGGCTCATCTCTATACGATCCAGCTCGATGCGAGCGGCAAGGTATCCGGCGCGCCGGTGAGCCTCAGTGGGAAACTCGACGCCGACGTGCCCTCCAGGCCGATGGGTGGCGATGAGGAATTCAACTTCAGTCCCGACGGATCACGGGTCGCGTTCGCCGCCCGCATCAAGGGCAAGACTGAGGCCTGGTCGACGAACTTCGACATCTACGAGATGGCCGCGGACGGCAGTGGCGAGCCCCAAAATCTCACGGCGGACAATCAGGCCTGGGACGGGCAACCGAACTACTCCGCCGACGGCCGCACGCTCGCGTGGATCGCGATGGATCGCCCGACCTTCGAGGCGGATCGCTTCCACCTGGTCGTGAAGGATCTGAAGAGCGGTGCGATTCGCCCACTCACCAAGGACTGGGACCGATCGATCAACCGCTTCGCGATCGCACCTGACAACCGGCAGATCTACGCCACGGCGGACAATCTCGGCCAGGACGCCTTGTGGACGATCGACATGCGCAGCGGGAAAGTGGCTGCGGTCCAGGCGCAGGGACAGGTCACGGACTTCTCGGTCGGGCCGCAATCGGTCGTGTATGGGCTCGCATCACTCACCGCGCCCGTCGACCTGTACAGCGTGAACCTGGGCGGGGGCCGAGCGGAGCGCCTCACGCACTACAACGCCGCGCTGCTCGGCACACGCACCCTGGGGACGCCGGAGCAATTCAGCTTCAGTGGCTGGAACGGCGAGACGGTCTACGGCTACGTCGTGAAGCCCGCGGACTTCACCCCCACCAGCAAGTATCCGATCGCTTTCATCGTCCATGGCGGGCCGCAGGTGAGCTTTGGCAACGCGTGGAGTTATCGATGGAACCCTCAGGTCTATGCCGGCGCAGGCTATGCGGTGGTGTTCATCGACTTCCACGGCTCGCCCGGCTACGGGCAGGCCTTCACTGATTCGATCAGCCAGGACTGGGGCGGCAAACCGCTCGAGGACCTGCGCAAAGGTCTCGCCGCCGCGACGGCAAAATATTCGTGGCTCGATGGCCAGCGCGCGTGTGCGATGGGCGCTTCGTACGGCGGTTACATGATGAACTGGATCGCGGGCAACTGGAGCGACGGCTTCCGCTGCATCGTGAACCATGCGGGCATCTTCGACGGCCGCGGCATGTACTACCAGACCGAGGAACTGTGGTTCGAGGAGTGGGAACACGGCGGCGCGCAGTTCGAGAAGCCGGAGAACTACGAGAAGTTCAATCCCGTCAACCACGTCGCTGCGTGGCGAACCCCGATGCTCGTGACAGCGGGCCAGCTGGATTTTCGGGTGCCCTACGGACAGAGTCTGTCCGCGTTCACAGCGTTGCAGCGTCGTGGCATCGAAAGTCGCCTCTTGATCTTCCCGGATGAAAACCACTGGATCCTGAAGCCGAACGACAGCCTGCAATGGCATCGGGAAGTGCTCAGCTGGCTCGAGAAGTGGTTGAAAGGCTCCTGATCGAGAAACTCGCCGACGGAGTGCCATCATGAAGAGAGCTTATGTCCTGCTGATCGGCGCCGCGCTACTGGCTTCGGGTTGCGCCAACAACAAAGCGGCGCGGGAAGAGGATCTCGGCCGGATCGCGGAATGGCTGCCAGGCGCTTATGACAACCGCGCGCAGGTTGACAGCGATCTCGCTCACAGCGTCGCCGACGTGCATGAGCCGGTCGCGCTCAACATCGTGGCAGTCGAAGCCAACATCATCGGCAAGCAGACCTACTACGTACAGCAAAGCGACGCGATGAGCCCGCAGCGTGTGCTGAGCCAGCAGCTCTACAGTTTCGAGAAGACTTCCGACGACATGGCGATCGCGCAGACCATCTACAACTTCAAAGAACCGGATCGCTGGGTTCGCGGCCACGATCGCCCCGATATCTTCAAGAGTATCGTCCCCGACGATCTGAGTACTACGAGTGGTTGCGAGCTCAAGTGGGAATTCGCGGATGACAAGTTCACGGCGCACAGTTCCGCGGCGAGCTGTCGCGGTGCCGCCGGAACCGGCGCGCGCACCGAGATCAAGATGGAGCTCACGCCCACTGAGCTGAAGTTATCCGAGCGCGCCTTCGACTCGGCCGGCAACGTTATCTCGGGTCGGCGCGACGATCCGTTCTTCGAGTTTCGCAAGGGCAACCGCTAGCATCGCTGGCCATACGGATAATTTGTCACGAGAGCGTTGATTTCACTGAGCCTCGGCAGATTTGACGCAATGTTTGCGCCTTTGCGCTGAACTTTATCGAGGTTTTGCCGCACAAGTTATTGATGCAGAGATGGCGCGGCAGAATAGACGCAATGTTTGCGCATTCAAAAGCACTTATTCGTCGGTCTACTTAGAGTTAGACGACACAGGAGGATGACGTGGACGTCGGCTTGGTTGGCGGAATTGTTGGTGGTGTCATTGGAGTGGCCGGTGGTCTCGTCGGCACCTACTTCAGTATCAAGAACACCGCGGGACCGCGCGAGCGTTCCTTCATGATTCGCGTCTCCGCAATTGCTTGGCTGGCGATCACGGCTTTCCTGGCCGGGCTTATGTTGCTGCCCAAACCGTACAATTGGTTGCTGTGGGTGCCCTACGCGATCGCGCTGCCCCTATCCATTCGTTCGCTTAATCAGCGTCAACGACAGATTCGCGCGGAGGAAGCCGCATCGCGAGCGTCGAGTTCCGCGCGCGGGTAGTGCGGTTGAGTGTCGTCTAACAACGCGTTGGAGCAAACGCGGGAGGGATAAAGTGCCAGCATCCATGACTCAACAGCGCGTTGCTCAACGCGGACGTTAGACGTCATCGGAAGTGTTGCGGTCCGACTCAACAGGTACTCGTCGCTCGCCTCTCGAACAGCAGCGGCTTTACGCGGTCGTTCGAACAACCCTCATTACCTATGGGGTGGCTGCCCTTACATACCTCTTCACGCGGCACGACTCAGGCGTACCCATCGAGTCTTTCGGCGGTGCTGTGTCGGCGCAGGTCGTTGTGCTTGGCGGGTTGGGGCTGCAATTGCTGCTGTTTGTTGTTCGCTTGCTCATCAAGCGCTACGCCCCCGATCGCACCTCCGCCGTCCAGGGCTTTATGGTCCTTGAACTTATCGGGGATGGAGTGACAGTGCTGTTATTTGCGCTAGGCACATTCGGCGCGATCATGCACGGCGCCGATGACGTCTGACGACGCGCTGGAGCAAACGCGGGAAGGATAGAGTGCCAGCAATCCATTACTCAGCAGCGCGTTGCTCAGGCGCGCCGCCCGCAGCGAACGATTGGCCTCACGACGAGTCTAATCGGTCGTTGGCGTGTCGATTTTTGGACGTCTCGATCGTCGTACATTCGGAGGGTGTCCTCTGAACTTTCACCGAGTCATTCCTATGAGCACCGTTCAACTTCATCGTGTGATTCGTGCAACGCCTGACAGGGTATATCGGGCCTTTCTTGATGCCGACGCCATGGCCAAGTGGCTGCCGCCGAATGGCTTCACGGGCAAGGTTCATCAGATGGATGCCAGGGTCGGGGGCAGCTACAAGATGTCATTCACGAACTTTACGACCGGTAAGAGCCATTCGTTTGGCGGCAAGTACCTTGAACTCAAGCCGAACGAGCTGCTTCGCTACACCGACGCCTTCGACGACCCGAACTTGCCGGGGAAGATGGAGACAACCGTATCTCTAAAGAAGGTCTTGGTGGGGACGGAACTGAAGGTGGTCCAGGAAGGCATTCCTGACGTCATTCCCGCTGAGGCGTGCTACCTCGGTTGGCAAGAGTCTCTGACGCTTCTCGCCAAGCTGGTCGAGGCTGAAATTCCCGATTGAAACCGGCCTGCGCTTGTGACAGAACACCTATATCCAGTTGCGATTGTCGCTGCCCAAGCACCAGCGCGTGCCAAGCCCTCAAACTATCCGGAGCCTTTCACCTCCCGAATGGCGGGAAGGCGAAAGCACCCGCTGGGCGACCTGTTTGGTCTGACGAACTTCGGGGTGAACCTTACGAGGCTCGCGCCAAACGCGGCTTCAGCGCTGCGTCATGCGCACACGAAGCAGGACGAGTTCGTGTACATCCTGCAAGGTCATCCCACGCTACACACCGATGAAGGACGGGCCAGCCTTTCGCCAGGCATGTGCGCCGGTTTCAAGGCCGGGACGGGAAATGGCCACCGACTCATCAACGAAACAGAGGAAGAGGTCGTCTACCTGGAGGTGGGCGACCGCACCCCCGGCGACGAAGGCAGTTACCCGGACGATGATCTTCAAGCGCTGCTGGTCGACGGCAAATGGAAGTTCCTGCACAAAGACGGCACACCCTACTAACCACAAGCGGATACTCGCTTCTCGGTCGTTTGATTCACAACAAGGAAGAACACATGGCGATCAATGCTTTCAACAGTTTCACCGACGGCCTCGATCCAATTCAACGGAGCCGCGAACACTTCATTGCCAACATCAACGTCGAGGATGACCGACGCTGGGTTCCTTATGCGGAGGGTGTGTGGTTCCAGCCGTGCTGCTTCAACGTCACGTCTGGCGGATTCAGCGTCGTTTTGAAAGGTCTCCCCGGCGCCAAGCTGGGCACGCACTACCACGTCGGCACCGTCCGTGGCTATACGATGCAAGGCCATTGGAGATACCTGGAGCATGACTGGATTGCAAAGCCCGGCACATTTGTCTACGAACCCGCCGGCGAGGCTCACACGCTGGTGATCACTGACGACTCACCAGAAGCAGCACTGATCTTTTTCGTCGTCGAGGGCGGCCTCATCTACCTCGACAAGGCGGTGAACGGTGGCTTTGCTGCCTACGAGGACGGATTCACCGCTCTCGAGCTGGCTCGGAAATACTATCGCGAGGCCGGTCTCGACGTGCGCCAGCTCGATCTCCTGGCTCGCTAGGTTGCGCGGTAACCTGCAGGGCGTCAGCGAATGAGGGCCAAGAAGAACTTGACGCACAAGCTCATTCTCGTCGTCGCGGCTCTGGTGCTTGCGCTCGCGGGCTGCTCGAGGCACGAGGAGCCGATCGCACGCGCAACCGACGGACAAACACTTCAGCCATCGCAGCAGGCAGCTGGCGCGGCTCTCAAAGCGGCACTGGACCATCTGACGAGAGCCTATTTCCAGGAAAGCCCTGAGACGGCGACTTCTCTGGCCGTTTCGGAGGAGCTTGCGGGCGGCAAGTATTCGAACCGGCTGTCGGATGCCTCGGCCGAGGGCATGGCGCGCCAGATCAGGATCTTCCGCGACGCGCGTGCTGAACTCGCGAACATCGATCGCACTGCGCTCTCGGCCGACGATGCCATTACTCAGGTCGTGGTTGCGACGTATATCGACGACGTCGTGGCGGGCGAGAGATTCGGGTATGGCAAGTACGGATTCGACCCGCCGAATCCCTACGTCGTGACGCAGCTCACCGGTGCCTACAGCGCGATACCGGATTTTCTCGACTCGCAGCACCAGGTGAGGACGGTGCAGGACGCCGAGGATTACGTAGCGCGCGTCCTGGCGTTCGCGAAAGTGATGGACCAGGAGACCGCGGAAGTCAGGGCACAGGCGGAAAAGGGCGTAATCCCGCCAGACTTCTGCATCGACGGAGCGACGAAGCAGCTGCAGGACTTCGCCGCGAAGCAGCCGGCCGACACCGGGCTCGTGCAGGCCCTCAAGCGTAAGGTCGCCGATGCGACACTCGATGTGGTCACGCAGAAAGATCTCGTCGCCGAGGTCGAGCGGGCGGTGAAGGAACAAGTGCTGCCCGCCTACCGGCGCCAGATCGCGCAGATGAAGGAGCTGCGCCCCCACGCGAATCACGATGCCGGTGTGTGGCGCCTTCCTGATGGCGCCGAGTACTACCGCCTCGCGCTCAGGAACTACACCACCACCGATCTCACGCCGGAGCAGCTCCATGAGATGGGATTGAGGCTGATCGAGCACCTGCACCAGCAGATGGATGTCATTCTCAAAGCCCAGGGTTATGCGACCGGCTCAATCGGTGAGCGCATGGAGAAGCTCGCGAGGGAGCCGAGCCAGCTGTATCCCAACACCGATGCAGGCCGTAAGGAGGTGCTTAACTCCCTCAATCAGCAGATCGCCGACCTGCAACCATTGCTGCCGAAGTATTTCGGCGTGCTCGCCAAGGCAAAGCTGGAGATGCGTCGCGTGCCACCCGATATCGAAGCCGGTGCGCCGGGGGGTTATTACCTGTCCGGCGCGCTCGACGGTTCACGTCCGGGCATCTATTACATCAACCTGCGCAACACGCGCGAGTGGCCGAAATTCTCCTTGCCGACACTCACCTACCACGAAGGCGAACCCGGTCATCATTGGCAGGGCTCGATTGCACAGGAATCCGAGGCGCTGCCGCTGATTCGCGGCGCGATCTTCGATTTTTCGGGCTATTCCGAAGGCTGGGGCCTGTACGCAGAGCAGTTCGCGGATGAGATCGGCGTCTACGAGAAGAACCCCTTCGGCCGGCTCGGCTACCTGCAATCGATGACGTTTCGCGCCGCGCGGCTGGTCGTCGACACGGGACTGCACTACAAGAAATGGTCACGCGAACAGGCCATCGATTACATGGTGGGCGTCACGGGCGATCAGCGCTCAACGATCACAACGGAGGTCGAGCGCTACGCTGTATGGCCCGGTCAGGCGACTTCCTACATGGCGGGACGCGAATTCATCAATCGCATTCGCAGCGAAGCCAAAGCGGAGCTTGGCGACAAGTTCGACATCCGCGGCTTCCACGACACCGTGCTGACGAATGGCGCCGTGCCCTTATCCGTGCTCGAGTCGATCGTGAAGTCGTGGGTCGAGAAGCAGAAGCAGTAACGTCTTGGCACCACCCGTCACGGAGTAATAGAGTGCCATTCGAATTCACCCCTGGAACTCTCATGAGAATCATCCTCGCCCTTTTCATGGTCGCGTTCGCCGTCGCCTCCGCGCAGGCCGATTCACATCAGCTCATCAAGAAGTGGGAAACCGAAGCGCAGCTCAAGATCCCCGAGTCGGTGCTGTTCGATGCAGGGCGCATGGTCCTTTACGTCTCGAACATCGACGGCGAGCCGTGGGGCGACGATGGCAAGGGGTCGATCGCCAAGGTTGGGCTCGACGGCAAGATCATCGCGGTGGATTGGATCAGCGGCTTGAGCGCGCCCAAGGGCATCGCAATGCGCGGCTCGCGCCTCTACGTCGGCGACCTGACGAATGTGGTCGTGATCGATATCGACAAGGGTGCGATCGCCGAACGCATTGCGGTACCAGGGTCAGAGGGACTCAACGACGTCACGATCGATGCCGACGGCACGGTGTACGTGTCCGACAGCAAGACGAAGAAAGTCTTCGCCATCAAGGATGGCAAGTCGGCGGTGTACCTCGAGAACCTCAAGAGCCCGAATGGCCTGCTATTCCATGACGGCGCGCTCTACCTGCTCGATGGCGAGGGCCTGTATCGCGTCGGCAAGGACCACAGCCTGACGCTCCTGAGTGACGGCATGAAGGGCGGCGTCGATGGTGTGGAGAACGTCACTGGCAACGAATTCATCGTCTCCTGCTGGCAGGGCACCGTGCACTACGTGAAGAGTGATGGCACGCGCGAAGTGCTGCTCGACACGCACGAGCAGAAGATCAATTCCGCCGATATCGGCTACGACTCGAAGCGGCGCATCGTTTACGTGCCGACGTTCTTCAGGAACACTGTGGTGGCGTACGACCTGAAGTAGCGTGGTTTTGTCCGCGTCCTCGCCTCCGGTTACCGTGCACTGATTCCCGGCTTATACTTCGCCGGGGGTTCCGCGCTCCCCGCACAAGGCACCGCTTCGAGAATTGGGGAGCGCCATCCGAGTCCCGTTATTGCGACGACCGCCATCTGTACTCGCAAACTTCCCTAACCAGGAGGAGGTAATTTATGCGTTTACACCAATGGATATCGGCTCGGCTCAGCAAAGGGATTGTTTTGGCTCTTGCATTGGCATTTTCAGGCGAATTGATTGCCCTGGCTCATGAAGACGGCAGTGTCCGGGTCGCAGCTCAGACGCAGACAAAGCTCGAAGCCACCATTTTTGCTTACGATGGCCAGGACTTTGTTCGAAGCAAGACTACGTTGCTCACCGAGGACAGGAAATCAGCCGTCAACACCAAGCTCGATCACGACACCCCGGCGTATAAGGCCCTGTCCCAGAAACGGTCCTATACCGGGGATGCCACGGTATTGGGCCGCAAGTACGAGGCCAGCTACGCACCGCTCACGAGCGAAGATGGGCGACTGACAGGCGCGCTGTTTGTTGCTGTCGCCAAGTAGGTAGAGGCAGTCATAACCTCAGCACGCTGGCAACCCCGCAGACGCGAAGCGCCAGCGTGTCGAGGAACGCGGCATGTGATCGGGCTGCGCCCGACTCATGGCACAACCCATCCAACGGAAATCGCCGATGGCTACAATCGGCCAGCCACGAGGAGACCGCCATGAAACGTGTCCAGGTGCAATTGGCAGCGCTGGTCACTCTCGCGATCGTGACAAGTCTCATTTCCGGGCACGCGCAGGATGTGAGCCCGGAGGAAGGCAATCTGGCTCTGGTCAGGGACTTCCAGGCGGCGTGGAACACGCATGACATCGAAGGTGCATTTCGGAAATTGCTCACCGACGACGTCGACTGGGTCAATGTCAATGCGGTCCGTGGGAAAGGCATCGAGGCCGTCGTCCAAGGGCACGTTCGAGTCCACGAGGGCAAGTTCAAGGACAGCGTATTCACGGTAAAGGATGTCGAAGTCGAGCTTCTGAAACCGGACGTAGCGTTGGTGTACGTGAGCTGGGGAATGAAGGGCGATCGCGACGATGACGGAACGCCGAGGGGGCCTAGAGAGGGCTTGTTCACCTGGGTGACGGTCAAGGACGGCGGCGCGTGGAAGATTCGTGCGAGCCACAACACGAACAAGACACCGGTTCACTGACGAACGAGATGAAACCCTCCGAACCAGAGCAGCTGCGCCGCGCGCGAGAGCACTTATCACGGGCCGAGGCGGCGTTTCGCTCCGAGGAAGCTCTCTTTCATCTCGAAGAAGGGCTGACGCTGCTCGACGAAATCATGACGGCTGGCGAGTCGACGCAGCGAACGATTGCGCACAACCTGGCCTCAACCTACGGCACGAGGATTTTTGGTTCGATCAAGGCGCTGGTGGAGGCGGATCGCGGTTTGCCCGAGCCAGAGCTTGAGCACTTCTTCAGGATGATCCTGGCATTCGATCACGCGGACGTCGAGCTTCCTGCGGATGCCGCCCCGATCAAGATCGAGCTGGTTCGCCGACTGATCGATCGCTGCTACGAAGGCTATTCGCCTGCCGAGAAGCGCAAGGCTGTACAACGGTTGGAGGAGATCGCGGCTGGCCCGAAGCGCAGGAAATCCCGGAAGGCTTGAGCTGAAGGGGTTCCTCTCAGGACTCGTACAGTCGCCACGCCGCCTGGTAGCTCAGGCCATGCGCGAGGATCTTGCTCAGCAGCTCGTCGTACGGCATGCCCACTGAACGCGCCGAGTCGGCAAAGTCTTCCTCTTTGCTCAGGTTCGGGTTTGCGTTTGCCTCGAGGACGAACAGGCTCCCGTCCGGGCGCAGCCGAAAATCCATGCGCGCATAACCGGACAGATGCAGGGCCTTGTAAATGCGCCGCGCGAGATTCGACATCTGGTCGACTACGCTTTGCGGGAGGTCTTTCGCAGGATCGGTCGTGATGCCGTACTTCTTCTGGTAGCGCTTGTCCCACTTCACCTTGCGCGTCGCGATCGCGGGCAGCGATTCGGGCAGAGAGCCGAAAAACATCTCCCACACCGGAAACGTCGTCAGGCGCCGATTGCCGAGCACGCCGACGTAAAACTCCCGTCCTTCGATGTATTCCTCCACCAATGCATCCGAGGTGGTCTGTTCGTGGATGAACTCGACGCGTTCCTTCAGCTTGGCGGCGTCCTCGACTACCGAAGCCTGGGCGATGCCGAGGCTCGCATCCTCGGTCGCGGACTTCACGAACATCGGAAAGCGCAGGCGCTTGGGCAAGCGCATACGTGTGCCGCGCGGAAAGACCGCGAACTGCGGCGTGGGGATGCGATGGTAGGCGAGGAGCTGCTTGCTCAGCACCTTGTCGCGCGAGAGCAGCAGGCCGCGTGGATTGCAGCCCGTGTACGGCTGGCGCAGGAGTTCCAGGAATGCGACCACGTGCTGGTCGTACGTGACGATGCCGTCGAACTCTTCGAGCAGGTTGAAGACGATCTGCGGCTTCCATTCGGAGATTTCGGCGCGCAGCTCCGTGATGCTGTCGCGCACGCCGAGAGGTTTGACGTCATGACCCGCGTTGCGCAGGTGCGTGATGACATCGTACTCGGCGCGCCACTCTTCTATTTCCTTGTCGCTATGACCTTTGAGGCTTTCCGGGGGCACCAGACTCTCGTGCATCACGACGAGCGTGCGCAGCGGCTTCATAGCACGTGGCGCCCTGCGGTCCCGTTCAGATGCAGGCGTGCAATGCGGATGATGAGTGCCTCGACGCGGCGCCGGGCTGCACGCACCGGCCCCTGCACGTACAGGCTGAGGTACGCCGAACGCTGGATGACGAGGCGCAACACCTGGTGAATCAGGTATTCGCTGGTGTCGAGCCGCAGCGCGACTCTGCGCCTGAATGCGGCCTCGAGTCCGCGCACGAACCCGGCAGCGCGGATCGATCCGCGGCTCTGCGGGTCGGCGCGCAAGGCGCGCTCGATCATTGTCTCGGCGGCGGAGCGCCGGCTCGCAGCGTGACGGCCAAGTTTGTTGCGGTAGTGCTGGCGGAGCGTGCGTTTCTCGCTCGACAACGGGTCGATCAACGCGCGGTTGCGAACCGGCGGTGCGCGATGCGCGAGCTCCTGCATCAGCTCATCGACGTACTGCAGTTTGTCCAGCGCACGCCAGCCTTCATAAGAGCGGCGCCACCCGGAACCCGGCCTCAGCCACACCGCGAAGGTCTCGGCGAAATCCTCGGTTGGATGACTCTGCGCGTACCAGGACCCGAGATGTTGCACATAGCGCCGGCTGCCGGGTCGCGGGCGATAGCTGTCTGGATAAGGGAGCGATGCCGGTCCGAAGACCTCGCGCCAGCGACGTCGACGTCGCAAGCGGAACGCCGAGTCGACCGCGTGACCCGCTTCGTGACGCAGGATCCGCATCATCCAGTTGGAGTTGCCGCCCTCCACTTCGTGCATCATGCGCCGCTCGAGCTGCCTGAGACGCGGGTGGGACAGATAGAAGGGAATCGCGATACCCGGCACGCCGTCCGGTGAAAACCATTCCTCGGCGAGCCAGCAATGCGGGCGCACTTTCAGCCCGGCCGCATCGAGCTCCGCGTAGAGGCGCTTGATCTGGGGTGCAACCGCGGTCCCTTCGATGCGCAGGTGCAGATCGCAAAACCGCAGGTCCAGCAGTTCCTCATCGGACAGCCGCGTCCAATGCGGCGCGGCCTTGCGCCGGCGCCGGGCGGGTAATCGAATGCGAATGGGCGCTTGGTGCGCCATGGCCTCTGTGTGTGGAACCTGGATCGCGGCCGGCGGGTGCCGGCTGCTGCGGGAATACTATCAGAACTGACCCGGGCTCCCGGGCATACAAACCCGTCAGGTCGCCATTTTTTCCAGCGAGGCGGCCAGCAACCGGTCGGTGAGCTGCTCGATCAGCTCCCGCTTGAGTAATGCGCTGCGCCAGCCCGGTGGAATGGCCGCAACGCCATAGAGCGCACCGCCCAGCTGGCCAAACAGGGCGCCGGTCACGTCCGAATCGAGGCCCAGGTTGGCTGCCAGCAGAGCCCCTTCGCGAAAGCTCTGGCTGTGGCCGAGCACCCAAAGGACCGCCTCGAGCGCCTCTACCACCCCACCTCCACCGTGAACATCAGGCGGTGCCTTGTTCCGGTACGAGCCTGCGGCAACGGCGGCGATCGCGGGCTTGAGCGGCCGTTGCCGCCAGAGGTCCTCCACGGGCGTGTATCCCGGACTCAGGAGCTGCTGGCGACTCGCTCCCAGCAGTGCGCCGACCAGGAGTGAGGCGAAGTAGCGGCAGGCATCGAGCAGGATGGGCGACTGATCGGTCGTGCGCGCAGCCTCCGCCGCAAACTCGACCGCCGCACGCGGCTCGGCAAGGTAGAACAGCACCACCGGCGCCACGCGCGACAACGCGTCCTTGTCCAGTCTTGCCGGGTCGTGAGATCCGGCAAAAGGCTTTCCGGACCATTTCGAAGTTGCGAGCGCCTGTGCCACGGCCGCGGTGATTCCGATGCATTGACCGGTACTCGTGAGGTGGCCTTCGCGCTGCCAGAGCCGATAACGGGTGGCCTGATCGGCAGGGTCGAAGTCACCGCGCTCGACCAGGCTCTCCGCCAGGCAGAGCGCCATTGCCGTGTCGTCGGTCCACCCACCCCGTGGCATTTCGAACGGGCCGCCGCCGAGCATGTCACCGAGCGGCGTGAAGGAGCCGGGGGCGCGGTATTGAACCGAGGCACCGAGCGCATCACCAACGGCAAGTCCGAGCATCACACCGTGATAGCGATCACGAATGATGCGGGCGGCGCTGAGGTCCTCGCGAGGCGGTGGAATCGATTCCGCCGCCGGACGCTCAGGTGCGCGCCAGTTGAGCACATATTCGTACTGCTCGTCGGTTTCCGGCGTATGCGGCCAATCCTTCGAGCGCGCATTGAATCGCCACAGCGCGTTGAGCCGATCGAGCGCCGCGTCAGGAAGCATGCCCCGATGCACGAGGTAGCAACCAAGCACTATGCCAGTGCGGCCGATCCCGGCGTGGCAGTGCAGGTAAACGTTGTGCCCGGCGGCGAATACGCGATCGAGGTACTCGTGAATCTCGAGCATCGCCTCGCGCGTGTGCGGAATCGAATGGTCGCGGATCGGCTTGCGCACATACATCACGAACAGGCCGCTCGGAGTCTTCGCACTGGGCAGCAGCGTGTCGTACGGCGCGAGCTCGCCGGGTTCGGTGAGATCGATGAAGCAGGTGATGCCGGCGGCGAGGAGCTTGTTGAGGCGAAACAGCGTGTCGGCGCGCGAGGGCGTGGCCGGATATTCCCCCGCCAGCAATCGTCCCGCCTCGATCCAGTAGGTATTCGGCAGCGGTGGCGCTGGTACTTCTGAGGCGACCGGTTCGCCCACGCGAATCCTATTCGTGCCGCACGGGCGCGAGGTGAGAGAAATCGAAGGCCTGCGGATCAGCAAGGTGCGAGCTGACGACATTGCGCAGCGCGCTGCCGATCGCTTCGAGCCGTCCGGGATGCTCCTTCTCCCAATCCGCCAGCATCTGCTTGATCGCGACGCGCTGCAGGTGTTGCTGCGATCCGCACAGGTTGCACGGAATGATCGGAAACTCGCGGGCGCGCGCGTAGCGTTCGATGTCGCGTTCCGCGACGTAGGCCAGGGGGCGGATCACGATGTGCTGACCATCCTCGGAGCGTAGCTTGGGTGGCATGGACTTGAGCTTGCCGCCGAAGAACATGTTGAGAAACAGCGTCTCGATGAGATCGTCGCGATGATGGCCGAGTGCGATCTTGGTGATGCCTTGCTCGCGTGCATAGCGGTAAAGCGCCCCGCGTCGCAGGCGCGAGCACAGGCCGCACATCGTCTTGCCTTCGGGCACCACGCGCTTCACGACCCGGTAGGTGTCCTGCTCGATGATATGAAAAGGCATCCCGAGCGCCGTCAGATATTCGGGCAGCACGTGCGCGGGAAAACCCGGCTGCTTCTGATCGAGATTCACCGCGATGAGCTCAAAGCGCACCGGTGAGCTGCGCTGCAGGCTCAGCAGCAGATCGAGCAGCGTGTAGGAATCTTTGCCGCCGGACAGGCAAACCATCACCCGATCGCCCGCGGCGATCATGCCGTAATCCTCGATCGCCTTGCCGACCAGGCCGCGCAGGCGCGCCTGCAGGCGCCGCGTGGTGTTGGAGAGATTGTTCGCCGGCAAGGCGCTCTTCATGTCCATGATTTCATGCCAAAGATCGGACGCGGTGTCGTCATTGCACGGCAAAGCTGTATGCGGCCCGGAAGCTCTCCCAGTCCGCATCCTTGCACCCCTTGCACGGCCGCATGTGCACGCTACGGACCAACCAGACGCCGGGCTGAGTGAGCGTGAATCTCGCGACACCCCGGGCATCGCTCACACCGTGCAACTCGACCAGCGCGCCGTCCGGTGAGCGATGCAATGCGGAAACCGTGGCATTGGCCAGGGGCTTGGTCTCGAGGAGGAGTTGCACGATCTGCTCGTCTCCGGCATGCATCGTGAGTGGATTCTGCAGCAGCACGATCTCGTATTGCATGCCGGTAAAGCGATGATGCAGGTCGGTCTCGGTGTCCTCGCCCGAGTGACCCAGCAGCTTGAGGAAGCACCACGACCGCACGCGCTCCAGCAAGCGCCCGTGCGCCAGCGCAATACCTTCGTGCGCGATTTCCGCTTCGAACTTCGCCGGGTCGAGCTCCAAGATAGGCGAGCCACGCACCATCGTCACCAGGAAAGCGCCCGCTGCCGGGAGTGCGTCGGCATACACGGGCTTCACACCATCGCTCGCCGCGCCCAGCAGGTCGCGCACGTCGTTCGGCAGGCGCAGCTCGAAGCGCTCGGTGTGCTCCTTCTCGTAAGCCTTCTCCTCCTCGAGCTTCAGCGCCTCGCCCATGTTGAGATGCACGACCAGCTTCGCGCCCACGGGAAGGTGGTACTCGTCCGCCTGGAGCCAGCAGTCATGTGCGCCTGCCAGCGAAGGCAGCACGACGAGGAGCATCCAGCGAGACGCGACAGAGCCAGCGCGACGGGGCTCATGTCGATGGTTCCAGATACTTGGTCTCGAGATACCTGAGCGATGCGGCGGCTGACAACGGTTTGCCACTCGCGCTTTTCATCAGATCCTGGATCGAGACTTTCGCGCCGAGACTGTGCACGTTGTTGCGCAACCATTCGAACAGCCCACCGAACTGGCCGCTGGCGATCTCTTCGTCGATGCCGGGACGTTGCGCATGGAGGCTGTCCCAGAACTGCGCCGCGATGATTACGCCCAGCGCGTACGAGGGGAAATAGCCGAACGATCCCACCGCCCAGTGAATGTCCTGCAGGCATCCCTCGACGTCATTCTGCGGCCGGACGCCGAGCCGCTCTTCCATGAACGAGTTCCACGCCTCCGGAATGTTGCGAATCGCGAGCTCGCCGCCAAGGATTTTTTTCTCCAAGTCGTAGCGAAGCATGATGTGCAGCGGATAGGTGAGCTCATCCGCATCGACACGAATCAGCCCGCGGCGTACCCGGTTGAGATGCCGATAGAGATTATCGATATCCCACTCCGGGCCACTGACGCCGTAATGCTTCTCGAGCAGCGGCTTCAGATAGCGCACGAACGAACGACTGCGGCCGACGATCATCTCCAGGAGCAACGACTGGCTCTCCTCCAGCGCCATGCCCCGATCGCGCCCGACCGGCTGGTCGCGCCAGGCGAGGGGCAGGCCGAGGTCGTACATGGCATGGCCACTCTCGTGCAGCGCGCCGAGCAGGCCGTTGAACGGATCGTTGGGATCGAAAGCGCGTGGTGACGCGAATATCGCCGGGCACGCCCTCCGTGAACGGGTGCTCGCTCTCGTCGAGACGACCGCGATCGAATGGAAAACCCAGCGCCTTCATCACATCGACCACCAGCTGGCGCTGCTTCGACGCCGTGAATTTGCCATTGAGTGGCAGCGGCGGGTTTTTCGCCTGCAGCTCGATGGTTTCGTTGATCAGCGAGGGGAGCTTGCGCGACAGCGCCTTGAAGAGCGTATCGATATCCTGCGTCGTGATGCCCGAGGTGAACTCATCGACGAGTGCATCGTACGGCTGCAGATTGAGCGCCTGTCCGAGCAGCGCCGCTTTGTCGCGGACCAGCGCGACGACCTCCTCCAGGTGCGGCGCAAATACTGAAAAATCATTCTTCTGTCGCGCCTCAATCCACTGTGCTTCCGCGCGCGAGGTCGCTCTCGCCAGGCGTGAGATCAATGTCGTCGGGGTGGCAATCGCGTGATCACGCTGGCGGCGCATTTCGCGCAGATTGGCGAGTTGCCAGTCCTCGAGCCCCTGCGAGTTCGCCTGCGCGCGATCGAGGAGGCGCGTCACTCGCGGTGCCGTCAAAAGAGCGTGGTATTCAGTTTCGAGCGCAGCCAGTTGCTCGCCCCGAACATCGGCACTGCCACGCGGCATCATCACCGCCGCGTCCCAGCGCAAGAGCGACAACGCGCCGCGGAAGGCGTGCAGGCGCCGGAATTCCTGTTCCAGTTGCTGATACGGTGATGCAGCCATGACTCATCTCGCCTTCGGCATTATTAGGGGCGCACGGGTCAGGCATTGATCGGCCGAGAGGGGCGCCAGAAGCCTTGGGGGCGGAAGGCGCGGCAGTTTAACAGACGGGGCCCGCAACGCCGGGCTATGCAGGCACAAAAAGCAACTAGAACAATAACTTAAAATTACCTTAAGCGATTGACACGAGACCAGGATCAGTCGCGGCTGGCGGTCTCGAGCTCCTGGCGGACGTCGCGCACGCGAGCGCCGTCGCGGATCTTCTGCGTGCCCTCGACGACGATCTCATCGCCCGCGACGAGGCCCGAAATGATTTCCACCTTCCCCGGCTTGCGCCGACCGATGGTCACCTCGCGTTTGCGCGCGTGCTCATCGCTCACCAGAAATACGAATTGGCGGCCTTCCTCGGGCACGAGTGCCTGTTCGGGAATCATCAACACCTGGCCTCGCTCCTCCTGCAGGCGAACGTTGAGGAACATCCCCGGCTTCAACTTGCCGTCGGGGTTCGGGAGTTCCGCGCGTACCGTGATGGCGCGCGTGGTTGGATCGAGGCGCGAGTCGATGCTGACGATCGTTCCTTTGAAATCCAGATTCGGGAACGCAATGCTGCGCGCCGTGAGCGGCAGCCCTTCCTTGATGATGGAAATGAAGGTCTCGGGCACCGCGAAGTCGAGCTTGATGATCCGCGTGTCATCGAGTGTCGTGATCAGCGTGCCGGGATTGATGAGGCTCCCGACGCTGACGCGCCTGAGGCCCGTGCGCCCATCGAACGGCGCGCGAATCACGGTATCGGAGAGCTTGGATTCAGCACCCGTCACCCGAGCCTGGTTTGCGAGCAGTGTCGCCTCGAGTTGATCGAGCTGCGATTGCGACAGCGCCTGCGTCGCATACAACTCCTGGCTGCGCTTGTACTGGCTACGCGTTTCACTCAGTGCGGCCCGTGCGGCGGCGAGTTCCGCGCCCGCTTGCACACTGTCGAGCTCCACCAGGATAGCGCCGCGGCGCACCTGCTCGCCTTCACGAAAACGAATCGCCGTGACGAGGTTGGAAACCTTCGCGGTGATTTCGACCGCTTCATTGGCGTGAGCGGTGCCGAGCGCCTCGACCTCGTAGGCGAACTCCTCCTGTCGCGCCGCCTCAGTCACGACGCCGGTGGCTGTATCCGGGCCGCCGCCGAACGCAGCTGCATTGTTCATCGCGTTGGACTTCTCACCCGAGCAGCCGGCCAGCACGAGCAGGAGCGCGGTGAGCATGGAGAAGCAGAAAGTGCGGGGAAACTTCATGCGAAACGGGCGCCACTGCGAGGCGCCGGAGTATGTCATTGTTTGCCGCTTCAGAGTATGTCAGGCGGAACGCGGCAGTTCGACCTCGATCGCCAGGCCCGGTTCAGCATTGCGCGCGCTCATCCGCCCTCCGTGCAGTTCCACAATAGCCTTCACGAGCGCCAGGCCGATCCCGAAACCGCTGCTGGTGCGGGCTGCATCCACGCGATAGAAGCGCTCGAAGAGGTGCGGCAGGGCATCGGGCGGCACGCCCGGGCCGTGATCACGCACGATGACGCGTGCGCCGGTATTCGTCTGCAGGTCGACGTCGATCTGGCCGCCGCCATGACGCACGGCATTTTCGAGCAGATTCTGCGCGACCTGGAACAAGAGGTCACGATCTCCTGTCACCATCGCCGGCTGCAGTCGCGCCACGATATGCATGCCGCGCTCGACGGCCACTGCTTCGTACAAATCGACGGCATCCTGCCACACGGCGCGCAGGTCGACGGCATCGTGGCGTGGCCCGAAGCTGCCCGCCTCGATGCGCGCGAGCCGCAGCAGGGCGGAAAAGGTCGCGAGCATTTCATCGATACGCTCGATGGCCTGGTTGACACGCTCGCGACTCGCCGCATCGAGACGCGAATCGCGGCTGAGCTCGTCGAGCTCGTTGCGCAGGCTCGCCACCGGGCGGCGCATGTCATGGGCGATCGCGCTGCTGATGTGGCGCGCGCCGTCGACCAGCGTCGCAATGCGATCGAACGCGGAGTTGAAGCGTCGCGCGAGCTGATCGAGCTCATCACCCGTGCCGCTCAATGGCAGGCGTTGCGTCAGATCGCCGCTTTCGATGGCGTCGACGCGCGCGGCCATCTTCGAGATGCGCCAGCGAAACAGCAGGATCGCGATGAGGCCGATGGCGCCGCAAGCGATGAGGCCGAGAATAGTCGCACTCCAAAGCTGCGCTCTGAGGTGCTGGTCGATCCGGCGCAGCGGCGAGCGTCTGCCGACGAGCAGTAGTCGGTTACCGTTCAGTTCGAATACTCGTCCTTCGAGTTCCAGCCCATCAGGCTGCGGCACGCTGAACCATGGACGCTCAACCTGCGGAACGCCGTCCGGCCATGCACGCAGGTTACCGGCGAGCACTTTGCCGTCTGCATCGGTCAGGAGGTACACCGCATCCGGATCTGCCGGCGCGCGGACGCGCAGCTCGATGGTTTCGGCGAGGGCCTCGACGCCCTTTTCGTGATAGTGCTCGTCGAGCCCCTGGATTTCCTCGGCGATTGCTTCGCGCACCTGCTTGTCGAGATCGTAGACCGACTCGCGATACACGGGCCACAAGGCGAGAGCCAGCACCGCCGCGGCGGCCAGTGGCAGGCACCACGTGAGCAGGTAGACGGGGCTTCTAATCCGACGCCAGACCAAGCCGGTATCCCGAGCCACGGACGGTATGCAGCAGTGGTTGCGTGGTACCGCGATCGATCTTGGCGCGCAGATTCGAGATGTGCACGTCGATCACGTTGGTGCGTGGATCGAAGTGATAGTCCCACACGCCTTCGAGCAGCATCGTGCGCGTGACCACCTGGTCCGCATGGCGCATCAGGAACTCGAGCAGCTGGAATTCCTTGGGCTGCAGGTCCACCTTGGCACCGGCTCGTTTCACGCTGCGCTTGAGCAGGTCCATCTCGAGATCCGCGACGCGCAGCACGGTGATGGGACCCGCCGTGTTCGCCGAGACGCGCCGCTGCAGCACTTCGAGCCGCGCAATGAGCTCGCTCACCGCGAATGGCTTGACGAGATAGTCATCGCCACCGGCGCGCAAGCCGGCGACGCGGTCATCGACATCGCCGAGCGCACTCAGGATCAGCACCGGCGTGTCGATACTCGATCCGCGCAGGGCTCGCAGGATCGCGAGGCCATCGACGTGCGGGAGCATGCGATCGAGGACCACCGCCTGGTAGGGCTCGCTCATGGCGAGGAACAGCCCATCGCGGCCGTCGTTCGCCAGGTCCACCGTGTGACCCGCTTCCTTCAGGCCACGCTCGATGAAGCGCGCCACTTCGCGATCGTCCTCGACCACCAGTATTCGCATTAGCAGAGTCTAGCTCGCAATGAACAAGAGGGGAGCCTCGGGCAGGGGAGTACTTTGACGAGGAGGCGAGGAGGTGCCGCCCGGAGGCTCCGGGGACAACGTCCTGTTTTCCACGGTCACCAAAGCACTCCCTGCCTGAGGCTCCCCCGTCGGTCATATTGCGCCAGCAGAGTCGCGGCGAGGCGGGCGTAGTCGCCTTCGAAGTGGTGTCCGCCCGGAAGCTCGATCACCTTGAAGCGCTCGCGATCGAGTCGTGGACAGAGCGTACCGGAGTCATCGTGCGCGTAAACGCAGATGAACGGTGTCTTGAGTCGTTCGACCTCAGGGCCGATCGGCAGACCCGCGCGATGCTGCCCCACCCAGTCCGTGAGATGAAACTCAAACTGCGCTTCGGTGCCGGGGGCAAGAGCAGCGGCGAGTGCCACGCGACCGATGGTATCCGCGCCGAGCCGGTTCAGGGCGAAGGGCAGGACGTCGGCGCCCATCGAGTAGCCGATCACGAGCACGCGTGTCTTGTGCCAGTACTGCAGGTAGTAACGAATCACCCGGTCCAGATCCGCACCGGTCTCTTCAGGAGTACGCGCTTTCCAGAAGTACTGCAGCGTGGACAGCCCCACGACCGGGATGCCGCGTGAGGCAAGATCCGAGGCGAGGCCGCGATCCAGCCCCGCCCACCCACCATCACCGGTGAGGATCACTGCCAGGCTGTCGCCATCGGGCTTGTCGGCTGGCACTTCGACGAGCGGCAGGTTGCCGAGCTCAGCGCTCGAAGCGACGTCGCGCGGACTGGCGGCCTCGATCAGCGAGTCGTAGGCGCTCAGGAACTGCGGCATCCAATTCTTCGGTACCGAGTATCCGTGGCCGACATTCGGCAGCATCACGAGCTGCGCGTTGCCGATCGGCGCTACGAAATCGTGGCTGCGTTGCGGATCGCACACCTGGTCGAGATCGCCCTGCAAAACGATCCAGCGTGCCGGCGTGCTCGCCACGGGCTGGATGTCAAAACCGGCTGGTGGTGATTGGCGGACCACGGTGCGCAGCAGGTTCTCCTCGCACAATGGGGTCGGCGCCTCGAGGTCCGGCCCGAACCCCAGGCTCAGAGCGCCGGCGAAAGTACCGGCCGGCGCCTGCAGCAACAGCGCATAGGCGAGAGTGGCACCGGAGCTGTAGCCCACGAGTATCGGGTAGTGATACTGGGGCAGCGCGAAGCGCGCCTCCACGCTATGAGCAAGCTGCTCGAACTGCGTTGCCGGATAGGTGCAGCCCCGATCGTGAAGCGGAGCGAGCTTCATCACCCGGCGAATATCGACTCCCGCCACCAACGCGCCGCGCGCGGCGAGCGCACGCGCCATGTCGACTACGCCGCGATTCCAGCCTCCGTCGCCCGAGACGAACAGCGCCACACTTCGCGGCGTGCCGGTTGGCTGGTACACCGTGATCGGGCCGAGCGCCTCGAAATCAAACGTCGTAGCGATCGACGCGGAATGTCCGGCGGGCGCCGGCGTGCCCGCCGGAACAGCGACTCGCGCCGTGAGCATCCACAACACGCTGAGAAGCACCAAGCCGCGTTTCATGAGCTCACGCGGCTTCAAGATGGTTCGCGGCTGCTCCCGCGGCACGCGTAGGAGGCGTACGCATCCCGCTGCCGATCAGGCGCGTGACGTCCAGCAGAACGCGCGGTAGTGCGAGACCTCCCGGCGCCGCGAGATAGCGCGGTCGCCAGTGCGGTCCGAATTTTGCCTTGTAGCGACGCAGACCTTCGAAGTTATAGAAGCGTTGGCCGCGGCGCGCGATGAGGTCCAGGAGCCGCTGCCAGCGCGAGGCAAGGCGATGGCGGGCCATTCCGGAGAGCGGCGCCATGCCCAGGTTGAACGAGCGATAGCCTTGCGCCTTTCCCCACAGCATCGTTTCAATGAGCAGGAAATCCATCACCCCGGCGGGCGCATCGCGCATCTGTCGCATCAGGTCGACCGACAACTCGTGGCCTGCCGGCGCCAGCCACAGATTCGCAAACGCCACCGGTTGCTTGCCGTGGAAAACCAGCGCACACGGGAAGCGCCGCACGTACTCGGGCGAGAAGTAGCCGAGCGAGAAGCCCTTTTCCGCACCGGCCTTGTCCTGCAGCCAGTCATCGGAAATGCGCCTGAGCTCATCCAGCCATGTCTCGATGTCATGCGCCGGCACCACGGAGAATCGCAGTCCGTCGCGCAGTGCCCGGTTGCGCGCCCCACGCAGGCTGGCGCGGGCGCTGCCTTCGAGGGTGAAGCCATCGAGGTCGACGATCGCCTCCTCGCCCAGCTTCACGAGCGAGAGCCCGAGATCCAGGTACCGCTCCAGGTCCTCGTTGCCGATCTGGTAGAAAACGCAATTGAGCCCACGCCGGTCGGCCAGCTCGCGAAACGCCCAGCGCAGCTCGTTGCGGCTCGCGACATCGCCCACCGGATCGCCCATCGCGATCAACGAATCGCCGGCACTCTGGTACATGACGAACCCGCGCCGATCAGCGCTGCTGAGGATCGCCTTGTCGCCCAGGTAGGCGAGCAGCGGCTGGGTCTCGGTCACGCGCTCGAGAATCGGCTTGAGCGCATCGAGGGCTGGTTCCTCCGGCGTGGGCTCGACGCCACGCGCCGGGCGCAACAGCTCGCGCAGGGCGAGTGCCGAGAGCACCACGACGACAACCACGAGCGCGCGCAACGCACGCGGCGCATCGCCAGCCGCTTCGAATTGCCACAGCAGCTCGTGCTGATAGAGTACATGCCGATACGCGAAGAGCATGAGCCAGGCGGTGCCGAAGACGACGACGATGACGTTGCGCCACCAGATCCAGGAGAAGCGCGCTTCAAACAGGGCCGCCGGACGATAGAAACGGCGTCTGCCGATCCACAATGCAAGTGCCAGCACGATCATCATGACAGTCAACAGCGGCGGATCGCTGCGCAGGGTCGAAAGCACTGCCGCTGTGCCCAAGGCGCCAAACGTGAGCACCCAGGCGCCGTGATTGCGCTGCTGAATGCCGCGCGCGAGGACGAGCAGCGCGACGCCGATCAGGCTCGCGGTGAGATGCGAAACTTCGAGGAGCGCCAATGGTGTGCCGCCTCGCGCCTCGCGTGGCAACGGCAATGATCCCGCAAGCAGCAACCAGGCGCCCGCACCGAACACGGCGATCGCGGCCAGGGCAGGCGTCACATCGCCCAGCAATCGACCGATCGTGCGGCCGCGATTGCGGAACACGACTGCAGCTGGTGCAGCGATCCCGATGACCAGCGGCAGTACGTAGTACACGACCCGGTACACGAGGATCGATGCCAGCAACTCGGTGGCGTTGACCTGGGGCATCAGGCGCAGCAACACCCATTCGAACACGCCGAGCCCTGCGGGCACTGTGGAAATGAGTCCCGCCAGCATCGCAATCAGGTAAAGCCCGAGAAAGTTCGCAAAGGTGATGGCGGCCGTCGCTGGCAACAGGAAGTAGAGCGTCGCTGCGGCACAGGCGAGCTCGGCGACGCTGACAACAAGCGCCAGGCAGGCATCGCGACGCGCTGGAAGCACCAGCCGGAACTTGCGCCACTGGATGACCGTCGGCACATCCCGCAACGACACGAACAGTGCCAGCAAGGCGCCGAGCGCAACGATGCCCAGTGAGCGCCACAGTGCCGTGGCTCCCCAGAGCACCGCCGAAAGCTGCTCCGGCACGAGCACGGCTGTGATCGCGCTCAAGGCCCACGCGCCCAGCAGGAATCCGGTGGTGGTGTGAAACACGATCTGCGCGACATCCGCGGCGGTGCACCCGCTGTCGCCATAGCCTTTCAAGCGGATGGCACCGCCCGTCAGGTACGCGAAGCCGAGCGAATGACCGAGTGCATTGGCCATGAACGCAGTGCCCACCATGCGCAGGCGCGAGACCTTGCGTCCGACCGCCTGCAGTCCCTGCCAGTCGAAGATGGTCAGCAGCGCATAACTCGCCACCATTGCCGCGACGCTTGCGCTGAGCGCTCCCCACGAGAGCGCATGGATGTCAGCGCGCAGGTGCCCCCACGTCAGGCCGTGGAAAGACTTTTCGAGCGCAATCGTGACAAGTATCAACGCGCCCATGCTGAGCATGGCGCGAGCGGGGCCCGAACTGAGCCTGCTCATTCGAGGGCTGTCTCCTTGCAGAAATGCAACGCCGCGATCCGGAGTGATGGACAGCCTGCACCACCCCGGCTTGAGGGCTGATTCCCGGACTCTTAAGAGTCCTTAATGCGCTCGGATTTCAGGGCTCAGCGTCGGTTCCGTCCGGGATACCCTCGAACAGCGCCGTGGTCAGATAGCGCTCGGCCGTGTCCGGGAGCATGGCCAGAATCACATCACCCTTCTTGGCCTTGCTCGCGACCTTGAGGGCAGCGGCAAAGGTGGCCCCCGAGGAGATTCCGCAGAAGATTCCCTCGCTCTTCGATAGGGAACGCGCGGTCTCGATCGCTTCCACATCGGTGACCGGAATGATCTCGTCGGCCACTTCGCGATCGAGCACCGCCGGGATGAAATCGGGCGTCCACCCCTGGATCTTGTGCGGTTTCCATTCGCGTCCTGACAGTAAAGCGGCTCCGTCGGGTTCACTCACCGTGATGCGCACATCAGGCCGCGCCAGCTTGATCATCTGGCCTGCGCCGGTGAGCGTTCCGCCCGTTCCCCAGCCGGTCACCCAGTGATCGAGCCGCCTGCCGGCGAAGTCGCTGAGAATTTCCGGGCCGGTCGTGTTGCGGTGATATTCGGGATTGGCCGGATTTTCGAACTGACGCGCCAGAAACCAGCCGTGTTTTTTCGCCAGCTCCTCGGCCTTGCGCACCATGCCTGTGCCGCGTTCTGCAGCCGGCGTCAGAATCACCCGCGCGCCGAGCAGGCGCATGATCTTGCGTCGCTCGACGGAGAAACTCTCGGCCATGGTGGCGACGAAGGGATACCCCTTGGCCGCGCACACCATGGCAAGGGCGATACCGGTATTGCCCGAGGTTGCTTCGACCACCGTCTGCCCCGGGCGAATCGTCCCGCGCCGTTCCGCATCCTCGATGATGGCGATCGCCAGTCGATCCTTGACCGATGCCAGCGGATTGAAGAACTCGCATTTCACATACATCGTCACATTCGAAGGCGCGAGCCGGTTGATGCGCACGATCGGTGTCTTGCCGATGGTGCCGAGGATATTGTCGTAGATCATCGTGGCTCCTTAGGGCACGTAGGAACCCCTGGGCTGGGGCTGGGCGGGCTATGGTCGTGGCTTCGCGGCGACTTCTCAAGTTCTGGCGCATCAATCGGGTACACTGCCCGCCATGGGGTCCGAACGTACCATTAAGAAGTACGCGAATCGGCGGCTGTACGATTCGACGGTGAGCCGACACGTCACTTTGGAGGATATTCGCGCTCTGATCATCGATGGCGAGAAGATCCGCGTGATCGAAGACAAGACCGGCGCCGACATCACGCGTCTCATCCTGTTGCAGGTCATCGCCGAGCAGGAGCAGTTCGGCCAGCCGATCCTGTCGACGCAACTGCTCGAGTCGATCATCCGCGTTTACGGTAACGGGAAGCACGAAGCCATGACCTGCTGCCTGCAGGAAAGCGTCGCAAGCTTTCTGCGCGAGCAGAACACGCAGTCGGCGCCCGCGGGCGGCGGCGAGGCGCGAAAACCCAACGGCAACGGCGATTAGTCGACGTTCGCTTTCGCGGTCTGCTCGTCTTTCTTGTCGCGTTCCTGCGGCAGCGCGCTCAACTTCTCGACGAACCAATCCCTGATCAGCGTCAGGCGCGCGACCCGCTGGCTCGGCCGGCCCTCGCGGCTCATGCCGTGCGAGGAGTCGGGAAACACCGCGAGCTTCGCAGGCTTCTTCAGCATCTTGAGCGCGGTATAGAACTGCAGACCCTGGTCGAGGGCGGTACGGTAATCCTGCTCGCTGTGGATCACGAGCACCGGCGTTGTCACCTTGTCCGCGTATGACAGCGGCGAGCGCTCCAGGTAGTCGGCGCTATCACGCCACGGATAATCGTGAAACCAGTGCGTGACGAAGTAGTAATTGAGATCGGACGTGCCGACAAAACTGAACCAGTTGGTCACCGCGCGCTCCACGACGGCGGCCCGGAAGCGTCCCGTCTGCCCGACGGTCCAGCTCGTGAGCAGCCCTCCCCCGCTACCGCCCGCCACACCCAGGCGTTTCTGGTCCACGTAGCCGCGCGTCAGCATTTGGTCGACTCCGGCCATCAGGTCCCGATAGTCATCGCCTGGATAGTGGTACTGGATGACGTTGGCGAACTCCTCGCCGTAGCCGGTGCTGCCGCGCGGGTTGGTGATCAGGATCACGAAGCCCGCTTGCGCCAGGACCTGGAACTCGTGAAAGAAGCTGCTTCCGTACATCGCATGCGGACCGCCATGAATGTAGAGAATCATCGGGTACTTGCGACTCGAATCGAATCCCGGTGGCTTGATGATCCAGCCCTGGATCGGCCGGCCATCGAAGGACTTGTAGTTGATCTCCTCGTACTCCGAAAACCCGCTGGCAGGTGTGAGACCCGCGGTGTGCGATGAGACCTGTTTCCAGGGCTTGTCGATCGCGGATGCAGCGAACTGATAGATCTCGGTGGGCTGCGCCGATGCATTGAACGCCGCGGCGATGAGGCCGTTGCGGCTCAGGCTGAATTCGCGCACCTCGCCCTGCTTGAGGTGGCTGAGTTCGCTGAACTTGCCGCTCGCTACCTCGACGCTGAATAGCCTTCCCTGACCACGATCGGCCGCACCGATCAGCACAGTCCGTGAATCCGCAGACCACGCCATACGCCCGCCGTTTGCGCCGGGCGCCGTGGCATCGTTCAGCATTGCCTCACCGATACTGCGATCGAGATCGGCCGCCAGCTCGCGAATGCCCGAGCCATCGGTACGCATGAGATAAAGATTGGTGACGGTGCTGCTGCGTGGCGGATCGGCCTCGTCAAAGCCGGTGAACGCGATCCACTTGCCATCCGGCGAGGGCAACGGGTCCCCATCCGGTCCCCGCCGATCGGTGAGCGCGCGCGGTGCCGCGCCGCCATCACTGGCGACTGCGAAGATCTCGTTGTCGTTGGCGGCATAGTCGGCGTCCTGTCGAGCGTTGGCGCTGAACAGGATCGAGCGCCCATCGACCGTCCATGCGGGCTCGCCCACATTGAATGTGGTCCTGGTGATGCGCTGTGCGGACTGCTTCGGCCCCGCCTGCGTCGACACGACCCAGATCTGCGCACGCTTGCTGCTGCGATAGCCGGGCACTCCGTCATTGCGATAGATGAGGTCTTCGGTCACGAACGGTGCACGCGCGGGCGGATGCTCCTTGTCCTTCGTTGCTGGTTTCTCTTCTTCGAAACCCGGATCGCCGGCGAGCGCAGTTCGCGACATAAAGGCGATTCGTTTGCCGTCCGGCGACCAGGCAAATGCACCCACTCCATCCGCGTCGCTCGTCAGCTGCCACGCTTCGCCTCCGGCCAATTCCAGGATGAAGATCTGGCGCTTATCGCTGCGCCCGGAAATGAAGGCAAGACGGCGTCCATCCGGCGACCAGCGCGGCGAGGAGTCGTTGTTGCCGGAAGTGAGCACGCGCGGCGCACCCGCGTCAGTCGCGATCCACAGCTCACGCGTGTAGTCATCCCGATCGCGATCCGCGCCCACGTGCACATAGGCGATCTGCCGTCCGTCCGGGGAGATCTGTGGATCGCCGACGAACTGCCAGTTGAACAGCGAGTCCGGGCCGAAGGCCTCGTTGGCGGAGCTCGCCACGTCGACGGAAAGTAAACAAGCCAGAATCAAAAGAGCGCGTGCAGTCACGAAGGCACCCGGGTTGCGACCGAAAGAGGCGCAATCATCGGGCCAACGCCTGTTCGCGACAACAGGGAATTCAGGTCCGCTATCATGCAGTGCATGGCGGATGTGATCTTTCTCGGCCCGCAGTTTCGCGAGCCCAACCTGGCTTTCGCGCTGCGCCAGCTGTCAATCGCCGGGCCGCTGGTCTCGATCTCGGCTGGCTGGCAGGAACGGGAAGGGGAAATCGACGAGCTGCGGGCGCATGTGGCCGTGCCGGTCACGGACCTGGCGCTGTATGCACGCGCCGAGGAGGTGTTGGCTGCCGATGCGCAGCTGCAGAGCGCATATCGTGCACGCCAGCTCCGTCTGCGCGAGATGCAGGACCTGTATCGATTGCGCCTCGCCCATGCGGTCGCCGCGACCCGCGAGTTACTCGAGCGCGAGGGCGATCCGCAACTGGTGCGGCGGGCGCGCCGTTCCGCTCTGCATGTGTTGCGTGCGCTCGATCGCGAACATCTCTGCGGCATCGAACGCGAACACGCGACGTTTCGCCGCAAGCTGCGCGTGCAGCAGCGCGCACCCGTCGTTTCGCACATCGAGGCATTGCGCCGCCAGATCCAGGGCGCAGCCGCGGTGCTGATTGCGGGCGGCCATGTCGCCGTGCTCGCGAATCGCCTGCGGCTCTTTGACCTGCAGCGGTTGCTTGCCGGCAAGACGATCATTGCCTGGTCGGCCGGCGCCATGGCGCTGAGCGAGCGCATTGTCCTGTTTCACGATCACCCGCCGCAGGGTGCTGGCATTGCGGAGGTCTTCGACGCGGGTCTCGGCCTGGCACGCGGCGTTGTGCCGCTACCCTCGGCGCAAACCCGCCTCGCGCTGCACGAGTACGAGAATGTGTCGCAGTTCGTGCGCCGCTTCGCACCGGCGCGTTGCCTCACGCTCGATGAAGGTTCGTTCGTGCACTGGCGCGAAGGCCGGCTCGCCAGCACGCACGCAGCCTGGCAGCTCAGTCGTAGCGGCGCGCTCGCCGAGATCCGCACCGCATGAGCCTGCGTGATCTGCTCGCCAGTGGGCAACCTGCCCCCGCGACCGTCGATACATTCATCGCGACGAATCGCTTTCCACTCGTCGACCCGACCGGAGTGACCTTCGTGTATCGCGGTGTAGCGGACACAGTGCTGCTGCGTTGCTGGATATACGGATTGCCGACGGCGCAACCGCTGGAGCGCGTGCCGGACACGGACCTGTGGCTGTTGCGAATCGATCTGCCGCCCAACTCACGTATCGAATACAAATTCGAGATCGTTCGCGGACCGGACAGCGAATGGATCACCGATCCGCTCAACCCGGTGAAGGCAGTGGATCCTTTCGGGGCCAATTCGGTCTGCCAGGGCTACGGCTACGAGCGCCCGCGATGGACCCTCCCGGATCCACAGGCCCGGCTCGGAGCGCTGGAAGAGATGACCCTGAGCAGCGCAGCGCTCGATTCGAAGCGACAACTTCTGACCTACATTCCGGCCCGCTTCCGGCGCAGCCGCCGCTATCCACTCCTGATTGCGCACGACGGAGAAGACTACCTGCGCTTCGCGCACCTGAAGACCGTGCTCGACAACCTGATCCATCGCCTCGAGATCCCGCCGATGATCGTTTGCCTCACGAAGTCACCCGATCGGCTGGCGGAGTACGCGGGCGATAACGAGCACGCGCGTTTTCTCGCCGAGGAGGTCCTGCCGCTGATGCGCTCGCACTATCCGCTGCTCGATGAACCCGCCGGCCGCGGCCTCATGGGGGCAAGCTTCGGCGCCGTGGCGTCGCTCCACGCCGCGTGGCGTTACCCCGCCCTGTTCGGGCGCCTGCTCCTGCAGTCGGGTTCGTTCGCCTTCGCCGACATCGGCCATCATCGCCGCGGGCCGGTCTTCGATCCCGTCGCGAGCTTCGTCAACGAGTTTCGCGCCGCCCCGGGTCGACCTGCGGACCGGATGTACCTCAGCTGCGGCATCTATGAATCGCTGATTTACGAGAACCGCTCGATGGTGCCGCTCCTCAACGGGCAGGGTATCGAAGTGCGCTACGAAGAGGTTCGCGATGGCCACAACTGGGAGAACTGGCGCGACCGCCTGCGTACCGGGCTCTCGTGGCTGTTTCCGGGTCCGTTGTGGATGGTGTATGAATAGCTGATGGCCCACCTCACCCGCCAAATTGGCCTGTCGCTCGGCGCCGATATCTGCTGGCCGATCTGCTTCGAGGAGATCATGCGCCGGCTCAAGCTCAACATCGCATGGAAGGGCGACACTATCGGCTTCGAAGTGAGCCGCGTCACTATCGAACCGTTCAACCTGTGCCAGCCCTGTCGCTATGACGTGGTGATCGACCGGCTCACGCACTGGTATCACGTCAGCCGCGAGTGGATCAAAAAAGCGGTGGTGCTGGACGATCTTTACGTCTTCAACAACCCGTGGTCGATACAGGCGAACGAAAAGCACACCACGTACTGCGCGATGATGCGTCTCGGATTACCGATTCCAGAAACGTGGATGGTTCCGCCCAAGGCGTATGACAAGAGCGCCGATCTCGAGGCGACGCTGCAACGGTATGCGCGGCTCTTCGATGTCGGCGCGATTGGCAAGCAGGTTGCGTATCCCTTGTTCATGAAGCCTTACGACGGTGGCGGCTGGGTCGGCGTGACCAAGATCGACGACGAGGCGGCGTTGCGTGCGGCTTACGAAGCCAGCGGCACCAAGATCATGCATCTGCAGGCGGGCGTCATCCCGTACGACCGATTCGTCCGCTGTGTTGGCCTCGGGCCGCAGACGCGCGTCGTGAACTACGACCCCTCCGCACCGCTTCATGATCGTTACCGGATGGATCGCGACTTCATCTCTGCCGAGGAGCAGCGGAAGCTCCAGGACATCACGCTCACCATCAACGCTTTCTTCGGCTGGGACTTCAATTCCTGCGAGGCGCTCCTCAAGGGCGGCGAGTGGTACCCGATCGACTTCGCCAACGCCTGCCCCGACTCACAGGTCACCTCCCTTCACTATCACTTTCCGTGGCTCATCAAGGCGAACCTGCGTTGGTCGATTTTCTGCGCGGCGACCAAGCGCGCGATGCGCAAGAATCTGGATTGGGAACCGTACTTCAGGATTGCCGCGAAGGACCTGTCGCCACACGAGAAGCTGCGTGGGTACGCGCTTCTCGCCCGCGAGCATTTCGCCACCGATGCATTTCGCGAGTTCTGCGCAGAGCACTTGTCGCACCTCGATGCAGTTGCGTACGAGTTCTTCGGCAGTGCCGAGGCGCGCGATGCGGTCCGGAAGAAAGTGACCGCGCTCTACCCCGTGCACGAGATCGATCAATTCACCGAGCTCTTCTTCAGTCGCATCCAGGAATGGCGCAAGGTCGAAGGCAAGGTGGCTGCCGTCTGAACACGAGCGCCGTGGGGCGCATGCCAGCAGGGAAAACGTGGATAAGAAGAACTGGAGCTGGAACACACAACGCCTCCCCGAGCCGGCACGCGTCGTACGCTGGGGTCATTTCGGCACGCCCGTGCTGTTGTTTCCGACCGCTGGCGGAGACTACGAGGAGGTCGAGCGCTTTCACCTGGTGCGCGTGCTCGGCGACCTGATCGATGCCGGGCGCATCAAGGTCTACTCGCTAGACAGCGTCGCCGGGAAAACCTGGCTGCAGGGCACGCATTCAGCCGAATACTGCTCGCGCGTCCAGAACCTGTTCGATGCCTACATCTACAACGAGGTCATCGCGCTCATCCGCGAGGACTGCGCCAGCAAGGAGATCGAAGTCGTGGCAGCGGGCGCGTCCATCGGCGCATTCAATGCCGTCGCCAGCATCTGCCGGCATCCGGACGTCTTCAAGCTCGCCGTAGCGATGAGTGGCACCTTCGACCTGTCGAAGTATCTGGACGGCAAGATCAACCAGGACTTCTACTTCTCATCGCCGCTTCATTACTTGCCGGGACTCGAGGACGGGCCACAGCTGCAGCGGCTGCGGCAACGGTTCATCGTCATTCCTACTGGTGAGGGTGACTACGAGGATCCCAGTGAGTCATGGAGGATCGCCCACGTACTCGGCGCCAAGGGCGTGCCGAACCGCGTGGACCTCTGGGGCCGGGATCGTCACCATAACTGGGTGACATGGCGTGAGATGCTGCCGAAGTATCTCGGCGAGCTGGTGTGATGCGTGGCTGACCTGCTCAACAATCCGTGGGTCAGCAGCACCCTCTCAGAGCTCGCCGTGGCGCTGCTCCTGTTCGCGGGCGGCTTCCTGATCGGCAGGTACCGCGAACGACGGCGCCAGCAGGGGCGCAGCCTCGATGACTATGATTTCTACCCCTACGAGCCGACGCCCGAGAACTTCGCCGAGTTCAACCTGCGCGACTTCCGCCTCGGCATTCACTACTTCCTGCGCAACACGGATGTACGCGCCGCGCGACAGTTGATCTTCATCGGTGAACAGAACAACGTACGCGACCTCCTGGACGCCCAGGAGCGGCAGGCGTACGAGAAGCTCTTCTCGAGATACCACGGCGCTGGTGTCGTGGACGACACGCGCGAGTTCCTGGAGAACTACCGCAATCTCGCGCGCCTGATCGGGCGGACATTCCCCAACATGGGAATCGAAGTGCTGCTGCACGATCTCTCGAACCCAAGCCGCTCGATTACCGCCATAGAGGGCGGCGAAGTGACGGGGCGCTCGCTCGAGATGGGCACGACGACGCTGCTCATCGATCTCAAGAAACGGCGAGCACTCAACCAGGACAAGCTCAACTACGAGCTCAACATCGGCGCACGCCGCTTCAAGTGCACCACCATTCCCATTTCGCGCAAGGACTATGGCGTGATCGGCGCCGTGTGCATCAACATCGACATCAACTACATCCGCGATGAGGTCACCCAGTCAGCGGAACGTATCGCGGAGTTCTTCCGCAGCTACGCGCGCACCGACATGAAGCTGGAGGAGAATATCCTCAGCAAGGATGAGTACCAGAAGGCGCTGCGCGGCAAGAAGCACTACCGCGATGCCGGCTACTAGCTGGGTTTCGCACCCGCTTTGTCCCAGTCCTTCTTTCCTTCATCCTTGCCCGCGACGGAATAGAGCACCTTGGCGTTGCGCGTTTTCTGGAAGTCCTCAAGCGATTGGCCGCGCATTGCCGCGTAGATGTGCAGGTTCGTCGTGCCAATCACGGCGCCAAGCTTCTCGAGCATGAAGAAAATCACGCCGTAGTGAATCAGCGCGCGCCAGTCGCGCCGCCGGACCATGTCGCGCTCCTCCTCGGTGAGCCCGGCCGCCTCGAACAGCGGCTCCGGATTCGCGAGAAACTGCCTGCGATATTCGGGCTCGATCAGCCGGTGCAGGAACTCGTTGAGCCGAAACGCCTTGACGCTGCGCTCGAGGGTGAACGGATAGGTGCCTTCGAGCTTTTCGATGCCCTTGAGCTCCTTGCCGATGCGCTCGCGATACGCGGGCAAGGATTCGCCCGCCGCATCCGGTCCGTCGTCTTCCAGGATCAGCGTGGCAATCGGCGTCATCGACGGCAGGTAGTACGCCTGGTGCAGCTTCTTCACCCTGGGCGCCAGCGCGCCGCGCATGATGAGCCACATAACCACCTCGGAGCCTTCGAGACCGCCGCGCGTCGCGTAATCCGCGATCGTGATGTTGGTGAGCTTCTCCGGATCCGTCACCAGCGTGTCCATGAACTCCATGTCCCACGGCGTGTTGTTGAAGCCCGCACGCTCGCCGTGCACCTGGTGCGACAGCCCGCCGGTGCCGACGATCGCGACCTTGATGTCCTCGGAATAGCTCTGGATCGCCTTGCGGAGCGACCGGCCGAGCTTGAAGCAGCGCCGCGCAGTCGGTGTCGGGAACTCGAGTACCCCACATTGCAGCGGCACGATCGCGCCCGGCCACGTGGGGTCGTGCGGCCAGAGCAGGGACAGCGGCGAGAACGCCCCGTGGTCGAGCCCTTTGCCCTGGAAATACGACAGGTCGAACTCGTCTGCCACGAGGCCTGAGGCGACGTGCTGCGCGAGCCTGGGGTGCCCTTTGATCGGGGGCAGCGCGCGCGGACCGCCGCCTTCGTCCGCGACCGGATACTCGGCGCCGATGCCGAGCGCGAAGTGCGAGTAGTGGTCGAAGGAGAACGACGTCACGTGGTCGTTGTAGATGAGGAACAGCACGTCGGGTTTTTTTGCCGCGAGCCACTGCTGGACAGGCCTGTAGCCCTCGAAAATCGGCGCCCACACGGGGTCCTCTTGTTTTCCGGTATCAAGCGCAAAACCGATCGTCGGGGTGTGCGACGTGGCGATTCCGCCCACTATCCTGGCCATGACTGCTGCTCCTTCACGGAAACCCTGAATTGTATATGGCGCCGCGTGGCGGCTCACTTCGCCGTCTGCGCTGCGCTCCGCACCTCGTCCTCGGTAAACACCGCAAAGACAAACGGCTG
Source organism: uncultured Gammaproteobacteria bacterium (assembly GCA_963705495.1). Lineage (GTDB taxonomy): Bacteria > Pseudomonadota > Gammaproteobacteria > Steroidobacterales > Steroidobacteraceae > DATBVX01. Next base: position 211,342 of record CAVPJQ010000012.1, on the reverse strand, counting down.
CGATTCGAGAAAACGAGCGAGATCGTGCAGCGTCAATCCGAGCTGTGTGAGACGGTCAGCGTCGACAAAAATCTGGCTGTTTTCGGGCTCATAGAGGGTCACGAGATGCCTCCCTTCCGGGTCGAACCTCTCGTGGAGCAGGTCGACGAGCGCTGGCGCGAAATGCCGCCGATCGGGTGAGGACGGCTCGGAAGGCATTCCATGGTCGGCCGTCACGGCGAGCAGGTAGTCCTTCCCGACCTTGTCCTCGAGCGCGCGCAGCATCCGCGAGATCTCGCGGTCCATTTCGCCGAGCGTCACGCGCAGCTCATTCGAATCCGGGCCGTACCTGTGGCCGACAAAGTCCGCGACCTTGAAGTTCATCAGGATGAGATCCGCAACATCGTCTTTTCCCAGCGGCTCATGCTCGATCATCGCGGTCATCGCATCGGCCTCGAACCGTGGAAAGAGCGCGGAATACCGCACCGCCGCCGTCGAATCGATCTTGTGTCCCAGCCATTGCCCGCTGCTTGGCCACACCGTTCGCGCGTTTTGTTCCTTGAGGTAGAGCGGTAGCCGAAAGCACGCGGAGTTCGCATTCCAGTCGCCGCTCTGCGGGCTATAGCTCGCGAGAATGACGGGTGACCCATTCAGCTGGCAGCTCCCATGCCCCGCGAGCGGTATTGCCGCGCGTTCGACAGTGCCCTGCGCAACGATGATGGCGCGCCCGGCCGTCTCGAGTTGCCACACATCCGCAAGGGTCATCGCCACCAGGTCTCCGGGAGTTCCGCCCTCGAACATGTCGTGGCGGCGGCGTTGTACGCGGTCATAGATATTGTTGCCGGTAATGCCATGCACACGAGGATCCGCTCCAGTGGCGAGCGTCGCATGCCCTACCGAAGTGTTGGTGGGGAAGAAATTCACGCTTGACTGGCTGAACCAGGCAGCGCGCTCGCGCAGCGCAGTGAGCGTCGGCATGGACGCGGCATAGCGATCGAAGTAGTCACGGCGCATCCCGTCGAGAACCAGCAGCATGACCACTCTCGGCGGCACGAAGTCTGACTGCAGGATCGGCAGCACGCGACCCGTCGCGGTTGGCGGCATACGCGTGCCGAGCGCAGCCGCCAGCGTTGGCGCTACATCCTGCTGCGCAGCCGGCATCGAGTACTCGCCCGTTTTCACTGCTGGACCCACGAACATGAGTGGAATGAAGGCGTCGTACGCCCAGGGCGAGCCATGCATGAAAGTCACGTCGGGATCGGGCCGTGTGATGAAGTCGCCCTCGCGCGGCACGATGACCAGCTGTCCGGTACGGCCCGGGAAATAGGTCCGGGCGAACATCTCGAGAAAGCGTTGTCGCGTCTCGCGTCGTGCATCGCTCGGCCCAACCACTACGCTACGTGGCTGCTCTCCCGCAGTTGGCGGCGGAGCTGGTACGCATGAAACGATCGACAGAGCCACCAGCAGTGTCGAGCCGCAGAGGACGGCGCGGCAGAGAGAGATCCTCGATATCAGAGCGAACATCGCGCCCTCGCTATTGCACGTGCCGCATCGCGAACAGCGCATCCCACGCAGCGAGCGCCGGCTTGGCTTGAAAGTCGCTGTCCGTCAAGCCGATGCTGATGAACAGCGGCAGATTCGGTGGCACCGGAGGCGGAACCGTTGCGAGGTCGATATCGGCAAACACGAGCTGGATCAGGCCGCGCGCTCGGATAGAGTCCAGCAACTGCGCGTGGCGCGTCACGTAGCGCGCCTGCAGCTCGGGAGAAGAGCGCACGTTGCCGACCGCCGCACTCGTCCATCCGCCCTCGACTACCATCACCGGCAGCGTGCGGCCGTTCAGCAGCCGGCTGTAGTAGTTGGCAGGAATATCCTCAGGCTGCGCGAAACTGAAGTACGGGTAGGATGACAGCCCGAGCATCTGCACGAATGGGAAGTCGGTGAAATCCGTTTCGATGCCGGCGTACGTGCCGGGCCCGCCCAGCACGCCCCACGCAGTCTCGACTTGCACGCTGAATATCAGCGCTCCGCTGGCGCCTGCGGCAAGCAGATCCGCTGCGGCGTCATTCGCAGCGCGCACCACGGCGTCATAGAGCGTGCGCGGGGCCGCAGCACGAATCAGGTTGGTCTCGGCCGCGAGGCCGATGAACTCCGGGTTGAGCTTGCGCGCGACCGCAAGCACATAGTCGCGGTATGCCTGCTGCACAGCAGGCTCGGTGAGGCTGCGGCCGAGCGCGCGCAACTGCGGCGCTTCCTCGCCCCGCGACAGGCCATCGGTGAGATCGGCCATGAAATACAACAGCAGCCCCTTGCCGCGCAGATAGTTCACGAGCTGCACCTTGTCGCGATCGAGAATCGCATCCGGCGACATCCCGGAAAGCAGATCCCGCCACGGCAGCTCTTCATGGATGGCGGCGAGCTCGGCGCGCGTGCTCCACAAATCGATGCCTTGAATGACGGCCGCGGTGGTGAAGCGCGGTGGAATCGACGAGAAGCCCATGCGCCAGGTACGCGTCGTGGGTGTGGAGGGTCGAGGATCTGAAGCGGTCGAATCATTGCCGCCGCAAGATGTGAGCCCCGCCAGCACAAAGGCCGCCAGTGCCGAGGCAAGTCTCGCGTGGGTCATTTCGCTGTCGGTCGATTCGCGTTACCGCTGCCGCTGCATACTTTAGCACTACAACAGCAACAGGCGACCGTGACTGCACCTATGCAGATCGAGTCCGATTTCTCCCCCCGGAAGATGAAGATCGCGGGCGCGATCCTGCTCGGGCAGATGTTCGCGAGCAGCCTGCTGCCGATGATGGCGCTGACGCTGGCATTCGTGCCGATCACCACCGAGTTCAAATGGACGCCGACGCAATTCGGTTATGCCACCACGGCGCTCATGTGGTGCGGCGGCCTGGTGGCTCCGTTGCTCGGTTACCTGGTCGATCGCACCGGCGTGCGGCTGATGATCATCGGCGGCACGGTGATGGTGGGCCTGATCACGATCGCGATTTCGTTCACGCAGGAGCTGTGGCATTTCTACCTGGGCTTTGGACTCCTCGGCTTCTTCGGCACGACTGCGATCGGCTACGCCAAGGTGCTCACGGCGCTGTTCACGCAGCACCGCGGCAAGGCGCTCGCTCTGTTCGGTCTCGAGTCGAGTCTCGCCGCCGCCTTCCTGCCACAGCTCATCCAGTCGCTGATCGAGCGTTTCGGCTGGAGAGGCCTGTTCGTCATCATGGGTCTTACGATCCTCGCGCTCGTGCCGCTGCTCTATTTCACGCTGGAGGAGCCGGGCGCTGTCGGTGGTTCGCGGCGACTGTTCGCACGCCGTGAGCGAACGGCTCAACCGGCGATCCCCGAGCTCGAAGGACTCACGGCGCGTGAGGTGTTCCGCACCAGCACGTACTGGCTGATCATCGCCGCCATCCTGTTTGCGGCGGTGCCGGGCAACGGATTAATGACGTTTCTCGTCCCGGTGCTCGGCGAGCGAGGATTTACGCCCGCAAACGCAGCGACATACCTTTCCGTGTTCACCATTTCCGGCGCCATCGGCACGATCGTGGGCGGAATCATCCTCGACCGGATCGACACCGCCAAGGTGTCGGTGCCCTTCACGCTCTGCTCGGTGGCGTCCTTCATCATCCTGGGGCGCATCTCCGCCTCCGACGGCGGCCTCACCTGGCTCTACGTGGCGGCGGCGCTCTTCGGCTTTTCTTTCGGCGCGCATCGGCCGATGGGGCAGTTCTTCCACACCCGCTACTTCGGCTTGCGCTCGTTCACGACTGTGTTCGCGGTGCAGATGGCGCTGATGGCGCTGCTGTTCGGCATCGCAGCTCCCGTCACCGGCCGAATCCGCGAGGCGACCGGTTCCTACGACGTCCTGATCTGGGCGACGGTCGTTGGCCTGGCCATTGCGGCGTTGATCTACCTGCTGCTCGGCCCCTACCGGTTCGCGAAGCACATCGGAGCGGTCCCGCAACCGGCGACCCGGCCCGGGCACGGCCAGCCGATCGACCTCGCTGCCGGGCGTAGTGCCACGTGAGCGAGATGCACCGCGATCAAAAGGTGGAGCTAGCCTGCATAGAGTTGCAGATCGGTCCCGACGGCATCGGCCATTTCGAGCGTCGCGCCGAGATCCGGATGGCGCAGCATGATGAACCCATCGGAGACCAGCGTCTGGCGCCAGTTGCGTCGCGGCGCGCCGATCGACAGCAGGGTATTCCAGACGACGGCTGAGCCGAACCGGCGCTGAAGCGCCTCCAGACCTGCGATCGCACGAATACGCCCGGTACCCTGTGCGCGCTTGTAGATCGTCGCGACGTTGTAGCGGCGCTCGATCTGCGTGTCGAAGCGGCCGCGCGCAACCGCATTCGCCCACTCGCGGAACACGTCGAAGTCGCAGGCGAAGTTCATCTGGTCGACCTGGTGCGCACCCGGCGGGCGCGCGCCAATTTCTCCGAACACGACTTCGCCGTCCGCCTTGCGATACCACTCCATGTGCGTGAACCCGGTCTGAAAGCCGAGCGCGCGGATGACATCGTGTCCCATGCGCACCCCACCTGCGAGATCCTGCTGCTCCACGTTACGTAACGCGATGACCTGCGGACTGATCCATTCGTTGGAGCGCGCAATCAGCGGACGTGGCCGATACCAGGCGATGTTGTAGTAGGCGATGCGCCCGTCGATCGTTACGGTGTCGAAGGTGAATTCTTCGCCGTCGACGAATTCCTCTACGCTCACGAGCGGGATGTGCCGCAAGCGCGACAGCGCGTCGCGCAGCTCGTCGGCATCGTTGACACGATAGGTATCGGCCGAACCAGCGCCCGCAATCGGCTTCAAGATCAGCGGAAAACCGATGCCCTCCGCTGCCTCCCAGCATTGCGCCACGCTATTCGCGGCAACATGGCGCGGCGTGCGGATGCCGGCAGCATCCAGCACCTGCTTCATGCGTTCCTTGTCGCGAAACGGCAGCGTCTGCTGGACGTCGAGCCCGGGGATGCCGAGTGCTTCGCGCAGTTGCGCAGCCAGCACCATGCCCGGTTCCCACAGGCACTCGATACGATCGAGCGGCCGGCCACGCAGCCAATTGCGTAGTTCTTCGGCGACCGCGGCTTCATCCCACAGCGAACGCACGTGCAGGTACCCGGTGAGCGACTTGCGTACGAGATCGGGTAGCGCGCTCGGCGCCTGATCGCCCACGCCCAGCACTGTCGCGCCCACCTCCGCGAGGCCACGCGTGAACTGAGGCATGTCGGCCGGATAACCCGGAGAAATGAGCAGGATGACCACGCTTTCGCTCTCTAGCTTTCTGGCCGGCGACCTGGCGGCCGCGGCATTGCCCTTTTGCAGCAGTTTAGGCTTGTTACACTGATCGCGCATGCCTGCGCCACTGCGAATCTGTTTCGTCGCCTCGGAGGTCGCACCCCTGGCGAAGACCGGCGGGCTTGCCGATGTGTCGAGTGCCCTGCCGCGCTATCTGCATGGCCAGGGACACGATGTGCGCCTGTTCCTGCCCTTTTACTCGAGCATCGACACCAGCGCGCTCGACCTAGTGCCACTCGAGGGTCTGAAGGACGTGCCGGTTGCACTCGGCACTCACCGCTACACGTTTTCTATTGTCACCGCGCGACTGCCAGGCTCTTCACTCTCCGTCAATCTCGTGCACTGCCCCGCTCTGTACAACCGCCCCGGAATCTACAGCGCCGGAGCCGATGAGCACTTACGGTTTCTCCTGCTGACGCGCGCCGCAATCGAAAGCTGCCAGCGTGGCGGATTCGCACCGCAGATCTTTCACTGCAACGACTGGCACACCGCTTTCGCGCCCCTGTATCTGCGCTCCGTCTACGCCTGGGACCGGCTGTTTGCCGAGACTCGCACCGTCCTGACGATTCACAACATCGGCTACCAGGGAATCTTCCCTGCGGGCTCGGCAGGCGATCTCAGCCTGGGTGACGCCCAGCATCTGCTGCATCAAGACGAGCTCCGCTCCGGGCGCATCAACTCGTTGCGGCATGGCATCCTCTTCGCCGACGTGATCACGACAGTGAGTCCGACCTATGCGCACGAAATCTGCACCGACGAGTACGGCATGGGTCTGCAGGGCGCGCTGCGGGCGCGGGGCGCGGCTGTCATCGGCATTCTCAACGGCGTCGACTACTCGGTTTGGAACCCGGCCACCGATCCTCATCTGCCGCATCACTACAGCGCCGAAGATCTTGCCGGCAAGACGCGGATCAAACAATTCCTGATGCGGACGCTGAAGCTCGAGCTCGGACGGCGTGTGCCACTGCTCGGCATGATCACCCGCATGACGGTGCAGAAAGGGATCGACCTGTTATTCGACGCGCTCCCCCGCGTGCTCGCCAATCGCAATCTGCGCGCCGTCGTTCTTGGGAGCGGAGAGCTGCGCTTCGAGGAATTCTTCACCAACCTGCAGCGCGCGCACCGCGGCAAGATCGTGTTTCATCGCGGCTATAGCGAGAAGCTCGCGCACCTGATCGAGGCGGCGAGCGATATGTTCCTGATGCCCTCGCTCTACGAGCCCTGCGGGCTCAACCAGATGTATAGCCTCAAGTACGGCACGGTTCCGATCGTGCGCCGTACCGGAGGCCTGGCCGATTCCGTTCAGCTGTACGATCCCGATGCCGGAACGGGCACCGGTGTTCTCTTCAACGACTACACTCCGCAGGCGGCCGCCTGGGCGATCAATGCGGCGATCGACGTGTACCAGGATCGCGCTGCGTGGACGCGCCTCATGCTCAATGGCATGGCGCAGGATTTTTCGTGGGAGAAGCAGGGTGCGCAGTACGTTGACCTGTACTCGCGATTGGTGGGCACATGAACGTCATCTTCGTCGAGCCTGCATTTCCGCATAACCAGCGCGAATTCGTGCGCGGCCTGCACTCTGTGGGCGCGCGCGTCGTAGGCATCGGCGAGCGGCCGATCGCCTATCTCGATGGCGAGCTGCGTCATTGGCTGGCGGACTACGAGCAGGTCCAATCGGTCGTGCATGAGCCCTCAATGCTCGAAGCCGTGCGCCGCATTCAGAAGCGCGTGTGGGTCGATCGTCTCGAGGCGACGGTCGAGGCGCACATCATGCCCACCGCCAAGGTCCGCGAAGCCTGCGGGATCCCCGGCACCAGCGTGCAGACCGCGTGGCTATGTCGCGACAAGCCATCGATGAAAGAGGCGCTGCGCGCGTCCGGCGTGTCCTGCGCGCAATCGAGCAGCGTTGAATCGCCGCAGGCTGCGCGCGAGTTTGCCGCCCGGGTTGGCTACCCGCTCATCTTCAAGCCGCGCGCGGGAGCTGGTGCTTCGGGGACCACCAAGGTCTCGAATGACGCCGAGCTGGAGCGCGCGATCCGCGAGTTTGCGATCGATCGTGGCCAGTCGGTCGCCGTGGAGGAATTCATCGAGGGACACGAGGGATTTCTCGACACGCTCACGATTCGTGGCGAGGTCGTGCACGAGTTCATCAGCCACTACTACCCGAACGTGCTCGAGGCGATGCGCGAACGCTGGATATCGCCACAGATCGTCTCGACCAACCGCATCGACGCACCGGGTTACACCGAGGTGAAGCTGCTCGCGCGCAAGGTCATCAAGGCGCTTGGCATCGGGAGTTCGGCCACCCACATGGAATGGTTTTTCGGGCCCAAGGGTCTGAAGTTCTCGGAAATCGGTTGCCGACCGCCGGGCGTAGGCCAATGGGACGTCTACAACGCGGGCAATGATTTCGACATCTATCGGGAATGGGCGATGGCGCTGGTTCACGGCCGTATCGGCCAGCGGCCCTCACGCCGCTATGCCTGCGGCATGATCGCGCTGCGCCCGGATCGGGATGGGCGCATCTCCGGCTACGAGGGTATGGATCGTATCGGGCGCGAGTTCGGCGAGTGCATCGTCGCCGCGCACCTGCCGCCTGCGGGCACGCCAACGCAACCCGTCGAAGCTGGATACATGGCGAACGCGTGGATGCGAGTCCGCCATCCCGACTACGACCAGCTGCGCTACATCATGAATACGATCGGCGAGACCGTGCGCGTGCGAGCTGCATAGAGCAGTCGCGCCGGTCCGCCTCGTGCTCGCGATCAGGGCGATGACTGCAGCGGCGGTGTCGACTCCGGCGGCTTGAGCGTGCCCGTCTCATCGAACGGGATCGAGCGGATCATCCCCGAAGACAGGCTCACCTTGCCGGTCAACCGGTAGTCGAGGCCGCTCTGCATCAACTGATCTGATTTACCCTTGCCGAGGACGCGGATCAGTACGCCCGCCACGCTTGCGTCGACCAGCAGGTCAAATTCCCCCTCTCCGAACGCCGGGACCGTGAAGGGCTCTGCCGACACGCCGGTGGCGAACTTTTCACCCTGCACGAAGAGCGTCGCGCTCACCCCCTTGATCGGGAGCTCGATGTCGTTGGGATTCTGCACGTGCACGCGCACTTTCACGCGTTGCGTGAAGAAGCTGCTGCTGTCCAGCATCTCCATGTTCACGACGTGAAGGTTCGGAGCCTCGAGTTTGGTCGCTGCGCACGCGGTGAGAAGCGCGGCTGCCATCAGACCTACACTCCATCGCATCTCCCTCTCCTTTTCGTTTCGACCTGCCGGCACGGCGCGCGAATAGTCTACGCCCGGCCGTACATGACGTTCAGACGCCGCCAATCCGCGACGAACTGAGATGGCACCTGGTCCCAGGAGAAGGACCAGGACCAATTACCTCTGGTGGTCGCCGGCGTATTCATGCGCGCGCGCGAGTCCAGGCCCAGAAGGTCCTGCAGTGGCAGCACGGCGAGCCTCGCCACGGAACCGAGCGCGCTGCGCACCAGCGCCTGTGGCACCTGCTCGGTTGCGATTCCGTAGTAGTCCGCGACCCGCTGGCGTGTGCTCTCATCGAGCGAATCGCTCCAGCCGCGTGTCGTGTCGTTATCGTGCGTGCCCGTATACACGACGCAATTGCGGCTGTGATTGTGCGGCAGGTAAGGGTTGGTGGGTGTGCCATCGAAGGCGAATTGCAGGATGCGCATGCCGGGCAGATGAAATGCATCGCGCAGCCGCTCGACTGCCGGCGTGATGACGCCGAGATCTTCAGCGATGACTGGCAATCGCCCGAGACCGCTCTGCAGGGCGCGGAGAAGTTTCTCGCCCGGCGCGGACCGCCATTCGCCGTCGCGCCCGCTCGTCGCGCCGGATGGAATGGCCCAATAGGATTCAAGCCCGCGAAAGTGATCGATGCGCAGCAGGTCGAACCGCTCGAGCTGCGTCGCGAAGCGCGCGATCCACCATTTGAACCCCAGGCGCTCCTGCGCGGACCAATCGTAGAGCGGATTTCCCCACACCTGGCCATCCGCCGAGAAGTAATCGGGTGGCACGCCGGAAATCCCGAGAGGCTGGCCGGCCGCATCGAGCTGGAAGTTATCGCGATGTGCCCAGACCTCGACGCTGTCATGAGCGACGTAGATCGGGATGTCGCCAAACAACAGGACACCGCGTGTGCGTGCGTGCGCTCGCAGCGCCTGCCACTGAACGTGAAACAGGTACTGTTCGAACGCGAACTGCTCGATGGTTGCGGCATGGCGTCTGTGTGCGTCTGCAATCGCCGCCGGCGAACGGTCGCGAAGCTCCGGCTGCCACTGCCACCACGGCCGGCCCTGATGTTGGGCCTTGAGCGCCAGGAACAGGCCGTCATCGATCAGCCAGTGCCGGTGTGCGGCGAGAAAAGACGAGAAGTCCTGCCGCGTGTCGTGATCGGCCTGGTTCTCGAAGCCGATCAGCCCTTCGAGGAGCTTGCGCGCCCGAAAGTGCGCAGGTGCTTCGCCGGCGTGTGCTGAGGCCTCGGCGCGCGTCCAGCCGCGTGTCGCGAGCTCCTCCAGATCGATCAGGTCGACGTTGCCGGCGTGCACGGAGCGTGAGAAGTACGGCGAACGATCGGCATCGACTGGCCCCACCGGCAGCATCTGCCAGACGCTGAATCCGCTGTCAGCGATGAGATCGATGAAACGCCTGGCGTTGGCGCCCAACGCACCGCCGGACTGCGCTCCCGGCAACGAGGTCGGATGCAGCAGCACGCCGGCACGGCGCCGATCGAGCGAGCTCATGCACTGCGCTTCATGACGCCACCCATCTCAGGCGTCCCGTGGCCGTACGCGATCGGCGCGTCGAGTGCGGCAGGCGCTGGCTCCTCCAGGATCCGGTACAGGTTTGCAAGGTGGCGTCGATACAAGACGTCGAAGGCACGCACCGATTCGGCCGGATTCTCATCGCCGAACCACCAGCACCAGTCCGAGCCCTCGCAAACACCCAGTTGGCGCTCGGCAGCGTTCTGTTCCTCTTCGGAGAGAGAGCCCTCCACCACCACGCGGTCGAAGGCACGCTTGGCCTCGCACAGCATTTCCCATGCCCGGTTCTTGCCCGGATGGCCGATCCAGGTCGAGAAGTTCCCATAGACCCAGCTGCCGGCGACCAGCCTCTGCAATTCGCCGGCGTTCACACCGTCGGCGAGGCAGCGTGAGAATGTCGTGAGACGGATCTGCGGATGCTCGGCGAGCTTCTCGTACAGCGCTTTGAGGAAGTAATAGCCGTTGAAAGGGTAGTACTCCCAGGCATTCTCACCATCGAGCACGATCGCAACGATGTGCTCCTCCTCAGGGGGCAGCACCTTGTGCAGATGCTCCAGATGCTCGACCAGGTTGGCCGCAGCGTCATCGCCGTGCCATTTTGAATAGGTAAAGCCGATGAGGTCGGAGAGTGCATCGTGCCGAAAGAAACAGCGGACGCGTCCATCCGCCAGACGATATGGACGGTGTAGCCGAGCGGCACTGCGCTCGGCATCGGATGCGCCCAACGCCGCCAGGCTGTTGCGCAGAACCGCTCCGCCCGTCGCGATCCAGTCGAAACCGAATTCGTCGAACAGCGCGAGCGTGCGCTCGCTGACACCGCCCTCGGCCGGCCAGCATCCCTTGGGGCGCACGCCAAAAGTCTCCACGAAGGACTGGATGGCGCGCGCAATGTGCCAGCGCGCCCGATCGTCGCCTCCCGGGTATTCGCGTTCGGCAGGTAACTCGAGCGCGGGCTGCGATTCGCGCGCGCTTCTGAAGTCGAGCATCAATGGCAGGATCGGATGCCCCCAGGGCGTTACGGAGAGCTCGACCTGTCCGCTGCCGAGCAGACGCCGATAGCGCGGCAGAAGGCCCGAGAGAATGTCACCGATGATCTCGATGAGCAGCCGGCAATCAGCCACGCTGAAGTCGCGCTCCTTGGCGATGAGCTCCTGCGCTCGAGGATCGCCGAGCCGGACAGTCTCGCCGAGCCATGCGAGGTGATACCAGACTGCGAGGTCGAGCACGAACTGGCGCGACGCATAGGCCGCTGCATCCTTTTCGAGAAAGGCGTCGGCCAGAACCGCCAGTGCCTTGTAAGGCGCGAAGCGCTCAATGAGACGTTCGCGGTTGGCCTTGAGGCAAACGCGAATCGCCGCTGCACGCAGGTTGGCATGCTGGGGTATGCCGTCGGGCGTGAGGAGCGCGAGCACCGGATCGCGGATCGGCTCACCCGTGCGCTGCCATGCGGAGATCTGCGCGCTGTAGGTGCGAATCTGTTCGAGCAGAATCGGGGAGAAATTGACCACGGCGGCAGCGCCGGGCTGCGCTTCCAGATGCACCGCCATGTCGACGTAGTCCTTGATGGCGTGCAAGTAGGTCCACGGCAACGCGTGCTCGTCCGTGATCAGGTCCTGGTACTCGGGCTGGTGCATGTGCCAGCACAGCACCACGCGCAACGGTTCGGCCTGGCTCACCCCTCGAGGTCTCTCAACATGTCGGCAGTGACCAGCACGACGCCCTGCTCCGTCACGTGAAAGCGGCGGGCATCCGCCTCGGCGTCGAGCCCGATGCGCGTGCCGTCCGGAATCTCGCAGCCTTCATCCAGGATCGCGTGACGGATCATGCAGCGTTGGCCGATGTCCACGTCCGGAAGCACGACTGATCTGTCGATCGTGCTGCGCTCCTGGACATGCACGCCCGAAAACAGCAACGACTGGGTGACCGAGGCGCCCGAAATGATCGCACCGCTCGAGATCATCGAATTCACCGCCATGCCGCGCCGACCCTCCTCGTCCAGGACGAACTTGGCGGGCGGCTGTTGCAACTGGTAGGTCCAGATCGGCCACTGCTGATCGTAGATGTTGAGCTCCGGATCGACATGCACCAGCTCCATGTTGGCTTCATAGTAGGCATCGACATCGCCGACGTCGCGCCAGTAGCTCTGTGCGCGCGTACGCACATCCTGGAACGGATACGCGAACACCTGCAGGCGCTCGAGTGCGTCCGGAATGATGTTGCGGCCGAAGTCATGAGCCGACTCGCGATTGTCCGCGTCGGCGGTGAGGAGCTTCTCCAGCAGGCGCGTGTTGAACACGTAGATACCCATCGAGGCGAGCGCCACGTCGTCGCGGCCAGGGATCGGATCGGGATTTGCCGGCTTTTCCGCAAACTTGATGATCCGGTTCCACTCGGTCGTGGTCATCACGCCGAACTCGCGTGCCCGCTCGCGCGGCACCTGGACCACGCCGACCGTGATGTCGGCGCCCTTCTCGACGTGATAGGCGATCATCGGACCGTAGTCCATCTTGTAGATGTGATCGCCCGCGAGCACCAGCACGTGCGTGGGTCGATGCGAACGGATCAGATCCATGTTCTGGAACACGGAGTCGGCCGTGCCGCGATACCAATGCACGCCGATCTGCTGTTGCGCCGGGATGATCTCGACGAACTCGCCGAACTCGCCGCGCAAGTACCCCCAACCGCGATGCACGTGCTGAATGAGCGATTGCGCTTTGTACTGCGTGAGCAGGCAGATCTGGCGGATGCCGGAGTTCACGCAGTTCGAGAGGACAAAATCGATGATGCGGAACTTGCCGCCGAACGGGGTCGCCGGCTTGCAACGATGATCGGTGAGCGCCTTCAGACGCTCGCCACGCCCGCCCGCCATGATGACGGCCAGTGTGCCGCTGGTCAGTCGGCTGACGTAGCGACCCGAAGAGGCGCGGGCGGGTTGCTTCGGCATGAGGCGAGGTGCGCTCCGGCGAGATTGCGAGGCTATGTTACCTTTGAAGCCGATGACTGCAACACGCCAGCGCGAGATGCGTGAGCTGCTCGCGAGCCTGGAGCGCGACTTCGAGCGCATCCGCGACGCCCGGCACCACGATCCTCACTCCATCCTGGGACGCCACGAATGGGCCGGCCAGGAAGTGCTGATCGTCTACCTGCCGGCGACGCACCATGTGCGCGCCAACCGCACCCACGAGTTGCGGCGGCATGGTTCGAGCGACTTCTTCTTCTGGCACGGAACCCCTGGAACGTTACCAGCCCATTACACCATCTCGTGGCAGGACGATGGCGGCGGCGTATTCGAAGTGGCCGACCCCTACGCCTTCGCGCCGCTCATCGACGCAGGCACCTTGAGTGCGTTCAACAGCGGTGTGCATCGACGAGCGCATCTATTCCTCGGCGCGCACGCTCGTACGGTCGATGAGATCGGCGGCGTGCAGTTCGCCGTGTGGGCACCCAACGCGGAGCGCGTCAGCGTGGTCGGGCCGTTCAATCTCTGGGACGGCCGCCGTCATCCGATGCGGGTACGCGGATCGAGCGGCGTATGGGAGCTCTTTATTCCGGGGATCGGCCCCGGAACTCTTTACAAATTCGAGATCCGTAATCGCGACAACGGCACCATCCACCTCAAGACCGACCCCTATGGGCGGCAATTCGAGCGGCGCCCTGCCACGGCGGCGATTGTTGCAGCTCCCCCCGCACACGCGTGGCAGGACCATGCCTGGATGGCAGGGCGTGCCGGCCACGACTGGCTGCATGCGCCGATGTCGATCTACGAGGTGCACCTGGGCTCGTGGCAGCGAAGAGATGACGGGGAGTTCCTGAGCTATGAGGAGATCGCCGAGCGCCTCGTTCCTTATGTGCAGGGCCTCGGATTTACGCACGTCGAGTTACTGCCGATCAGCGAGCATCCGCTCGATGATTCCTGGGGATACCAGGCGAGCGGGTATTTCGCGCCCGACCAGCCGGCATGGCGATCCCGATGGCCTGCGACGGTTCGTCGATCGCTGCCACCGGGCGGGGATCGGTGTCATCCTCGATTGGGTCCCGGCCCATTTCCCGCGCGATGCGCACGCCCTCGCACGCTTCGATGGGAGCCCCGTGTACGAATACGCGGATCCGCGCAAGGCGGAGCATCGCGAGTGGGGCACGCTGGTGTTCAACTACGACCGCCACGAGGTGCGCAGCTTCCTGATCTCGAGCGCGTGCTCCTGGCTCGAGGACTTCCATATCGATGGCCTCAGGGTCGATGCGGTCGCCGCGATGCTGTACCTCGACTACAGCCGCAAGGGCGATGACTGGGTGCCGAATCGTGAGGGCGGCAATCGGAATCTTGAAGCGATTGAGTTCATACGCGAGCTCAACAGCGTGACGCACCTCGAATTCCCAGGCACCGTCACGCTCGCGGAAGAATCCACCGACTGGCCGATGGTGAGCCGCCCCGCCTCGAGTGGTGGGCTCGGCTTCAGTATGAAATGGAACATGGGGTGGATGCACGACACGCTCGAATACATGTCGCACGATCCGGTGCACCGCGCACACCACCACCAACAGCTCACCTTCGGCATGATGTACGCGTACAGCGAGAACTTCGTGCTGCCCTTCTCACACGACGAGGTCGTGCACCTCAAGCATTCGCTGCTCGGCCGTATGCCTGGCGATGAATGGCAGCGCTTCGCGAACCTGCGCCTGCTCTATGCGTACCAGTGGACCTATCCCGGCAAGAAACTGCTGTTCATGGGCGGGGAATTTGCCCAACCGACGGAGTGGAACTTTCGCGTGGCGTTGCCCTGGTATCTGGCCGAGGAGCCGGCACGCGCTGGCATGCGCCGCCTGGTCGGCGATCTCAATCGGCTGTATCGCGAGCACCCGGCCCTGTCACGCATCGAATTCGAGCCGCGTGGCTTCCGCTGGATCGATTGCGAGGATCGTGCGCACTCACTGCTCAGCTACTTGCGGTTCTCGGAAGAGGAAACGATCGTGGTGGTGCTCAACTTCACGCCCGTGCCGCGGGCACGGCACCGGATCGGCGTTCCTCGCATGGGCACCTATCGCGAGATCTTCAATTCTGACTCGCAGTACTACGGCGGCAGCAATCTCGGCAATCCGTTGCCGCTCGAGGCACGGCAAGCGCCGTTGCACCAGCTCCCCTGCTCCGTGGAGATGACGGTGCCGCCACTCGCGGGCGTGATCTCGCTCAGTACTGCGGGTGAGGTGCCTACATCCACTTCATCAGGCCCATTTCGTAGGGGTGCGACAACAGCTCGTGATGCGGGACGATGCGCACCTGTGCGCTCATCCGGCCGCACCAGCGCGGCGCGCAATCCACGCGAAATACGTGGGAGCCATCGCTGTCGCGCTCGCCCGCGAAAGTGAAGGGCTCGCGAACGATTCCCGGGATGGCGCCCGCGTCGCCGCTGGCAAATGAGGTATAGCGCGGCGGCTCCCCGCGACCGTCCGGCATCTCGCGTCGCAGGACCAGCTCCACGCGCACGTCGCCCGGATCGAGTCCGTTGAGAAACGCAGCGACGCCCGTTTGCAGGCGAGCGCCGAAGTCGAGTCGACGGGGCACCGAGCCAAGATGGCGCAACCCGATGCGGCCCCACGCGCGCTGCACCTTCTCTTTCCAGGCCGCCAACGCCTGTGCGCCCCTGAACCCATCGCCTGCCAGAGCCTGCGCGCACTGTGCTGCAGGTCGGTACAGCCCGGCGACGTAGTTCTCGAGTACCGGACGCATGTTGAAGTGCGGGATGATCGTGGCCATCGAGCGCTTGGACTTGGCGACCCACCCCGGCGAGAGCCCCTGCTCGTTGCGCGAGTAGTAAAGAGGGATCACCTCATCCTCGAGCAGCTCGTAGAGGGTCTGCGCATCCTCGCGATCGCGCTCCTGCTCGTTGCCGGTGTCGGCTGACACGACCGCCCAGCCGTTCTCGCCGTCAAATCCCTCCGCCCACCAGCCGTCGAGCACACTCAGGTTGAGCGTGCCGTTGATCGCCGCCTTGATGCCGGAAGTTCCGCTTGCCTCGAGCGGCGAGATTGGGTTGTTGAGCCATACATCGACACCTGCGACCAGCAGGCGGGCAAGCGCCATGTCGTAATCCTCGACGAAGATCACGCGCCCGAAGAAATCAGCGCTGGTGCTGATGGTGTTGACGTCGCGCAGGAGCTTGCGTCCTGGCTCATCGGCGGGATGCGATTTGCCGGCAAACACGAAGATGACCGGCCGATCCGGATTGCCCACGATGGCCGCGAGGCGTGCGAGGTCGTTGAAGAGAAGCGTGGCGCGCTTGTAGGTCGCGAAGCGACGCGCGAAGCCGATCGTCAGGACGTTCGGGTTGGCCGGATTGAGAAAGCGGGTCAGTCGCTGGTAGTGCGCATCGCTGATGCTGTTATGTGCGCATTGCACCTGTAACCGCGCACGCAATCCCTGCAGTACCTCCACCTTGACGGCCTGCCGCACCGCCCAGAACGATTCGTCGGCGGTCTCGTACAACCGCTGCCAGAACGCTTCTTCGTTCAAATGCGTGCGCCAGCTCTGCCCGAGGGACCGGTCGAAAAATTCGGCCCAAGGCTGGAACAGGAACGTGGGCAGGTGCACGCCGTTGGTGATGTAGCCGACCGGATTGTCTTCCGGGGGCACCTCAGGCCAGTTGTCCGCAACGATACGAGCTGACACGCCGCCATGAATACGGCTGACGCCGTTATGGTGACGCGAGCCGTTGAGCGCGAGCCGCGTCATGTTGAAGTGATTGCCGCCCTGAGGCGGACGCCCCAGGCGCAGGAACGTCTCGGGATCGATCTTCAGTTCCTGTACCAGCTCGCCCAGATGACCGAGCACCAGCTCCGGGCTGAACACATCGTGGCCGGCAGCGACGGGCGTATGCGTAGTAAACACGCACGCCGCGGCCACTGCCTCGCGCGCAGCGGCGAAATCGAGTCCACGCGCGACTTGTTCGCGGATCAACTCGACGACCAGGAATGCCGCGTGCCCTTCATTGATGTGCCAGACCGACGGTTCGAGCCCGAGAGCACGCAGGGCCTTCGCGCCTCCAATCCCGAGCACGATTTCCTGCTGGATGCGCACGCTCTCATCGCCGCCGTAGAGCTTGTGCGTGATCTCCCGATCAGAGGGCGCGTTTTCAGCCAGGTTTGTGTCGAGCAGGTACACGGGGACGCGCCCGACCTTCGCCTGCCAGACGCGTACGTGGACATCGCGGCGCGCAAGCCGGCAGGAGATGCGCACCTCCTTGCCAGCGCGATCGAGCGCGGGCTCTACCGGGAGATCGGCGCGATCGTGCTCGCGGTAGTGGGCAACCTGATTGCCTTCCTTGTCGATCGTCTGGGTGAAGTAGCCCTCGGTGTACAGCAGGCCCACCGCGACGAATGGCAATGCGAGATCACTCGCGGTCTTGCAGTGATCTCCGGCGAGCACGCCAAGACCGCCTGAGTAGATCTGGAAACTCTCGTGAAAGCCGTACTCGGCACAGAAGTACGCTACGAGCCCGGTGCCCTGGCTCGCCTGGCTCTCATGGGGCGGGACCTCGTTGAGGTAGGTGTCAAAACCTGCCAGCACCTTTCGGTAGCGCTCCAGATAGGCAACGTCCGTTGCCGCGCGGTCGAGCAATGCCTGATCGACACAACGCAGGAACACGCGCGGATTGCCGCCGACGTCCCGCCACAGCTCCGGATCGAGCGAAGAAAACAGCGCCCGCGTCGGGCGGTGCCACGAAAAGCGCAGGTTGCTGGCGAGCTCCGCGAGACGAGCAAGAGCGGGAGGGAGCGCGGGATTGACCTCGACGACAAAACGGGTGGAGTTCATTCAGCTATGGACTGGGAGTGGAGAAAGCAGCGGAGTCTAGCATCGGTCCCGCGACGTTCTGAAAAGCTCTCTTCGCTTAACGCCTTGAGTAGCTAAATCTTTCTTGACTAGTATCTACTGAGTAGTATTAACTACCGCACACTGTAGCTAGTCGAGTTGTCTTGGGCCTCACATGGCGTTAGAAGAACCGCAAAGCGACTCCGAAGCGGGCCTTGAGCCAGCCGAGAAGAAGTTTCAGCGCGAGCTGAATGCCGGGCTGATCGCTCTCGTACTCCTGTCGGTTCTCGATCGCGCCGACGAAGACCTGTACGGCTACCAGATCGCCAAGCAGCTCCAGGCCGTTGCGCCCGGGCTCAATGTCGTCAAACAAGGCGCGCTGTATCCGGTCCTGCGCAACATGAGCGCCAGCGGACTGCTCGCCAGCCGCGTCGTTCCGTCCTACTCCGGCCCGCCCCGCCGTTATTACCGCATCACCGAGCAAGGCCGCGCGGTCCTCCAGCAATGGCTGGGGATCTGGCAGCAGACGCGCGACTTCGTCGACCTCTTTACCCGGCCCGCTCCCAGCAGCGGCCGAACCGACTGATCAGGAGATCTCCAAGATGTCCCGCTCTGCACCGCGCTCCGTTGAGCAATACCTCGAGCAACTGAAGACTGCTCTCGCCGGCGAGGATCCGGCCTTGCAACAGGATGCCCTCTACGATGCCGAGGAGTACTTGCGCGCCGAGGTTGCGCAGCATCCGGACAAATCGGTAGCGGACGTTCTCGAGCTGATTGCGAGTACGTATGGCGCGCCCGAGGAAGTCGCCGATGCGTATCGCACCACCGAAGCGACCGTCCGCGCTGCGCTTGCCACCCCGCCCCGCCGTCCGTCGCGAGGCGCATTGGGCAAATTCTTCAGCGTGTACACCGATTGGCGCGCGTACACCTCGCTGTTCTTCATGTTGTTGTCGCTGGTGACGGGCATTGCCTACTTCACGGTGGCCGTAACTGGGCTCGCAATTTCCGCCGGAACAATGATCCTGATCATCGGCTTCCCGTTCTTCCTCTTGTTCCTCGGCCTGGTGCGGGCACTGGCGATGGCCGAGGGGCGCATGGTGGAGGGACTGACCGGTACGCGCATGCCGCGACGCCCGGCACACGCCTCGACCACCGCACCGTGGTACGAGCGCGTCGTTGGCATACTGAAGGACCGTCACACCTGGACCGCGCTCCTTTACATGATTCTGAAGCTGCCTCTTGGCATCGCTTATTTCGCGATCGCCACTGTGGGACTTGCGATCGGCCTGGGCATGATCGTCGGCCCGATTTTCTGGGCATTGCACCTTGCTGGCTTCATTCATGTCTCGGGTGACCTCGACATCAACGGAATGGAGCCGTGGGCGATTCCGTTCGCGGTCGCATTTGGTGTTCTCGTACTCACGCTGGTGCTGCACCTGGCCAAGGGGATTGGCAGCATGCACGGACACCTTGCCAAGGCATTGCTCGTGCGTCCGGTAAGCTAGCGTCCTCGTCAGCGCAGCTACGGGACGTGGATTGAAACGCACGATCGCGATTGTCGGCAGCCTGCTCGCGGTGGTTGCCGTCGCATTTCTAATTGAGCGATATCGGACCACGGCCAAGCCGCTCCTTCCCGACGCTCCGGCCGCGAAGATTGCAACCGGTGGATGCCTGGCATCTGGTGACGGGTTCCTCCGCGCGCGCCTTAACGGTGCGCTCGATCTGAAACTCGACTGGAACAATTCCGGCACGCAATGCGAGGGGATGCCCCGCCCCGACGGGAACGGGGTGCGCCTCAGCTTCAGTCGCACACTCGAGGGCGGCCAGCAGCGCCTCGTGATCGTGCTCGGTATTGCTGGCCTGAGTGAAAGCAGCTCGGGTCGCGTGCTGCCGGCAAATGTCACGATCATTGAGGAAGGTCGTGCACGCATTTACGGCACGCTGGGCGATGACAAGTGCACGATCGATGACCTCAGGCAGCAGTTGATCACGCCCTGGCGCAAGGAATCACGCACCTATCGGATCACGGGTCGCGGTTTCTGCATGCAGCCTGCTCACGTGGTCGGCGGTGATGCCAGCGTGCTGATGAGCACCTTTGACTTTGCGGGCCAGGTCATCTACACGGGTGTCGACCCCTCCAACAGCGAAGCCCATAGCTCATGAGCCTGATTCGACTCGCCGCACGCGTTGTGCCGTGGATTGCAGCATTCGTATGCACCGCAGGCATGTCGGCGCCACAGGAAGCCGACCACGAACCACTCAGCGCGTTTCCCCGCTCACAGCTCGAAATCCAAAGTGGCGAGAAGCGCCATGAGCTCACCGTCTGGGTTGCCGATACGCCGTCACGCCGGGCACAGGGGCTGATGTTCGTGACTGAGTTGCGTCCGCTCACTGGAATGCTGTTCGTGTTTGCGCAGCCACAGGCCGTCAGCATGTGGATGAAGAACACCCGCATTTCGCTCGACATGCTGTTCGTCGCCGCCGATGGACGGGTCATACGCATCGCCCCCAAGGCACAACCCGAATCCCTGGCGACGATCAGTTCGATGGGAGTGGTCACCGGGGTCATCGAAATCGCGGGCGGCGAGGCAGAACGGCTCGGCATCCACAGCGGCGACCGTGTGATCCACGCCGCCTTCGGCTCTGCCCAGGCCTCCGGTCCCCGCCCTGCGGATCACCCCGTCCGCCATCTCTTAAGCTAAGATTCCGAGCCCGACCGCAGGCGCGACAACGCAGCAACAACCGCCGGCGCTTGCGAGCTCAAGCAGGGAGAGTGCAATGAACGCCAAATACACAGCGACGCTGCTCATGACAGGTCTCGCGCTGGGCGCGTCCGGCAGTGCGCGCGCTGGCCAGCCCGAGGGCAGCTGGTACCTGGCACCGGGCGCACACGCGATGTGGATGGACGACGAGCGCAGCGTCGATGACGACTGGGCTGCCAACCTCGCCTTTGGCAAGGCAGTCAACAAGTACTGGAACATCGAGGCCGACGCGTGGCTCGGCAAGTTCGACGGCGCCGGCGGTAATGACCTCGAGATCACTTCGTTCGGTGTCAACGCTCTCGCCGTGTTCTACCGCGAATCGCGGATCTCGCCTTTCATTCTCATCGGTGGCGGCGGTCAGGAGGACAACCCGGATTTGACCAGCAACTCGACCAATCCTTATGTCGACCTTGGCGCCGGCGTGCTCTGGACGCTCGGGCACTCCCAAGACTGCAGTAGCGGAATGATCCTGCGCGGCGAGATACGCGGCCGAAATGATTTTATCGGCGGACAGCAGGATCGCCTGGTCGACTACATGGCGGGCCTCAAGCTGCAGTTCTACTGGGGCGGCAATACCTGCCTCGCTGAAGAAGCGCCACCCTTGCCCCCACCACCGGCGCCGCCACCCGCGCTCGTTGACAGCGATGGCGATGGTGTTACCGACAATCTCGACCGCTGCCCCGGCACGCCGGCCGGCGCACCCGTCGACACGGTGGGGTGTGAGCTCGATGGCGATGGCGATGGCGTTACCGACAGTCGCGATAAGTGCCCGAGCACACCGCGCGGCGACAAGGTTGACACCGTGGGTTGCAGCCTGACGCGCAAGCTCGAAGTATTTTTCGACAACGACTCGAGCAAGCTGAAGCCCGAATCGTTCAAGGATCTCGATCTCGCCGTGGAATTCCTGAAGGCCGTACCTTCAGCGACCGGCATCATCGAAGGGCACACGGATTCGAATGGCTCAGACGGTTACAACCAGCGTCTCTCAGAGCAGAGAGCGAAGGCCGTGCACGACTACATCATCAGCATGGGCATCGATCCGTCGCGTCTCGAGTCGCGAGGTCTTGGTGAGTCGCAGCCGGTCGCCGAGAATTCGACGCCGGAGGGCCGGGCGCAGAATCGCCGCGTGGTTCTGCGGCGGACAGATCAGGGCTGAGAAGAGGCACGTCCTTGAAACACCGCTGGGCCCTGCTGTGCGAAAGGTTCTCGATCGACCAGCGATCGAGCAACGTCACGCTGTTCGGCATCATCGATGAGCTGCATATACCCAAGAATGCAATGAGCGATGCGCTGGCCGCCGGCAAGCCGGCGGCGGCGCAGATTCAGTCGGTGCTGGTGGTACAGACCGAACGCTCGGACATTGCGGTACCAGAAAAAGGGATCATCGAATGCCGGCTGTTCGATGCGCAGGGCGCAGAACTCGGCTCTTCGCGACTCGAAGTCAGTCTGGAGCGCGGCCGGCGTTCGCGCTCGGCTTTCAATATCAATGTCTTACCGATAACGAACGAAGGCACCTACCTCTATCGCATCTTTCATGTGATCGACGGCGAGTCCCGCCAGGTAGACGAACTGCCACTGCACGTCATGTTCGACGCGCCGGCCGGCGCAGTCTGAGCCACAGCGCCGATTACGCTGCGCCGCGCCTGTTGTACATTTGAAACAGTTACACAGCGCGAAGACCACTCCAACTATGTGATGACTCTGGATGCGTGTTTTTCCTGCCAAAAAATGCGCATTTCAACTGGCGATTGCGCCCGTTCGTCCCCTCGTTAGTCCCAACAGCAGTATGCGAAAAATTTCGTAATTACCTGTTGTTTTTTCGCTAAAGCACTTCCCTTAAAAGTTCCCGTGTTGCTATGATCGCCGCCCACATGTGACGACGCCGCAACGAGTGCGGCGACTCGGCATGAAGAAATATCGAGAGGTACACGCAAGGGACTGCGGATGTTCGCTTCTCATTACGTCCGATCAGAGGAGGAGGACTCCCTCAATGAGTACAAATATTCTTCGGAGGGCAGTGCACATCGCGCTGGCGGCAGCGGCCGCAGCGCCCATTACCGATACTGCATTCGCCCAGGATCAACAGGAAAGCGCGGCTAGCGAAATCGGCACCGTCGTCGTCACCGGATCGCGCATTCGTCGCGTCGATCTCGAGACGGCGAGCCCGGTGTACACGTTGGACCGCGACTCGATCGAAGCGTCGGGCGTGCAGACCATGGGTGATCTGCTGCAGCAGGTGCCTTCGGTGGCCGGTGCGGCGACCAACCCTCAAGTCAACAACGGTGGCGGCGACGGCGCGTCCAACATTGAGCTGCGTGGTCTGTCACCGGCGCGCACATTGGTCCTGGTCAACGGACGGCGCATTGGCGCTCTCGGCTACTCGACCAGCGCTGTTGATATCAACTCGATCCCGGTCAACATGATCGAGCGTGTTGAAGTGCTCAAGGAAGGCGCGGGCGCGATCTACGGTTCCGATGCCATTGCGGGCGTCGTGAACTTCATCACGCGCAAGGACTATGACGGCGCAGACGTCAGCGTGGAATACGGGCAGACCGATCGCAGCGATGGTGCGCACGAGTCAGTGAATTTGTCCTGGGGTGCCACCAGCGACAAGGCGAGCGTCATGCTTGGCTTCAACTGGAACAAGCAGGACGCCATTTCTGCGGGCGATCGCGAGTTCTCAAAGAATGCGCTGTACCTCTACAACGGTTCCGTGCAGGCAGGCGGATCGAGCCGTGTCCCGAACGGCCGTGTCTTCCTTCCGCGTGCTGCATTCAACGGTCAGTACGGCTGCCCCGGAACCAGCGCCGAGATTTCAGTGATACGCGTCGCGGGTGCGTCGGGCGCCAGTCCTTCCGACTACCGCTGCTTCGACACCTCCAGCGACCTTTACAACTACCAGCCGCTGAACAAGATCCTCACCCCGCAGGAGCGGGGCAGTGTCTTCACGCAGGCGAACTACAAGATCGCGGACTGGGCCGAGGCCTATGCGGAACTCCTGTACAACAGGACGACGGCAGGCTGGGAGATCGCCGAACTCCCGTTCGACTCGCGGGCCGATGACGTCGTCATCTCGGCGCAGAACGTCTACAACCCGTTCGGTATTGACCTCGGCGGCGCTGGAACGACGGCGGGCCTGAATCCGAACGCGACCTGGCGCATGCAGCCATTGGGCACGCGACACGCGGGCTACACATCGGATGGTACGCAGGTCAACATGGGGCTGCGCGGCACGATCATGGATTCCAGCTGGACCTGGGATGTCACGGCCGGCTACGGACGCGTGGATCAGACCAACAACACCAGCGGCTACCTGTTCCAACCGGCGCTGGCGAGCGCGTTCGGACCTTCGTTCATCGATGCGGGGACCGGCCAGCCGACCTGCGGCACGCCAACGGCGCCGATCTCGGGTTGCGTCCCGGTCAACATCTTCAATCTGTTTGCACCCGACCAGGTCACCGCTTTGCAGTCGATCTCGGCCGACTACAACCAGACTTACAAGTACTCGACGAAGATGGCCATGGCGAACTTCACTGGAGATCTCGTCGCCATGCCGGCCGGCGCACTGTCGCTCGCGGTGGGTCTCGAGTACCGCGAGCAAGCGGGCGCCTTCGACACCGACTTCAATAGCCAGGCCACCGAGGCGTCCTTGTTCCTGAACTGCCTATTGGCGCAGGAGACCTGCAGCGGCGACTCCCGGGGTGACTTCGACGTGAAGGAGGTTTACGCCGAAATGTTCATCCCACTCATTGCGGACAAGCCGGGTGTCAAGGCGCTGAACATGACGGTCGGGGCACGCTACTCTGACTACTCGACTTTCGGCGACACGACCAACATGGTCGCCAAGCTGGAATACCGGCCGGTCAGCGACCTTCTCATTCGTGGATCATGGGCGGAGATCTTCCGCGCCCCGACGGTCTACGACTTGTTCCATTCGCCAACCTCGGATGCTCCGACATTCACGGATCCGTGC
Organism: uncultured Gammaproteobacteria bacterium; assembly: GCA_963705495.1. GTDB lineage: Bacteria > Pseudomonadota > Gammaproteobacteria > Steroidobacterales > Steroidobacteraceae > DATBVX01. The sequence goes on along the minus strand of CAVPJQ010000012.1, from coordinate 186,722 downwards.
GAAGGCTTGACGGTGGCGGACCTGGCTGCGAACCCGAATCTCAACGTCGCGTGTGAGAACGTGGTTCCGGACGGAACATTTGCCGAGCCTAACAGCCAGATCACCGGGTCGATCCTGAGCAACACGAACCTGGACGCGGAGACCGGCGAGGTCTACACGTTCGGCTTCGTCTACGACGCGAGCTGGCTGCCGGGTTTCTCGGTCACGGTCGATTTCTGGAACTACAATATCGATCAACCGATCACGCCGCTCGATGTGAACTTCACCTCCGATCAGTGCGTGGCGACCGCGGATCCGGGCTTCTGCGGTCTCATCCACCGCAACTCGGATGGCACCGTGCTCGTGATCCAGGAGCCGACGGTGAATCTCGGCAATCTGGAAACGACTGGTGTCGACGTCGGCTTCAAATACCGGCTGCGCACGGATAGCGCTGGCGACTTCCAGTTCTCGCTCGATGGTACGTACATCGACAAGTACGACAGCGATCCGGGGACCGGCGCGCCAGTCATCCACGTGGAAGGCACGTACGACCGGCAATACGGCAACATCGCGCAGTGGCGCGCTCTCGGCGCAGTGGGCTGGGCGTTCAAGGGCTTCGATGTTCTCGCCACGGTCCGCTACATCGACTCGCTTGTGCTGCACGATCCGGATGGCTTGATCGACAATGCGCCAGATCTCCCAATCCCTTCCAAGACCTACCTCGACCTGGTGCTCGGGTACACATTCCCGACCAACACCACGTTCCGGCTGGGTGTGGACAACCTGACGGATGAGCAGCCGCCGTTGCTTTATCAGAACAACGTGATCAACGCCAACACTGACGTGAGCACGTACGACACGATCGGGCGCGCCTACTGGGCCTCGCTCGTCCAGAAGTTCTGACCTGTCGATTGCCTACCTTGCAGGCCGCGCGGGCAACCGCGCGGCCTTTTTCTTTTTGTGGGAGACTCGTTCGCGTAGATGCTGAACAGCAGCGAAACCCCTGACGAACTGCTGCGGCGAGCATTCGAGTCGCTGACGCACGGTGACCCCGCGACGGCTGAGGCGTACTGCCGTCGCGTTCTCGCCGCTGTACCCCAGCATCTGCTTGCGATGAGTATCCTGGGTCCGGCGCTAAGCGCACAGGGCCGCTATTCGGAGGCGACCGTAGTCTTCACAGAGCTTACGCGGGGCGACCCGGCTGAGCGTTCGCACTGGACGAACCTCGGCACGGCATTGCGAAACGGACGCCGCTTTGACGAAGCGCTTGCGGCGTACGCGCGGGCGGCACAGCTCAACGAAGCATCAGCGGATTTCTTCTACAACGTAGGACTGCTCCACTACGATCGCGGCGACTTCATCTCGGCGCGCGCCGTACTGACTCGCGCCCACGCACTGGCACCTGCAGATGCCGAAATCGCCTTCTACGCCGCCCAGTCGTGCAATGAGTGCCTCCACTCCTCCGAGGCCGTCGACATCCTGGGCACACCACAGCGCTTCACCAATCTGACCGGCGAGCTCGCAGCGAAGATTGCGCTGCTCCTGATGAACCTGCGCGAGCCTGAGCTGGCGGAGCCTTTCCTCGCGCGAGCACTCTCCGAGCCCAACCCCAATCTGGCGACGCTCCTGAATATCGTTCAGATCCAGGAGCGACTCAATCGAACCGAGCAAGCGCTCACCGGACTTGATGAGCTCAAGGCAAATCCTGATGTCGCGGTCTTGAGTGACGATCTGGTTGGCACGGAAGCGAAGCTGGCACAACGCGAGGGCCAGCACGAGCAGGCCCGGGAACTCTTTTCACGAGCATTGCAGACGTGCGTCGAGCCCTACCGGCGCCACCACCATCTTTTTCCACTGGCGAGGTCCCTCGATGCACTGAAGCGATATGAGGAGGCCTGGGACACCCTGGTCCAGGCGCACGCTTCGCAGCTCGAACTGCTGCGCCTGACTTCACCGGACCATGCAAGGCGCCGCGCGCCGCCACTGTTCATTACGCACTATTCCTGCGATCCGGCGGATGTTCGCAGTTGGGACGAAACGGCCGCGCCGACAATGCAGGAAAGCCCGGTGTTCATTGTGGCGTTCCCGCGTTCGGGTACGACGCTGCTCGAGCAGACACTCGACGCGCATCCGCTGCTTCAGGCGATGGACGAGCAGCCGTACCTGCAGCACACCATCGATCACCTGATGGACAAGGGCATCGACTACCCGGCCGGGCTGGCGCGTGCCAGCGCGAAACTGCTGCAAGAAACGCGCGCACGGTACTGGAAGGAGATCAGGGAAAGAGTGGACCTGAAACCCGGACAGCGGCTCATCGACAAGAATCCCCTCAACTTGCTGCGCCTCCCGGTCATCCGGCGGCTGTTTCCGAACGCACACATCGTGGTGGCCATCCGCCATCCCTGCGATGTGGTCATGAGCTGCTTCATGCAGCATTTTCGCGCGCTGGAATTCGTGATCCTGTGCAAGGACCTTCCGACGCTCGCGGATGGGTATCGTCGTTCCTTCGACTTCTGGTATCGGCAAGCGGAGCTCTTGAAGCCCCAGGCTTACGAGGTGCGTTACGAGACTTTTGTCTCCGATTTCGAGACGCAGGTGCGTGCACTGGGCGAGTTCCTGCAACTGCCCTGGGCCGATGCCATGCTGGCTCCGGGAGAAAATGCGCGCGCCAAGGGCTACATCAGCACGCCGAGCTACGAGCAGGTCGTGCAACCAATAAACACCAAGGCCGTGGGAAGGTGGCGCCCCTACGCGCAACATTTTGAGCCGGTCATGCCGGTGCTCCGTCCCTACCTGGACCGGTGGCGCTACGAAGCGTAAGCGTCAGAAGAGCAGGTACGTCGAGAGGATGAACTTGTCGCCGGACACAGGCGCCAGGCCCTGGTGCTGGTACATCCAGTACGGCGGAAACATCAACAGTCGTCCCAGCGACGGCGCCACTGATAGGCCCAGCTTCGGAAAGCGCGTCTCACCGCCCTCCCCTACGTCGTTGAGGTACCACAGGAATACGAGGTAACGGTTGGCGAGATCGTGAACGGAATCGAAGTGGAGCTGAAACCGTTCGTCCCTGCCAGGCCGATAGCGCTTCAGGATGAGATCGGCGAATTTCGGCGAATTCGGCACACCAATCTCGAGGCCGATGTCGCGATTGTAGGTCTCGAGTGCACGATCGATCTGCTGCGCGAAAGAAACCGAGGAAGCCTGGATCGGACATGCGCGTCACGTTGAGCTCGGTCCACGCTGAGCCGGATAAGCCAAGACGTATTTCGCGTCCGTTCTGCTGGTGAAAGCGCTCGAGGTTATTGAACGACTCGATCATCTGCTGACAGAGCCTCGCCTCGAGGTTGCCGTCATAGACGCGTACATAATGAGACAGATCTGTCACCGCCATTGCCGGAACCTTTGTAGTGAGCCGTTGCCTGAACGACACCGGAAACTGGAGCTACTCAGAACAGCACTGCCCCAGTATCATCGATCCCTCTCTGATGCCTAGATCTAAGGTATTCCCCGTGCGCCTGATCACTGTCCTGTTCGCCTCGCTTTACATAACTTCGGCCGCCTGGGCAGACATCCCCGCACAGGCTCCGACTGAAAGCGAAGTCACCAAGTCTACGACGCCAGCAGCTCCCGCTGTTGAGGCAGCAGCCCCGGCGACAGAGAGTCCAGCCTCCGCTACCGACACGCAATCATCGACGACGGCACCTGCGGCTTCGCCGGCAAAGCAGGAGAAAACCGCCGCTGTCGACCCGGTCGCCCTCAAGAAGGCTGGCTACAAAGTCGTCAATGAAAACGGACAAACGCTCTACTGTCGTCAGGATATGAGCACCGGTTCGCATCTCAAGAAGACAACGACCTGCCTCACCGAGCGGGAACTCGAACAGCTCAAGGACAGCACACGCAGAGAAATCGAGTACATGAGCAAGCAAAATCCACCGCGCCAGGACCGCGGCAAACCCATGCCGCCCCGCAATTAGGAGCTACCCGTGCGATCGCTCATTATCCTGCTGAGCTCACTCTATACAACATCAGCCGCCTGGGCTGATGTCCCAGCAGAAGCTCCGGCTGAAGTCGAAACTGCGAAGGCTGAGGTTCTCGCAGCTCCTGCGGATGCACCGACGGCAGAGGTACCAGCGTCCAGCACCGCCGCGCCATCAGCCCCGACCGCGGCTGCCGCAGCGCCATCGGAAGCCAAGCCCGAGAAAGCTGCCGTTGATCCAGTTGCATTGAAGAAAGCCGGCTACAAGCTCGTCAATGAAAACGGACAAGAGCTCTACTGCCGTCAGGACCTGAGCACCGGTTCGCATTTGAAGAAGACCAAGACCTGTCTCACCGAGCGGGAACTCGATCAGCTCATGACCAATACACGCCGGGAGATCGAGTACATGCGCACGCGCACCCCGCCCCCCCAGGGCAAGTAGCTGCCTTTGATTGCGGACAATGAGTCCCGTCAGTGACGCGCGGGAGTTGCTTCGAAGCGGCAAGATCGCAGAAGCCGAGCGCGTCTATGAAAAAGTCCTGGACCAATCACCGGATGACATCGAGGCGCTGAACGTCGTCGCGATGGCTGCGTTGCGCGGCGGGCAAGCCGCGCGCGCATTGCAACTGCTGGAGCACGCGGCGCAGGTCGATCCCACTCATGCAGTCACTCAGAATCATCTCGGTAGTGCACGTGAAGCTGTCGGCGACCTTCCAGGCGCCCGCGCGGCATATCAGGACGCAGTGCGATTGCGGCCGCAGCTTCATCTTGCACGCCTTCACCTGGCCTTCGCGCTCGAGCAGCTGGGGGAAGCGCAACGTGCAGCCTGGCAGTACGCGCGTGCCATCAAGGATGCGCAGCACGAGGGCCGCTGGCTCAACGCGGCCTCGACGCCGCCGGGACTGCGTTTCCTGGTCGAGCGTGCAGTGCGCAACGTGCGCGAAGAGCGGCGCAATCTCCTTTTCAAACTCATCGAACCGCTCGCGCAACGTTTTGGCCGCGACTCTCTGCGCCGCGTCGAGCAGTGCCTGCGCATCTACTTGAAAGAAGAGCCGCCGGTCTATCCGGATCCCAGGCAGCAACCTACTTTCCTCTATTTCCCGGATCTGCCGCCGGCTGCCTACCTCGATCTATCGCTCTTTCCATGGATCGAGGAGCTTGAATCACGCACGGGAGAAATCCAGGGCGAGCTGCAGAGCCTGCTGCCATCTGCGCAAGGGCGCGAGCGGGTATTCACGACCGAGGAGCTCGAGCGGCAAAATCTGCGCGGTCTCGATGTGGTGCCGAGCTGGAACGGTTACTACTTCTACCGGCACGGGGAACGACGCGAGGAAAACTGCGCACGCTGTCCGCAAACCATCGCGGCGCTCGACGCGTTACCGCTCGCGCGCGTACGCGGGCACGCACCGGAGGTTTTGTTCTCAGTGTTCACCCCGGGCACTCACCTGACGGCACACCGGGGCGTGACGAACACGCGTCTGGTGGCGCACCTGCCGTTGCTCGTGCCGGAAGACTGCGCCCTGAGCGTGGGTGGCGAAATTCATCAATGGCAGGAGGGACATGTCGTCGTGTTCGACGACACGTACGAGCACGAAGCGTGGAATCGCAGCGCTCGAACGCGGGTCGTGCTGATCTTCGATTTGTGGCATCCGCTCCTCACGGAGGTCGAACGAACGGCCGTTGCTACTCTCGTTGAAGGGATCGGCGACTACGACAAATCGATCCAGGACGCCTAGCCTATGCGTCTCGCAAAGCCGTTTTACCGTCTGCCCGTGCGCTTCGATGCAGAACGGTTGCGCGCCGAGGTGGCCGCATTGTCGCCAGCGGCCTGGGCCGCCCATCCAAACGAGATCGAGGGCAACAGCTCGGTACGCCTGATCAGTGCCAACGGCGGTGAGAACGATGACGTCAACGGCGTCATGTTGCCAACGCCGCATCTGCAGCAGTGTCCATACATGCTTCAAGTGCTCGCGAGCTTCGGTGTCGTATGGAGTCGTTCGCGCCTCATGCGTCTGCAGCCGCATGCGATCGTGCCTGAGCACGCGGACATCAACTACCACTGGTTCAACCGCGTGCGCCTGCACATTCCGGTGCTCACTCGTCCCGAAGTGCAGTTTCATTGCGACGGGCAGGTCGTGCATATGGCCGCGGGCGAGGCGTGGGTGTTCGACAACTGGCGACGCCATCGAGTGGACAATCCCACCGACGACATCCGCATCCACCTCGTGGCCGACACCTCGGGAACCTCGTCCTTCTGGCAGTTTGTCGCGCAGAGCGATCAACCCGGCGTTCAGCAGCGACAATTCAACTACGATCCGGCGCGCAGGGTTTCCTTGCTGACGGAGCGCGCCGGTCCGCGACCGGTCATGCTGCCGGCCGAAGTCGACCTGCTAAGCCTCGACATGCGCAACGAACTCGCCGCGCCGAACGACACGGCGCAATCGCGTTCGCAACTCGGGCGCTATCACGCATTGCTGGATGGTTTTTGCAGAGACTGGCGCCAGCTCTACCTGCTGCACGGCGAGTCCGAGGCTGGCGCCGCAGAATACGAGCGCCTGCGCGAGGCGCTGCGCACCGCCTCGCGCGCGCACGGCGAAGGTCTGACCATGCGCACGAATAACGTGGCAGTACATGCGGTACTCGAAGGCCGCCTATTGCGCCATCTGCTCAATTTCCCGTCGCAGCAACCTTCGGTGCCGCCGCCATTTCGAGCCGCGCCCCGGCCGGCCGCGAGCGATTCGGATCCGGCATCCGTGCAGCGGCCGCGCCTGATTGCTCGCTCTCAGCTCCAGCAGCCGCTGTTCATCGTCGCGGCACCGCGCTCAGGCAGCACGCTACTGTTCGAAACGCTTGCCGTGACACCTCAGCTCTGCACCCTGGGCGGCGAGGCACACTGGCTGGTCGAAGGCAATCCCAAGCTGAAGCCTGGGGCGCCCGGGGTCGATTCAAACCGCCTTACCGCCGAGCACTGCACGCCGGAAGTCGAACAGCGGATCGTCGACGGGATTCTCGACAACCTGCGTGATGCGCGCGGTCAGCCGTTGGGAAGCGCCAGCGAGGCACTCAGGTTTCTCGAGAAGACGCCGAAGAATGCTCTGCGCATCCCGTTCTTTGCGCGGATCTTCCCAGATGCGCGCTTCATCTTCCTGTGGCGCGAGCCGCAAGGGAATCTGGGCAGCATCATGGATGCGTGGCGTTCCGGAGACTGGACAACCTATCGCGAGCTCGAGGGTTGGGAGGGTCCGTGGTCGATGCTCCTGCCGCCCGGGTGGCAGGCACTGCGCGGCCGCCCGCTCGAGGAAATCGCCGCGTATCAGTGGGAATGCACTAACCGGATCGTTCTAGAGGACTTGCAGGCACTGCCACGCGATCGCTGGACGTCGGTGCGCTATGAGCAGCTGCTCGCCGATCCCGGCAAGACAATGCGCCGATTGTGTGAGTTTGCGGGAATCCGGTTCGATGCCGCGTTGTCAGAGCGTGTGGCCGGCGCCTTGCCCCTTGCACGCTACACGCACACACCGCCGGACCCCGAGAAGTGGCGGCGTCATGAGGCTGCGATCACGAGAGTTCTGCCATTGGTCGATAAAACCCGGCAGCGGCTGCTGGACCTCTGACAGAGGCACCCCGCGCGTGGATCACGGCTCCAAAATGCGCGCGCTGGCGACGTGCGTGGTGCTGCTCTGCTCGCCCTGCGCTTGGACGACCACGCAGGATGGACTCGAGAGCGACAGGCTCCAGGCCTACAAGACATTTCGCGCCGAGTTCGACAACCGCAACTACGAGAAGGCGCTACCGGCAGCCCAAAGGGTCGTCGCGCTCACCGAGCAGGAACTCGGCAGCACCCATCCGGACCTCGTCAATGCCCTTTCGAATCTCGGCACGACGCAGCTGCGGCTCAGGGACTACGATTCGGCTGAAGTCAGCTATCAGCGCGCAATGCGGCTGGCCGAATCCTTCGAAGGCGGATCTTCCCACGCACTGATTCAGCCATTGTTCGGCCTCGGCATTACCCACCAGGCCACCGGTGATCACCAGGAAGCGGAGAGCATGTTTCGTCGCGCCATCCTGCTCAGCCGCAAGCTCGATGGTCTCTACAACCCGGCGCAGCTCCCACTATCGCTGGCGTTGATCGACAGCTTGATCGCGCGTTACGAGCTCCCCGACGCTGAGCGCGAGCACGACTACATCCTGAAGGTCAGCGAGCAGGAGTTCGGAAACAACGATCTGCGCCTGCTGCCGGCGCTGGATCGCAAGGCACGCTGGTACGAAATGACTGGCCGCTACACGGGCGCTCTCGATACGCACCAGCGCGCGCTCGATCTGGTGCGCGATCAGGCGGGCAAATCCGATCTGCGCGCAGTGGGTCCTCTGCGTGGGATCGGGCGGACGCAATTGCTGGAGTTCGCGCACGGTGCAGAACCCCTGGACCGAGTCGGCGCACCCGCGCGCCCATTGCGCCTGGTCGGTGATACCTACACGCCGCCACCAACTTTCCCTGGTGGCGGAGGTCCCGCGTACACCCGACCTCGTCCTCGCGGCGAGGAGGCGCTGCTCGAAGCGCTCAGGGTCCTGAACGACAACGCCGATGCGAGGAACGCCGCGCTCAAGGCAGCGACTCTCATTGATCTTGGTGACTACTACCTCGTCGGCGATCAATTCGACAAAGCACTGCCACGATACCAGGAGGCCTGGCGGCAGCTGGTCGCATCGGGCAGCGGCACCGCCGCACTCAGCGATCCCGTGAGACTCCTGTTTCGCGCACCTTACGATTCGTGGGGTCGCCGTCCGGAGGCGGACGATGTGACGCCCGCGACTGAGCACTATGTCGAGCTCGAATACACCGTCACAGCGGATGGCCATGCCGAAAGCGTGCGCAGGGTAGCTTCCGACGTGATTGGCGCAACCGAGCGCTCGGTCATGGCTGCCTTGCGCAAGGCGCGCTTTCGCCCGCGCTTCGTGGAGGGCGAGCCGGTGAGCGCTGCAGGAATTCGCGTGCGTCAGCTCGTGTACGCGCGCGATCCTGCAGAGTATCGATCGCCGACGGCGACTGGTACCGCGTCGTCGAAGTGAAAGTGTCTCAGCGTTTTGCCGCTGCCTGGTAGGCTGCCGCCAGCTCCTGAAAGTGGCGCTCGGCGTGGGGCACACTGCGACCGAGGTCGCGCTCGCCACGTGACAAGAGATCGAGCAGCGCCGGGGTCGGCAGGAAGTCGCAGATCATGTGGGTGCGCGACAGGACCGCATGCGCATTCCAGACGGCGTGCGTAGCCACATTGTTCAGCATCCACACTTCGCCGGGCTTCATCTGATAGGTCGCACCAGCGCAGTACATCCACACGTTATCGTGAGTCTCGACCGGAACGTGTACGCGCAACGACTTCGAAAAGTACGGCGCCTGATCGATGTGAGGCGAGATCGAGCTTCCGGGCGGCATGCGGGCGAGCAGGCAACGCAGCGGCGGGGCCTCGAGCTCGCTCATGATGGTGCGAACATAAGGCAACTCATTCAGTGCCGGGCGATCCTCTATGGGTTTATTGCCTTCCGCAGGCGCGTATCCGCGCAGAAATATCGCTTCGGCCGCGTAATTCACACTGCCCCGGCCGCCACTCGTTCCCCATAACGACGGCGAAAGTGCTGTCACCTCCTGCAGCAGGCGGCCTGCATCAACCTCGAGAGGCAGTCGAACACAGCCGCCGACGAGACGATGCTTGTCGATGACGGGTTGGCCGGGAAGATCGAGCACGGCAGTACTGTGCCTCAAGGTCCTGAGCGATGAAAGTAGAGCACCTGGCGGCTCAGAATTCGTAATTGAACCGTTCGATCACCTCGCGATCGCGCTCAGCGATGAGACGGCGCAGCGGTTCATCGTAGTAGTGTCGGTACGCCTCATGATGACTGGTGTTGACAGGCGGAGCCTGCAGCACGAAATCGCGCATTGCGGGAGTCGGGGCGACGCCGACGGAATCGAGAAACGCGAGCAGGTCCGTACGCAGCGTCTCCATGCGTCCGAACGTCACGCCCTCCCCGGCGCCGAACATGCGCCGGTACAAGAAAGAGTAGAAACCCAGGCCGGAACCGTAGAGGGATGAAAAGCACTCGCGCGTCAGGTTGATGCCGCGATTGACGAAATGATCGGGAAGCGTGGCCTCGATGGCGTCGAAGTGCTCGCGGTTGCTGCACAGACTGACGAGATTAGTGACCGTGCCAGAGAAGTCGAGTTGTCGTCCGTTGCTCGCCACGCGAAAGAACGCGTTGGGTTGTGCCCTCTCGGCCTGGAAGCTGTACCAGGAGACGTAGTAGTCCCAGGGATTGCGCACCAGGCCGAAGATCGGCAATCCGCGGGCTGACTCCGGTAGAAAGGCGCGCGGCAGGTGGTAGCCGACATGACGTGCATCGGGGAAGAAGCGCAGCAGGAAGTCGTTGACGAACGTCCCGCCGGATTTGTGCAGATGCAAAAAGACCAGCCGATCTGTAACGACCACGAAGAGATGGACCGCGCTGCAGGTGTCGATCGAACCCGAGGCAACTTACAGGGTTGGCCGGGGTGCCGCTACCTGCGGCCCGGCGGGAGCGTCTCGGAGGGTGAGCGGCGCGCCCAAGGAGCGCTGGTGCAACATTCAATATCAAGATGTTAGGAGCAAGCCGCTGCTTCGATTCGGGCAGGCAAGCGACCCGCATCGGCGTCCCGGCAGCGGGCTCGTTCGGATTCAGCTCAGGTCGAGGCCACGGTTACCGGTGTCAACCACCAGAAGCGCGGCTCAAATCTCTGTGGCGTCATTACTACAACTGCGCATCGCATGCGATGCTTGCAGGCAACGGATTTCGCCACCCGAGGCGTTCAGCCCTCAAACCAACGCTCTTGTCCCGCGCTGGACACGGTTTACACCATCTTCACTATCCGAAATCATTCGTAAATCGCTGTTGTTTTCCCGCTAATCTGCTTCCCTGCAAAGTTCGCTTGTTGCTATTATCCCGGCCACGGTTCCGACCGGGGACGATGTAGGACTCGACGGAGCAGCTACCCAGGGGTATTCGGCGGTAACACATTCGGCCGCCGTGGTTTTTTAAAGAAAGTATTCAAGTCTCTCTTGCAGGAGGACCTATCAATGGCGAGTAACAGTACGATCCGCCGTGCGGTTCGTCTGGCGCTGGCGAGTGGTGCAGCGACAACCGCGATGGTTGGAGTCGCGGCAGTTGCACAAGAAGCGCAAGACACATCCACGGAAGTGGGAACGATCGTCGTAACAGGCACGCGCATTCAGCGCGCCGACTACGAAGCGACCAGTCCCGTTGTCACAGTCAGCTCAGAGTTGTTGCAGCAGTCGGGCACAGTGCAGCTCGACACGTTCCTCAACCAGCTGCCGCAGCTGGTGCCGGCACTGTCGACGACTTCGAACAATCCATCGGCAAACGGCGGCGCAGGACAAGCGCTCATCAGTCTTCGCGGCCTGGGTGTTTCGCGCACCTTGGTGCTGCTCGACGGCACGCGCTTGATGCCGACGTTCACCACCGGTCAGATCGACCTCAACCAGATCCCCGCCGCTCTGATCGACAACATCGAAATTCTCACCGGCGGCGCATCCTCGGTCTACGGCTCCGATGCGATCGCGGGTGTGGTCAACGTCAAGCTCAAGAAGCAATTTGAAGGCGTCGAGTTCGCTGCCGACTACGGTCAGACTTCGGAAAACGATGGCGAAACCTCTGCCTTCAACCTCACGATGGGTGGCAACTTCGCCGATGGGCGCGGCAATGCGGTCATGGCCTTCACCTATGACGACCGCAAGGCTGTATTCCAGGGCGATCGGCCCTTCTCACAGCTGCAGTACGGTCCGGACGCTGGCCCCATTGGGTTCAGGCACGGTGCCCGACGGTCGTTATTCCCCGACGGCCACCAACCTGCCTACGCAGGCGGCCCTCGATGCGGTGTTTGCCGGTTACGGCGTGGCGGCAGGCTCCGTGACACCTGGAAACAGCCTTGGGTTCAACTCTGATGGCACTGCTCTTCGACTTCTCGGGTACGGAGAACTACAGGGGTGAGCAGTTCGTTGGTTTCAATCCGGCGGCCTACAGCTACAACTTCGCGCCGGTGAACTACCTGCAGTTGCCGTTGACGCGACGTCAGATCGCTGGCTTCGGCACCTACAACATCGCCGATATGGACACCGCGTCGGTCGAAGCGTACGCGCGCATGATCTACACGACGTACGAGTCGGCCAATCAGCTCGCTGCCACGCCGGTTACGGCCGTCAGTGCCTCGACCGGCTCGACGCGGGGACTCGTTCGCAACCCGAACATTCCGGCGGATATGGCGTCGATCCTGGCTTCGCGGACCATCCCGGGCAATCCGTTTGTTTTCAGCATTCGTACGTTGGCAGTGGGCAACCGCATTGCCGAGGACAACTACGACGTGCTGCAGGGCCTCGTGGGGTTCCGCGGCGACTTCCAGGTCGGAGAGCATCGCTACAATTGGGATGTGTCCGGCAGCTGGGGCCAGACGAACACCACGGAGCAACAGGGCGGAAACATATCCCGCTCGCGGCTTCAGGGCCTGTTGGACGGTGTGGACCTCGACACCTGCGCTGCAGCGGGCTTCAATCCGTTCGGCTTGGGCAACATCACCCAGGCGTGCGCTGATGCGATCGCTATCCGCACGACCAACGTCATCAAGATCCAGCAGCAGACTGCGAGCGCATCGCTAACCGGAGATCTCTTCGAGATGCCGGCCGGCCCGTTCCAGTTCGCGGTCGGTGGCGAGTACATGAAGCAGGACGCGAACTATCGCCCGGATGAGTTCCTGGCGAGTGGCGACGTGGTGGGATTCAACGCGCAGCCGCCGCAGGATGGAGAGATCAGCATCAAGGAAGCCTACGTCGAGTTGGCGGTCCCGCTGCTGAAGGATCTCCCGGCGGTTTATAAGCTCGGCCTGGAGCTGGGTTATCGATATTCCGACCACAACCTGGCCGGGACCTACGACACCTACAAGGCCGCGCTGAACTGGGATCCGTTGGAAACCGTCAGACTCCGTGGATCGTACAACCGGGCGGTTCGTGCCCCGTCGATCTACGAACTGTTCCTGCCGCCACAGGAGAACTTCCCGGGCGCCCAGGATCCGTGCAACGCCTCCGCTGGCCCTCGGTTGAGGCGCAGAACCTTTGCATCGCACAGGGCATTCCGGCATCGGTGCTGCCTACGTTCCATCAGACCAACCCGCAGGTGCGCGCGATCGAGGGTGGTAACCAGAACCTCGACCCGGAATCCGCGGACACCTATACGTACGGCATCGTCTGGCAACCCGCGTTCGCCAACTCGGCGTTGCGGACGTCGGTCGATTACTGGCAGTACGAGATCGAGGACACGATCGGGACGGTGGCGTCTGACTCTTCCATCGCTGGTGCTTCAACGATATTGGCGCCAACCCGACGTTCGACCCGAACAATCAGTGGTGTCAGCTGTTCACTCGCGATGCGACGGCGCAGATCACCGATGTGCAGGAAAACTTCCAGAACCTGGGCAAGCTCAAGGCCAAGGGTGTGGACCTGCAGGTCGACTACGGTCAGCCGCTGGGCGATCGCTGGGGCAGGCTGGGTGTCAACCTGCTGCGTCACGAGGCTCATCGACTGGGATTCCCAGGAGGATTCCGTTTCTCCGTTCGGCCACTTCGCCGGAAATGTCACGCGGGAGCCGGGTGAGAGCTATCCCGAGTGGAAGGGTGTTCTCAATCTGAGCTGGGACATCGCCCAGTTTGGCTTTGCCTATCAGCTGCGCTACATCGATAGTCTGACCACAGTGAACAACGACGCACTGGGCTCGCCGGTGGTGAACGGGGTCGCAGCGAGCGTTCCGTCGTATACCTACAGCCGCATCACGGCTCGTTGGTCGCCGACGGAGTCGATGGACTTCATGCTTGGTGTCGACAACGTGTTCGACAAGGATCCGCCGATCTTCACGGACGACGTGCAGGCGGGCCAGCAGGCGAACACCGATCCGACGCTGTATGACATTCTCGGTCGCCGTTACTACGCGAACGCAACGTTCAAGTTCTAAACGACTGAACCGAGGTTGATCGTTATCGGCCGCTACCCTTCACGAGGTAGCGGCCCTTTCTTTTTCCCCATTCCTTTTGCGCCGGGTGCACTCCCTGCGTGCGTCCGTGCGAAAATTCCCTCCATGCAGTCTTCTCAACAAGGCGGGCCCGGACCCACAACTACGGCTCCCAACGCACCAGATCGGGACCTGGCTTCCGCCTACGAGTTGCTTCGCCAAGGCAACCTGGCCCAAGCGGAAGCCGCATGCCGGGGGATCCTGAGCCGGGTGCCTCGCAATGCCGCCGCACTGCATCTCCTGGGTCTGGTGCGCAAGCAAGCCGGAGATCTACAGGGTGCAGAATCGCTGATCCGGGAGAGCATCGCGCTCGAGCCCGGCCGCGCCGAGTTTCACGCCAATCTCGGCAATCTGCTCAGGCGAACCGGGCGCCTGTCGGAGGCCGAGCAGAGCTATCGCGAAGCGCTCAAGTATGACCGGGAGCACAGCCCGGGCCGTCTGGGACTCGTGCGCACGCTCAACGACCTGGGGCGCCATTCCGCGGCGGAAGGCGAAAGCCGCGTGCTCGTGGCCATGCGCGCCGATGATCCGCAAGCCTGGGCTGCGCTCGCGATGACGTTGCGCGATCAGAACCGTCTCGCCGAGGCCGAGTCGGCCTATCGCCGTGCGATTGCAGTGGCTCCCCAATACGGCCCCGCGCAACACAATCTCGGAGCACTCCTCAATCGAATGGACCGGCCGCAAGAGGCACTCGAAGTACTGGAGCGCGCACGAGCCACCGGCGTGAGCGGCGCGCCATTGGCATTCACCCGGGGCGCGGCGCTTTTGCAGCTCTATCGATTGGAGGAGGCCGAACAGGCTTTTGTCGAAGCGCTCACTCACGCACCGGCGAACCAGAACGCCCAGCTCAGCCTGGCACGACTGCGCTACATGAAAGGTGACCCCAAGTTCGCGCGCGACCTTGCCGCTGCAGCAGCTGCGGATCGCGACAACACGGCATTGCAGATGCTGTTCGCCGACGTGCTTCGCAAGACGGGCGATCTCGCGGGTTCCGAAGTTCTGGTTCGCGATCTTCTGCAGCGCAAGGGTGGGGTTCCGGAGATTCGCTCGGCGCTCGCCACGATCCTGCAGGAATCCGGGCGGCTGAAGGAAGCGGAGACCGAGGCATTGGAAGCGGCGGCCGACCGTCCACAGGATCCGGCGATCGTGGAGAACCTAGTGGCAATACTGCTGAGTCGTGGGAGCGCCGACATCGCATTGAAGTTCATTGCTCCCCAGCGACAGCGCGTACCGAACGAACAACGCTGGATCGCTTACGAAGCCACCGCTGCACGCCTCGCCGGGATGTCGCTGTATCGCGAGCTCTACGACTACGACCGCTTTGCGCGCAGCTACAGGCTCGAGGCGCCCCCCGGTTGGTCTTCGATGGAAGAACTCAACGAAGCGCTCGCCATCGCACTCGCTTCGCGCCACCGCTTCGCGGCGCACCCCTTCGATCAAAGCCTGCGCCACGGCAGCCAGACCGCGCACAACCTCCTGGTGGACGCAGATCGAGCGGTCCAAGCGCTGGTGAAGGCTTTCGAAGGGCCACTCGAGGAGTATTGCCGCGCAATCGGTGTCGACCCGAATCACCCGTTGTCGAGACGCAATCGTGGGCGAGCCTCGATCTCGGGAGCCTGGTCGGTGCGCCTGCAACGCGGCGGGTTTCACGTCAATCACGTGCACCCGGAAGGCTGGATCAGCTCCGCCTACTATGTCTCGGTGCCGGAGGAGGTCCGGGACACGAACAACAGGTCTGGATGGCTCAAGTTCGGCGAGACCCGTTTTCCAGTTCCGGGGGCACAGCCGGAACACTTCATCCAGCCGCGCGCTGGGCTATTGGTGCTCTTTCCGTCCTACATGTGGCATGGCACGAACCCGATCCTGGGCACGGAGCCGCGCATGACAGTCGCGTTCGACGCCATCCCGGTGGATCGTTCGGGAGGAAATCTCTGACGGCACGCTTCATCGTCAGAGTTCTCAATGGAATCAGGACAACCGCCCATACGGCTTCACGAGAGCCTGGACCGAAAGCTGATCGCGTCCATCTACGCGCGTGCCGGTCGGATTCACCTCAAGCCGGTGTTCTCCACCGAGAGCGCCCAGGCGATCCACCGCAGCCTTGCCACGGAGATTCCGTGGCAACTGCATCTCAATGAGGGACACAAGCCGATCAACCTCGTGGGCGACAAGTTCGAAGAGCTACCGGAAGCGGATCGCGCCCGTTTCATGCAGGCCGTGTACGCCAACGCCGCCAAGGGCTTCCAGTACCTCTTCAACAGCTTTCCGATTTCCGACGTCTATCAGCGCGGGGAGCAACTCTCGCTGTATGTGATGCGGCTTTACGAATACCTCAATTCGCCCGAGTTTCTTGGCTTCGCACGTGAGGTCACCGGTGCGCCCTCGATCGCGCTCGCGGATGCGCAGGCTACGCTGTATCGCCCGGGTCACTTTCTCACCCATCACGACGACCTGATCCCGGACAAGAAGCGCATCGCGGCCTACGTGCTGAACTTCACCCCGCACTGGGTTACGGATTGGGGTGGCATCCTGCAGTTCATCGCGCCGGACGGTCACATCGCGGAAGGTTATACGCCGACGTTCAATGCGCTGAATCTTTTCCGCGTGCCGCAATCACACGCTGTTTCCTACGTCGCGCCGTTCGCACAGGCAGGACGACTCAGCATCACCGGCTGGCTGCGCGAAGCGGGCTCACCGCCATAGCGGCAGGCATTCAGGCGGCCACGACGTGTGAGTAGCCAGGTCAGTTCGCGGTGATCGACAGCTCGCCGCGATAGAAATCGCGGATCCCCTGCACTGCCGTGCGCACCAGGTCGCACTCGGCCGGCGTCATCAGGTGATTCCAGATATCGAAGATCAGGATGGCGCGCGGTACGTCGCTGTCGTTCCACGCTTCGTGCTGCATCGTATCGTCGAAGACCCACGCGCGCCCCAACTGCCATTCGCGCGTCGTCGAACCCACCCGAAAGCGACAGCCGCCCGGAATCACCAGCGGCACATGAACGATGAGCCGTGTATTCGTAACGCCGGTATGCGGTGGAATGTGCGACTTCGCGTCGAGGATCGAGAAGAAAGCAGTTGGTGCATATCCCGGCACATCCGCCATCGGTGCCCTGCTCAACAACTCGGCAGTCCTCGGGCAGCGCGCCAGGTGCTCTTCGATGCGCGCCCCATCGCGCCACAAGTAGTAAACGCTCCAGCGACGCGAGTGGTTGAGCTCCGCCCACTGATCGATTGGCACGCCTTCGGGATACGCGATATAGGGTTCGAGCCGCCCGGCGTCCTCGTGAAAGACACGCTCGAATTCGGTGCGGATGTCCGCGCTCGCCGCTTCGATCTCATCCAGCCACGGAAGGTCTTCACGCCGATAGAACTCCCACGCGGGCAGCTTCGGAAACTGCAGGAACGTGGGCTCGGGGTGATAAATCCCGCGCTTGCCGAGGAACGCATCGACGCAATGATCGAAACGCTCCTGCGACTCGCTGGCATGCTGGGCGCGCACCTCGCGCAGCCGACCGGCGAGAAAAGCATCCAGTGCAGCATGATTCGCGCGCACCGAGTTGAGCGCGCGATCGATTGCCGGTCGCAAGCCCTCGGGGAGCCGCGTGCCGCGGGGTATGGTCAGCAGTGCGTTCTGAAATACGCTGGCCGCCGCTTTCGGTTGGCCCTTGAGCTCGAGGAGCGAGCCCTTCTGCAGCAATCCCAGCAGGTGGCGCGGCTCGATGGCGAGCACCCGCTCGAGCGCCCTCATTTCATCGTCGGGGAGGCTGAGTTTGCGAAACGCCGTCGCGAGGTTGAGCCAGAGCGTCGGGTTCTTGCCGTCCTTCTCGATGGCGCGCTCGAAAAAAGGGCGCGCCCCAAGGGCATCACCGGCATGCAACTTGTCGACGCCCGCCTCGTTGAGAACCAGCGGATGATCGGGCGCCATGGCCTGCGCCTGGGAGAGCAAGCCCCTTGCCTCGTCACGACGGCCCGCGAGGCGTGCCTGCTCGGCTGCGCCTACCAATCTGCGGATTTCAGATTCGTTCGCTGCCATCTAAGCCCGTTTCCGGTTTCGCACCCCATCTCGGGGTGCGCCAGTTTACCGGCGCCTATGAGGTCGGAACAGCATCAAAGGCGATGGTGACTCGAGGCTCGGGGCCGTGAATCGGATTGGTCCCGTGCCACATATAGGACGGGAACAGGACCAGCCGTCCGGGTCGCGGCTTGATGAAAGTTTCGGCGTGTGCACCCGGCACCGGATAGCGTGTCTCGCCGAACTTGATCCAACCCGACATCGCATTCACATCGCTCACTTCCTCCGGAACCGAGACGTAGTACGCGGAGCTGATCCACCCTTGCGGATGGAAGTGATTGACGTGAAACCCCTCGCGCCGCAATTGCACCGACCATGCGCCGCTGAACTCGGTCGCTCCACGATTGCGCGCCGTGAGCGGATGGCCAGGCTGTGCGCCGATTGAGCGGCGGTAATCCTCGATCGGCTCCTGGAAGGCTTGCAGAATTGCACGGATCGCCGGATCCGGATCGGTGAGCAGGCTCCGGGCACTCTGACTGCCATTGCGCAAGCTCTGATCGAGCGGGTGAATTGCGAACGGATGTCTCGCGGCAAGGCCGCGCAGCAGCGCTGCATTCAACTCCGCCATCGAGGGCCAGCCGGCCGGCGCCTCGAGATCATAGGTGCGCACGAAGCGCGCGTAATCGTATAGCTCCCGATGCAAGGGCTGATCCATCAGGCGCGCCGCAGTCGCCTCATAGGCAATCCAGCCCTGATCGTCCGGCGTGCGCGATCGCTGCTTCTGAATGAATGGCACGGCCTCATCCGGACGACCGCGTGCCAACAGAATGCTGACGAGTGTCTCGATCACTCTTGCATCCTGTGGCTTGACGATGGCTGCTTCGGCCGCTTCGACTTCGGCCTCCTTGAGCCGTCCCGCCTCGTGCAGCACTTGGGCCAGCGCGGCGCGCACCTCCGGATCAGAGCCGCGACGCGCAAGCAGGTCGCGATAGTGGCGTTCCGCGGCCTGGTAATCGCCCGCCCGCCACAGCACCGTCCCGAGCAACGTCTGCAACGCAGTGTCCTCGGCATGTGCGGCGGCGGCGGCCGCGAGGTCGCGTGTGAACTGCGGATCGCCCCGCATGAAGCGCAGCCGCGCCAGATTGAGCTGCGCCTCCGCGTAGCGTGGATTCAATGCCACCGCGTCGGCGAAGGCGCGCTCCGCCTCTTCAATGCGATAGAGCTGGGTCAGGACGCGCCCGGTGTTGAACGAGATCTCAAAGCCCTTTACGCCGAGCGCCCGAGCTCGCTCGAGTTCCGCAAGCGCTTCCTCGGCACGCTCCATGCCAACCAACAGCGAGCCGAGATTGTGATGCGCGGTTGCGTGCTCCGGACTGATCGCGAGTGCCCGTCGATACGCGGCCTCGGCTTCTGCGAGCCGGTTCTGTTCGCGCAACGTCATCGCGAACGTGGTCCAGGCTCGAGGGTCCGAACCCTGCTCCGCGAGGAGAATGCGGCATTCGGCTTCCGCCGCGCTGTACTGGTTGAGGTCATTCAAGGCGCGAATCAGACCGAAGCGTGCAGCGGAGTGCCTTGGATCGACACTCAAAGCTTCGCGATAGGAGCGTTCGGCTTCCGCGCCGCGGCCCAGTCGTCGCAGGAGGCTCGCGAGATTGGAACGATAGTCTGCATTGCGCGGATCGATCTCGATGCTCTGGCGCATGAGCTGCTCGCTCGCGGCAGGGTCGCCCGCATCCTTGCGGACCAGCGCGAGCAAGTGGAGCGCCGGCGCGTGGCGCGGCGCTCGCGTCAGTATCGCGCGGCAGGCCGCTTCGGCTTCGGCCAGTTCGCCTTCCTGTAGCAGCGACAGTACGCGGTGGAGCTCGGACTGATCACTCATCCGGCCATTTTACACACCGCAACCGCACTCACTCGGCGCAGGAGTTGCTCGAAATCGGCTGCGTTCAGGCGACGTTGAGCCTGGGCCGCGCGCTCATCTGCTCGCGCTGTGACGGGGACATCGGCAGGTGGCCTCGAACGGCGTGATTGATGAAGCGCAACGCTTCGCTGCGGATCGCGGCTGTGCTGCCCTCGCCGCCCGGCGCATGCACGCGGGACAGCACGGCAAGCAACAAATCGCTGGCCACCGCGGGATCGCCGGTCGTAACGGATCCATCATTGAGTCCACGCGCGAGCAGACGCGCCACACGACCACGCACCATGAGGTAACGCTCACGTGCGCGCTTTGCGAGGACGTCCTTGAGTCCCCACGCGAGCGTCGGTGTCAGCGCTCCCGCGAAGGGGTTGTCGGCGTCGAGAACTGCGCTCATGAAGATGTTCAGTCGATCCAGTGTGGTGCCCGCCGAGGTCTCGGCGCGCATCAGGGCTTCATCGAGTTCGTCGGCTGCGCGGCGCAGACACTCCCAGATCAGCTCATCGCGATTCGCAAAGTAGTAGTACACCACGCCGTTCGACATCCCAAGCTCGCGAGCGATGCCCGACACTGAGACAGCGTCGGCGCCGCTGCACATGAGGGTGCGCGCGGCCGCGTCGAGAATCGCGGCGCGCTTCAGCTGCATGCCAGCCGCACGTGTGTGCTTCCACGTGGCCTTCACCGATCGGGCACGGTTTTCTGGTGGAGGGTTGTTCAAGGGCTGGTTCCTTCGAGAGATCCGAAGCTGGATAGATCCGACAATGCAGTCCGCGTGCCAGCCGCTTGTTTTCGAAGAATCAATGGATTGGCCGCGGCTCCCCAGGCAAGGTGCCGCCGAACGGTGCGGCCGGCGGATGCCGGCGCACAAGATCAGTGCCAAGGCGAATTCCGGTGCTCCGGTACCTGCGCTTCTCGCCGATGCCGTGGTTCGCAGTCCGCGAGATGTCGGATCGGGATTGCGCGAGTGGTGAGGATCCTGTCGGCAAAGGCACGAATGACGTTCCCCTAAGTAAATGAACGAAGCCGTATCATCTGCACCAACATGATCTCCATCAGCAAGCTGTTAGTGGCGCTGTTTGCATTCTTGTTCGTCTGCTGGCTCGAGCTTGCCGGCAACGATCGAGACAGCGTCGAAAAATCGATTCGAGGTTGAAATCATGCGCATTGCAACACTCCTGCTCTCTGTCACCGCCTACACAACGGTACTGGCCGCGGCTGCGGAAGGTCCCGCGCTCCCCGAGGGGTCCATCGTTCGGATCCAGAGCCCGCAGATCGAGGCGGGTTGGCATGGCGGCAGGGTGCGCACGGCTCCGAGTGGTTGCCGCATGATCGAGCTCGGAACGCCGACGGCCGCAGGCCATGGAAGCGTAGCGCTGGTCGCCCTGGACCGACTGCAGCGTGTCGAACCGGTGCGTTGGACTGAGGTCCCACTGGCCGAACTGATCGAGCGCGAGCCGGAGCAATGCCGCGAGGCGGCCGCCGACTGAAAACTCAGGGCTTCCAGTCGAGAGCTGCAAGGAAGACTCGACTCGCCGTAGACTCCACGCTCCATTCGGAGCTGCGGACCGCCCAATGCCGTTCGTCGAGGTCGACCAAGCCCGATTACGCTATGACGTCGCGGGATCGGGCGACACCCCGCTGCTGCTCATGCACTCGCTCGGCTGCGCGCTCGAGATGTGGGACCCACAGCAGGACGCCTTTGCAGCTCGATTCCAGGTCATACGCTACGACACGCGGGGCCATGGAAAGTCCTCTCTCGGAGCTGCGCGCGAACTCTCGGTCGAGCAGCTGGGGCAGGATGCGATCGCCATTCTCGATGCGCTGGGCGTGGAAAGGGCCCACTGGTGCGGACTGTCGCTCGGCGGGATGACTTCGATGTGGGCGGCGGTGAAGCATCCCCAGCGTGTCGCTTCATTGATTCTCAGCAACACCTCTGCGTACCTGCCTCCCCGTGAGAATTGGGACTCGCGCATCGAGACGGCTCTGCAGCAGGGCATGGGCGCGCTCGTCGATACGATCCTCGGACGCTGGTTCACTGCCAATTTCCTCTCCGAGCATCCGGAGTCGGTGCAGCCGATCCGCGCGATGTTGCTCGCCACGGATCCGGCTGGTTACGCCGCGTGCTGTGCCGCCATTCGTGACATGGATCAGCGCGATTCGATCAGCGCAATCCGGGCTCCGGCACTCGTGATTGCCGGTGCCCGCGACCCCGCCACGCCACCGGAGCACGCCGAGCTGATCCGCGAACGGATCCCCGGCGCGAGACTGGCGGTACTCGATTGCGCACATTTGTCGAACGTCGAATGCGCTCCGGAGCACACGGCCGCCGTCCTGGGATTCCTCAGCGGTCTGGAACCGTTGCCCGCGTGATGCAAGGCCTCGCGCTTAGCGACTGACCGCGAGCACCACGGCGAGCAGTGCAACGCCCGTCGCGATGCATTGCCCGACGATCAGCCATTGCATCCGCCGGTGCAGCGCCGTTACCGCAGCAGTCAGTTGCGCCGTCTGTTCTGCCATGCGGCTCACGAGCTCGGCCTGTCGCCGTTCATTTTCTTCCAGCGCCGCGAGGCGCGCTGCCAGATCCGCGGGATCTGAAGGAAGACCGGCCGGTGCAGGCGGGAGGCGCCGCGACCGGTTGAGCAGTTCTTTGGAGAGCTCGAGGATCGAAGGTACCCATTGAACGATCTGAATCCACGGAACTGGCATCTCGGCTCTCCAGCAGCTGGCGGCCGCACGGTGTGGTTGGCCCGGTTGTTTACATCATAAGACGGGGGCGGCAGTCTGCATCCATGGCAACACGTAGGACGGCCAAGAAGGCAGGCTCGACGCGTGCTGGCGCCAGAAGGGCCACTCGGGGCCGCCTGGCACCGGGAAAGCAGGCTCGCGGCGTTACGGCCGAAGAGACACCACTCGACCTGACGCAGCCGGATCTCGCGCCACTCGTAGCGCAGGTCAGGGAAGCGGGCGGAACCGCGATCGGCGCGTATCGAGAACCCCTGAGTGGGCGCCCGCTCCTCCTCGCTTCGGTTCCGCTCGCCGCCATACAACCGACGCCCTTTCAGCGCGATCTGTC
Source organism: uncultured Gammaproteobacteria bacterium (assembly GCA_963705495.1). Lineage (GTDB taxonomy): Bacteria > Pseudomonadota > Gammaproteobacteria > Steroidobacterales > Steroidobacteraceae > DATBVX01. The sequence goes on along the minus strand of CAVPJQ010000012.1, from coordinate 163,669 downwards.
GCCCACGCACGCCAAGCGTCTCGCCGCACGGATCGACGAGACCGGCGTGTTCCTCGATCCGCTGATCGTGGTGCGAGGCGAAGACGGTCGCCTGTGGACTCCGAACGGACGTCACAGGCTCGCGGCGGCGAAGTTTCTGGGCCTGAGATTGATCACCGCGCTGATTTCTCCCGAAGAGTCACTCGCATACCGGATTCTCGCGCTCAACACCGAGAAGGCACACAACCTCAAGGATCGGAGCCTCGAGGTCATCCGCATGGCACGGAGTCTCGCGCGGCGCGATCGCGAGGCTCGCGAATCGAAGTTCGCAGCCGAGTTCGAGGCCGCGGAGCTGCTGACACTCGGCATGATCTACGAGAAAAACCCGCGCTTTGCGGGCGGCGCCTACAGCTCGTTCCTGAAGAAGGTCGATCGCTTCAGCGACCGTCCGCTCGCGGCCAGCTTGCGCGATCGCGAAGGTCACGCGGCGCGCTTGCAGGAAATCGACAGCGTCGTCAAACGCATCATCAGTGCCCTGCAGGCGCGTGGTTTCAAGTCGCCGTACCTGCGCAGCTATGTCGTCGCCCGCATCAACCCGGTGCGCTTCCACAAGATGAAGAAGGGCGACACGAAGCCACCCATGCCGATCGCCGCCGCCTTGACGCGGATGACCGCGGCCGCCAAGAAATTCAATCCCAAGACCGTATCGATGGGCGACGTCGCCCTCGTCGCTGCCGGCGCGGAATCCCAGGAGTAGCTACACGAGCTCGAGGCACACCCACCCAGCGAGACCGTCCTGCCTTAGCCAAAGAGGCGAAGCCGCTAGATTCTTCCTCTCAGCGCTGGACGAGACGGACATTGCGGTCGGGGGGTTGTGCCAACCCGGGCGAGCAATGTTTGCGGGTTTGCAATTTCGGATGGCACGGTATCGCGCGTGGTCAGCCCGGAGTTGGCACAACCCCCCACCCAATGGCCGTCTCGGACTAATTCCTAGGGCGGAGGAATCTCAGCAAACTGCGCAATGTCGTCGGTGATCTCGAACCAGTTCGCCTTCGAGCCCACGAAGAGATGCCGTTGTGGACGCATCTTCGGATCGGAGTCGAGAGCCCCCACCGGCACTACGACGATGCCGCGCTCACGAGAGGCGCGCGCAACCGCGCCGCCGCAGCGCGCACAGAACGCGGTGCCGAAATAGCGGGCGTCGGCGTGCCGATAGTCGACGATGGCTGCCTCGCCCCGCACCCAGCGAAACTGCGCGAAAGGATAGAACGCGTTCGTGGCGTGCGCGGCACTGCGACCCCGCCGGCAGCGCGAACAATGGCAATTCTGTACGCGCACCGGCAGCCCCTCCATCTCGTACGCGACATCGCCGCACAGGCAGCTTCCCTGCACGACACCTTCCTTCGGCGCGACCGCGGGTCGCTGAATCTCCGGGGCCTCGAACCCCGGCGGGTGTTCGTCGTACTGTGGCAGGCTGTCAGTAATCTCGTACCACGGTGCTTTAGATTTGACGAAGATGTGATTCTCCGGCCTCGCATCGAGATCCCCTTGCAGGTTCCCCGCAGGCAGGAAAACGATATCGAGTTGCGGCAACTGCAACGGAGTGACAGAGCCGCACACGCGACAGAACGAGCGCGAGCCTCCGGGTGAGGATTCGTAGCTACCGACGTCCTTCTCGCCAGCCAGCCAGCGAAAACTGGCACCCGGTACGGCGACGAAGGTCGCGAACATCGCGCCATGATGCTTGCGACACATGGAGCAATGGCAGTGACCCATCATGCTGAACGGGCCCGACGCCTCGTATCGAACCACTCCGCACAGGCAGCTTCCCGGGATCATGGCTCATTGTAGTGCGCGGAGCGTGATTCGCTTAGCATCACGCGCTTCGACCACGGGTCTTAGGGACGGGCGCGGCCGTCCCACTGATTCGGAGTATCACGGCATGCCCCTGACGAAGATGGAGCACTATCTGGTGCTCACCGAGGACGTCGACGCCACGCGCGATTTCTACTGTAACGCGCTCGGGATGCGCGTCGGCCCTCGCCCACCCCTGGCCTTTCTCGGCTATTGGCTGTACGTCGGCGATACACCATGCATCCATATCGGCGAGTGGAAAACGTACACCGAGCATTCGAAGTCGCAGGGCATACCCGTCACGACACCGGCCCCGGGCACCGGTCCGGTCGATCACATTGCGTTCAACGGCGAGGACTTCGATGCAATCCTTGCGCGGCTCCGGCAGCACGGGGTCAGCGCGCATGTCAATCACGTTCCGGGCGGCGCTCTGAGGCAGTTGTTCCTTCTGGACCCGAACGGGGTCAAGATCGAAATCAACGTTGCTTCGCAGCCGTCGGTCGCTCAACCCAACCGGTGAAGAACCCATGAGTCGCCTGATCTTCGCGAGCGTGCTCGCCGGCATTGCAGTGTTTCTTTGGGGTTTCATTTCGCACGCGGTCTCGCCGCTTGGCGAAGCGGGATTGCGTTCCCTGCCCGATGAGGCCCGACTCCTCGAGGCGATGCGCGCCACGATTCCGGACAAGGGCCTGTATTTTTTTCCGGGTGTCAGTGGACCCGGGCAACCTGACGGAGGACCAGCAGCGCGCGTGGGTCGACAAGATGAAGGCCGGCCCCAATGGTCTGCTGCTGTTCGATCCCGCAGGGCATGAACCCTTATCGATGCGCCAGCTCGTGACGGAGCTGCTCAACGACTTCCTGGCTGCACTCCTGCTCGGAATATCTGCTGGGCTACACCAGCTTGAGCTTGTGGGGCCGGGTGGCTTTTGGCGCCGCCGTCGGCCTGATGGGCTGGCTCGCAATCAGCGTCGCGTATTGGAACTGGTACCAGTTCCCGTCGGCCTACATCCTGGCCGAAGGATTCAATCAGGTGATCGCCTGGGCGTTGGCAGCGCTCGTGTTCTCGATCGTCCTGCGCCGCGGGTCGACCACCAACAAGGACCGCGAGGGTCGCCATGCGTAGCTCATTCCTGATTCCGAGCACGCTCGTCAGCGCGGTCGTACTTGGTCTCAGCGGCTGCGGCATCAATCCAGTCACCGGTAAGAAGGAGATCCAATTCGTTTCCGAAGCCCAGGAAGTGCAGATGGGCGAGCAGAACTACGCCCCCACACGCCAGGGTGAAGGCGGTGACTTCACTGTCCTGCCGGAACTGACGAGCTATGTGAGCCAGGTCGGGCAAAAGCTCGCGGGTGTCGCCGAGCGAAAGCTCCCGTATGAGTTCGTGGTGCTCAACAACTCGGTGCCGAACGCGTGGGCGCTGCCCGGAGGCAAGATCGCAGTGAACCGTGGTCTCTTGTATGCGTTGCAGAGCGAGACGGAACTCGCAGCGGTTCTGGGTCACGAGATCGTACACGCCGCCGCGCGTCATGGCGCCAAGGCCCAGGAGCGCGGAACGCTCATGCAGGCGGGACTACAGGTCGCGCAGATCGGCGCTGCTGTCGGTGGCGTCGATGCGAACCTCGCCTCGCTGGTGCTGCAGGGCGCGGGGGCGGGAGCGCAGATGATCCAGCTGAAATACGGGCGCGACCAGGAGCTCGAAGCCGACAAGTACGGCATGAAGTACATGAAGGTCACCGGCTACGATCCCTGGGGTGCCGTGACGTTGCAGGAAACGTTCGTTCGGCTCTTCAGCGAAGGCGAGAAGAACCAGGACTGGATGACAGGATTGTTCGCGTCGCATCCGCCCTCGGCCGAGCGCGTGGAGCAGAACAAGAAGACGGCCGAGGAGCTCGGGCGCGGCGGCGAAATCGGCAAGGAGAGCTACGTCACGCACGTTCAACCGCTGCTCGAGATGAAGCCCGCGTACGACAAGTACGACCAGGCGATGGCCGCCGCGCAGAAGGGCGACAACGCCCAGGCGAAGAGCCTGGCCGCGGAGGCCGCGAAGCTGCAGCCCAATGAAGGCCTGTTTCAGCAATTGCAGGGCGAGATCGCGCTCTCGGAGAAAAAACCCAAAGAGGCTCGCCCGTATTACCAGAAGGCGATGCAGCTCAATCCGGGCTACTTCGGTTCGTATCTCGGTGCCGGCGTCGCGGAATATCGGGCGGGCGACAAGGACAAGGCGGAGCAGTACCTGACACAGAGCGCGAAACTCCTGCCGACCGCGCCGGCAGCCTACTTTCTCGGGCAGGTGGCCAAGGACAAGGGCGATACCGAAACCGCGTTGAAGTACTACCAGGCGGCTGCGACGTCCAACAGCAACATCGGCCAGGCCGCGGCGGCGGAAGCATTGCGCATCGACCTGCCGCGTAATCCCGGAAACTACGTCGCCACTGCTCCGCAAGTCGCCGCTAATGGTCGCGTGGTGATGGTGATCGAGAATCGCGCGCCGCTGCCGCTCACCGCAATCCAGGTGACCCCGGTACTCGTCGATGCATCGGGTCAGATCGCGCGACAGGGCGAGCCGATCACCATCAGCAGCGCGATCAAGCCGGGCGAGCGTGGCACCGTGGACGCCGGTGTCGGTGCACTCGATGCACAGACACTGCAGAGCCTGCGTTTTCGCGTCGACAAGGCACAGGTAGTCGAGCCCCCTCCGCAAAGCGCGCCGAAGAAGTGATCAGATGTTGCGCGCGCTCATCTCGCGGCGGATGTATTCGGACTGACGCAGGACGAGCGCGACGATTGTCAGCGTCGGATTCGCTGACCCAGGGGTGCTGAGCAGGCTCCCGTCGGAGACGAACAGGTTCTTGATGTCATGCGTCTGGCCCCAGGCGTTCGTCACCCCGTCGCGCGCCTTGGCGCTCATGCGCGCTGTACCCATGTTGTGCGTCGCGGGCGGATGGTTGCCCTTGATGACGCGCTTGGCCCCGATCGCCTCGTAGAGCTTGGCGCCCTGCCCCGTCGCATGCGCACGCAAGGCGATGTCATTGGGATGCTCGTCGACGTGAACATGCGCGACCGGCAGGCCATGGGCGTCCTTGACCTTTGGATCGAGCGTGATGCGATTGTCGGCGCGCGGCATGTCTTCGCCATTCACCAGGATGCCGGCGATGTTGCGGTAGTTGTCGATGATCGAAGCGAAATCGCGGCCCCAACCGTAGGGAATGCCGACCAGCGGCATCGTAGGCAGGTCAAGGGCGCATAGCTCGAGGTGATAGCCGCCGACGAAACCGCGCTTCGGATCGTTGATCGTCTCGTCCTCGACGATGCCGGCGAGCGTCGCGCCGCGCCAGGCGCGCACCGGCTTGTCGAACACCCCCCAGACGAAGTTGATGACATGGTGCGTGTAGTTGCGCCCTACCTGGTCGGAGGAATTCGCCAGGCCGTGCGGATACTTCGCGGACTCCGACAACAGCAGCAGCCGCGGTGTCTCCAGGGCATTGCCCGCGACGCACACGATGCGCGCTTTCTGTCGCTGCTCCTGCCCTTGGGCGTCCCTGTATACGACCCCTGTCACCCGGCCGTCGGCACCGTGCTCGATGCGGGTCACCATGCACTGGATGCGCAGGTCGAGTTTCCCGGTCGCCTCGGCGCGCGGAATTTCGGTGTAGAGCGTGCTCCACTTCGCCCCGGTCTTGCAGCCTTGCGCACAAAACCCCTGCTGGATGCAGAAGGCGCGCCCGTCCCAGGCGCGCGGGTTGATGGCCATGTAGTTGGTGTGTACGCGCTTGTAGCCAACCTTCTTTGCTCCCGCGTACAGGACCTTGAAGTTGTTCGAGGCTGGCATGCCCGGCACACCATTGCGCCGGGTGACACCCAATCGTCGCTCGGCGAGCTGGTAGTAGTTCTTGAGCTCCTCGTACTTGACCGGCCAGTCGATGAGCGAAGTGCCAGCGATGTCGCCGTAGCTCGTTCGTGCCGTGACCTCCCAATCGCGATTACGTGGCGTCGCCGCGGTCCAGTGCACCGTGGTCCCACCGACGGTCTTGGCGATCCACGCCGGCAGTGTCGGGAAGTCGCGCGGCACACCCCAAGTGCCCGACTGGGTGCGCGGGTCGAGCCAGGTGAGCTGGCCAAATGCCTGGCCCGGATCCTGCGAAAAGGTGGCGATGGACTCGCGCTTACCCGCTTCGAGCAGCACGACCTTGATGCCGCTGCGCGTGAGCTCGTGTGCAAGCGTGCCGCCGCCAGCTCCGGATCCAATGATGACGACTACGCCGTCATCGCCATGTTCGAAAGTGGCCATATCCAGTACCTCAGCCCACCGGCACCGGGCCCGCGTCCTCAACGGGGACCTCCGGGAGCCAGCGCAGATCGTTGAAACCACGGTAGAGATATCCGCCTTTCGAAAACGCCTCGCCTTCGAAGCCGAAATAGGCATAAGCGAGTGGCGAGGCATAAAGAATCTGCAGGGTCTTGACCCTCATCGTCTGGAAGAATGCAGAGGATTCGACTTTCTTCAGGGCGGCAACGCGGGTCTCCTCCGAGGCACGCGCGAACGCCGGCCCGAGACCCTGCACTCCTTCTTTCAGGAGCTTGGCAAGCCCGGGATCCTTGGCGGCCTCACTATCGACACCCTGGATCACGAGTGCATAGGCCGCGTCCTCGAGCTGGTCGTGAGGCGCAATGGTCCGTGCCATGGCCATCAACGTGGCGCCTTCGGCGCTGGTGAGCGTCGTGAGGTCCACGGCCCAGGCGCGGCTTGGTGCGATCAGCGCCAGCGGGCTGCCCGCAGCCAGGAGTCCCGTCAGGACGCCGGTCGATGTCTTCAGAAACTCGCGCCGATGCAGGAGCGGGGCGGGGTTCATTTCTTCTTCTCCAGACGCAGGAGCAAATGTGTGCGCGACAGTACCAGAGCAGCGCCCGTTTCGACCACGTACTCCTGACGACTACTCCAGACCCCTACCCGTGCGCGCGGCGGAACGTTAGGCTGCACGGCCTGCCCAATCGACTCTGGCCCCCGCCGCACGCGGGCTCGGCCCAAGGCTAAGAGGAGTTCGTGGATGAGCTCAGTTTCCAGGCCGGCGCCCGTGAGATTTCCGCCTGACCCCTTCGGCGCTCCGTTTCGCACCGAGTGCGATATCCAGGACTGCGAAGTCGAAGGCGAGATCCCGCTCGACCTCAGCGGCGCCTTCTATCGCGTGGGTCCCGACTTTCAGTACCCGCCGCGCGTGCCGAACATTCCGTTCGATGGCGAAGGTCATGTCGCGATGTTCCGAATTTCGAACGGCCATGTCGATTTTCGCACCCGCTACGTGCGCACTCAGCGCTTCAAGGCGCAACGCGAGGCGCGGCAGTCGCTGTTCGGCACCTATCGCAACCCGCACACCGATGACCCGCGGGTGAAGAAGGTCAGCCGCGGGACCGCGAATACCAACATCATTTTTCACGCCGGCAAGCTCCTCGCGCTCAAGGAAGACAGCCCGCCCGTCGTGATGGATCCGCGCACCCTCGAGACGCTCGATGACTACTACACTTTCGGCGGCCAGCTCGAAAGCCTCACTTTCAGCGCGCATCCCAAGATCGATTCGGGCAGCGGCGAGATGGTCGGCTTCGGCTACGAGGCGAAGGGCGAGGCGACAGACGATGTGGCGGTCTTCTCCATCGACCGCAACGGCAAGCTCAACTGGAGCACCTGGATCAAAGTGCCCTATGTCGGGATGCTGCACGATTTCGCAGTCACCGATGCACACATCGCATTCCTCGTGATCCCGATGGCGACCAATGTGGAGGAAATGAAGAAGGGCAAGGTGCACTTCGCGTGGGACTCATCGCTCCCGACGTGGTTCGGCGTAATGCGCCGGGGTGGTGACGGCAAGGACCTGCGCTGGTTCAAGGGGCCGGAGCGCTGCGCCACGCACGTGATGGGCGCCTTTTCGGATGGCCACACGATCCACGTCGATGTCGACATGGCGCTCAAGAACCAGTTTCCATTCTTTCCAAACCTGCATGGCGAACCCTTCGACCCGATGGGCGCACAAGGTCGGCTCACGCGGCTCTCGGTCGATGTCTCAGGGCCCGCCAGGCCCTACGACATGAAGGTCCTGTGTTCCGCAGGTCGGGATGCTGCCGCGCCAGGACGATCGCTATCACACCCATCCGTATCGCTTCGGCTTCATGCCCACGCTCGACCCCGAACGCCCGTTACACGAGCGCCTCGCCGGCAGCCCGATGCGCCCGCTGAACTGCTACACGCGCTTCGATCAAATGAAGCAGGAAACGAGCTCGTTCTTTGTCGGCAGCGATTCGGGCCTCGGTGAATGCTGTTTCGCCCCGCGCCGTCAGGGCGCCGCCGAGGGCGACGGCTATCTCATGGGTACGACCAACCGGCTGCTCGAAGGTCGCACCGATTTCATCATCGTGGACACCCAGGACATGCACGGTGGACCCGTTGCCACGGTGAGGCTGCCGTTTCGCCTCAACGTGGGTATTCATCATCTGTGGGTGCCGGATTCAGCAACATGATTGGGCGCCTGGCGGGCTGCGTCCTCGCGCTCCTCGCCATCCAAAGGATCGCCCATTCAGCAGAGCCGAACATGCTGCAAACAATTGCCGAACAGTCTGGATTTCAGAAGACAGGGCGCTACGAGGAAGTCGAGCGACTGTGCGCGGCTTTCGCGAAGGCCTATCCCGAGGCTGTGCGCTGCCAGGAATTCGGGCGTACGCCCGAAGGCAGGCCGATGCTCGCCCTGATCGCATCACGCAGCGGAGCCCTGACACCGGAGCTCGCGCGCGAGCGCCGACTACCCGTGGTGTTAGCGCAGGGTGGAATTCACGCCGGCGAGATTGAAGGCAAGGACGCGGGCTTTCTGGCCTTGCGGGAATTGCTCGAGGGACAGGCTGCTCCGGGAACGCTCAAGTCGTTCGTGCTGGTATTCGTGCCGGTCCTCAATGTCGACGGTCACGAGCGTTTCGGACGCTGGAACCGCCCGAACCAGAGCGGACCGGAGGAGATGGGTTGGCGCACTACCGGGCAGAACCTCAATCTCAATCGGGACTACACCAAGCTCGATGCACCAGAGACACGGGCGATTCTGCGTCTTCTCGATGCCTGGGACCCGATCCTGTACGTCGACCTGCACACTACCGATGGCGCGCAGTTCGAACCCGACGTCTCCAACAACATTCAGCCACGCTATATCGGCGCGCCGGAGCTGCAGCCAACGGGGCGCGAGATGCTCAAGGAGCTCAACGACAGCCTCGCGAAACAGGGTTCGCTGCCACTCGATTTCTACCCAGCGCTCAACGATACCGACAATCCCGCCTCGGGGTTCAAGATCAGTCCGTATTCGCCGCGTTTTTCGACCGGCTATTGGCCGTTGCGCAATCGCTTCGCGCTGCTGGTTGAAACGCACTCCTGGAAGGATTACCCCACGCGGGTTCGCGTCATGCGCAACACCTTCGTGATCCTTGCAGGCATGACACAGCGGGAGGGCGCGAACTGGCTCGCACAGGCGCGTGCGGCAGATGAGCGCGCTCAGTCGCTCGGCGGACAAGAGGTCGCGCTGGACGTCGATGTGGGACCGCACGCCACGATGATCGACTTTCGCGGCTACGCCTACACCCGTTCGCCGTCGGAGATTTCCGGCGGCACTGTGACGCGCTACGACCCGCGCAAGCCCCAGATTTGGCACGTGCCGTTGCAGGACGAGGTCGTCGTCAAGACCAGCGCGCGGGCGCCCCGCGGCGGATACATCGTGCCGGCCGCAGAAGCAGCCTGGCTATCGGAACGCCTCAGCTTGCACGGCATTCGGTTTGAACGGCTGGCGATGGCTCATCCACAAGCCGATGTCGAGACTTTCCGTGCCACCAAGGCGACGTTTTCACCCTCGCCTTCGGAAGGCCGTACCACGGTGACGATCGACGGAAGCTGGGGCAGCGAACATCGCGACGTGCCCGTGGGCTCCCTATACGTTCCGATCGCTCAGCCCGGCTCGCGACTCATCCTCGCGCTGCTCGAGCCCCAGTCATCGGACTCCTTTGCGGCCTGGGGTTTCTTCAACGTGGCGTTCGAGGTGCGCGAATACATGGAGACGTACGTGAACGAGCAGGTGGCCGAGGAGATGCTGACCAAGGATCCGCAGCTCGCCGCCGAGTTCAAGCGCCGTCTCGCCGATGATCCGAAGTTCGCCGCCGATGCGGCGGCACGACTCGAATTCTTCTATCGCCATCACCCGTCGTGGGACGATCGCTATCGTCTGTATCCAGTCTTGCGGGTGGACGCGAGGCCCTGACCTCGACGTCGTATCCGCGCACGCTCCTCCATGCCTGCCTTCGACGTTGTCATCGTAGGCGCCGGTGCGGCAGGGATCGCGGCTGCGCGCTGGCTGCGAGCCAACGGTTCGAGCGCGTTGCTACTCGAAGCGCGCGATCGCGTCGGCGGACGTGCTCATACCGATAACTCCACGTTCGGCATGCCCCTGGATCGCGGCTGTGCGTGGTTGCACAGTGCCACTGAAAACCCGTGGGCTGTAATCGCACGCGACCTGGGACTCTCGATCATCAAGCAATCGCCTGACTGGCGCCGACGCGTTGGCGCGAAGCTCCGAAGTCCCGAAGAGTTGGCCACACTCGGCCGCGAGCTGGAACAGAATTTCTCGCTCGCGAGCCGCGCCGCCGCCGAGGGTCGCGATGTGTCGATGAGCGAGCTCATCCCGGACAACGCGGTTCGCGCTCAATTCGACGCCATCATGACCTGGTACATCGGTATCGAAAGCGACTCGGTCTCGAGCCTGGACGTGGCGCGGTTCGAAGACGCGGAGATCAACTGGGCCGTGCGCGAGGGACTCGGAAGCGTCGTGGCGCGCGCTGCGGAAGGCCTCGAAGTGTCGCTCGCAACGCCGGTGCAAACGATCGACTGGCGCGGCCAGGGCGTTACTCTTCGGACGGTAGCGGGGTCGGTCGACGCGCGCGCTGTCATCGTCACCGCTCCAACTTCGGTCCTGGCGCAAGATGGCATCCGGTTCGAGCCGGCATTGCCAGCACCCATGCAGCAGGCCTTGCATGATGTGCCCCTCGGCATTGCCAACAAAGTGTTCTTCAGGATGCAGCCAGGTGCGCTGCCGTACGAAGGCACCACGCACTTCATCGGCACCGACCAGCGATCGCACACCTGCAGCTACCAGGTGCGTCCCGCGGGTCAGGAAGCGCTGCTCGCGTATTTCGGCGGACGCTTCGCGCAGGATCTCGAGAAGCGTGGTGAGCTGGAACAATTCGCTCTTGAGGAGCTCGCCGGAATCTTTGGCGGCGAATTCGTTCGCAAGATCACCGCCAGTCTGACCGTCGGCTGGAGCGAGGACCCTTGCTCACGCGGTTCTTATTCGGCCGCGAGGCCAGGTCGGGCACACATGCGCGAAGTTCTTAGCCAGCCAATCGGCGAGCGGATCTTCTTCGCAGGCGAAGCCTGCTCAGTCGAGCATTTCGGCACGATACACGGCGCTTGGGAAAGCGGCGTGCGCGCCGCCGGAAAGGCTTTGCGCGTCCTGCAAGCTGGCCAATAACGGCGGGGAATCGCTCAGGATCTCAGCTCGACGATGGCGGCATTCGTGTCGAGCACTCTCAGCGTATCGCCCGGCTCGTGACCCATAAGCGTGGCTCCGAGGGGTGAGATCCAGCTTATGAGCCCGCGGGCCGGGTCCGCCTCGTCTTCGCCGACGAGGCGGAACGTGCGTTCGCTGCCGTCTTCAAGACGCAGCCTTACTTCCACGCCGAATCGAACCGTGTCCGGTTGAGCTGCAGGCTCGATCACGCGAGCGGTCGCGCGCCGTTGCGACCAGTAGCGCAGGTCTCGCGCGATTCGCGCCAGCGGCGACGTATCCGAATCGGAGCGCGCCGCCTGGCGTTCGGCTTCGAGGCCACGGATCCGCTCGTCGATCTGTTTCAGCCCCTGACGCGTGACGAAATTTGGGTGCGAGCTGACGATGCGCTCCGGCACAGTCTCTGCCGCCGCATCCTGATCCGACTCGCGAACGAACGCCCTGCTCATGAACTCGTATCCTCCGCGAGCATCGTGGTCCCGCCTGCGTTTCGCAGCAAGCGTTTTCTGGGCAGCACTAAGCTAAACTGGCGCGCCGCCACGCACTGACGGCGATCGCTGAGGCAGCATAATGAAGGACTTGACTCAAGGTTCGATCGGCGGCCATCTCGTACAGATGTCGATGTTCATCGGCGTCGGCATGCTGGTGCAGACCTTGTACTACCTGGTGGACCTGTACTTCGTCGCAGGTCTCGGGCGGCAGGCGCTCGCCGGCGTGAGCGCTGCCGGAAACGTCATGTTCATCGTTCTCGCCTTGACGCAAGTGCTCTCAGTCGGGACGGTCACACTGATCTCGCACGCCGTCGGTCGCAAGGATCAGAAGGATGCCAACCTGGTCTTCAACCAGGCGTTGCTGATCTCATTCATATGCTCGGTGCTGATGCTCCTCGCCGGCTACACCATCGCCGGAGCGTACGTACGCGAAATCGCTGCGGATGCGGGAGCCGCTGAGGCAGGGCAAATCTATCTCTTCTGGTTCGTCCCTGGCCTGGCGCTGCAGTTTACGCTCGTCGGCATGGGCGCGGCATTGCGCGGCACCGGCATCGTGAAGCCGACGATGATCGTGCAGTCGCTGACGCTCATTCTCAACACGATCCTGGCGCCGGTGCTGATCGCAGGCTGGGGCACCGGACATCCACTTGGCGTCAAGGGTGCGGCGCTGGCGAGCTCGATATCGATCTGCGTCGGCGCGATCCTGCTGCTCGTCTATTTCGCGCGCCTCGAGAAGTACGTGCACGTCGATCGTGCGCTGTGGAAGCCCAACTTTCCGACCTGGAAGCGCATGCTCAATCTCGGGCTCCCGGCGGGTGGCGAGTTCATGATGATGTTTCTCGTCGTCGGCATCATCTACTGGTGCATTCGCGATTTCGGTGCGGCGGCCCAAGCCGGCTTCGGTATCGGTTCGCGGGTGATGCAGTCGATCTTCCTGCCCGCGATGGCCGTAGCGTTCGCAGCTTCACCGATCGCTGGCCAGAACTTCGGTGCTCGTCAGGCACAGCGCGTGCGTGAGACGTTTCGGACCGCGACGATCGCAGGCATCGGGATCATGTCGGTCATGACACTGCTCTGTCAGTGGAAGGCCCCGCTCCTGGTTGGAGCTTTCACCAATGATCCGCACGTGATCCAAGTGGGCGTGCAGTACCTGAGGATCATCTCGTGGAATTTTGTCGCCACCGGAATCATCTTCACGTGCTCGGGCCTCTTCCAGGCGATCGGCAACACGTGGCCGGCGCTCCTCAGCAGTGCCACGCGCATCCTGCCGTTCTGCGTGGCGGCAGTGTGGCTGTCACTACAGCCGTGGGTGCAGCTCGAACACTTCTGGTACCTGTCAGTGGCGACGGTTGCGTTGCAGGCTGTCTTCAGCCTGTGGCTCTTGCTCGGCGAATTCCGCAAGCGTCTTGCATTTGCGTGAGCGGAGCCGGTTGCGGAATCTGTCAAAGATTTATGGTCCGGCAGGAGGCTTGCGGCTGACGATGATGTTCCGCACTTCGTTGAGCTTCGCCTTCAACGCCGCTGCATTCTCGGTGCCCATGCGCAGCAACAACTTCTGACCCGCGGATCGTGACTCCAGCGCTGGGTCGGCAAACTCGTAGAACACGCGTGGCTGTACCAGCCTGATCGGGCCGTTGACCTGCGGCGTCGCGAGCACGTCGTCGATCACTTCCACCAGCCGATCGTTGAAATAGGCGTTCGGATAACCGAGATCCTCATACGCGCGCTGGAACAGCGGGTAGTAGCGAAAGTAGAGCGCCGTGAGCTGCTTCGCGTCAGCGGCTTCGACCAGGCGAACCAGGGGCGCGTAGCGCGCGTAGTTGTTCGGACTGAGGGTGAGACTCTCCTCACTTCCCGAGGTGGCAAACGTGCCCCCCGTTGGCAGGATCGGGCGCCGCTCCACGGCGACTTTCTTGCGCGGCAGATTGTCGACCGTGACCACCATGCGACGAATGATGTCCTTGGGCGCAAGGTACTGGCTGACGGCATCACGACCGACAACACCCGACAGTGAGTCGCGGAACGGCCCGTCACTCTCGTTGAGGGCCGGGAGCGGTGTCTCCGCAGGAAGCTCGGGAACTGGGTTGCGAATTGCAGGTTCGGGAGCCTGTTGCACAGGGGCGCGGGGGGCAGATGCCTCCTCTGGCGCGTGTGATTTGCGGTTTTGGTAGTAGACGATGGCCGCGATGGCGACCAGCGCCACGGCGGCGATCACTGCCAGCAGTTTCTGTCGGTCCATCAGGCCTCGCTTTTGGATTGGACGCTGATCACTCGCCGCCCCACCGCCACAGACCAGCACGGCGGCGATCGTTGACCATCACCGGCTTGCGATCCGCTGCGTGCGCTTCGCCATGGCGATACTCCCTGGGTTTGCTGAATCACGACGCGAGAATAACGCAGGGCCGTTCGACTGTCAGGATTTGCATTTCCTGACACGAACCGCGATCCGGATGCAGGAACCTGTCGCGTTCGAGTGCTGTCCTGTACCTACCGGTACGAATTGCCGCGGCGTTCGGGTCGTGCTGAGGACAAGGATCATGAGTCAAGCCATGCAAACCATGCAGCCGTCGCCCGCGGAAGTTTCGAGCCCTCAGGGCGCGCCAGGTCACGCCCCGCGCACGTACGCCCACCGCAGCAGGATGGAGCATCGATGGGGCGAGCGCATGCCGGTGCGCGCCAGCGTGCGTGTACATTGCGCGAAATGGGACGCTGCCGGGCAGCTCAGGGATGCCAGTCTGAGCGGGGCTTTCGTTCATACGCGCCTGCAGATCGCCGCGTGGACACACGTTGAGCTCGAGCTGTCAGGCACGCGGATCGCAGCCTTCGTCGTGCGCGTGGCGAGCGACGGGCTCGGGGTCGAGTGGTGCGAGTTTGCACCGCACCCGGTGCGGGAATTGCTCAGGCTCTGAATCAGCTCCGGACAGGGCGCCGCGAGGGTTCGGCACCGGCAGGGGGCTGAATCGCCAGGGTCGCCGCGACGGCCGGCCGGCTCAGCATCCGGCCGTACCACTCGATGACGCGCGGGCTGTCCCGCTCGTTGACGATCTCGCCGTAACGCTCGGGCATGCGGATCAGCATCGCGAACAGGCTCACGTCGGCGAGCGTGAACTGCTCGCCGAGCATCCACGGACCCCGCAGCCCCTGCTCCATCCTCTGGATCGAGGTCCGTACCCGGCGGCGCCAGTCCTCGAGCTGAGCCTCGGTCCACACCTGGGCCGCGGATTCACGCCACTTGTCGCGCTGTTCCTTGAGCGGAATGCGGGCTACCTTGGCTTCGAACTCCTCGGGGGTCAGGTGCTTCACCGCGTGCCTGATCATCGCGTGCCAGCCGAGGAAGCTCAGCGCTGGACAGAAGTACTCATCGACAAACTTGGTCCAGATGCGCATCTGGGCACGCCCATAGGCATCCGGCGGGCGCAGTGGCGGCCCCGCGAAGGCTTCGTCGACATACTCATTGATTACGGTCGACTCGGTGATGGCCCTGCCGTCATGAACCAGCACCGGTACCTGGCCGTTGGGGTTGATCTTCACGAACCACGGCTCGTGCTGCTCGAACTCGAGCAGGTTCATGTAATGACTGACGAAGTCGACGCCTTTTTCCTTGAGGGGTAGCAGCGCCTTCAGGGAATTGGCCAGCGGCGAGCCGTGATACAACTCGAGCACCGGAAGCTCCATCGCAGCTCGCACTGAGCCAAACTCGACTATCACCCCGCTAGGCGCACGGATTCTCGACCCATCGGGAAACAGGTATGGTTCGGGAATGAAGCGTGATCCGAACCTGCCAATCCGGCGGAGCTCAACCCCATGAATGATCAGTCCGCTGCGAATCCCGTCGAAGTGCCGGCGCAGCCGACAGGCGATAGCTGGCCACGTCCAGCGGTCGCCTGGTACGGGGTGGGCTTATTCGGTTTCACGCTGCTGATCCTATTCATGAACAGCAACGTCTCCTACCTGCTGGTCGAACCGATCAAGCGCGACCTGCAGCTCACGGACGTCCAGGTCAGCCTCGTGATCGGGTTCGCCGCCGCGGCCTTCAATGCGCTGTTCATGCTGCCGGTCTCGCGATTGGTCGACATCATGAGTCGCCGCGTGATCATTGGTGTCGGCTTGCTGCTCGTGGGCACCTCGACCGCCGTCGCAGGTCTGTCGAACACATTCACGCAGCTGTTTGGGGCACGCATGGTGGGCGGCATCGGCGGATCGGGTAATGCGCCGGCGACGTTCTCGATACTTGCGGACTATTTTCCCCCGGCGAAGCTCCCCAAGGCGCTCGCCACGATGAACATCGGGTTCCTCTATGGCTCGGCGCTCGCGATGCTGCTGGGTGGCGGGCTGATCGGACTGGTTTCCTCGCTCCATGTGGAACTACCGATCGTCGGGGGCATCGCCCGGCCCTGGCAGCTCATCTTTCTCATCATGGCGATTCCGGATTTGCTGCTCGGCATCCTGGTCCTGACGACGCTGCACGAGCCGCGGCGCCGCGGCAGGCGCACTCCCGTTGCCGCAAGCGCATCCGGGCCGGCGCCGAGAGTCGTGCCGGTGAAAGATGTGTTCAAGTTCCTCTACGAGAACCGCGCCGCCTTTGGTCCCATGTTCGCTGGCCTGTGTGCGAACGCACTCGCGATGGGCGCGCTCGTCTGGAATGCGCCCTTCTTCATGCGCACCTACGGCTGGGGCCCGGCACAGTACGGCATCATCCAGGGCTTGGTGCTGTTGGTGCTTGCACCGATCGGCACGCTCGCGGGAGGCTTCCTCGCGGAGCACCTGGCAAAGAAGGGCTACGACGACGCCAACCTGCGAGTGGTCTTCTACGCGGGCCTGCTGCACCTGCCGTTCGCCATGACCTACGCGCTGATGCCGACGCCGTACCTGGCAATCGCCATGTCGGCACTCAACATCGCGACCATCTCGATGGGCAGCGGACCGCAGAACGCGGCGCTGCAAGTGATCGTGCCGAACGAGATGCGCGGCCAGGTGACCGCGCTCTTCCTGTTCTGCTTCGGGATGATCGGTCTCGCCGTCGCACCGACCGTCGTCGCGGTGCTGACTCAATACGTGTTCGGTGCGGAGTCGATGCTGCGCTATTCGATTGCCACCATGCATATCGTGCTCGGACCGCTCGCGACGCTGATCTTCTGGCTCGGTCTGAAGCCGTACGGCAAGGCCTTCGCTGCGGCGCGCGCCTGGCATTGACTATGACCACGCGACGCGAAGTGCTCGGATGGACGGCAGCCAGCCTCGGAATGCTTGCAAGCGGCGCGACGCGTGCTGTCGTGGAGGCTGCCTCGAAGCCTCTCGACATTCTCTTCCTCGGCGGCACGGGCTTTATCGGACCGTTCCAGGTCGAGCATGCGCTTGCCAGAGGCCACAAGGTCACCCTGTTCAACAGGGGCCGGAGCGATACAACCTTGTTTGACGGCAAGGCCGAGCTCCTGATCGGCAATCGCGATTCCAAGGTCGACCAGGGTCTGAGCGCCCTCGCCGGCGATCGCAAGTGGGACATCGTCATCGACAACTCGGGATATGTCCCTCGCCATGTGCGCGAATCGGTAAAGCTCCTGAAGGGACGCGTCGGGCGATACATCTATGTCTCGTCAGTCGCCGTCTATGAACCGGGCGTTACCAACGTCCTCGAGTCTTCGCCCCTCAGGGCACTGCCCGATCCGCAGAATGAACAGATGAGCTGGGATCGCTACGGGCCGCTCAAGGCCGAGTGCGATCGGATCGTGCAGAAAGAGCTCGGCAAGTCCGCAACCATCGTGCGCCCCACCTACATCGTCGGCCCGAAGGATGAGACCGATCGCTTTACCTATTGGGTGGATCGCGTGGCGCGCGGCGGTGACGTGTTGGGTCCGCCCGCTCCGCACAACGAGCTGCAATGGGTGGACGTGCGCGACCTCGGCCCGTGGATTGTTGGGCTCGGCGAGCGGGGTGCGACCGGCATCTTCAACGCTGCCGGACCCACACAGGCGCTGAACTGGGAGGAGACGTTGGTGGGTCTCACCTGGCTCTCGAAAGACCTCGTGAGGTTTCACTGGCCGACCGCAGAGCTGCTGAAACAGCTGGAAATCGACTTGCCGCTAGTCTCGCCTGGCAGGCCGTCGCGCCACTTCGACAATGCGGCTTCCCTGGGTGCAGGACTGAACTACCGGCCACTCGCAGACACCTCTGCAGCGACGTTGCAGTGGTGGGAGGCGCAATCCGAGGAGCGCCGCGCGCATGCGGAGGGCTGGCCAGCGGCGGAAAAAGAGCGCGCGGCGATCGAGAAGTTGAACGCCGCGCGCGGTTGAGCCTCAGTGGCGGCTATTGCGCCTGCCCCACCGTCGGGAATCGCCGCGATGGCGATCCGGCGCCGAGAAAGTCCTCGAGGGTGAATGCGTGAGACGCCGGTCAGCGGTCGGTGCCGCTGCCGCTTCCGGCTGTCGGACCTCGTAAGCAGGCAACGCTGCAATCGGCAGATTGCGTTTCAACAGTCTCTCAATGTCTCGAAGCAGCGGTGCTTCGTCCGGAGAGACCAGCGATACCGCGCGACCGGTGGCGCCGGCTCGCGCCGTGCGACCGATGCGGTGCACGTAGTCCTCGGGCACGTTCGGCAGCTCGTAGTTCACGACCTGCGGCAGCTCCTTGATATCGAGGCCTCGTGAGGCGACCTCGGTCGCAACCAGCGCGGTAACCTTGTTGGCCTTGAAATCGGAGAGCGCCCGCGTGCGCGCGGCCTGACTCTTGTTGCCGTGAATCGCCGCGGTGCGGATCCCGCTCGACTCGAGTTGCTGCGCCAGGCGATTGGCTCCGTGCTTGGTACGCGTGAACACCAGGACCTGGTGCCAGCCGCCGTCATCGATGAGATGCGCGAGCAGGTGACGCTTGTGATCCTTCGACACCCGGTACACGTGCTGTTCGACGCCGTCGGCCGCCGCGTTGCGCGGCGCGACTTCGATCGTCACCGGGTTGCGCAGAATACGCGCCGCCAAGGTGCGAATGTCATCCGTGTAGGTGGCCGAGAACATCATATTCTGGCGCTCGGCCGGCAGGAGCTTGATCACGCGTCGGATGTCGTGAATGAAGCCCATGTCGAGCATGCGATCCGCCTCATCGAGCACGAGGTACTGCACGTCGCGCAGGTGCGCGGCGCCCTGCTCAGCCAGATCGAGCAGACGGCCCGGCGTGGCGACCAGCACATCGCAACCGCTACGCAACCCCGAAATCTGCGGGTTGATGTTGACGCCGCCGAAGACGACGAGCGTGCGCAGTCCGACATACTTACCGTAGGTACGCGCGCTCTCGGCCACTTGCGCGGCGAGCTCACGGGTCGGCGTCAGCACCAGGGCGCGCGGCGTGCGCCCGGACGCAGCACCAAGATGCTGCAGGATGGGAAGAACAAATCCGGCGGTCTTGCCCGTACCGGTTTGCGCTTGAGCCAGAACGTCATGGCGCGCCAAAACAGCGGGAATCGCCTTGGATTGAATGAGAGTGGGTGTGTCGTAGCCCTTTTCGGTGACGGCACGCAACAGCTCGGGCTTGAGCCCGAGATCGGCAAATGACATATGTAAGAAATCCTAAGTTGACTCGCACGGCAGGCAATAAGCGCTGCAGCGGTCAAAAGCGAGGGGTGAAAAAATCGAAGTAAGTCGGGAGAGACAGACTGCGAGTGAAGGGGGCGTTGACCGCGCGACCCTGATTCAGCGCCGCGCACTCTACAGGCTTTACCGGCGCGCGTCCAATTCATTGGTTTTTCAGGCTGTTGAACTCAGGAGTTGCGGTTCCTCTTATCGATCACCCGCCTGGCCTTGCCCATGGAGCGCTCGATGGTGCCCGGTGCGTTCACGACCACTGTCGAGCTGATGCCGATGTACGCCTTCACGCGCCGCGCGAAAGTTCGTGCGATGTCCTCGCGCTCCCGGGCACTCACCTCACCCCCGGGGTGCAGCTCGACGTTGATCGTCAGCACATCGAGATGCGTTTCACGTGTCAGCTCCAGGTAGTAATGAGGTGCGAGCCGGCGCTCCGCCAGGATCAGCTCCTCGATCTGCGAAGGAAATACGTTCACGCCGCGAATGATCAGCATGTCGTCAGTACGGCCGGCGATGCGATCGATACGACGCATCGATCGAGCTGTCGGCGGCAGCAAGCGAGTGCGGTCGCGCGTGCGATAGCGGATCACGGGCAGCGCTTCCTTCGTCAGTGACGTGAGCACCAGCTCGCCCATCTCGCCCTCCGGTAACACCGCTCCGGTCTCGGGGTCGATCACTTCCGGATAGAAGTGATCCTCCCACAACACCGGCCCATCCTTGGTCTCGACGCATTCGCTCGCGACGCCCGGGCCCATCACCTCGGAAAGCCCGTAGATGTCGACCGCATCGAGATCCATGCGCCGCTCAATTTCAGCCCGCATGCCTTCGGTCCACGGCTCCGCACCGAAGATGCCGACCTTGAGCGAGCAGGCTCGCGCATCGATACCCTGGCGCTGAAACTCCTCGGAAATCGCGAGCATGTACGAGGGCGTGACCATGATGATGTCGGGGTGAAAGTCCTGGATGAGCTGCACCTGCCTTTCGGTCTGCCCTCCCGACATCGGGATCACGGTGCAGCCGAGTTTTTCCGCGCCGTAATGCGCACCCAGGCCACCGGTGAAAAGGCCATAGCCATACGCGACGTGGACGATGTCACCGGGACGGCCGCCGGCGGCGCGAATCGATCGCGCCACGAGCGTCGACCACGTATCGATGTCCTTCGTGGTGTAGCCGACCACCGTCGGTTTGCCCGTCGTGCCACTCGAAGCATGAATGCGCACCACTCGCTCGCGCGGCACCGCGAACATGCCGAATGGATAACACTCACGCAGATGGTCCTTGGTGAGCAGCGGGAATTTCTGCAGGTCTTCGAGACGACGCAAGTCGCCTGGGCTCACCCCAGCGCCGTCGAAGCAACGCCGGTAGTGAGCTACGTTTTCGTAGGCATGACCGAGCGACCACTGCAGGCGCGCGAGTTGCAGGCTTCGCAGCTCATCGACGCTCGCGCGTTCGATCGGCTCGAGATCCGCGGGGCTGGCTTCCCTTGTCCGGGCGGGCATGGCGCCGCGAAGGGTAGCACCACGCCCGCCCCCAACAGAAAAACAATCCGCGCGGCCGCCTCAGCCGGCCCTGGCGATCGCGTCCTTGCGCACCAGCGCGTAACCGACGGTATTGAAGTTCCAGTTCGCCACTTCCTTGAAGATCTTGCGCGCCTCTGCACCCTGGTTCGCAGCCTCCAGCGCCTGTGCGAGGTGATACTTGTTGTACATGTTGGTGAGATCGGCCTGGCGATATTCCGCCACCGCCTGCGGATATTTCTTCTGCAGGAAGTTAATCAGGCCCATCAGGTCGTGGAAGTTCTCCATCTTGCGTGGATTCTTCTGCGGCGCGACCAGATCGCTGTACTTCTTGGCGAGCTTCGACGCCTGCGCGTAGTCACCACGATGAGCTGCGAGCTGGCCCTCGTAGTACGCAATCTGTGCTTCCTGGATGTTCGAGAACTCCTCGGTTCCAACCGCTTTGGCATTCGCTCGCAGCACTCCGGCGAGCTCGCCGATCACGCGGGCGGCTTCGTCGTTCATCCCCGTGTGCAGGGCCACTGTGGCGGCGTTCGTGAGCGCGAACACCTTGGCGCCCGTGTGCTGATCGTCGGGGAGATCCATCGCATCGGTTTCGACCGCCAGCTTCTCGAGCTCGCGCACGGCAGTGGCTGCATCGCCGGCGTGCACCCAGGTGAAGAGCTTGTAATTCTCGTAGAAGGGCTTGTTGACCGGCTCCGCCGTCGCGATGCCGCGATCGTAGTCTTTGCGCGCCTCCGCGTAGTTACCGAGGAAGGAATTCACGTGGCCGAGCTTCAGCTGCGCGATGCCGTCGTTGGGGTTGAGGAGCGTGGCGCGCTTGTAGTATTCACGCGCTTCCTCGAGACGGTTAGTCGCCCGGTACACATCGCCCAGGGACCACCAGTAATTGCTCTCCCCGGGATTGAGCGCGATCGTCTGGCGGAAATATTTCTCCGCCTGCACAAAGTCACGCGGCTCATTGAACAGGTATGAGTTCGCCATCGCGAGCGGCGCGGCCGCGAGCGTGGGATCGAGCTCGATTGCTTTCGCGATCGATTGGCGCTGCTCGGCAAACTTGTTGAGCCCACCCTGCACGCCCGCGAGCGCCAGCCAGGCGCGCGGACTGTTCGGATACTCATGCACCAGGCGGTTGGCAAGTGACAGCTGCGATTCGAAGTCGCTGTCGAGGAAGCGCTGGTTGATCTCTACCAGCAATCGCTCACCCGAGCTCGCCTTGCCGGCGCTGGCCTCGGCCTTCTTCAGGCTGGCCGAGAATTCTTCGGTGGAAAAAGAGGCCACCGCGAGGTTGAACCAGGCGTAGGTGAATTCCGGATCGGCTGCCACCGCGGCCCGGAACAATGCGTTGGCCTGCGAACCGTCGCCGCGATCGAGCGCCGCCTGCCCGGCGATGAAATCCATCCGCGCCGACTGCGAGCTGGTCGTCACCGGGATCTCGCTGATCGCAGCACTCGCGCTCGCCGCGAGCGCAGACATTCCGAGCAGCGCGAGAGCCGTAGCCGCGCGCCGCAGTGCGAACCTGTTCATTGCAGTCCCCCTTCATGCTGGCACCGTAGGTGTGCCCGATTCGACGGATTATCAGGACGCGTGCCAGCGAAGGTGGGGACGATGTGACGAAGAGGATGGGTCGGTCGTGCCGGGCGCCGCCGCTCAGGGACCAATGTACCGCGATGCTCCGCGGAGAGCCTGCACGGATTCGACGGTGATCCGGCGCGGCAGTCGCCTGCCGCGCCGGTAACTCGAATCCCTCAGGCCGACGGGGAGTACGGACCGTGAGGGTCGCCGAAGCTACTTCGGCATCAGGACGCGATCGATGGAATGAATCACGCCATTCGATTGCATGACGTCGTAGACCGTGATGTCCGCAACAGCACCAGTTTCATCCTTGACCGTGATGTTGTGGCTGCCGTTCTTCATCGCCCAGAGCTTGCCGCCACTCGCGGTGGTGAGAGTCGTGGCGCCCTTGCCCTGGCTGATCAGCCGGTCGAGATCGGAATAGGTGTAGCGACCCGGCACGACGTGATAGGTCAGCACCTTCGTGAGCGTCGCCTTGTTCTCCGGCTGCAGGAGCGAGTCGACGGTCCCAGTCGGCAGCGCGCCGAACGCGGCATTGACGGGCGCGAACACCGTGAACGGACCCTTGCTTTCGAGCGTGTCGACCAGGCCCGCTGCCTTTACCGCAGCGACCAGCGTAGTGTGATCCTGTGAATTGACTGCGTTCTCGACGATGTTCCGTTGCGGCAACATCGCGCTCCCGCCGACCATGACATCGGCCGAAGCCACGGTGATCGCAAGTCCAAGCACACCCGCTACGGCGGCACCCAACAGTTTGCTCTTCATACCCTTGTCTCCTCGAGATGGTGATGGAACCCCAGTACTTCAGCCCGGACCGCTGAAGAGCCGCGCCGGCGCGCTCAGACAGCTTTCCCGTGCGTATGCCTATTCGCGGGGGCACGGAAATCGGATTCTTTCTGATTCTTCGTCAGTGATATCGATAGGAGACGGCTTCGACCAGGATGACCTCGCAGGCACCGGCCCCGGTATCGTCCCGGCGCAGTGAGGTCCTCAGCACGCCCAGGTCCGGGCGCTCCACGTCGACGAGCTCACCCTCGAGCCTGACGACATCGCCGACGCGAATCCCGCGCAGACTCTTCCAGACGCTGGCTGAGCCGGGCACGAGGTGCCAGTTGGCAGAGTGCGTTTCGATGACCTCGCGAGGAATCGGCGGCTCATCTTCGTAGTGCCAGAAATAGAAACGGTTGGCCTGTGTGACTTCGACACCGTCCAGCACCGCGGAGTCGGACATCGGTCCCCAGCCGACGGCGATGTCGAGCGGGCTCGCCTCGGCCAATGCGCCGGCCCGATAACGCGATCGACTCAGGACGCGTGCTTCGGCAACAAACTTTGCACGCGGGATCAGCTTGAAACCGCCGTGCTCGACGGGCGCAGCATCTCCCAGATCGACCTGCCCGGGCTCGGCGGCGACCAGTATGCCGGGACGCCAGTCGATGGGACGGGACGTGAAATAGTCGTATGCACCGAACAGCGCGAGGACGATGAGTGCGACCCACAAGTAACGCATGGTGCAATTGTTGCACCGGTCTCTTCTGCCGGCTGTGACGTGCGCCCCTCGGCGCGATTTTCGATCGTGATGTGCTCACTGCACGTCATGGGCGTCACGAGCCTGTACACTGCCCGACACCGCCCGCGCGCTGACCCGGAGAGCTGGGGAACACAATGAGGACAACCGAGTGGCAGCCGGGAGCGCGTGCGACGACAGAAGCGCTCGAGCGCATCACGCTCGGCAAAGTCACCCGGCGACTGATCCCGTTCCTGCTGCTGCTCTATATCGTCGCCTGGCTCGACCGGGTGAATGTCGGCTTCGCAGCGCTACAGATGAACCATGACCTGGGCTTCAGCAGCACGGTCTATGGCTTCGGCGCCGGGGTCTTCTACTTCGGTTATGCGCTGTTCGAGATTCCGAGCAACCTGGTGCTCGCTCGCGTGGGCGCGCGGGTGTGGATCGCTCGTATCATGATCACGTGGGGCTTGATCTCGGTCGCCATGATGTTCGTCCACAACGCCACCACGTTTTACATTCTCAGGTTTCTACTGGGCGTCGCCGAGGCAGGGTTCCTACCGGGGATCATCTACTACTTGACGTATTGGTTTCCGCGCGTCCAGCGCGCGCAGGCCGTGTCATGGTTCATGGCCGCCATTCCGCTCTCCGTGGTGATCGGCGGACCTGTCGCAGGCCTGCTCCTCCAGATGGACGGGATTCAGGGACTCAAGGGCTGGCAATGGCTGTTTCTTCTCGAGGGCGCGCCCGCCGTGATTCTCGGCGTCGTGGTCCTCGGCTATCTCACCGACAAGCCGGAGCAGGCTCAGTGGCTCACGGCTGACGAGCGAGGGTGGCTCAGCGCTCGCGTCGAAGCGGAACATGCGCACGCCCGGACGCATCATGGCGTGGGCCTGCTGCGCGCATTCTTTCATCCCACCGTGTGGGCGCTCACCTTCATCATGTTCGCGTGTCAGTGCGGGAGCTACGGCCTCACCTACTGGATGCCGCAAATTGTCCAGAGCGTTTCCGGGCTCAGCGATTTCAAGGTAAGCATGCTCACGGCGATTCCCTACATCGCCGCCACCGTCGGCATGATATTCATCGGCTGGAATTCCGACCGCACTGGCGAACGCTTCTTGCACATCGCAGTGCCTTGCGTGATCGCTGCGATCGGATTCATCGCCAGCGTGTACCTGACATCGGCGGTGCCCGCCATGATCGCGCTCACCGTGGCGGCAGTCGGAGATCTTGGCAGCCGCGGACCGTTCTGGGCCTTGCCCGGTCGGTTTCTCACCGGCGAGGCCGCAGCCGGCGGCATCGCGCTGATCAACACTGTGGCTTCCCTTGGGGGGTTCGTCGGGCCATACGCAGTGGGCCTGGCGAAGACCGCCACCGGAGAGTTCAGCGCCGGACTCGTGCTGCTCGCGCCCCTGATGCTTGCCGGCGCCTTTGTGGCCTGGTGGTTGCGCCGCTCTCCCGCACTCGATCTGGACGCAGCTTCGACGCCCGCCCGTCAGTGACGGCGCCACACCAGCGTGCGATTGTGGGCTGGCATCGCGCAGTCTTCCACCAAAGTCATGCCAATGGACTGCGCCAGTTCAGTGACGGCCTCAAAGTCACGAATGCCCATGGTGGGCGCGCGTAGCTTCAGGCTCTCATCGAACCACGCATTGCTCTGGCTGGTGAAGCGACCGAGATAGTTGAAGGGGCCGTAGATTGCGAGTACTGCATCAGCTTCGAGCGCATCATCGAGCGCAGCGAACAGCCTCTGTACTTCCTGCCAGCTCATGATATGCAGCGTATTTGCGCAGAAGGCTGCGTCGTATCGCTCCTGCGGCCAGCGGGCGTTGACGTCGAGAAGGAGCGGTGCGGGCAGATTCGGCAGGCGCGCTTCCGTGAGCCACAGGTTGATGCCCGGCAGATTTTCCTCGACGTCCGAGGTCTGCCAGGTCAGGTGCGGCAGTGCCTGGGCAAAGTAAACTGCGTGTTGACCGGTACCGCTGCCAATTTCCAGCACCCGGCGTCGATCGCCAAAGTATCGGCGCAACACAGCGAGGATCGGATCGCGGTTGCGATGACACGAAGGCGCATTTGGCTTGACGAGTTCAACCACGACCTTGAGTCGCCGGTGTGTGGGTCAACGGTCTCCCATGAACGCCGGCAGCACGATATTGGGAATGAAGTCCACCAGGAAGTGCGTGATGATGGTGACCCAGAGATTGCGCGTGCGCAGATACACTGCAGTCATCACCGCCCCGGTCAGCAGCGCGATGAGTATTCCGCCTGCGCCCTGCCGGTAGTGAAAGATTGCGAAGATGACGAGCGGCACAGCGATGGCGATCCAGCGACTTCCGGTGAGCGACTGCAGGCGCTCGATGGCGTAGCCGCGATAGAACACCTCTTCTGCCAGCCCGGCGCGCACGATGACGAGTGCCATGACCCAGACCGGCAGGGCACCGAAACTCTTCGCGTCTGCGCTGCCGAACTGCAAGCCGAGCAGGTGGATGATCGCGAACGAAATCGCGATTGCGACGGCGGCGCCGAGCATGGCTATCAGGACCCAGAGCGCGGTACTGCCGAGCTTCGGGCGACTCAGCCCCACGGAATCCCAGCCGAGCTTTTCCCTGCGACGGACGATCCAAAGGAGAACTGCGACGAGCGCCAGGATGATGAGCTCGCGTGCCACCGTGTTCTGGACGGTGCGCGGGCCAACCACGTGGCGGAAAAACTCGACGACGAGCGGCAGGCCGAATAGGGCTATTCCCAGGCCCAGGAGTGTCCAGGCGCGCGTTGCTGGTTGTTGTTGATCCGCCATGCCATCCCCATGCAAATCGCGACCCGGGGGATTGTGGCACATCCGCCCGATGCGAAATGACTTCGACGCGGGTTAGACGGTACGGGTGGTGCGGGGCTCGAATGCCGGGCAGCTGCGCAACAGGGATCGTGCGGCTGGCGCCAATCGGTGCACTTCGGGCAAGTATTTCAGGCGCGCGGCGAGCTGCGTTGATAGCTCACGCCAGGCCGGTGACTGCGCGAGAGTCTCGAGGTGCTGCTGATACGCATCGAGGTCCGCAAAACAGGCGAACCACACGAAGGCGTTCTCACCCTCGCGCACCGGAAGCCGCGGAAAGTTGTTCAGACTCGACTCGGTGATGAAAGAAGCCAGCGTGGTGGCGCCTGCATCTTCAACCTGTGGTCGCAGAACCTGCTCGAACCAGTCGATGAACCCATCGCTGGGCGGTGCGCGCAGGTAGTAAGCCGTCGCGACGATGAGCGCCGCAGGAACCGTCGTGCCTCGCTGCGGACGTGCAGAGGGCGACAATCGAAATGCTGAGTTCGAACGCGCCGGACGCAGCAGTAACACGTTGTCGGAGTCCACCATCGTCGCATTTGCTGCTTCACGGTGCGCCTTCCAGGTCGGCCCGCCGTAGAACTCCGTGAGCGCCTGCGCACGCGCAGACATGTCCGCGAAACCCCGCAACCAGAAGAACAGGTCCGGGTTGTCGAGATCCCGGAACTCGCCGATGACCTGCGCCCCGAGTATTTCCTGGCTTTCGATGAACTCGCGCTCGAATAATTCGATGAGCACGTCGCGCTCGCCCGGACGCGTGGTGTACTGACGCAGCTCCACGATCGGTGCCAGCAGTTCAGCCCCGCCAGTGCTGGAGGCGCCCGTGCTCGAACTCATGGACTGATGCCTCGACTTCATGAAGCCGGACGCTACAGGCCAAACAGGTCGAATGCCGCCCTATTTGACGGCACGTTTGCCATGGGGCTTCGGCGCGCCGTTCTTTTGGAGTAACGTCGGCAATCGTGAGGCACGCGACCGTGCATACGCGACGCAGACCCTGGAAGAATCGCACGTGCCGTTGCTGGCTGCGCTTCTCGCGCTGAACGCCGCAGGCTCGATAGCGAAAGTCGTCCCGTGGACCCCCGGCAGAGTCTCCAGCCCCCAGTTCGAGTCGCACGCCGCGTTCGACCCGTGGAACGGTGATTTCTACTTCGTTCGCAGCTCACCGAAATTCGAAGGCTGGCGAATCCTGGTAAGCCACTGCGCGGCGCACGGGTGGTCCGAACCTGCGCCGCCCGCATTTGCCGGCGACGGAGTCGAGGCGGATCCCTGGTTCACACCCGACGGCAAGACTCTCTATTTCATTTCCACGCGCTCGACTGACGGCGTGAAGCGCCGGGACCTGGATATCTGGAGCATCGCTCGTACCGACGCCGGCGTTTGGGGAACGCCCATGCGTCTTCCTGAGCCCGTCAACTCGAACGCTCAGGAATGGTTTCCGAGACTCGCGCCGGACGGCTGGCTCTACTTTGGATCCGGCCGCGCCGGCGGCCTCGGCAAGACCGACATCTGGCGGGCGCGCGTCGATGCGAAAGACCGCTGGACCGTTGCCAATCTCGGCCCGGCGATCAACACCGCAGGTGATGAGTACGAACCGCTGGTCTCGCCTGACGGCAACATGATGATTGTCATGGCGGACGGTGGCCTCTACGCGTCGCCCCGCAAAGGCCTTGGCTGGGCGCAGCGCAACAAGCTCTCGGCGGAGGTCAACGTCAACGGTTCGGAGATTGGCGCCGCCTTTTCACCCAGCGGCAAGACACTGCTTTTTGCGCGTGATACCGGAAAACCGCTGTCCGGGGAATTCTTTGTCTGGCATATTGACGCCAACGAGGCATGGCCCGCGCGATGCCCAGTTCAGACTTCAAGCGCGCCGTAGCCCTCGCAACTTGTGGTTTCGGGCCAAGGTCGAAGCCCTCCAAGTGCCATCCCGGCGCCAGGAGGTTGAGAATGTTAAAGCCAGCCCTGATCGGAGCCTTTCTGGCAATGGCCTCGCAGGTTGCGCCACCACCCCTGATAATCGATTCGTGGAGAGTGCAACGCCAGCGGCGAACCACTGCATTGCGACGGGCACGCACATCGCGTCCAAACAACGCAACTGCCCAATGCCGGCGGGTCGTTCTTATTCGAAGGAAGACGTCGCAAGGCACCGGTGCAAGTACGAGCGCGGAAGCACTGGTGAAGATGGACCCATCGATCAGCGTGCGTGTCACGCATCGCTAGTCGGCGTTCCCTGCTCGCAACCGCGGCCTGAGCCTCAAGACTTCTTGACGGCTTCCACTTGGATGCGGAGCTTCACTTTTCCACTGGCCCACTCGACGCCCTTCGTCATTCCGAAGTCAGCGCGGTCGAACTCAGCCTCGGCATCAGCACCGCAAACCTCTTTCTTGTAGAACGGGTGCTGGATGCACTTGAACTCTTCGATGTCGAGTTTTACCGGCTTGGTGACGCCGAGCAGCGTCAGTTGTCCATCGACTTCATCCGGCTCATTGCCTTCGAACTTGATCGTTCCCTTGTAGGTCGCTGTCGGAAACTGCGCGACATTGAAGTACTGCGCCCCGCGCAGCTCATCGTTCAGTTTGTCGTGACCGAAATCGACGCTTGCGGTGTCGATCTTGACATCGACCGTACCGGTCTTGGCGGTGCGATCGAGAGTAATCGTGCCGGAAGTCTTGTTGAACTTGCCGCGGAACACCGAGATGCCCATGTGACTCGTCTCGACACTTGGATAGGTGTGATTCGTTTCGACTTCGTACACGTCGGCCGCGAGCGTGGATGTGCCGGCAAGAGCGCCAATGAGCAGCGGGGCGAGCCACGCACGGCGACGGTGGGTGAGACTCATTTCGTTCCTCCTAATTGAAACAACTTCAAGTCTGATCGAACGCGTTGATCTTGGGGCCTTCACCCTGCGTGGACATCAGCGGCGTAGCGCGCAGCACAACGGCGCTCAGCAATGCTGCCACCAGCGCAAAACTTGCACCGACGCCAAAGGCCACCTCGTACCCGCTCCCGAGCGCTGCCGGTAAGGCAGCACCGGACGCGCGCAGTTCGATCGTGCGAGCAGCAGCGAGACTCGCGAGGACCGCGAGCCCGAGCGCGCCGCCCATCATGAACGAGGTATTGACGACTCCTGAGGCGAGGCCCGATTCACTCGCGCTGACATCGTTCATTGCCGCGAGCAGGACTGGGTTGAGGGCCATGCCGGCGCCGAGACCGAGGATGAGCATACCCGGCAACACGTCCGCGTGAAATCGGCGTCGAGCGGTGCGTACGCAAACAGGGCAAGCCCTATTCCCGCCAGCAACATACCGATCGCGAGCGGGCCAGCCAGTGCTTGCTCATATCCGCGGGCGTCATCGCGACTTGCCTTCCCGGAAGAATTCGATCGCCCGCACTTCGACGCCCCAGCCCACGTTCTCACCTAGATGCGCCGCGGGATGTTTCGACGCGATTTCGACCGCCTCGCGCTGATTCTCCGCCTCGATGATGAAAAAGGCCCCGATGACCTCCTTGGCCTCCGCGAATGGTCCATCGGTCAGGGTCGGTTTGCCGTTGCGCGGCCGCACGGAGGTAGCGCGTTGTGGTGGTGCAAGGGCGCCAACGGCCAGCAAGCACCCGCTCTGGTGCAGCGCCTCATCATGCGTGCGGCACTTGTTCACGAGTTCCGCCACTTCAGCTTTCGGCAGGCGTCGAATGCGTTCTGATCGTAATAGCCGAAACAAAGATACTTCATGAAGCTCTCCACTCAGGCGTCATGCACACGACGATTGGCGCGGCCCAAAATCGACAACGGAACCCTCAGGCCATTGCCTGTGTGAAGCCGAACGGGGATGGAAGCAATTGTCGCAGCTTTCGCCTTAAGGCATAAGGTCCCGCCAACTCCACCAAGCGACTCAAGGGAGAGCGCGCCATGCAACTGATCTGGCTTGCCATCGCGATCATCGCGACGGTCGCATATCACCTGACTCTCAAGGTCACCCCTGCTGCGGCGAGTCCTTTCCTCTCGCTTGCCGTCACCTACGCGCTCGGCGCGAGTGCCTTCCTCGCTATCTACGCGGTGACTCCGGGTTCTCCCACGCTGCGCGAGTCGCTCGGCGAGCTCAACTGGACCGCGGCCGCACTCGCCGCGGCGGTGGTGTGTCTCGATCTCGGGTTCCTGATGCTCTATCGGTCGGGTTTCAACGTCAGCTTCGGGCAGCTCGTGACTCAATCGGCTGCGGCACTCCTTTTGCTGCTCGTCGGCGTGGCGTTTTTTCGCGAGAAACTCTCGATGGCGAACGTCGGCGGCATCCTGCTCTGCGTGATCGGGCTCTGGCTCATCAACCGCCGGTGAGTCCGTAGATTTGCACGCACAGCTGTGTACTCCTCACTACGCACATGCTGCAAACGCAAACTCCGTCGCGCATTGGCGACGCGTGAATCCGGAACCAGCTTCGAGTGTTCAGGTAAAGAAGCGTTAATAGCGTTTACGCAGACACACAAAAATGTGACCTCCATCGTGCAACCCAAGGGGCCAACGCGCGTTCTAATACCGCGTGTATTCAGAAGTGAGCAACCACTTTAATGTCGCTGCGCTTATCACTGATGTCGGCCGTGCTCGTGCTCTTGACGGGCTGTGTGAGCGTGGGCAGCACTGATGTGCTCTTCACACCGATCGGCGTGCTCGCGCTGCATTCCTTCAAGCCTCCCGAGCCGCAGCGCGAGACTGTAGCGGCTATCACGTCTCGTCCAAAAACACCTGCCACCCCTGCGACCGATAACAGGTAATGATCGCCAGCGTATCGGTGCTGTAGCATGGCCGCCTGAGCGACCTGCCCACGGCGGAGATGGCGATGCAGTACGTTCGATTTCGTGTCGACCTCGGTCCAGGTTGCTCGATCGGCCCGGGCAAGATCGAATTGCTCGAGGCAATCGCGCGCACGGGCTCGATCCGGCAGGCGGCTCGCGCGATGCGCATGAGTTACCGTCGCGCCTGGCTCCTGGTCGACAGCCTGAATCGATCGTTTCGTGAACCATCCACGACCGCGAGTGTCGGCGGCACCGGCGGCGGCGGTGTGGAGCTCACGCCCTTAGGCGAGGAGCTGGTCCGTCGCTATCGAAAGGCCGCCAAGCGTATCGATACGCTGGCGATGTCGGAATTCGCGACGGTCGCGCGGAAGGTCGCCACCGACAGAGCGCCCACCGCGACTGCGCGCCACAAACGACTATCCAGGACCGCAGTCGCCAAACGAGCGCAATGAAGCGATTCTCGCGAGGATCGAGATTGGTCAGGCGCCGGCCGGAACGCGTGAGCGCCGCCACGCGCCAGGAGGAATGCCGACCAGTCTCTTGAAGGCGCGATTGAAGGCCGCTTCGGACTCGTAACCGACCTGCGCCGCGGCCTGCGCGATGCTCAGGCGCTGCTCCTCGAGCAGATTGGCGGCGAGCTGCAGGCGCCAGTTGCTCAAGTAGTGCATCGCCGGCGAACCCATGATCTGGGTGAAGCGATCGGCGAACACGGAGCGCGACACGCCGACTCTCACGAGCCAGGGAATCGAGCGTCCAGCCCTCCGCCGGGCGACCGTGCATCAGGGTCAGCGCCGCGCCGACATGACGGTCGCGAAGCCCGGCCAGCCACCCGGTCGATTCCGGCGGCAAAGCGTCGACGTATTGGCGCACCGCCTGCAGGAACATGAGCTCGCTCAGCTTCGAGAGAATCGTCTCGCCGCCAGCGCGCGGATTCTCCGACTCCTTCAGCGCGACACGGATCAGATCGTGAGTGAGCTGCCCGCCGACGCTCGAGCCCTTGACGTGCAGCATCGAGGGCAACGCACCCAGCACCGGATTGAACGGCCGTGAATCGAAACCGAGATAGCCGCAGACGAACCGCGACTTGTCGCCCTGGCCCCCGAACTCACTCAGCACGAAAGGAAGCGGTCGGTCCTTCGGTCGATAGTAGATACCCATGTTCGGCGGAGACCGCTGTCCGGGCTCGGTGGACATGAAATGCGCATCGCCGCGCACGAAGAGAACGGCAGTCGCCGTTGTCCAGGCGGATCGGCGGTTGCGACTCGTCGGCGAGCTGAGCCCAGCACCAGCCGTCCAGCATGATGTGGAACGCGATGACATGCTCGAAATCGGGCATCACGTTGGCGCCGATGCTCGAGATCGGCGGCGTTTCCGCGACCCAGGGCTGGCGCGCGTGCACATCGAAGTAGATCGCCCCAGTCAGGCGTACGGCGCGCAAGACATCGGACAGCACGTCCAAACCGGTCTTCCTTGGGGGTGAACCCCTTCGTCCGCAATCGTTGGGCGCCATCCGGACGATCGAGCAAGAAATGGCGCCGCGGCATCATATTGCGTCGATCGGCTCGCGATCTAGGATTGCGGCCCTACCCGCTCTCCGGGGGCTTGGCAGCGGGCTTCACAATAAGAGGATCACCCACATGCTAGACGCCAAAACGATCTCGACATTTGCACCCTCGTTTCGCGGTCAGCTCATTCAGCCTGGGGATGACAGCTACGAGGAGGCGCGCAAGCTCTACAACGGGATGATCGACAAGCGTCCGCGTCTGATTGCGCGCTGCGTGATGCCGCCGATGTGATCGCGGCCGTGAACTTCGGGCGCGAACAAGGCCTTCTCATCGCCATCCGTGGTGGCGGTCACAGCGGCCCCGGGCCTTGGCGGCTGTGACGACGGGCTGGTCATCGACCTCTCCGGAGCTGAAAGGTGTGCGCGTGGATCCGGCCGCGAAGACAGTCCGGGTCGAGCCGGGTTGCACCTCGGGCGACGTTGACCATGCGACCCATCCGTTCGGGCTCGCCGTCCCGTTCGGCATCGTCTCGAGCACCGGCGTCTCGGGGCTCACCCTCGGCGGTGGCACCGGGTACCTCACGCGCAAGTACGGCCTCACGATCGACAACTCTGCTGGAAGCGGACGTGGTCCTCGCCGACGGAACCTTCGTCACCGCCAGCAAGGATCAGCACGCCGACCTCTTCTGGGCGCTGCGCGGCGGCGGTGGCAACTTCGGCGTGGTGACGAGCTTCCTGTTCCAGGCGCATCCGGTGAGCACGGTTTATGCCGGCCCGATCTTCTGGGAAGCGAAGCACGCGCAGGCGGTGATGCGGGCGTATCGTGACTTTCTGCCGACCGCGCCCGAGGAGCTTGGCATCTTCGTCGGATTGAAGACCGTGCCGCCGACCGATCCGTTTCCCGCGCGATTTCTGGAGCAAGCGCGCATGCGCGCTCATTTCGAGCTACAACGGTCCCGCCGCAGCAAGGCGAGCAGATCATGGCGAAGCTCCTCAAGACGCTCCCGCCGCCGATCTTCAACTGGATGGGCGCGATACCGTTCCCGGCGATGCAGGGCCTGTTCGATCCATTCTTTCCGAAGGGTCTGCAGTGGTACTGGAAGGGTGACTACGTCAAGTCGCTCTACCGACGAGGCGATCGACACGCACATCGCGCAAGCCGCCAAGGCGCCGAGCGATTTCTGCCTGATGCACCTGTACCCGATCGAGGGCGCCGTGCGTCGCGTCGCCAAGGACGCGACCGCCTGGAGCGCACGCGATGCAACCTGGTCGATGGTGATCGCCGCGATCGATCCCAACCCGAAGCAGGCCGACGCACTCAAGACCTGGGGACGCGGCTACTGGAAGGCCGTCCATCCCTTCAACCTCGAGGGGGCCTACGTCAACTTCATGATGGACGATGAAGCCGACGGACGGGTGCAGGCCACCTACGGGCCAAACTATTCGAAGCTGGCGGCGGTGAAGAAAAAGTACGACCCGAAGAACCTGTTCCGGGTGAACCAGAACATCAGACCGGCTGCGTAGGACAGTCGCGAGGCGGGGTATCCTTTGGACGGTGACCCTGCTCGCCCGCCTCGTCGACACTTCACAACGCGTGAGCGCTACGGCGGCTCGCCTGGCGAAAGTGCGCGAGCTCGCGGCCTGCCTGCGTGAGCTCGAGCCCAGCGAGATCGTGATCGGCGTGCTGTATCTCTCCGGCGAGACCCCGCAGGGCCGCTTCGGTATCGGCTACGCGGCGCTGCGAGATGCGAGTGCCGAGGTCAGCGCTCGCGAAGCCACGCTGTCGATCGGTGAAGTCGACCGACGTCTCGACGCGATCGCCGGTATTCGAGGCTCAGGCGCAGCAGCTCGCCGTCTCGCGGACCTGCGTGAGCTCTTGTCGCTCGCAACATCTGCCGAGCAGGAGTTCCTGATCCGTCTTCTCGTCGGCGAGCTCCGCCAGGGCGCACTCGCGGGCGTGATGATCGACGCGATTGCCGCAGCAGCCGACCTGCCGGTCGCGCATGTGCGCCGTGCTGCCATGTACTCGAAGAGCATCGGCGCCGTAGCACGGGCTGCATTGCTCGATGGCACGCGGGCCTGGCCGGGTTTCAGCTCGAGATTCTTTCTCCCGTCGCGCCCATGCTGGCGCAGACCGCAGCCGATCCTGCGCGAAGCGCTACAACAGCTGGGCGGCGAGGCGGTGTTCGAATGGAAGATGGATGGTGCCCGCATCCAGGTGCACAAGGCCGGCGACACCGTACGCATCTACACGCGCAGCCTGAATGACGTGACGGCGGCTGTGCCGGAGATCAGCGAAGCCGCGCAACGCCTGCCCGTACGCGACATGATCCTCGATGGCGAAGCGATCGCCTTCACCCAGTCGGGCCGTCCTCATCCGTTTCAGATCACGATGCGCCGCTTCGGCCGCAAGCTCGATGTCGAGACGCTGCGCGCCGAACTGCCGATCCAGGCATTCTTCTTCGACTGCCTGCGCCTCGAACGGTGAGACCCTCGCCGATCGGCCGACCCGTGAACGCATTCACGCGCTCGCGAAGGCGGTGCCCGACGCGTTGCAGATTCCGCGACTCATTACTTCTTCCGAATCGCAAGCACGGGCGTTCTACGATGCTGCCCTGGCTCGCGGGACATGAAGGCGTGATGGCGAAGTCGCTCGATGCACCGTACGAGGCCGGCAATCGTGGCGCGAGCTGGCTCAAGATCAAGCGCGCACACACGCTCGATCTTGTCGTGCTCGCCGCCGAATGGGGGCATGGCCGGCGCACCGGCAAGCTTTCAAATCTGCATCTCGGCGCGCTGGACCCAGCCATTGGCGAGTACGTGATGCTCGGCAAGACCTTCAAGGGCCTGACGGATGCAATGCTCGAATGGCAAACGCAGGAACTGCTGGCTCGCGAAGTGCGGCGTGACGAGTGGACGGTGTATGTGCGTCCCGAGCTCGTGGTGGAGATTGCCTTCAGCGATCTGCAGGCGAGCCCGCGTTATCCGGGTGGCCTCGCCCTGCGCCTCGCCCGCGTAAAGCGCTATCGTGACGACAAGCGCCCCGAGGAGGCCGACACGATGGAATCAGTGCGGAGAATCTTCGCAGGCCAGGGCTGACGTCTCACCAGCTCGCCAGCGGCGGCAAGCTCATGAGGTACGCCTCCGGGTTCGCGTCCGTCATGAATCCGAAGCGCGTGCCGCGATCGTAGACGAGGTTGAACTCGACGTAGCGTCCGCGTTTCGCGAGCTGCCGGGCGCGATCCGCCGCATCGAAGGGTGTACCCATCCGTCGCTGCACGATCTCGGGATACACATCGAGGAATGCCTCGCCCACACCTTGCACAAGAGCAAGATCCGATGGCCAGTCGGTTCCGCGCAGGTTGTCGAAGAAGATGCCGCCGACGCCGCGCCGTTCGTTCCGGTGTGGCAGGAAGAAATACCGGTCGCACCACTCTCGATACTCTTCATAGGCATCCGGGCGGTAGTGATCGCAGGCGCGATGTAATGCGTCATGAAACTCGGTCGTGTCCTGCGCGTACTCGATCGCGGGGGTGAGGTCCGAGCCACCACCGATCCAGTCGAGACTGGTCGCGAGATAGCGCAGGTTCATGTGTCGCGGTCGGTGCATGCGGATTAGCGGGATGTGCGACCAGCGAAATGCCGCAGGCAATGAATTCGCCCGCGGACTCTTTCGCGCCCGGAAGCTGCGCGATGCCAGCTTCGGACAAAGAACCCCAGACGTGGCTGACGTTGACACCCACCTTTTCAAACACGGCGCCGCGCATGAGCCGCATGTGACCGCCGCCCTTCAAGCGATGCTCTTCGGGCTTGTTCCAACGCGTCGACTCGAACCGGGCCTGCGAATCGCGCCCCTCGATGGCTTCCATGCGCGCGCAGAGGCGCGATTGCAGATCCTCGAAAAACTGCAGCGCCTTAGAAGCGCGTTCGCTGCTGCCCGCTGCCCTCATTCGCAAAATGCTAGGGGCGCGGACGCGCCGATGCAATCGTCAACGACTCACGGGCTGAAATGCATTACGAAATACGTAGTTCGCCACCCGCCGTCCTTGCGCAATGCCTTCCGTCTTGTCGTAGGCCCAGTGGATTCCAAGGTAGATGCGGCTCTGACCATTCTCCTCTTCCGCCTGCGAGAAGGATTCGAAAGAGCGGGGCAACAACGGGCGCACCTGCCCGTCATTGCCGACGGTCACACCATTCATTTCATCCGAAACGAACGTGAACGCGACGCGGTCGGTGTCATAGAAGTTGCGAAGGATCTGGAACAAGGCGCCACCGAAGCCGGCATGGCCCGAAGGGTAGCTCGGGAACGGCGGCGTGAAGTTGGGTCCGGTGAGATTGCTCGCCGGTGCGCCGAGAGGCGCGAAGGTCGCGTCGCCCATCGTGAGCGGATTGCCATCGCCGGCGCCCGTCGGACCTGCGCCCAGCATCCGACTCGCGAATGCCGGTCACAGGACGCCATAGCGCGTAGTGATACTTCGACTCCCAGATCGCGATGCCGGCATCGGCCATCGCGGTGTTGACGAGTGCGAACAGTCGCGCCAGCTTGATCACGCTGGTGCTCTTCTTGGAGATCTCGGTCGTGATCTGGTTGTAGAGCCTGGGCGGCGCGCACAGGCTCGGCGTGCCGTCGTAGCCCCAATAGATACCGATCTGCGTCTGCTCCTGGCTGCGAATGGTGGGCGTGATGACGCCGTCGCCGCCGAACGCCTTCACTTCGGCGTAGGCTTCTGCGTAGGCGACGCTGTCCATGGCGGGCGGCGGCGGCGCACGAAACTGGCTGCCGGAACGAAGCACGAACGGCCTGACCTCACCCCACTTCCAGCCAAGCGCAATCGGGGACTTGCTGATCGGATCCTGTCGCCACTCGCCGGGCAGCATCGCCCCCCGGATATTCACCATCCATGCGTGGATCGACCTGATTGCCGCCATCCTTCGCCCGACGCGCCAGGATCAGTGCTGCGGCCACTTTGCCGATCGCGATGCCTCGCACCTTGGTGCGCGAAGTCACGCGGCTGGATCAGCTTCAGATCGCGCGCGAGCAGCTCATCGAACTGTGGCTTCTGCGCGGGGAACATCGCCACGAGCGTGTCGTGCGCTGCCTGGCCAATTGCAGCTTCGACAGATGCATCGGCGAAGGTACGTGGCAAGCCGGTGTAGCTCCGATACCCGCCGACGATCGAGTTCACCGCATCGAAGATCGCGATATGCACGATGGCCATGGCGCGGCTCGCCCGCCCGGGCCCGAGCTGCTCGCCGAACTTGCGTGACTCCCCGGGCTGCGCTGGCGTGTGATCGAGACCGCTGGCATCCACCGCGACCTGATTCCAGTAGCGCAGGGTATCGGCGGCATTCGTCAGACGACGCAACGGGCGCTGCAGCAAGGCTCGGTGTTTCCGTCGTGGCGTTGAAGGCAGGTCCGAGGTACTCGCGCGCGTTGGTCGGCGCACTCTGGGTTTGCGCCCCGAGAGACGCCATTGGCGTGAGCGCGAAACAGCCGGCCGCGACGGCAACAATCCTGTTGAGCATGATTCCCCCTGTCGGCAATCTCCATGTCCTGCACGGCGTCGCGGGAGGCGAGCGCCGTTGGCGTCAGAGCTGTTGCCGTTTGTGCGGGGATTTGCAGCACGTGCTGTGCCAGGCGCGGTGCCCTTTCGTACGGCATTGAGTCTATGGAAGATTTTTCAGCGCGCTCTCATTCACACAGTCGTCGATGTAAGACGCTTGTCTGCCGTCGCAGACGTGCGGTGCGCCAGTTCACGCAAGCGCTTGATTGGTGTGTAAGAGAAAGGTCGCTGGTTCGCGACGTCCCATCGCCAATACGGAACAAGCTCGGGGCTGGATGGTCGAGTAGCGATGCCAACTCACGGAAGGCAGGGAATGAACGCGTTGTCGGAACTTGCCCGGTATGGTCAGAGCTACTGGCTCGATGATCTGAGCCGCAGGATGATCGAGAGCGGCGAGCTGGAGCGTCGCGTCACGGCAGAAGGGCTCACCGGCGTTACGGATAACCCGACGATTTTCAACGCCGCGCTCATGAGCAGTGACGATTACGACGAGCCGATTCGCCAGTGTGCGGGTCAGCACGCGAATCACATCTACGAGATGCTCATCGTCGCAGACGTGCGCGAGGCCTGTGACATCCTGCGCCGGGTTTACGACCGAACCGAGGGGCGAGACGGATTCGTAAGCCTCGAGGTGTCGCCCCAACTCGCCCGCGACACACAGGGCTCGATCGTGGAAGCGCGGCGCCTGTGGAAGGCGGTGGATCGTCCAAATCTCCTCATCAAGATCCCCGGCACGCCCGAGGGCGTACCAGCTATTGAGACCCTGCTCATCGAAGGCATCAATATCAATGTGACGCTGCTCTTTTCAATCGAACGCTACGAGGCGGTCGCTCACGCCTACGTGCGCGCACTCGAGCGACGCAAGGCACAGGACGAACCGATCGATCGCCTGGCTTCGGTGGCGAGTTTCTTTCTGAGCCGCATAGACACACTCGTCGACGAGAAGCTAAAGGCGAGGGCCAAGCTGGGGGATGCGGTCGCGAAGAACCTTCTCGGCAAATGCGCAATCGCCAGCGCGAAGCTCGGCTATCAGCATTTCAAGGAGACGGCGACGTCGACACGCTGGAAAGAGCTGGAACGCGCCGGCGCGGCACCGCAGCGACTTCTATGGGCAAGTACCAGCACCAAGAATCCGGCGTACCATGACCTCATGTATGTCGAGCCGTTGATC
Source organism: uncultured Gammaproteobacteria bacterium (assembly GCA_963705495.1). Lineage (GTDB taxonomy): Bacteria > Pseudomonadota > Gammaproteobacteria > Steroidobacterales > Steroidobacteraceae > DATBVX01. The sequence goes on along the minus strand of CAVPJQ010000012.1, from coordinate 123,742 downwards.
GGGCCGCACACCGTGAACACGCTCCCTGCCAAGACCGTCGAAGCCTTTGCCGACCACGGCAAGGCCGCAGCGACCCTTGAACAGGGCATCAAGGAAGCGTGGCAGGTCACCGTCGATCTGAAGAAAACTGGCATCGATCTTACGCACGTGGCTAACCAGCTGCTCCAGGAAGGGATCGGCAAGTTCAAGAAAGCCTATGCGGAGACGCTGCAGGAGATAACCAACAAGGCGCCACTCGCGAGTGTGCGCTGACCGGATGACCACGTTCAGGGAGCGTGTCGTGCCGAAGCCAGGTCGGGACTGAGGCGTGACAGGTAATCCGCAACGCCGCGGCGCTCCTCCTCCGAGAGCGCGCGAATCCGTGTCACGTGCTGGGCATCCATTCCGGGCCGATTTCCTGCGGCGGTCTCGTCGAGTTGACGCAGCAGATACGCGTAGTGCTGGCCGGCAAGCCGTGGACGCATGCGGCGCAGCTCTCCCTGGCCGAGCGGCCCGTGACAACTCTCGCATTGCCGGAAGTAGACGCTTGCACCACGCTGCAGCGCCATACCGTCGCCGATGCCGCCCTCGAGCGGCGGCCAGCGCGGCAGGCTTTCGATGTAAGAAGCGACGTCGAGCAGGTCTTGTGGCCCGGTCAAAGTATGGCCGGACGCGAAGTTCTGCATGCGCTCATCCCAGCGGCGATCGGCACGGAAATCGACCAGCTGCTTGACCAGCACCGAGACATGCTGACCCGCGATGGCCGGTACAGTTGCGTCATCGGTGCCGCAACCGTCGGCCTGGTGGCATGCTGCGCACGTACCAAACAGCGCAGCGCCGTGCTTGAGGTCCGGTTTGAGCTGCAGCGCTGCGCGAAACTCGGCGCTCGCAGCCGCGGTACGCTCCTCGAAAGTGGGCTCTTGCCCATGAAGAACGGCTGCGAACTGCGCCAATATGAGCCCGCAGATGATTGCCGCAGCCCTGAGGTATGTACGTTGACGCAAAGCTACTATCGACTCCACGACCTGCCAGCGAGCCTACCGCTGCGCCAAGCATTCGGCAATCGCACGCACAACATGCGACTTGCCATGGGTTCACATCGATGACCAGCAACGTAGAGCATGTCGGAGATTCTCGAGCCGATGCCCTGGTGATCTTTGGCATCACTGGTGATCTCGCGTACAAGAAGATCATCCCGGCGGTCGAAAGCCTGGTCCGGCGCGGGCGACACAATGGCCCAGTGCTCGGTGTCGCGCGTGAATCGTGGACCCGGGAGCGGCTGGAGGAGCGAGTGGCCGCGAGTCTTCGCGAGCATGGCAACGGCGTCGATGAGGCTGCCTTCACGGCACTGTGCAAACAGCTACGCTATGTGACCGGCGATTACCGCGACGCCGACACCTTCCGCAGGCTTACGGATGCCTTGGGCAACGCACGCGCTCCACTCCACTATCTCGCCATTCCACCGAGCCTGTTTGGCGACGTCGTGACGAAGCTCAGTGCCTCCGGCTCTGCGCGTGGCGCGCGCGTGGTAGTCGAGAAACCACTCGGCCGCGATCTCAAGTCCGCGCGGGCACTCAACGCCACGCTCGCCCAGGTGTTCGAGGAGTCGCAGATCTATCGCATCGATCACTTCCTCGGCAAGGAGCCGGTGCAGAACCTGCTCTATTTTCGCTTCGCCAATGCCTTTCTCGAGCCCCTGTGGAATCGCGAGTACATCGCGAGCGTGCAGCTCACCATGGCGGAGTCTTTTGGCATCGAAGGCCGCGGCAAGCTGTACGAGGAGTTGGGCGCGATCCGCGATGTGGTTCAGAACCATCTGCTGCAGGTGGTAAGCCTGCTTGCCATGGAGCCCCCCGCAAGCTATGCAAGCGATGCGGTGCGTGACGAGAAGGTCAAGGTGCTCCAGGCCGTGCTACCGCTCGATTCGGGCGACGTCGTGCGCGGTCAGTACGCCGGTTACCGACACGAACCGGACGTCGCAAGGGACTCGAGAGTCGAAACCTACGCGGCGCTCAGGCTCGACATCGATTCACCGCGCTGGGCCGGCGTGCCTTTCCTGATCCGCGCTGGCAAGGGCCTGTCGGTCACGGCGACCGAGGTCATGGTGCGACTTCGCAAATCGATGCATCCGCTGTTCGATGCGGTGCCGAGCGAAGCCAATCACGTGCGCTTTCGCCTGGGCCCGGATCGCGTGGTCATCGCTCTCGGAGTGCGCACCAAGGAACCGGGCGAGCTGATGCAGGGCCGCTCGGACGAACTGCTGATGTGTGACGCCGAAGCGGGCGTGTATTCAGCCTACGAGCGTCTCATCGGCGATGCGTTGCGCGGTGATCCGGCGCTGTTCGCGCGCCAGGATTCGATCGAAGCGGCGTGGAAGATCGTGGACGATGTCATCGGTGAGGAGTCAGCCCCGCTGACATATGAAGTTGGAAGCTGGGGGCCAGCGGAAGCCGAGGCGCTGCCTGAGGATACCGGCCCCTGGTATATGCCCTTGGCGTCAGCTAATTGCCGTTGACTCCTGCACTATCGGGCGGTGCAGCGACACAGTTGCCGAGAAGCGTGGCGGTCACACGCTGGTAGAAGGTAAAGTTCTTGCCGCCCGACTTTACACTCAGTGTGCCCGTCATCTGGGCCGCACCGATCCGCCACAACGCTCCGCCCGTCGTTCCGTGCCCGCCGTCGCAGATCAGGACATACGAAACACTGTCCTCCTCCCGGCTCTCCTCTTCCAGCTTGCAGCCCTTTAGTGCCGCGTGATCGAGGACCGGGAATGCGGAGGCAGATGAGAGGTCGGCCCGGGCGAGGCAGCGCCTCTCGTGCGTCGTGGCATAGCGAAGGTTTTCCTCCAGGTGCGGCATTGCCGTGACGGTTGTGACGTCATAGAGCCGTGAGGGCATCCCGTCAGAGGACCAGGCCAGCGAACACGCGAGAACGACTGGGATCGGCATCAGGATCCGCCTGCTGTGATTCGGGAGCGTTCACAGTACGCTCTCCCGTTGCTGGGAACTCCCCGATTCTTGCGCCTGAATCCTGGCAGGGCCGCTCAGCGTTTCTCCACCACTGACGCCAGCCGCCGCACGCCCTCCGCAACCGCACTGTCGCGCAGGAAACCGTAGCCGAGGATCAGCGAAGGCGGCAGTTTCGCGCGTTCGCGGTACTCCCGCGTCCCGGTAACGTTGACGGAGAGCTTCCGGGCTTCGGCAACAATCTGATCCTCATCCGCGTCGGGTGGCAGCTCGAGCATCAGGTGCAGGCCCGCGGCGATGCCGAACACGCGCCGCTTCGGCAGATGGTTGCGCAGCGCGGCCACGAGCAAGTCGCGCCGGCGGCGGTAGATGCGCCGCATCCGGCGCAGATGCCGGTCGAGCTCGCCACGCTCGATGAAATCCGCGAATGCGAGCTGCTCAAGGCTCGCCGAGCCGCGGTCCTCACGCTTTTTGACGCGCGCAAACTCATCGACGAACTGACCGGGCACCGCTAGCCAACCGAGGCGCAGGGCTGGCGCCAATGTCTTGCTCGCAGACCCGACATACACCACACGCTCGGGCGCCACGCCGTGCAGCGCACCTATCGGTTCACGGTCGTAGCGAAACTCCGCGTCGTAGTCATCTTCGATGATGAACGCCTGCTTGCGCACCGCCCAGTCGAGGAGTGCCGCACGACGCTGCGGTGCGAGCACTGCACCAGTCGGATATTGATGCGCCGGCGTCACGAGAACCGCCCGCGCTTGCGTCTTGTCGAGGCGCTCAACAATGAGGCCATGCTCATCGACCGGAACAGGAACGCACTTGAGGCCGGCATCGCGCACCGCTTCGCGCTGCTCTTCGTGCGAAGGATCCTCGGTCGCGACCGCTTCGATGCCCAGCCGGCGCAGTACGGCGCAGGTGAGGCGAAACCCCTGGGTGAAGCCGTTGCAGATCAGCATCCGATCAGGGTGTGCCGAGGTGCCGCGGGAGCGATTGATGTAAGCCGACAACGCCACTCGCGCAGCACTCGTGCCGCGCGGATCGGGGTAGCCCATCGTGCCAGCTGCCGCGGTCGCGAGGACTTTCCGCAGGGATTTGTGCCACGAACGACGCGGGAACGTAGAGGTATCAGGAACCGCTGGCCGGAAGTCATAGCGCACGGGCGCGACAGGCGGCTCCGCCGTGCCTTTGACGGGTCGTTCCGGCAACGCGCGTACAGCCGTGATCCGGCCCTCGGCCACAGTCGTAGCCGAGCCCTGCCGTGCGATGAGGTAGCCCTCCGCCAGTAGCTGCTCGTACGCGTCAACCACGATTCCGCGTGAAAGCCCGAGATCCACGGCCAGCGCACGCGTCGATGGGAGCGAGGCGCCGGCCTTGAGACGCCCGGCCCGGATTGCCGAGCGCAGTTCGCCTTCCAGTTGCGCTCGCAGAGGCTCGCTGGCGTCGCGGTCGATACGGATCAGCAACTCGGGCGCGGCGAGAGCGCGAGCTGAAGTGGTACCCTCGTTTTTCATAGAACTGGCTCTGTTTCAGAGACCAGTAGAGGATACGCTGTGCGCCAGGTGAAGGAAAGATTCGCTTAACCCGGAGTCAAGTATTGCGTTTGATGCAATGGCCCGATGAGCCGAGAGTGCACACACCCGGAACTGGCATGAGGCAGAGGATTTCAACTGGGAGACGACCATGAAGACGCTGCAGACATTGCGACAGTTTGCGTTCACCACCGTCCTGGCCACGGCAGCGCTGGTTGCGCCCGCCACGCAGGCGGCCGATGAATGTCTGCATGAAACGGCTGCAATCGTCACGCGCGACAACTCGGTGACGAGCCTCGGGCAAATGGTGGTGACAGCACCCCGCGTGGCCAAACTGGGCGTACTGGTCGTGAGTGCCAGGCGCGAAGCGATTGCGACATTCGCGAATCTCGGCGCGATGACTGTCAACGCCAGCCGCGACGGCATCGCGACGGTCGCCGATCTTGGCACCATGACTGTTACTGCGCCTTCGCAGGGCGCAGTAATCATCGCCGGACGCGCCACCGCTCATTCCTGGGATTAGACTACAGCCTGGAGCCCGCCGGTTTGCGCCGGCGGGCTCATTTTTTGGGACACCTTCAATGGCGAATCGTGATCGTTTCGAGCTGCTGATCCTCGGCGTCATCTGGGGCGCCTCTTTTCTCTTCATGCGCGTCGCTGTGCCGGAGTTTGGTGCCTTCGCGCTGGTCGAAGTTCGTATCGGGATCGCGGCCCTCTTCCTGCTCGGCCTGCTGGCATGGCGCGGCGGACTCGGAAACCTGCGCGGCGCGGTAGCGCCGATGATGGTTGTCGGTGTCTTCACCTCGGCCCTGCCCTTCACATTGTTCGCGTATGCCGTCTCCTTCATGACGTCTGGAATGGCCGCCGTACTCAACACGACCACGCCAATGTTCGCGGCGCTGGTTGCATACTTCTGGCTCAACGACCGGCTGACCGTCACGCGCATCGTCGGGCTGGTGATCGGATTCGGCGGCGTATTGCTCTCGGCCTGGGACAAGATTTCGTTCAGCGGCGGGAGCATGACCCTGGCTGTGTTCGCGGCACTCGGTGCGAGCCTGTCCTATGGTCTCGGCATGAACTACACGAAGAAGAGGTTGAGCGGCATTCCGCCGCTCGCCGCTGCCACCGGCAGCAGCCTGGCGGCGACACTCTTGTTGGTCCCGCTCGCAGTGACGACATGGCCGGCGGTCACGCCCTCTCTCAACACGTGGCTGTGCGTGATCGCTCTCGGGGTGCTGTGCACCGGGATTGCATACGTCTTCTATTTCCAGCTGATCGCGCGCATCGGGCCGTCGAAGGCGAGCACCTCGGTCTATCTCGTCCCGGTGTTCGGAATGTTGTGGGGCTTCATATTCCTCCAGGAAACGGTCACGGCGCACATGCTGATCGCGTGCCCGATCATCGTGCTCGGTACCGCCCTCGCCTCGGGCAATGTGACCTTCCGGTTCCGCAACGGGGTGGCCGAAGAGGCGAGCCGCGCCTGACCGGAGATTGGCCTACAGCTGTTGCGGCCTCACGCCAGGTCACTCGAAGAACGCGAAGCTGCGACACTCTATGCTGTGCCGCGGCTTCGCGTTCGGAAAGCTGGTGTCGTGAAATGCGGTATGGGGTACACGCATCGCCCGGGACCGATCGCTGTCGTGGAACTTGAGCAGCACGACTTCGTCGCGTGTCATGTTGGAGAAGTACCACCAGCGATGGCTCGGATTGAAATGAAATATCGCGGCCGCGATCAGGGAATCCTCGTCGGGCATGTCGCGCAGCATGGTCTGCTCGTCGGGAATCTGATCCACGATATGCAGCGTGTTCCGGGTTCCCTCGTCGGCTCCGACGCTGCGGGCATCGCAGAGCGCCAGCGGCCAGTCCTGCGGCGGATCCGAGAATGCACGCCATAGGCTTGAAGCAATGAACCTGGAGTAACCCTTGCCACCCGGGAATGACTCCTCATAAATCTTGCGCGCCATCCGTTCCGCGACTTGCGGCATGAAGTCGACGTGCGCCTCACTCGCGGGCGGTTGCACGCCGCCGCTGTGGGTATAGCCCGCGGTTTGCTCGTATTTGGGTAGATCACCTGAGGTGCGGATCATCCACCCCCTGGACACAACGCGAGTTGCACCGGTCAACGCCTTGATCGTTGCCTCGACTTCGGCGTCATAGACCCGGTCGACCTCGTCCTTGTCGAAGAAATCCTTGACCGAGCTGGGGCGTTCCGCCACGACGAAGCCGTGAACATCCAGGCTGAAGTGATCCTTGATGGCGCGCCCATCGCGGATTGACACAGCGTGGGTCCGATACTGACCGGTGTTGCGCTCGGCGCCGGGTGCGACGAAGCGTCGATTGATCAGCGAGTCCCGCGTCACATAGCTGATCGCGGCCTCAACTGCCCTGGCATCACTTTCGTCCACCGAGCTTCCCATCAGCCTGTTGCTGGTCCGAGGCTCTACAAGATGCAACCGGCGAGGACGGTTGTCCACTCGGCATCTTGAAGAGCGCTTGCCTTGCGCGCCATTGTGCCCAAGTATGGCCGCCGCAATTCACCGCTTGCACATAACAACCGAGGCGAAAGCCTGCCCCTGGGGAGTCGTTGATGCCGTCACCAGACGAGATTGTTGCTGCCCGTCGCTGGATACTCTCGCGGCTTTGCGCACTGCCGGTACTCGCCACCGTGCCGCGCCTTGCGTGGTCGCAGGCCCCGGCGCAGGCCCTGACGCCCGACCAGGTCCTCAACGTGATGGACTTCGAAGCGTTGGCACGTGCCGCATTGCCGCCGGCGCATTTCGCGTACATCGCTACGGGCGTGGACGATGATCGCACCGTCATCGCCAATCACGAGGCCTTCGGGCTGATCGAGATTCGCTCGCGCCGCTTTGTCGACGTCAGCAACGTCGACATGTCGGTGCGCATGTTCGGCGTGAGCCACCCCGTGCCCTTCTACCTCTCCGCGGTTTCCAGCCAGCGCGCATTTCACCCGGAAGGTGAGCTGGCGACGGCGCGCGCGGCTGCGTCGCGTTCGATGCTGCTGATGCTGTCCACGGCAGCCTCGACTTCGGTTGAAGACGTCACTCACGCACGCGGCGGCCCCGTGTGGCAGCAGTTGTATCCGACGGATGACTGGAACGTGACCAAGGCAATCGTGCAACGCGCGGAACGCGCCGGATGCCCCGCGATCGTGCTGACGGTTGACAATCTGATGGGACGGAACAACGAAACGCTGGTGCGTGCCATGCGCGAAGACAAGCGCGAGTGCACGGCTTGTCACATCGGAAATTCCCACGACTTCGTCGCAAAGGCGCCAATGTTTGCCGGCCTCGATGTCTCCCGCGTCAAGGAACACACACCATCGAACATCACGTGGGACTTTCTGAAACGCTTGCGCGACATCGTCTCGGTGAAGCTGCTCGTGAAGGGCATCGTGACGGGCGAGGATGCCGCTCTTTGCGTAACGCACGGCGCCGATGGCGTGATCATCTCCAATCACGGGGGTCGCAACGAGGAGACTCTGCGCTCAAGCATCGAGTGTCTTCCTGAGGTGGTGGCGGCTGTCTCGGGCCGCGTTCCGGTGTTGATCGACGGAGGCGTCCGCCGCGGTACCGATATTTTCAAAGCGCTGGCACTCGGCGCCACCGCCGTCGGGATCGGACGGCCGCAAGCGTGGGGTCTCGCTGCCTTCGGCCAGCAAGGTGTGGAAGCGGTGACCGATATCCTGAAGAAGGAGGTCCGCCTCATCATGCGCCAGGCGGGAACGGCGAGCATCGGTGCGATTACCCGCGAGCGTGTTGTCAGCAAGATCGCCTAGCGATCGCCGGCGTCAGGCGCTCGCTGCGTTTGCGACTGTTGCGGCCGATCGGTTTGCGCCCAGCAGGATGGACATGCACGTCAATCCGCCCTCCGCGCGATGAAATTCGCTGAGATCGAGCAGGTGCGGCGTGAATCCCTGCGATTGGACGCGCTGCGCCGTGCGCGGATAGCTCGAAGACATGAGCAGATGCTGCCCTATCGGCAGGGCGCTAGCACCGGGCTCCAGAGGATCTATCTCTACCTGGGCGTAGCCAGCAAACAATTCGCGCGGGATCCACTGTGGGTTGATCAAAACCGTCTCCCTTCCGAGGTAGGTCACTCCTGACTTCAAATGCAGGCACTCCGCGACCGGCACCGGCACGAGTTCATGGTCACGCGCCCGCAGGAGTGTCGCGAGATAGTCGAGCGCCGCCTGGTTGGTGCGCTTGCTGCGCCCGACGTACACGGTCTGCCTGATGGTGAGGATGTCGCCGCCGTCGAACTCAACCTCTGGCGGCGGATACACCAACTCGCAGTAGTTGCTCAGGACTGCTGCGACTGCGGCCGTCTCGGGACGGCGTGATTCCGCGCCAGAACGTGCGATCACGGCGAGCGACCCGAGCACCAGCGCAGTATCTTCGATGAACACGGAGTCGGGCAGCGCCGGAGCCACTGGCACTTCGACAATCCTGGCTCCAGCATCGCGCAGCGCTTGCACGTAGCGTGCGTGCTGTTGCTGCGCCAGGGGGAAGTCGATCGGTTCCCGCTCGATGTGTGAGCGTTCACCCTGCTGCAGGCTGGGGCTCGGTGGCCGGACGAGTGCTACAAGGCTCATTTCTCGCAAACTAGCATCCTGGACACCGCGCGCGATATCTGAGCGCTGGTTGCTGTTCCGCGCGTCGCACTTCGACGCTATATATAGAGAGTGCTCGCCCTATCACCGCAGCGTAGCAACGTATTCGGCGGGCAAGCCGACCTTCTGGGCGACGGCACGCAGCTTCACCGCGTATTCCGGATTGGCCTCGCCGGGCGCTGGCGGCTCTGCAAGGTTGTAGCAGAGCGCGGCAACCACGCCGCCATCGGCGACTTGGGCCAGCACGGCTTGCGGCTTGTAGGCCTCAAGTCCGGGTTGCGAGTAGAGCCGTTGCAGCTCCGCGGTCGTGAGCGACATGACGAGCCCATGAACACGGCCTGACCGGACGGGAATGAGTGTCGCGCGCTTGCCAATGCGAAGGGCGAAACCGTCGAGCCAGGCGAGCGCGCTGTTTTCAGGCGCAATCCCCTGCGCCCGGAGCAGGTCCTCGTCCATGAACAGCCCGTAGAAGAATACATCGGCTCGTCGAGTCGGCGTCATCGCGATTCCGCAGTGCTAGCTCACTTCCACGACCATCTCAATTTCCACACAGGCCCCAAGCGGAATCTGCGCTACGCCAAACGCGCTGCGCGCGTGCCGACCACGCTCGCCAAACACGGCAAGCAACAGCTCCGAGCATCCGTTGGCGACCAGGTGCTGTTCCGTGAAAGTGGGTGTGGAGTTCACAAGGCACATTACCTTCAGAACGCGCGTCACGCGGTTAAGATCGCCGAGATGATCGTGAAGCGTCGCAAGTAGATCGATGGCGATGTTGCGCGCGGCGACCTGGCCGTCCTGCGTTGAGAACTCACGCCCGAGCTGCCCGGCGAGCGGTTTGCCGTCCTTGCGAGCGATGTGGCCCGACACCAATACGACCTTGTCTGTCTGCGCCGACATGACAAACGCCGCCACCGGCTTGATAGCCGGCGGCAAAACGATGTTCAGCCGCTCGAGCTCTTCGTATGGACTCATCAACTATTCTCCGATCTTGTGATCATAAGGTCACCGCATCCGTGTTACCGCCGCAAATGACCACGCCAACGCGCTCATCACGTCGCGGACGATAGGCCCCGCTCAGTAGTGCGGCCATCGTCGCTGCCCCGCCGGGCTCGGCAGCAACGCGCATCACGCGCCAAAGCGCGCGCTGTGCTTCGCGGATGGCTTCGTCCTCGACCAGCACGATATCTTCGACAAAACGCTCGGCGAGCGGAAACATGAGCTCTCCCACGCGCTGCGGCGCCAGCGAGTCCGCGGCGAGGCCTCCTGCTTCTGCATCGACCGGATGCCCTGCCTCACGCGCCCGGTACAGCGTTGGAGCGGCCCTGGGCTCAACGGCAAGTATGCGTATTCGTCCGCCGAACCACGCCGCGATCCCACCGATGAGGCCGCCGCCCCCGACAGCCACCAACAGCGTATCGAGTTGCGGACACTGTTCATCCATTTCCAGCCCGAGCGATCCCTGGCCGAGAAGCGTTTCAACCTGATCGTAAGCGTGAATCTCCATCGCCCCACAGTCCGCAGCGCTGCGTCGGCTAGCAGCGAGCGCATCGGCATAGAGCTCGCCCGCCACGATGAGCTTCGCCCCGAGGCCCCGGATCCGCTCCTGCTTGGTGAGCGCTGCAACGGAGGGAACGAAGATACTCGCAGGGATGTTGAGTTTGTTCGCCGCGAATGCGACAGCGAGCCCATGGTTACCGCCGGAGGCCGCCACCACACCAGCCGGCGGGATCGGACGGGAAAGCAGGTTGGCGAATGCACCGCGCGACTTGAAGGAACCGGCATGCTGCAGGAGCTCGAGTTTGCAGGCAATCACGCCGGCCTCGATCCCGAAGTCGGCAGGATCGACTTGGATCACCGGTGTGCGCCGGACGTGTGGACGGATCAGCGCGTACGTGTGGGCGATCTGTCCGGGGCCGATGGGAGAGGAGGTGTTCATACGTGCGTGTGGGCGTAACATCGCGAGCCGGATCGAAGCCGCAGGGCTTGCTATGGCAGTGCGCGGCAGTCATTATAATTAGGGAATTTGCTAAGTTCCAATATGGTCGAGCAACTCGCTATTCGTGCCCTGGCCAACGGGAAACGGCTGCAGATACTTGAGTGGCTGAAGGACCCGCGCGCTCATTTCCCGCCGCAGGTCGATGGAGACCTGGTGCGTGACGGCGTCTGCAGCGTCTTCATTGCTGACAAACTGCGGGTCAGCCAACCGACCGCGAGCGAGCATCTCAAGCTGCTCACTCAAGCAGGCCTCGTGACTCCCAAGCGCATCAAGCAATGGACCTTCTACAAGCGCAACGAGCGCCGCATTCGCGAGATCAAGCGCGACTTGCATCGCCTCTAGTTAAGGGTTGACGCGCACGATAGGGCCGTGAGTGAATGCCCGCTCACAATAATGAACGGCGGGGATCAGGCGTCATGTCACTCTCGCGACTCTCTCTTATACGGTCGGCGTGCCTTGCCGCTTTACTTATTGCAGCCTCAATTGCCCACGCAGCGCCGCCGAAGTCCATTGTCATAGGTACGGTCAAGCTGAAGTTCTGTAACGAGGACTACCAAGGCTATTGCGGCTCGATCAAGCGCCCGCTCGATCCGACCGGGGGCATCAAAGGCTCCATCAACATCGGTTTCGAGTACTACCCGCGACACGATGAGACGCGCCCGGCGCTCGGCACGATCTTGCCGCAGGAGGGCGGTCCCGGGTATTCGTCCACCGGCACGCGCGATGCGTACATCAACATCTTCGAGCCGTTGCGTGACCGTCGAGACATCGTGATCGTCGATAAGCGCGGTACCGGCAATTCCGGCCCCCTTGATTGCCACAAGATCCAGACCGGTGATCCCAATGATCCGGCCGGGCTCAAGGCTTGCGCCAAACAGCTCGGCAGCAAGGCTTGGCTCTACGGCACCACGCTCGCCGTCGGCGACATCGTCGCGGTGCTCGATGCGTTGCAGATTTCCGAAGTTGATTTCTACGGCGACAGCTATGGGACCTACGTCGGCCAGGTTTTCGCTGCCCGCTATCCTGAGCGGCTGCGCAGCATCATTCTAGACAGTGCTTATCCGGTGCGCCCGCCGGATGTCTGGTTTCCAACCGATTGGGCTACCGGGCGCGACGGGCTCGACCGGGTGTGCGCGCGCTCGCCCTCATGTCGTGCATTGGGAGGCAAGTCCACGGCGCGAATTGAAGCGTTGTTGAAGCAACTCAGGCGCAAACCGATCACCGGCATCGCGCCTGATTCGGACGGGATACCGACCGAAACCACGCTGGACGTGTCGACGCTGTTCCTGCTCATGACCAACCTGGGGAACTCTCCGCTCACGTATCGCGATCTCGACGCCGCCGCGCGCGCCTGGTTCGATTCGCGCGATGCCACTCCGCTGCTGCGCCTGGCGGCGGAATACAACACGCCATTCGTGTCCGACCCGGTCGATTTCAGTTACGCGCTGTATCAGGCCGTGGTCTGCGCCGAGTACCCACTGCACTACGACCTCAATGCTTCTCCTGCACAGAGGCGCATACAGTACGACCAGGCGATCGCGGACGCGCGCGCGAATCGGCCCAATCTCTTCGCGCCGTTCACGATCGATGAAGCGCTCGCGTCCAATGCCAACTTTACGCCCCTGGCAACGTGCCTCGACTGGCCGAAGCCCCTGCCGAACTACCCGCAGGGCGATGCGCTGCCTGCGCATCCCGTTTTCCCGGCGGTGCCGACCCTGGTGCTGTCGGGCGATCTGGACTCCGTCACCTCACCACAGGATGCCATCCAGGCTGCAAGCCAGTTCCCGAATGTCGTTCATCTATTCGTTCCGAACCTCACACACGTCACCGCCTGGACATTCAGCGACGTCGCCCTCCTGCCGGCCGGCGGCGATCTCACGCATTGCGTGCAGCGAATCGTGCGCCGGTTCGTGGTGCAACTCGCCCCCGGTGATACGAGCTGCATTCCGAAGGTGCGACCGATCCGCACTCCTCCACAATTCGCCGAGCGTGCAGATGACCTCGCTCCTGCCGAGGCTCTGAAGGGCAACGAAGCGAAGCCACGTGAACTCAGAATTGCTTCCGCCGCACTCGAAACAGTGGGCGACGTCTTTGCGCGCTTCCTCATCACCTACGGCATCGGCAGCGGGCTGCGCGGCGGCGAGTTCACGTACGAGATCACGCCGAAGGGCTATGACTTCGTTCTCGACCACGTGCGCTGGACCGAGGACCTGGAGGTCTCCGGTACGATCACCTGGAACATGAACAACGACGATGTTGTTGCGAACGTTCGGCTGTTCCAGGATGGGCGGCGCATCGGTCGTCTCGATATCGCGTGGGATGACGGGCGACGCAATGCGAGTTGCCTCGATCTCGGGCAACATCGGCGATGCGCGCGTCAAGGCGCGACGTATAGCCCCGTGATGTGCACCTGGGATCGCTGAACCCCGCAGCAGCACCTTGCGATCGCGCCGACGCGGCGAACGATCACCCGCAGCGGGACAGCACGTCCGCGTCGATCAGAACAAGCCCGCCGCCATATCGGTCTGAATCTCTGTCGCAGACAGCCCGCGGTCATACAAGCGCAGATCGTCAATGCTGCCGGCAAAGGGATCGTCATTGTCGCCGGTGTTGCCGATTGCCACGGCAGCTTTGGAATCAGTGCCCAGGGAAACGGCGGAGAGCGTTTGCGTGAGGGCGCCGTTGACGTACAGCTTCGTCCCGGAGGACTCAGCGACGATCGCAACGTGCGTCCACGCCTTCAACGGCGGCACATAATTGAACGTGACCGAGGACTGAGCGGTCGTGACGTACACGCGTCCGCTCGCGATCGTCCAGGCCCACGTCGAAGCGCATCTCGATCCGGTGTAGCCGTTGCGCTTGCTGAAAATTGCCCTCCAGTCCGAGCGGCTGGTGGGCTGAATCCACGCTTCCAGCGTGAACGGCAATTTCGCAATGTCCAGGGAACTGGGCAGCGACACCTTATCGTTGGCGCCGTCGAAAATGAGTGCGTTGCCGCTGTGTCCGCTGCTCCAGATGGGTCCATTGACCAGGGTACCGGCGTACCCGTGGCCGGTAGCGTCCTTGGTCGCCGAGCCGAGCGCTTCATTGAAACCGTACGCGGCGAGTGCCGTCGTAGTAGTCGAGCCCTGGGCCGAAGTAGTGAACGTGGCATCGGCACTGTTGGTCGAGTTACTCGCAGTGTCGCGGGAGCGAACCCGATAGTGATACGTCATGCCCGAGGACAAGGCAGACAGGTTCACCGAATGCGCGGTGACGAGCGATGAGTCGAGCGTCGTGGTCTGGCCGTAGCCCGAAGTCGTACCGTAGTCGACTTGTGAACTGGCTGGCTCATTCGTCGTCCACTTGACCGTCGCCCCGGAAGCCGTGACGTTCGAAGCGGTCAGCGCTGAAATTGCTGGTGGCGCTGCGTATCCGCGCCGGCGACAGTCGCAAAGACGCGATCCGAACTTGCCGCCGCGTTCGCCGCAGCGTCAGCGGAACGGACGCGGTAGTGATACGTCGTACTAGGCGTCTAGGCCCGACAGGTTCATCGAGTGGGCCGTCACCAGCGACGGATTCACGTTCGTCGTTTGACCGTATGTGCTGGTCGTGCCGTAGTCGATCCGCGAATCGGCCGGCTCACTAGTCGTCCAGCGAATGGTCGCGGCGGAAGAGCTGAGGTTCGATGCGCTGACGGCCGAGATTGCCGGCGGCTGTCGCTATCGGCGGTGCCGAGCAGTCGCGAAAGTAGAGTCCGAGCTCATCGCGGCGTTGCCGTCAGCGTCGCTCGATCGTACGCGATAGTGATAGGTAGTCCCCGCTGCCAATCCGGCGAGGTTCATCGAGTGCGAGGTCAAGAGCGCTGCATTCAAGGGTGAGTGGTCTGGCCATAAGCCGCCGTCGTGCCGTATTCGACCTGGGAATCGGCTGCCTCACTCGTCGTCCAGCGGATCGTGCCGCTGACGACGTTATCTGCTGTCGCGCTCACGCCCGAAATGGTTGGCGGCGTCGGCAAAGGCGGCGGCGGTGGCGTTCCAGACCCTTGACCAGTCCACTCCAGCGCCGGACTACCCGCCCACGACGGATTGTGTGGCGTGCCGATCCCTTTCTTGTCGCTGACATCGGACGGTCGAGGATCGGTGTTCAGATACCACAGCAAATTCTGGCCCGCTGCGGTGGACTGCGGTGCACTCACCTCGGATTGAAGGTCTGCAATCGACAACAATCCCGAGTAGATCTGGATGCCGCGAATGATGCCGTTGAATTCCTCCCATCCCGGATACCCGCCCCACGAACGCGCCGTTTAAGATTCGGCGCTTGCCCGATGACGATCGCTGGGTTCGGTGGGTTCGTATTCGCCCAGGTCGGATCGTAGATCGTCTTTGTGATGACCTTCGAGGTGTCCGGCCAGTCGCAGTAGAACTCGTGGCGCGTTTCGGCTGGACGATACGCGCCAGGCGCGGAACACCTGCGTGTACCAGCGATCCCACTGGACCTGACTGTCCGGTGACGTAGTCGTTGCTGTTGATCGAGATTTCCCACTGGCCCGGCCCGTTCGGTGGCGGGACTGGGGTATGGATGTGCGCCGTAATACGTGCCTGCGTTGCCGCCGTTCCAGATGAAACGTGCCGTCATTGCCCCAGAAGAACATCGTGTAGTAGCCGGTCGGACTTTGCGAGGGCACCACCTTCTTGCGCGGGTACACCTTGAAGACGTACGTCGCGTCGTAGATCGGAAACGGGTTGTGCCAGTAGAGCATGTGGCGCGTCGCGCCATCGCCCTTCCATTCGAGACCGTACTGCTGCACAGCATCCGATTGCGCGCTGGCCTCACGCACGTTGACCAAAGAGCCGATGCTGACAATCAGCACCGGGAGGAGGAGCGTGGGGCTCACTCTTCTTTTCACAGCGTGACTCCAATGTCCGGTGTAAGGAGCGTGACAAAGCTTCCAAGCAACAAGCGAGCCAACCCGGACGAATCACTCGCGTGCGAACCGTAAACATACCAGCGCGGCTAACAACTGAAAGACCCGCGAGAGTCTGCATCTGGCGACAAAGAGCCACTTTCACGCGCGGTGCGTGCAATGCACGCAGGGATCGCGTGGAAGAATTACAAGAAAAGAATCGCAAGAATTGTGAAGGATGCGTCATGACGGTCCCGTCGGTATGTGCGGTGGCGTACACAAGCTACGCGCATCACCGTGTTTGGTAGGGTTATTCCTTGGGGCATCAGAAGGTCGCCGTGCGCCCGCTCGACATACCCGCGCTCCAACTGCTCGTCAGCGTCCGCGACGAGCTCAAGCACAGCGATTTCCTGACGAGGGCGCCGCTGCGAATCAAGGGAGGATGAGGGTCCGCGAAATCGAGTCTCAGGCGCGAGCGATGAAGCGCAAGGCGACTGAGTTCATGCAGTAGCGCAGGCCGGTCGGCTGCGGCCCATCGTCGAAAACGTGCCCGAGATGCGCATCGCAACGCCGGCACGAGACTGCCGTACGTTCCATCAGCAGGCTCTTGTCCACGCTCTCGACGACATTCAGGCGCGAAATCGGTTTCCAGAAGCTTGGCCAGCCCGTGCCGGATTCAAACTTGGTGCTCGAATCGAACAGAGCTGTGTCGCAGCAGATGCACGCGATAGATCCCCGCGGCATGGTTGCTCTGCGTACTCACCGGAATAGGGTCTTTCGGTTCCCTCATGGCGGGTCACCTGGTACGCGGCGGGCGACAGCTGCTTCTGCCACTCCGCATCGCTCTTCACGACTCGAGGCACGCTCACCTTCCCCTGGCTCGCGCCGGCGGGTGAGAAATTCTCGATCATGACCGTATCGCTTTGCTTGGGCGCAGAGAGGCTTGCACCCGTCGCGCGAAGGACGAGAGCCGTTCCTGCGCCCACCGTTACGCCACAGATCAGGAACTGCCTGCGCGACCAATGTGTGGGCAACGCGGCGGGCACGCCTGATGTTCCATTCCTTCTCATCGCGTTCACCTGTCAACCAATGAAATGCCTGGGCCTGCCTGCCAGTTCGCGGAAACCGTGCAACTGGATTCGAGCTGCGCGCTAACGTGCTTTGGCGGCAACCATCACAGCCTTTGGCTGATAGAGAGTGGGCAAGAGTTCGCGCGAAATTCTGCACCTTAGGCAGATCGTTCATGACGATGTAGGGGCTGTGTGGATTGTTGATGAGGTAATCCTGGTGGTAGTCCTCTGCGGCGAAGAATCCCTTCAACGGATCGACACGAGTCACGATCGGGCTCGCGAAAACATGGGCCTTGTCGAGCTGCGCAATGTAGGCCTGGGCAACTCTCTTCTGCTCATCGTTAGCGTAAAAGATCGCAGAGCGATACTGCGTGCCCCGGTCGGGTCCCTGCCGATTCAACTGGGTCGGATCGTGCGCGACCGAAAAAAATACTTGCAGAATCTCGCCAAAGGAGACGAGCGCGGGGTCGTAAGTGATCTGCACCGACTCCGCGTGGCCGGTCGCTTCCGCTGCTCACGGTCTCGTATTCAGCCGTTGCCTTGTCGCCCCCTGCGTACCCTGACAGCGCCTGGCGAACGCCGCGCAGATGCTGGAACACCCCCTGCACGCCCCAGAAGCAGCCACCGGCCAGGACTGCGGTCTGCATGGGGCCGGCTGCCTTCGGACTATCGATCGCTGGCGCGGGGATGACGACAGCAGGCTCGGCACCGCAAGCGGTCACCTGGACGAGCGCACCGCACGCCATCAGCATCAGCCCGATCAGCGAACCCTTCCGATTGGACTTGCTGGAAGAAAATAGCAATGCGCCTACGGCTGAGCGTGCAGGATTCATCTGGGTTGACCTCGCGGGACTTGGCGAAATGGGTTGTACACCAAGTCGACCGGCTCTTCCTGCCGAATATTACGGACTTGTTTCACCGCCGCCAGAGAGCTTGATGTCGCCGCGGAAGGCGCGCAGCCTAGCGCCACGACTGGTCGCTTGAGGTTGCGCGCTGATCGAAGTCATCGATGGGTCGAGCCACGCAATTGATTTGATCGGCGTCGGCGACGCCGCTGACACTTCCAGTCGGATCAAGCTCTTCGCGGGGAACGAGCCATGGCCAAGGTTCTCTGTGTTCTGTACGACGATCCCGATCGACGGCTACCCGAAGGCCTACGCACGAGACGACATCCCAAAGATCGAGCGCTACCCTGGCGGTCAGACTACGCACCGACTCCGAAGGGAATCGATTTCCAGCCAGGCGAGTTACTCGGCTGCGTTTCCGGGGCCCTGGGACTACGTAAGTACCTCGAGAGCCAGGGACATCAGCTGGTCGTGACGGCCGATAAGGACGGACCGCAATCCGTATTCGAGCGCGAGCTCCCCGATGCCGAGGTCGTCATCTCACAGCCCTTCTGGCCCGCGTACCTGACGTCGGAACGCATCGATAAGGCGAGGAAGCTCAAACTGGCCCTGACCGCCGGAATCGGCTCTGATCACGTCGATCTGCAGGCCGCGATGAAACGAGGCATCACGGTTGCGGAGGTCACCTACTCCAACAGCATCAGCGTGTCTGAGCACGTGGTGATGATGATCCTGGCGCTGGTGCGCAACTACATTCCGTCTTACAAGTGGGTGATCGACGGCGGCTGGAATATCGCGGATTGCGTCGGCGCGCGCCTACGACGTCGAAGGCATGCAGGTGGGAACCGTCGCGGCCGGCCGCATCGGCCTCGCGGTGCTGCGGCGGCTGAAACCATTCGACGTGAAGCTGCACTACACCGATCGCCATCGGCTGCCGCCGGAGATCGAGCGCGAGTTGAACGTGACGTTCCATCCGAACGTCGAATCCCTCGTGCGGGTCTGTGACGTGGTCACGATCAACGCACCGCTGCATCCCGAGACCGAGAATCTGTTCAACTCGGAGCTGATCGCAAAGATGAAACGCGGCGCTTACCTCGTGAACACGGCGCGCGGCAAGATCTGTAACCGTGACGCCGTTGCGGCCGCGCTCAAGAGCGGACAGCTTGCGGGCTACGCCGGTGACGTCTGGTTCCCGCAGCCGGCGCCTCAGGATCATCCGTGGCGTTCGATGCCTCATCACGGAATGACGCCGCATACATCCGGAACGACACTCTCCGCCCAGGCCCGCTATGCCGCGGGCACCCGTGAAATCCTCGAGTGCTGGTTCGAGAAGCGACCGATTCGCGAGGAGTACCTGATCGTTGACGGCGGAAAGCTCGCCGGGACCGGTGCACACTCCTATAGCGGCGGAGATGCCACGCGCGGCTCAGACGAGGCTGCGAAGTTCAAGCGCTGACCAAGGGGGCGCTGGCCCGGTCTCCACTTGATGCCGCAACCTACGCTTGCGATCTGCGCTGCCGGCACTGGCGCTCCGGCGAGCAGCGCGTCGGCGGCTGCACGTAGATCAGCTCCCGTCACGGGCAGTCTTGCCGCCGGGGCGGCTCCCGTCGAACTGACCGCGGTAGACGAGCTTGCGCTCGGAATCGAACAGGAAGAAGTCCGGCGTACAGGCGGCCTCGTAGTCCCGCGCAACCGCCTGCGACTCATCGTAGACATACGGAAAGCTGAATTGGCACGACCGCGCGAGACTGGCCATCTGCGCCGGTCCGTCTTGCGGATAGGTCTCGACGTCGTTGGAGCTGATTGCGACGGTGGCCAGTCCCTTCGGTGCGTACTCGCGTGCGAAGCTGACGAAGCCATCGAGGACGTGTTTGACGTAGGGGCAGTGGTTGCACAGAAAAGCGACGAGGAGAGCACGCGCCGCGGCGAAATCCTCGAGGGCTACGGTCTTTCCCGTCGTCGCATCCGGCAACCGGAACTCCGGAGCTTTGGTGCCCAGAGCCAGCATTCGGGATTGCTTCGCCATCAGCCAGGATCCGATTTCGAGCTTCGGAGGCTAGCGCCCCGCCAGGAGTGCTACGAAATCCGCATTGCCGCGCAGGGGATCGAGATCCGGGTCGTGCTTCATCCAGCCGAAGTTCTCGTACCCGCCGGCGATCGCCTGTCGCAACGTGTCCACTGCGCGCACCGACTCGCCGAGCCGCGCATACAGGCAGGCGCAGTTGTAGAGCATCATAGGATCGTCCGCGCTCAGCTCCAACGCCTTCGTGCCTTCGCGCAGCGCATCGTCGTTTTGACCATTAATCACCAGCGCGAGCGCGTAATACATTCGTGCGCGGGCATCATCCGGGTTCTGCAACAGGTAGTTGGGCAGCAGCTCCAGCACCTGGCGGCGCGCGACTTGCGCCTCTTCAGTGCGTCCCAGCCCTTCGCAAGTCTGTGCGAGGTCCGAGTACGCCGAAAAGAACCCGGGCTTGAGCTCGATGACCCTCTTGAACAGGCCGAGCGCCTTCTCGAGATCACCTGTCGAGAAATGAATCCGCCCGAGCGTCCAGTGCGCGATGAAATCGTCGGGGTCGAGCTCGATGGCCTTGCGGCTCGAAGCGCTGGCCTCCTCGAATTTGCCCCAGATGAAGTACGACAGTCCCATGGCCGTGTACGCCTCCGGCAGGTTGCCGTCGTACATCAGCGCCTTGAAGCTCAGCTCCTGCGCCTTGGCGCGGTATTTGTCCTGGCGCGCGAAGTACTGCCACATCTGCCCGTAGGCGCTGGAACATCCGGCATACGCGGCGGCGTAACGGGGATCCAGTTCGATCGCCTTCTCGAACAGCTGGATCGCGTACTCGACGCTCCGTCGTGTCAGGCGATAGAGGTAATCCTGCCCGCGCAGGTAGAGATCGTAGGCCTGAACATTTACCGTCTGACGCTTGGTCAGGGAAACCTTCTCCGAAAAGCTGAGCTTGAGCTTCAACGCCTCGACGATCTGCTGCGCGACCTGTTCCTGGATGTCGAAGATATCGTCCAGCTTTCCCTTGTAGGTATTTCCCCAGATCTGGCGGTTCGTTGCGACGTCGACCAGTTGCACCGTGATGCGCACCGAGTCCTGGAACCTGCGCACGCTCCCACCGACGATATAGCGCGCGCCCAGCTCGGTACCGATCGCGCGGATGTCATGCTTGCGGTCCTTGAACTGCATGGACGCCCAGCGCGAGATGAGCTCGATCTCACTGACCAGTGAGAGCCGCGCGATCAGTTCCTCGGTCAGCCCGTCACTGAAATAGTCGGTTTCCTTGTCGGGGCTGATATTGTCGAACGCCAGTACGGCCAGCGCTCCGCCCTCAACTGAGCCGGCATGGGCGCCCGGGTGCCGTGCACGCGATCCCTCGTCTGACGTAGTCCCCTTCACTTCCGGCGGCGGAGTAATGCTGACGCCGGTACGCTCCAGTGCACGCAGGATCGCCTTCAGGTTCTGCTCGGGATCACCGTTGAAGTACTCGATGTGCTGGATGCCGGCCAA
Source organism: uncultured Gammaproteobacteria bacterium (assembly GCA_963705495.1). Classification (GTDB taxonomy): domain Bacteria; phylum Pseudomonadota; class Gammaproteobacteria; order Steroidobacterales; family Steroidobacteraceae; genus DATBVX01. The sequence goes on along the minus strand of CAVPJQ010000012.1, from coordinate 102,322 downwards.
GGGGTACTTCAGGCTGGGCGGAATGGACGTTGGCTCGAGGTGAACGGGCAGGATGTGTCCCTTGCGCTCGCTCACCAGCGTGACTTCCTTGGCGACGTTGTGCGAGTGGACGGCTGACTCGGTGACCATCAGCAGGAGCACCTTGGCGCTTTCCAGCGCATTGACGATCTGCTCACCCCACAGCGTGGCACCGTCAATTCCACCCTGGTCGATCCACAGGGCCACACCGGCCGCACGAAGCTTCGCTGCCAGATCCAGGACGCGATCCTTGTCATCCCGGGAGTAGCTGATGAAGACGTCTGCCTGCGGAGCCACTGATTTCCTGATGGTTGTTGAGGGGTTGAGACGCCGGGGTGTGATCACCCTCTGCGGGAGAGGTTAGCACGAACCGGCCGTTCATGAGGCGGGTGGCTCGTGCTCCCGATGGTAGCGGTGAATGGTCCACAGGTAGCTCTCCATCAAGGATTCCTTACCGACCTCAACCAGGATCGAGCTGTCGGGGTGGTGCGCCTTGCTACGGGTCAGCTGGACTTCGGCGCGCGAGAAGTGGCTCAGCTGATTGCGGTATTGCCACAACAGCTCCCGCGTAGCCATCTTGTTCTGATACAGCTCCCAGATCCCCAGCCATACGGGTAACAGGCCCATCAGGAAGATGCATATTTGCTCGATGGAGACCGGCCCAAGTCGATGCGACCGCAATGGGGCCTGAAACATGACGAGAATCAGGGCAAGTAGCGCGATCGCGGAAATCAACCAGCGTTTCAGGACTTCCAGGCGCCGGTGCGTGTGCTCCAGCTTTCTCACGCGGGTCTTGAAGTAGGACTGCTGGCCGCGGATCCAGCGCTGGTGCACGAATTCCAGCCGCTTCGCATCCAGCGTTGCGTCTGCGCCTCGCTGCTTGTCCAGCGGTCGCACGTTCTTGAGGATTGCCCCGATCCAGCCGAAACCGGAGAACTGGCTGATGCCGGCGAGGTTCATCAGCTCAGCGGCATTCACCATCCGATCGGCGCCGGCTACGCGCAGAAAGAATTTTGTACGCATGGTCTCCGCCAGCACACGATAGGTCAGGTGTTTGGCAAACCAGTGGTGCCCTCTGATCCAGAAGAACATCCCCAGGCTGGCTACCAGTATCGCGAGATAGATATAGAGCAGCACACCGCTGTTATTCATCAGCTCGGCGACGAGAAATACCGAAGCCATTGCGAAGGCCATCCAGCTGAACCAAAGGAACAAGCGATCGGAAAGCTTCTGGTTGTAGATGGCAAGCGCGTCGGCCTTGCCATACTCGGTGTCGATGAGCTCCAGGGATGGATCGTGAGCGAGCTCCGCGGCTTGCGGCAGCCCCGCGATCAATGAGTCGATCGAGGCCGCGTCTGTCCCGGCACACAAGTTCTCGAATTCGGCGTTGTATGCATTCAGTCCGGCGATCTGACGATCGAGTTCCGGTGGGGTGCTCTCGTGAACAGCGAGCAGGTTCTCGCCGATGAAGGTCAGGTAGCTCGGTGGTCGCTCCGATGTCGGTACATCGCTGATTCGTGGCGTCGGAATCCAGTACACGAAGTTCTCACCCCAGACCGGCTCCGATGCAGCCGGGACCATGACGATCTCCCGTTCGCTACTGCCATCGTGGGTGCGTGCGCTCAGATAGCGCAGCACGGTGTCTGCCGTGCCTGCCGGGAGGGGCGATGCCTGCCCATCCCACAGCGCCAGCAGCAAGCTGCACTTGTCGATCAGCGTATCGGTGAGATTTGCATACAACGCATCGCGCGTTGCCGCGGGTCTGGATGCGGGGACCTGCAACTCAGCCCAATGCACTCTCTCGTTGCGGAGGAGTGCTCTGAGAGTGGCTGCCGACTCGGCATCGAAGTCGACGAGATACTCATCGAGTGGCATCGGCAGGATCGCATCGATCTGCAGACCGGCTTGCAGCGCAAGCTCGGCGACCAGCAGGTCGGCTCCCTGAGCCATGCCGGTCATGATGCGAATCTCGGTTTGAGGCAGGCGACCCTTCAGATACTCGAGAAAGGCACGGACCTGCTCCGCCAATCGCGGTTTGCAGCTCGGATCAAGATTGCGGTGGCCCGATACGCCGACCACCAGTGGTGAGCGCACCGCCCTGACTTTGTCCAGCAAATCTCTAAGCCTCATCTGTACGGCAGGATTGCCGTGGGACCGGCGAGTCTGAAGGGATAGGCCTTCCACAACAAGCGGCCGTTGGCCTGCGTGCACCATGGCCGCCGGCCAGGGCACTTTGCGAGAATTCCTCCATGATCGTTCACCTCATCGACGGCACGTACGAGCTGTTCCGCCATTTCTACGGTCTGCGGCGCTTCAACAAGGGCGAAGATGCGCCCTTCGGCGCCGTGATCGGCGTGCTCAACACCGTGCTGCAGATGTTCGAAGAGGGGGCTACGCATCTCGGTGTGGCGACCGATCATGTCATTGAATCCTTCCGCAACGGCCTATGGCCGGACTACAAGACAGGCGATGGCATCGAGCCTGCTCTCCTCTCCCAATTTCATCCGCTCGAAGAAGCTCTCGCCTCCATGGGCGTCGCCGTGTGGCCCATGATCGAGCTCGAAGCGGATGATGCATTGGCCTCCGCCGCGCACCTCGCTTCGGCCGACACGCGCGTACAGAAGGTCTGCATCTGGACGCCGGACAAGGATCTGGCGCAATGCGTGCGCAGCGATCGAGTGGTGCAGATCGACCGCAGGTCACAGGCGATTCGTGACGCCGATGGAGTGCGCGAGAAATTTGGAGTGGAACCACGCTCATACCGGACTTTCTCGCTCTCGTGGGTGACAGCGCGGATGGGTACCCAGGCCTGGAGGGGATCGGTCGCGCGACCGCCGCGCGCCTGATTACTCGCTACGGCAGGATCGAAGATTTCCCGCCGACCGTTCTGGGCGAGCGCCGGGAACTCGCACTCCTGTTCAAGAATCTGGCAACGCTCAGGACCGACGCCCGGCTGTTCAAAGATAGCGACGAATTGAGATGGCGCGGACCTGCCGACACGTTCGCAGGCGCGCGCGAAACAGATGGGAAGCGAGCGATTGCTTGTTCGCGCTCGCTGAAGGCGGCAAAGCGTAGCTGATCGCAAGCCGACGTCCGACACGCTCGGTCGCGCGGCGAATCTCGATCTCTTCCGTCAGTTCTGCGATGACGCAGACTTTGCGCGCGCCAGGTGGAGATTGACTTCCAGCGCGATGCCCAAGCCGAGCCGGCCGAGCGAGGCCAGGGCTCGCGGCGACAACTCCAGCCGGAAATTCTTGCGGGCGAACATGCTGATGTGCAGCTCCGCCACGCCACCGCTTTCGCTCAGCCGCGAGAGGAAGTCCTGCGATCGGCCCAGCTGCGTCAGTCGTCTGCAGCAGCACACCCTCCACCGACACGAGCTCGGAGGACAGCTGCGGCTCATCCATCAACCGTCCCATCCAGTAGCTCTCGCGATAGGTGCCTTCGAGCGACTCGCCCGTCGACCCGAGCCGGCAATCGCCAGACTTCCACATGTGCTGCGGCTCGATACCGAGTGCGCTGGTGATTTCGGACGGCGCGATGTCTGGATGCCGGATGCGAAGCGAAATGGTGAATTCGTAGTCGCTCATCGCATCAGCGATCACGCCTCGAGAGCTGCCGCTTGAGTGAGGCAACCTGAGCCCGGAGCTGGGAGTTTTCGGCGCTCGTGTCGCTCCATCGCTTGGCGAGATACAGGGCGATGGCGATAAGAGATGCAATGAGCACCGTTGTCATGAGGACTACCTTCGCGGCTTGCCGATCGATCGGTTGGGCCCCGTGAACGATGGAGGATCTGTACAGGCGGGACTGGAGGCGAATGCGCGCAGGCATTCCTGGGAGCACACGACGACCGCCGGCTCCTGATCATCGATTGCACCCGGATTCGGATGGCGGCTCACGCGGAAATGCGCGAGCGGCCGGCGTCCATCTTCGTGACCGATGTCGCGTGCGCAGACATCGCACGTCAGGACGGCGATCTCTACCGCCGCGTGGAATGCGCCAGTCTTGCGCCAACCCACGATTGCAATTACCCGATGCCGCGGCGCCAGTTGGGGTCGGCTGTTCCCAGCCGACCCCAGTGGCTGTCGATCGGACGACTCAGTAGCGGCGCGCCCCGCCGGAGCGGTTTCCGCCGCCCGAGCGCTCGCGCTCCTGGGCCTCATTGACCTTCAGAGCACGGCCACCGAAGTCGGTGCCGTTCAGAGCCTGCATGGCGCGCGCTGCATCCGCATTCGCCATTTCCACGAAGGCGAAGCCACGGGGACGACCCGTGTCGCGATCATTGATCAGCGCCACCGTTTCGACGGTTCCGTGTGCTGCAAACAGGGCACGCACGCTTTCGTCAGTTGCAGTGAAAGGAAGATTTCCAACGTATAGTTTGGTCATTACAGATTTCTCACGAGAGGTGATTTAGAAACGTTGGCGGGATAGCCCCGCCGCCTGGTTCGCCAAGCTTTCCGAGGGTGGCAGACTTTGCCCGGAAAGCGCGCCGCAGCGGCGTAAGGGGCCAAGGCAGACAAGCCGAAAGGTCACGAGCCGGCCGACAGACTACAGCAATTCGCTGTATCCCGTTGAAGTTTCGCATTGGTCGCGTTGCGCCTTCGTGGCAGAACGCGCATTGTGGTTCCCGGCGCGCAAGAGCGCGGCTGTTGCCGCCGGAGCGAGGAACACGCAATGCATGACACGAATCTCAGCCTGGCCGATGCCTTCGGAAAGTTCGGCGCGAAGCCCGCCAGCCGGATGCGAGGCCTGTCAGCCATCGCGGCCGATGGGGCCATGGTGCTCAACTGCTCGCCGCCCTACTTCGGACACCCTGCCAAGGGTGTGCTTCGGTACGAGGACAGGCTGTCCCGCGATTCGGACGACACGAAAGACGCTGGGCTTCTCAGCCAGCATCTCGCGCTTGCCCGGGATGGCGAGTTGCCGGTTCGGCTGATTGTGAAGACACCCATGGACGCGGGGAGCAACAGGCACGGACGGAGCTTCCACGTGCGCCGGGATCTGATCGGCAGGCTCGTCAAGTTCGACGGCGATCACTTCATCGTCGATTTCACCCGAGTGCTGCCGCAGATCGTGAGCCGCCGCAAGTAAGGCGAGATCAAGGGTCTTTTTTCTCACCTGCAGGAGCCGCCGGCTCAGGCGTGTTGGTGCGATTCGTCCTGCGCTGTTCTTTGGCCTGCTGGCGCGTCTTTCTGGCAAGTTCCTTCTGTCGCCTGACGTGATGATAGTTCGGCTTCGCCACTCATAGTCTCCAAGGGTTTCATTGAGAGTCTTTGAACGTGGGCACAGACGTTGCCAGCATCGTCCCCGCGTCAGTCAGTCACGCATGACTCGCCCTGCTTGCGGAACCCGTCCGTGCAACGCCACTCATTACCAGAATAGTCGATGTACGCGTTCGTTGGCACCGTCAGTCGCCACGCAGGTCGAGATCTCCTTGCTGAATCCACGCTCGCACTTCCAGTCCTTGCCCCCCGAGTCCAGGTAGCCGTTCACGGGCACCTTGACAGGCGTACATGCATCGGCGCTCTTCATGAAGCCGCGCTCGCATTCCCAGTCATCGCCGGCGCGCAGCAGGTATCCGTTTGCTGGCACTTTCACGGCGATGCAGCTATCCGCCTCGAGGCGATAGCCGCGATCGCAATCCCAACCTCGACCATAAGATGAGTCCGCTGCGTATGCGTTCGCCGGAATGACGACGAGCGTGCAGCTGCCATTATTCTCGCGGTAACCACGCTTGCAGCGCCAACCTGGGCGGATATGCGAATCATCTGCGTAGGCATTTGCAGGTACTTTGAGCACGACACAAGTCTGATCGGCCTTCAGGTACCCGCGATCGCAGTCCCAGTCGTTACCGGAGGAATTGAGGTATGCGTGGTCCGGAACCTTGAGGGCCATGCACCCGTCTCCCGCGCGCTGGAAAGCCGCGCACGCATTGCCAGCCGCCATAGCGGCCGGCCTGGGCATTGCTCGGCAGCGCACTCGAGGCCGTGTCGGGCACGGCCGGTGCGGACGCGCCGTCATCGCGCACGCCGCGAGAAGCAGGCACGTCATCGAGACGTGACGCCGTCCTGGCTTGGTATTCAATGTGGACTCCTATTGTTCTATCGTGAAGATGTGTCCAGAACTTCCTGCAAAGCCGCCACGGATATCGGCTTCACGAGATAGCGCTCGAATCCCGAGGTCCGCGCGTGCTCCCGACCCGGGTGCTCGCCGCTGTCCGTCAACGCGATCAGTCGCATCTGCTGCAGCCGCGGATGCTGGTGCAGGAGTAGCGCTACGTCGTACCCGCTCATGTCCGGCAGCTCGATGTCCACGAAGATGATGCTCGGGGCGGAATTCGACTGCGGCCTGGAGCGCGGTGACGGCGGAGTGCGCCACGCGCGTCTCGTCATGGCCTGACTCCTGCAGCATGCGTGACAACAGGCTGCGCAGACCCTGCATCGTCATCGACGATCAGAACGCGCGCCATGTCGTTCGTCCACCGGCTTGCTGCCGGATGTTCGACTTCTCCTACTTCTTGAGCTGCATGTCGTTGTTGACGGACTTCACGCCATTGACGGCGCTCGCCACTCTGACCGCGCTGTTGATATCCTCGCGGGAGTTCACGAAGCCGCTCAACTGAACGACGCCCTTGAATGTCTCGACGTTGATCTCGGCGGACTTCAGGCCAGGCTCAGCCAGGATGGCCGACTTGACCTTGGTCGTGATGGCGCTGTCATCGACATACTCGCCGGTGCCCTCATGAGTGCGCGAGGACGCGCAGCCGAGGGCCGCCATCAGCACGAACGCCGAGACGAGCGCGGCAAGACTTTTGACTGTGTTCATGAAACAAGACTCCAGATGAATACAAAACCAGAGCTTGGAAATCCAAGCTTTGCCGTGTCGCGCCTCAACGGAGGAGATTAGCTACGGCCCCCAGAGGCTACGCGGCCCATGCGGCGGGGTCTGTACGCCGGCGTACACAGGCCGACAAGAAGAACCCGCACAACTTGCGCTGTGCGGGCTGGAAAGCTGTGTCCGCCGGATGGTTATCTCGACGCGACCGGCGACGGCGAGTTATCGATGATGACTTCGACACGACGGTTCTGCTGCCGACCCGTTGCGGAGTCATTGCTCGCGACCGGCTGGCTTTCACCTTTCCCCGCGGCGGCGAGCCGCATCGAGCCGATGCCTTGCCTCATCAAATAGGACTTCACTGAATCGGCGCGGCGCTGTGACAGGCCGAGGTTCGAGTCCTCGCTGCCCACGCTGTCCGTATAGCCTTCGATGACTGCATTTCTTTCCGGATAGTGATTGAGAAACGCGGCCAGTTTGTCGAGGCTGCTGGCTGCACCCGCGTTCAGATCAGCCATTCCGGTCGTGAACAGCACATCCCCGAGAGTCAGCACCAAGCCGCGATCCGTTGGCTTGGCCTGCAGCTCATCGATCTGCCGCTGCAACTCTTCGGTCTGTTGTGCTGCTGCAATGCGCGCCGAGTCCTGCTCTGCGCGAGCCGTCGCGACCTGGTCCTTGGCGGTGTCCGTCTCTGCTCGAGCCGTCGCGACCTGATCTTGGCGGTGTCCGCCTCGCGCGTGCGAGCGTCCAACCGATCGCTGTCGCGCTGTTGAGCCAGCGTTGCACGCTGATCCTCGGCGAGACTGGCTTCGGCCCGGGCCCTGGCGGTATCGACCTTGCGATCGGCAAGGTAGGCGAGGTACGCCGCTTGCTCCTGATCGGTCTGCGACACCTCTGCCGCCGTTACCGCCGCTATGGCCTCACTCATTGAGACCGGCGCGCGGCTGGCCAGATTCGGGTCCGATTGCAGAACGGTGAGCTTGGCACGTGCGTCGGCAGCACCTGTCGATTTGACAGGCGCGCTCGCACAGGCGGCGAGCACCAGTGACACAGCTACAGCGACAAGCAGCTTGGCGGGATGACCCGTATTGGAGTTTGTCCTTTTCATCGCGGCTCTCCTGAGTTGCGTTGCGTTTCCTCAACCAGCGCATCATTGCCACGCTGCAACTCTTTGTTGATCGCTGCGGCCTTGGCCGCTTCCGACCTGGCAGAGGCGAGTTCAGCCTCCGCGCGCGACTGTTGTCCGAGCCGCTCCGCATTGATCATTTTCTCTTCCTTGACGGCTTCATTGGCGGACGCGAGCTTGGTGCGCGCCTCGCCCAACTCAGCGGCTGCGTAGCGGCCGGCGTCGGCCTGCTCAGCGTTTGAAATCGCCTGCTCTGCCGCCCGCAAAGTCGCAGTCGGAGCTGGAGGCGTCGACGCGCACGCTGCAACGAGCAACAGTGCGCCGGTCAGGGTAGCCGCGACGCGCGCGCGTGGCGGCCCTCGGGATGATTCACTCATTTGGCTTCTCCACAGGGTATTAAGGGTCCTTCGGTGCGCAATCATCCTCGTCGTCGCGTAGGACGTCGGTACGGCCGCGTACATAGCGTCAGTTTTCGTGATCCCGAACGTACGCTGACGCACAGACGTCGGCCCTGCCGCAGGGGACAATTCAAATCCGCGCAGAGATTGCGCTTCCGTATCCGCTGCTAGCGGCTCAAGGTGATTTCGTCATGGAGAAGCAACTCATTGTAGGTGTCATCGTGGGTGCCTTGGCGCTCACGGCAATCACCGCGGTGGCCGGATACCGGGTTTTCGGTGGGACGAACTACGCGGACGTGATCGCCGTAAAGCCCCTCACGAAGACGGTGCGCGTTCCTCGGGAGGAATGCCGCGATGAACTCGTCACACGCACGAAGCCGACCAAGGATCCGAATCAGATTGCCGGAACTGTGGCGGGTGCGGTGATCGGTGGCGTTCTGGGCAACCAGATCGGCGACGGCAACGGCAAGAAGTTGGCTACGGTCGGCGGTGCCGCTGCCGGTGGCTATGCCGGCAACAAGATCCAGGAAGACATGCAGGAACGGAACACCTACCAGGAAAGCCAGCGAACCTGCGAGACCGTCAATGACAGCCGACAGGAACAGGCGGGATACGAAGTGACCTATCGCCTCAATGGACAGGATCACGTTGTCAGCATGGACCACGACCCGGGCAAGCGAATTCCCATTGAGAACGGTGCCCCGCTCGGAAAATAGAGCTTCATCCGTACGATCCCTGTGATCGACCCTGGCGGGCACGCCTCGCCGGGGTCGATTGCTTTTGGTCTCCCGGGCCGGATCGTTAGAGGCATACTGCAACGGTCCGGTCGGTCCGGCTGTCGGAGACATCCACCGACATCATTCCTGCGAGGTTTCATTTCTGGTGCAAGGAGCGACGCTGCTCAGATCGCGCGCACGCTCGGCTTCCGGCCGCGCGCGCAGGCGACTGTCACGCGTTTCGCCCTGGGACAATGACGAGCTGCTGCGCGAAGAGCTCTTTAGCATCGAGCGTCTCGAGCAGCATGCTGTCAGCCTCGCCCACGCACAGCCGATCACGCCGCACCCGATACGGCGTCCGCCACTCAGTGCGCGACTGAGCGACAACGAATCCGTGCTGCTCAGCGCCTATCGCACCATTGCAAGGGCGGTGGGCGAAGAGCGCACGATTACGCCGGCCGCGGAATGGCTGCTCGACAACTACGATCTCGTTGAAGCGCAGATTCGCGAGATTCGCGAGGATCTGCCGCCCGGCTTCTATCGGCAGCTACCCAAGCTCGCGAGCGGACCCTTCATGGGATACCCGCGAGTGTTTGGCATCGCCTGGGCCTTCGTGGCCCATACCGACAGCCACTTCGATCCGCATGCATTGCGTCGGTTCGTGCGCGCCTACCAGAGTGTGCAACCGCTCACCATCGGTGAGTTGTGGGCCGTGGCGATCACGCTGCGCATCGTGCTCGTGGAGAATCTGCGCCGCGCGGCCCATCGGATCGTGAGCAGTCGCGCCGCGCGCCAGGAAGCGGACGACCTTGCGGACCGGTTGCTGGGAGTGAATGGCCACGCCGCGCAGCCTGACGCTCTCATCGCACGCTACGACGAATCCACCCCGCTTCCAAGAGCGTTCGTCGTCCAGCTCGTGCAGCGGCTACGCGATCAGGACCCGAAGGTCACTCCCGCGCTCACGTGGCTGGAGGAGCGGATCGCTGCGCAGGGAATGACGGCCGAGGTGATCGTGAGCGATGAGCACCAGCGCCAGGGAGGCTCAAACGTCACGGTGCGCAACATCATCACCAGCATGCGGCTGATCTCGGAGCTGGAGTGGTCTGATTTCTTTGAAACCATCAGCCTCGTGGACGACGTGCTGCGCGCCGGAAGCGATTTCGCGCAGATGGATTTTGCGACACGCAATCTGTATCGCAGCAGCATCGAGGATCTTGCCCGAGGTTCAAAGCTCACTGAAGTGCAGATTGCAGGCGCCGCGGTTGCGGCCGCGAGTGACGCAACCACCGTGACGGGCCGCCAGCGCGATCCTGGTTACCACCTGATCGCTGCGGGGCGCCGCGCGTTCGAGGCCGCGATCGGATATCGGGCGCCGCTCTGGCGCCTGCCGGCCCGATGGATCATGAGGCTCGGCGCCGGGACGTATATCGGAGCGATCCTGCTGATTGCTGCAACCGTTCTTGCCCTGCCGCTTCTTGCGATCGGCCCAGAGGAGGTCCACGTCTGGAAATTCGCGTGGTTGGCGCTCCTCGGCGTCATTCCGGCGCTCGACGCCGCGGTCGCTCTCGTGAATCGCGCGGTCACCAGCGGGATCGGTGCCACCGTTCTTCCAGCCCTGGCGCTGCGCGAAGGTGTGCCGGCGCGCCTGCGGACGCTGGTAGCCGTCCCCACGCTCTTGACGACGCCCGAGGAGATTGAAGAGGAGCTCGAACGACTCGAGATCCACTACCTGGCTTCTCCCGAGGGCGAGCTGCACTTCGCGCTCTTGTCCGACTGGGTCGACGCGACGACCGAGCATACCTCGACAGACGCGGCGCTACTCGAGACCGCCACCCGTGGAATCGCGCGGCTCAACGGGAGGTACGCGCCTATCGCGGCCGGCAACCGCTTCTTGCTTCTGCACCGGCGGCGTGTCTGGAGCGACGTCCAACAACAGTGGATCGGATGGGAACGCAAACGCGGCAAGCTCCATGAGCTCAACCGGCTGCTTCGCGGCGCGGCCGATACCACCTTCCTCGACATCGACAGTCAGGCGCCGCGAGTTCCGCTCGATGTCCGCTACATCATTACGCTCGACAGCGATACGCGGTTGCCGCGCGAAAGCCTGCGCCGACTGATCGGCAAGCTGTCCCACCCGCTCAATCAGCCTCGCTTCGACCCTGCAACCGGACGCGTGGTCGAGGGCCATGCCGTACTTCAGCCCCGCGTCACGCCCTCCCTGCCCATGGGCCGGGAGGGGTCGCTCTTTCAACGCATCGTCTCGAGCGCGCCTGGCATCGACCCCTATGCCTCGGTTGTATCGGACGTGTACCAGGACCTGTTCGGCGAAGGCTCATATGCCGGCAAGGGAATCTACGATGTTGACGCCTTTGAAGCGGCGCTGGCCGGCCGCGCCACTGAGGGCACTCTCCTCAGCCACGATCTGTTCGAGGGAATCTTCGCGCGCGCCGGAGTCGTGTCCGATGTTGAGGTTGTCGAAGAGTTTCCCGCGCGCTACGACGTCGCTGCCGCGCGCCAGCATCGATGGGCGCGTGGCGACTGGCAGTTGTTGCCATGGATTCTGGGTCGGGGCGATGCAACTGGTGAGGATCGACGCCACGCCGCCCTTCCGCTGCTCGGCCGCTGGAAGATGCTCGACAATCTGCGCCGGACGCTATCCGCGCCGGTGAGCTTCGTGGCGCTGGTGTGGGGCTGGACGCTACCGCTCCACGCCGCCCTCTGGACCGCCTACGTCCTGGCAACGATCGCTGTGCCGGCACTGCTCCCGGTTGTCGCGGCGATCGTGCCGGCCCGTGCCGGCATCACCGTACGCAGCCACCTGCGCGCACTCGGCAAGGACTTGTGGCTGGCCTTGGGTCGCATCGTTATCCAGATCGTTCTTCTTCCGCATCAGGCGTGGTTGATGGTCGATGCGATCAGCCGGACTTTGTTCCGGCTGATTGTGAGTCACCGCAATCTCCTGCAGTGGGTCACTGCGGCACAGGCGTCGCTCACAGCCAGGACCAGTCTCGTCGGCATCTATCGCAGCATGCTCGGCGGCGTTGCCGTTACGCTCATTGCTGCGCTAACCGTCTACTTCATCGGGCGCGCAGCATGGTGGCTTGCGGCGCCCTTCCTGATGCTCTGGATGCTTTCACCGGCGGTCGCGCTGCGCATCAGTCGCTCACCGCGAGTACCGAGTCGTCTAACGGTATCGCATGCGGACGCGAGCGCGCTGCGGCTGGTCGCGCGCCGCACGTGGCGATTCTTCGAGACCTTCGTCACGGCAGAAGACCAGATGCTCCCGCCCGACAACTACCAGGAGGACCCCAAGGCGGTGCTGGCGCATCGAACCTCGCCCACCAACATGGGGCTGTACCTGCTCTCCATTGTCAGCGCCCGGGACTTTGGCTGGATCGGGACCATCGAGGCGATCGAACGCCTGCAAGCAACGCTTGAGACGATGAGCCACCTGCAGCGTTTTCGCGGGCACTTCTACAACTGGTACGACACGCGCGATCTGCGTCCACTGGAGCCGCGCTACGTGTCGTCGGTGGACAGTGGCAACCTCGCCGCACACCTTATTACTGTAGCCAACGCGACCCGCGAGTGGCGCGACTCTTCTGCGGTGTCGAGTACCTTCGCCGCCGGCGCACGCGACGCGATTCACCTGGCCCGCGAGGCACTGCAAGCGCTTCCTGCTGAAGCTGCGCACACCGTCCATCCTGTGGCGGCAACTGGAAGAGCACCTCCAGGATACTGCTTCTGCGTTGCTCGACATCGAGCCCCTCGGGGGTGATCTCGCCGCATCACTACAGCAAATGGCGACGCACACCGCCACGCTTGTGGACATTGCACGGACGCTGGCAAGCGATGGCGGCGATGAAGCGCACGGCGACCTCCTCTTTTGGTCGAACGCCATCCACCGTTGCTTCGAGAGCTGGCGCCGCGATCTCGAGCAAGCGAACGGCACGGCGCTCCGGGAGCGGCTGCTCACGGTGGCGGCAACGGCAGGATCGATGGCCGAGGCGATGGAATTCGGCTTCCTGCTCGATCCGCAACGCAGACTCCTTTCCATCGGGTACCGCGCTGCCGACGGCACTCTGGACCCGAGCTGCTACGACCTGCTTGCTTCCGAAGCACGTCTTGCAAGCTTTGTCGCGATCGCAAAAGGCGACGTCGCGACGCGCCACTGGTTCCGCCTTGGCAGGCAAGTTACGGCGGTCGAGCATGGCGCGGCGCTGATCTCCTGGTCCGGTTCGATGTTCGAATATCTGATGCCCTCGCTGGTGATGCGTGCACCCGCCGGCAGCCTGCTTGAGCAGACGAGCCGCTTGATCGTGCGGCGGCAAGTGAGCTATGGCGCCACGCTCGGGCTACCGTGGGGCATTTCGGAATCGGCCTACAACGCGCGCGATCTGGAGCTCACCTATCAGTACTCGAACTTCGGCGTGCCGGGTTTGGGTCTCAAACGGGGCCTGAGCGAGAACGCCGTAGTCGCGCCGTATGCCACTGCCCTTGCCGCGATGGTCGAACCGGAACTGGCCACGCGCAATCTGGAACGGCTCGCATCCCTCGGGACACTCGGTCGTTACGGCTTCTACGAGGCACTCGACTACACACCCAGCCGACTGCCGGAGGGCACGCGGTTAGCAATCGTGCGCGCATTCATGGCCCACCACCAGGGCATGACGATCGTGGCTATCGCCAATGTCCTGCTGCATGGGATCATGCGCAAGCGCTTCCATGCCGAGCCACAGGTCCAGGCTGCCGAGCTGCTGCTTCAGGAACGAACTCCGCGCGATATCTCAGTAGCTCATCCAAGAGCTGAGGAAGTGCGCGCGGCTCCGCGCATCGATGAGCTGTCGCCACCGGACGTGCGCCGCCTGCATTCCGCGAACGACGCCACGCCACAAGTGCATCTGCTCGCCAATAGCCGCTATGCGGTGATGGTCACCGCAGCGGGTTCCGGCTACAGCCGCTGGCGTGATCTCGGCATAACGCGCTGGCGCGAAGACGTGACGCGGGACGATACGGGCAGCTACATCTTTCTGCGCGACATGGAAAGCGGCCGCGTATGGTCCGCTGGCTATCAGCCACGTGGAGTGGAACCCGACCACTACGAGGCAATATTTACCGAGGACAGCGCGGAGCTGGCTCGGACCGACGCGGGAATCACGACGGTGCTGAAGATCGTCGTCTCTCCTGAGGACGACGCCGAGGTACGACACCTTTCGATCACGAATACCAGCGGCCGCGTGCAGGACATCGAAGTCACATCGTATTGTGAGCTGGTGCTCGCGCCACCCGCTGCGGATACCGCACACCTCGCCTTCTCGAAACTATTCGTGCAGACGGAGTATGTCGCCCGTCTTGGTGCCCTTCTCGCCACGCGTCGCAAGCGCTCGCCCGGGGAACCCGAGATATGGGTAGCGCATCAGGCAGTCGTGGAGGGCGAGGAATTGGGGACGCCGGAAATCGAGACCGATCGCACGCGATTCCTCGGCCGAGGCAATGAAGCGCGAACCCCGATTGCCGTCATGGACGGTCGGCGCCTTTCAAACACCGCCGGTGCCGTACTCGACCCCATATTCGCCCTGCGCTATCGCGTGCGCGTAGCGTCAGGCGCGACGACACGCATTGCCTTCTGGACTTCCGTCGCAGACTCACGTGAGCGGGTGCTCGATCTCGTCGACAAGCACGACAGCGCCAACGCCTTCGTGCGCGCCAGCACTCTCGCATGGACGCAGGCGCAGGTGCAGCTGCGCCATCTGGGCATCACCGCGGCGGAAGCCAGTTTGTTTCAACGACTGGCAGGGCACGTGCTGTTCGCCGACGCCTCACTGCGTCCATCGTCGGACACTATCCGTCGCGGCGGTGGTGGGCCCGCGGCGCTCTGGAGCCAGGGCATTTCCGGCGATCTGCCTATCGTCTTACTCAGGATCGACCATGTCGAAGACATCGGCATCGCACGCCAGTTACTGCAAGCCCATGAGTACTGGCGGATGAAGCAGCTCGCCGTCGACCTCGTGATCCTGAACGAGCGCGCTGCGTCCTATGTGCAGGACCTGCAGGCTGCCCTGGCGACTCTGCATCGAACCAGCCAGGCGCGCGGACAGATCGCAGCGGACGGCGCCCGCGGTTCGGTCTTCATACTGCGCACGGATCTCATCCCTGAGACGACACGCGCCGTACTCTCCTCTGTCGCCCGGGTCGTGCTCGTGGGCCAGCGTGGGAGCCTGGCGGATCAGCTCGATCGTCCTCGCAAATTCGCGGTTACCAATGTACGGCCTATGCCACGCACAGAGTTACCCGCCGATAGCGTGGCAACTGGCCCCGCGCCGGCGCAGTTGGAATTCTTCAACGGGCTCGGGGGGTTCGCCGCGGACGGGCGCGAGTACGTCACGCTGCTCGGACCGGCGCAATCGACTCCGGCACCTTGGATCAACGTCATCGCCAATCCAGTCTTCGGATTCCAGGTTGCAGCTGAGGGGAGCGGCTTCACCTGGTCGGTGAACAGCCGCGAGAATCAGCTCACGCCATGGTCGAACGATCCCACCACCGATCGGCCGGGCGAAGCCATCTATCTGCGAGATGAAGAAACCGGCGAGTTGTGGGGACCCACCGCGGCACCTATCCGCGATCCGCGCGCGTTCTATTGCGCACGCCACGGCCAGGGATACAGCCGGTTCGAGCACGAGTCGCACGGCGTCGCCCTTGATCTTCTGATGTACGTGCCGCTCACGGATCCGATCAAGATATCGCGGCTCAAGATCCGCAACACTTCCGCGCGAGCCCGCGAACTCTCGATCACCGCCTATTGCGAATGGGTGCTCGGCGCATCGCGAGCCGCCTGCGCCCCGTTCATCGTTACGGAGATCGATGCCGCGACCGGCGCAATGTTCGCGCGCAACCCCTGGACGGTGGCGTCGGGTTCACGGGTTGCGTTCGCCGACATGGCTGGCCGACAAACGGACTGGACGAGTGATCGACGGGAATTCCTCGGGCGCAACGGCACACTCATAGAACCTGCGGCACTGCTGGGAGCCGGGCCACTCTCCAAGCGAGTCGGAGCCGGCCTCGATCCGTGCAGCGCGTTGCAGATGTCCGTCCATCTCGAGCCCGGTGCTACGGCGGAAGTCGTCTTATTCCTCGGCGAGGCTGCCGATGCGGAAAGTGCCCAGGCGCTGCTCGAGCGCTATCGGTCCGCGGACCTGGAGGCCGTCTTTCGTAGCGTGCTCGAGCATTGGGACGAGATCCTCGGCACCGTCCAGGTGAAAACGCCGGACCGCTCGATGGACATCATTCTCAATCGCTGGATGCTCTACCAGACTCTGGCGTGCCGGATGTGGGCGCGGTCGGCGTTTTATCAGGCAAGCGGCGCATTTGGTTTTCGCGACCAGCTCCAGGATGCAATGGCGCTTGCGGTTTCGAGGCCGTCACAGACGCGCGAGCATCTCCTGCGCGCGGCTGGCCGGCAATTCACCGCGGGCGATGTCCAGCACTGGTGGATGCCGCGGACTGGCCAAGGGGTTCGCACACACATCTCCGACGATCGAATCTGGCTCGCATTTGCAGCCGCGCACTACGTTGACACGACCGGCGATGTCGCGGTGTTAGACGAAAGCGTCCCGTTCATTGAAGGTCAAACGCTGCAGCCTGCTGATCATGATGCGTACTTCCTACCCGCAATCTCGGATGAAGCGGCATCGCTCTTCGAGCACTGTGCGCGTGCGCTCGATGGGAGCCTTGCGGTCGGCGAACATGGCTTGCCCCTGATCGGCACGGGTGACTGGAACGACGGCATGAATCGCGTGGGCGAATTGGGACGCGGCGAGAGCGTCTGGCTCGGCTGGTTCCTGCACGCAACACTCAAGGTCTTCGCGCCCCTGGCGCAGGCGCGCGCAGATAAAGCGCGCGGTGCTCAGTGGCTGAAGCACGCGACATCCCTGCAGGCGGCGCTCGAACGAGAGGGTTGGGATGGCGAATGGTATCGCCGCGGCTATTTCGATGACGGAACGCCGTTCGGCTCAGCAACGAACGAGGAATGCCGCATCGACTCGATTGCGCAATCCTGGAGTGTGATATCCGGCGCTGCGGATGTGACACGTGCGACACAGGCGATGGCAGCCGTCGATGGCCAGCTCATCCGGCGCGACGCGGGGCTGGCGTTGCTGTTCACGCCACCCTTCGACCGGACGCCGCTCGATCCCGGTTACATCAAGGGCTACCCGCCCGGCATTCGCGAAAACGGCGGCCAGTACACGCACGCCGCGACGTGGTCGGTGATCGCATTCGCGCTACTCGGTCAGGGGAACAAGGCCGCGGAATTGTTCTCACTGCTCAATCCAGTCAACCGCACCACCACGCGCGCCAACGTGCATCGCTACAAGGTGGAGCCGTACGTGATCGCCGCGGACGTCTACTCAGTCGCTCCGCATGTCGGGCGCGGCGGCTGGACGTGGTACACGGGCTCGGCCGGCTGGATGTACCGGGCCGGGCTCGAGTGGATCCTCGGGTTTCATCTGGAGGGAACCCGCTTGAGACTCGCGCCTTGCATTCCCGCGCACTGGCCTGGCTTCGAGATCGCCTTCAAATATCGCACTTCACGCTACGAGATCCGGGTTGAGAACCCCAGCAGCGTCAACCGTGGAATTGCTTATGCCGAACTGAACGGTCAGAGGCTGGCAAATGGCCCGGCGGTATTTGCGCTAGTCGATGACGGACAAACTCATCGGTTGCGCGTGATCCTCGGGGATCACCAGACGTGATCTCCGCACCCGAATGGCGGGCAGATGCGCCGTGAACTCGCTTCCCTGTCCAAGGCCCGCCCGAGCGCGTCAGTCCCTGACGCGCCCGGAATGCGCGGGTTCATCATGGGCACGACGGCTATGGACCACCGGGCCGGTCGAACGGCCGGCCATTGCTCGTGCTGACGATGAACCCGGTTCGCATTACCGCGCCGCACCTCGCCGGACGAGGTTGACGATTGCCAGGAGAATGACTGCCCCCAGAAACGAGACGACCAAGCCAGACACGCTGAAGTTGTTCTGATTGATGGTCGATACCCCGACGAGCGGGCTCAGGAACCATCCGCCCAGTGCCGCGCCCACGACTCCGACCACCACGTTGAGAAGAATCCCCTGCTGTCCATCGGTGCGCATGACCATGCTCGCCACCCATCCGATCAGCCCGCCGACCACTAGCCAGATAATGATATTCATGAAATTTCCCCTCAGATTTTCGACTGCCGGCACAAGTTATGCGGCTTCTGCGGCCGGATCTGTACGTCAGCGTACAAAGGGGCTCGGCAATGAAAGGTTAGACTTGAGGCAATTTCGGAGGGGGCAATGCAGTCGCCCGATGAGATCCGTTCGAGATGCCGTCGATGCGTCGTCGTTGGGGTTGCACTCGGATTGAACGCAATTGTGGGCTTCGTTGCTGCGCAATCGGCACCTCAGGAGACACCGCCTCCCGAGCGCACGACTTCCAGACTGTCATGGGCAGAACTCGTGCCGTTGCCCATCGAACCCCAGGGTCTTCCGACCGACATTACCGAGCTTTGTGAGGGCCAGCTGGGCAGCGAGCCAGGGTGGATCGATCGCCTGCATCGGGGACTGTACCGGACGATCTGCCTTTCGGCGGCCGGGTTCGATGGCTTCTTCGGCAACGCCCGCTTCGATGACGAATATCAGGCCACGCATGGCAGTGTCGCGGTGGGTACCCTCTGGGACCAGCGCGATCAATGGGATCCGAGCATTCGGTTCCGGGTGCAGGTGCACCTGCCGCAGATCAGCGAGCGCTTCAGCGTATTCGCAGGCAAGGTCAACCCCGACGAATACGTGAGCGACTTGCGCGACGATTTCGACACTCTGCCCCGGCAGTTTGCAGGGGAAGATGATGATGCAGTGCTATTGGGCCTCGGGTACCGTCAGCCCGGCCGCGGCGGTGGGCAATTCGATGCCGGCGTAGGTGTGGCGCTTGACTGGCCCCTGGACCCCTACGCCAAAGGCACCTATCGCCTCGCTCTGCCATTCCTCAAGCGCAATATCCTTCGCCTGCAGGAAACGATCTTCTGGCAGGAGAGCGAAGGTCGCTTCGGGGCCACGACGCGCATCGACCTGGAGCGTTTGCTGGCAGAGGCCTTCCTCGTGCGCTGGACCGCGTCGGGTACCTTTACGCAGGAAACCGAAGGCGTACGTTGGTTCTCGAGCCTCACGCTGTATCAGAATCTCGGCAACGGGCGCGCCTTCGCCTATCAGGGGTCGATCTTGGGCGAGTCCGACCAGGAGGTGCCGATTACCGACTACGGCCTGCGGGTAATCTACCGGCGGCGCATCCACCTCGAATGGTTGTTTCTCGAGCTGCGCTCGAGCGTTACGTGGCCGCGCGAGACTCTGCTCGAGACCCGGGAGGCTGACTGGGGCGCGGGGATCGCACTTGAGATGCTGTTCGGCGGGCGCACCAGGGATTAGACAGCAAAAAAGCCCGCACAACCTGCGTCATGCGGACTTAAAAGGGGGGGGGCCAGATTAATGAGAACTGACGGGAGAGTCGCCGCACGCCTTAGCGAGATACATGGCACTGTCGGCCTCTCTGATCAGCTCGCGGAGGTCTCGCCCGTCGGCCCGATAGATCGCGATGCCGATACTCGCCGTTAACACAAAGGCGTCCTCGTCGAACACATAAGGGAAGGCCAGACACTTGTGGATCTTGCGCGCGACGGCTTCCGCGCACGCGCGACCGTCGATTTCCGGCAACATGATCACGAACTCGTCGCCGCCATAACGGCAGACCGTATCGCAACTGCGGATGCACGCCGACAACCGCTCGGCGACCTCCTGCAACACCTTGTCCCCGGCGGTATGCCCGAGCCTGTCGTTGACGCGCTTGAACTGGTCCAGGTCGAGGAACAACAGCCCCACTTGCTTGTGCTGTCGCGCGGCCTGAGCCGTCGCCTGTGTGAGCCGGTCCATCAGCAAGCTGCGATTGGGCAGCCCGGTGAGCTCGTCGTGATAGGCAAGGAGACGCACCCGCGCAGCCTCTCGCTTCAGTCGCAACAGTTTCTTCGTGAGCCGCGCATTGCTCCGAGTAAGCTTTTCGACTTGCTGCCGAGCATCTTGATATTCCTCTGGATGCCCAGTGAAACCTTCGCGATGCGGAAGGTTGTCCTGAAAGATGGGTCGAGCCGACAAGTGCTTCACGTCCCTGAATTGCCTGCCATTGCGCTGCATTTTCGATGCACAGGCTATCAAGCAGGGCATTTTCGTCTGTACGGCAACGCACACTAATGCGCTGCAGCAGGCATACGCGGCGTTCGTTCAGGTATCGCGGGCGCGTGAAGTCGCGCGACTTGCCCACACATCCTGCGGAAACTGCGACCGCCCTGCCATTACGCGGTCCCTGATGTTGGCTTGGGCAGCACGCATGCCGGCGGCCTCACGAGTGTGGCTGCACGCATTAGATGTAACGAATTCGCGGCACTCGCAATGCCATCCGCCGCCGGACTCGAAGACGACTCGATAGCGATCTATCCGGTACTCGCTCCGCACGATGGCGCCGCCGCGCCCGGTACTTTCCACGATGGTTTCCTCAAGTACTCCGCAACCATATAGAGCGTGGGCGAAACCTTCCAGGTGCGTCTGTACGCTGCCCCACGGACTCTTGAACAGCAAAAAACCCCGCACAACCTGCGCCATGCGGGGTCGAAAGGGTGCCGGGCGTGTCCTCGCCGGCGATCCTTCTAGCGATGCTCTACTGCATTAAAGGGTCGTAAGAGCCTTCGAATTGACGCTATTGACGCCCTTTACGTTCTGCGCAAGCTCGATGGCCAAAGCACGCTCTGCTCCACTATCCACCTTGCCGCTCAGCGTGACGATGCCCTTGTCGGTGCTCACCGAGATATCGGAACCGGCAACATTGCTGGACATCATGAAGGTTGACTTCACCTTGGTCGTGATCCAACCGTCCGACATGCCCTGTTCGGCATCCTTCGTGGAGCTCTTGCCGGTATCGGCAACGCCCGACTTCGCACTGTTGACCACCAGCTGATTGTCCACCGCGACGACGCCGCGCGTGTCCATGGCCAGTCGGCCTGCGAGATCCTTGGTCGCCTTGCTATCGGCCGTGCCCATCAGCGACACCTTGCCCCGTTTCGTATCGACGTTTGTGGCCAAGCCTTCCGTATTCTTGCTCCACACCAGCTTCGACTTGACCGCGGAGGTGATCGTCGCATCGTCGATCACTTCGCCATAGCTGCGATCTGTCGAGGATCGTGCCGGCGGAACATAGTCAGCCTGAACCACGATCTGATTGTCCACATCCTTGATGCCGTCGACGCCAAGAGCAATCTGCTTGGCCAGGTCCTTGTTGACACTTTCATCCACTTTGCCGGTCAGCGTGGCCTTGCCCTCGTGCACCGACACCTTGAGATCGTTTGAGCGCAGGTAAGGACTCAGGGCATACGTCGTCCAGATCTGCGATTCCTGCCGTGCGTCGGTGACGTCCTGAGACGCGGTAGTTGCGGTCGCTGCGCCGCTGGCCATCGCCAGAGCGATGCCCGAGGCGAGCAGTAATTTGCGGGATTGTTTGTACATGAAAATAGCTCCGTTACGAGATGATCAAAATGATGCTTGTGAATGGCGGTCTGATGACCGTCCGCGAAGAACTGTGGGGGGAGTCCTGAGCACCTGCCGCCCCGCTTCGTCGGGACGGCATCTCTGGTGCCCTGAATCGGGCTGGCCAGCTCAGAATGGTGGCCTTGTAGGTTGGGCGAACAATAAGCGTGAACGATTCCTACGTCGGTGCGCCACCGCGCTTATGAGATTCAGGCACTTGTCTGCCGTGGCATCGGGGAGCAGTATGATTTGTACGGTAGCGGACACAGCTCAGCAAAGCTGGACTAGACTCAAGTGATGACCGTAGGTAAATACCCTCAGCCGGAGGTTGCGCGGCCAGAGGAGAATCAGATTCTCTCGGCGCTCCTGACCGAAGAGCGCGAACGCCTGTTCCCGCACCTGCAGCGCGTCGAGATGCCGCTCGGGGCGGTCTTGTACGAATCGGGCGATACGCTGCGCCACCTGTACTTTCCGAGTGACTGCATCGTCTCGCTTCTGTACGTTCTGGAAAACGGGGCGTCGGCAGAGATCGCGGTTGTCGGCAAGGAAGGTGCGATCGGCGTTGCGCTGTTCATGGGTGGTGAGACCACGCCAAACCGTGCGATCGTGCAGAGCGCCGGCTTCGCTTATCGATTGACGGGACAACGAGTCAAGGAAGAATTCAATCGTCACGGGCAGATGCTGCACTTACTCCTGCGTTACACGCAGTCGCTGATCACGCAGATGGCCCAGACTGCGGTCTGCAACCGCCACCATTCAGTGCACCAGCAGCTCTGCCGCTGGCTGCTGCTCTCGCTCGACCGCTTGCCTTCGAGCACACTCACGATGACCCAGGAGCTGATCGCCAACATGCTCGGTGTTCGCCGCGAAGGGGTCACGGAGGCTGCCGGCCAGTTGCAGAGCCTCGGCGTGATCCGCTACAGCCGTGGACAGATCGTGGTGCTCGATCGGAGAAAACTCGAGCAGCTTTCCTGCGAATGCTACGCAGTGGTCAAGAAGGAAAGCGATCGGCTGCTCGCTCCCCGAGAGGGCGCAAGCCGCACGAGGAAAACTGGGCGCCCTGGCACCCCATCGCGCGCGTAGGCTGCGCAACAAATCAGTCGCGAAAGCGGCCTGGCGAACAGACGAGCGCACCGGTTCGCGCCACCGTGTAACGCGTGATTTCCGCAATCTCGACATCGAAACGCGTTCCGGCGCAGAACCTTCTGCTCGCGGCGCTGCCGGTTGCCGTCCGGCGGCGCTTGCTTGCGGGCTGTGAGCCCGTCGAGCTCGCGATCGGCACCGTGCTTTGCGAGCCGGGCGAGCCCATTCAAGACGTCTTTTTCCCGATTGACAGCTTCATCTCTCTCATTTCTCCGAAAGTCGATGATGCGGAGCTCGAACTGGGCCTGGTCGGCGACGAAGGCATGCTGGGGATTTCGTTAATGCTCGGTGCGGACGTCGCACGACTTCAAGGGCTGGTCCAGGGCGCCGGGCGCGCCTGGCGGGTGAAGGCCGAGCCATTCCTGCGCGAGCTCGAGCACGGTCCAGCATTGCGCCGGGAGCTCAACCGATATGTGTACGTCACGCTGATCCAGCTCGCACAGACCGCCGTGTGTACGCGCTTTCATGTGGTCGAGGCGCGGCTCGCCCGGTGGCTGTTGATGACTCGGGATCGGGCGCACGCCGACAATTTCCATATTACGCATGAGTTTCTGGCCTTCATGCTGGGCGTACGGCGCGCGGGCATCACCCGAGCCGCGAGCTCACTGCGGCGGCGCAATCTGATTCGGTACAGCCGCGGCAACCTTCGTGTCCTGAATGTCCGCGGCCTGGAAGCGGCAGCGTGCGGTTGCTACGCGAGCGACAAGAGGACCTATACGCGCATCATGGGTTAGTGGCGGGATCAATGCGGCGCTGGCGCGCCGCCTTCAGCGAGGGAAGCCGACCATACGTCCCAGATCCTCATCCCAGAGCTTCATGCGCGCACATGCGAAACTGCTGCGCAAGGTCAACTTGGGCGCCCGCTGCAGCTGGGGGCTGGATTCAAACGCCGCGCGCAGGCGGTAGTTCGGAATGCGCGGCGCCAGGTGATGAATGTGGTGGTAGCCGATGTTCCCCGTAAACCAGTGCAGCACTCGGGGCAGGTCGTAGTAAGAGCTGCCCACAATGGCCGCTTGATTGGGGTCCCAGTCTTCCCGCCGCGACCAGTACGCACGCTCGAAGATGTGCTGGACGTAGAACAGCCACACACCCATTGCTCCGGCGACCAGAACCACGGGTACATGCACGAGCAGCAAGGTGTGCCAACCGATCGTCAGTGTGCATGCAACGGCGACGGCCAGGAGCGTGAAATTGTTGAGCAGCACGCTCGCCCACTCCTTCCTCCAGGACAATGGCAGGTCGAATGGAAACCGATGCTTGATCAGGAACTGGTAGGTCGGGCCTAACCCCAGCAGCACCGGCATGCTGCGATAGAGGCGGTACCAGAAGCGGCCCCATCGCGAGCGCATCCGATACTCGTTCAGGGTCAGCGTTCGGACGTCGCCGAACTCGCGCCGATCGAGGTTCCCGGAGGTGCCGTGATGGATGGCGTGGGTTTTCTTCCAGTAGCTGAATGGAAACAGCGTGATCAACCCGAGACAGGCACCCACCCATTGGTTGGCCCGCCTGCTGGCGAAATACGAGCCATGCCCGCAATCGTGCTGGATGATGAACAGGCGTACGTACAGCCCGGCCGTCGGCAGCACCAACAGCAAGGTCCAGCCGTAGCCCCAGCCCGAGTGCACGCTCCACGCCATCAGCAACCAAAGGAGCGCGAATGCCGGCAGCGTGTTGGCCAGCTGCCAGAGCGCCCGTCCCAGCGACGGGCGCGCGAAACTTGTGCACAGCTGTCGCTCATTGCCCGTGAGATGCTCGCCCGTCGTCGCCTTGTTCATGCCGCCACCCATAGACTCACCAGCATGTTCTCTAGCCTTCGCGCGCAGGGGGCGTCTGTACGCTTGCACACATTGCGAACGGGCGCATGCGCGACATGCGTTATGTAATGATCTTCAGACTCGACCAGCCTCGAGATGACCGCTTGCGCGTGTCGGGCAAACCACCATGCCGCAACCAGGTTTCGCAGCACTGTTTGATTTCGCCGGAATCACGCTTGGCATTCTGATTGCGCTCCTGCTGGTGACGAGCAAGCGCGGCAATCAAGCGGCCAATCGCTGGCTCGCGGCGTATGTCGCGTGCCTCGCGATGCTCTCGGTTGGTGATCTGCTCGAGGACTCACGTTGGGTTCTCGAGTACCCGCATTTGGGTCATGTGACGGACTGGCTGATCTTTCTGGTCGGGCCGTGCCTTTGGATGTACGTGCGGCGATTGACGATGCATGACCGACCGACCGTCAGGCGGTGGCTCTTGCACTGCATCCCCGCCTTCCTGTGCCTGCTGCTGTTGCTACCGTTCTATGCATTGCCAGCCGACCGCAAGCAGACGATCCTCGCAGAAGAGTTGGGCGGACGAGAGGAACTCAGCATCCCGCTGCTCATCGCCGCTGCCCAGCTGTTCATCTACTGGGTGGCGAGCCTCTGGACGCTCAGGCGCTTCGGCACGGAATTGCGTGCGCGTTTTTCCTCCATCGAGACGCGCACCTTCGGCTGGCTCAAGTCGATGCTGGCCATCAACCTCGGAATGTGGCTCCTTTGGATAGCGGGGCTGGTCCTGAAGACATCCTGGGCTACCTGGCTTGACATGATCGCAGTGCCCGTCGGTCTGTACTTTCTCGCGTTTCTCGGGCTCCGTCAGCCCGCGCTCTTCGTCGGCAAGATCGCATTCGTGCCGCTCCCGCCACCGGAACCCGAACAGCTTCCCGCCGCACCGGCAAAAGCCGCCCGCTATGCACGTTCGGGACTCGACCAGGAAAAAGTCCCTGCATATCTCGCCCAGCTCGAGGAGTTGATGCAGATCGAAAAGCCGTGGCTCGAGAATGATCTGACGCTCGCGCAGCTCGCCGAGCGCACTGGCCTTTCACCGCACCACCTTTCGCAGCTCTTGAATGAAGAACTCGACGTCACGTTCTTCGACTTCGTGAATGCACAGCGCGTCAAAGAGGTGCAGCGCTGTCTCGCCGACCCTGCCTACGGCACACAGAGCATCCTCGACATCGGACTTGCGGCAGGCTTCAACTCCAAAGCGGCGTTCAACGCAGCGTTCAAGCAACACACCCGCACGACCCCCTCCCAATACCGCCTCGAGCAGAGGGCCCCGTAGGGCACCACGTCCTGCTGTATCGGTAGGACGTCTTGTCCGATCGGGCCGGGCGAACTGCCTGTGTCCTTCCGGCATCGTCGCCCCCCGTCGTTCAACACACCGACGGAGGGTAGGAAGATGATTCAGTTCAACTGTTTATGCCGATTGGGCACCGTTGCGGGGCTGGCCGAGGCGTGGTCCCTTGTAGGCACCAGCGAGCTGATGGAAGCGAGGTTGCAGCCATGAAGCGAATCACAATCATCCTGTGTCGCCCTGTGGCTTGGCGGTTACTTCACACCTTGCGAGGCAGGTAACTCCGGCGGCAAGCACCGCGTGAGTATCGAAGGCGAAGGCGCAGTCACCGTGGTGTTCGAAGCAGGGCTGGGCGACACCCTCGATGTCTGGCGTAAGGTGCAATTCAGCATTGCGAGCGGCTGCGCTCGAACGGTTTCCTACAACCGTGCGGGGTATTCGGGCAGTGGCGCTGCCGATGGCGTGCGCGATGCGGCGCACGTGGTCGATGAGTTGCGCTCAGAGTTGCAGACGCGCGGCATTGCGCCTCCCTACATCCTGGTCGGCCACTCGATGGGCGGCCTCTACATGCAGTACTTCGCGCGCAACTACCCCGCCGAGGTCAAAGCCCTTCTCCTGGTGGATTCGACTCACTGGGCGCACCTGGAGCGCATGAAGCAGGAAACTCCAGGCATGTACGGCACTTTGACGGCACTTTCAGTCCTGATGACCGGCACCATGCGCCGTGAGTTCAAGGACAGTGTGGTGGCCGGCCAGGAAGTGGCATCGAGCCCTGCTCTCGAGTCAATTCCGACGATCGTGCTTTCAAGTACGCGCGCGGCACCCGGCGAGACACCAACGTTTCGAGCCCTGATGCGCGAGCTTCAGACTGAAGAGGCATCAGAGTACAACGCGCAACGACACGAATTCGTCGAGGGCAGCGGCCACTACATTCAGCGCGACCGGCCGGAAATTGTGATTAACGCGATCCGCGAGCTGGCGGGATGTAAGTAGGCGGCACCGAGTCCTGATGCAGTCAGAAAACCTGGAAGCATTTCTCACTCTGACACTTTGGCCGAGGGCGTGTGTACGGGCGGGCGCTACACTTCGCGGCAACCCGATGCCTGTCCTCGATGGAGTCCGCCCATGAAGTGCCCGCGCTGCAAGACACCGGACCTCAAGCCCACAATGATCGAGGAGTATCTGCCGGCGGCAGGCTGCCCCACGTGTGAGGGAACCCTCGTGTCGCTCGTGTACTACCGTCATTGGGCCGAGATTCAGAAAGCGCCGACCGAGGCCGCCGCGCAAGAGACGACCATCTCGATCGAGACCACGGACACCACGACGGCACTCACGTGCCCGAAGTGCAGTCGCGTCATGATGAAGTACAAGTTGACCGGGACGGTTTCCAATCGCCTCGACGTCTGTTCACTGTGTGATGAGGCGTGGCTCGACCGGGGCGAATGGGAATTGCTCGAGGCGCTGCAACTGAGTCACCTGATGCCCGCAATCTTCACCGACGAATGGCAGCGGCGCATTCGTCGCGACATTGTGGAAGGTACGCGCCGTTCGGTCCTGGCGGGATTAATAGGAGAGCCGGGCGCAGCCAAGGTGGAAGAATTCGGTGCATGGCTCAGGCAGAGCAAGCACAAGTTCCATATCCTTCAGTACCTCTACCGCGGCTGATCCCGACCGGGAGACCCCAAAAGAACGCTGGGGCGAGTTTGCGCGCGATCGCAAATCAGAAATCGCGCCCGCCGGCGGCCGATCCCTGGCCGCCGGCGAGTTGCGTTGAAGACGTCGGACTCTATTTCCTAGCGCCAGCCGTCGATCTCGAGAATGTACCCGTGAGCGTAGCCAGGGCCATACACGCTCGTCGTGCCGACACCGATAGCGTGCTGAATACTGACGAAGAAGCGCTTGCCCGAGGCATCAAAAACGCCGCCCGTCCACTCGGCTCCACCACCGCCGGCCAAGGAGCCGCTCTGGTCGTTGATCGTGCCGACCTTAATGCAACCGTCGCCCGTGATGTCCTTGTCACCGCCGTCATCGAGACAATCCCACAGGTCGTTGCCGCGAGCGGGAGTCGAAGCCGGACCCTCGCCGTCTTCGTGCAGGATCCAGTTGCCGCGACCCGGTTGATAGGCGATGTTGTCCATCATCGCGAAGTCGAAGAAGCCGATGACGAGCGGCTGGTACTCCGGGGTCGAGTTCGCCAGCAACGTGTAGGTCACGCCGCCCGCGGTTTGAGTTGTAGTCGTCGTATCGGCAGCCTGCGCGAAGGTGCCATCGGTGATGCAATAGACCTCTCCCCAGTGATTGTCACCACCGCTGTTCACGGGCAGATCCTGGCCCGTATTCGTGCCGCAGAATCGTACGTTGCCCGTGGCAATAGCTTTCCGGTCGAGGTCCATGTCTTCCGGGCGGTAGTACGCGGTCAGCTTGAGCGCAGCGGCCGCGGCGCGCAGATTGCTGCGAGTGATCGTGGTTGTACCGACGACTTGGCCCTCGATGAGCTCCACCCAGTTGCCGCGCCCGAATTCGTTCCCTTGTCCTACGTCGGTGCTGTTGGAATTACGGCCGATCCGCAGTCCGAACACGCGACCATCCGTATATGGCGACTGCGCGAGATCCACGATCGGTGGATTGCCGGGAGTCCAGAGCGCACTGGGGATGAACTTGATCTGCGACCCGCCGGGAGCGCCCAGGCCGCCTGTGCCCGGACGGTTCTCGTCGCTGTAATAGGTCACCGCGTTCGGCAGTATCGCGAAACCCTCGAACGAGAAAGCCCCGAGAGCCGGACGCAGGGCAACGTGACCGGCATCCGCACCGCTCAGCGTGTTTCCAGAGAGAACGACGTTGGTCGTGTGCAGCGGATCGATGATCTCGACCACTTTGCTCGCGGCGCTGTTTTCCTCCGCTGCGATGATCGTTCCCCAAGGGGTCTTGCGCGCCGGGTCACAGCGGTTCAGGCCGGTCAGGATCGTCTCTACGGCTCCATCCGAAAGACGAATGCGCTGGATTCCGGGAGTCGCGGTACCCTCCTCGTTGCACGCGATCAGGTGAGTCGGGTGTACGTCATTGGGCCACAGCACCATCTGGTCGATGTTGCCGCCGAGTCCGTCTGCCTCGCTCACCACTCTTGCCGTGAGTCCGGGCGCCAGCGTCACCAACTGCCTCGGATCTGCTTGCGCCGCCGCTCCGGTGACTTGTGTTGTGGATGACGCATTCAACGTACCGAACACGCCGAACTGCGCCGGCGCCTCGGCCTTGAGCAAGATTTCGACCTGGCGTCCGAAGTCGATGGCACCCGCCGTCGTTGCGACGGCGACCGAACCAAGCAGGGACGCAAGCAATTTCGCCTTCATATCAAGACTCCTCCAACAGAGAGATTGGGACTGCCGGTGCCCCGGACAGCTCACGGCTCGGCCGCATCAAGACGTGGCTCATTCCATGAGGGCAGCCCCGGGGATGCTGCGGAGGATTTATGTCGGGGTCGTGAAGGGTTGATGAAGGCGAAATGTCCACCTACGACGATCACCCACTTCCTCCGCTTTGACTGAGCGGCCTAGGGACGGGCTGGTCGAGGTCATCGTGCGGATGATGAGGTCTCAGCAATCTGAGGCGCCCGGTACTTCCTGACCCAGTCACTCGGTGATCTTCCTCATTGCTGCAGGTTGCCTCGTCGCGCGCGCCGAAAGCGCATAGAGATATCGTTTAGAGTACGACGTCATGGATTTACTGCTGCACATCGTCGAATCGTATGGCCTTTGGGTCGTGTTCTTCTGCGTGCTGTTGGATCAAGGCGGCCTGCCGGTGCCGTCGTATCCACCGATGATCGCAACTGCGGCCTTGGCAGTGGACGCCAACACTTCTCTGTGGCCGATCCTGCTCGTCGCAACTCTCGCCGCAATTCTTGCAGACTTGCTGTGGTTCGCCGGCGGGAGACGATACGGCGCATCGCTCCTGCGTTTAATGTGCAAGCTGTCCTTGTCCGCTGATTCCTGCGTGGGGCTGACCCGACGTGTCTATGGTCGGTGGGGACCGCCTTCGTTGATCGTTTCCAAGTACGTTCCCGGATTCGCCGCCGTTGCTACTACGCTCGCTGGAGAGACTGGCATCTCCCTGCGCCGCTTTGCCCTGTACGACGGAATCGGTGCTTTGCTGTGGGCGGGCGGAGCCGTGGCGCTCGGCGCGATCTTTCACGAGGCCGTCGAGGCAGTGCTGCTCGAACTCGACGAGCTTGGGCACTACGCACTGATCCTGTTGCTGGCCGCGATCGCGCTCTTCATCGTCGTCAAGTGGTGGCAGCGACATCGCTTCACGATGAAGATTCGCATGGTGCGAATCTCCGCGCCGGACCTGGATGCGTTGCTGCGCTCCGGGGCGCCCGTCGCTCTCCTCGATGTCCGCGGTACTGAACGCCGGATGCAATCCGGATGGATCCCGGGAAGCATCGATGCGCCCGATGTCGCCGGACTGCAGCTCGATCCCGATGCTGAGGTAGTCGTCTATTGCGACTGTCCGGACGACGCCTCGGCGGCCGTCGCGGCGACAACGCTGAAGACAAAGGGCCTACGTCGCGTGCGCCCGCTCGCCGGGGGCATCGACGCTTGGCGCGCCCTCGGGCTTCCCCTTGAATCATCGGGGGCATCGATTACATCCAGCTGATCACCGACCGGTTGCACCAAAGGCCAATTATCCAATGGCTCAAACTGCGATATTTTGAAACCCCAATAACGAGAGGCTCAGTGAAACTGCGCCTCCTCATCCGGTAATCACGATGAGCGACAACACAACGAAGCGGGCTACCGTCTATTTCGAGTCTGAGCTGCACCGGGCTATCCGCCTGAAAGCTGCAGACGCGCACAAGTCGATCTCGGATATCGTCAATGACGCCGTCCGCTGCGCTTTGCGCGAAGGTCAAATGGACCTCGCAGCGTTCGAGCGGCGCGATGCCCAGCCGATAATTTCGTACGAGACGCTGCTCAAGGACCTGAGGACGCAGGGTAGGCTCTGACAGGTCGCCGGCATTTCAACCGACCGTAGCAGCCTGCTAGCATCACGGCCCCACTTCCGTGCATGCTCGGGAGAATCAGGATGGGTGCCAGGACACCGGTGCTGCGCTGCGCTAGCGCACTCGTACTTGCGTTGAATTTCTCGCTTGCCTGCGCCGACATCACGCTCGAAGAGCGAATCTCAGTCGAAGGCCTGATGAAGTTCGCCAACATGAATGGCAAGGAAGTGACGACGGTCGCCGGTGACCGGGCGCGAACGGAAAGCGACCTGCAGATGGAATCGAAGCTCATGCGCATGTTCGCTGGCAGCAGCATGGGCGCGACGGCTGAAATCATCCGCTTGGATCAAGAGAAGACCTACTCGTTGAATCTCAAGAAGAAGGAATACACCGAGCAGACCTTTGCCGAAATGCGCGCGAACTGGGAGAAGATGGTCGGCCAGGCGCAGCAGGCCCAAGCTCAGGCACAAGCTCAGTCTCAGCAGACACAGGGTGCGCCGGGGCCTGTAGATCAGTCGCAATGTGAATGGTCGGAGCCCAAATCTGAGGTCAAGCGCACCGGCGAGAAGAAGACCTTTGCTGGATACGAAGCTGAAAGGGTCAGCATTGCTGCGACCCAGTCGTGCAAGGACAAGAAGAGCGCTGCAGTGTGCGATTTCACTCTCAATCTTGACGAGTGGCTTTCCCCTGCCTTCGCCGAGGACGCTGAGATCACGCACTTCTACACGACTTACGCGCAAAAGATGGGCCTCACCACACAGATGTCCGGCGACGCTGCCCAGCGTGCGGAAACGCTCTTCGGTAGTTACAAAGGCCTTTGGACGGAGCTCGCCACCAAGCTTCGTGATGTGAAAGGACACCCGGTCAAGACGACATTCGGCCTGAGCGTTGGCGGCCCACAATGCGAAACGACCAAGGGGGCGCCTGCCGATGGGTCTGCAGGAAGTGCAGGCAGCACGACACCGACCAGCGATGAAATGGAGCAGGCCGCGGCAACGGCCGCCGGCGAAGCCGCAGGGGAGGCAGCTGCCCAGAAAGCGGGCGAGTCGTCATTGAGCGGAGTCGCGGGCAAGCTGGGTGGCAAGCTCGGCGCACTCTTTGCAAAGAAGAAGACCGAACCTGCGTCGACGACAGCGGCGGCGGCCCCTGCTGCTCCAGCCGCCGCACCGACCACCGCGCCGGGCATGGTGAGCATGATGCAGATGTCGGTCGAATTGGTATCGGTCAATCGCGGTCCGGCGAGCGCCGGCGCCTTCGAAGTGCCGACGGATTTCAAGAAGGTCGCGGCACAATAGCTCGCCTCTCGTAACGCAACGCCGCGGCGCACGTGTTGGTGCGCGGCGATTGCCGCTTGGGCTACTTCTTCTGCAGCGTGCGCAAGTACTCCACCAGCATGTCGATGAGCTCTTCGACCTGCTTCTGCTTGTCCGGATTTCCCGTGTCCGCGTAATAAAGCTCCAGACCCCAGACCGGCATTTCCCGTGAACCGTGCGGCCCGGGCACCTTGCGGCCGTCGATGGTCTTGCGAACCTCTTCTGTCGGATACGTTCCGCCGCGTCGTTGCGCAAGGCGCGTGAGATCGGGCGGCGCGATTTTGAAGAATGCCGCGACCGGGCCGTTGCCTTCGGCCTGCTCGCCGTGACAAGCGGCACAGAAGCGGTAGTAGAGCTGCTTGCCGTCGTACTGGGACAAGTTCTCGGCCGATGCGAGAGGCGCGGACGCCAACAGAACCCCTGCTACCATGATTTGTCGAACGAACACCATCGCTACTCTCCCGTCAGGGAACTTACGCCAGCATTATGCTCGTCTTGCCCGCCGGAGGGCGCCATAGTACAAGCCGCAGCCGCTTCGCGGCACTCACGAATTGAGAGATTCGGGAGCCCTGCCATCATGGCTCGTGAGAATTTTGAGGCGCCTGGTGCGCCTACAGGAGAGAGCCATGAGCCTGATTCGATGGGAACCATTCGGGGAATCCGATGATTTCTTCCGCAGACTGATGCCGCTGCTTGGCGCACGCTGGCCGCGAGTGCCTGCGGAGGCTGGTCGCGCAACGTATGAGTGGGCGCCCTCTGCAGACATCAGCGAAACGGACAAGGAATACCTGGTGAAGGCTGACCTGCCTGGCGTCAAGCGCGATGACGTGCGCATCACGCTGGAAGATGGTGTCATCACGATTGCGGGCGAGCGTCGCCAGGAAAAGGACGAGAAGTCCGAGAAGACACACCGTGTTGAGAGTTTCTACGGCACCTTCTCGCGCAGTTTCACGGTACCTGACGATGCTGACGCCAGCAACGTTCGTGCCGAGAGCAAGGACGGAGTGCTGTACGTGCACGTTCCAAAGCTCAAGGTGGAAAAGGCGAAACCCGTCCAGATCAAGGTGGAATGAACGCGGGGGATGCACGCGGCGCCGGGCTTGGGCCAGCGCCGCATGACCGGCCGCGAAGGAGAAAATCATGAACGCTCAGCTGTCCACCAGTGCTTCATGGTTGTGCACGCGCCTCGGCGAACTCGCCGACCGCCTTGCGCAATTGGACGGCGATGCGCGGCGCGCAAATCAGCCGCTGGTGCAGGACTTCGCCGACCAGGCAATACAGCGTCAGAACGATGAGGTGATCGATCGGCTGCGCGCAGTCACTGAGCTCGAGCTCGATCGCGTTGATGCCGCATTGGCTCGGATCGCCGCGGGCAGGTATGGTCAGTGCGAACGCTGCAGCGAGCCGATCGACCCGAGACGCCTGAAAGCGCTGCCGCAAAGCGTCTTGTGCGCGCTCTGTGCGCAGATTGCGGATTCGTAGATCGTTCCTCAGTTGGGGTCGCGCGGGCGACTCCGCAAATAGCGTCTGTCGGAAACAAGAATCGCCCGATCAGAAGGGCTGTCAGCGCACCGAGTACCTCCGCCAGCACAAACGGCGGCACGTCGGAGGGGCGCACACCGGCGAATGTATCGCTGAGGGAACGTGCCAGAGTGATAGCAGGATTGGCAAAGCAAGTCGATGAGGTAAACCAGTACGCCGCTCCAACCCACCCCGCCACCATCCACGCCGCATCTCGGGGCTTGCGAACCCCGAGAATGACGAGCACCAGGCCCGCAGTCGCAACGAACTCCGCCAGCCATTGTGCCGGGCCCGTTCTGACATGTGTGGAGATCTGCAGCAACGGTAGCTCGAACATCGCGTGAGCAAGCACGGCACCGAGGCAGCAGCCAAGTACTTGCGCGGGGATATAGAGACTTGCCTCTTTGAAGTCCAACCGCCGTTGCAGAGCCAGCACGAGCGTGACGACGGGATTGAAGTGTGCACCGCTCACCGGCGCGAGTAGTGCAATCAACACCGCCAGAACGGCCACCGTGGAACCCGTATTCGCGAGCAGCGCGATCGCTGCGTTCCCAGCGGCCATGCGCTCCGCCATGATCCCCGAGCCAATCACTGTCGCGGCAAGCAGAAGCGAGCCCAGCATCTCGGCCAGGATGCGCCTCGCAAGGCTCATGCCGACTCTTCAGCCCGGGATTCGCCGATCGCATCCAGCCGCTCCTGCAGCTTGATCCGGTCGAGCGAGCGAATCGGGAGGCTGGTGAAGATCTTGATGCGGCTCTCGAGTTCCTTGAAAGTCTTGCGGAATGCGATCCATTTCTCCGTCTCTGAACCTTCTACGGCCGCCGGGTCCTCCACGCCCCAATGTGCGCTCATCGGCTGTCCGGGCCACACCGGGCAGATCTCACCCGCGGCGTTGTCACAAACGGTGAAGACGAAATCGAGCTGCGGCGCGCCGGGAGCAGCGAACTCGTCCCAGCTCTTGCTGCGCAGACCCGCCGTCGGCAGCTTCATATGCTTGAGAAGTTCCAGGGCTATCGGATGCACCTTGCCCTTTGGATGACTGCCGGCGCTAAATCCCCGGAAGTTACCGCGGCCCCAATGACCGATGAGCTGCTCAGCGAGAATGCTTCGGGCGGAGTTTCCGGTGCACAGAAAAAGCACGTTGAACGGGCGTTCGCTCATATCGCACCTCGGCAGTTCTAGAAGTACAGCCGTTTGGTGAGAAGCGCGGAGCTGGTTGGACAGATGTCCGCGAACTCACGTGTCGCGCGGATTTCCGACGGCGCGCTATCACGCGCAGTAGTCACGTAGCCATGGCGCTTGAAGAACGCCTCGGCCGTCGTCGTGAGTAGAAAGATCGAGTGAGCGCCGCGCGCGCGCGCCTGCGCCTCTGCGTGCTCGAGGAGTGCGGTGCCCAGGCCAGCCGAGCGATGCAGCGGCACTACAGCCAGTGAGCGTAACAACGCATTTGAGCCGCAGAACTCCAGCCCGACGAGTCCAATGGGCGCTGCAGTCGGCCCACAGTAGAAAAAGTGCTCCATATGGGCATCCGTCAAGTCGGATGATGGAAGCTCCATCGCATCGAGAAGTGCAACCGCAGCTGATTTCAACGGACGTGAACAAATGGCTTCGGCGCTCATTGGTTTGCGGCCCTCAGGCAGCCCTGGAGTCCTTGCGCACCGTCTTCTTTGCGACGCGCGACGACGGTTCGCACTCGGGCGCGCACGCCGCCGAGCTGGCCTTGCAGCAGTTCTCGGTCAGGTAGTCCACCAAAGCATTCATGACCGCAAAGTCTGCCGCGTAGATGAGCTGTCGGCTGCTTCGCTGCTGAGTGATCAGCTCTGCGCGGTGAAGATGCTGAAGGTGAAAGGTCAGCGATGACGGCGGCAACTTGAGGCGCTGGGCGATCGAGCCTGCGTTCAACCCCTCCGGCCCCGCTTCCACCAACAGGCGATAGACACTCAGACGATGCTCATGGGCGAGCGCCGCGAGAGCATCGACGGCTTCGTTCAGGCGCATTCTGTCAGTTCCATGTTTCGAGAATTATCGAATTATCGATCAGAGCTACGCTGATGGCAAGCAGTTGCGTGCGCCGCACGGTGCGCGGATTGCGGATTTGCAGCCGAGGTTCGCGGCAGCCCTGATCGAGCGGCAGATTGGTGGTCTAGGGCAGTACTGCGATGGGCAGATGATGAGCTTGAGCCGTCACCGGGGTGCGGAAGCCGGGGGCCTTGACCACGCACAGATCGCAACTCAGTTCATCGATGACACTTTCCGCAGTGTTGCCGATAAAGAGTCGTTTCAGTCCGGAACGGGAAACAGCACCCATGACCACGATCTGGGCGCGCAGTTGCCGCGCCAGTCGTGGCAGCACCTGCTGCGGCTCGCCGGCGACGACGTGCAGACGGCGCTCGCTGATCGCAAACCGCCTGGTCTCGGCCGCGACTCTCCGGGCGATGCGCTTTGCGTAGTCACGGGCTTCGGGCCCGGTAGCGATGATCGGCAGTGGCTCACTCATCACTCCGGGGAGAAACTCGAGCAACGGCGGGTACGCATGAACGGCATGCAGCTGGCCGCCAAGTTCGCGCGCGAGTTGTGCGCCGACCTTGAGAATGCGCGGATCAAGGGCCGCGGGTTTGGCGCGCACGTGCAGGGGGTCTACGGCGCACAGCACTTTCGTGGCCTTCCACGCGCGTGAGGACCTCACGAGCAGCAATGGCACAGGGCACAGGCGAATGAGTTGCCAGTCGGTGTTACTCAGGAACGGGCGGGCGAGCACCCGGTGTCGTTGAGTCGCGGCAATGACGAAATCTGCTTTGTGTCGCAGAGCCTGCCGGATGATGCCCTCATGTGCCGGATAGTCCCAACGCACACTGACGCGAACGCGCAGTCCCGCACGCGCAAGAACCTCGGCACGCCGCTCGAGACGTGCGCGCGCCGCCTCCACCAGCGACTCGATCTCGTGTTCCAACATGGCGCGTGCGCTGCCGTATACGACTGCGCCGTGGATTCGCGGATCGAACAGGCAATGAAACACCTCCAACTCCGCGCCGGTGCGCCGAGCGAGCTGCAAGGCTTTCGCCAGGGCGGGTTGGCGACGCGAAGCCGGGTCGGCGATTGCGACCAGAATGCGATTGATTGCGGTCAAACGGGATACCCGCGTGGCGCCAGCCGCGACAATGTCGGTGCTCCGGTCAAAGCCCGATACTCTCAACCACATTCACCAGGCGCTTGCGGACTTCGATGGCGAAACTTGCGAGAGCCGGATTGCCGGTGCGCTCCATCGCTGCAACGGGATCGACGCTCGCTACCTCGACGTGCCCATCGGCTGTTTCCCGGACAATGACGTTGCAGGGCAAGAGGACGCCGAGCTTGTCCTCCATCTTGAGCGCTTCGTATGCGAGCTTGGGGTTGCATGCGCCCAGGATCCGATAGCGTGGCAGCTGCGCTCCGATCTTCGACTTCAGCGTAGCGCTGACGTCGATGTCGGTGAGCACTCCAAAGCCCTCGACTTTGAGCCGCTCGATGACCTGCTCGACCACCTGGTCAAAAGGTTGCCGGACGTCCTTGGCGATGTAGTACTTCATTCGACTCCCCTCGCGCGCTCTACAGCGCAGGCTCTGCGCCCGCACGTTCTTCATTCTTTTCGGGCTTTTCAGTCACGGTGGCTTCCGTCAACAACAGCACGCCCGCGACTGAAACCGCATTCTCGAGTCCCAGGCGCACGACCTTGGCGGGATCGACGATCCCGGCCTCGAACAGGTCGACGAATTGTTTGCGCGCGGCGTCGAAGCCGACGTTGCCGGTGCCGTTCAGCATACGATCGACGACCACGCCGCCATCGGCCGCGGAATTCTCGGCGATCTGACGCGTCGGCGCCTCGAGCGCGCGCCGCAGGATCTGCACGCCGGTGCGCTCATCGCCACTGGTCTGCGGCTCGAGGGCGGCCACTGCGGGGCATATGCGCAACAGCGCAAGACCCCCGCCAGCGACAATGCCTTCAGCGACCGCGGCCTTCGTGGAGCTGATGGCGTCATCGAGGGCGTCCTTCTTCGCTTTCATCTCCGACTCGGAGGGTGCGCCGACACGGATCACCGCCACTCCGCCCGCAAGCTTGGCGAGCCGCTCCTCGAGCTTTTCCCGGTCGTAGTCGCTCGTGGTCTTGTCCAGCTCCTTGCGGATCATCTGAATGCGACCCTGGATCGCGGCTTTATCGCCGGCGCCCCCGATGAGCGTAGTGTTGTCCTTGTCGACCACCACGCGCTTGGCGCGGCCGAGCTGCGCGAGTTTGACATCCTCGAGCTTCAATCCCAGCTCCTCGGCAATCAGCTCCCCGCCGGTAAGCGTCGCGATGTCCTGCAACATCGCCTTGCGGCGATCGCCAAAGCCCGGCGCCTTCACGGCCGCGTTCTTCAGCACGCCGCGGATCTGATTGACGATCAGGGTAGCGAGCGCCTCGCCCTCGATATCCTCGGCGATGATGAGGATCGGGCGGCCGGACTTGGCCACCTGTTCGAGCAGCGGGATGATGTCCTTCAGGATGTTGAGCTTGCGATCGCAGATGAGGACAAAGGCCTCCTCGAGGATGGCCTCCATCGTATTCGGGTCGGTCACGAAGTACGGCGACAGGTAGCCGCGGTCGAACTGCATGCCTTCCACCACTTCGAGTGTCGTTGCGGTGGTCTTGGACTCCTCCACCGTGATCACGCCGTCGCCGCCCACTTTCTCCATGGCATCAGCGACCAGCTCACCGATCGCCGGATCGTTGTGCGCGGAGATCGTCGCGACCTGCGCCTTCTCCTTGCGGCTGCCGACCGGCCTGGCAAGTGTGCCCAGCGCCTTCACCGCCGCTTCGAGGGCGCGATCCAACCCGCGCTTGATGTCGATCGCGCTCGCGCCGGCGGCCACGTTGCGCACGCCATCCGCATAGATGGCGTGTGCAAGGATCGTCGCCGTGCTCGTGCCGTCACCGACGGCATCGCCGGTCTTCTCCGCGGCCTGCCGCAGCATCTGCGCGCCGAGGTTCTCCTCCGGATCCGCGAGCTCCATCTCCTTGGCGATCGTCACGCCGTCGTTGCAGACCACCGGTACGCCCCACTTCTTCTGAATCAGGACCGACTTGGATTTCGGCCCAAGCGTAATGCGCACGGCGTCGGCGAGCTGCGTAGCGCCGCGCAGAACCTTCTCGCGCGCCGCCGAACCGAACAGCACCTGCTTTGCGGTCATGCGAACCTTCCCTCATCCACGCGCTGGCACCGGACGTCAGCACCCGATCGATCTCCCGCTCAGCGGCCAGCCAGTCGTCCAGCTCGCAACCCGGGCAGAAGCCGCGCCGCTTGGACAGATAGTAGGCAGCATCGCAGATCATCGCGTGGCGGCGTTCGGCCTCGATAAACGGGCTGTTCGTGGCAGACTCTGCAATGACCGCAGCACTTGTCGCGGTCTGGCTCGGCGGTGGCCAACGGCCGGAGGCGAATCCCGGCGACGGGAATGGCGTTTGCTCGATGTGCTCATAACAATGTCTCAGTAACGGGCGGCTTTCCGGGAGATTCACCCTTCCCGTCGCTCAACGGCAATACGTATATCCCCCATCGGCTCTCATGCCGCGCCCTTGGCGCGCGAAAAAGCCTGCGATTGTGGACTTCGAGCCAACTCCAGAAGTCGGCGGACTTCGGCATCCTCGACCTGGTGGAAGTCTTCGTACCAGGCGCCAATCGAATACATGAATGCCGGTGTCTGTACGATCGCGATCTCGTCAGCCTCCGCTCGTACCAGCGCGACGGCTTCGTCGGACGCGACCGGGGCTGCCGCGATCACGCGGTCGGCACCTGCCTGTCGCGCCGCCCGGATGGCGGCCACCATCGTCGCCCCAGTCGCAAGGCCGTCATCCACAAGCACTACGGTCCGGCCGCGCAAGTCCAGCGGCGGCAAGCCCCCGCGATAGGCGCGCTCCCGGCGCTCGAGTTCAGCGAGTTCGCGCTGCGCAACTTGTTCGAATTGAGCATCGAGCCTGGCCTGCCTGGTACGGCCCGGCTCACGCACGAGGATGCCGCCCGAAGCTATCGCGCCGATCGCGAATTCCGGCTGGCCCGGCATCCCGATCTTGCGCACCACGAGAACATCGAGTGGCGCATGTAAGGCGCTCGCCACTTCGTAGGCGACAGGGATGCCTCCGCGAGGAAGCCCGAGCACCAGCAGGGGCTGCGGCAGCTTCAGCTTCCGAAGCACGCCCGCCAAGGCGCGGCCGGCCTCGTTGCGATCGACGAAACCATCAATGTCCATGCAACGTACGCTAATCGGCGCATGCAACCCATCGCCATTCTGGACAGTACGTACGGTAGTGCGGTTGATACGACTTTCCGAACCGCGCGCGAATATGCGACGTTGCGCAGAAGGAGATAGTCGATGAAGATGCAACAGGCGGTCACGCGAACGGAGCGACCGCATTTTCGGTACATGGTCATTGCGCTCATCGTCGCGCTCATTCTGCTGATGATCGCGACGGTCGCTGCCGGCGTGGGGTTTGAATTCATCTGACTTCCAGGAGCTCTCGCCCGCCGCGTTTCCGCACGCGGTTACGTGTCTGCGCGTGGTCGAGACGCATATTTCCTGGATCGTCCTTACCGGACACTACGCGTACAAGATCAAGAAGCCGGTGCACTATGACTTTCTCGACGCCCGGACGCTGGAGCAGCGACACGAGTTGTGCGCGGAGGAATTGCGGCTCAATCAGCGCCTCGCTCCTCACCTCTACCTGGATGTGGTGCCTGTGACGCGCGAGCAAGGGCAGCTGCGCATTGGAGGCAGCGGGCCGGCGATCGAGTACGCGGTGCGCATGCATGAGTTCGATCCATCCCAGGAGCTGTCGAGTCAACTCGAGGCCGGCGCGGTGACTGCCGAAGACCTGGCCTCACTCGCGATTTCACTCGCCGATTTCCATCGCAACGCTGCAATTGCCGGCGCGGACAGCGCGTTCGGCGAGTCGGCCGCCGTCAGGGCCCAGGTCCTCGACAACCTGCCGGTGCTGGAGCAGCACTTCGCGGCATCTGAAGATCTTGCTCGGATTCGGCGTCTCGATGACTGGCTGCGGCGCTCTCTCGCCGAGTCCGCGCCGCTCATCGCACAGCGCAAGCGCGGCGGCCGCGTGCGCGAATGCCACGGCGACCTGCACGCGCGCAACATCGTGCGCTGGCAACAACAGTGGCTACCGTTCGACTGCATCGAATTCAATCCCGATCTGCGCTGGATCGACGTGATGAGCGACGTCGCATTCCTGTTCATGGATCTCGCCGCGCACGACCGGCGTGACCTGGCGCACGCGTTCCTCAGCCGTTACATGGAAGAAACCGGCGACTATGAGGGCCTGCGCCTGCTCCCGTTATATGCGGTCTATCGTGCGCTGGTGCGCGCCAAGATCGATGCGCTTGCAGCACAGTCCGTTTCGGCGGAAAGCGCACAGGCATTGAACGCACGTGGCTTGCGCCGGATCAGGGTGGCCGGGGAACTCATTTCGGATCGCCGGCCTGCGCTCCTGATCACTCATGGCGTCACCACTTGTGGCAAATCATGGCTCAGCGAGCGCCTCGTCCCGACGATTCAGGCCGTGCGGATACGCTCGGACCTGGAGCGCAAGCGCCTCGCCGGCCTGCAGCCACTTGAGCACAGCGGCTCAGGAGTGGGCGAGAAGCTCTACACCACAGGTGTAACCGATCGCGTCTACGAGCATCTGGAGGAGTGTGCGAAAGCTGGGCTGGATGCGGGATTCAAGGTCATCGTCGATGCTTCGTTCCTGCATTTCGCCGAGCGCGAGCGGTTCCGGGAGCTGGCACAGGAACGGGGCATTCCGTTCATCATCCTTGAGTGCCATGCGAACCTGGCCGCGCTGCACGCTCGCCTGGAGACACGAGCCCGCGTCGGCTTCGATCCCTCCGAAGCGACTCGCGCTGTGCTCGAACATCAGCTCGCGACGCAGGACGCCCTCACGGCTCCCGAGCGCAAATACGCCATGACAATAGACACCAACTGGCTGATCTCCGCAGATGCCGGGATCAAAGCGGTGCAAGCGCGACTCGATGCCACATAGACCCTCATCCCTGCCCCCAGCGATAGTCATGAGCGCGCAGATATCCTCCGACCGCGACGGCGCCGCCACCAAGAACGACCGCCCCTAGCACCCCAAGCGTGGACGGACGGGCGAAGGCGAACGCTTCGGCGACGGGCGGCACCGCCATCACGAAAACAAGAGCCATCGCGGCGAGCGTGCTAATCCACCAGAAAGCAGCGTTTGGGCGCGCGAGCATCGTCACGAGCGAATCCTCCCGCGAACGATTGACGAGAATCAGCATCAGGTTTCCGGCCACCAGGCCTGCGAATGCCAACGCACGCGCCTCCCCTACAGCAACGTACTGCAGCGCGACACCGTAGATGAGCGCGACGGCTGCCAGGTTCGCGACGCCGAGCGCCAGGTTCCCGAGGATCATCGCGCGCGTGAACAGGCGCTGGCGCGGGTCTCGCGGCGGCCGGTGCATGACGTCCTTGCCGCGTTTCTCGGTTTCGAAGACCAGCGAACACGCGGGATCGATCACGAACTCGAGGAACACGACGTGCAACGGGTAGAGCAGCAGTGGCCAGCCGACCAGCACCGGCAACAGGCCGATTCCCGCGAGCGGAACGTGCACCGCCAGCAGATAGCTCATGGCGTTGCGGATGTTTTCGTAGATGCGACGCCCCACGCCGACCGCGGCGACAAGCGCCGCAAAATCATCGTTAAGCAGGACGAGGGCCGCGGCCTCGCGCGCGACGTCCGAGCCTCGCCCTCCCATGGCGATGCCGATGTGTGCCGCCTTGAGCGCCGGCGCATCGTTCACTCCGTCGCCGGTCATGGCGACGATCTCGCCGCACGCGCGCAGTGCGCGCACCAGTCTCAGCTTCTCATCGGGCGGCGTGCGTGCGTACACATTCACGGTGCGCACGCGCTCGAGCAACGCAGCCTCGTCAAGCCCGGCGAGCTCTGCGCCGGTCAGAATCCCCGCGGAAGTGTCCAGACCGATGGCCCGGGCCACGGAACGCGCCGTGGCGGCGTGATCTCCCGTGATCATGATGACGCGAATGCCGGCGCGCCGACATTCCTCGAGCGCGGCCGGGACGGCCTCTCGCACCGGATCCGATAATCCGACCAGGCCGCGCAATTGCAGCCCGAGATCGCCAGGTGATGCTGGCAGAGTCTCACCGGTGAATTCGCTGCTTGCGACCGCGAGCACTCGCAGCCCGTCAGCGGCGAGCTCCTCCGTCTGCCCGAGCAGCCGTGTCGCAGCGCTCTGCTCGAGTCGACACAGCGCGGCGAGCGCCTCCGGCGCGCCCTTGGCAGCAACGTAGATACTGCCGTCAGCACGCTTCCACACATGAGTGACCGCCAGGAGCTGAGCGCTGAGTTCGTATTCGCGCACCAGCATCATCCCGCCGAGCTGCCGCGCCGCGTCGGGTACGTGTCGCTCGGCCGCACGCACGATCGCCCGCTCCATCGGATCGAACGCGTCGATCTCACATGCGGCCAGTGCGGCGTTCAACAGTTCGTTCGTGGCTGCAGTGACCTCGGGCGCTGCCGCGCCGAGCCGCACCCGCTGCGATCCCTGTTGCAACACGGCCACCGTCATGCGGTTTTCCGTGAGCGTGCCCGTCTTGTCCACTGCAAGCACCGTGGCGGCGCCCAGCGTTTCGATCGCCGGCATGCTGCGCGTCAGCACGCTGCGCCTTGACAGACGCCACGCACCCAGTGCGAGGAACACCGTGAGCACGACCGGAAACTCTTCCGGCAGGACGCTCATGGCGAGCGTGATTCCGGCGAGAGCTCCCTGGATCCAGTCGCCGCGCAGGAGCGCGTACAACCCCACCACCGCCAGGCACAGCAGGACTCCGCACACCGCCAGCCATTGAACGAGGCGCCGGGTTTCCCGGTAGAGAGGCGTGCGTTGCGGCTGCAGGAGCTCGAGTGCGTGACCGATGCGACCGATCTCCGTGGCAGCCCCAGTCGCCGCGATCTCAGCGATGCCGTGCCCGTGCACTACCAGCGTTGCTGAATACACGCAGCCGTGCGATTCGGCGTGCGGTCGCGACATCTCGCTGCCCTGCGGCTGCGCGTGCTTCGATACCGGCGCCGATTCCCCCGTGAGGAGCGATTCATCCACCATGAGGTCGGTGGCCTCGCGCAGAATTCCGTCTGCCGGCACGCGGTCACCCTCGCTCAACAGTACGATGTCGCCACGCACGACCTCACGCCCGGCGATGCGCTGGAGCTCACCATCGCGCATCACGGCGGCACGGGGACTCGACAACTCGCGCAGCGCCGCCAGCGCCCGTTCGGCGCGCCGCTCCTGCAGCACCGTGAT
The DNA here is from genome assembly GCA_963705495.1 of uncultured Gammaproteobacteria bacterium. Taxonomy (GTDB): domain Bacteria; phylum Pseudomonadota; class Gammaproteobacteria; order Steroidobacterales; family Steroidobacteraceae; genus DATBVX01. Next base: position 58,189 of record CAVPJQ010000012.1, on the reverse strand, counting down.
CGTGACGACAACGACTAGCGACGACGCGAGCACCAGCGCCTCGCGCACGTTGCCAAGCAGCACGTAGAGGCCCACTGCTGCGCACAACAGCAGGAACATGGGCTCGGCGAGCACCGACAGAATGGCGCGCGCCGCACCCGGCGCCTGCGCCGCCGGCAGGTCGTTATAACCCTCCGCTATCAGCCGCCGCGCGGCCTCGCCTCGGCTCAGCCCGGCGTGTTTAGGCCGCGCCGCATTGCTTTGCATCCTTCAGCCGCGTTCTCGCCTGGGCTGCTGTGCGAGAAGCTGGGCTAGACCGGCAAGTTCGCGGGCGACATGCGCAACGAGCTCGTCCGTCGATATCACGCCGACGAGCTGACCATGGGAGCTGACAACCGGAGCGCGGCGCACACCGCGTGCTCGCAGTCGTTGGATGGCAGTGTCGACCGAATCCTCTTCACTGAGCACCAGCGGATCGCGCGTCATGATGTCCTCGGCGCGCAGGCGGGGAAACTCCGCGGACCGATCCAGCTGCGCGCGCATGAGATCGCGATCAGTGATGATTCCCGTCGCAACCCTGTCGTCCATCGGGGACTTCGTGACGACAACCATGCCGACGTGCTCATCGCGCATCAATCCCCCGATGGTCGCGAGCGAGGCGCCGGCCGGGGCGCTCACGACATCCAGAGTGCAAAGCTCACCGACATTCATGCTCATCTGACTCCTCCTTGGGGCTCCCCATGCTCAGGAAAAGAGCTGCAGCATCGCCGCGTATGCCCCGACCGCGGCCAGGTTGGCCCGGCGCGTTTCGCCCGCATCATGCAGCCTCACCTCGTTTTTCGGCATCCGGAGCAGTGCGTAGCTTCAAGTGGAAACTACGGTGCCGTCCCCGGGGGCGAGGGACCAGGTACTAGTACGGGTTGTATGGCCGCCTGTGGCTGCATAGCGTGGATCTCATCCAATGGAGCGCTTGGTGACGCTGACGGACGTGCCCGCAGCATATAGGGACAGCGGACTCTCGTCGGCCGAGGCTGCGGCCGCGCTTCGCGAGCACGGGCCCAACGAAATCAGCGGGGAGGGCGCGCTGTCGCGCGCCCGCGTGTTGTGGAATCAGCTGCGCAGTCCGCTGCAACTGCTCCTGCTCTTCGCGGTGGTCACGGCAGCCGCCACCGGCGATTGGATCGATGCCTGCATCGTGCTCGTGATCGTTGCGTCGAGTGTCGGCATCGGCTACGCACGCGAATATCGGGCTCAGCTCGCGCTCCAGGAGTTGAAGTCACGCGTTGCGGTGAGGGTCCGGGTACTCCGCGACGGAGCGGAAGCCGCAGTTCCCGCGCGCGAGGTGGTGCCCGGTGATGTGGTCCTGCTTTCGGCGGGAAGTCTCGTGCCCGCGGATGCCGTGCTCCTGCAAGCCACCGATTTCTTCGTGAACGAGGCGGTATTAACTGGCGAGAGTTTTCCAGCCGAAAAGAGACTCGGCCCGACGCTCGAGACCGGACCATTGACCGAGCGCAGGAGTAATGTATTCCTCGGCACCAACGTACGCAGTGGCACCGCACGCTGTCGTGTGACTCGCACCGGCAGCGCCACGCAATTCGGCGCGATTGCTCACCGCCTGGCGCTGCGCGCGCCGGAGACCGAGTTCGAGCGCGGCATCCGGCGTTTTGGCTATCTGCTCATCGGCACAGCGTTGGTCATGGTCGTACCCGTGTTTGCGATCAACGCGCTATTCGGGCGGCCGCTCGTCGAAACATTGCTCTTTTCTGTCGCGCTCGCAGTAGGCCTGAGTCCGGAACTCCTGCCTGTAATCCTCACGGTCAATCTCGCCCGCGGTGCGCAAATGCTCGCTGCCGGCGGTGTGCTGGTTCGCAGGCTCAGTGCCATCGAGAACCTCGGCAGCATCGACATTCTCTGCACCGACAAGACTGGCACGCTGACTGAAGGTGTGGTCACGGTCGAGAACGCCTATGACAGGGATGGCGTCGCCTGCGAGCGGGTGCTCGAGCTTGGTGCCTGCAACGCGTCCCTACAGACCGGGTTTACGAACCCGCTCGACGCCGCGATTCTCCAGGCTCGCGCCATGGACCGACGCAGTTTCATCAAGCTGGGCGAGGTTCCTTACGATTTCGTGCGCAAGCGCATGAGCGTGATACTGCGCGAGAACGAGTCCGCACAACTGATCACGAAGGGCGCGGTCGAGCAGGTTCTCGAGATCTGCACCCGACTTGCCGACGGCACACCGCTCGATTCGCGCTCACGCACGTTGTTGGAGGATCGCTTCCGCGCCTGGAGTTCCTCAGGCATGCGCGTACTCGCCGTAGGCACGCGATCCCTGCCGCTCAAGAGCTCCTACGGTCGCGAGGATGAGCGGGATCTGTCCTTCGCGGGCTTTCTCGTGTTCTCCGATCGGCCGAAGGCGGGCGTCGAGCGTGCGTTGCGGGATCTCGCTCAGCTTGGTGTCGGCGTCAAGCTGATCACCGGCGATGTCGAGCTCGTGGCCCGCCACGTCGCCGGCCTCGTCGGACTCCCTGCCCGGCAAGTGTTGAGCGGGCATGATCTCGACGAGCTCAACGATGAGGCGCTGTGGCACGCGGCGGAAAGAACTGATCTGTTCGTCGCCGTCGATCCGAACCAGAAGGAGCGGATCATCCTGGCGCTCAAGAAGATGGGGCACGTCGTCGGCTTCCTCGGCGATGGCGTGAATGATGCGCCGGCAATGCACGCGGCCGATGTCAGTCTGTCGGTCGATGACGCGGTCGATGTCGCGCGCGATGCCGCCGACTTTGTGCTGCTTGAACGGGATCTCAACGTGATCCGTCGCGGCATCGAGGCAGGACGTCGCACGTTCGCCAATACGATCAAGTACGTGCTGACGACGATGAGCGCCAACCTCGGAAACATGATCAGCATGGCGGTCGCATCACTGGTGCTCGACTTCCTGCCGCTGCTCGCCGGGCAGATCCTGCTCAACAACTTTCTCTCCGACATTCCGGCCATCGGGCTTGCCAACGATGATGTCGATCGCGAGCTGATCGAGCGGCCCCGGCGCTGGAACATCAGGTTCGTCGGGCGCTTCATGGTGGCGTTCGGACTCGTGAGCTCCCTGTTCGACTTCATCACTTTCGCGGCGCTGCTGGGACTCTTTGCCGCGGGGCCAGCGCTCTTTCGCACAGGCTGGTTCGTCGAGTCGCTGCTCACTGAACTGGCTGTGGCATTGGTGGTCCGCACCCGCCGGCTACCGTGGCGCAGCCGACCGAGCACGACCCTCCTCTGGACAACGGCCGCCGTTGGCGCCCTCGCCTTCGCGATTCCCTATCTACCGTTTGCGCCGCTCCTCGGTTTGGTGCCCCTGCCCTTCGCAGTGCTCGCGACCGTAGTGCTCATCACCGGGCTGTACCTGGTTGCGGCGGAGCTCACGAAGCAGCGCTATTACCCGGCCACGGCCTGAAGCAAGTGCGCGGTGTACGATCCACTGCAGCGATGGCTGGGGCAATCAAAGGAGCCGAGCGATGACCATTCGCAGCACACGCAATGCACTCCGGCGACTGTTCTACCAGCGCTGTCTTCACCTGTTCATCCTGTTGCTGGCCCTCGTCTCCGTGGCACCGCTCATCTATTCAATCCCGCGCGGTCCCCTTATCTTGAGTGTGCTCAACGCTTTCATCATCGTCGCCGCGGTAGCGGCAGTTGGACGCTCGAGACTGTCATTCCTGGTCGTGATCCTTCTCGCAGTGCCGGCGCTGGTGTTTCTGTTCCTGTCGACCAGGACCGGACCGAGCGCCTACTACGACATATCGCTCGGGTTCAATGCAGCTCTCTACGCAGCCACGATTAGCTTTCTGTTGAGATACGTCTTCGACCGAGAAGTCATGACGGGCGACAGGTTGTCAGGCGCGGCGGCGGCCTATCTCATGATCGGCGTTCTATGGGGCTTCGTGTACACCCTCATCGATCGCGCGTTCCCCGGCTCATTTGCGATGCGAGGTACGATCGGTCTGCTCAACCCCATGGATCTGCTCTATTTCAGCTTCACTACGCTGTCGACCACCGGTCTCGGCGACATTGTCCCAGTCACGCCGCAGGCGCGAAGCGCCTGCACCGTGGAGATGGTCATCGGGCCACTGTTCGTCGCGATACTGGTTGCGAGGCTGGTGGGCGTATACCCGCCGCGCGCGAGGTGATTTCAACAGGCAGGCGGAAATGCCAGGCTCACGCCTGACTCCTGACTATTTCTTTGGTGTCTCATCTGGCTGTGGCTGCATCATCCAGAACTGGTGTTGCATCATCTGGTCCATCATCATCTGCTGCATCGGCATCCATCGGTCCATCATGTACTGACGCTGCTTGAGCTGTTCGGGCGTGAGATCCCGATAGTCTCCCCAGTTCATCATTGGACCGCCCATCATGTGTCCGCCCGCGGCACCCATCATGCCGCTCCATCCTCCGTGCATCAGTGACATGGTGTTGTGCATGGTGGTCCAGTGCTGCTGCAGGAGTCGTTGACGCTCCCGCGGATCTTTGGCCTGACGAATCTTGTCCATCTGCGCCTGCATCGTGGCCATCTGCTCCCGCATCGTTGCAAATTGCCTGTCAACCTCCTGCGGATTCGGCGCGGACTGTGCCGGCGCAGCTTCCTTTGTAGCCGCGGGCGGCTGTTGCGCGACAGCGGGCTGAATCAGGACCGCGATCGCTGCGGCAAGAGTCATCTGACGAAACCTGTTCATGTAAGAGTCCTCTCGTAGGTTGCGGGATAGCTGTGATGCAGCTCCACATTTGGCAATTATCCCGAGCGCTGGCAATCGGTTGAATTCGGGTTATCCGATCGCCACAACGTAGATGTACTTATGCAGTGGCCAGCGTAGGTTCGCGCTGATGAACGTGGCGCCAGCCAACGAGTCGACTCAACTTCTCTCTGTGAGACGGCTGCCCGCGCTGACTCGGTCGCTCGGATGAACGACGACGCGCTCCCCGCCTTCGAGGCCGGCGAGGATCTGCACGGCAAGACCATTCTGCTGCCCGATCTCGACGGTGCGCAGCTCTGCCCGACCGCCGCGCTCGACGTAGACTGCCCAGCGCTCACCGGCGCGAAACAGGGCCGACAGCGGTACCTGCAGGGCGTCGCCGGATTCCCAGAGCACGATGTTCGGCTCTACGCGATAGCCGTGACCGAGGCTGCGCCAGCGCTCCGGCGGCGCCACCAGGTCGATGATCACGTTGACGCGCTGTTCCTCGATCCCAAGCGCGGAGATTTTCGTGAATCCAAAAGGCTCAACGCGCCGCACGGCTCCTTCCAGAGGGCCGGCCCCGCCCCAACCCTCGATCTCCACGCGCTGACCAGGCCGGACTTGAACCGCATCGGTCGAGAGCAGGTCGACGACGATCTCGAGGTTGCGTGGGTCGCCCACCTCGAGGAGCGGCGTGCCCGAAGAGACGACGCCCTCGCTCTCCTTGAGTACTCGCAGGACCTGTCCGGTCACCGGCGAACGCACGTTTACACAGGCACAGTCGGCATCCGGACGCCGCGAGCGCGGGTTCAGCAGGCGCGCGCGGGCGCGCGCGAGCTCGGAAGTCTGCACGCCCAATCGCGCCTTGGCTTCATCGAGGCCCGCCCTCGCGATGCTCTCGCGACGGCGCGCCGCATCGAGATCGTTGGCCGAGATGCTGTTGCGCTCCGCCAGCCCGCTGAAGCGCCGCAGCTCGCTGCGCGCAAACTCGAGCTCTGCCACGGCGCGGGTCACCTCCGCCTTCGCGTAGGCCTGCGCGGCTTCGGCCGCCTGCACGCCGGCGCGCGCTTCGGCATCGCTGCGCACGTCGAGGAGCGACGGATCGCCCGGCTCGATCTGCGCAACCACCGTTTCAAGCGCCGTCACCGGGTCCCCGGGTTCCAGCTCGATGCGGCGCATGAGGCCCGGTACCGGCGCCGATACGACAAACACGTCGCGCACACGCGTCTCGCCCTCATCGCTGACCGTAACGCTCAGCGGACCGCGCGCGACCACGGCGAAATCCACTGCCACCGGAGCCGGCCGAAACAGCCAGGCCAGCACGAGAGCCAGTGCGACGGCGACGGGCAACCACAACAGAAAGCGGCGCTGCGATGGCGAGATCAAGCGATCACTCCCGGGTCTTGAGCACGGCGATCAGGTCGAGCCGGTCCAGCTGGCGGCGAACGAGCAGCGCGGACATGATGCTGGCTAGCACGCCGACCACGATCGCCCAGCCGTAGGTCGACCTTTCAATGATGAAGGGAACACGAAACAGCTCCGTCTCGAAAGTGCTGACGACGAGGCTCGCCAGCAAGTAGCCTGACGCGCAGCCGATCGGCAAGGCGGCAAGCGTGAGCAGGCCCGTTTCACCGAGCAGGATGTACGAGATTTCGGCGCGCGTGAAACCGAGAACGCGCAGCGTGGCGAGCTCGCGCCCGCGTTCCGAGAGCGCGATGCGCGCGCCGTTGTACGTAACGCCGAAGGCGAGCGTGCAGGAGAACACGACGAAAAACGAAACGAAGATCAGCAGGGTCCGGGCCATGGTGTCGTAGAACGACTGCACCGCCGCCTCTCGCAGCGTGATCGCACTGACCATCGGAATCTCCTTGAGCTCACGAAGCAACTCGGCGCGTCGACGGGGATCGACGCGCAGGTGCGCGCCCGTAATGCTGCCCGCCTCGTGCATGAGCCGGTTGAGGGCGCCGATTTCCATGTAGGCGGGCGACCCGATATAGGTCTCGAACAGCCCGACGACCGGCACCTCGAACGTCGGCCGCCGTCCCTCCAGCACCTCGACTGTGATCCGATCACCCTGCTTCACCTCGAGAAGGCGCGCCAGCATTGTCGAGATCACCAGCCCTTCCGGCGGCAAGTCGACCGCGCGCCCCTTCGCGTCGTACACGCGCTGCAGCTCCTGATGGGCGGGGACACCCTGCACGCTCTGACGCTGCTCTCGCGCACCGGCGTGCAGCTTCGCGCTGACCACGCGCGCCGGTTCCGTGGCCAGCACGCCGGGCAGCGAGCGCAGGTTGCGCTGCGCCTCGCGGCCTCTGACTTCCGCAAACCCTACGCTGAGGTCCTGGCCCTGAGCCTGAAGGAAGTACACGTCGACGATGTGGTCGATCGCGTCGAGCCACTGTAGTGACAGCACCATTACGGCCACAGCCATGCCGATGCCCACGCTGGTGAGGAGCGAGCGCAGCGGCCAGCGTCCGATCTGGCGCAACACGATCCGTGTCGGCTGTTCGAGCCAGCCAGCTAATGGCAAAGCAGGCACCCGTGCACGATGAAAGCTCGGTGGCGCGGGCGGCCGCATCGCCTCTGCAGGCGCGAGCGCGAGTGCGCGACGCACCGCTGCGAGAGCGCCGATGAGCCCGGCCCCGAGACTTGCCACCGCCGCTATGACAAAAGGCTGCGGACCGGCCTGAAACAACAGGAATGGGAAATGGTAGTACTCGGCATACGTATGCGTGTTGTAACGCCCCAGCCAGAACCCCGCGAACCACCCGAATGCCACTCCAATCGCGCCGATCACGAGGACCAGCTTCACGTAGTGCCAGAGTATCGGCGCCCGGCCGTAGCCGAATGCCTTGAGTAGTCCGATTTCACTGCGCTCCACGGTGATGAGACGCCCCAGAACCATGTGAGTCAGAAACGCCGACACCGCCAGGAACACAACGGGCAGGATGTTTGCCAGCGCGCGCTGCTGTGCGATTTCGTTCATGAGAAACCAGTTGGAGAGCTGATCCTTGCGCGCGTACGCTCCCACGCCCCCGTACGCCGCGAGCACCCGATCCAGGCGCGCCACAACCGTGAGCGCGTCCTCGCCACGCAGCAACTCGAGGGACACGTCATTGAACGCACCGTCGAGATCGAATGCCGCCTGGAGAGATTCCCGGCCCATCCAGAGCACGCCGTAGCGCCGATCGTCCGGCATCAGTGCACCGGGCGCGATCGTGTAGACGTATTCCGGAGAGAGCGCGATCCCAACGACTGCGAGCTCGCGCCAATGACCATTCAGGACGGCACGCACCCGATCGCCCGGCCTGAGGCCGTGAGCAAGCGCGAAGGGCTCCGAAAGGATCGCTTCATCGGGTGCGTTGGGTCGTGGATAACGGCCCTGACGCAACGCGAGCTGGTTCAACAGAGGCATGCCATGCGCCGGAAGCGACACGAGCTCACCCATGACGGGCTGGTCGAATCCGGCCACATCGAGCACAGCCATGCGCACGATACGCGTCTCAGCGGTGTGTACGCCCGGAATGCGGCGGATGCGCTCGAGCAGATGCTCCGGTGCGCGCTTCACACGCGCGAACACGTGTGCGAAGTGATGCCGCTCGTAGTACGCAGCTGCGGTCTCCGTCAGGGCCTCAATCGCGGTGAGGGACATCACCAGCAGCGCGACACCCGAAGCCATCACGAGCGCGATCGCGATCACCTGTCCGCGAATCTTCCACAGGTCCCGCGCCAGCTTCCGATCGAGCGGCCGCAACCTCACCATGTGAGCTCACGGGCAGGGCGCCGCCGGGTGTTGCGACGCTCCTCCTGGATGCGCCCGTTCCCGAGTTGCAGCACCCGATCCGCCATTTCGGAAATCACGGCGTTGTGCGTGATCAGCACCGTACAGGTGCCGAGCCGCGCGTGAATGCTCTCGATCGCCTCCAGCACGAGAATGCCCGTGCGGCAGTCGAGTGCACCCGTAGGCTCGTCGCAAAGGAGCAGATCGGGCTGCTTGGCGATGGCCCGGGCGATCGCCACCCGTTGCTGCTCGCCGCCCGAGAGCTGTGCCGGAAAGTGATGCATGCGCGACGCAAGCCCCACGAGTTCGAGCGCTTCTCGTGGCACCATCGGTCGCGGCGCGACCTCCGTGACGAGCTCGACGTTCTCGAGCGCCGTCAGGCTCGGGATCAAGTTGTAGAACTGGAACACGAAACCAACGTGCTCGCGCCGATAACGGGTCAAGTCGCGTTCGCTCAGACGTGTGAGCTCATGCTCGCGAAACCATACTTCGCCACTCGTGGCCGAATCGAGACCGCCGAGAATATTGAGAAGGGTCGACTTACCGCTGCCTGACGGACCGAGCAACACGACTAGCTCGCCAGATCGCAACTCGAGGTCGATCCCTTGCAGGGCGCGCACTTCCACCTCGCCACTGCCATAGGTCTTCGTGACTCCCCGTGCAGCGAGTGTCACGAACCCGGCGCCGCTCCCGGACGTGCGCGCCGTCTCCATCGCCTCACGCTGCTGCGTTCTCTCGACGCTTGATCTCGACCTCCAGCGCCCGCGTTCCGCACAGCGAATTCGCGATCAGGCATCCATGCTCGGCCTTCTCCAAAAGCTTGCGGGCCCTGGCCTCGTCCGCGCCCTCCGCAACCGTAAGCACCGCGCGGGTTGTGTAGCGCGAGAACCGGGCCGCGCCGTCGATACGCTCTAGAATGCCTTCGACGCTGCATTCAAGTCGCAACCAGCTGAACCCGGCCACACGGCTCACGGCGCGAAACGTCAGGACGAAGCAGTCGGCAATCGAGCCTACCAGCAGCGTCTCCGGCGACCAGCGATTGCCAGGGCCGTCGAATTCGGCCGGTGGGGCGGTGCTCAAGGGTTCGAGCCGCGGGGACTCGACCGTAACCAAGCCTGCCGGGCCGCCGCTTGCCGCAACGATATAGGCGTGTGGATAAGGATGCATGGAAAAGCACTCCAGGCAGAGATACGCAACCCGTAGTCTGCATGGCGCCCGACAGGTGGCCCATACGTAGTAGTCGCGTGGCCATCGTGGCAACTGCGGATTGCGCAGTCACTCGGTCAACGATCAGATCGTTGACCGAGGGCAGATGGACACTATTTTGCGATCGAGTCAAAAAACGGGCTTGCCGCCGGCAGGGGGCCCCACGCCGCGGGCGGCGCTGCAGCCGAACGCGGAAATCGCCATGCGTCTCGAGGAAGTCGCGCAGGTCCTCGCCGAGCAGCGTGCGAACCCGTACCGCGTCGAGGCTTACCGCCGCGCGGCTCGCACCGTGCGCAACTTCCCGCGTCCGATCGACGAGTTCGCTGCCGAACGGGGCATCGTGGGTCTGCGCGAGCTTCCGCATATCGGCGAAAGTATCGCGCGCGCGATCCATCAGCTGGCAACCGCGGGACGCTTGCCGATGCTCGAACGCCTGCGCGGCGAAGCCGATCCTGTCGCTCTGTTGGCCACCGTGCCAGGAATCGGTGGAAAGACGGCCCAGCAGCTGCACGATGTGCTCGGCCTGCATACGCTCGAGGACCTCGAGATCGCCGCCCACGACGGCCGGCTCGAACGGCTCGGCATCGGCACCAAACGTCTGGCCGGCATCCGCGATGCACTGGCGGGCCGCCTCGGCCGCGTCGGTCGCAGACCGCTCCCGGAGTCTGCACCGCCTCCGGACGTCGCCGAAGTTCTCGACGTCGATCGCCAGTATCGCAGCGAGGCCACGCAAGGCTCGCTACCGACGATTGCGCCGCGACGCTTCAACCCCGGACACGAATCCTGGCTGCCGGTGCTTCATACGCGCCGTGGCGACCGACACTACACGGCACTTTTCTCCAACACGTCACGGGCTCACGAGCTGGGCCGGACGCGCGACTGGGTCGTCCTGTATTTCGACGGACGCGCCGGCGAGGGTCAGTGCACCGTGATCACGGCCGGGCGCGGACCGATGCGCGGACTGCGCATCGTGCGCGGACGCGAGGAAGAGTGCCTGAAGCACTACGAGCGCTATGGCGCGCGCGACCGATGACCTCGATCAGGTTCGGCTGTATGACACCGCACTGGGAACACTTTCCGCACGAGGCCGACATGGGCATCCGCGGCTTTGGTTCGACGCAGACGGAAGCCTTCGAGCAGGCGGCAATGGCCATGACCGCCGTGATCACGGATGTGGCGACAGTCGAGCCACGCGAGTGCGTCGCCGTGCAGTGCGAAGCGCCCGACCGCGAGCTGTTGTTCGCCGAGTGGCTGAACAATCTGATCTACGAGATGTCGGCACGCAAGATGCTCTTCGTTCGGTTCAACGTGCGGCTCGACGGCACGCGCCTGCAAGCGCAGGCTTGGGGCGAACGCGTCGAGCCGGACCGCCACCATCCGGCGGTGGAGATCAAAGGCGCGACCTACACCGCTCTGCGCGTCGCACGCGAGGGCGATGGGTGGGTCGCACAGACTGTCGTGGACGTTTGAATCATGGATCTTGCGCTCTTCACGCGCCGGTCCGAATACGAGTGGGAGATTGCACCGCGTGGCGGGATGCGCGTCCCCGCTCTCATTTATGCCAGCGAATCCCTGGTGCGCGGCATGGACAGCAAGGTCTACGAGCAGGCGGTCAACGTCGCGAAGCTTCCGGGCATCGTAAAGGCCTCTTACGTCATGCCGGACGCGCACTGGGGATACGGTTTTCCGATCGGTGGTGTCGCCGCATTCGATCCGGACGCGGGCGGCGTCGTGTCCGCGGGCGGCGTCGGCTTCGACATTTCCTGCGGGGTGCGCTGTCTACAAACGGGACTGGTGCGTGCCGACATAGTAGCCGTGCAGAAGGTGCTCGCGGACGCCCTCTATCACCGGATCCCGGCCGGCGTCGGCAGTACGGGGCTCGTTCACCTCAGCCCTGAAGACACGGACGCGATGTTGAGTCGGGGAGCGCAGTGGGCGATCGAGCACGGTTGGGGTTTCAGGGAAGATCTGGAGCGCATCGAGGAACAGGGACAGATGCTCGACGCCAAGCCCGGCAACGTCTCCGAGCATGCCAAGAAGCGGCAGCGCGACGAGATGGGCACGCTCGGCAGCGGCAACCACTATCTGGAGGTGCAGGAAGTCACCGCGCTCTTCGACGAGCCCATCGCGCGCGCGTTCGGACTGAAGCAAGGTGACATCGTGGTGATGATCCACTGCGGCTCGCGTGGTCTCGGGCATCAGATCGGCACCGAATTCCTGAAACGCATGGTCATTGGCGCCGCACAGCACGGCATCGTGCTTCCGGACCGCGAGCTCGCGTGCGCGCCCATCAACTCCGAGCTGGGCCAGGAATACCTCGGCGCCATGCGCGCGGCCATCAACTGCGCGCTCGCGAACCGGCAGATCCTCACGCACCTCGTTCGCGGGGTTTTTGCGGACGTCCTGCCACGGGCGCAGCTCCCGCTCCTCTACGACGTTTCGCACAACACGTGCAAGGTGGAGGAACATCGCGCGAACGGCGCAACGAAAAGACTGTACGTTCACCGCAAGGGTGCAACGCGTGCATTCGGCCCTGGGCACGCGGATGTCCCGGAACCGCTGCGCGCCGCAGGCCAGCCGGTGTTGATCGGCGGATCTATGGGCACGGGGTCTTATGTGCTAGCGGGTACCCTGCAGTCCGAGGCACTCGCGTTCAGCTCCGCGTGCCACGGCGCCGGGCGGGCGATGAGCCGCCACCAAGCCCTGCGGACCTGGAAGGGCAGGCAGGTGGTCGATGATCTCGCGGCGCGCGGGATCCTGATTCGAAGCCCTTCGATGCGGGGCATCGCCGAGGAGGCGCCGAATGCGTACAAGGATGTCTCCGCAGTGGTGGATTCGGCCGATCAATCCGGCCTGGCACGCAAGGTTGCGCGACTCGAGCCCCTGATCTGTATCAAGGGCTGAGACGGCATCAGTTACTGAGCCATCCGGCCGCGGATGCCGACGCTCTACGCCGGATCCTCCGAAGTTCGTTTGTCGAGCGGATGCTCCTGGTAGTTGAACCACTCCACGCAGCCGTAAGCTTCCCGCGCCGACGGCTCCGCAGGTGCCCGACGCACGGCCTCGCGCACGCCCTCCATGAGTATGACCTCCGGCGTGAATCCGACGATCGTGATCTCCTGTTGACGCGGCGAGGCAGGCAGTTTCGCTGTCTGCTTGGTTTGCATCTGTTGAATCATGCTGTGTCTCCCTCGCCTTCGCTCGCTGGCTCACGCTGCATCCGCGCTCAGCCTACCTTGCAATGCACCGCTGATACATTCGTAGATGTACTTAGCTTGGCTCGACGAGAACCTATTTACCGCCTGAGCCTATAAGCCAACACTACGTAAGCTGATCTGGGGGCGCACGCGCCAGGTGGAAAGGAGAATAATGCTCGAAGAATTTCTCCATGAGCCCCGGGTGGCGTACTTCTCGATGGAGATCGCCCTGCGTAGCGACATCCCGACCTACGCGGGCGGGCTCGGTGTACTCGCGGGAGACACGATGCGCTCGGCAGCCGACCTCGCGTTGCCACTCGTCGCGGTCAGCCTGGTCAGCCGCGCGGGCTATTTCCACCAGACGTTCGATGCTTCGGGTCGGCAGCTCGAGCAACCTGCTCCCTGGGATCCCGCACGCCATGCGCGGCAGCTCGGGGCGAAGATCGCCGTGACGCTCGAGGATCGCTCCGTTTGGATCGGAGCGTGGCTGTTCGTCCTCGACGGCTCCATGGAAGGTCGCCAGCCGGTCGTGCTCCTCGATACCGACCTCGAGGAAAACCGCCCCGAGGACCGTGAGCTCACACATTATCTATATGGCGGCGATAACACTTATCGTCTGAAGCAGGAAGCCGTGCTCGGCATCGGCGGCGTGCGCATGCTGCAGGCGCTCGGGTTCGATATCAGCAAATACCATCTGAACGAAGGTCACTCGGCCCTGCTCGGGCTGGAACTGCTGCGTCGCTTCGGCCATACGCCCGAGCACGTACGCCGGGGTGAGGTGGCGTACGACATTCCGCGCGTGCGCGAGCACTGCTGCTTCACGACTCACACACCAATCGAAGCCGGCCACGATCGCTTTTCCTACGAGCTCGTGAGACGCGTGCTCGGTTCGACCATCGACTTCGATGGCAGCGCCCGTCGCAGCGGGAGCGACGTGCTGGTCGATCTGACCACGCTGCAATACCTTGCCGGCCGGGACGAGCTCAACATGACGTGCCTCGCCCTGAATCTCAGCGAGTACATCAACGGCGTCGCGAAACGCCACGCCGAGCTCTCTCAGAAGATGTTTCCAGCCTATCGCGTGCACGCGATCACGAACGGCGTGCATCCGGCCACATGGACCAGCGAGAGCTTTCGCACGCTCTTTGACCACCACTTCCCTGGTTGGTGTCACGAGCCGGAGTTGCTCGCGCGCGTCGATTGCTGCATCGATGATGCCGCGATCGCAGAAGCACACGTTCAGTGCAAGCGGACCCTGATCGCACGCGTGCACGCGCTCACGGGCATCGAGTTGCAACTCGAGTTGCCGATACTTGGCTATGCACGACGCATGACGGCTTACAAGCGTCCCGATCTGCTCTTCGGCGATCCGCTGCGCCTGCGGACGATCGCCCAGAAGCACCCCTTCCAGATCGTGCTGGCTGGCAAGGCCCATCCTCACGACGAGGCTGGCAAACGACTCATCGAGGAGCTGCACACTCGGTTGCGCGCGCTCGGCGGAGCTATCCGCGCGGTCTACCTGCCGGACTACGACCTCGCGCTCGCACAGACCCTGGTTGCCGGCGCAGACCTCTGGATCAACACGCCATTACCGCCGCTCGAGGCCTCGGGCACCAGCGGCATGAAGGCCGCGTTCAACGGGGTGCCGAGCCTCTCCGTACTCGATGGCTGGTGGATCGAGGGTTGCATCGAAGGCGTGACGGGTTGGGCGATCGGATCGGGCGTCGAGGACGCGACTGCGGCATCGCTCTACGACAAGCTCGAGAAGGTGATACTACCCCTCTACTACGCCGAAGCGACGGGCACTCGAAGCTGGACGGCGGTCATGAAAGGCGCGATCGCGAAGAACGCGGCCTATTTCAACAGCCACAGGATGATGCGTCGCTACGCAACGGAGGCCTATCTGCATTAGCGGCGCACGAGCCGCATTCGGCCGAACTGCTGGTGCGCTTGGAGAGCTGCAAGCGTTGAGGTCATGATCGATATCGAGAGGGCGACGCGCGGCTTCCTGCTGATTGCCGTGGCGAACAGCATTCCCTGGGCGCTGGGTCGGCTCTGCGGCGATCGTTGGGCGGCGCCGTTGGACTTCGGTCTGGTGCTCCGCGATGGCGAGCGGCTATTCGGCGCTCATAAGACGTGGCGCGGCTTCATCGCTGGAGTGCTGGCCTGTGGCGTTGTCTCCGAGGTGCTCGCGTCGGGGTATCTGCTCGGAATGGGCGTCGGTGCAATCAGTCTCCTTGCGGACGCCTTGTCGAGCACCGCGAAAAGACGCCTGCGGTGTGCGCCGGGCAGCGAAATCCCGGGTCTCGATCAGCTGCCCGAGTCGGTGCTGCCGCTGGCAGTGTTCGCATCGCCTCTCGAGCTCGGAATCTGGGAGATCGCCGCCGCCTCGGGAATGTTTCTGGCGTTGGACATCCTGCTCATGCGCCTGCGCCATCCAGCGGGTTGACTTCGCGCTCCCCCGCCAGATTCGCGCGGTCCCCCGCTACTCAAACGGGAGGCGTTGCGCCTAAGCGTCCTTCGAGGTACTTCACACAGCGCTCGAGCGTTCCGAGCTCTCGAAAATCGCTGTCCGGAACATCGATGCCGAATTCGCGCTTGAGACCGATTGCGAGCTGCAGCGTATCCATGGAATCGAAATCGTATTGATCGCGCAGGCTCGCGCTCGGCACGAGGGTTTGCGGATCGATGTCGGGCGCGACTCCGAGCAGGACCTCGAGCACGCGTTCGGAAAGTGAAACGTTCATGGCGTGCCCGGAGCGGCGAGGTGTGTCGCGATCCGCTCGAGAAAGCGCGCCCCGGTGCGCCCGTCGCTGACGCGGTGATCCGCTGCGAGGCTCAGCGTCAACACCGAGCGCGGCACGACTGCTCCGTCCACGACCCACGGGCGTTCGCAGGGGCTACCCACGCCCACGATCGCGACCTGGTCCGGGAAGATGATCGGAAACACGGTCTCGACACTACCCTCACCGAGACTGGTGACCGTGATGGTGGCGAGGGAGAGCTCGGAGCTGCGCAGGTGGCCAGTTCGTGCGCGCGCCACCAGATCGGTCAATGCCCGCATCAGCTCGGCGAGGTTCTTGTCGGCGGCGCCGAGCAGGGCGGGTGCCACCAGACCACCGCCGCGTTGAGAAATGGCCACGCCGACATGTACGTCTGTAGCCTGGAGAAAGCGCTCGTCCCGATAGTAACCGTTGAATCCCGGAATCTCGCGCGCCGCGCGCGCGACCGCCTGCAGCACGGCCGCTGCGTAGAGGATGCGCTCCTCGACGGGACGATCGCGATTGAGCGCGTCGAGCCAGGTACGCAACGGGTTGAAGTCGATGGTCGTCGCAAGGTAGTAGTGCGGAATCTGGCGGTTCGCGCGGCTCATCGCCGCGGCGATGGCGTGGCGCATCGCCGTCTTGTCTTCGCGACCCATCGAGGCGCGCGCCGCGGCCTTTTCAACGTCCGCCACCGTGATGGCACCGGCCGGACCCGATCCGCTCACGTTCTGAACCTGCACGCCGAGCGCGCGTGCTCGAGCACGCGCCGCCGGGGAGACTCTGAGACGCGGTTCGCCCGTGCCAGGTGCTTGCGCTGCGCGTGTCGCGGGCAGTGGCGCAACGGGCGCCGTTTCCGCTTCTGTCGGGGCGAAGACCCGCTGACCGGCACGCTCCGGTACCGTAGCAGCCGAGCCGGACAGGACCGCCAGCACTTCGCCGACCGGCACTCGCGCGCCCGGTTCCACGATCAGGCGCTCGACCGCGCCGTCGTGAAACACCTCCACGTCGATGATGCCCTTCTCCGTCTCGACCAACGCAATCACGTCGCCACGATGGACGATGCTGCCGGGCGAGACCCGCCACTCGACGAGCGTGCCGGCTTCCATATCCGGCCCCAGCGAGGGCATGCGGAACTCAAGGCTCATGAGCCATCGTCTCGTGAACAGCCGCGACGATGCGTGCCGGCTGCGGGAAGCGCGGCTTCTTCCAGGTGACGTGGGTAGGGCATCGGCACTTCCGCACTGCAGACACGCTGGACCGGTGCGTCGAGCTCGTAGAAAGCCTGCTCCATGATGCGCGCCGAGACTTCCGCCGCAAGGCTGCCGCTGCGCCAGCCCTCATCCACGATCACTGCGCGCCGCGTGCGGCTCACGGATGCGATGACGCTGGCCTCATCGAGCGGTCGCAGCACGCGCAGATCGAGCACCTCGGCGTCGATACCCTTCGTGGCGAGCAGCTCCGCCGCCGCGAGACAGCGCTGCACGCCTGCTCCATAGGTAACGAGGGAGACGTCGCGGCCGGACCGGCGCACGGCTGCGCGATCGAGATCTACCGGCCCGGGAGCTGGCGCCGAGTGTTCCCTCCATGTTGTACAGGCCGATGTGCTCGAAGATCAGCACCGGATCCGGGCAGGCGAGCGCAGCCGGCAGCATCCCGCGCGCATCGTCGATGGTGGCGGGCGTGACGATGCGCAGCCCTGGAATGTGTGCGTACCAGCCTTCGAGGCTGTGCGAATGCTGAGCCGCGAGCTGACGGCCGGCGCCGGTGGCCATGCGGATCACGAGCGGCACGTTGAACTGGCCGCCGGACATGTGGCAGAGCGTCGCCGCGTTGTTGAGGATCTGATCGAGTGCGAGCAGGCTGAAATTGACGGTCATGATCTCGACGATTGGTCGCATGCCGGCGAGCGCCGCGCCGATGCCTGCACCGACGAACGCGGATTCCGAAAGTGGCGTATCGCGGATGCGTTCCTCGCCGAACTCCGCGAGAAGGCCCTTGCTCACGGCGAAGCACCCGCCATAGCGCCCCACATCCTCACCCATGAGGAAGACGCGCGGATCCTCGCGCAGCGCCGCGCGTAACGCTTCGCGAATGGCATCGCGATACGTGATCCGCATCGGGTCGGCGGCCGCATTCATCGCGCCGGCACCCCGGACTGCTCTGCATACACGTGCCGCAACAGGTCCTCGACCGGCTCCCACTCGGAGCGCTCCGCGAACTCGACGGCGGCATCAACCTCCCGGTCGGCGGCCTGCTCGAGCCGCTGGAAATCCTCTTCGGTCATCAGGCCCGCCTCCTTGAAACGTCGTGTGAAGGAAACGATCGGGCCGCGCTCCTGCCAAGCCTCTACTTCGGCGCGTGTGCGATAGAGCTGCGCGTCGTACATCGAGTGCGCCCGGAACCGGTAGGTCATGAGCTCGAGGAACTGCGGGCCCTCCCCCGCGCGGATCGCATCTGCCGCCGCCTGTGCGGCCACCTGAACCGCCAGCACGTCCATGCCATCCACGACGCGCGCCGCCACGCGATAGCTCGCGGCCTTGAGGTGCAGGCTGATCTCGGACTCGGAGCGTTCGAGCGCAGTACCCATCGCGTAGCGGTTGTTCTCGCAAAGGAACAGGACGGGCAACCGCCACAAGGCGGCGAGATTCATGCTCTCGTGGAATTCGCCTTCGGCGACCGCGCCCTCACCGAAGAAACACGCGGTCACCGCGCTTCGCCGCTGCAGGCGCTCGGCGAGCGCGAGCCCGAGGGCCACAGGCATGCCGGCGCCGACGATCGCGTGTCCGCCGTACAGGCGCGATGGCTTGTGAAAGATGTGCATCGAACCGCCGCGGCCGCCACTGGCGCCGGTCCGCTTACCATAGAGCTCCGCCATGACCGCGTTCATGGGCACGCCGCGCGCCAATGCATGGCCGTGCTCGCGATAGGTGGATACGATCGCATCCTCGGGCGTAAGGACCTGCATCACGCCCACCGCGATCGCCTCTTCGCCGTTGCACAGGTGCAGGAAGCCGCGAATCTTCTCCTGCTGATAGAGCTCCGCGCAGCGATCCTCGAAGCGGCGGATGCGCAGCATCTGCGCGAGCAGATGCAGTACCTGCTCGCGCGTCGGCGATTGGGCCGGTGAGGAGGTCACGCGGGCGGCTCCAGGGTCGACAGGTCCCCTTCCGGCAGACCCAGCTCGCGCGCGCGCAGCAGGCGCCGCAGAATCTTGCCGCTGCGCGTCCGCGGTAGCGCGTCCACGAAAGCGATGCTGCGCGGGGCCACGGCGGCGCCGAGCAAGCGACGGGCGTGCCCGAGCAGTGCGCGGGATGTCGCTTCGTCGGGCGCGATGCCCGGCTTGAGCTCGACGAAGGCTTTCACGGCCTGGAAGACGATCGGGTCGGGTACGCCGATGACCGCTGCCTGGGCGACGGCCGGATGCGTCATGAGCGCGCTTTCGACCTCGAATGGACTGATCAGGTGTCCTGCCGACTTGATCACGTCGTCGGCGCGTCCGACGAACCAGTAGTACCCGTCCGCATCGCGTCGTGCGAGATCGCCGGTGAGATACCAGCCATTGCGGAAACACGCAGCGTAGCGGTCAGGATCGCCGAGATAGGTCCGGAACATCGAGGGCCAGCCCGGCCTGAGCGCGAGCTCGCCGACCTCGTCGGGCAAGAGAGTTTCGGCGACCGATCCGTCCGGCCGATGCGTCACTATGCCCGCCTCGATGCCGGGCAGGGGCCTGCCCATCGAACCTGGTCTGATATCCATGCTGGCGTAGTTCGCGATCATGATGGCGCCGGTCTCCGTCTGCCACCAGTTGTCGTGAAACGGCAGTCCGAATGCGTCTCGGCCCCACATCACGGCTTCGGGATTGAGTGGCTCGCCGACGCTGCCGAGAAAACGCAGCGCGGAGAAATCGCGGCCCGAGAGCGGCTCGCGCCCTGCCTTCATGAGCATGCGTATCGCCGTGGGCGCCGTGTACCAGACGGTGACGCGTTCGCGTTCGAGAATCGAGTACCAGCGCTGCAGATCGAATTCCTCGCTGTCGACGATCATCGGCACGCCGCAGGCGAGCGGCGCGATGATGCCGTATGCGGTGCCGGTGACCCATCCCGGATCGGCGGTGCACCAGTAGGTATCGCTGGCATGCAGGTCCAGCGCGAGCCGCGCGCTCAGGTGCTGCACGACAACGGCAGCATGCGCGTGAAGCACTCCCTTCGGCTTGCCGGTCGTGCCGCTCGTGAAATGCAGCAACGCGCTGTCTTCACTCGTGGTGCGGGCCGTGGGCGCTTGCGCGCGCTGAGCATCGAGAAGCGCACGCAGATCGACGGCGTCCGCTGGCAGCTCGACTGCGGGCGAGGTGCGCACGAGCAGCACGTGACGCAGCGCCGGCAGCTGGGAACGGATCGGTGCGACCTTGCGGCGATAGATGAGATCCGTCGTGACGAGCACGCGCACGTTGCCGATCTGCAGGCGCGTCTTGAGCGGGTTCGGGCCCGAATGCGGAGAACAGCGGGCAATAGATGCATCCGGCGCTGAGCGCGCCGAGCGCCACGCCATAGAGCTCGGGCAGGCGGCCCATGAACGTGGCGACCACCTCACCGCGCCCGACGCTCAACGCGCCGAGCGCATTCGCGAAACGATTCATCTCGGCTGCCAGCTGCCGGAAGGTGATCTCGCGCACGGCGAGATCGACTCCGACGATGCGCAGGGCCACGCAATCCGCCCGCGCGCCGCGCGCGTGACGCCCCACCGCAATATCAGCCATGTTGAGCGGGCCGCCGGGACTGGCATCGAACTCGCGCCACGCCGAGAGCCAATCGAACGAGCGCGCTGAACTGGGGTAGTCGGCCAAATTGGCCGCAATCCCTCCGAGTCCCGGAGGCTTCGAAAGCACCGGCCACACGCCCACCTTCGAGCTGGGTGCGCCGTCGTTCTCACCAGCGGCTGCCGGCACGTTTGATTCTCCTGCAGCCATATGCCTCAGCGAGGTTGAGCGATGCGAGCAGTGTGCAGCCCCCTCTATGATCGGGCCATGCGCATTGGCGCGCATCGAGCTGCGGTTTCTACGTTACTCGCGGGTGTTACGTATGGCGCCGGTGCGCCTTCTGCGGCCTCATAGGGGCAATTAGAACGCCAATGGCGGCGTGGAGAGTACACATGAACATCGGGCGCATCTGCAATCGTGAAGTCATCATCGCGCAAGCGAGCGATCCGCTGTCGCGGGCTGCCCGTGAAATGTGCGATCAGCATGTGGGCATGGTGGTCGTCGTCGAAGAGCGCGACGGAAAGCGCGTGCCCATCGGCGTGGTGACGGATCGGGATATCGTCTGTATCCAGCTGAGCCGCTCGGCGGACCTGTTCTGCCTGAGCGTCGGGGAAGCCATGACGGGCAAACCGCTCGCGCTTCTGGAGAGCGAGTCGATCGTCGATGCGATCGACCGCCTGAGGGTGCGTGGCGTGCGCCGGGCGCCGGTGGTCGATGCCGACGGCTTGCTGGTTGGCGTCGTCTCCATGGACGACCTGCTCGCCGCAGTGTCGGAGCAGCTGTCGGGTCTGAGCAGGCTCGCCGATAATCAGCGCAGCCGCGAGCAGCGGGCCTCGTTTTATCCTTGATTTCGCCGGCACGCCAGGGAATCGCGCTGTTCGCACCCCTCGCGACACACGCATTGGGCGTTGCCGTGGCGGCGCAGCTGGGAACAGAGCTTGCCCGTCATGAGGAGCGCCGATTCGTAGACGGGGAGTTCAAGATCCGGCCGCTCGAATCCGTGCGCGGGCGGGAAGCCTGGATCCTGCAGTCCTTGCACAGCACTCCCACTGCCAGTGTGTGCGACAAGCTGTGCGAGCTGCTGTTCCTCGCGGGTGCAATCCGCGACGCCGGCGCGGAGCGCCTCGGCCTCGCGATCCCCTATCTCGCCTTCGCACGCAAGGACCGTCGTACGAAAGCGCGCGACCCGGTGACCTCGCGATACATCGCGCAGATGTGCGAAGCCATCGGTGTCGATCGCGTCATGGCAGTCGAGGTGCACAACCCGGCGGCCTTCGACAATGCGTACCGCATTCCCGCCGAGCATCTGGCGACGACACGGCTGTTCGCCGAACATTTCGCGCGGCGACTGGGCGGTTTGCCCCTGGCGGTCGTGTCGCCGGACCTGGGCGGCGCAAAGCGGGCGCAACTGCTGCGCGAAGCCCTGCAACGGCGCACGCCCGATGAAGTCGAATTCGGCTGCGTCGAGAAGCGGCGCACACGCGACGTTGTCAGCGGTCACCGGCTGGTCGGTGACGTGGCGGGAAAGCAGGTCGTCCTGATCGACGACCTGATCAGCAGCGGCGAGACCCTGTTGCGGGCGGCGCATGCCTGCCGAGAGGCCGGCGCTGTGGGCGTGCACGCCGCCGCCGCGCATGCGCCGCTCACCCCGAATGCCGCGCAGCACCTCGCCGCGCCGGCGTTTGACAGCATTACGGTCACGGACACCGTACCCATGCCGCGCGCATCAACCGCATCGCTCGCGGGAAAACTGACAGTGCTGTCGGTTGCGGAGCTGATGGCGCGCGCGATCGAGTGCATCCACGGAGGCGGATCGCTGAGCGAATTGCTGGAGCGGGAATAATGCTCGATGCCGGTTGATCAGCCGCGCCAACGGCAGGCCGCTGCGCTCGCACGCTGCAGGTAGTCACGGACGCGTGCGATCAGGGTTCCGGAATCCGCGTCCGGCTCCGCCAGACGCCAAGCCGCCAGACGGGCACGTGTGAAAGCCCGATTGCTCAAGTAGAAGTCGAGCAGCGGACCTGCCACATCCAACGGTCCGGGCGCATGGTGTTGCAGATCGAGCAAGCCTGGCGGAAGCCCCAGGCGCTGGCATTCGAGGCAGAGGAAGCTCAATTCCTCGAGTGGATCGAGCAGGCGCAGCTCGCGATCGAAATCGAGCCGATCGATGATCCGGATCGGGGGTCCCAGGCAGATGTGCTCGGGCCGCAAGTCCCCGTGGCATTCCCGAATGCAGCCGCCCTCGGCGCGGCGCGCAAGCTCCGGGCGCAGCCGTTCGAGCAGTTCGTGCTGCCGGGACGCCAGCTCAGACGCGGCACACGGATCGAGGCCGGAAACGGCTGTCGTCTCGATTGTGGTCCGGTTGCAGTCGATTTCCGCGCTCAGACGCCGGCAGTATTCATCGCCGCTGAGCTCGATCGGCGTGAGGGAAGCGTAGAAGTCCCACAGATGGCGCAACAGGGCATCGAAATCGGATCGGCCCACCTGCGCGGCGCGGACCAGGAAATCGAGCATCCGCTCCGCGGGCAGCCTGCGCATCTGCACCAGCCAGTCGATGGGCTCGCCTGCAGCCGCGCCCAGATGCAGTCCACCCGTCGCGAGCGCAACCAGCGGTACGACGTCGAGATATACACCCGGAGCGAGCGCTTGATTGACGCGAAACTCTTCCCGGCACGTCGCGTATCGAGCGGCAATGCTCAGCGTGTCGATGCCGTGATAGCGAATCGGCTTGCGCAGCTTGTAGGCATGCCGGGGCGTGAGAAAGATCCAGGCAAAATGAGTCTCGATTGTCTCGACCGGCGCGCCGGGCTCGCCGAGATTCGCGCCATCCGACAGGAACTGCGCCTTCTGCGCGAGCGAGCAATCTCTCCCGGATTCACCGGCCAGAGCATGGCTCCTCGACTTGCTCGCATCCAAAAGGCTTGCGTGCATCCAACCTTGCCATGCCGGGCGACGGAGCTGCATCTGGCCAACATAAGGGCACAGGACAGCGGCGCCATTCGTACTCGCCGCAGATACGCAAAAGTACGGTCGCGCCCGTCCGCGACGCTCGCTAGCATGCATTTCGTGGGGCTCTAACGACAACCACAGGAGTTCACTACCATGAATGTCGCCTCGATTTGCGGCAAGAATGTCGTCACCATTCGCGGGTTCGAGGAGCTGGGTGTCGCCGCACAACTGATGCGCGAGAAGCACATCGGCTACCTGGTGGTCATCGAGCCCGACGTTGCGAGCGCTGGTTCCCTGAAGCCCATCGGCGTGCTGACGGACCGGGACATCGTGATCTCCGTGGTGGCGCGCGAGACCGATCCTCGCACTCTGCGCGTCAGCGATGTCATGACACAGAATCCGGTCGTCACCCGGGACTCCGATTCGCTGGAACAGGCGCTCGAGCGCATGCGCGGAATTGGCGTACGCCGTCTGCCCGTGGTCGGATCGCGGGGGGAATTGGTTGGCGTGCTGTCGCTCGACGAAATCATCGACTCGCTGGCGGCCGCGCTGCAGAACGTCGCGGGCTCGATCCGCAACGAGCGCCGCATCGAAACGGCACTCCGTCCGTAGAGTGTCCTGACTACGGCACGAGTACAGCAGCTCCCACAAGCTGCCCGGTACGCAGGCGCTCGAGCGCCGTATTCGCCTCCGTGAGTGGAAACCGCTCCACGTGTGTCTGCACCGGAACTCGTGGCGCCAGTTCCATGAACTCGATTGCGTCTCGGCGCGTCAGGTTGGCAACTGAACGCAATACGCGTTCGCCCCAGAGCAGCGCGTAGGGGAACTGCGGAATATCACTCATATGAATCCCTGCGCAGACGACGATCCCGCCCTTGCGGACCGTTCGTAGCGCGAATGGCACCAACGCCCCGACGGGCGCAAAGATAATCGCGGCGTCGAGCGGCACCGGCGGGAGCACATCGCTCCCGGAGGCCCAACAAGCACCCATGGTGAGCGCGAATCGCTGCGCCACTTCGTCCTGCGGTCGCGTGAACGCGTAGACCTCGCGACCCTGCCACTTCGCAACCTGCGAGACGATGTGAGCAGCAGCACCAAAACCGAAGATGCCCAGCCGTCGTCCGTCACCCGCGATTCGTAAGGATCGATAACCGATGAGGCCGGCGCAAAGGAGCGGCGCCGCATGCGCATCATCGAAGGTGTCGGGAAGCTCGAAGCAGTATCGGGCATCGGCAACGACATACTCCGCATAGCCGCCATCGATCTGATAGCCCGTGAAACGAGCCGCGTCGCAAAGATTCTCCTCGCCCGCACGACAGAACCGGCAATGCCCGCAGGTGTAACCCAGCCACGGCACTCCGAGTCTCGTGCCGACAGCGAGGCTCACCTCCGCACCGCGATCAACCACCCGGCCGACGATCTCATGGCCGGGAACTATCGGCAGTTGCAGATCCGGCAGCTCGCCGTCCAGCAGATGCAGATCGGTACGACACACCCCGCAGGCCCCGACGCGCAGGAGAACCTGGCCCGGCCCGGGCACCGGAATCGCTCGTTGTTCCGGGAGCAGTGGTCCCCCGACTTGCTGCATTGAAAGGAATGTCGCCACGATGGTGGTGCGTCCTGAGAAACCTTTCCTACTGACGTTTCATCTCGGCCGAGACTTTCTCGGCCCGCTCCAACACCCGTAGCACATTTTCGCCGGCAAGCATTTTCAGCTCCTTGTCCGTCCAGCCGCGGTGAACCAGCTCCGCGAACAGATTCGGATACATCGAGACGTCCGATAGACCGTCCGGCCAGACGGTGTTGCCGTCGAAGTCGCTGCCGATGCCGACACTCTCCACACCCGCTACGCGACGCACATAGTCGATCTGATCCGCAACTTTCGACACCGAAGTCTGCGGCACCTTGACTCCCGCGGTGATCTCCTCGAGGAGCTTGTTCCGTTCCTCATCTGTCTTGACATCGCGCGCGCGCCGGTTGAACTCCTCAATGACCGGCTGCATGACCTTGGCCACGTCCGGATCGGTGAAGCCTGCGACAAAGGTCACCATCACCACGCCGCCATTGGCTCTCAGCATCTTCAGAACCTCGTCCGGCACGTTGCGCGGCACGTTGCAGACGGCACGGGCGGACGAGTGCGAGAAGATCACCGGCGCGCGCGACACGCGCAGCGCGTCCTCCATGGTCTCGGCGGAGGTGTGCGAGAGGTCCACCAGCATGCCGATGCGATTCATCTCGAGCACCACCTGCTCGCCGAACGGGGTGAGACCGTGGTGCGCGGGAACGTCGGCTGCCGAATCTGCCCAGTCCGTGTTGGTGTTGTGCGTGAGCGTCATGTAGCGCACGCCCAGGTCGTAGTAGGCACGCAGCGCGCCCAGCGAGTCCTCGATTGCGTGCCCGCCCTCGATGCCGAGCATGGATCCGATGCGCCCCGCTTTCTTAGCCGCGCGAATATCCTTGGCCGTGCTCGCAAGCTGAAAGGCTTCCGGATATTGCGCGATCACACGACGCATCAGATCGATCTGTTCCAGCTGCGTGTGCGCCCATCCCGAGGTCAGCTCGCCAGGGACATAGACGGACCAGAACTGCGCGCTGAGGCCGCCCTGTCGCAGCCGAGGGATATCCGTCTGACCCGCGGTGGGCTTGCGCAGGTCGTACGCGACGATGTCACCGGGTACCTTCTTGTCGGTGCGAATTGCCCACGGCAGGTCGTTGTGCCCGTCGAAGAGGATGGCATCGGCCAGCAGGCGCCGGGCGTGCTCGAGATCGGCCTGTGAGGGCGGTGAGGCCAGCGCGAAGTTTGCGCACGCGCATGCAATCAGTGTCAGGACGGCGGCACGAAAGATCATGGCTTTCCCTTACTCCCACAGGGGGCGGCAAGTTTACCCCGACCGACTCACCCAGCATCGACCGGCGACTGACCTGATCAAGGCGGGTGGTGGCCCGTCGGCCCGGACCTCGGTACGCTCTCGGGTGCGCCACGATCGAAATAGCACGATGCAGCTTCATCCCCACGGCCGCTTCGACAACCAGGCGCGGGACTATCGCCACATCCAGGCGTGCCCGCTCGCGGCGGCGATGGGCGCGGAGATCCGTGGCGTCGACGTAGCGAAAGTCACTGATGAGCAGTTTGCCGAAATCCAGCACGCGCTTTTCCGGCACAAGATGATCTTTTTCCGCCACCAGGAGATCACCCACGCAGATCATGCCGCCTTCAGCCTGCGCTTCGGGCCCTTCGCCGAGGATGCGTACACGCAGGGCGTGCCCGGCCAGCGTGACGTGCAGCCGATCATCAGGGAGGCAGATGACAAGTCCGCCATGGTGTTTGGCTCGGGCTGGCACACGGACTCACCCTTCCTGCGCGAGCCGCCATCCATCAGTACGCTCTACGCAGTCGTGATCCCGCCTTTCGGCGGCGACACGATCTGGGCCAATTCGGCGCTCGCCTACACGATGCTGAGCGATGGCATGCGCCAGTTCATCGAAGGCATGCGGGTGCACATGTCCATGCGCGATGTGCTCAAGTCCGCGCAGGACAACGCGGAGGAGCGCGACAGTCCCATCGGCCGGCTCGCCGCGACGCGTGGTGCCGAGCTCTCCGACGAGCTGGCCGCGAAAGTGAAGGGGAATTTCCACCCACTCGTGCGCACACACCCCGTAACGGGCGAGAAGGCCCTGTATTGCGACAGCTCGTACACGATCGGGATCGAGGGCCTGCGCCCGGAGGAGTCCGCGCCGATCCTGCGCTTTCTCGCCGAGCACATCACGCAACCGGCCTTTACCTGCCGGCTGCGCTGGGAGGCGAAGACGCTCACGCTGTGGGACAACCGCCTGTGCGTTCACCAGGCGTTCAACGACTACGACGGCTACCGCCGCGAGATGTACCGCACAACGATCGCGGGCGAGATTCCTCGCTAGCGATGCCCGCATAGGATTGCCGCATGAACAAAGCGCTGGTAGCCCGCACCTGGGCTGACTTTCGTCTCAACTGGCGCCAGCCGCTCGCCTTTCATCTGCTCATGCAGTTGCTCGGCTTCGCGATCTTTGCGCCGCTCGTGACCTGGATCGGCCGCCGCATCGTGCTCGCCTCGGGCGAGCCGGTGATCAGCAACTTCGACATCGCTGCATTCGTCCTCTCTGCGAGCGGCGCCGTATTCGTGCTGGTGGTCGCAGCGCTCACCGTCAGCCTGCTGCTCGCGGAGTTTGCCGGTCTCAGCTGGATCGCGGGTCACGCGATCGCGCGCCAGCCGGTTACGGTCGCCTCGACGATCGCCTTTGTGCTGCGCAAGCTCCCGTCGCTGATCGTGTTGTCCGCGCGTGTGTTCCTTCGCCTCGCTCTACTGGCCCTGCCCTTTCTTGCTGCAGCGGGTCTGGTGTGGCTCACGATGCTCAATGGACACGACATCAACTACTACCTCGCCGAGCACCCGCCCGAGTGGCAACGCGCGAAAGTGATCGCGGTCATCCTGGTTGTCGCCTACGGGTTGCTCGCCGGCCTGGCAGCTCGCGCGCTGGCTGTACGCGGTGCCGATCCTCATCTTCGAAGGCGCCACGCCGGCGCAGGCGCTCGAGGGCAGTGCGCGCATGACGCGGGGCCGGCTCGTGCAAATCGTGACTCCCCTCTTGCTGTGGTGGCTGCTGCTCACTGCGGCGACCGTAGCGATCACCTGGGTGTGCCGTGAAATCTCGGATGCCGGACTCGACTGGGCGGGCATCGACTTTCGCCGTGTGCTCCCGCTCCTGGCGCTGTATATCGTCGTGACGCTCATCGGCGGGTTCCTTTACGGTGGCCTGCATCTCGCCGGCCACGAGTTCCTCGTGACTCGCATGTACGCGGAGCAGCTCGATGCGACGAAATGGCGTACGCCGGCGACGCTCGAGATCAGCGAGGAACGCGCGCGGTTCATGGCATGGCCCGCGGTCCTGACCACGCTGGTCCTCCTTGTCGGCGCATGCGCCTTAGCGTGGTTCCTCGCTTCGAGACTCGATCTCGAAGCCAACGTCGCGATCACCGCACATCGCGGTGCCTCGATTGCCGCGCCCGAGAATACCCTGGCCGCATTCCGCGCGGCGATGGATGCCGGGGCGACCTACAGCGAGCTTGACGTGCAACGCACTCGCGACGGCCAGGTCGCCGTGTTGCACGATGGCGATCTCATGCGGATGGGGGGCGACCCACGCAAGCTCGGCGAGTTGACTGCCGCGGAACTCGCCGGCATCGACATCGGGCGCAAGTACGGCGTGGCGTTCACCGGCGAGCACGCGCCGCTCCTCGAAGACGTCATCGATCTCGCGCGCGGACGGATGAAGATCAACATCGAGCTCAAGTACAACGTGCCGGACCCCGAGCTCGCGCCGGCCGTAGTCGACCTGCTGAGGCGCGAGGACATGCTGGACCAGGTCGTAATCACCTCTCTCGACTACGCCGCCCTCAAACAGATCAAGAGCATCGAGCCGCGGTTGAAGACCGGTCACATCGTCACGGCTGCCGTGGGCAACATCGTGCGTACCGAGGCCGACTTCCTCAGCCTGAACTCCGCACAGGCGACTTCATCGCTCATCCGGCGTGCGCACCGGGCTGGCAAGGAGGTTCACGTCTGGACCGTCAACACACCGGAAGTGATGATGCGCATGATCGAACGCGGCGTGGACAACATCATCACCGACGACCCGGCGCTGCTCGTCCGGGTGATCAAGGAGCGCAACGCGCTCAGCAAGCCCGAACTTCTCGGGCTGCGCCTGCGTGTGCTGTTCGACAAGCCGCCGCGAGAGCTGACCGACCCGGCGACGGTGAAGCCCCTTTGAAAACGGAGTGAACCGAGCCAATAAGAGGAACGCTGCGCTCGAACCTGCCTGAGTCCTGCTATTTCTTCGGCGTTTCAGCTGGCTGTGGCTGCAGCATCCAGAAATGATGCTGCATCATCTGATCCATCATCATCTGTTGCATCGGCAGCCACCGATCCATCATGTATTGACGCTGCTTCAGTTGCTCGGGCGTGAGGTTCTGATACTGGCCCCACATCATCGGCCCGCCCATCATGTGCCCACCCATCTTGTTGCCGCCCATCATCGGGCCGCTCGCGCCCATCATGCCGCCCCACTCGCCGTGCATCAGGGTCATCGTGTCCTGCATGGCGGTCCAGTGCTGCTGCAGCAGTCGTTGCCGTTCCTTGGCATCCTTGGCCTGACGAATCCTGTCCATCTGCGCCTGCATCGTGGCCATCCTCTCTTGCATCTTCGCAAACAGCTTGTCGACCTCCTCCGGGCTCGGAGCAGGTTGCGCCAGCGGAGCATCCTTCGTGCCTCCGGCGGGTTGTTGTGCGAACGCGGGTTGCATCAAGAGTGAAATCACCGCAGCGGCAGTGATCTGAAGAAATCTGTTCATGTGTTGGCCCTCTCGAACGCCAACTATCCGCGGCTAGGGGAAGGGTTGGAATTCGGGCTACCCGATCCCCTCCCCGTAAATATACGCATGCGGGGACCAAGTTCTTATCATCGACGTCCGAGGATGAGCATCGTCACACCCAGCACGATGATGCCGACCGCAAGCCACTCATGGCTCGTGACCTTCTCGCCGCCAAGGGAAACGCCCAGGAACATTCCGATCACCGGGTTCACGAAGCTATTGCTCGAGGCGAGTGCTGGTCTGGTGTTGGACAACAGCACCATGTATGCGGAGAACGCGACCAGTGAACAGACCACGAGATACATCCATGCCGCGATGGCAAGCGGTTGTGGTAGCCAGTGAAAGGCCTCGCCTGTCAAGAACGAAAGCACCAGCAGTACGACTCCACCGCAGATCATTGCGCTGGAAAAGCCTGCGAAGGAGGGCGCCAGCGGAAAGACGTGCTGGCTCAGAACGCTGCCGATCGCCCAGCCAAGCGCTGCGATGGTGATTGCGATTAGCCCGGACGATGAAGCCGTAAACGTCTCGCCGCGAACGAGCAGCAGTACACCGACTATGCCGATGCCGATACCGATCGCTTCAAGGCGGGAGGGTCGTATTCCGAATGGCAGGCTTGCTATCGTGATCAGTGCCGGCACGATGGCGATGAACGAGACCGCCAGGCCAGAAGCCACGGTTTGCTCGGCATACGCTACGCCACCTACATTTCCCGCAAGCATGAGAGTGCCGACGATCGCCGCATTGCGCCACTGTGTGAGCGTCGGCATCTTCTGCCTACGCCACCACACCCAAAGCAACAGGAACGTCCCGCCAATCAGGAAGCGCGTGCCCATCTGGAAGAACGGCGGGAAGCTGACCAGTGCAAACTTGATGGCGAGATAAGTCGATCCCCAGATGAACCAGGTCGCGGCCAGACACGCGAGGATGAGTGGTGAAAGCGTGCCAGGCGGCGTTGCGGTCTGTTCCGGATGCACAGTCGACACCGATGGACGCTCTGCGCGTTATCAGCAGACGCGCGCGATATCCATCATCACGCCGGCGGGTCCAGCCCTTCGGCCTTCAACGCGTCCCGCACCGCAGGCCTGTCTGCCAGGCGCGCCAGGAATGCGCGCACGTTTGCGTAAGGGTCAAGATCGAGCTTCACCTTCTCGAGGTTGCACCACCTCGTAATGGTGAACGCGTATGCATCGACGACGGTGAACTGCTCCCCCATCGCGTAGGTGCGCACGCTCAGGTGTTGATCAAGCTCGACGAGTACCTTACCGATCTTCTCGCGCTGTGCGTTCAATACTTCCTCGGCTGCTACGCCCCTGAGTAGCCATATGAACGGCTTGTGAAATTCCGTGGCGATGAAGTTCAACCACTCCTGCGCACGCACACGATCGATCGTTCCAGCGGTGGGGATTAGGCGTGCCTGCGGAACTCGGTCGGCAAGAAACTGCACAATGACCGAGCCTTCGCGCAGCAGCGCACCGTCATCCATCTCCAGGACAGGCACGTACCCGCGCGGATTGACGGCATGGAAATCGCGGCCGCCCTCGATGCGGTGCGTCTTGGTATCCACTTTCACAAGCTGCAGTGGCAGGCCGGCCTCGCGCGCGACGATGTGCGGCGAAAGCGAGCACGCGCCCGGAGCGTAGTAGAGCCTCATCGGAAGTTTGCGCCGAGCGCGCTCACGGAACCGCCGACAGGCCGTAACTCATGGTTGGTCGCAGAGTCAGGATCTCGACGGTCGTTTTCGCGACCAGGTGACTCACCTTGTCAGGAACCGCCTGAACATCCTCGCCGAGAATCGCCGACAGGCTGGATCGCGGGCGCAGTCGCACGTAGCGCGGAGTGGTACCACCCGCCAC
Source organism: uncultured Gammaproteobacteria bacterium (assembly GCA_963705495.1). Taxonomy (GTDB): domain Bacteria; phylum Pseudomonadota; class Gammaproteobacteria; order Steroidobacterales; family Steroidobacteraceae; genus DATBVX01. Next base: position 26,573 of record CAVPJQ010000012.1, on the reverse strand, counting down.
CATCCGATACCAGAGTGTCTCGCCCTGCAGCCTTGATTGCCCCTCGCCGAGCGCTGCTTCGAAGGCCCTTTCCGCTCGCGGCACGAGATCCACGATGGTGAACTCCAGCCGAGCCATCGGTTGCGGCTCGCCTGTGCCACGCGAGACACGCGGCAGGTACTCATAGAGCGCGTTGCCTAGATATTGAGCATGTGGAGTGACATTGGAAATGTTGTCGCGCTCGTCCTCCGCCGGTGCCACCGGGTTATCGAGGCTAGTTGCCGAATGCCCAAACGTTGCGTAGACGAACCACCGCTGTCGCTCGCCAGCCCAGATGGTCCAGCCATACCAGGCCCATGTGTCCTTGGCCTGTCGGTGCCACTCGAGGTGTCGGATGTACCCCGCTTCGAAGTCGACGGTGTCGCCATCATGCGGGCGCAGGATCGCGATACGTGCGTACGGGCCCCGTTCCTCAGCGACAACAAGCGCCGGAAGCATTGTGCCTGCGAGAAGCACCGTGCTAACGATCGTAAGCCAGCGATGGTCCATGATCGGCCCTCGATCCACGTAGACGCGCATCCTATTGGATGAAGGCACATCGCCTTGCGACACAGATCCGACGGAATCGGCCATCGCGCGACATCGCGCTTGCGAGACGTTTCGACACGGCGGCATAGTGAGTGAACACATGGCTTCCGCGTCCAAGAAAACTGGTTTGCGTCGCCACGCATCGAGCCGCCGGATCATCGTCGTGGCAGTGCCCCCGGTCGATGAGCTCGACCTGGTTGGACCGATGCAGGTGTTCAACTCAGTCAATCGCCTTGCGGGCAGGCCCATCTACGCAATCGAGGTCGTCACGAACGCGGATCGTCTGACGGTCGAGGGCGAAGGCGGTGTACTGACCTTCATCGCCCGGCACCATTTCAGGAAAGTCGAAGGCGCGTGCGATTCCGTGCTCCTGGTCTGCGGGCTGGGGACGCGAGTCGGTGCGTGATGCCGCGCTATCTACGTGGCTGAAGAGGATGGCGATCGAGTCGCGTCGGGTGGGCGCCGTGTGTGTCGGCGCTTTTCTGCTCGCAGAGGCCGGGCTCCTCGATGGACGCCGAGCGACCGCGCACTGGAGGTTCGGCCGCGAGCTGGCGAAGCGATATCCCGGCGTGCGCGTCGAGCACGAGCCGCTCTGGGTCAAGGACGGGAACATCTACACCTCCGCGGGCACTTCGGCGAGCATCGATCTCGCGCTCGCGTGGGTGGAGGAAGACTGCGGCGCCGCTCTCGCACACGAAGCGGCACGCGAGCTGGTGCTGTTCCTGCGACGGCCGGGCGGCCAGCCGCAGGTGAGCGTCTCGCTAGCCTCGCAGGCGTCCGAGATGGCGTCGATCCGTGAGCTGCAGATCTGGATCGCCGACCATCTCGAGACGAAGCTGTCGGTAGAGTACCTCGCGGACCGGATGTCGATGAGCGTGCGGAACTTCGAGCGCGTGTTTACTCGCGAGGTCGGCACGACGCCGGCGCAGTACGTGCTCCAGATGCGCGTGGAGGCGGCGCGGAGTCAGCTCGAACGCACGGATGGAGGCCTCAAGCACGTGGCCTCGGCGGTTGGATTCGGCAGCGTCGACGTGATGAGGCGCGCGTTCGTGCGGCTATTGGGGATCACCCCGCGTCGCTATCGCGAGCTCGCGGAACATTAGACTAGTAGCGCGCCTTCCTCGATCGCGCCGCACCCGTTGGACGGGTGCGGCCGGTTGGTTGACTCACGCGTTTGCATCAGCGTGGCGTTACTTGGTGCCGCCTTGTGGCTTGGTCACCGCCTCCATCACGCGGTCAAGGTTGAAACTGCCGGGCTTCTGGCGCGGGGAATTCGCGAAAGCTCTGCAGCCACTGCGCGACGTAGCCCCCAGCAGGCGCGAACACGAACATGTCGATCGGCCATCCACTGCCCATAGCCAATGCCCTCTTCCGCGGCTCGCTCGAAGGGATCCATGCGCAGGTTTTCGACCAGCGGCATGCGCAATTCCTCGAAGGGCTCAACCCAGACCTGTAATCCCGATGGCGTTCTGTTTCAGGAAGCTGATCTTCCAGTTGTTGTAGCGCAGGGCCGCGACGCTACCGTCGTCGGTCCAGTACAGGAACTCCTTACGCGGCCATTCGCCCCCGCTCTTGAGCGCGGGCAGCAGGTTGTAGCCGTCGAGGTGGACCTTGAAGGTCATGTTGCTATATTGCTTGCCCTTCAGAAGGTCTTCCTTGACGGTGGTGTCTCCCGCCGCGGCCAGCAGAGTCGGGGTCATGTCCTCGTGCGCAGCCGATGTCGTTGATGATCGTGCCGGGCTTGATGACACCGGGCCAGCGGATCATCGTGGGCACACGAAAACCGCCTTCCCACTGGGTGTTCTTCTCACCGCGGAACATCGTCGTGCCGCCGTCAGGCCAGGTGAAGGTCTTCGCGCCGTTGTCGGTGGAGTACATGACGATGGTGTTGTCCTCGATGCCCAGCTCCTTGAGCTTGGCGAGCAACTGGCCGACCATGCCGTCGTGCTCGACCATGCCATCGGCATAGATGCCGAGGCCGGTCTTGCCGGCCGACGCCGGCTTCAGATGCGTGAACACGTGCATGCGGGTGGAGTTCCACCAGACGAAGAACGGCTTGCCGTCCTTGTGCGCCTTGTCCATGAACTTGAGCGCCCCGGCCGTGATTTCCTCGTCCACCGTTTCCATGCGCTTGATGTTCAGCGGGCCCGTGTCCTCGCACTTTTGTTTACCGACCTTGCCGAAGCGCGGGTCCACGGTGGTGTCATCTGTATCGCGTAGCAAAGCAGTGGTACACGCCGCGCGGACCGAACATCGCTTTGAACTTGGGATTTTTCGGGTAATCGACGTTTTCCGGTTCCTCTTCCGCATTCAGGTGGTAGAAGTTGCCGAAGAATTCGTCGAACCCGTGCACGGTTGGGAAATTCTCGTTGCGGTCGCCGAGATGGTTCTTGCCGAACTGGCCGGTGGACGTAACCAAGAGGCTTGAGCAGGTCGGCAAGGGTGGGGTCTTCCGGCTTCAGGCCCTCGGGCGCGCCCGGCAGGCCGACTTTCGTGAGACCGGTTCGGATCGGTGACTGGCCGGTGATGAACGCCGCGCGGCCGGCGGTGCAGCTCTGCTGTCCGTACCAGTCCGTGAACAGCGCGCCTTCCTTCGCGATGCGGTCAATGTTCGGGGTCTTGTAGCCCATCATGCCCTGGTTGTACGCGCTGACGTTGAAGCCGCCGATGTCGTCGCCCCAGATGATGAGGATATTGGGCTTCTTCTGCGCTGCCGCGGGGAGCGCCACCACGAGGAGCGCCAGCGCCATCAGGCAGCCGCGCCGCGTTGGGATTTGCTTCACGATTGATCTCCTTTCCAACTGATTTCGGTGGAGCCCTCGTACAGGCCTGGAGATACACCGTCTGTGCGTTTGCGTACGCAGCGCGCTATCGGAACGTTAGCGCATGAGGCATGTCCGTGATTTTCGGGGGCGGTAATCATTTAGAATGCCTCCCGCAACGCGGCTAGTGGGCAAAGGGACATCTCCATGAAGAACAAGATCGGTCTCATCGTTGGCAGCCTGCGCAAGGGCGCATACACCCGGCTGATGGCGCAGGCAGTAAAGGAGATCGCGCCGGCCAGTATGTCTTTTGTGGACATCGGCATTGGTGATCTGCCGCTGTACAACCAGGACCTCGAGACTTCGACGCCACCACCTGCCTGGACCGCATTCCGGACGCAGGTTGCCGGTACGGACGGGGTGCTGTTCGTGACGCCGGAGTACAACCGCGGCATGCCAGGCGCGCTGAAGAACGCCATCGATGTCGGTACGCGTCCGTGGGGTCACAGCGTCTGGAACGGTAAGCCCACCGCAGTGATCAGTCTCACGCCCGGCCCGCTTGGAGCAATGTCCGCGCATCAACAGTTGCGACTCACCATGTCCGTCATCAATTCACCAACGCTGCCCGGTCCGGAGGTCTACATGCCGGGCGCCGCTGGCCTCTTCGACGAGGCGGGCAAGCTCACGAACGAGGGCACCAAGGAAATTCTCTTGACCCTGTTGCAGGGGTTTGAAGTCTGGATTGCCAGGTTCAAGTAAAGCCGAAGGGCTGACAGCGGCTGGGTGCTCGCGCCGTCGATTACGCTGACGGCCAGGGGTGTCTCTTGCAGGTTCTGCCGTCGAAACCGGGCCGTGACGATGACTTCTTCGAGCACCGCATCGTGATCGGAAGCCGGCTGTGCCCACGCCACGTCCGCCGCGATCCATGTGATGAGAAGGACGGCGCGGTATTTCATGCGGCCGCTACAGCCGAACGCTGCTCATCTGCTCCTCGAGCCGCGCCGCGAGCGACTGAAAGCGCGCGTTGCGGCTGAGCGGAAGCGTGAGGAGCGGATCCCTCGCAATCAATCCGGGCAGCATACCTGGCGCGGCACCAGTGACTGCTTCGAGCAGTTTCACTGCCTCATCTTCCTCCCCGTTCCAGGCGTAGACCCGGGCGGCCTGCGAGGTGACTCCCACCCACGCGACCGCATTCTCGGACCGCGGTACGAGCCCAAGCGCCGCGCGCGCCGCCGTGACGGCCTCTTGTTTCTGCCCTGTGAAGGTGTAACCCGCAGCGGCAAGGAGACGAAGGTAGTAGCGATTCAACTTGGTTTCGCCATGCCCCGCTACAAACGCGAGCACTGCCTTTCCTTGTTCCCTGGCCTGCGCCCGCTGATCGAGCAGGAGGTAAGCCCAACCGAGTTGCTCGGCGATGGGCCGCTCGCCCACGGACTCAAAGATCTCGTTCAAATCTCCATAGAAGGGCAGGGACGGCGCCGGGACGCGCTTCAGGAATTCGACGAGCTCGCGGTAGCGGTGCTCGAAGCGCAGCACCTGATAATTGGTTCCGACGATGAAAGGAGCGCGCAGTTGAGGCGCGCTCAGGTTCGAGTCCGCGAGAATGGGGGCGACTGCCTTGTGAAGGGCTTCCAGGTCACCGCGCGCAGCGAGCAGCGCGTAACCGCGAAAGAAGTCGGCTAAATCCGGGAAAGTCTCGGCGGCGAGCCTGGTAACGCGCATTGTCACGTCCGGTCGTTGCACGAGCAGCATGTGGATTGCTGTGAACATGAGCACCAGCCGATTTGCGGGATCCACCGACAGCATCTGCTCGTGGACCTTTATCGCGTCGTCGACGCGCCCTAGGGCCAGCAAAGCGCGAGTCTTCGGAATGAGCCATTCGGTATCGCGCAGGCCGGCCGCTTCCGCTGCCTCGATGGCTTCGACCGAGCGGGAGAACTGGCCAACGGCCAGCATGAAGTACCCGAATGCGCGCTCGCGTGATGGGGTCGTTCGGCGCCAGTGCGCTGGGCTGCGGCGAGATCCGCGGAGATGGAACTTTGGTTGCGGTCGCTCGTGTCCATGCCGCAGCTGAACAGCACGGTATGAAGACGCGCTCGTTGTGCGTACGCCTGTGCAAAACTGCGGTCTCGGGCGAGAGCGCGATTCAGCACATCCTCCAGCGCCTGGTTCTGAGAATCGTCGTTGAAGTCGAGGTCCCGGAAGATGACGAGTGCGCGCAGGTATAAGTCGTAGGCTTCTGCATCGCGAGTGATGGGTTTCGTGCCTTCCGCATCAGCCGCCAGCCGCACGGACAATTGCGTTGCCACGTCCGCCGCAACTTCGGATTGCAGCGTCATTGCACTCGCAAGCGCGCGATCGTAGGTCTGCGACCAGAGATACCGGTCGGTGCCGGCGTCGACGAGCTGCAGGGTGAGGCGAACATGGTCGCCTTCGCGACGTACCGTCCCTTCCATGACGTGCGTCGCACCGAGCTCCCGCGCGACTTCGCCGAGGGGCTTCGGGGTCTGTCGATAGCTCATCATCGTCGTGCGCGAAATGACCGCGATGCCCGGTATCCGCTCGGCCAGCGTGCTGAGGATCTCCTCGTGCAGCCCGTCCGCAAAGAACGCGTTCGCAGGCTCGGGGCTGAGGTTCGCGAAGGGCAGGACGGCAAGGCGCGGCGCGGTACTGTCGGTCGCAGACTCGGATGCAGGCGTCGGATGGATTGCGAACCAGTCTGGCGTTCCGCCCGATGACCGAGCACCCACATCAAGGCGCCGACGACCAGGAGCACGACCGCGACGCCCGCCCATCTCACCGCGGGCCGGGCAGTGATCGCGCTCAGGCTGCTGGCGATGACCGGGCTTGTCCCGGAGGTGCACGAGCGTCAACGTCAGTCGGCCGCGACCGCCGTCGGAGCCGCTGTCGCCGGTTCCGACCGTACGTTCTGGTTCAGCGCCAGGAGCCTCGTGGACGCCGACCCTGAGGACGACTCCGCTGTTCCCGGAGCTGGCTTCGTCGCTCAGCACCTTCACGTCGGATACGAATTGGTAGCCGACTCCAGGGATCGTGACGATGTACCGGTGCTCGTCCCGTGAGTCACCCAGTATCCGCCGAACGGCCGAGATGCTCTGGTTGAGGTTGTTTTCCTCGACGATCACGTCAGGCCATATGGCCTTCATCAGCGTTTCCTTGTCGAGCACCTCCCCGCGGCGCTGCAGGAAGAGCAGCAGGGTGTCAAAGCGCCTTGGCGTTGAGAGGCAGGGCGCGGCCTGTCCGCCTTCAGCAGCAGCTGGCGGCGCCCCGCATCCAGTCGGAAGTCGCCGAATTCGTCGACCCGCTGGTCGGAGGTCCTGTCGATCGGGCTCTTCAGAAGATTTTTCCGAACGTTTCAGGTCGTGGCCAAGAGTCAGCGGGCTCGTCGCGAGATTGTACGCCCCGGCCGCAGGGCAAGTGCCCCGCGAGTGAAACCCACGACAGGAGATGCCCACATGATGACCTCAACCGTGAAGAGCCTGACCTGTACCGCCCTGGTAGTCCTTCTTATTGGCTCGGGAACCGCGTTCGCGGACTCCGCGCAGCCGAAGACACTCGATCGCGACGCTGTGCACGTGCGCTATGACGACCTGAATCTCGCCAACCCGGAAGGCGCCCGCGTCCTCTACCGCCGCATCAGTGCTGCCGCGCGCTAACGCGTGCGGTCCCAATTTTGCACAGTGGTATCCGAGCGTACGGAATGGATGGAAGAAGTGCTACAAGGCAACCGTTGACCAGGCCGTCAGCCAGGTCAACGCGCCGACGCTCACCGCGCTGCATGGGCATGCGATCAACGTGGCAGCTCGCTGAGTTGACGATTCGACGCAGGCGAGGCGCAGCGGATGCGCCTCGCCTCTCGAATCCCTGATCACTTCGGCGCCAGCGCCTTGCGCAGGAATGGCGCCAATGCCACCGGCTCTCGGCCCATCAACTGTTTGAGCTGTGTCGAGCCGCATCGAATTCGCCCGCCCGCACCGCCTCGCCAAGCCCCACGGTCATTGCGACTGCCGGCGCGGGCAACCCCTTCGCCTCGAGAGCCTTGCGGAAGTCATCGCTCGTGATCGGCACGTACTTCACGCTCTTGCCGACCGCATCGCCCAACGCGCTCGCTACCTCGTCGAGGCTGTACGGGCTGATCGCCGTGATCGGGTATTCGCGATTCGCATGCTCTCCTGCGGTAAGTGCAGCAGCGAGCGCGTAGGCAATGTCTTCGCGCGCGATGAAACCGATGCGTCCGCTGCCGCCGTTGTGCACCAGCGTTCCGGTTTGCAGCGCTTCGCCGAACATGAAGGGAATGATGTCGAGATAGAGATTGTTGCGGAAAAAGGTGTGCGGAATGCCGCTCTCGCGGATGAGCGCCTCGGTATGGAAGTGTCCCGGCGCAGCGGCGAACTTCGCGTTGGCCGAGGGCTTGATGGCACTCGTGTAGAAGATATGCCGGACACCTGCAGCGCGCGCCGCGTTGACGACGTTGCGATGATGAAGCATGCGCTCCTCGCCGAGTGCGCTGGTGGAGATGAAGAGCAGCTTGTCGGTGCCGCGGAACGCGGTCTCGAGCGAAGCGGGGTCGGTGTAATCGCCGCGTCGCACCTGCACGCCGCGTGCGGCGAGATCGGCAACCTTTGCCGGGTCTCGCACGACCGCGACGATGTTGTTCGGCGCGAATTTGCGCTCGAGGAGAAAACCAATCGTGGCGCGACCGAGCTTTCCCGACGCGCCGGTGACGGCAATCAAGGCCATGACAGTCTCCTGTGTGCTTGCTGATGTGGCCGATGGCTCGGAGAATAGCCCAATGACGAGCCCATCCGTACCGCCTCGGACGTCCGAATGGCTGATTGCCGAGGCCAGGCAGATCGCGGCCGAGCTGCGCAAGGAGCAGGACGCAAACGATGCGCGTGGCTGCTACTCCGATGCCATTCACCGCCGGCTGCTGGAGGGCGGTTTCTATCGCATCCTGCAACCGCGGATGTTCGGCGGCCTGGGTACGGATTGCGAGACTCATGTCCGCGTGATCATCGAGCTCTCGCGCGGGCATCCGGCCAGCGGCTGGTGCTACACCCTGGCGTCCTCGCACGCGATCGTTCTCGGTGCCTGCTTCAGCGAAGCGGTGCAGCGCGAGATCTTCGGACCTCAGGGCGACTTCCGTGCGGCGTACGCGGCCGGGCCTGCTGGCATCCCGAAGTTCGAGCGAGTCGATGGAGGGTATGTCGTCAGCGGCCTCTGGGCTTTCGCATCGGGGATTCCCGTGTGCACGCATTTTTTCGGGGGCGCGGTCATTCCGGATGAGTCGGGCAAGCCGAGTGGCATCGTGTTCATCGTGCCGAAGGGGAGCTTCACGGTGCTGCCCGATTGGAACGGCGATACGGCGATGGGGATGCAGGGAAGCGGGTCCAATAGCGTTCAGCTCACCGAACTATTTGTACCGGACCATCACATCGCGCCCTCGCCCATCATGAGACTTTCAACCGCAGGCCTGCCGGAAGGCACACCCGGCACGCGCCTTCACCAGGAGGGATTGTTCCTCGGCATCATCTTCGGCTGGTTCAGTTGCGAGTTCGGCGCCATTTTCACCGGCACCGCGCGCGCAGCGTGCGAGGAGTACGAGCGGCTGTTGCGCGTCAAGCCGAGCTTCGCAGACCCTACTCGCCGGCGCATGGAGGAACCCGAGTTTCAGAGGCTATACGGCGAAGCGATGTGTCGTGCAGATGCGGCGGAAGCACTGACGCTGGCGGCGACACGGCTCTACATGGAGCAGTGCGAACGCTGGATGAAGACGCGGGCGCCGATCACTGCGGAGGACACGATGCGCGTGTGGGGCACCTCGCGCGAAGCGTGTCGCGCAGCCTGCGAAGCCGTCGAGATGCTGTTTCACAGTGTGGGCGCGTCGGTGGTCAAACGCGGCGAGCGCCTGCAGCGCTATTTTCGCGACGCGCAGATGTATCGGGTGCATTTCCAGTCCCAGGCTCACGGCCCGATGCTCAGAGCCCAGGTGCAGCTTGGGCTTCCGATACCTCCGCCATTCCATCGCTAAGCAATCGCCTCGCTGCTCTTCGTGCGTCGGGTTAGAAGGTCGCGCCTGAAACAGGCCTCCTCGACTCCTTGCACACCGTCCAATGCGGCGTTACGCCTTGTCTTGGCCGAAATTTTCAGTGTAGAGTCAGTTCAATCCTTGTCTGCGCGGAAATAAACAGCCAGCCCGGACAGCTGTCTTCGGCGCGATCATTCGCTCCCATAAGGGCCAGAACTGTGAAGACGCTGCGATTCTTCATTTCCTCGCCGGGCGATGTCTTCGAAGAACGCGCGTTGGCTGGCCGGGTCATCGAGCGGCTGCAAAGCGAGTACACAGGCAGGGTCGTACTCGAATCCGTTCGGTGGGAGCACGAGCCGCTTCTCGCCACCTCAACGTTTCAACAGCAGATCGCCAACCCGTCAGAAGCTGACGTCGTCGTAGCGATACTCTGGTCGCGCCTCGGCACCCGGCTTTCCGCGCAATTCACGCGTGCAGACGGATCGCGATACGAATCCGGCACCGAGTACGAATTCGAGGAAGCCGTGGCAGCTTTTCGCCGGAATGGAAAACCGGACCTGCTCGTCTATCGACGCACCGCGCCGCCGTCTGTCCGGCTGGACGACGAAAAAGACCTGATGGCGCGACTGGCGCAGAAAAAGAAGCTCGACGAATTCATCGACAAGTGGTTCCACGACCGGACCGAGGGAACGGTGCTCGCCGCTTTTCATCCCTACGAGTCACCGGGCGACTTCGAAATCCTGCTGGAAAATCACCTGCGCCGGTTGATTGAGCGGCAGCTTCCACGGAGCGTCAGCGCCACTTCTGAAGCGCGCGCCGTGTGGAAAAAGGGATCCCCATTCCGGGGGCTGGCCGCGTTCGAGTTCGAGCATGCGCCGGTATTCTTTGGCAGAACGCGGGCCGTCTCAGACGTCCTGCAGGCCTTACGCAACCAGGCAGCCGATGGACGCTCGTTTGTCCTGATCCTCGGCATGAGCGGTGGCGGCAAATCATCGGTGGTTCGCGCGGGCGTGCTGCCGATGCTGACCAGGCCAGGCGTCATTGAAGGCGTCGACTTCTGGCGGCGTGCCGTCTTCAGGCCGACCGACGTGCGTGGCGACATCTTCACCGGGCTTGCCAAAGCACTGCTCCGCGAAGACGCGTTGCCATTGTTGGACGTCGAGGGGAGCGGCCCGGACGAACTTGCCCAGATGCTGCGCCAATCACCGCAGTCAGCAATTGCCCTCGTACGAAATGCCCTGGCGCGTGAGGCTGCGGCGAATGGCAAGGCAAACGGTCGACTCGCGCTGGTCATCGACCAGATGGAGGAACTGTTCACGCACGAGGAAACCCAGCCCGGGCACCGGGAGGCGTTCGTCGATGTCCTCGATGCGTTCGCCCGCAGCGGCCGGGTCTGGGTCATCTGTACTCTGCGCAGCGACTTCTACCCACGACTCGCCAACTTTCCCAAGCTCTCTGCGCTGAAGGAAGGCGCCGGGCAATACGATCTGATGCCGCCCACGGCGAGCGAGATCGGCCAGATGATCCGCCTGCCGACGCGTGCGGCAGGGCTGCACTTCGAGGAAGATTCAGCCAGCAACGAACGGCTGGACGACATGCTGCGCGACGCTGCAGCCGAGCGTCCTGAAATCCTGCCGCTCCTGCAGTTCACGTTGGAGGAGTTATACCAACGCCGCAGCGAAGATGGGATGCTCACGCTGGCCGCCTACAAGGAGCTGGGCGGCGTCGAGGGCTCACTCGCACAGCGCGCCGAAACGGTGTTCAAGGATCTGCCCGACGACGTCGAGGCGGAACTGCCGAAGATCCTGAACGCGCTCGTCAGTATCGAACAGGACGGACACGAGACGATCGGCCGCAAGCGTGCGGCCTGGTCTGATCTGTCCAAGGGCAAGAGCCGTGCGCTGGTCGATACCTTCGTCGAGAATCGCCTGTTCGTGACTGAGCTTGCCGATGACGGCAGTGCGGTCGTCACTGTCACTCACGAAGCACTCCTCTGGCATTGGCCGCGCGTCATGGATTGGGTCGCGCAGAATCGCGAGAACCTTCGCGTTCGCGCGCGCATCGCGACGGCGGCCCAGCGGTGGGCAGCCGAGAACAAGCCAACGGATCTGTTGCTGCCACGAGGTAAGCCGCTGCTCGAGGCCGAGTCCCTGGTCGAGCACGGCATCGAGCTGCACGAGACTGAAGCCAGCTTCATCGCGGCATCGATTGCCCGGCAACGACGGGTTCAACGCCTCCGGTCCGGCGTGGTCGCCGCGGTGGCGGTCCTGGCGGTGATCGCCGGGCTGGGCGCCTTCTTCGCCAACCAGCAACGCGACGCCGCGAATCAAGCGCGGCAGCGCGCCGAGATCGAAGCCGAAACAGCCAAGCAGACCACCGATTTCATGGTGGGCCTGTTCAACGTGGCTGATCCCAGTGAAGCGCGCGGCAACTCGATCACGGCGCGCGAGATCATGGACAAGGGCGCCACGCGTATTAATAAGGAGCTGACGGCGCAACCTGCCATCCAGGCAACGCTCATGGAAACGATGGGCGCGGTCTATACGAGCCTCGGCCTCTACGACCAGGCGGTGCCGCTGCTGCAGAACGCCCTCGACAAGCGCCGCGCTCTGTATGGCGGTGACAAGCGTCCCGAGGTCGCCAAGTCGATGGATCGACTCTGCGAAGTACTCAAGCTGAAGGCAGAGTACGACCAGGCGCAGCCGATGTGCCGTAGCGCCTTGACCATACGCCGTGAGCTGCTCGGGAATGAGAATGTCGACACCGCGAAGAGCATCTATGAGCTCGCCGACCTGCTCAGCCGCACGGGCGATTTTGCCGCCGCGGAGCCGCTGTTTCGCGAGGCGCTCGCATTGCGCACCAAGCTCATCGGCGCGCGCAGCCCCGAAGTCGCGCAAAGCCTGGAGGGCCTGGCGCTCAATCTGTACGACCAGGGGCAGTACGAGGATGCGGCCGCGCTGCTGCGCAAAGCCGTGGCCATGCGCCGGGAACTGCACAACGGCCCTCATCCCCAGCTCGCCGAAGCGCTGAACAATCTCGGCTTCGTGATCGACGAAACCGGGCAGAGCAAGGAAGCGGAGCAACTGTTTCGCGAAGCGCTCTCCATGAAGCAGCTGTTGCTGGGGAGCGAGCATCCCGAGATAGCGACCGGTCTGAACAACGTTGCCGGTGCACTCTACGAGCAGCGCAGCTACAACGAGGCGCAGTCCCTCTACAACAGAGCCCTGGAAATGCAGCGAAAGCTGCTGGGTGCCGCTCATCCTGACGTGGCGATCACACTCAACAATCTTGCCTTCGTCATGCACGACAAGGGCGACGTGAAAACCGCCATCGAGCTGTCGAAGGAGTCCCTGGAGATCAACAAGCGTGCGCTGGGCGCCGAACATCCTTCCGTTGCACGAGGTATGAACAATGTCGCGATGTGGATGATTGAAACACACGACATTGTGGCGGCCGAACAGTTGCTGCGCGAGACACTGGAATTGCGCAAGAAAGCGCTGGGGCCGGAGCATCCAGACGTGGCCAACACAGTGACGCTTCTTGCGGGCGCGCTGATCGAGTCGCATCGTTATGCTGAAGCGCGTGAACTCGCCGCTGAAGCGAGAGCCGTGTACCTCAAGTCACTGGGCCCGAGTCATTGGCGAACTGCGACTGCTACGACCGCGGAAGGCGCAGCGCTCGCGGGACTGCGTTGCGACTGCCACGACGCAGAGGGCGCAGCGCTCGCGGGACTCAAGCAGTACCAACAGGCCGAGCAGCTGCTTCTGGAAGGCAATGGTGTGCTGCACGCGGGCGCCGGTGCGCTACCCTATTATGTGAAGAGCGCCGATCGATGGCTCGCTCAGCTGTATCAGGTGATGGGCCAACCCGAAAAGGCGGCGAAGTATCTGGCGCAGGCGGCACGTTCCGATTGATGGATGCGCGCTCATGAAACGTATTGCCTTGCTGATGTCTTGAGGGCATTCTAGCCGCCGATCGAATGCGTCTTTAGAAACACACCCACAACGATTCGATCGAGCTCAGCTAAGTACCGCAACAGGCTTGCTGGAAGAGACAGGGTGGTCCGACCAACCCGCCCGGTTGCTCTCGCATTACTGAATTACTGGGGGATCGGGTAATGATCACAAGAAGAGGCTTCCATTCGCTCGTGGCCGCTGCGCTCGCATTGGCAGCAATGAAAACGTGGGCAACGAACCCGCCGGCGCCGCAGCCGGTGCAGTTTGACGGCCGCTACTACCAGGTCGTCATCGCCAACAATATCACCTGGCAAGCCGCCAAGACCGCGGCCGAGCAACGCGAGCTGGATCTCGGCAACGGCGTCAAGGTGAAAGGTCACCTCGCGACCATTGGCTCACTGGAGGAAGACCAGTTCCTGGACCAGTTGCGCCGGGACACCTTGACTGCGCCGCATGCCCCGATCACCGGCACCGAGCTCTGGGTGGGCGGATTCCAGGAGCCGTGCGTCACCGATGCCCCGGAACCCGGATGTGGCTGGGTGTGGCTCAATGGCGAGGCGATTGCTGAAGAGAATACGGACTCGCCCTACACCAACTGGCAAAACGGCGAGCCCAACAATCTCATTCGCATTCCCGACGCGAACAGTGACGCCGCCGAGAATTTCCTGGCAATCGGCCTCGGCGGCGTATCCGGATGGAACGACGAAGGTTTTCACCCGAATGTGTGGGGCTACATCATCGAGTACGGCGACAAGGTCACGATTGCCGCGAGCAGCTGTACCGCGGGTGGACCGGGCTGCAACCCGACGGGCGCCCAGAATCAGATCTTCCCTCCCGGCACGCTGGTCGCAGAAAATGCTACTTTTACGGCGCGCACAACTCTGGTTCATGACGATCCGAATCGTTGTGGCGTAACCCCGCTGATACTGGCCGACGGTCGTGTTGTCGTGCCGCCGTACCTTTGCGGCCATCCTGACTTCCTCATGATCGAAACCCAGACCACGGGGGTGCAGGTTCAGCAGGGCACAATAAATGTGGAAAACCTGACTGAAGACGCGTTGCCCGGGAATCTGTATGCATGCAGTTCCACGACTGATCCTGATGTGTCGCACCGGGACGTCGTGGGATGGCAGTCCGCCAATCCTGCTGACATGCTCGAGAGCGCGCTCGGCACGGGCCGCTTCCAGGGCTCGGTGACCGAAGTCACCGATGGATGCGGCAGCTCACGTGGCAAGGTCCTCGGCGGTTCGTTTCAGTTCGTCGGAGTGCGAATCTTTGCGGGGACCCTTGCCAACGGGAACGCGCAGTTGACCCGCCAGAGCATGGCCGAAGTGACGCGATACAAGCTGAAGGTGCTGCAGGCCTCCGTCGTCGCTTCAAAGACGGCCCTGCCCAAGCTCCAGTACGCCGTGTTGAAGGGTCTGGTCGACGTTGCGATCGGCTTCCACGATCGCGCGCAGTACCGGTTGGCGCTGCTGAACATCAGGCTCTTTCTCGCTGCGGTCGCGCATGCAAACTACGCGCTGGTCCCGGGCAAGAACTTCAGCGGCGATCACGAGATGCGCGGCTCCAACATCGAGTTCATGTACACGGACAAGATTGTCCCGCTCGGGCCGTAGAACCCGAGCCAACCTCAACAGCGACACCGCAGTGCCGGGCAGCAGGTCGATCTGCCCGGCGACTGCGCTCCCGGAAGAGGACGCAGACCTCAGCGCTGCGAGCGACCAAATACCGGGACTGGTCGGCAAAGACCCATGAATCTCAAGGAGCCTGACCGCAGGCGGCAAGAAAGAGCTCGCCGGGTCGCGTCAACCGATAGCCGTCCTCTCCATCGCCCGCGCCGAATGTACGGTGAACGAGGCTCAACGTCGTGAGCCTGGTTAACGCCCGCTCGACGTGAGTTGAGCTCACGTCGAGGGCGCTCGCGATGCCGCTCG
Organism: uncultured Gammaproteobacteria bacterium; assembly: GCA_963705495.1. GTDB lineage: Bacteria > Pseudomonadota > Gammaproteobacteria > Steroidobacterales > Steroidobacteraceae > DATBVX01. The sequence continues at coordinate 11,305 of CAVPJQ010000012.1, read as the reverse complement.
CCGTCAACAGGTGGCCGGGCGCCAGCTTGAGGTGAGATCGAAGGACCGCGAGCTCGAGTGCAGTGAGCTCACCTTGCTCGGCGACCTCCGTTCTGGCCAATCGCGCCTGCCGCTTGAGCGCGCGCGATCGATAGGCAATGGTCAGCCGCCTCGCGAGGATTCGTCCTGTCCGCTGCAATCCCTCATACAGGCGCACGATGTATGCGGTCAGCGCTCTGTCGAGCCTATGAACCACTTTGCAAGCTGCGACGATCAGGGCAATCGCGCCAAGCCAGACCACACCAGAGATGATTCCGGACAGCACACTTCCGTGACCGACAGCGCGGAGCCCCAGGAATTGCCCAACGCGCGGCGCATGTGTGCTCAGAATCGAGCAGACGTAATCGCCTGGGACGAAGAAACCGTGATAGAGCCAAAGCCCGGCATCGATGAGCGCGCTTTGAACATTGGCGCTTACAGCGTCCTCAGCCACGGCACTCTCCTACTCACTAAGCCAGCGGGTTGGCGGTTAGCGAGTTGCTGTTGCTCCGCGTTGCAAGGCGCCAGCGGTGCGTCGTGGGCCGATGCTTGCACGCTCGCGGCCGAGAGTGCTGCCGGTCGCGGATGAGACGAAGCTTCTCGATGCGATTACCGAGAATCAGTAGCTCCAAGGCGCCGCCACGTGTCCCCGGGGCTGGCCCCAGATTCTCGAGCATTACCCGGTCACCGTCGCCCACATGTGACACAGCGCGGAGCACCCGTTCGTACCAGTTGGACAGCTGGCTCTGGGAGGGGGTGCCGGAATCCAGCAAGGCCTGCCCCTGCTTGATGCATAGCTCCAGCTCCCGCGCGATGGTGGGGCGGTCGATTCGCCGACCGAGAACCAATTGCGCGATACGCGCCTGGGCTGCACGCCACAGGCGAAACGGCGCCAGGCCGAAGTTCCAGCAGAATACGACGCAGATCCAGAGCACGCTCACAGCGACGCCCGTAGCGATCGTCACGATCCAGGCGGAGTCCGCGCCGCCGTACCATATATAAGGAGTGAACATCGCCGCGACGCCGGGCCCGAGTGCCTCCACCACGCTGCGCCACCCCGCACTGAAATGGCCGCGGGTCGTTCGCCACGCGTGCAGCACGCACGCGCGAAACCATGCTCGATACGCGCGCCAGCTCATCGCGGGGTTCAGGCTGAGTCGTTGCGCGACCACGTCACATCGACCCGACCACGTTGATGAACACACCCTGGTGGTCGAAGCTCAGGTCCGTCAGGTCTTCCGAGAATTCGGTGAAGTTGTAGCCGGCTCCGACCTTCACGTGCTCGCCCAGATACCGATAGATGCCGAGCAGCGCGCCGCCACGCTGCTCGTCGAGATCGGGCAGATCGAGCATGCGACCCTCCACCATTCCCTCCCAGTACTGCCCGAAACGGAAGTCGGTGCGCAGGATGAGGAGCTGTGCCGTGTTGTCGAGGAACTGCGGGTCGACACGCTCCAGGCTCATCGCGCCGAGACGGTACGCATACTTGCCGCCAACGGACCAGCGCTGGGAGAGATCGTACGTGAGGTCCAGCGAGGCGATGTGACTCTTCTGGAGGAACTGCGCGGCGATGCTCTGCTGAGTCACCTGGTCGGTCGTCGGAACGTTGTAGAAATAGGTGTACTTGGCGAGTGCCGTGAGCCGATCGTTCAGCACCGGACGGAAGGCGAAGCCGAGCACAGCCTCGGTGTAGCCACCGTCGTAGAACTGTCCCTGTGAGCTGTCGCTCTCGGCATAGTTGAGTTTGCCGACCAGGCGCCAGTCGGGCGTGACCTGGTACTTGAAGCTGTTCCTCAGCAGCCACGTCGTTCTTTCCGTCGTCGTGGTGTCGAGCTGCTCCGCGTCGTCGAAGAGATATTCGATTCCGCTCGAAATCTGTATCGAGCCGAAGCCATACGCGATGCGAACGCCGCCGGCCCGGCGCTTGGTCTCGCGCGCCGGTGAAACTGTCCATCAGCGTGCCGATTTCCATGTTCGCGCCGAAGTTCCAGCGGTCGTTGGCGGCGAGATTGACACCCGTTGCATGCGTGAGGCCCGACATCTGATCGGTGTCCTGGTAGCGCTCCTCGACGTACATACTGCTGCTGTCCGAAAGCCGCTGCTTCATCCCCGAGATCAGGTTGCCCCGGCGGGTACGCAAGCCGTTATCCGTGCGTTCGTTCTCCAGCCCATAGTTGAGGTAGAGATTGGTCCGATCCGAGAGCTGGTAGTTGGTACCGAGCCTGCCGCCGGGTCCGAGATCGCCGTCGGAAACCTCCATGTTCATGCGCAGCCGTTCACCGAACTGGTAGGAGCTGCCGACACCCATGCGCCCGTTGTCTTCGCGACTCTCCGTCTTCGACACCGTGTCCTGCACGAATGCGTAGGCACGCCAGGATGCGAGGGAGTCGAAGCCGACCTGCACGACCGCGTCCGTCCGCTCGCCCTCCTCCTGAGTCAGCGGAACGATGGGCGAGTTGTCCTCGCGCAAGTCCTTCCGCACGCCGGTGCTCACGTTCCAGTGGTCGGTTATGCGGAAGCCGACGTCCAGCTCCTGCGCCGAGGTTTCCAGCCCCAGGTCCTGCACTCGCTTATCGGCCTTGGCGTTCAGCTGCAGTCGATCGCCAAACGGCACGCGCAGAGTGCCGCCGTACTGCTGGCGGTCGGTGAGGCTGGCAAACCCCGGAGCCGAATAGCCAGCATCCAGGCTCTGCGTGTAGAGCGTCAGGCGAGCCCCGTTCGCCGCGAAAAAGTCGTCGAACCCGACGCTGAGATCCGCGCGGTAGCCGTCGGAATTGGCATCAGTGAAGGCGAGCGGGTCCTGACCGGCGAAGCCGAACCCGCCATCGCTGGACAGGAGTGAGTTCGATACCGCGCCCTCACTTCGTCCTCCCTGGAGCTTCAGCCATGAGTTGGCGCTCTTCCTCAGCGTCAGGTCCGCGCCGCGCAGACTGCTGTCGGTCCCGCCGTCGTCATTGCTGCTCGCGGTCAGGCCGACCTTGATGGAGTCGTTGATCCAGTAGTGACCCTGGCCGCCGGTGTTCAGGGCATCGATCTCCGTAAAGCCCGGCGTGTATTCGTAGCGCACCACCAGGTAAGCCTCCTGGCCGCTTGCGCCGTTGCTGTGAACCAGCTGGTTGTCATCCTCGGTCGAGTTCAGCGGCTCGGCCAGCAGGATGCGCCCCTGCAGGTAGTCGATGTCGTAATCGAGCACCGGGCGCAGGTTTACCACCCCGGTCACGAGCCCCGAGTCCTTGTCCCTGAGCTCGATGCGCACGCTCTCGGAGCCGGTCAGGATGTCCTGGTTGTGCAGGAAATAGAGCGACCCGCCGGTGCCGCGGAACTCTTCACGGCTCGCGAGGGTTCCGGGCTGAGCTGCAAAAGCATCGACGGCAACGCGTTGCTCACCGAAATCGGTGGTGGCCTCGGACTGCCAGTGTGCGTTGCCGCCGTAGAGGCCCCGATCGACCTGCGTGAGCTCGTTGTCGAGATAGCCGACCTTGAAATTGCCCCAGAGCGCGTGACTCTCGTCGTGGCTCACCTTGACGTAGAGCTTGCCCATGGTCGGAGCAAGCTCCTCCACGACACTGTCATCGCCGAAGGTCGGGACGTGATAGTCAGGATCGATGCGGCGGAACAGCGAATCCGGCGACTTGTCCAGGAAGTTGCTGAACAGGTCTTTCACCGGTCCTTCGCGCGTATCGGCGCTCGCCGTCACGTGCCAGTGATCCGCGAGCTTCTCGGTGAGGTAGAACGCGAGGCGGCCGTCGAACGTCGAGTCGAAGTCGTAGCTCGGGTTGTCACCCTGCAGGAGCTCCGCGGGGCCGGTAGTGCGGCTTTCCGACACCGTGAGGTCCGCAATGCCGACATAGAAGCGGTCCTTGGGCTCGAACTGCAGGTCGCGCAGATACAGTGAGCCATTGCCCTGCTCATCGAGCACAGCCACTTCGACCGTGTGCTGGCCCGAGGGCAAGAGCGCCTCGGCGACGAAGTTGCCACTCGCGTCGATGGGCACCTGGCGGCCGGCGACCCACACAGTGTGTTGCGCGGGAATATTGCTGCCGTGAACCTTGACCGTGCCACTGCCGAGTCGAATGTTCTGGACTGCGATGCTGCTTTCGCCGTAGCCCGCAAGCAGCTCGCCTTCCGGCATCGAAGCAGTGCCTTCCCGCTTCGACCGATACTCGGGATCAAAAGTATCGGTCTCGCCATCGGTCTCAAAGCTGGTCGTGACGCCCATGGCGCCAGCGTCGGCGCGTAGCTCCTCTTCAGACACCGGTTCTACATCCGCAATTGAAGTCGCATCCTCGGTCTCGAAGGTGGTCGTGACGCCGATTGCGTCAGCGTCGATGTGTGGTTCCTCTTCCGACATCGGTGCCGCGTCTTCCCGCTTTGCCAGCAGCTCGTCGGGCAAGCCCTCGCCAGGGCCAGCGTCGATCATCATCGACAGCGATTGCGGTTTGGTGTCGTCGAACATGCCGTTCTTACCGTATGCGCGCAGGACGTACGTCAACGCGCGCGCGGACCCTGCCGACCGGGGCACGACGGGCTGCCATTCGGCGAGGCCGCTGGGATCGATCTCGACGACTGCGAGCGGTGCGTCCTCGACCGATTGCCCGGCCTGGAATATCCGCACTTCCGCACGCTCGATGAAAGACCAATAGTTGGCGTACATGCCGAATCGCACAGGCTGACCGGAGAGGAGTCTTTCCCCGAGCGGGTGAAACGGCACGGCGGTCGGCGATGCCACGACACTCAGCCGCGGACGAGAGCTCAGATTGTCGAACTGGAACTGGATGTCGGCCTTCTCGAGCGCGACGTCGGTGCAGCGCTGCACGTCGGAGGAGCTGCGGTCCGGATCGTCGATGGGTTTACCGTCCACGCTGATGTGCATCAGGTTGAGCCCGAAGGCGTTCTTGGTGCTCAGCTCGCGCGTGAGGCGGGTGATGTCCACGCCCTCGTAGTCGTCGAGCGGCGCGAGCTCATCGTAGACTACCTGCACGACGACCTGCGAAGTGTCGTCCTGCGTGAAGCCGGTGTTGACGACGTCGGCCGAATGCACGTAGCCGCGGCCCTCGTGCTCCGCCTGCTTCGGCGAGAGATCCATCTGCTGCCGGATCGCTTCCTCCGCGCGACGTGCGCGCGCGGCCGAGAGACCGACGTCGTCGCCGTAGATCGCGGCGGTGCGGCGATCGAGACGCTCATTGGCTGTGTAGCCGACGAAGCGCAGGCGTACATTGGTCTTGTCGCCGACGTCGACCATCGCGCGACGCAGCTGCTCGGTGTAGCCCGGCGGAATGATCGGACGTCCCTGCTCGAGCTCGAGCGGTGCAATGCGGCCCCACGGCGGATCGTAGACTCTGGTCACCACTTCGGCGCCGTCCGTCGCGGGGCACAGCTGCGGCTCATCCGGCAGCTCCTGCAGTTGATCGTCGTGCCAGAACTGCACCTCGATGCGGCGATTGAGCGCGCGTCCCTGCGGCGTGTCGTTGCTAGCGAGCGGTTGGCTCGAGCCTCGGCCATCGCTCGCCACCGCGGCGCTCGGCAGCTTGAGGGCTTCCTGCACGGCGAGCGCGACGCGCAACGCCTTGGCCTTCGAATAGGCGAGCTGGTCGCCGTAGATGCGCGCGTTGCGGTCGGTGAGAGGCGCATCCTCCGTGTAGCCGATGAACTTGACCACCACGTTCTGCTTGTTGCTCAGGTTGTCGAGCGCCTTGCGGATGTGTTCGACGAATTCATCGGAGACTTCCGTGGTTTCGTCCGCGTAATGCAGCGGCGGTACCAGATTTTTCACCCGTGCTCGCCGCTCCTGGCCTTCCTTGAAGCGCAGCTTGCAGAGCGTCTCGACACGGCAGACCTTGATGCGCTTGAAGTCCTGCGGTACGAGCACTTCCTGCTGCGCGACGCGCTGCTTCGGCTCGTCGTACCAGACCTCGACCTCTACGCGCCGATTCTTGGCTCTGCCCTCCAGGCTCGTGTTCGGTGCAATCGGACGCGTATCGCCAGCCCATTCGTAAGTGACTGCGTCCGGCGGCAGGTCCAGGGCGCGCTGCAGGAACTCCGCCACCTCGCCGGCGCGCTCGCGGGAGAGGCCGGCGTTGTCGGTGTAGACCCGGGCAAGAGCCGGAGAGAGCGGCTGATCGTCCGCGTGCCCGACCAGGTGCAGGCGCACGTTGCGGCGCTCGCGGACACCGTCTAGCACCTTGCGCAGCAGCTCCACGTCGCCCGGTGGAATCTCGGCGACGCCTGATTCGAAATGAATCGGCGCGATCACGTTGGTGAGCTTGACCGTCTCGAGCGCTTCGCCGGCGACATCCTGCGTTTCGAACTTGTCGCCCTCTTCGCTCTCGACCACCGCCGGGTCCTGAACCCACTGCGTCATTGGCTCATCGCTCGACAGATGCCGTTCCACGGTCTGGCCGAGCGGGGCCTCCTCCACTGTCTGCGCCACGGCGACCGCGGAGCTCAGGCAGCACATCCACACGAGTATTGAGTAGCTGAGTTTGCGCATGACGTTCACCTGCTCGCTGGTGTGCGCAGCGCCGGTTTCTTCTGCGGTCCGCCGAGTCGCCAGAAGACCTCCGGCTCGATCGTGAGCTGATAGGCGCCATCCATCCCCTTCCAGGCGTCGAGGACCTGCTGCTTGATGGCGCCCAGGCGCCTCTGGACGAGCTGCTCATCCTCGACTTCCGCCAGGTAGGACAGGCGCAACACGGATGGAGCCTTGCGCAGCTCTTCGAGTAGCAACTGCACTCGCGGCTGCCACTGCACCCGGATTTCCGTAGTGCCCGGCTCAAAGACGGCGTCAGCCAGATCGAGGCTCACCACGCGATAGATCGAGGCGCCGAAGTTCATCTTCAGCGCTTTGCCGCGCGTGGCGCGCTCGATACGCAAGGGCTGGGTCGACGCCCGGTAACCGCTCGGGAGCGTGCGATCGTCGAGCTTGAGAGCGAAGTTGCTGCCGCGGCCCTCGATCGGCGTGGTCGCGCAAGTAATGTGATATCGACCGTAGGCGTCCGTGATCGCGCTGAGACCGTTCGCGGTCACCAGGCGGATCCCGGGCAGACCCTGCTCGCCGGAATCCTGGAACCCATTGCGATTGACGTCGTTGAAGACCTTGCCGGTGACATCGGTGCAATCGAAGGTCGGATCGGGCACGACGCGCACCGTCGCGGTGGCCTCGCCGGAGACGACGGCGGCCGTGGGTCCGTATTCCGCCTGCGCGCGATTGACGAACTCGCCTTCGCCGACGCCGGCGCCGACCGCGAGCAGCATCATGATCGTGTGCTGCTCGCCACGGTCCATTGGGAGGTCATTCCAGACGAGCTCGCGGCCTGTCATCGTGGGCTCCGCCGGCTTGTCGTCGATGCGCGCGGATCCCGGGACATAGCGGAAGCCGGCCGGGAAGCGATCGACGACGCGCACGTCCTGGAGCAGTGGCATCTCGCCGACGTTGCGTACCGTGATCGTGTACGGCACGAGCTGACCGCGCGTCACGTCGAGGAGCGGCGTGGTCTTGGTCACCGCCAGCGCGGCGTTCAGCTGCGGGTCGAGTGGGATGTGGTTGTTGAAAATCTGGCTCGAGCCCGGCACGAAACTGTCATCGAGAGTCAGGTGCACGTAATAGTTCGTACCCGGCGTGCGAAAGCGCACGGCCTGTGAGGGTGCGAACTCCGAAACCTGCGCTTCGCAACGTTGCGATGTGCCGGGGATCGTATCCGCTGCACTTCCCGGACACGCGGGCACCGAGAACGGTGCCGTCGATGGACCCGACACCGGCGGAATGATCTGCGAGTAGCCGGCGACGTAATCCGCCGAAGGTGCCGCGACGTCGATGAGGAAGCTGCCGCCGCTCGCGCACGCCGGATCGGAGAAGTTGATGTCGAACCGGTAGTAGCCGCTCGCGAGCGTGACCTGGCCCTGCTGGGCCGGGTCATAGAAGCAGCTTTCAGGGAGCGGCGCGCCGCCGGCCTGCAGCATCCTGAGGATCGCACCCGCGATCGGCGTGCGCGTGATCGTGTTGTAGACGACACCGTTCGGCTCGATCGGCAGATTGAGGTTCTGCAGATTGCTGCCGGCCTGCACGACGATGTCGGAGATCCGCTGCAGGTCGTTGGTGAAGGCCGACTGCGCACGACCGAGCTTGGCGGTATTGAGCGCGGCGCCCGGTGCGAGGAACCTGAGCTCGTAGCGATCCGCGGTCTGGTAATTCGGGACGACGCCGCTGATCTGGTAGACACCGTTGGCAGCAGTGAGCGTCGATTGCGCGAGCGCACCGTTGCGATAGAGCTCGACTGTCCAGCCCTCGAGCGGGCGCTCGTTCGCTTCGATCAAGCCGTTGAAGTTGGCGTCGTGCCAGGCCGTGCCGTTGAGAATGCCGACACCGGCGATGCCGCCGACGTCGATGGACACGCTGGCGGATGCGGTCTGCGGTGGCTTGTTCCACGTGACCACTCCGGTGTTGGTGATGCGCGTGCCGTTCGCGAGCGTGGGTGCGATCGTTGCGCGGAATCGCAACTGGATCGACTGCGCCGGCGGTAGCGGACCGTAGCTGGTCGAATAATCGGCGGTGATCAGCGGCCCGGCGACGGTGATGCCCGTCATCGAATCGTTCATGGTCCACGACTGGTCGACGAGGGTCAGGTAACCGGGGAACGGCTGGCTGACGTCGTCGGTGATCACGACATAGAACGCCGGCACCTGGGAGACGTTGGTAACGCTTACCAGGTATTCGAGCTGGGCGCCGGCCACGGCGGGACCGCCGCCGACTACTGCGACCTGTTTCGTGATCTGGAGTTGCTGCACATCGAGGATCTGCACGCGGGTCGGATCCTCGTCACCGGCAACGAACGGATCGGCCCGGCCGTTGACGTTCGGATCGTCGCTCAAGGCGAACGGCGTCCCGGCGAGGCGCAGGCTGGCCTGGTTCGCGACGATGGTGCCGTTCGGGACCAAGGGACCGAGCGTTACGTCGAACACGATCTCAGCCTGGCTGTTCGCCGGAAGACTCAGGTTCCGGATATCGATGACGCCCGTTCCCTGGGCGCCGCCGGTAGCACTGGTAGCGCTCGTATCGGCCCCAGCGGGATACGAAACGAGCGTGAGGGTGCCGGGCGCGAAGCCAGGCGTCGCGTTCATCGCGTCGAGCTCGTCGTAGATCGCGATGTTGTCGAGCGGTTGAGTGGTCGTCTGCAGGCGCAGCGTGTATCGCAGCGTGTCACCGCGCGCCACGATCGTCGCCGGAGTGGCGCCGGACGTGATATCCACGACCGTCTTCTCGAAGAAATATCCGGCGAAACTGACGGCCAGCGCGTGGGCATCCTGGTAATCGAGCGTCCCGACCGTGCCGTCCGTCAGCGTTCGCGTGAACGACTGACGGTTGGGGTCGTTGCTCGCGCCCTTGTACCACTGCGTCGCGCCCACGACGTTCGTCAGCGTGATGTTGTTCTGCGTACCGGCGTCGAGCTGCGTGCGATACGCGATCACCAGGCGTTCGCCTGGACCGATCACCGAAGCGGCGGTGAGCGCATTGAGCGTGAGCTCACACGTGGCGCCGTCGTAGACGAGCGAATAGTCCGTACCCTGGACCAGAGCTGCTTTGCCGGGCACCGGCGTCACGCCGTCCGGCGCGAACACGCGCGCGCTCAACACCTCGGGCGCGTTGTCGCACATCCCCCCGGTGGGGCCGTCGGGCAGCCGATCGAGCAGCGTCGCGTTGAACGCATCGGCATCGCCGATGTTCTGGACGTCGATGCCGAAATTGCCCCATTGTCCCGGCGTCATCGTCGTCGGGCCCGACTTCCTGACTACGAGCACCGGCGTATTGGGCGGCACTCCGGGCAACGTGAATTGCCCCACCAGGCCCGAGGTGTTTGTGACCCCACCTTCCCTCGTGATGAATTCGGACACCGGATTGCCGTTGGCGTCGAGAAAGCTCATCGACAACGTGTAATCCACTCCGCCGACGTTGAACGTCGTGGGCTGGGGTGAAGCGACAATCGTCACACGGTCCGTACACCCCTCTCCGGGTGGTGTCGGATACGGACAAGGCACCGCGTTGTTCGGGGTTTCCTCGTGGTTGAACGTAAAGGTGAAGGTCAATGGAGGGTTTGGGACGCCGTCCACACTGAGCACGAGGAGAACATCGAGCTTTACTGAAGTCAGAGAAGGATCGGAGACCTCGAAATTCCGATGCGTAAACGTGCCAAGAGAAAAGAAGGGAATTGAGCCGGGCAACGTAAACGGGGGCGGGGTCGTTGTGGTGTAGTCATAGCCGCTTTGCGGCGTACCGGACGTCGTGCCCCAACGGATAATCGAGGTCGGATCGCCGTTCGTGATGACGGGATCGCCCGGCTGACTTCCGGGGACGTTATCCGTTGGGTCGTGCCAGATTCCCGTAACGGATTGGAAAGTGATCGTAGCCGCCGACGCACTGCCTGTCAGTCCCGAAGCCACCGGCAGCACCCACAATGCGAGAACGGACAGCAGGATCGCGATCCAGCCGCCGCTCGCTTTCGTGTTGATTGTCCGCCCTGAACTCATGAATACCCTCGTTCCACCTGTGCAGCGATGTCATCGCAAGGGGACCGAGGCAGTCCGAACCTCGGACTGGATTCCGGCGGTCCCGCCGTCATGGGGCCTGCGCCCTTTAGACCGGAGACTTTGCGTCGCCACCTTTCGGTGGTTTTGCCCTTGTCTGAATCGCGCCCAGACTTGTGTGTCAGCAGGTCAACTCGGTGGTGCCATACCTCTCATGCTGGAAATCCTCACGCCGCCGGCAGGAAGTCGATCGGGTAGACGATCGTGATCGCCGGCACTTCCTTCGCGCCGAAGTCGAACGTCTTCACCCGGTCGACGACCTGCGTCACCAGCTCCGGCGCCTTCATGTCCGTCGAGGACAACGCGCAGAAGGAGACGCTGCCGTTCGGCTCGATCGTCAGGCGCAGCACCATCTGGCCCTGCAGCGTCGGATCGTTGCGCAGCTCGCGGTTGTAGAGGCGATAGAGCGAGGCTTTGTAGCGATCGAACACGATCTGGATCTCTTCGTCGGTGCGCGCGAGGCCCGGCACCGTCGCTCAACGGACGATCACCGCGGCCCACTCGTGCTGATCTTGCTCGACGCGCGCGTCAACGCAGCACCGCGGATCGCACCGCGCTCGTCGCCCCCGTTGGGCCCAAATCGCGACTGAGCGCGGCGAGCTTGATCCCGCCGCTCGATCCCGGTGCATTGGTCGTCAGCATCGATCGCTCGGGCCGCGACAGCGAGTTCCGATTGTTGATGTGCGCCTGCGATCCGAGCCGGTCAAGG
>CAVPJQ010000011.1:0-33820 GCA_963705495.1 uncultured Gammaproteobacteria bacterium | reverse complement strand
GGCGTGCGTTCTCATCGATCTCCGCCTGCAGGCGCCGGCTGGTGACTGCGTTCTTGTCCCGGTCCTGCTGGATCGCACTGGCCTGCAGGCGCAAATTCTCCGCTCGCAGGATCATTCGTTGCTCGACGTCCTTCAGACAAATCCACGCGAGTGCACGCTCGGCGGGCAGCATGGTTTCCGGCGTCGCGAGCAGCTGGGTCAGTACTCCACGCGCGGCGGCTTCATCCGACTTGCCGTGCCCGGGTGTCGCGAGCACGAGCGCGTATCGCAGGCGGTTGCTCGTTGTTGGTGTCAGCTCCGAAGCATCCTTGGCAGCCTGCGCGATCTCGGCTTGTTCGGCCGGCGTGCCGCGCGACAGTCGTTCCATCATGTCGAGATAGCTCGACATAGAACCGAGGGAAGGGTCGGGAGCAGTGGTTGGCGCGCTTGTGGGCACTGGCGTGCTCGGCATGATGCTGCAGCCGGCCGCCAGAACCAGGACGATTGCGCCGGCAAGCGCGCTACGCCGCATGCGCCGGCTCCTTGACCCCCACGCTCGGCTGGCGCAGCGGCAGGCGGATGCGGAAATGAGCACCCGCAAACTGACCGTCCACGATCTCGATCGTGCCGCTGTGCGCGTGTACGAATTCGATCACGACCGAGAGCCCGATACCGGTGCCCTTGACGTGCCCGCCCTGCGGGGTCTTGCCCTGGTAGAAGGCCTCGAAGATGCGACTGCGCTCTTCGAGCGGAATGCCCGGCCCGGTATCAGCCACATCCAGGACCAGATGGTCGCGCAGCGTCTGCGCGTGAATGTGGATCGTGCCACCCTGCGGCGTGAACTTGATGGCATTCGAAAGCAGGTTGTCGAGGATCAGCTTCAGCTTGCTGCGATCGGCCGCGACACTCACGTCTTCCACGCGCACATCGAGGCGCACGCGCTGGCTCACGAGCGTGAGACGCTGACTCTCCAGTACGCTCTTGATCAGCGGCCGCACCTTGAATTCGCTCACCTCGAGGCCGACGCTCTGCGCCTGCCAGGTGCTGAAGGTCAGCAGGTTTTCGATGAGGCGCTGCAATTTCAATCCGTTCTCGCGCAGGATGCCGGTCACCTCGCGCTGATCGCTCGGCCAGCTGGCCGACCGAGCCGTCGAGCAGGAGCTCCGTGCCCTCGCGAATATTGGCGAGTGGCGTCTTCAGTTCGTGCGACATGTGTCGCAGGAATCGATTCTTTTCCTGTGCGAGCTCGAGCAGGCGCACACGCAGCCACTCGAGCTGCCGGCCCAGGGCTTCGAGGTCGCTCGGCCCCTTGACCCTGATGGCGCGAGAAAACGTCCCGCGCCCGAGTTCGCCGATCACCCGGTCCAGATGGCGGATCGGCCGCGCCAGCACCAGCGTGAATACGATGGTCAGGACCAGCGTAGCCGGAAGCAGCGCTGCGGATTGCCAGAACAGATTCCTTTGCGCGCTCGCGGTCGCGACCTGCAAGGTCTGGAGCTGCTGATCGATGCGCTGCCGGCTAGCGTCCGCCAGCTCCGTCGCCGTTTCCCACAGGCGCGAAAAATTGCTGACCGCCTGCGTGATCTCGGGCGAGCCACGCCGACGCGTGCTCAGCAGCTGCCAGATCGCGACGCTCTCGGTGCGCAAGGTCTCGAGCTGCGCATTGCTGCGCGGGTCGGGCTGCAGTGGACGAAGCTTTTCGAGCGTGAGCTGGAACTGTTCGTGATTCTGGCGGTAGACCTCGAGCAGCTCGCGATTGCCGATGACCTGGTAGAGGCGGGCGCTGCGTTCGAGGGAGGCAATCTGCTGGAACAGCAGCTGGTGGTAGCGGGTGCCCTCGACGCCCTGTACGACGAGTGCTTCGCTCTGGCTGGCGAGCCGGCGAATCTGAAATGCCGCATTGATGACCGCGAACAGCAGCGGCACGGCCACGAGGGACATGCCGAGCAGCATCAGCCCGCTCAGGGATCGCGGCTTTAGGCGCATGGCCGGCAATTCTAGCAGCCCGGCCCGAGCACAGAAGGAGCGGGAAGTGGCTGTTTTGCGGTCCGATTCACAACTTCGGTGCTCGCGACGAGACCCATGGTGCCGCGAGCTGCCTACGTTCCCAGTCCAGCGAGGTGCGCACGATGGCTTCCAGGTCGTCGAGCTTCGGACTCCATCCGAGCATTTCGCGTACGCGATCCGCCCGTGCGATCAGAATGGAAGGATCGCCGGCCCGGCGTGCTTCCTCACGAACCTGCAGCGGGCGCTGCGCGACCTGCTCCACCATCCGCAGCACTTCGCGCACGCTGTAGCCGTGCCCGTAACCGCAATTGAGCGTGATCGAATCGCCGCCGTTGCGCAGGTAGTCGAGCGCCTGGACGTGAGCGCTGGCGAGATCTTCGACGTGGATGTAATCGCGCACGCCGGTGCCGTCCGGCGTTGGGTAGTCCGTGCCGAAGATCGACACCCCCGGACGCTTGCCCACCGCGGCTTCGCAAGCAACCTTCACGAGCAATGTGGCAGCCGGCGTGCACTGGCCGATCCGGCCGTGTGGATCGGAGCCCGCGACGTTGAAGTACCGCAGCGACACGTAGCGCAGGTTCCCAGCCACCGCCAGATCGCGCAGCATCCACTCGCTCATCAGTTTCGAGGTCCCATAAGGATTGATGGGTGCAGGTGGCGTGTCCTCCGCGGCAATTCCCCCAGGCGGGATTCCATAAACAGCGGCAGTGGAGGAGAAGATGAAATGGCGCACGCCCTGCGCCGTACAACACTCCAGGAGATTGCGCGTGGCGCAGGTGTTGTTGCCGTAGTACTTGAGCGGTTTCGCCACGGACTCGGGCACGATGGTGTGCGCAGCGAAGTGCATGACCGTGTCGATGCGGTGCTCGGCGAGAATGCGGGTGACGAGCTCGCGATCACCGGTCTCGCCCACGACGAGCGTTCCATGCAGCACGGCTTCGCGGAAGCCGGTCACGAGGTTGTCGAGTACCACGACAGACTCACCAGCCTCGCCGAGCTGTCGCGCTACGTGGCTGCCGATGTAACCTGCGCCACCCGTTACCAGGATTGCGGATCGCGGCATGAATTCAGGGCCTGAAAGTAGGAGTTGCGTCGCGCGTGCATGATAGCGAAAGGGACGCCGGTCCGATAACACCCTCGGCGACCGAGGCACCGTTCGCCGGTCTGACGCCTGAGATCGTCATCGCGGCAGTCGAGGCGGCGGGCCACCTTTGTGACGGGCGTGTGCTCGCACTCAACAGCTACGAGAACCGCGTCTATCAGGTGGGCCTCGAGGCGGGCGAGCCCGTCGTGGTGAAGTTCTATCGTCCGCATCGCTGGAGCGATGAGAGCATCCTCGAAGAGCATGGTTTCGCGCTCGAGCTTGCTGGCGCTGAGATTCCGGTCGTGGCTCCGCTGTTGCACGAGGCCCGTACACTGTTGACGTTTTCCACGTTTCGTTACGCCGTGTACCCCAGGCGTAACGGTCAGTGGCCTGAGCTCGCCACCAGCGATGATCGGCTGTGGATGGGGAGATTCCTCGGCCGGCTGCATGCAATGGGGCAGGCCCATCGCTTTGTGCATCGGCCGATGCTGTCGATCGCGACCTACGGCGATGAAGCGCGCGAGACGGTTCTGCAGGGCGGCTTCCTGCCCGACTATCTCATCGATCGCTATGCCGAGGTCACGGAGCGCCTGATCGAGAGGGTGCGAGACGCGGGTCTCGAGCTTCAGAGCGCTCACTGGCATCGCATTCATGGCGACTGCCACCGTGGCAACATCCTCTGGAGGCCGGAAGGCCCTCATATCGTCGATCTCGACGACTGCATGACAGGTCCGGCAATCCAGGACCTGTGGATGCTGCTCGCAGGCGCGCGCGATGAGATGCGCGCACAAGCATCGGACCTGCTCGAGGGCTATTCGCAGTTCGCGGTTTTCAACGCCTCACAGCTGGCGCTGATCGAGCCGCTGCGCACTCTGCGGCTGATTCATTATTCCGCGTGGCTGGCTCGTCGCTGGAGCGATCCGGCCTTTCCCCGGGCGTTTCCGTGGTTCGCCGAACCCAGATACTGGGAAGGTCACGTGAGTACGTTGCAGGGTCAGCTCGATGCGCTGGATGAGGAGCCGCTCAACATCTGATCTCGGACAGGCCTGCAGCACTGTGCTAATTTTGTCATTCATGAAACATGTTACGGCGCGCTGCGTTCTGAGCTTGGTGTTGGCCACGATACTCTTCGGTTGCAATCGCCAACCGGATAGCGACAAGGCACAAGCTGCAGCGACACCTGCTGTCGCAGTCACGAAGAGCCCCGAGACCGACGCGGCACTCAAGCGCATGGTGAGAGGCGTGAGTGCCGGCAAGGACGAGTCGGTAGAGCTCAAATTCGAGCTCAAGGACCGCCCCGAGCTCGGCCAGCCACTGATTATCGCGATTGCGCTGCTGCCCAAGATTTCGGCCAGTGCGATGCGTGTGACGTACATCTCAACCGACGCCCTTGCAGTGCAGCCCATGGCCGCGCCGGCGGAGTATCGGGATATCCTGGCTGGCAATGTTTATCGTCACGAACTGAGTGTCGTGCCGCGGGACAATGGCGTGTATTACGTGAGCGCCGTGGTGCTGCTCGACAGCGATACCGGGAGCGTCGCCCGCACGTTCGCCATACCCGTCGTGGTGGGCGCCCCGGCGGACCAGGCGGCGACTGCGGAGCCGAAAGCGGGCACCGATTCGGCGCACTGACGCAGAGGTTCGGCCGGGCAGGTACCTTCGAGAACGCCCGAACCTCTCGGCGTCGATACAGCAGGCCCGTCCATGTACAATGCGCGCCCTTTGAGCGCAGGCCCCACCCGTGATCGATAAGCTTCGCAACATCGCCATCATCGCGCACGTCGATCACGGCAAGACGACCCTCGTCGATCAGCTGCTGAAGCAGTCGGGCACTCTCGACGCACGCAAGGAGCTGCCCGACCGTGTGCTCGATTCCAACGCGCTGGAACGCGAGCGTGGCATCACGATTCTCGCCAAGAACATCGCAATTCGCTGGGAGGATTACCGGATCAACATCGTCGACACGCCCGGGCACGCGGACTTCGGCGGCGAAGTTGAGCGCGTGCTGTCGATGGTCGACTCGGTCCTGCTGCTCGTGGATGCTGTCGATGGGCCGATGCCGCAAACGCGCTTCGTCACGCAGAAAGCCTTCGATCATGGACTGAAGCCCATCGTGGTCATCAACAAGATCGATCGCAAGGAAGCGCGTCCGGGCTGGGTTCTCGATCAGACCTTTGACCTGTTCGATCGTCTCGGCGCCACCGAGGCGCAGCTTGATTTTCCGGTCGTGTATGCCTCTGCCCTGGAGGGTTTCGCCACACTGGATCCAGCGCATCCGGCCTCGGACATGGGAGCACTGTTCCGCGCCATCGCGCAGCATTGCCCGGCGCCTGACGTGGATGTGGACGGGCCACTGCAGTTCCAGGTGAGCTTGCTCGACTATTCGAGCTACGTTGGCGCCATCGGCATCGGCCGGATCAAGCGCGGCACGTTGCGTCGTGGTGCCCCGGTCACCGTGGTCGGAAGGGATGGGCAGACCCGCAATGAGCGCATCGGCCAGATCCTGGGCTTCATCGGGCTCACCCGCATCGAAGTGGAGTCCGCGCAAGCGGGCGACATCGTGGCCTTCGCGGGCATCGGCGAGCCGAAGATTTCCGACACCATCTGCGATCCGTCGCAACCCGAGGCACTGCCGCCGCTCACGGTGGACGAGCCCACCATCAGCATGACGTTCGAGGTGAACACCTCGCCCTTCTACGGACGCGACGGCAAGTTCGTCACCAGCCGCCAGCTGCGTGAACGCCTGGAGCGCGAGGCGCTTCACAACGTCGCGCTACGCGTGGAGGAAACCGACGACCCCGACAAGTTCATCGTCTACGGACGCGGTGAACTGCATCTGGGCGTGTTGCTCGAGAACATGCGCCGCGAGGGTTACGAGGTCGCAGTTTCCAAGCCACGGGTAGTCATTCGGGAGATCGACGGCGTGTCGTGCGAACCGTACGAGCTGCTGACCGTGGACATAGAAGACTCGGCCCAGGGCGCGGTGATGACGGCTCTCGGCGAGCGCGGTGCGGAACTGAGCGCCATGCAGCCGGATGGCAAGGGCAGGGTGCGCCTGGACTACATGATCCCGTCGCGCGGCCTGATCGGGTTTCAGACTGAATTTCGAACCCAGACGTCGGGCACGGGGATCCTGCATCACGTCTTCGATCACTACGGGCCGCTCGTGACGCGCGAGTTGGGCCTGCGAACCAACGGCGTGCTGATTTCGAACGGGCAGGGACGCACCCTGGCGTATGCGCTGTTCAGCCTCCAGGAGCGGGGGCGCCTGTGTGTCGGGCCGGGCGAGGAGGTCTACGCAGGCCAGATCGTCGGCATTCACAGCCGCGACAACGACCTGACGGTCAACCCGCTCAAGGCCAAGAAGCTGACCAACATCCGGGCCGCCGGAAGCGACGAGAAGCTGATCCTGACGCCCCCGATCCGCTTCTCGCTCGAGCAGGCCATGGAGTTCATCTCGGACGACGAGCTGGTGGAGATCACGCCCACGGCCATACGGCTGCGCAAACGCGCCCTGAGCGAGCAGGAGCGCAAACGGATGCTGCGTGCTGCCTCGGGGTAGGATCGGTCCTGGGTCGTTGAGGCTTTTCTGTGTGAATCCTCGGACTCGTGGCGGAATCGAGAGTCGGATCACACAGGCATTTTCCATAGCGTAACTAAGATGCCCGTCCGCGCTTGCTCGAAGCGCAAGGTCCTTGGCACGCCTTATGTCAAATGCGGGCGGTAGAGCAACTGCGCCGAGCCGGCTCGCGGAGCACTTGGCCAGCGACCCCGCGGCTACTTACCCGACCGGGTGGACGGGACTGTTCCCCGCCGGCACCCCCAGCCTGAATCGCCTGCTCCGCCAGCAGCTGCGCATCGCGGCGGCGGGCTCTCCTGATGGGACCCCGGAACTCATGCGGCTGCTCGAGACAATCAGCCGACATTACGACGCCGTCGATGAAGAGCGGCGCGGCATCGTGCGTTCGATGCAGCTCATGTCCGATGAGGCGCAGGCGCTCACACGCGAAATCCGTGAGCAGACGGCCGCTCAGCTGCAGGCAATTCTCGATCACATCAAGGACGCCATCATCACGGTCGATGAGGGCGGACACATCGAAACGTTCAATCCCACCGGCGAGCGCATCTTCGGCTACAGCCAGGCGGAGGTTCTCGGCCGCACGCTCGATCATCTCGTGCCCGAGGCTGCGAACCAGGGAACAGTAGCCGACTACTTGTCGCGGATGGCAGCGCGGCTCGATGACACACATGTCGACCTGGCGGCCCACGAGACCTGGGGTCGGAACAAGGATGGGGCCGAGTTCCCCGCCGACATCGCGGTGAGCGAGGCGCACGTGAACCGCCGCCGCGTCTTCGTCGTCTGCCTGCGTGATATCACCGATCGGCGCAATTCCGAGCAGGCCATGCGCGAGAGCGAGGCGCGCTACCGCACGCTGGTCGAAAACGCCCCGGAAGCCATCGTCGTGCTCGACGTGGACGTGGGGCGCTTCATCGATGTCAACGACAACGCGGTGCGCTTCTTCAAGATGGATCGGGCGGCGCTGCTTCAATGCGGGCCAGCAGAGGTGAGTCCACCCGCGCAGGCGGACGGCACATCTTCGTTCGGCGTGGCGCGCGGGTTTCTCGATCGCGCGCTGAATGGCGAGACTCCGGTGTTCGAATGGCTGCACCGCGATGGGCTCGGCAACGACATCCCCTGCGAGGTGCGCCTGGTCAGGCTCCCGAGCTCTACGCGCACGCTCATCCGGGGCAGTATCACCGACATCACCGATCGCAAGCGTGCCGAGCTCATCGCTGCCGGCGAACGGCGGGTATTCGAAAAGCTCGCTTCGCACGCGCACCTGTCCGTGGCGCTAGAGGCCATCACCGAAGTCATCGAGAAGGTTGCTCCCGAGCTCCATTGCGCGATCAGCCTGCTCAATCAGCAGTCACATACGTTCCAGCAACTCGTAGCACCCGGGCTGCCGCCCGAGTTTTGCGCCGGTATGGAAGGCACCCCCGTGGGCCCGCGCTTCGGCTCCTGTTCGGCGGCGGTATTTCTCGGGCGCCAGGTGATCGTCGCGGACATCGCGAAGGATGCGTTGTGGGAGCAGCGGCGTGATCTCGCGCTGCGGTTCGGCCTCAAGGCCTGCTGGTCGACACCAATCCTGGCTGGCGATGGCAGCGCCCTTGGCTGCTTCGCGGTCTATCGGCGCCAGACCGGCACGCCCGGGCGGCGGGAACTGGAGCTGATGGCACGCATGACCCAACTCGCTGGCATCGCGACCGAGCGGCGCCGCGCGGAGGATGCGCTGCGGGCCAGCGAAGCGAAATTCCGTGGGCTGTTCGAAAACGTCATGGAAGGCGTGTACCAAACCAGCCGCGAGGGCCGCTTCCTGTCGGTCAACCCTGCCTTCGTGCAGATCCTCGGTTTTGAGTCGGCGGAAGAGCTCTACGCCCTGGCCGATGCGACGAGCCTGTACGTTGATCCGGCGGACCGCGCTGAATTCATCCGGCGCATCGAAGCGGACAGCGAAGTTCACAACGCCGAGTATCCGCTGCGGCGGCGGGACGGCAGAACCATCGTGGTACTTGAAAGCGCGCGCGTGGTGCGCAATGAGCAGCGCGAAATCATCGGCTACGAAGGCACGATCGCCGATATCACGGAGCGCTGGAAGGCCGAGACTGCGGTCTTCGAGGAGAAGGAACGCGCACAGGTCACGCTGCAGTCGATCGGCGATGGCGTCATCACGACGGATGCCGGTGGCTGCGTCAATTACGTCAATCCGGTCGCAGAGAGTCTGACCGGCTGGGATACCCGCGAGGCGAATGGATTGCCCGTGGCCGCTATTTTCCGGCTGATCAATGAGACTGATCGTGAAGCGGTTGAAAATCCGGTGGTGCGATGCCTGCGCGAGGCACGCGTGATCGGGCTCTCGGATCACACCGTGCTTCTGAATCGACGCGGGCAGGAGATCGCGATCCAGAACTCTGCGGCGCCGATCCGCGATCGCGCGGGCAACGTCATCGGCGCCGTCATGGTGTTCCACGACGTGAGTCGCGAGCGCCGCCTCCGTCGTGCGCTCTCCTACCAAGCGAGCCACGATGCGCTGACCGGGCTCATCAACCGGCGCGAGTTCGAAAGCCGGCTGAGCGAGGCGCTGGCCAGCACGCGCCGCGGCGACGGGCCCGGTTTCGTTCTGCTCTATCTCGACCTGGATCAATTCAAGCTGGTCAATGACACCTGCGGCCATCCGGCCGGAGACCGGTTGCTCAAGCAGATCACGGGACTGCTGCAGACGCGCATTCGCGCCAGCGACACCCTGGCGCGGCTTGGGGGCGATGAGTTCGGCATTCTGCTATCGGAGTGCCAGCCGGACCAGGCGATGCGGATCGCGGAGACCCTGCGCCAGGCCATCCGCGACTACCGTTTCGTGTGGCACGACGGCGCATTGAACGTTGGCGTGAGCATCGGCATCGTCGAGATCAGCCGCGAGACCGAGAGCATGGCCGCGCTCATGAGCGCAGCGGATGTAGCCTGCTATGCCGCCAAGGATCAGGGCCGAAATCGCGTGCATGTCTATCAGCAGGACAACGTTCCGGAACGGCACCGCGAAATGCAGTGGGTGTCGCGCCTGACGCGCGCGTGCGAGGAGGACCGGCTGGAGCTGTATTTCCAGCCGATCGTCCCCATCGGCAACAACCGCGATCTGCGCCGTCATTTCGAGTTGATGCTCAGGATGCGTGATGAGAGTGGCGCGCTGGTGCAGCCGATCGAGTTCATTCCAGCGGCCGAGCGCTACAACGTCATGCCCGCGATCGATCGCTGGGTGGTGCGTCATGCCCTGAGTGTGCTGACACATCGCGCCAGTGACCCGCATCCGCCGTATACGATATCGATCAACCTGTCGGGCACCTCGCTCAATGACGATCGCTTCCTTGAATTCCTGATCAACGAGCTGGCGCAGGAAACGCCGAGCGCCGGGGCGATCTGCTTCGAGATCACCGAGACTGCGGCAGTGTCCAACCTAGCCAACGTGGTCTATTTCATGCGCGAGCTCAAGAACCGCGGGTGCCGGTTCTCGCTCGATGACTTCGGTAGCGGCCTGTCTTCGTTCATGTATTTGAAGACCCTGCCGGTCGACTATCTCAAGATCGATGGCCAGTTCATCGAGAATGTCACGCGCGATCCCATCGACCGCAGCATGGTCGAAGCGATCAGCCAGATCGGCCGCGCCATGCACATCCAGACGATCGCCGAGCGGGTTGAGTCACCGGAAGTGCTCGCCGAACTCGCGCGCCTCGGTGTGAGCTACGCACAGGGTTTTCACATCGCCGAGCCCGAGCCGACCTCGCGCTTCCCGTTCGCACGGGCGCTGACCGCCGACCTGCGCCGCCTGGGCTGAGCATCGGTGCAGAGTTGCCCTGGCCCACTGATGTAGAATCGCGGTCGATGAGATCGGCCCTCGAGAGCGCTTCGAAGCACGATGAGTCTTCCTTGATCGGCCCCGGCGATCCGCCGCCGTTCACGCTGCTCAACATCTCCGGCAAGGGCGAGCTGTTGCTGGTCTGCGACCATGCGAGTCGTGCATTTCCCGGTGCGCTCGAGCACCTGGGCCTGAGCACGGCGGATACCGCGCGCCACATCGCCTGGGACATCGGCTCTGCCTCCTTGACGCGAGTGCTGGGGCGATTGTTCGACGCGCCGGCGGTGCTCGCGGGTTACTCGCGATTGGTGATCGACTGCAACCGTGCCCCGGAGGATCCGACTTCGATCCTGGCGACAAGCGACGGCGTGCCAGTTCCCGGAAACCAGAAGATAAGCGACGCCGAGCGTGCCGAACGTCTGCACACCTTCTTCGAAGCGTATCACCGCGCCATCGAGCTGCGCCTCGACGAGTTTCGGCGCCGCGAAGTGATTCCGGCGTTCATCTCGATGCACAGCTTCACTCCGATGATGGGAAGCGAGCCACGTCCCTGGAACATCGGCGTGTTATGGGATCGGGACCCACGCATCGCCGTGCCGCTGCTCGAACGGCTGCGGGCGATCGAAGGGCTAACGGTAGGCGACAACCTGCCATATTCCGGCCGGCATCCTGCGGACTACACCGTGGCGCGCCATGCCGAGCGTGCCAAGCTGCCGCACGTCTGTATCGAGGTACGGCAGGATCAGATCGATACTGCGGCGGGTGTCAAACGCTGGGCTGAGCTCCTGCACAGCGTCCTGCAGCCGATCCTTCTGGACCCGGGGCTACACCATCGATTAAAAGAGTAGGGCCGCACCCAACGCACTGAGGCACCATGGCAGTCAAGCAGCCACCGTTCACGGTGGGAATCGAAGAAGAATATCTGCTGGTGAACCTGCAAACGCGTGATCTCGACACGGATCCGCCGGCAGCCATGCTCAAGGAATGCACCGAGCTCGGCGAGGGACAGGTGAGCCCGGAGTTCCTGCGCTCGCAGATCGAGATTGGCACGCCAGTGTGCCGTGACATGCAGGAAGCGCGCGCGCACCTCACACGCCTGCGCAAGATCGTGGTGGACGTCGGCCGCAAGCATGGCATCGCGCCGATCGCCGCATCGACCCATCCGTTCGCGCGTGCGATCCAGCAGAAACACACCGACAAGGACCGCTACGTGGCGCTCGCCCGCGAGATGCAGGCAACCGCGCGCCGCATGGTCATCTGCGGCATGCACGTGCACGTCGGACTCGAGGATGACGAGCTGCGCATCGATCTCATGAAGCAGCTCGCCTATTTCCTGCCCCATCTGCTGGCGCTGTCTTGCTCGTCACCTTTTTGGGAAGGGGAGAATACGGGCCTCAAGTCCTTTCGGCTTACCGTCTTCAGTGCGTTGCCGCGCACTGGCTTGCCCGAGAATTTCGCCAGCTATGGTGAGTACCAGCGCCACATCGGCACGCTGATTCGCAATAACCTGATCCAGGACACCTCCAAGATCTGGTGGGACCTGCGCCCGAGCTGGCGCTATCCGACGCTCGAGACGCGCATCATGGACGTGTGCACCAATGTCGATGACGCGATCGCACTCGCATCGCTCAATGTGTGCCTGCTACGGATGCTCTATCGCCTGCGACGTAACAACCAGCACTGGCGTGTCTACGCGGACATGCTGGTGAATGAGAACCGCTGGCGCGCTTCTCGCTACAGTTTTGATGAAGGGCTACTCGACCTTGCAAGAGGCGAGCTGGTGCCCTTCAGTGAGTTGCTGGAAGAACTGCTGGAGCTCGTGAAGGAGGATGCGGAAACCGTAGGCTGCAGCGCGGATATTGCGCACGCGCGCACGATCCTGAAACGCGGCACCAGCGCGCATCGCCAGCTCAAGGTGTTCGAGGAAGCGCGCGCGCGAGGCGCGAGCGAGCGCGAGGGATTGAATGCGGTCGTCGATTGGTTGATTCGGGAGACCGCAAGCGGGCTGGCCTGAAACGGTGCCCGCTGGGTCAGGAGAGTCATGGGGCGCACCAGCGAAATGCCGGCGAGCGTTCGGGCGACCATAAGGTATGCGGTCCCGGGCGAAACCGCGCAGTTCTATCCCACCAACAGAACGCGCTCCTACTGGCCGGCCGAGGAGCATACCGTCGAGATCCGCAATGTCAGGCCGCAGGCCGCGCGACTGTCGCTCGAGCGGCAGGGATTCATGCTCCTCCACGAGCCTACAGCCGTGCGCGATTTCCACGATGCCCGGGAAGTTCGCGACGTCTACTATCCGGAGATCGCGGCTCTCGTTGCGCGCCTCCTGGACGCCGAGAAGGTTCTGGTGTTCGGCGAAGTGGCGCGCAGCGATTCAACCGACACCGGCGATGGACAGCGGCCGGCCTACGGTGCGCACGTGGACTATGGCGAGCGCACGGTGCGGCAGTTCACGCACGATCTGCTGGGCTCTCAGGAAGCCGAGTCCTGGCTGCAAAGAAGGTTCGTCCTGATGAACGTCTGGCGGCCCATTCGCACCGTGTACCGGACGCCGCTGGCACTGTGTGACGGCTCCTCGGTAAGGAGAAGCGAGCTCAACGACAGCGAAGTTCACGGCGGCTTGAACGATCCGAACCGTCCCACGTTGTACGGATACACCTTGAGTTACGGACCGCAGCATCGCTGGTACTACGTCCCGCGGATGGAGCCCGGGGAGGTCCTGGTCTTCAAGCTCTTTGATTCGGACGCGACGCGGGTGCAGTGGACGGCGCACACGGCATTCGACGACCCGACTGCGGCGGCCGACGCGCCGCCGCGCGAGAGCATCGAGGTCCGCACCATTTCGTTTCTCTCGTGAGGATGAAGGCTGATTCGACGGAGCACTGCACAAGCAACCAACAAGAGACATCGGGGGGAGCCATGAAGCGACGGGAGTTCTTTGCCGCCAGCCTTGCGGGTGCGGCGATCGCTGCGCTTCCAGTGCGACGCCTGTCGGCCGAAGGTGCAGCGGGCACAGCGATTCCGGACGCGGATATTGCCGCGATCAAACTCAACGGCGGGTCGATTGTCATTCCCAAGGCGGCCGTCGCCGACCTGCGCGCGCGCTTGCGCGGACCGCTGCTGGTTCCCGGGCAGGAAGGGTACGAGCAGGCGCGCCGCATCTGGAATCACATGATCGATCGACACCCCGCGGTGATCGCGCGCTGCGCGGGGGCGGCCGATGTGGCGGCCGCGGTCGCGTTTGCCCGCGAGCACGAGCTGTTGCTGGCGGTTCGCGGTGGCGGACACAGCTTTCCGGGTTATTCGACGTGTGACGGCGGGTTGGTGATCGACCTCTCGACCATGCATGGCGTGCGCGTGGACCCCATCGCCAGGAGAGCACGCGCCGAAGGCGGCGCATGGCTCGGCGATGTCGACGCGGAATCCCAGCACTACGGCCTCGCGACTCCGCTCGGCGCGATCTCGAACACGGGGATCGCCGGCCTCACGCTCGGTGGCGGCTACGGTTGGCTCAGCCGTCGTTTCGGCCTCGCGTGTGACAACCTCGTCGGCGGCCGACCTGATCACGGCTGACGGCCAGTTTCGCCGCCTCAGCGAGCAGGAGAACCCCGACCTTTTCTGGGGGATTCGCGGCGGCGGGGGAAACTTCGGTGTCGTGACCTCGTTCGAATACCAGCTGCATGCGGTGGGCCCGCAAGTTCTCGCGGGCTATCTCGCGTATCCGGCGACAGAGCTGCGCCAGGTGCTCGAGTTCTACGCGGAATTCGCTTCACGCGCGCCGCGCGAGCTGCACCTGGAATTCGACGCCGCAACGCCGTTGCCGAGCGGCACGGCCCCGACCATCAACATCTGTTACTCGGCTGATCCAAAAGCCGGCGAGAGGGCTATCGAGCCCTTGCTGAAGTTCGGCAAGCCCACGATGAACACGATCAAGATGCAGGACTACGTCGCGGTGCAGAAGCAGTTCGACGGTCCGCCCCTTTCGGAATACAACAGCTACCTGAAGTCGGGCTTCGTCCGCGAGATGACTCCCGGCCTGATCGACGTGATCGCGAATCAGCTGCATGCGGACGAGACCTTCAGCGCTTCCGTGAGCCATTTCGGCGGAGCGATCGGGGATCGCAGCCCGACCGCGACCGCCTTCACGCATCGCGAAGCGAAGTTCATGGTGTTCGTAGCTGCCGGCTGGAAGGACCCGGCGGACAATGACCGCTACCGCAATGACGTGCGTGCGAGATGGGACAAGGTCAAACCTTTCACCGCCGGCTACTACGTCAACCTCAACGAGGGGGATCAGCGCGCGACCGATGACAACTACGGCCCGAATCACGCGCGGCTGGCAGCGCTCAAGCGACAGTACGACCCAACGAATCTCTTTCGGCTGAATGCCAACGTCCGCCCGGTGTAGGGGACGGCGCATATAGTTGTGCCATGCAGGAGCTGGACCGTCGGCTGAGCGTCGCTCCGATGATGGACTGGACGGACCGGCATTGCCGGTTCTTCCTGCGGCAGTTCTCGCCGCACGTGGTGCTGTACACGGAGATGATCACAGCGGCCGCGCTTCTGCACGGCGATCGCGAACGTTTGCTCGGATTCGATTCCGCCGAACATCCAGTGGCGCTGCAATTGGGCGGAAGCGACCCCGATGCGCTGGCGCGCGCGGCAGAGTACGGGGCGACCCAGGGGTACGATGAGATCAATCTCAACGTGGGCTGCCCGAGCGATCGCGTGCAGTCGGGTGCGTTTGGCGCATGCCTCATGGCGCAGCCGCGACTCGTTGCACGCTGCATCGCCGACATGCGCGCCCGGGTGAGCGTGCCGGTCACCGTCAAAGTGCGAATCGGCATCGAAGAGGGCGAGGGAGCCGTGCGTCGCGGCCTCGAGTACACCGAGCGCGACTACGATCGCTTGCGTGAATTCGTTGACTTGGTCGCCGCCTCCGGTTGCACGGTATT
Source organism: uncultured Gammaproteobacteria bacterium (assembly GCA_963705495.1). Taxonomy (GTDB): domain Bacteria; phylum Pseudomonadota; class Gammaproteobacteria; order Steroidobacterales; family Steroidobacteraceae; genus DATBVX01. The sequence goes on along the minus strand of CAVPJQ010000011.1, from coordinate 18,389 downwards.
CGCAATTCATGCGCGCAAGGCGGTGCTGAAGGGGCTCTCGCCGAAGGAAAATCGCGAGGTCCCGCCGTTGCGCTACGAAATCGTGCATCGGCTCAAGCGTGACAAGCCCGGGCTCACGATCGTTGCCAACGGAGGCGTGCGCAGTCTCGAGCAGTTGCAGGGTCTGTTACTGGACTGCGATGGAGTCATGATCGGGCGCGAGGCTTATCACAATCCGTATCTGCTGACCCAGATCGATCTAGCCCTGTATCCGGACTTCGGTTGGGAACCCCCGTCGCGGCTCGAGGTGCTGGAGCGCTTTACCGTCTATGCGGAGAGCCAGTTGCGCGCGGGGCACGCGCTTAGCGCCATGACGCGCCATATCCTGGGCCTCTTTTCCGGCCAGCCGGGCGCGCGGAGCTGGCGGCGCTACTTTTCCGAAGCGAGTCGTAAAGACGGTGCCGGCATCGAGGTACTTCGGCGCGCCTGCGACCTGCTTCGCCAGCAACAGGCCGCCTAGGTGCCAGAGGGCTCCACGTCCTCAAAGCCCTAAGCGTTTCCACCACACGGTGTATCGGCCTTCACCTTAAATTCGCGGGATGTTCCATTCCCGCCCATCCCGTATAATCTGGCGGCACAACAAGTCGGGCTGGAACCTCCCGCAACTTCAAGCAGTTGCACCAGAAAGCGTAACCATGGCCAAGGATATCGAGCTCGCGATCCTGTTCGCCGACGTGGTCGGCAGCACCAAGCTTTACGAGCAGATGGGCGATGAGAAGGCACGCGATATGGTAGCGATCTGCATCGACATCATGCGTACCGCGACCGAGCAGCATAACGGCACTGTCATCAAGACCATGGGTGACGAAGTCATGTCGACTTTCCCCACGGTCGACGACGCGCTCAATGCGGCGGGCCAGATGCAACAGGCGATCCTGGCTCACCCGGAGCTCAAGGTGGACGGTCAGCCGGTTTCGATTCGCATCGGCTGTCACTTTGGTCCCGTCGTGCTCGAAAACCGTGACATCTTCGGCGCCGCCGTGCACACCGCCAATCGCATGACCAGCCAGGCAAAGGCCGGCCAGATCATCACGACGGCAACCATGGTGGATCAGCTCTCACCGGAGTGGCGCGCATCGGTGCGCCAGATCGACGTCGCGACGCTCAAGGGCCGCTCGAGCGAGGTGGCGCTGTTCGAAGTGCTGTGGCAGACCGAGGATGTCACCAGCATGTTGCCCGCGATCGCGATGAGCCAGCGTGACGGCAAGAAGCTGCGGATGCGCTTGCGTTACCAGGGGCAGGAAGTGGTGGTTGACGAGCAGCGCACGAACATTGCCATCGGTCGCGCCGAGGACAACGACCTGGTGGTGAAGGGCAATCTCATTTCACGTCTGCACGCGCGCATCGAGGTCAATCGCAACAAGTTCGTGCTGATCGACCAGAGCACCAACGGCACGTTCGTGTTGTCGAGCGCGGGTGAAGAGGCGTTCGTCCGGCGCGACAGCATGCAGATCAAGGGCGAGGGCTATATTGGCCTCGGCAAGCTCCCGGAAGCCAATTCGCCGCAGGCGATCCGGTTCGTGTGCGAAGAATAGCGGTGTGAAGCCGGCAGTGGCGCCGCGCGCTGCTATCCGAGTCGCTCCAGCACCTTCCTGTGTTCTTCCATCAGCTTCGGCGGCAGGCGGGCGCCGAAGGTGCGCAGGTATTCGCTCATGTCCTTCATTTCCTGACGCCACAACACCGGATCCACGGCGAGCAGCTCCTGCAGCGTCTGCGGGGAAACATCCAGGCCGGACGTATCGATGTCTTCGGGCCGCGGCAGGAAACCGATGGCCGTCTCGCTCGCGGGCGCGCGGCCGGTACTGCGATCGATGATCCAGCGCAGGACGCGCAGGTTGTCGCCAAAACCTGGCCACAGGAACTTGCCGCTCTTATCGCGTCGGAACCAGTTGACGTGAAAGATGTGCGGGAGCTTGCTGGCCGAGTCGGGAAGGTCAGCCAATGCGCCCAATAGTCGGCGAAGTTGTAGCCGCAAAAGGGCTTCATGGCCATCGGGTCGCGGCGCACGACGCCGACTTCGCCGACGGCGGCGGCGGTGGTTTCCGAGGCGACCGACGCACCCACGAGCACGCCGTGATTCCAGTCGCGCGCCTCGTACACCAGCGGCGCGACCTCGCGGCGGCGCCCGCCGAAGATGAGCGCCGAGATCGGCACGCCGGCAGCGCTCTCCATGAGCGGCGAGTAACCGGGATTCTGCGTGGCGGCAACGGTGAAGCGCGAATTCGGGTGCGCCGCGGGACCGCGCTTCGCATCGTAAGGCCGCCCCTGCCAGTCGACCACGGGCTGCCCTGACTCGAGACCTTCCCACCACGGCTGCTGATCGGCGGTGAGCGCGACATTGGTGTAAAGCGTGTCGTGCTGGATCATCTCGTAGGCGTTGCGATTGGTCTTGGCGTTGGTACCGGGGACGACGCCGAAGTAGCCGGACTCCGGATTGATGGCCCAGAGCCTCCCGTCCTTGCCCGGATGGAGCCAGGCGATGTCGTCGCCGAGCGTCCAGATCTTCCAGCCCTTGTGCGAGGCGGGCGGAATCATCATCGCGAGATTGGTCTTGCCGCACGCCGAGGGAAATGCGCAGGCGAGATAGTGCGTTTCACCGGCGGGATTCTCGACGCCCACGATCAGCATGTGCTCGGCGAGCCAGCCTTCCTGGCGTGCTTGCCAGCTCGCGATGCGCAATGCGTGACACTTCTTGCCGAGCAGCGCGTTGCCGCCGTAGCCCGAACCGAAACTCTGGATCGAGAGCTCCTCGGGGAAATGCATGATGAAGCGCCGTTCCGGATTGAGATCGCCGGTGGAGTGCAGGCCTTTCACGAAGCTGCCATCGCGGGCGATGCGCTCCAGTGCCGGGCGACCCATTCGCGTCATCAGGTGCATGTTCAGCACCACGTAGGCGCTGTCAGTAATCTCCACGCCGCAACGCGAATAGGGTGACTGCAACGGGCCCATGCAATAGGGCACCACGTACAGGGTCCGGCCACGCATGCAGCTGTCGAACAACTCGTCCATGCGCCGGTGCGCGTCGGCCGGGCTCAACCAGTGGTTGTTCGGCCCTGCATCCGCCTGAGACGTGGTGCAGATGAAGGTCAGATGCTCGACCCGGGCGACGTCGGAGGGGTGTGATCGATACAGGTGGCAGCCTGGGTGCGTTTGCGGATTGAGCGTCAGGAGCTCTCCGTGGCTCACGAGCTCCTGGCGCAGCACCTGGAATTCTTCATCGGACCCGTCGCACCAGTGCACCCGATCCGGCTTCGTCTGCCGCGCAACCTGCGCCACCCAATCGCGAACTGCCGGGCTGATCTGGCTCAAAGTGGTGACTTGCTGAGGTGCGGTCGCCATGGAGTCCTTCTCTTGGCCGAATTTCCGCTTTAGTACGCGAGGGAGGGCGAACAGCGGCCGGCCGCGCAGGCTTTCAAAGTTGTCGCAGGATTATAGCGGCTCGATCGGTTCTTACCTGCCTATGGGCGAAATGCGGGTTTACGTGCGAGGCGCTCCGAGGGAAGCGCCCCGCACGTTGCGGACTTAGTTCTTCTTCGCAGCCTTGCTCCGCCGTACGCTCTTGCGCCGACGCGGGGCCTTGGCCTTGGGGCTGATCGTGGCGCCATGGACGAGCCGGGCATACGTCTGCGAGGCAATCGAACTGAGCTCGCGGCCGGTATCCGCGGTGAGGGTCCATGTGGCCTTGAGATCCTGCCCGAGTCGTGCGCGGCTTGCGGGATAGAGCCTTGCCTGTTCGGCGATCAGGCCTCTGACGTCCTTTGCCTTGGCGGCCCGGCTGAGTCGCTCGGCGCCGTCCTCGATGACGCCCTCGAGGCTGTGAAGCTGCTGCTTCACGAGCTGTGCAATGTATCGATGCGAGGCATCGTTCACGCGGCGGCCGGCATCGGCCACGATCTGGATGGGGGCACGTGCGGCAACAACGCCGTGAGCCGCCTGCTGGGCGGTTCTACGGGCGGCTTCGACGACGACATGACGGTAGTCCTCAACCCGTGCTTCCGCCCTCTGGCGGGCACGCATCAGCTGTTCACGAATCTCCATGATTTCTCCATTAAAAGTCTGGCTGCAGTGCAACAAATGGCGCATCGCACAATAAGGCCGCAACCGATCGGTGTCAAGCCTTCTGGGTGAGTGGGGCAACCAGTGCAGAGTCCGAGTTCACTGCACCGAGGAACTCACGGATCACGGGAATGACCTGGTCGAGGCAATGGAGCATGAACAGATGCCCACCGCCCGGAATGATCACCAAACGGTTGTCGGGAATCAGCAGGGACAACAGGCGCGCGTTGACCGGGGGTACCAGTGGGTCGTCGGACCCCGCCATGATCAGCGTGGGCTGCTTGAGCCGGTGAAGCCAATGAATACTCGTCCAGCCGACGCCCGCGATGAGCTGATAAACATACCCCAGGAACTGAGGCGGGATGACTCTTGCGGTATGCGCCACGACGAGCTCGGGTCGGTCGCGCACTTCGCCGCCGTAGATCGTTCCCGCGGCCTTCTGCATGAATTCGGGTGAGAGGTAGCGCCGCGGCGTGGTCATCTTCATGAGTGCGCTTGGACGACCGGGCACCATGATGGCGCCCGCGGAGGTTGCAGCGAGAATCAGGCGCCGACAGCGCTCCGGATACTGGCGCGCGAACTGTTGTGCGACGGCTCCGCCCCACGACACGCCGGCGACATCGACAGCTCGATATCCCAGACGATCGAGCAGATGACTCGTAAGGCGTGCAATGCCACCGAAGCGACGTGGCACCCACCACATCGGCGAGCGGCCGACTCCCGGCATGTCAAACACGATCACTTCCCGATCGTGCAGTGCCTCGATGAATGGAAAGACCAACTCGAGATTTGCGCCAATGCCATTGAACAGCAGGAGCGGCGTCGCGCCGCGAGCGCTGCGGATCGCAACTCGCAGCATCACACCGTCCACATCGATGTATTCGATCTTCGGCGTCTTCGTTGACCGCTTGTTCACGTCGTTACCTGTCGCCATGCCGACAGTCCCGGACTCTACCGGGATTCAAGCTCGCGAGCGTGCACGGAGCACACACCCGTATCAGCCGCGGCGAAATGGCAACGTGAATGCGAACCACAGCGTTCGCCAGTTCATCAGGCGCAGCGCCTTGCGCAGTTCCGATGGCTGCAGCCTTGCCGTGAGCGGCATGGTGCCGAAGATCTTGCCCCGCATGATGAGCTCCGAGGACTCGCGCTCAATGGCGGTGATCGTCATCAATTCCTTGCCGTCCGGGCCGTAGATTTTCATGCCATGGTCAGTGCCAGAGAGATTTACTAGTGCTGATGCACGTAACGGCCGGGTGCCGGATCGCCGGCGGGATGAGCATCGCTCCCGAGATGTGCGGGCGCCGGACGCTTGCCGCCGCCGCGGGCGTCATACCACTTCGCCCAGTGGTCCCACCACGAGCCTGGATGTGCAGTGGCGGTCTCGATCCACTTGTCGGCCGCCAGGCCGAGATCCGAATTCAGAAAATACTTCGCTTTCGGATTGCCGGGAGGATTGACGATGCTCTGGATGTGGCCGCTGGAGCTCAGGACGAACGTCATCGAACCGCGCAGTACCTTGCGTGATTCGTAGCACGCGGGCCACGGCGTGATGTGATCCGTGATGCCCGCAACCACGTAGCTGTCGACGTTGGTTTGCGACATGTCGATCGGCGTACCGAGTACCTTGAGGCGATTGGCGTTGAGCAGCGGATTCTCGAGATAGATCTGCAGCAGATTGGCGTGGAACGCCGCAGGCAGGCGCGTGGTATCCGAGTTCCAGTACAGAATGTCGAAGGCCGGCGGGCGATTGCCCATCACCCAGTTGTTGGCGACGAACATCCAGACGAGGTCATTGGGCCTGAGCCAGGCGAAGGCGCGGGCCATGTCGGCGCCCTCCAGCACACCTCTGGACTGGGAGCGCCTGATCGCCGCCGCGATACCGCTGCGCGATGCGAAAGTGCCGAGCAACGTTGGCGACTCGGTATCGAGCACGGTGACGAGCAGTGTCACACTGCGCACGCGCTTGTCGCCTGCCGCCGCGAGATGCCCAAGCAGCGTCGCGAGCGTGAAGCCACCCGCGCAGGCCGCCATCGTATTAACGTCGGGGCTGCCAGAAATTTCGCTGACGACACCGATCGCGTCCTTGCAGGCGGTCAGGTAGGTCTCGAGATTCCAGTCGCGCTGTGCCGCCGTGGGGTTGCGCCAACTGATGGCAAAGGTCGGCACGCCGTTACGCGTCGCGTATTCGGCGAAACTGCGCCCGGGGCTCAGGTCGAGCGCATAGAACTTGTTGATCTGCGGCGGCACGATCAGGAGCGGCCGCTGGTAGATCTCGGCGGTGGCTGACTGGTACTGGATCAACTCCAGCACGTCGCTGCGAAACACCACTGCCCCGGGCGTCGTCGCCAGGTTCCGGCCGACCTGGAATTTGCGATCGTCGACCTGGCGCGGCATACCGCCGTTGTTGAGCACATCGTCGAAGAAGTTTTGCAGGCCGAACAACAGGCTCCTGCCGCGCGTCTGAGAAATGCGCATCAGCGCACCCGGATTGCCAATCAATGTATTGGTGGGAGCAAATGCTTCCGTGACCAATGACAGCGCGAAGCGCGCGCGCTCGCGGTCCTCGGGCGATGCGTTGGCGCCCTCGAGCATTCGCGTCATGCTCTCGCGCCACGCGAGAAATGCCTGCATGAGGCGTTTGTAATAACCATTCTTCTGCCAGATCTCGTGGCTGAAGCGCCGGTCTTTCGGGTCTGGCTGTTGCTGCGAGCGACCGGTGATCACGCCGAAGAGCTCGCGTGCCAGGTTGATCTGTTCGCGCACCACGATTCCGGGCTCGAAGGCCAACAACCTGGCAAATCGGCCGAGCGCATCCAGGATCTCGGAGCGGTCGAAACCTACCAGCGGGTTGGCACCGAGAATTTCCTCGGCCGCCTGGTTGGCCGCGGCGTGATCGAGCTCCGCTTGACCACCATGCGCAGGCGCAAAGCCGTCGCTGCCCGGAAGCTCCATACGAGGATTCTGAGTCGAATCCGACGGGGAAACTGATGCCCCCTCGTTCATCGGCTTGTCCGCGGAAGAACCGTGACGCCGTCGTGGTCTTGCGGCCGTTTGTGATCCACGTCTCTCGGCCCTGCGGGTGGTTTTCATGGCGGGATAGTGCGGTTATTGGCCACGGCGAACAACCGTGACAAGGGTCAATTTGCCGCCCGGATGGCTGTGAATGTGATCACGTTGAGTTAAATCGATTGTCCCTATGATCACAAGCGTTTTGAGGCCAATCCCACGGACCGGGTCGCCGCGCAAGCCCTCGCGCTGACTCGGAAAATCCGAATCGCGCGGGTTTCTGAACCCGGTCGTCGCGCGGCACCCCAGCTCGTCGCTCCTCTCGCTGTAACGGACCGCGAGTCGGGGTCCGGCGGAGGGTTCGTTTTTGCGGCGCATTGATCGCGCCGCGGTGAGCAAGAGTACGGCGTAATGAGACGCTTGAAGTTCTACATCGTATGTGTGCCGATGTGCGCGTTGCTGTCGACGCACGCGCTCGCCGCAGGCACGGCTGCCGGCACTTCGGTCTCGAACCAGGCGAATGTGAGCTTCGTGATGGGTGGCGTGCCCGGCACCGCGCAATCCAACCCCGCAGCGTTCCTGGTCGGTGAGATACTTGACCCCAACGTGACGCGCCAGAGCTCGACGGTTTCCGTTTCGGCAGGCGACCTCAATCGCGCGCTGTTGTTCCGGCTCACCAATACCGGCAATGGCAGCGAAACCTTCCCGCTGACGATCGACAATCTGGTGGCCGGGGACGACTTCGATCCGCAGGCCGCGGCGCCGGCCATCTATTTCGACAGCGACGGAAGTGGCAATCTCTCGCCTGCGGATGTCGCCTACGTTCCTGGCAGCAACGATCCGACCCTCGCACCCGATGCTTCGATCGAGGTGCTGCTGGTGAACAACATTCCGGCCTCCATCGCGGATGGCGCGCTCGGTCGCAGCCGCCTGCGTGCGCACGCTGCAACCGGCACCGGTACACCGGGTACTTCGTTTCCAGGCCAAGGCACCGGCGGCACCGATGCCGTGGCAGGAGCCAATGGCGGACAGGCCGAGGCGTTCGGCGAGTATCTGGTCGGTGACATACAGGTCAGTCTTGCGAAGAGTGTGACCGTGATCGATCCGGCCGGTGGCGCCACGCCACTGCCTGGAGCTCGGCTCACCTACCAGATCGTCGTGAATGCCACGGGCACCGGGACCGCGCACGGCTTGGTGCTGACCGACCCCGTTCCAGTGGGAACGGCGTATTCCGTCGGTTCACTGCGCCTGAACACCCTCGCGCTGAGTGACAGCGCGGATGCGGACGCGGGCCAGTTCATCGCTGGCACCACCCCCTTGATTCGAGTGGCGCTCGGCGACCTGACACAGGCTGCCGGCCCCCAGACCATCGTCTTCACTGTAACGATCAACTAGAACTTCAGGAGTCGAGTCATGAAACGGATGAAGATCTTTGCGGCGGGAATGATCCTCGCGTTCGTCGCGACCACGGTTTGCGCGCAGGAGCGCGGCTGCATCCTGCTGAAGACCGTCGCCGAGATCGAGAAGGTCGACACCAACGAGCGCGGTGAGAAAACCACGCGCCTGGTGCCGGCCGAAAAGATCGTGCCGGGAGACGAGGTCGTCTACACCGTGAGCGCGACCAACATCTGCGATGAGCCGGCGGACGCCGTCGTCATCGACAACCCGGTCCCGGAGCATATGAAGTACCTCGCGAATTCCGCGATCGGTCCCGGTACCGAAGTGACCTACTCGATCGACAGCGGGTTTCGCTACGACAAGCCCGCAGCCCTCAAGGTTTCCAATCCCGACGGCTCGCAGCGTGAAGCGCGCGCCGATGAATACACCAACATTCGCTGGGTCATGCGCAACCCACTGAAGCCCGGCTCGGTCGCGTTCGCACGCTTCCGCGCCCGCCTCGAATAACAGCGCGAAGTTCCTTCCACAGAGATTCCAGGGGAAACGGTGTCGCGGACTTGCAGGGGTCCGCGGCTCTGCTTCTGTGCCTTGCATTTTCTTAACTGACAGGAGTATCGAAATGACATCGATCATGAAGCAACTGAAGACAGCAAGCGGCGTTGCCGTGTTGTTGTCGTTGCTGGCAGGAGTGCAGGTGGCTCACGCCGCCGGTACGCCAGCGAACACGACGGTCAGCAATACCGCGACCGTCAACTACAACGTGGGTGGCGTGGCTCAGGCCCCGATCAATGCAGCCACATCGTTCGTGGTTGACAACAAGATCGACCTGACGGTGACTGAGGTCGGTGGCACTGCCACCACCGTGGTTCCCGGGCAGACCGCTGCGGTGCTGATCTACACGGTGAGTAATACGGGCAACTCGCCGGAGGGCTACCAGCTCTCCGCGTCGGATTTGCCCACTGGCTCGAGCCTGTTTACGCGGTCCGATAACGTGGACTTCGGGCCATACGGCGTATTCGTGGACAGTAACGGCAACGGCGTCTACAACGCCGGTGTCGATACTGCCGTGCACGTCAACACGCTGGCGGCGGATGCGAGCGTCACGGTGTTCGTGGTCGTGAACATTCCCAACGGCGCAGCGAATGCGCAGGTGGCGAATGTGGCCTTGCAGGCGCGTGCGGCGGTGCCGGGCACCAACGGCGCGACTCTGGAGACTCAGAGCGCCGGCGCCGATACGGCCAGTGTCGACATCGTATTCGCCGACGCGGGCCGAGATGCGACGCAGACTGCGGATGACCAGTACTTCGTAACGTCCGCGGCGCTCAACATCACGAAGACTTCGACGGTGCTCGACGATCCGTTCAACGGTGCGACCAATCCGAAGGCGATCCCGGGCGCGCACATCGAGTACGTGGTGACGATCGCCAACACCGGTGCAGCCACTGCGGGTGGTATCTCCGTGTCCGACACGCTCAATGCGAACCTGGCCTTCGTGCAAGGCGCGTATGCGGGCGCGACGGACGTGCAGATCCAGGTCGGCGCCTCGCCGGCGACGTTCTGTGTCGCCGAGTCGGGAGCCGATACGAACGGCGACGGCTGCAGCCGGGCAGGCCAAACGCTGACAGTGAATCCGACCAGCGTGATCAGCGTTGCGGCGGGCCAGTCAGCGACGGTCCGCTTCCGCGCGACGATCAACTGATCGTCAGCGATTGAAGGATGACTGAGCGAGCCGCCATGCGGCCGCTAGTCGCTGCCTTCAGGCTGATAGTCGTACACCTGCAGTCGGCTGCCAGCCGGTTGCGCGACCGGGCATTCGATACTCCGGCCACAAACCGGGGCAGGGCGGACTCACGTGTCCGCTCTGCCCCGCTGCATTTGTGGCATGGGGTGCTCGCGTGCGCGTTCGTGCTGGCCGGCAGCGCTCAGGTGGCTTTCGCCCAATCTCAACCCGCCACGCCGCCAGGAACGGCGATTCGAAACACCGGTCAGGCCAGTTACACGACCAGTGGCGGGGCGGCAAGGACGCTCAATTCCAATGAAGTGGTCACCATCGTCGCGCCGCCGGCTTCGCGCGCGGCGATCGAGCTGCTGCGCCCGAGCGCCAGCAACCCGATCGTCACCGAACCGGCGGGACCGACTCAATGTCTCTCGGGGACCACGTTCCAGACTCTTCCGAACCCAGTGCTGATCGGCGGTCAGACGATTGATCCGACACAACCGGTCGCACTGACCACGACAGTGAACTACCACGGCGGTGAGCCGCTGTTCGTGCGGCTCGTGGACGCCGATCAGAACCGCGATTCGGCCGTGCGTGACAGTGTCGATGTGCAGATCACCGCTCAGCAGACCGGCGATCGCGAAACGATCCGCTTGACCGAGACGACACCGGCAAGCGGGGTATTCGTGGGCTATCTGCAGACCGGTACGAACGCCGCAACACCCGGCGATTGCATCCTGCAAGTGGCGCGCGATGCGACGCTTAGCACGAGCTACGTCGACCCGCGCGATGCGACCGACAGCGTTGCAGCGAGCGCAGGCATCGATCCCAGCGGGCTGGTCTTTGATTCGCAGACCGGGCAGCCACTCGACGGCGTTAGGATTCGCCTGGTTGATGCAGCCACTGGCACACCGGTAACAGTGCGCGGCGACGACGGTGTGAGTGTGTTTCCGAGGGAAATCATCTCGGGCTCGACCGTAACGGACTCGTCAGGCACGAGTTACATATTCGCATCGGGCCGGTTCCGATTCCCGGTGGTGAATGTGCCCGGCAGCTATCGACTCGAGCTCACGCCACCGCCCAGCTATCGGTTCCCATCCACGGCTGATCCTGCCGTGTTGCAGACCCTGCCCACGGCGCCCTTCACACTCAACGCCGGATCGTTCGCTGCCGCTTATGCGGTGGCGGCGCCGTCCGAAGCCAACATCGACGTGCCGTTGGATCCGACCGGCACGCGGCTTTTCTTGCAGAAGTCGACGCTTACGACGCTGGCCTCCCCGGGCGATTTCGTTCAGTACACCCTGATGCTCGAGAACCCCGGCACGAGCGGCACCATCACCGGTACGCACATCACCGACACTCTCCCGGCTGGCTTGCGCTACCAGGCGGGCTCGACTCGCGTGGTGCGAAATCAGCTCGATGCCGTGCCCGGTGCGGATCCGCAAATCGCAGCCGACGGCCGGACGCTGAGCTTCGACAGCGGCGATCTCGGCCCGGGCCAGAAGATCATCGTGCGCTACGTCGCGGAGCTTACGCTCAGCGTGAAGGGTGATGTGCTGACCAACCGCGCTTCGGCGGCTGGTGCGGACAACATGATTTCCAATCCCGCGAGCAGCACGATTCGCATCCGGCAGGCCCTCAACAACGATCGCGCGTTCATCATGGGTCGCGTGGTCGACAGCGCATGCGGCGCCGACTCATTGCAGGCGCCAGGCGTCGAGGGGGTGCGCGTCTACCTCGAAGACGGGCGCTACAGCGTCACCGACAGTGAGGGCAAGTACCACTTCGAAGATGTTGCCGCTGGCACTCACGTCGTGCAGCTCGACGTCGACAGCATCTCCGACACTCTCGAGCCGATCAGCTGTGAGGCTGCCGGCAGGCACGCGGGCCGCGCCTACTCGCAGTTCGCGGATGTGCGCGGTGGCTCCCTGTGGCGTGCGGATTTCAACCTGACGACGCGGCGCCCGCCGGAAGGCAGCGTGACGCTCGCCCTCGATCGCGATGTCTCAGCGCAGGCCAACGGCACGCAACTCGGCATCGAGGTCACGGTTGAAGGTGTCGCAGTCGGCAATCTCAAGGCGCTTGTCATGCTGCCGGACCAGTTCGCGTATGTTTCGGGCAGCGCGACCGCCGATGGCAAGCCGATTGACGATGCGGAGCAAAGTGGCTCGTTGCTGACTTTCCGTCTCGGCGAATCAACCGCGCCATGGCATCGCGAGCTCGGTTTCGCGGTCAGCGCTGCAACGGACGCCGCAGGCGATCCCGTAGTGCGTGCGCTGCTGATGTTCGATTCGCCGACGCAAAACGGTCAGAAGACCGATACAGTTTCACTGCCGCTCGCGTCCGCAGGCGATGCCGTGGGTGCGGCGACCCGTGCGCAGACTCGAGGCGTGCTGGCATTTCTCAAAGCGCCGAAGTCGGACTTGCCCGCAGGCGCCCAGTCGCATGTTGATCTCGAGGCAGAGGGGGGCGATCTGCCCAACATCGAATCGCTGGCCCCCGGCATTGACTGGGAACTGCCGCGCGCCGATTTCTACCCGGCGATCACCAGCATCAAGGCTGCGGTGAGACATGCTCCCGGGCAGACTGTCGAGCTGCGCCTCGATGGCTCGCCAGTCAGCCCGCTGAATTTCTATGGCACCTCTGAGAATCGCGCGCGCACGGTGGCCGTCAGCCTGTGGCGCGGCGTCGATATCCCAGAGGGCCCGAGCCAGCTCGTCGCGATCGTGCGCGATGCCCAGGGCGTCGAAGTCGAGCGGCTCAGCCGCGACATTCACTTTGGCGGCGGCCCGGTACGGGCGGAATACGATCCGAGTTCATCGCTCCTGGTGGCGGATGGCCGCACTCACCCGATGATTCGCATCAAAGTCGCCGATGCTTATGGCAAGCCCGCACGCCGCGGCACCTTGGGCACCTTCCGGGTGGATCCGCCGCGCCGTTCGTGGTTCGAGGTGCAGTCGCTGACGGAGAATCAGTTGCTCGTGACCGGGCATCGCGAGCCGACCTATACGGTCGAGGACGGCGGCGTCGCGACCATCGAGCTCGAGCCGACGACCCAGAGTGGTGAGGTCGTCGTGCACCTCAAGTTCAACAACGATCGTGAACAGGAGATCCGGGCGTGGCTGGCGCCGGCCGCGCGTGATTGGGTGCTGGTCGGCGTCGCTGAGGGCACGGCCGCCTACCGGACCATCAGCCAGAACGCCGAGGCGGCGCGCGAAGCCGGGGTGGACGATGGCCTGGATGAGTCGGGTCGCGTCGCATTGTTCGCGAAGGGTCGGATTCGCGGTGATTTCCTGCTAACGATCGCCTATGACTCGGCGCGCGATCGCGATGCGGCACGGGCGCGCCTCAAGGATGTGATCGAGCCCGATCGGTACTACACGCTGTATGGCGATGCGACCGAGCAGCGCTACGAAGCTGCGAGCCAGCACAAGCTGTACCTCAAGCTCGAGCGCCGACAGTTCTACGCGCTGTTCGGCGACTTCGATACCGGGCTCACCGTGACGGAGTTGTCGCGTTACAGCCGCAGCCTGAGCGGGCTGCACACCGAGTTGGCCGGCAAGCAATGGGCCGCGAACGCATTCGTCGCGAAGAGCGCGCAAGGCTTCGTCAAGGACGAACTCCGTGGCGATGGCACGTCGGGCCTGTACCGGCTCTCGCACGTACCGCTCATCATCGGCAGTGAGAAGCTGCGTGTCGAGTCGCGCGACCGGTTCCACACTGAGCGAGTGGTGGAGTCGCGCACGATGACGCGGTTCCTGGATTACAGCATCGACTACGAGCGCGGGGAGCTGTTCTTCAAGGAACCGATCCTCGACCGCGATACCAATTTCAACCCGGTATTCATCATCGTCGAGTATGAGACGCAAGGCGATCAGGGAGAGGAGTTGACTGCGGGCGGCCGCACCTCGGTCCTTCTCGCCGGCGATAAGGTGGAGCTCGGCGCGAGCTTCGTACACGAAGGTGCTCAAGCCGGGGATCGACAGCTCGCGGGCGCGGACATGCAGTGGAAGATCGGCGCGGGGACCGAGTTCAAGGCCGAAGCCGCGCAATCCACGCAGGGAGCCGTGTCAGGCAGCGATCCTCACGCTTACCTCGCCGAGCTGTCTCATCAGAGCGGACGCCTGGACGGGCGCGTGTACCTGCGCGAGCAGGAGCAAGGCTTTGGGCTCGGTCAGCAGCTGTCGACCGAATCGGGAACCCGCAAGTACGGTGCGGACGGTCGGGTCAATCTTACGGATCGGATCGCTGTGCAGGCGGAAGCCTACGAACAGGAATATCTCGACACCGGCAACACGCGCGAAGCGGGATCTGCGGAGCTGCACTATCAGGATGAAGCCCGCGGCGGGGGCGTCGGTGTGCGGCACGTCAACGATCAGATCGATGGAGAGGCGCAGGGCTCCGACCAGGCCTATGTCACGGGCAGCATGGACATGCTTGATAAGCGCGTGCGACTGCGCGGCTCGGCGGAGACGTCGCTGGGCGGCGAGGACGCGAGCCTCGATTTCCCCACGCGCACCGTCGTGGGGGCGGATTGGCGCGCGACCGAGGACATGACGCTCTTCAGCGAGTACGAGCATGCACAAGGCGAGAATCTGAGCAGTAACATGACGCGCGTAGGCGTACGCGCCTCGCCGTGGTCTCGTGCGCAAGTCGTCTCCAGTGTCAATGCCGAGCAGTCCGAATTCGGACCGCGCACTTTCGCGAACCTCGGTCTCACCCAGGGCTTCCAGCTCAGCAATCGCTGGGCGCTGGATTTCGGCGTCGATCAGAGCCGCACGCTGACGGATCCCGGCACCAGGCCGATTGATCCGCAGGTGCCGCTGGCGTCCGGGAGTCTTGCTGGCGATTTCTTCGCGACGTATGCCGGGGCACTGTATCGCGGCGAGCTCTGGACCATGACTTCGAGGCTCGAATATCGAAACGCGGACCTGGAGAATCGGGTCTCGCTGAGCGGCGGGCTGTACCGCGAGCCGGTCGCCGGGCAGGCCTTCTCGCTGTCGCTGCTCGCGCTGAGCAGCGAGCTGTCGACGGGCCTGCAGGACACGCGCGTCGACCTGAGCTTTGGTTGGGCGTACCGCCCGACCGAGAGCCGGTGGATCCTGCTCAATCGGCTCGATCTGTTGACCGAAACGAGCTCAGGCCTGCTGCAGGACGTCGAATCCTGGCGCGCGGTCGATTGGTTCAACGCCAACTGGAAGCTCGATGAGCGAACCCAGCTCGGGTTGCAATTCGGCACGCGCTACACCCGCTCGACGATCGATGGTGATCACTACGACGGGTACAGCGACTTGCAGGGCATCGACCTGCGCCACGACCTGAGCGGGCGCTTCGATGTGGGGATCCAGGCCGCCGCACTCAACTCATGGAGCGCGGGGACTCATGAATACACGTTGGGCGCGGACTTCGGCATCAGTCTGGCTCGTAACGTCTGGATCGCGGTGGGCTACAACTTTGCGGGCTTCCACGACGAGGATTTCTCGCGCAATCGTTACACCGACCAGGGTCCATTCATTAAACTGCGCATCAAGGCCGACCAGGACACTTTCAGGGAACTAAGCGCCAGGTTCTAATTGAGAGACTGCGACGATATTCTGGGCGCCGAGGGACCGCTGGCCCGGACCTTGGCCGGTTTTGCACCTCGCGCTGAGCAGCTCGAAATGGCCCGCTGCGTCGCGCAGGCACTCGCGGCGCTCGAGCCGCTGGTGATCGAGGCGGGCACTGGAACCGGCAAGACTTTCGCCTATCTCGTTCCGGTTCTGCTTTCCGGGCGGCACGTCATCATCTCGACGGGCACGCGCACGCTCCAGGATCAGCTCTATCACCGCGACGTGCCGGCAGTCAGTGCGGCGATCGGCCGACCCGTGAAGATCGCTCTGCTCAAGGGCCGCGCCAATTACCTGTGTCGGCACCGACTCGAGCTCGCTCGCTCGGAGCGCGAGCTGCCGTTGCAGGAGAACGGTGGCGCGCGAGCGTTGGAGCGGATAGCCGAGTGGTCGCACAAGACTCGCAGCGGCGACATCAGCGAACTGGGTGGTCTTGCTGAAAATCACCCCGTGTGGCCGGCAGTCACTTCGACGCGAGAGAACTGTCTCGGCACGGACTGCCCGCAGTTCAACGACTGTCACGTCTTTGCGGCACGACGTGCCGCGCAAGCCGCGGATATCGTGATCGTGAATCATCATCTCCTGCTTGCCGATCTCGCGCTCAAGGAGGGCGGCTTCGGGGACCTCCTGCCGGGCACGGAAGCCGTGATCCTGGACGAAGCGCACCAGATTCCGGAGATTGCCGCTCAGTTCTTTGGCGTGAGCCTGAGCGCCCGGCAGCTCACCAGCCTGGTACGCGATACGCGCGTCGAGCTAAGAGCGGCTCATCTGGGCGGCACTTCGATCGATGCTTCTTTGAATGCGCTCGAAACCGTGATCACGGAGTTTCGCCAGGAGTTGCCGCGCGGTGAGAAGCGCATCGAGTGGGGTGCTCTGAGCTCGACGGCGGCGGAGCGCCTGGCGGAGGTCGAGACACAGCTGGAGGTGGTACGCGATACGCTCAGCGCAGCTGATGGACCCGCAGGGCTCGAGCACTGTGCACGGCGCGCGGGCGAGCTTGCGGCAAAGTGCGCGGAGCTGCGCACTCTTGAAGAAGAATCCGGCGTGCGTTGGATCGAGTTGTACGCACAGGGTTGGACGTTGCAGTTCACGCCGTTCGAGATTGCGAGCCGCCTGCAGCAGTTCATCACCGCACAAGCCTGTGCGTGGATCTTCACCTCCGCAACGCTCGCGGTGGGCGAGGATTTCAGTCACTTCACCCATCGCGTCGGCGTGCCCGAGGCGCGCACCGTGCGTATCGACAGCCCGTTTGATTACCGGCGTCAGGCCTTGCTCTATCTGCCCCTGGTGATGTCAGACCCGGCTGACCGTAACCATGCTAGGGATGTTCTGCAGGCCGCATGGCCGCTGCTTGAAGCAGCAGGTGGACGTGCGTTTTGCCTGTTTACGAGTCATCGCGCGCTCGCCGACGGTGCTGCGTGGATGAGGAACAAAGTCGGCTCTGGCGCGCCGTTCCCGGTGCTCATCCAGGGTGAAGCACCGCGGGAGCAACTGCTGCGACAATTCCGAGAACTAGGTAACGCGGTGCTGCTCGGTACCGGCAGCTTCTGGGAGGGCGTCGACGTCAAAGGCCAGGCGCTCTCGCTTGTAGTCATCGACAAGCTGCCCTTCGCCTCACCGGACGATCCCGTGCTTGCAGCACGGCTCGAGTCGATTCGCCGTCATGGTGGTAAGCCCTTTTCGGAGTATCAGCTCCCCCAGGCAGTGCTCGCGCTCAAGCAGGGTGTCGGCCGCCTGATTCGCGACAGCGCCGACGCGGGCGTAGTGATGATCTGCGACCCAAGGCTGACCACGCGCAGCTACGGGCGGGTGTTCGTGCAGAGCCTGCCTCCGATGCCCGCGACCCAGGAAGTGCGTGAAGCGATCGCGATGCTCGAACGCGTAACATCGACGGCATGAGACTGCTCGCAATCGATACGGCCACCCAGGCGTGCTCGGTGGCCCTGTTGCTGGGCGAAACGCTGATCGTGCGCTACGAAGAGCCGGGCCGCGGACATTCCGAGCTCATCCTGCCGATGGTCGATTCGGTGCTGACGGAGGGCGGGCTGCAACTCAAAGAGCTCGATTGCATCGCTGTGGGCCGCGGGCCCGGTACATTCACCGGCGTGCGAATCGCCATCAGCGTGGCGCAGGGCCTCGCGTTCGGGGCGGGATTGAGAATTGTGCCGGTCTCGGACCTTGCTGCAGTGGCGCAGCGAGTCGCGTCGAATGCGAAGCGGGTGGTGGCATGCATGGACGCACGCATGGGCGAGGTGTACTGGGCAGAATTCGACGTGCCGGCCGACGGACTGGTCCGGGCTCGTGCGCCGGAACGACTCAGTCGGCCGCAAGAGGTCGAGGTGGATGGAACGACAGGTTGGGTCGCAGCAGGCACCGGTTGGGCAGCCTATCCGCAAATGGCTGAATGCCCGGGAACCGGGGAGCGGCCCCAGGCCATACACGGGGCTCTCCTGCCGCGGGCCGAAGAGATTGCGTACCTTGGCGCGGCGGGGTGGCGCGAAGGCGCAGCGGTAGCCCCCGAGCGGGCCTTGCCCGTCTACCTGCGTGACAGGGTCACTCACAAC
>CAVPJQ010000010.1:5000-135886 GCA_963705495.1 uncultured Gammaproteobacteria bacterium | reverse complement strand
ACCAGCTGCTCGTCGCGAAGCTGTGCGAAGGCACGGCGGCGCGAGACGAGGCTGTCGCTCTTCCCAAGCGTGATCAGCGGTTCGACGACTCGCCGCAGCTCTTTGGCCTTCGGCAGCGTGGTGCGAATCGTTTCGTGGCGCAGGAGCGATGCCGCCATGTTGCGCATCAGCGCATGGCGATGCGCGCTATTGCGGCTCAGCTGCCGGCCGGAAAGTTGATGACGCATGTCAGACGGTCTCGCGTTCTTCTTCGCGCTTCAGTCCGGCCGGAGGCCAGTTCTCGAGTCGCATCCCGAGCGTGAGGCCATGGCTTTCCAGCACTTCCTTGATCTCGGTGAGTGACTTCTTGCCGAGATTCGGCGTGCGCAGCAGCTCCACTTCCGTGCGCTGCACGAGGTCGCCGATGTAATGGATGTTTTCCGCCTTCAGACAGTTCGCGCTGCGGACGGTGAGCTCGAGCTCATCGACCGGGCGCAACAGGATCGGGTCGAACTGCGCTTCGGAGGCCTTGGCCACTGCCTCGTCCTGACCCTGCAGGTCGACGAACACCGACAGCTGATCCTTGAGGATCGAGCCGGCGCGCCGGATGGCTTCCTCCGGATCGATCGTGCCGTTGGTCTCGATGTCGATGATCAGCTTGTCGAGGTCGGTGCGCTGCTCGACGCGCGCCGCTTCGACCGTGTAGGTCACGCGCCGCACCGGCGAGAACGAGGCATCGAGTTGCAGGCGCCCGATCGGACGACTCTGCTCCTCGAAAGCCGCGCGCTGCACTGCCGGGCGATAGCCGCGGCCGCGCTCCACCTTGAGCGTCATGTTGAGCTCGCCGGCCTTGGTCAGGTTGGCGATCACCAGGTCAGGATTCAGACACCTCGACATCGTGGTCGGCGCTGATATCTCCCGCCGTCACCGGGCCCGGGCCCTTCTTGTGCAGGCGGATTTCAGCGATATCGCGCGCATGCATGCGCAGCGCGATTGCCTTGAGGTTGAGGAGGATGTCCACGACATCCTCCTGCACGCCCTCGATGCTGGTGTACTCGTGCAGCACGCCATCGATATCCGCCTCGGTGATTGCCGAACCGGGCATGGATGACAGCAGCACGCGGCGCAGCGCGTTGCCCAGCGTATGGCCAAACCCGCGCTCGAACGGCTCGATGACGACGCGTGCGTGACGCGGCGTCAGCGGCTGCACCTTGACGACACGGGGCTTCAGAAACTCGGCGACAGATCCCTGCATTGGGTCCACCTTCAACTACATTTACTTCGAATACAGCTCGACCACGAGGCTCTCGTTGATGTCCGGGAGGATCTCGTCGCGGTCGGGCACAGATTTCAGAACGCCAAACATCTTCTTGTCGTCCACTTCCACCCAGTCCGGAAAACCGACCTGGGCGGCGATCGCGAGCGCGGCGGCGATGCGTTGCTGCTTCTTCGCCTTCTCGCGCAGCGAGATCGTGTCTCCCGCCTTGCATTGATACGAGGGAATATTCACCAGCTTGTCATTCACCGCGATTGCCTTGTGATTGACGAGCTGGCGCGCTTCGGCGCGCGTCGACGCAAAACCCATGCGGTAGACGACGTTGTCCAGCCGGGTTTCGAGCAGCTGCAACAGCGTCTCGCCGGTCGCGCCCGGGCGTCCGGAAGCGCGCTCGTAGTAGTTCGCGAACTGACGCTCGAGGATGCCGTACATGCGGCGCAGCTTCTGCTTCTCGCGCAGCTGCAGGCCGTAGTCGGACAGTCGCGAACGGCGCTCGCCCTTGATACCGCCCGGCGGCACCTCGAGCTTGCACTTCGACTCGAGCGGCTTGACGCCACTCTTCAGGAACAGGTCCGTGCCCTCGCGACGCGAGAGTTTGCACTTGGGACCCAGGTAACGAGCCATGCAATGACCTCGCTTAGACGCGGCGCCGCTTCGGAGGGCGGCAACCGTTATGGGGGATCGGAGTCACATCTTCAATGTTCGTGATCTTCAGGCCGCAGGCATTGAGCGCACGCACCGCGGATTCACGACCAGGGCCGGGGCCCATGACGCGCACTTCGACGTTCTTCACGCCGTGCTCCTGCGCGGCGGTGCCGGCCTTCTCTGCCGCCACCTGCGCCGCAAATGGCGTGCTCTTGCGCGAGCCGCGAAAGCCGCAGCCGCCGGCGGTCGCCCAGGAGAGCGTATTCCCCTGTCGATCCGTGATGGTCACGATCGTATTGTTGAAGGACGCGTGTACGTGCGCGATGCCCTCGAGCACGTTCTTGCGCGCCTTCTTGCGCTGCTTGCCGGGCGCCGCCGCGCCGCCCTGAGCCTGCTGTTGCTGCTGCTGTTTCTGTTCCGCCATATAGCCTCTTGAGTTCGCGCCCTGTTGCCTTGCTTGCTTACGCCTTGCCAACCGGCGCATTCATCTTGATCGCTGCCTTGCGCGGACCCTTGCGGGTGCGCGCGTTCGTACGGGTGCGCTGGCCGCGCACCGGCAGCCCCTTGCGGTGCCGGATGCCGCGATAACAGCCGAGATCCATCAGGCGCTTGATGTTGATCGACACCTCGCGCCGCAGGTCACCCTCGACCGTGAGCTTCGCAATCTGCGTACGCAGCGCGGCCACTTCGGGCTCGGTGAGGTCCTTGACCTTGGTCTCGGGCTTCACGCCGGCGGCCGCACAGGCCCTGACCGCCTGCGACCTGCCCACCCCGTAGATGTGCGTCAGCCCGATGACGATGTGCTTGTTCATCGGAATGTTGATGCCTGCGATGCGCGCCATGACTGCTGTTCCTCTCTTAGCCCTGTCTCTGCTTGTGCCGTGGATCGCTGCTGCAGATGATGTAAACCACGCCGCGACGGCGCACGACCTTGCAGTTCTTGCAGATCTTCTTCACTGACGGCCTGACTTTCATCTCGCTGACTCCATCACGGCGTTCGCCCGTAGCCTCGTAGATTCGCCTTCTTCATCAATCCTTCGTACTGATGCGACATCAGGTGCGCCTGCAGCTGCGCCATGAAGTCCATCACCACCACCACCACGATCAGCAGGCTCGTGCCACCGAACTGGAACGGCACGCTGCCGTACGAATTGAGCATCTCGGGCAGCACGCACACCGCAGTCACGTACAGCGCGCCCCACATCGTGAGCCGCGTCAGCACCTTGTCGATGTATTCCGCGGTCTGCTGGCCGGGCCGGATTCCGGGGATGAACGCGCCAGACTTCTTGAGGTTGTCCGCAGTCTCGCGCGCGTTGAACACCAGCGCCGTGTAAAAGAAGCAGAAAAAGATGATGAGCCCTGCGTAGAACACCAGGTGAATGGGCTGCCCGTAGCCGAGCGTTGCCGAAAGTTGCTGCAGGACGCTCTGCACCGCCGACGGTGTATCGCTGGTGCCGAAGAAGCTCGCCATCGTGGCGGGGAACAACAGGAGCGATGAGGCGAAGATCGGCGGAATCACGCCCGACATGTTGAGCTTGAACGGCAGATGGCTGCTCTGCCCGGCATACATGCGTCGCCCCACCTGGCGCTTGGCGTAGTTGACCGCGATGCGACGCTGTGCCCGCTCCACGAACACGCAGAAGGTCGTGACGCCGATGATCACGATGAGCAGCACCAGGACGAAGGCAGGGTTCATCTCGCCGGACTGAACCTGCTGCAGCGTGTTGGCAATCGCGTTCGGGAGCCCTGCGACGATGCCCGCCATGATGATCATCGAAATGCCGTTGCCGATGCCCCGCTCGGTGATCTGCTCGCCGAGCCACATGAGGAACATGGTTCCGGTCGTCATGGTCACCGTGGCCGTGAACAGGAACTGCGGACCCGGGGCGATCGCCATGCCACCGTTCTGCAGCGCTACCGCCGCCCCGAAGCTCTGAAACATCGCGAGCGCGACGGTGCTGTAACGCGTGTACTGGGTGATCTTGCGCCGCCCGGACTCGCCTTCCTTCTTGAGTGCGGTGAGGGACGGGACCACGACCGTCATCATCTGCACGATGATCGACGCGGAGATGTACGGCATCACGTTCATCGCGAAGATGCTGAAGCGCTGCAGCGCGCCCCCGGAAAACATGTTGAAGACCCCGAGGATCGTCCCCGCCTGATCCTCGAAAAAGCGCGCCAGCGCCGCCGGATCGATACCCGGCACCGGGATGAACGTGCCGATGCGATAGACGATCAGCGCGCCGATCAGGAACAGCAGGCGGCGACGCATGTCGGTGAGACGCGTCGCTTCGCTGAATGCTGCAGCCGGATTGGTGGTGACGGGATTGGCCATGGAGAGAGAATCAGTCCTCGATCTTGCCGCCGGCCGCTTCGATCACGGCGCGCGCGCCCTTGGTGACCGCCACGCCCTTGAGCGTGACAGCCTTCTTGAGCTCGCCGGACTGGATCACCTTGGCGCGTTCGGTATGCACCGGGACGACTTTCGCCTCGATCAGTGCCTTCAGGTCAATGAGGCCAGCTTTCAACGCTTCAAGGTCGCTCAGCCGCACCTCGGCGCGAGTCGCCTTGATCGCGGACCTGAATCCGGTCTTTGGCAGCCGGCGCTGCAGGGGCATCTGGCCGCCCTCGAAGCCCACCTTGTGATACCCGCCCTTACGTGCGCGCTGGCCTTTCACGCCGCGCCCGCAGGTCTTGCCCTGGCCAGCCGAGGCTCCCCGGCCCACACGCAGGCGTGGACGCTTGGCGCCACGCGCGGGCTTGATTGAGTTCAGACGCATCGATGCATTCCGTATGAGTGGCCGACTACTGGCGGTCGACCTTCACCATATGCCTGGCGGTTTCGATCATGCCGCGGTTCTCAGGTGTGTCTTTGACAGCCACAGTCTGATTGATACGGCGCAGGCCGAGGCCGCGCACCGAGGCAGCAATGTTGCGCAGCTGCCCATGAACGCTGCGCACCAGCGTGACTTTCAGCGTGGCCGCCTCGTTCATGTGCCTGCTCCAAGGATCTCCTCGACCGACTTGCCGCGCTTCGCGGCAATGTCCTCGGGGGAACGCACGTTCGCGAGCGCCTTCATGGTCGCGCGCACCACGTTGATGGGGTTGCGCGAGCCGTAACTCTTGGCAAGCACGTTGCGTACGCCGGCGCACTCGAACACGGCCCGCATTCCGCCGCCCGGCGATGACACCCGTACCGTCGGCTGCCGGTTGCATGTAGACGCGCGTGGTGCCATGTGCACCCGTGACCGCGTAGTGCAGCGTGTCGTTGCGCAGGCTCACCTGGATCATGTTCTTGCGCGCCTGCTGCATCGCCTTGGAGATGGCTACCGGCACTTCGCGTGCCTTGCCATAACCAAAGCCCACCCGACCGGCGCCATCGCCAACCACAGTGAGCGCGGTGAAGCCGAACTGGCGGCCACCCTTGACGACCTTGGCAACGCGATTGACGGCTACGAGCTTCTCGAGCAGCTCATCGCCGGTTGACGGTTTTTCGACTCTGGCCATATGACTGTTTGTCCCGGTCTAAAACTTGAGACCATTCTCACGGGCTGCATCGGCAAGAGCCTTCAGGCGCCCGTGAAACTTGAAACCGGAGCGATCGAACGCGACCTGCTCGATGCCGGCCGCCTTGGCGCGCTCGGCAATCGCCTTGCCGACTGCCTTCGCCGCATCGACGTTGCCGGTGCCCTTGAGCCCCTCGCGCACTGCTTTCTGCACGGTCGACGCGGACGCGAGCACGTGCCCGCCGTCGGCCGCGATGACCTGCGCATAAATGTGCTGCGGCGTGCGATGCACGCTCAGGCGCGCCACACGCAGCTCGCGGATCTTGGCGCGGGTACGCACCGCGCGTCGCAGTCTCTGTGCTTTCTTTCCGCTCATGTTCCGCCCATCACTTCTTCTTGGCTTCCTTCAACGTGATCTGCTCGCCGGAGTAGCGCACGCCCTTGCCCTTGTAGGGTTCCGGCGGGCGAAAGCCACGAATCTCGGCCGCAACTTGGCCGACCTTCTGGCGGTCGATGCCCTTGATCAGGATTTCGGTCTGGCTCGGCGTTTCGATCGTGATGCCCTCGGGGATTGCAAACACGACCGGATGCGAGAACCCCAGTGTCAGGTTCAGCGTGCGACCCTGGACCGCGGCGCGATAGCCCACGCCAACCAGTTCGAGCTTGCGGTCGTAGCCCTTGCTCACTCCTGCGATCATGTTGGCGAGATGCGCGCGTGTCGCACCGGCGACTGCCTGGATGCCCTCGACATCTTCCTCGGCGACCTTCACGAGGAGCTTCTTCTCTTCCTGTTCGACCTTGATGCCGGGCTTGAGGGCGAGCGTGAGGCTCCCCTTCGCGCCCTTCACGGCAACCGAGGCGTCGGCCACGGTGGCGCTTACGCCCTGTGGCAGCTCGACGGGTTTTCTGGCAACACGGGACATGGCTACACCTGCATCAGGAAACGATACACAGCACTTCGCCGCCCTGACCGCTAGCGCGCGCCTGTGCATCCGTCATCACACCCTTCGGCGTCGATACGATCACGATACCCATGCCGCCGAGGATCTTCGGCAGCTGGGTACGACCGCGATAAATTCTCAGGCCCGGACGGCTCACGCGCTCCAGGCGATCGATCACCGGACGGCCGTCGTGATACTTGAGCTGCACGCTCAAGGTCGCCTTGCTGCCATCACGTGCCACGGCGTAGTCGGCGACGTACCCTTCGTCCTTCAGCACCTTGACGACGGCAACCTTGAGCTTCGAGGCCGCGAGCGCAACGTCGGGCTTGCCCGCGCGCTGGCCATTGCGGATACGGGTGAGAAGGTCGGCAATCGGATCAGTCATGCTCATGAATTGCCCCTCACCAGCTCGCCTTGCGCAGGCCCGGAATATCGCCACGCATCGTCGCCTCGCGCAGCTTGGTGCGCGACAGACCGAACTTGCGATACACGCCGCGCGAGCGGCCGGTGATCGCGCAGCGATTGCGCTTGCGCACCGGGTTGGCGTCGCGCGGCAACGCCTGCAGTTTCGCCTGCGCGGCCTGCCGCTCTTCCACTCCCGTCTTGGGGTCGCGGATCGTTTCCTTGAGCGCCGCACGCTTGGCAGCGTACTTTTTCACTATCTTGGCGCGCCGCTTCTCGCGCTCGATCATGTTGGTCTTGGCCATGCTTAACCTCAGCGTCGGAACGGGAAATTGAAGGCTTCGAGCAGCGCACGGCCCTGCTTGTTGTCCTTCGCGTTGGTGGTGATCGTGATATCCATGCCCCGGATCTGGTCGACCGCGTCGTAGGCGATCTCCGGGAAAATAATCTGCTCGCGCACGCCGAGGCTGTAGCTGCCGCGGCCATCGAAGGAGCGCGTCGACAGCCCGCGGAAGTCGCGAATGCGCGGGATCGCGATGTTGATCAGCCGGTCCAGGAACTCGTACATGCGCGCGCCGCGCAGCGTGACCTTGCAGCCCACCTGCTGGCCGCCACGCACCTTGAAGGACGCGACCGACTTGCGCGCCTTGGTGACGAGCGGCTTCTGCCCGGTGATCTTGGTCAGGTCGCCGACCGCGTGGTCCATGACCTTCTTGTCGGCCACGGCCTCGCCGACGCCCATGTTGACCGTGATCTTGGTGATGCGCGGCACCTGCATGGTGTTCTCGAGCTCGAGGGTCTTCTTGAGCCCGGGCACGATGCTGTCGCGGTACTGCTTGTGAAGTCTTGCTGCCATGACTCGGATCTGCCTCAGGTATCGACGACTTCCTTGTTGGACTTGAAGAAGCGCACGCGCTTGCCGTCCGCGAGCGTGCGAATGCCGATGCGATCGCCCTTCTTGGCGGCGGCATTCCACAACGCGACATTCGAGATCTGCAGCGGCGCCTCGCGTTCGATGATGCCGCCCTGCGCGCGGGTCTTGCTCTGCGGATTGCCGCGCTGATGCTTCTTCACCATGTTGACGTTCTCGACCAGCACGCGGCCGTCGTCGAGCACTTTGATGACGGCGCCACGTCGGCCCTTGTCGCGGCCCGCGATCACCACCACATCGTCACCCTTTCTGATCTTCTGCATGTCGGCTCTCTCGATGCTCGCTGGCGCTTACAGAACTTCTGGCGCCAGCGAAATGATCTTCATGAACTGGGCATTGCGCAGCTCGCGCGTCACCGGCCCGAAGATGCGCGTGCCGATTGGCTCGAGCTTGTTGGTGAGCAGCACCGCAGCGTTGCCGTCGAAGCGGATCAGTGAGCCATCGGGCCGCCGCACACCGTGCCGGGTCCGCACTACCACTGCGTCGTACACTTCGCCCTTCTTGACCTTGCCGCGCGGGATCGCGTCCTTGATGCTCACCTTGATCACATCACCGACCGTCGCGTAACGGCGGCGCGTGCCGCCCAGCACCTTGATGCACATCAGCGTGCGGGCGCCGCTGTTGTCGGCGGCATTGAGCATGGTTCGCATCTGAATCATGGCTCGATCCTCAGCGTGCGTCGGCGCGTTCCAGGACGCGCACCAGGCGCCACGACTTGCGTCGCGACAGCGGGCGGCACTGCACGATGGCGACCTTGTCGCCTGCGCGGCTCTCGTTTTTCTCGTCGTGTGCGAGGAGCTTGGTGGTCCGCCGCACGTACTTGCCGTACTTCGGATGCTTCACCAGCCGCTCGATCTCGACGGCGATCGTCTTGCTCATCTTGTTGCTGGTCACGCGGCCGGTGAGCGTGCGCTCGCCCTTCGCCTGCGTGTCCTGCGCTTGAGTCTCGGTCATCAGCCTTTACCTCTTCGCCGCGGCGGCCTGTTTCTCGGCCAGCACGAACTTCAGCCGCGCGATGTTGCGGCGAACCTTGAGCCACTGATCGTTCTTCGGCGGTTGCCCCGTAGCGCGGGCCATGCGCAGGTTGAACTGCTCACGCCGCAGCTTCATCAGCTCTTCCCGCAATTCAGTCGGCTGCTTGCCGCGTAGTTCTTTGGCATTCATCAGCGCACCTGGCGTCGCACGAACATGGTGGAAACGGAGAGTTTCGCGGCCGCGAGACGGAACGCTTCGCGGGCGATGTCCTCGGTCACGCCTTCCATCTCGATCAAGACCTTGCCGGGCTGCACGCGGGCGATCCAGTACTCGACGTTGCCCTTGCCGCTGCCCATGCGCACTTCGAGCGGCTTCTGCGTGACCGGCACATCCGGAAATACGCGCAGCCAGATCTGTCCGCCGCGCTTGACGTAGCGCGACACCGCGCGCCGCGCTGCTTCGATCTCACGCGCGGTCATCCGGCCGCGGCTGGTCGCCTTCAGGCCGTACTCGCCGAACGCCACCGTGCTGCCGCGATTCGCGTAGCCGGGATTGCGTCCCTTGAACTGTTTGCGGTACTTGGTCCGCTTCGGCTGCATCATGGCCGTGATTCCTTAGCTCGCGGTCGCCTCGGTCGCGGGCTTGTCCGCGACCTTCTCCGCGGCCTTTTCGGCGCCCTTCTCCACGGCGTCCGCCGGCAGCGCTTCCGCCTCGGTCTTGTCGAACACCTCGCCCTTGAAGATCCACACCTTCACGCCGATCACGCCGTAGGTGGTCTTCGCTTCCGACAGGCCGTAATCGATATCGGCGCGGAAGGTATGCAGCGGAATGCGGCCCTCGCGGTACCACTCGGTGCGGGCGATCTCCGCACCGTTGAGCCGGCCCGAAACGCGCACCTTGATGCCGAGCGCGCCACTGCGCATCGTGTTGGTGACGGCGCGCTTCATCGCGCGGCGGAACATCACGCGCTTCTCGAGCTGCTGCGCGATGCTCTCGGCCACGAGCTTCGCATCGAGCTCGGGCTTGCGGATCTCGGCGATATTCAGGCGCACATCGTGCACCGGCATGTGCATCATCTTCGCCACTGCGATCCGCAGCTTCTCGATGTCCTCGCCCTTCTTGCCGATCACGATGCCGGGGCGTGCGGTGTGAATCGTGATGTTGGCCTTCTTCGCCGCGCGCTCGATGTTGATGCGGCTGACGGAAGCGTCGGCGAGCTTGCTGCTGCAGGAGCTCGCGCACCAGATGGTCGGTGTAGATATGGCTCGGAAAGGCGCGCGTGCTTGCGAACCACTTCGAGGTCCAGTCACGGGTGATGCCGAGACGGATGCCGATCGGATTGACTTTCTGACCCATATTGCGTGTCTCGCTCTAGTCTTTCTTGCCGTCGCCGACTTCGACCAGAATGTGGCTGTTGCGCTTGAGAATCCGGTTACCGCGCCCCTTGGCCCGAGCGTGAAAGCGCTTGAGCATCGGTGCGGCATCGATCTGGATACGCGCCACCTTCAGCTCATCGATATCCGCGCCCGAGTTGTGCTCGGCATTGGCGATTGCCGACTCGAGCACCTTGCGTACCAGCTTCGCGCCCTTCTTCGGCATGAAACGCAGCGTCTGCAACGCAAGCCCGACCGGCTTGCCGCGCACCGTGTCGGCGACCAGCCGGCACTTCTGCGGGCTGATGCGTGCGTACTTGAGCTTGGCCTTGACCTGCATCTCACGCCTCCGCGGTGACGACTTTCTTGTCGCCCGAGTGCACCTTGAAGGTGCGCGTCGGCGCGAACTCGCCGAGCTTGTGACCGACCATGTTCTCGGACACGAGCACCGGAACGTGCTGGCGGCCGTTGTGAACCGCGATCGTGAGACCGACCATGTCGGGCACGATCATCGAGCGGCGCGACCAGGTCTTGATCGGTCGCCGGTCGTTTTTCTGCACCGCCACTGCGCACCTTGTTCGCGAGGTGCAGATCGACGAACGGTCCTTTCTTCAGTGAACGTGGCACGTGAAAGCTCCTACTTGCGCCGCTGCACGATCATGCTGTTCGTGCGCTTGTTGTGACGCGTCTTCTTACCCTTCGTCTGCCAGCCCCACGGCGAAACCGGGTGTGGATTGCCCTGCCCAGCTTTGCCTTCGCCGCCGCCGTGCGGGTGGTCGACCGGATTCATGGCGCCACCGCGCACCGTCGGGCGCACGCCGAGCCAGCGGATCGCACCGGCCTTGCCGTAGCTGCGCAGGTTGTGCTCATCGTTGCCGACTTCACCGATCGTGGCGCGACAGTCGACGTGCACTTTGCGAGTCTCGCCGGACTTGAGGCGAATCGACGCGTAGATGCCTTCACGCGCTGTGTACTGGGCGGAGCTACCCGCGCTGCGCACCAGCTGTCCACCCTTGCCGGGCTTCAACTCGATGTTGTGGATCGTCGATCCGACCGGAATGTGGCGCAGCGCCATGGAGTTCCCGGCCTTGATCGGCGAATCCGCGCCCGAGCGGATTTCCTCGCCGGGCTGCACGCCCTTGGGCGCCAGGATGTAGCGACGCTCGCCGTCCTTGTAGAGCAGCAGTGCCAAGTAGGCAGTGCGGTTCGGATCGTATTCGAGGCGCTCGACCGTTGCGGCGATGCCATCCTTGTCGCGCTTGAAGTCGATGATGCGGTACTTCTGGCGTGAGCCGCCGCCGATATGACGCGTGGTCAGACGGCCGAAATTGTTGCGCGCACCGGTTCTGTTCTGGTGCGTCACCAGCCCCGCATAGGGCTCGCCCTTGTGCAGGTGCGAACGATCCACCTTCACCACGAAACGGGTGCCGGGCGATGTTGGCTTGAGTTTGATCAGTGCCATCTCTTGAGTCCCCCGGCTCAGACCTTCGACCCGGTGAAGTCGATCGTCTGGCCTGCTACCAGCCGCACGTATGCTTTCTTGTATCCCGAGCGCCGGCCCTTGATCGCGGCGAAACGCCGGTTCTTGCCGGGCTGGTTCAGTACCTGCACGGATTGAACCTTGACGTCGAACATCAGCTCGACCGCCTGCTTCACGTGCGTGCGGGTTGCGTCCGTGCGAACACGGAACACGAACTGGTTGCCCTGCTCGGCAACGCGTGCCGATTTCTCCGACACGTGCGGCGCCAGCAGGATGTTCGTGAGCTGCTCCTTGGTGCGCGTGGTCTTCATGCGAGCCGCTCCTCGAGCATCTTGAGTGCACCGACCGTCACCAGGACCTTCTCGTGACGCGCGAGGCTCACCGGATCCACCGCGGCGGCCGGCACCACGTCTACCCCATGGAGATTGCGCGCAGCGAGATGCAGTCGTTCGTCGAACGCCTCGATCACGATCAGCACGTTGGGCAGCGCGAGGTCCTTGAGCTTCTGCACCAGCAATTTCGTCTTCGGCGCATCGAGCTCGAGTGACGGCGTCACCACCAGGCGCTCCTGGCGCACCAGCTCCGACAACATCGAGCGCATCGCGCCGCGATACATCTTGCGGTTGAGCTTCTGGCGAAAATCGCGCGGCCTGGCTGCAAACGCTCTGCCGCCACCGACCCACAATGGGCTGCGGATGCTGCCGACGCGCGCCTGGCCGGTGCCCTTCTGAGCCCACGGCTTCTTGCCACCGCCACGCACTTCGGCCCGAGTCTTCTGCGCCTTGGTGCCCGCGCGACCGCCGGCGAGATACGCAGTCACGACCTGGTGCACCAGCGCCTCGTTGAACTCGCGACCGAACGTGGCGTCGGAAACCTGTACTTCAGAGCTGCCGGCGCTGCCATTGACGAGTTTGAGCTTCATGGGCATCTCTACTTCTTGGCCGGCGCGACTCGAACCCTGCGCGCCTGTGCAGCTGCCTTGACCGAAGGCTTGACGAAGACGTTGCCGCCCTCTGCGCCCGGCACGGCGCCACGAATCAGGAGCAGGTTGCGCTCCACGTCGATCTGCACCACCTGCAGGTTTTCGACGGTGCGGCGCCTGACACCCATGTGGCCCGACATGCGCTTGCCCGGGAATACACGGCCTGGCGTCTGGCGCTGGCCGATGGACCCCGGAACGCGGTGCGAGAGCGACGCGCCGTGACTCGCGTAACCGCCCGCGAAGTTGTGGCGCTTCATGACACCGGCGAAACCCTTGCCGATGGTCGTGCCCGTCACGTCGACGATCTGGCCGACCTTGAACTGGTCGACCTTGAGTTCGGCGCCAGCCTTCAGATCCGCACCTTCCTTCTCGGACAAGCGCATCTCAAACAGTCCCTTGCCCGCGGCGACATTGGCCTTGGCAAAGTGGCCCGCGGCCGGCTTGTTCAAGAGGGATTGGCGGCGGTTGCCGACGGTGACCTGCAACGCGCGATAGCCGTCGGAATCGGCGCCCTTGACCTGCGTGATGCGGTTCGGCAGCGCCTCGATGACCGTGACCGGCACGGTTTCGCCGGCGTCGGTAAACACACGGGTCATGCCGCATTTGCGGCCAACCAGACCGATGCTCATTTGCATTCCTCTAATGGCGCCCGCTACGGTTGGCGCGCGCTCGGTTAATCCGGATGGTCCGGCGGCAAAAAAGACGCTGAAACCGCCATTTGCAGGCTGCTTCCGCGACCGCGGACACGGTTCGTGCTGCTTCTTATTCGCTCCGCGCCCGCGCTTCCTGCGCTGGGGCGGGCCAAAAAGAGCCGCGAATTATATGCAGTGCCTAGGGGCCGATCAACCCCAAGTCGGGGTTTTGCCGGCCTTTTTTCTCAGTTCAGCTTGATCTGTACGTCCACGCCCGCGGGGAGCTCCAGCTTCATCAGGGCATCCACGGTCTTGTCCGTGGGATTCAGGATGTCCATCAGGCGCTTGTGGGTGCGAAGCTCGTACTGGTCGCGCGCGTCCTTGTCGGCATGCGGCGAAATCAGCACCGTGAAGCGCTCCATCTTGGTGGGCAGCGGCACCGGACCCCGTACCGTGGCGCCCGTGCGCTTGGCCGTCTCGACGATCTCGCGTGCCGAATTGTCGATCAGCCTGTGGTCGAAGGCCTTCAGGCGGATGCGGATGTTCTGGTTAGCCATGAATGTCTGTCCTGGATCGAGCTTTCGACACGCGTTGATTACTGAAGGATCTTCGACACGACGCCTGCGCCGACGGTCTTGCCGCCCTCGCGGATGGCAAAGCGCAGACCCTCTTCCATGGCAATGGGGCTGATCAGCTCCACCACCATCTTGATGTTGTCCCCCGGCATGACCATCTCGGTCCCCGCCGGCAACTCCACCGCTCCGGTCACATCGGTGGTGCGGAAGTAAAACTGCGGCCGGTACCCCTTGAAGAACGGCGTATGCCGCCCGCCTTCCTCCTTGGTGAGCACGTACACCTCGCACTCAAACTTGGTGTGCGGAGTGATGCTCCCGGGCTTGGCGAGCACCTGTCCGCGCTCCACTTCCTCACGCTTCGTGCCCCTGAGCAGCACCCCAACGTTATCCCCCGCCTGCCCCTCATCGAGAAGCTTTCTGAACATCTCCACCCCAGTGCAGATCGTCTTGGTGGTCGCCTTCAACCCCACGATCTCCACCTCATCGTTCACCCGCACAATCCCGCGCTCAATGCGCCCGGTCACCACCGTGCCGCGCCCGGAGATCGAGAACACATCCTCCACCGGCATCAAAAACGCCCCATCCACGGCCCGCTTCGGTACCGGGATGAACTTGTCCATCTCCTCCACCAGCTTGAGCACCGACTTCACGCCCAGCTCGCTGTCCTCGCCCTCCAGCGCCTTCAGCGCCGAGCCCACGATGATCGGGGTCTTGTCCCCGGGAAACTTGTACACCGAGAGCAGATCCCGCACCTCCAGCTCCACCAGCTCCAGCAGCTCCGCATCGTCCACCATGTCGGCCTTGTTCATGTACACCAGGATGTACGGCACACCCACCTGGCGAGCCAGCAAAATGTGCTCGCGCGTCTGCGGCATCGGACCATCCGCCGCACTCACCACCAAAATCGCCCCGTCCATCTGCGCCGCTCCCGTGATCATGTTCTTCACGTAGTCCGCGTGCCCCGGACAATCCACGTGCGCGTAGTGCCGGTTCGCGCTCTGGTACTCCACGTGCGCAGTCGCAATCGTGATCCCGCGCGCGCGCTCCTCCGGCGCCTTGTCAATCTGATCGTAGGCCGTGAACTCCCCGCCAAACTTCTCCGCCATCACCTTCGTCAACGCCGCCGTCAAAGTCGTCTTCCCGTGATCCACGTGCCCAATCGTCCCCACATTCACGTGCGGCTTGGTGCGTGCAAATTTTGCTTTGGCCATTAGAGCGATCTCCGCAAAGGATTAGTCTTTTTTCATCACCGCTTCGGCGACGTTCTTCGGCACTTCGACGTACTTGGCGAATTCCATCGTGAAGGTCGCGCGGCCCTGGCTCATCGAGCGCACGGACGTGGCGTAGCCGAACATCTCGGCCAGCGGCACTTCGGCGGCGATAACCTTGCCGGAAGCCGACTCTTCCATGCCCAGGATCTGGCCGCGACGACGGTTGAGATCACCGATGATGTCACCGTAGTAATCCTCCGGCGTCACGACCTCCACCTTCATGATCGGCTCGAGCAGCACCGGCTTGGCTTTCATGAAGCCTTCCTTGAAGCCGATGGACGCAGCGATCTTGAACGCCATCTCGCTCGAGTCGACGTCATGGTACGAACCGTCGAACGCCGTGACCTTGACGTCGACGATCGGATAGCCGGCGAGCACGCCGGTCTCGAGCACTTCCTTGATGCCCTTGTCGACCGCGGGAACGTATTCGCGCGGCACGGAACCGCCGACGATGCCATTGACGAACTCATAGCCCTTGCCCGCTTCCTGCGGCTCGAGGCGCAGCCAGATGTCGCCGTACTGGCCGCGGCCACCGGACTGGCGCACGAACTTGCCCTGCTGCTCGACCTTGCTGCGGATGGTTTCGCGATACGCGACCTGCGGCTTGCCAACGTTCGCCTCGACCTTGAACTCGCGCTTCATGCGATCGACGATGATGTCGAGGTGCAGCTCGCCCATTCCCGCGATGATCGTCTGGCCGGACTCCTGGTCCGTGCTCACGCGGAACGACGGATCCTCCTTCGCCAGCCGCTGCAGGGCCATGCCCATCTTTTCCTGGTCGGCCTTGGTCTTCGGTTCCACGGCCACGGAGATAACGGGCTCGGGGAACACCATCTTCTCGAGCGTGATGACGTCTTGCGGATCGCACAGCGTGTCGCCGGTGGTGACGTCCTTCAGACCCACGGCAGCGGCGATGTCGCCCGCGCGCACTTCCTTGATCTCCGTCCGTTCGGCGGCATGCATCTGCAGGAGGCGCCCGATGCGCTCCTTCTTGTCCTTGATCGGGTTGTAGACCGCATCGCCGGAATTCAGCGTGCCTGAGTACACGCGGAAGAACGTGAGATTGCCCACGAACGGATCGTTGAGGATCTTGAACGCGAGCGCAGCGAACGGCTCATCGTCACCGGGCTTGCGCACGGCATCCTGCTCGTTGGGGAGCTTGCCCTTGGTGGGTGGCATCTCGACCGGCGAGGGCATGAAATCGATGACCGCATCGAGCATCGCCTGCACGCCCTTGTTCTTGAACGCCGATCCGCACATGGTCAGGCAGATCTCGTTCCTGATGGCGCGCTCGCGCAAGCCCTTGCGAATCTCCTCGTCGCTGAGCTTGCCTTCCTCGAGGTACTTGTGGAGCAGCTCCTCGTTGGCCTCGGCGGCGGCTTCCATCATCTTGCCGCGATATTCCTCGGCCTGTGCCTTGAGGTCTTGCGGCACCTCGCGGTATTCGAAGCGCATGCCCTGGGTTTCGTCATCCCAGTAGATGGCCTTGTTGCGGATCAGGTCGACCACGCCTTCGAAATTCTCCTCGGCGCCGATCGGCAGCTGGATCGGTACCGGATTGCCGCGCAGACGTTCCTTGATCTGCTGCACGCAGCGCAGGAAATTGGCGCCGGCGCGATCCATCTTGTTGACGAACGCAATGCGCGGCACCTTGTAACGGTTCATCTGCCGCCACACCGTTTCGGACTGTGGCTGCACGCCGCTCACCGCGCAGAACACTGCGACGGCGCTATCGAGCACGCGCAGGCTGCGCTCGACTTCGATCGTGAAGTCGACGTGTCCGGGCGTATCGATGATGTTGATGCGATGCTCGGGGAAGTGGCCGTCCATTCCCTTCCAGAAGCACGTGGTCGCCGCGGCAGTGATCGTGATGCCGCGCTCCTGTTCCTGCTCCATGTAGTCCATGACCGCCGCGCCGTCATGAACCTCACCCATCTTGTGGGAGACGCCCGTATAGAAAAGGATGCGCTCCGTCGTCGTCGTCTTGCCGGCGTCGATATGAGCAGAGATACCGATATTGCGGTAGCGCTCGATGGGGGTTGTGCGTGCCACTGTCGAGTCCTTAGTTCGGCGGCTGACGGCGCCTGTGCTGTCCGGTACCGCGCTCATCCACTTACCAGCGGTAGTGCGCGAACGCCTTGTTCGCTTCGGCCATGCGGTGCGTGTCTTCGCGCTTGCGGACCGCGTTGCCGCGGTTCTCGGCGGCATCCATCAATTCGTGCGCGAGGCGATGCGCCATCGATTTCTCGCTCCGGTCACGAGCGGCTTCGATCATCCAGCGCATGGCGAGGGTCTGGCGGCGGCTGGAGCGCACTTCGACCGGCACCTGGTAAGTGGCGCCGCCGACGCGGCGTGACTTCACTTCGACCACCGGCTTCACGTTCTCGAGCGCCTGCTGCAGCAACAGGATCGCCTGGTCACCGGGCTTGCCGGTTTTTTCTGTAATGCGATCGAGCGCACCGTAGAGGATCTGCTCCGCGGCGGATTTCTTGCCGCGCTTCATGACGACGTTCATGAATTTCGCGAGCATCTCGCTGTTGAACTTCGGGTCCGGGAGAATGCTGCGGACCGGGGCTTGTGCACGTCTGGACATGGTCGGTCTCGGTTACTTCTTGGGCCGCTTGGCGCCGTACTTGGAACGTCCCTGCTTGCGATCGGTGACACCGGCGCAATCGAGCGTGCCGCGGATGGTGTGATAGCGAACGCCTGGGAGGTCCTTCACGCGGCCGCCACGAATCATGACCACCGAGTGTTCCTGCAGGTTGTGGCCCTCGCCGCCGATGTAGCTCGTGACCTCATAGCCGTTCGTCAATCGCACGCGGCACACCTTGCGAAGCGCGGAGTTCGGCTTCTTCGGGGTCGTGGTGTACACACGCGTGCACACGCCGCGCTTCTGCGGGCTTGCGCCGAGCGCGGGAACCTTGCTCTTGTAGGTCGCCGACAGCCGCGGCTTGCGGATCAACTGTGTGGTCGTCGCCATGTTTTTCCTGCGTGAGAAGAACCGGGCCGCCTCTTCAGGCGGCCCGGTCGTGGATTCGGTTTTTGGGCCCGGCGGAAATGGGCCGGGAAACAAAGGCCGCGGATTTTAGAAGTGGTTCAAGGACCTGTCAACCGGAATGATGCGCTGCAAGATGCCGCCAGATGTGGGGTTTTTGCGCTCCTTTGCAAGCCGGCGGGCCTGGCGCGCTTGCGGATGGATCGTCCCCGCCTCCTCCAGTAGGGTACGCGACTCGTTCGAGCCAGGAGTCCCCGCATGAGACCGCTCTATGAGAACGCTGCGCAGCGCGCAATCCGCTACCTCGAAGACGTTGGAGAACGTGCAGTTGCCCCCTCCGCTGCCGCAGTGGCGCGCCTGGCGGAGCTCGAAGGACCCCTTCCGGCTGCCCGGACGACACCGGAGCGCATCCTCGAACTGCTCGATGAGTACATCGCCCCGGCCACGATGGCGATGGCCGGCCCGCGCTTCTTCGGGTTCGTTATCGGCGGCGCGCTCCCGGCGACCGTCGCGGCCAATTGGCTCGCCACCGCGTGGGACCAGAATTCGGGGCTGTATCTTTCGACTCCGGGTGTGTCGCGGCTCGAGGAGATCGCGCTGCGCTGGATGGTCGAGCTGTTCGGCTTTCCGGCGGAAACGGGCGCCGGGTTCGTCACCGGCGCAACGATGGCCAACTTCACGGCACTCGCCGCCGCACGCAACAGGGTATTTCAGCGCGCGGGCTGGAACGTGGAAGCGGACGGCCTCATCGGCGCACCGCCCATCACTGTGGTCGTCGGCGAGGAAGCTCATCCGACAGTACTCAAATCGCTGGGCCTGCTCGGCCTGGGACGCAGCCGCGTGAAGTGCGTGCCGGTCGATGCGCAGGGGCGCATGCGAGCCGATCGGTTCCCGCGTGTCGACGCACGCACCATCGTGTGTCTGCAGGCGGGGAACGTGAACACGGGTTCGTTCGATCCCCTTGCCGAACTCTGCGCACGGGCACACGCGGACGGAGCATGGGTTCACGTCGATGCCGCATTCGGCTTGTGGGCCAAGGCATCGCCCGCCCTTGCGCACCTCGCCGCGGGCATCGAGCTTGCGGATTCGTGGGCGACCGACGCGCACAAGTGGCTCAACGTGCCCTACGACTCGGGGCTCGCATTCTCGCGTGATGCGGCGCCGTTGCGCGCCGCGATGTCGGTGAGCGCGGAGTATCTGCCGAAGGACACGACCTATCGTGATCAAAGTGATTTCACGCCGGAGCTCTCGCGACGGGCGCGTGGCGTCGAGGTGTGGGCCGCGTTGCTTTGCCTGGGGCGCGAAGGACTCGCCGAATTGTTCGAGCGCAACTGTCGTGGCGCGCGGCGGTTCGCGCAACGCCTGTCGGCGGCGGGCTACCGGATTCTCAACGACGTCGTTCTGAACCAGGTGCTCGTGTCCTTCGGGACTCCCGAAATGACTCAGCGCGTGATCCAGGGCATCCAGCAGGATGGCACCTGCTGGTGCGGCGGCACCGTGTGGCAGCAGCAGACCGCGATGCGCATCAGCGTCTGCTCCTGGGCGACGACGGATGAGGACGTCGAAAAGAGCGCGGCGGCGATGATCCGGGTGGCACGCGCTTGCGGCGCCTGACCCGGGGCCCATGAACGATCCAACCTTCGTGGAAGACCGCAGCGTGCTGACGCGCGAGGCGCGAGCACCCGATCAAGTGGTCAGCTACGACCACGGGCCCGAGCACGTTGCCGACGTGTGGGTTGGCGCGGCCGGAGCTGCGCAGCGGCCACTCCTACTGATCCTGCACGGCGGGTTCTGGCGGCCGCACTACGACAGGGCACACACCAGGCCGATGGCCGAAGCACTTGCTGCGGCGGGTTGGACGGTCGCCTCGGCGGAGTACCGCCGCATTCCCGGCGAGCCGGACACAACGCTGCATGACGTGGCCCGCGCGCTCGAGATCGTCCCGACGCGAGTCCGCCATCACAATGGGCGGGTCGTGCTGATCGGGCACTCCGCCGGCGGTCATCTCGTACTCTGGGTGAGCGCAGCGCGAGGAACGCCGCTCCTCGTGGGCACGCTGGCTCTCGGAGCGGCCGCCGATCTGCATCTGGCGCACGAGCGTAACCTCGGCGACGGCGCGGCCCATGCGTTCCTCGGAACCTCGCCAGCGAATCGCGCCGATGCGGATCCCCGCCGGCTCGCATCGCCTGCCGTGCCGGTCACCCTCGTCCATGGTGAGGCGGATGAGATCGTGCCCGTAGCGCTCGCGGAGTCCTACGTCGTGGCACATCCGCGTACCCGGCTGGTTCGTCTGCCCAACGTCGGGCATTTCGCAGTCATCGACCCCGCGAGCAGCATCTGGCCTGTCATCGTGGCGGAATTGCGCGCCCTGAGTTCGCCCGAGGTGCCAGCGTAGCGCCTTTACACCCGGCGGCGATGATTCGCATTTCAGTCGAGGTACGCCGGAAACTTCGGCAGCGAGCGGAAATCGTCCGGATCGTGCTGCACGATGAAACGCGCCTTGGTGTTGCGCACGATTGTCTCGATACGGTTGATCGATGCCAGCGTGTCGGCGCGGCTCGCGTTGAAAGCCGGTACGCGGGTGAACTCGCGATTGGCGCGCGTGTGATAGAGATCGCCTGACAGGATCACCCGGCCTGCCTTCTGCAGCATCACCTCCAGCACCTGGTGACCCGGGGTATGTCCCGGCGCCCTGAGAATCCGCACGCTCCCGTCCCCGAACACATCGTAGTCACCCTCGATCATCTGGGTCTTCGCATCCTTGTAGGCGCTGAAGCTCTCAGGATTCACTCCCCCCGGCGTCGGATCCGCCGTCGCCCAGCTCAACTCGCTTCGGTTGATGATCCAGGTCGAGGCGGCGAACGCATTGGCATTGCCGGTGTGATCGAGATGAAAATGCGAAAAAGCGATGAAGGTGACATCCGCCGGCGCGAGGCCAATGGCCTTGAGCTGATCGGTCAGTGTCGTGGTCACTGTGAAGCGCATTCCGTTGAAATCGGCGCCATCCTTGTTTTCCGCAATCTTGTCGCCGAGACCCGTGTCCCACAACAAGCTGCCCTTGGGGTGGCGAATCAGAAAGCAGGGCACTGCGAGTGCGCCGGTCTTGCCGTCGTATTCGCCGGTATCGGAAAACATGCCCATGTCCTTGAACTCGGCACGACCGCAGTCGAGCGCGTAGAGTCGCACGTCGGGCGTTTCATTCGCGGAATATGCCGGGGCCGTGAGCGCGCAGAGAACGACGAGGAGGGGAAGGGTGATGACACGCAGCAGAAACCGGAACGACACAGGCGTCTCCTTGCGTTGACGTGTAGCGCAATCCGACCTGCACATGAGTGCGGGCGGAAGGATCGTGCGATCACACGCCCGTACATCCCTGTGGCGTGATCCGGCCCGCACGTCCGTGTGCGGCAGAACAGATCGCGCGATTACGTCCCTGTGGGCTGATCCAGCCCGCACATCCATGTGCGGGCGTTCGTCCGGAGCGAGTGCACGTTAAGTGCACTCGCTCCGTCCTCACCCAGCGTGGGCTTCTGCGTCGTCGCTGACGCCCGCGCCCGACTCTTCCATCTCCGGCAGTCCGCCACCCACGTCCATGAAGCTGCGTCGCGCGATGTCCTCCGGCTTGCGGCGCCGGCGCGCGTGATACGCAAAGCCGGTTCCGGCCGGAATCAGACGACCGACGATCACGTTCTCCTTGAGGCCGCGCAGATCGTCCTTGAGGCCACGCACTGCGGCTTCGGTGAGGACGCGCGTGGTTTCCTGGAACGATGCAGCCGAGATGAACGACTCCGTTGCCAGCGATGCCTTGGTGATACCGAGCAGCACCGGCTCAAAGATCGCAGCCGACTTGCCATCCGCCTTGGCACGCTCGTTGATGTCCAGACCCCGCGAACGATCAAGCTGCTCACCGCGCAGCAGCCCTGTTTCGCCCGAGCCTTCGACCTCGACCTTGCGCAGCATCTGGCGAATGATCACTTCGATGTGCTTGTCGTTGATCTTCACACCCTGCAGGCGATAGACGTCCTGGATCTCGCGCACGA
This sequence comes from uncultured Gammaproteobacteria bacterium, assembly GCA_963705495.1. Classification (GTDB taxonomy): domain Bacteria; phylum Pseudomonadota; class Gammaproteobacteria; order Steroidobacterales; family Steroidobacteraceae; genus DATBVX01. Next base: position 113,883 of record CAVPJQ010000010.1, on the reverse strand, counting down.
GGTAGTTCGCGAGCGCTTCCACGCCCTGCAGCCGCAGGATGTCGTGGGGGTTGGGCTCGCCGTCGGCGATCACTTCACCCTTCTCCACCTGCTCGCCTTCGAACACGTTGAGGTGACGCCACTTCGGGATCAGCTCCTCGTATCTCTCTCCATCCTCGTGGGTGATGACCAGCCTGCGCTTACCCTTGGTCTCCTTGCCGAAGCTCACCGTGCCAGTGCGCTCGGCGAGAATCGCCGCATCCTTGGGCTTGCGCGCCTCGAAGAGGTCCGCAACGCGCGGCAGACCACCGGTGATGTCGCGGGTCTTCGAAGACTCCTGCGGAATGCGCGCGATGACGTCGCCCCCGGTAACCTTGGCACCGTCTTCCAGGCTCACGATCGCGCCGGGCGGCAGTGCATAGACAGCCGGAATGTCCGTATTCGCAAAAGTGACTTCTTTGCCCTTGGCATTGACCAGTCGCACCACCGGGCGCATGTCCTTGCCGGCCGAGCCGCGCTGCTTCGGATCGCTCACGACGATGCTGGACAGGCCGGTGATTTCGTCCACCTGCGCGTTGACCGTGATGCCGTCGACGAAGTCCTGGAACTTGATGAAGCCCGCGACCTCCGTGACCACCGGGTGAGTGTGCGGATCCCAGGTCGCGACGACCTGGCCCGATGTCACCTGATCGCCGTCATTCACGCTGATCATCGCTCCATAAGGAATCTTGTAACGCTCACGCTCGCGACCGAACTCATCCACCACGCCGAGCTCGCCTGAGCGCGATACCGCGACTAGGTGGCCCTTCTCATGGTGCACGGTCTTGATGTTGTGCAGTCGTACCGTTCCCTTACCCTTGATCTCGACGCTGTTGGCGGCTGCTGCCCGCGAGGCCGCACCACCGATGTGGAAGGTGCGCATCGTGAGCTGTGTTCCCGGCTCGCCGATCGACTGGGCGGCGATGACGCCCACCGCTTCGCCGATGTTGATCCTCCTGCCGCGGGCCAGATCACGCCCGTAGCACTGCGAGCACACGCCGTAGCGCGTCGCGCACGTGATCGGGGAGCGCACCATGAGCTGGTCGACACCCGTCTGCTCCAGCGTTCGAACCCAGCCTTCATCGAGCAGAGTGCCCGCTTCGACGATGACCTCTTCGGTGCCCGGCGCTTTCACTTCCTCGGCCAGCACACGGCCGAGCACGCGCTCACCGAGCCCCTCGACGACATCGCCGCCTTCGACCATCGGCGTCATCATCAGGCCGTTGCTGGTGCCGCAATCGATCTCCGTGACGACGAGATCCTGTGCGACATCCACCAGCCGGCGCGTCAGGTACCCGGAATTGGCGGTCTTGAGCGCCGTATCCGCGAGGCCCTTGCGCGCGCCGTGCGTGGAGATGAAGTACTGGTTGACGTTCAGTCCTTCACGGAAGTTGGCCGTGATCGGCGTCTCGATGATCGACCCGTCCGGCTTCGCCATCAAACCGCGCATACCGGCGAGCTGACGGATCTGGGCCGCGGAGCCTCGCGCCCCCGAGTCCGCCATCATGAAGATGGAGTTGAAGGATTTCTGGTTCACCTTGCGACCCCGGACATCCGTGGCCTCTTCGGTGCTCAGCTTCTCCATCATCGCCTTCGCCACCTGGTCATTGGTACGCGACCAGATATCGACCACCTTGTTGTAGCGCTCGCCGCTGGTCACGAGGCCCGACGCATACTGATCCTGGATCTCCTTCACTTCGTGCTCAGCCGCAGCGAGGATGCGGGTCTTCTGCAGCGGCACCACCATGTCATCGACACCGATCGACACGCCAGCGCGCGTCGCGTAGTGGAAGCCCGTGTACATGAGCTGATCGGCGAATACCACGGTCTCCTTCAGACCGAGCGTGCGATAGCAGGCATTGATGATCGCGGAGATCGCCTTCTTGGTCATGTCCTGGTTGATGAGATCAAAGGACAGGCCCGCCGGCAGAATCTCGAACAGCAGCGCGCGACCCACGGTCGTCGATACGACACGCGTGTTGTTGCGCAGCTCACCGTCTGAATTCGCGTCCGGCAGCCGCTCCGTGATTCGCACCTTGACGCGTGCCTGCAGGTCGGCGTTGCGCGTCTCGTAGGCGCGATGCGCTTCCTGCACATCGGTGAAGAACGAGCCCTCACCCCGGGCACCCACGCGCTCACGGGTCATGTAGTACAAGCCGAGCACCACGTCCTGCGACGGCACGATGATCGGGTCGCCATTCGCGGGCGACAGGATGTTGTTCGAGGACATCATCAGTGCACGCGCTTCGAGCTGTGCCTCGAGCGACAGCGGCACGTGCACCGCCATCTGGTCGCCGTCGAAGTCGGCGTTGAACGCCGTGCACACCAGCGGATGCAGCTGGATGGCCTTGCCCTCGATCAGCACCGGCTCGAACGCCTGGATGCCGAGTCGATGCAGGGTCGGTGCGCGGTTCAGGAGCACCGGATGCTCACGGATCACCTCTTCGAGGATGTCCCAAACTTCCGGCCCTTCACGCTCGACCAGGCGCTTGGCCGCCTTGATGGTCGAAGCTTCGCCGCGCAGCTGCAGCTTGGAGAAGATGAAAGGCTTGAAGAGTTCGAGCGCCATCTTCTTCGGCAACCCGCACTGGTGCAGGCGCAGCGTTGGTCCGACCACGATCACCGAGCGACCGGAATAGTCGACACGCTTGCCGAGCAGGTTCTGACGGAAACGGCCCTGCTTGCCCTTGATCATGTCGGCGAGCGACTTGAGCGGACGCTTGTTCGTGCCGGTGATCGCGCGACCGCGGCGGCCGTTGTCGAGCAGCGCATCGACCGCTTCCTGCAGCATGCGCTTCTCGTTGCGCACGATGATGTCGGGCGCATTGAGCTCGAGGAGCCGGCGCAGGCGATTGTTGCGGTTGATGACGCGCCGGTACAGGTCGTTGAGATCCGAGGTCGCAAAGCGGCCGCCGTCGAGCGGCACCAGCGGCCTGAGATCGGGCGGCAGCACCGGCAGCACGGTCAAGACCATCCACTCGGGCTTGTTGCCCGACTCGATGAAGGACTCGAGAAGCTTCAGGCGCTTCGAGAGCCGCTTGATCTTGGTCTCCGAGCTCGTCGCTGCCATGTCTTCGCGAACCTTCGCCGTTTCCGCGGCGAGGTCCAGCGTGCGCAGCAGCTCGTAAACCGCTTCTGCGCCCATGCGTGCGTCGAATTCATCGCCATGCTCCTCGATCGCCTCGAGATACATCTCATCGGTGAGGAGCTGTCCGCGCGACAGCGAAGTCATACCTGGGTCGATGACGACGAAGGCTTCGAAATAGAGCACCCGCTCGATCTCCCGCAACGTCATGTCCAGCATCAGGCCGATGCGCGACGGGAGCGATTTCAGGAACCAGATGTGCGCGACCGGGCTCGCGAGCTCGATGTGTCCCATGCGCTCGCGGCGCACCTTGGACTGCGTCACCTCGACGCCGCACTTCTCGCACACGACGCCGCGGTGCTTGAGGCGCTTGTACTTGCCGCACAGGCACTCGTAGTCCTTCACGGGTCCGAAGATCTTGGCGCAGAACAGGCCATCGCGCTCCGGCTTGAAGGTGCGGTAGTTGATGGTCTCCGGCTTCTTGACCTCGCCGTAAGACCACGAACGCACCAGGTCGGGCGATGCCAGGCCAATGCGGATCGAATCGAAGTTCTCGATCGGGGTCTGCTGCTTGAAGAGCTTCAGTAGATCTTTCATGTATTCACCATCTTCGAGATTCCCGGTTGTCAGCACCGGAAATCCCGGGCTACAGAATTTCTGAAATCGCTTTCACGAGCCTCGGGTCTCGCGACCCGAGGCAGCGCGTTACTCCTGCTCGAGCTCCATGTTGATGCCGAGCGAGCGGATCTCCTTCACCAATACGTTGAAGGATTCCGGCATGCCCGCTTTCATCTCGTGGTTGCCGTCAACAATAGCCTTGTACATCTGCGTGCGGCCCTGCACGTCGTCGGACTTGACGGTGAGCATTTCCTGCAGCGTGTAGGAAGCGCCGTAGGCCTCGAGCGCCCACACTTCCATCTCGCCGAAACGCTGTCCGCCGAACTGTGCCTTGCCGCCGAGCGGCTGCTGCGTCACCAGACTGTACGGTCCGGTCGAGCGCGCATGCATCTTGTCATCCACCAGGTGGTTGAGCTTGAGCATGTACATGTACCCGACCGTGATCTGGCGGTCGAACTTCTCGCCGGTACGCCCGTCGTAAAGCGTCGTCTGCCCGTTGGTCGGCAGGTCGGCGAGCTTCAGCATGCGCTTGATCTCGTCCTCGCTGGCGCCGTCGAACACCGGCGTTGCCATCGGCACGCCTTCGCGCAGATTGGTCGCGAGCTCGACGATCTCCGTGTCGGTGAGCGAGCTCAGGTTTTCCTTCTGGCCGCCCGACTCGTTGTAGATCGTGTCGAGGAAGTTGCGAACTTCCTGTACTGCGTTCTGCGCATCGAGCATGCGGCCGATCTTCAGGCCCAGGCCCTTGGCGGCCCAGCCGAGATGCGTCTCGAGCACCTGGCCTACGTTCATGCGCGAGGGCACGCCGAGTGGGTTGAGCACGACATCGACCGGTGTGCCGTCCTCGAGGTACGGCATGTCCTCGATCGGGACGATGGTCGAGATCACGCCCTTGTTGCCGTGACGGCCGGCCATCTTGTCGCCCGGCTGCACGCGCCGCTTGACCGCGAGATACACCTTCACCATCTTGAGGACGCCCGGAGCGAGGTCATCGCCCGCGGTGATCTTGGCTTTCTTCTCCTCGTAGCGCTTCTCGAAGGCCTTGTGCTGCGTCTGCAATCGCTCCGCAGCCGCTTCGAGCTGGGTGTTGGCGTCCTCTTCGCGCACGCGGATTTCAAACCAGTTCTCACGTGGCACCTCGTCGAGATACTCGTGCGTGATCTGCGTGCCCGCCCTGAGCTTCTTGGGACCCCCCTCGACCGTCTTCCCAACCAGCATCGCCGCAACGCGCTGGTAGAGGTCATCCTCGAGAATGCGCTGCTGGTCCGCGAGGTCCTTGCGTACCCGTTCAAGCTCAGACTTCTCGATGGCGAGTGCTCGGGCATCCTTCTCCACGCCATCGCGGGTGAAGACGCGCACGTCGATCACCGTGCCATCCATGCCCGGTGGCACGCGCAAGCTCGTGTCCTTAACGTCCGAAGCCTTCTCGCCGAAGATGGCGCGCAGCAGCTTCTCTTCCGGAGTGAGCTGCGTCTCGCCCTTCGGTGTCACCTTGCCGACGAGGATGTCGCCGGCGCGAACTTCCGCGCCGATGAATGCGATGCCGGCCTCGTCGAGTTTCACCAGCGCCGCATCACCCACGTTGGGAATGTCGGCGGTAATTTCCTCGGGTCCGAGCTTGGTGTCGCGCGCGACACAGGTCAGCTCCTCGATGTGGATCGTGGTGAAGCGATCTTCCTGCACGACGCGCTCGGAGATCAGGATCGAGTCTTCGAAGTTGTAGCCATTCCACGGCATGAACGCGACCAGCAGGTTCTGCCCGAGGGCGAGCTCACCCAGGTGAGTCGAGGGACCGTCCGCCAGAACGTCGCTGCGTTGAATCCGGTCGCCGGCCTTCACCAGCGGACGCTGGTTGATGCAGGTGTTCTGATTCGAGCGCGTGTACTTGGTCAGGCTGTAGATATCCACGCCGGATTCGGCGGCAGTGGTTTCCTCATCAGAAACACGCACCACGATGCGTGAGGCATCGACCGAATCGACCGTCCCGCCGCGGCGCGCGATCACTGTGACGCCGGAGTCGATCGCCACCGCGCGCTCCATGCCCGTGCCGACGACTGGTGTCTCGGCCCGCAGGGTTGGAACGGCCTGGCGCTGCATGTTCGAGCCCATCAGAGCGCGGTTGGCATCGTCGTGCTCCAGGAACGGAATGAGCGACGCGGCCACCGACACGATCTGCTTCGGGCTCACGTCCATGTACTGGACCTGGGCGGGCGAAGAGAGCGTGAATTCATTCTCGTGGCGGCAGGACACCAGCTCGTCGCTGAAGCCGCCCTTCTCATCGAGCGTGGCATTCGCCTGCGCGATCACGTACTGACCTTCCTCGATCGCCGACAGGTATTCGATCTGGTCGGTCACGCGAGCGTCGGTCACCTTGCGATACGGCGTCTCGAGGAAGCCGTACTGGTTGGTGCGTGCATAAACCGCGAGTGAATTGATGAGGCCGATATTCGGACCTTCCGGTGTCTCGATCGGGCATACGCGCCCGTAATGCGTCGGGTGCACGTCACGCACTTCGAATCCGGCACGCTCACGCGTCAGGCCGCCTGGGCCGAGGGCCGAGACGCGACGCTTATGGGTAACTTCGGACAGCGGATTGTTCTGGTCCATGAACTGCGACAGCTGCGAGGAACCGAAGAATTCCTTCACCGCCGCCGCCACCGGCTTGGCGTTGATCATTTCCTGCGGCATCAGGCCTTCGGTCTCGGCGAGCGTCAGACGCTCCTTGACCGCGCGCTCGACCCGCACCAGGCCGATGCGGAAGGCGTTCTCCGCCATTTCACCCACACTGCGCACGCGCCGGTTGCCGAGGTGATCGATGTCATCGACCTCGCCATTGCCGTTGCGGATGTCGATCAGCGTGCGCAGCACCGAGATGATGTCCTCCTTGCTGAGCACGCCCGAGCCTGTGATCTCCGGGCGACCGACGCGACGGTTGAACTTCATGCGCCCGACCGGTGAGAGGTCGTAGCGCTCCGGATTGAAGAACAGGTTCTGGAACAGGTTCTCGGCCGCATCCTTGGTCGGCGGCTCGCCCGGACGCATCATGCGGTAGATCTCTACCAGCGCTTCCAGGCGCGTACGCGTCGGATCGATGCGCAGCGTGTCCGAGATGTACGCACCGCGATCCAGATCGTTCACATACAGGGTCTCGATCGACCCGATGCCCGCTTCGATGAGCTTTGCCACAGTCGCGGCGGTGAGCTTCTCGTTGGCTTTGGCGAGGATTTCGCCCGTGTCCTTGTTGACGACGTCGTGGGCCAGGATCTTTTCGTGCAGGTATTCCTGCGGCACCGGCAGCTGCTTGACACCGGCATCCTCGAGCTGGCGCACGTGCCGCGCGGTGATGCGCCGGCCTTCCTCGACGATGACCTGCTTGCCGACACGGATTTCGAAGCTCGCAGTCTCGCCGCGCAGGCGCTGCGGGATGAGCCCCAACGCGATTTCGCTCTTCGACAGGTGGAAAGTGTTCTTCTCGAAGAACGTGTCGAGCATCTGCTCCTCGGTGAAACCGAGCGCACGCAGGATGATCGTGACCGGGAGCTTGCGGCGCCGGTCGATACGTGCGAACACGCAGTCCTTCGGGTCGAACTCGAAGTCGAGCCACGAGCCGCGGTAAGGAATGATGCGCGCCGAGAACAGGAGCTTGCCCGAAGAGTGGGTCTTGCCCTTGTCGTGATCGAAGAACACGCCAGGGCTGCGATGCAGCTGCGACACGATCACGCGCTCGGTGCCATTGATGACGAACGTGCCGTTATCGGTCATGAGCGGCAGCTCACCGAGGTAAACCTCCTGTTCGCGGATGTCCTTGACGGGTTTCTTCGCGCCCGGTGCATCCTTGTCAAACACCACCAGTCGCACCTTCACGCGCAACGGGGCGGCGTACGTGAGACCACGCAGCTGGCACTCCTTCACATCGAATACGGGATCGCCGAGGCGATAGCTCACGTATTCGAGCGTTGCATTACCCGAGTAGCTGGTGATCGGGAAAACGCTGTGAAACGCCGCGTGCAGACCCACCTCGTCGCGCTTCTCCTCCGGCACTTCGGCCTGCAGGAAGCCCTTGTAGGACTGCAGCTGGATCGCAAGCAGGTACGGCACGTCCAGGATGCTCTGGCGCTTGCCGAAGTCCTTGCGAATGCGTTTCTTCTCGGTAAAGGAATAGGCCATTGCGACTAACCTCAATCAGTGCTGCGGCGAAGTGCCGCACCAATAGCGACGGGCCGGGCGGCGGAGATCCGCTGCCCGGCTAGCCGCCTCGTATGCGCGCCGTGGAAAGCCGCCATCCTTACTTGATGGCAACTTTGGCGCCGGCGTCTTCGAGCTTCTTCTTGATGGTTTCCGCGTCCGCCTTGGACACGCCTTCCTTGACGGTCGAGGGCACGCCCTCGACGAGGTCCTTCGCTTCCTTGAGGCCGAGACCGGTGATCTCGCGAATGACCTTGATGACGCCCACCTTATTGGCGCCAAACTCACTCATGGTCACCGTGAACTCGGTCTGCTCCTCGGCGGCGGGAGCGGCGGCGCCGGCACCGCCGGCGGCGGCGGCCACCGCAACGGGGGCGGCGGCAGTGACGCCGAACTTCTTCTCCATGTCGGAGATGAGCTCGACCACTTCCATGACGCTCATCTTGGAGATTGCGTCGAGAATATCTTCTTTACTGACAGCCATTTTGGTCTCCGGAAAAATTGCTTCTGAGTTACCCGATACGCTGCGCGCTCAACCCGCCGCCGCCTGCTTCTGATCGCGAATGGCAGCAATGGTCCGCACCAGCTTCGCCTGTGGCTCGGCCAGCGTGCGCACGAACTTCGAGATGGGCGCCTTCATGAGGCCCATCAACCTGGCAAGCGCCTGCTCGCGAGTCGGCAGGCTGGCGACCTTTTCGATGTCCTTCGGTCCCAGCAGCTGTCCGCCCAGCGAAACGAGCGTCGTCACCAGCTTCTCGTGATCCTTGGTGAACGCCTTGACGACACGGGCGGCAGCGCCCGGATCGTCGTTGGAGAACGCGAGCACCAGCGGGCCTTTGAGGGCCGGGCTGATGCACTCGTACGGCGTGCCCGCGACGGCCTTGCGAGCCAGCGTGTTCTTGACCACACGCATGAAGACGCCTTGCGCACGCGCTTTCGCGCGCAGCTCGGTCATCTGCGCCACCGTGAGGCCGCGGTTCTCCGCGCCCACCACCGACAGCGCCTTCGCCGCCACCGCATTCACTTCGGCAACGAGAGCTTTCTTGTCTTCAAGGTTCATCGGCATGTGCTACTCCTGCTTGAAGATCTACCACCACCGGACACTCTTCCCTGTGCGCCCGCCCTTTCTGGATGGCGACCTTCACCAGTGAACACTGATTCGGGTAACACCATCTGCGCAGGTTCTCGTCATTAAGGGTCCGTTAGACCCGCCTGCGGTCTTCGACAGCACCAGCGCCTCACGGCGCCGGCTTTCCATCAATCGTCTTAAAGATTCAAACTCGCCTGATCAACAGACACACCAGGCCCCATCGTCGAGGACACGGTGAGTTTCTTGAGATACACGCCCTTCGAGGTCGAAGGCTTGTGCTTCTGCAGATCGTGCAGCAGCGCGACCAGGTTCTCCTTCAACTTCTGCGGCTCGAAACTCGCCTTGCCGATCGCGCAGTGAACAATCCCGGCCTTGTCGACGCGATAACGCACCTGGCCAGCCTTCGCGTTCTTGACCGCGCCGGCGACGTCCGGCGTCACCGTCCCGACTTTCGGATTCGGCATCAGGCCGCGGGGCCCAAGAATCTGGCCCAGCTGGCCAACGACGCGCATGGCATCCGGGCTCGCGATCACGACGTCGAAATTGAGCTCGCCAGCCTTCACTTTGGCGGCGAGATCCTCCAGGCCGACGATATCCGCGCCTGCCTCACGTGCAGCGTCAGCGTTCTTGCCGCCGGTGAACACCGCCACGCGAACGCTCTTGCCGATACCGTGCGGCATCACCGTCGACCCACGAACCTGTTGATCCGACTTGCTGGCATCGATACCGAGATTCACTGCCGCGTCCACGGATTCGGCAAACTTCGCCTTGGCGAACTCCTGGACCAGCGCGATTGCTTCGTCGATCGAATACTGTTTGCCCGGAACGAGCTTTGCCTTCCAGGCCTGAATACGCTTGGCTGCGGCTGGCATGTCAGACCCCCTCCACATCGATGCCTGAGCTGCGGGCGCTGCCCGCGATGGTGCGCACCGCCGCGTCCAGGTCCGCTGCGGTGAGGTCTGGCATCTTGAGCTTGGCGATCTCTTCGAGCTGCTTGCGGGTGACTTTGCCGACTTTCGCCGTATTGGGTGTGCCGCTCCCTTTTTCAATCCCCAGCGCCTTGCGCAGCAGGACCGAAGCCGGCGGCGTCTTGAGGATGAAGGTGAAGCTGCGATCGCTGTACACCGTGATCACCACCGGGATCGGCAGGCCCTTTTCCATCTTCTGGGTCTGCGCGTTGAACGCCTTGCAGAACTCCATGATGTTCACGCCCTGCTGGCCGAGCGCGGGTCCCACGGGCGGGCTGGGATTCGCCTGCCCTGCAGGAATCTGCAGCTTGATGTAACCCTGAACTTTCTTAGCCATGTTTCACCTGTTGCGGGTCCGAGCGCCGTGAGGCTCCCCGTTACGCCTTTTCGACCTGACTGAAATCCAGCTCCACCGGCGTCGAGCGACCGAGGATCTGCACCGCCACCTGCAGGCGGTTCTTTTCGTAGTTCACCGACTCGACCACGCCATTGAAGTCGTTGAACGGACCGTCGGTCACGCGCACCACTTCGCCCGGTTCGAACAGCACCTTCGGCCGCGGCTTATCCACGCCCTCTTCCACGCGGCGCAGGATCGACATCGCTTCCTTGTCGGTGATCGGCGCCGGCTTGTCGCTCGTGCCGCCGATGAAACCGAGCACCTTCGGCACTTCCTTAACCAGGTGCCAGGTGTCCTCGTCCATCTCCATCTGCACCAGCACGTAACCGGGGAAGAACTTGCGGTCGCTCTTGCGCTTCTGCCCGTCGCGCATTTCGACCACTTCCTCGGTGGGCACCAGGATCTCGCCGAACTTCTCGTCCAGCCCATGGCGCTTGATGCGCTCCTTGAGCGACTCGGCCACCTTGTGCTCGAAATTCGAGTACGCGTGCACCACGTACCAGCGCAACGACATCATCAACTCCCCTGTCCCGTGAGCTGCTTCGTGATCCACCCGAGCAGGATGTCGAGCAGCCAGAAGAACACTCCCGACACGATCACGAACACGAACACCACGATCGTGGTCTGCACCGTTTCCTGCCGGTTCGGCCAGACCACCTTGCGCAGCTCGACGCGCGCCGACTGGACGAACTGCCAGAAGCGGCGGCCAAAGTGCGACTGCAGGGCGATCGCGGCACCGATCCCCAGCCCCACGAGTACGGCCAGCCAGCGAATCGCCGGTGACTGGTCGCTGAAGTAGTAGAACGCCCCAAGACCGGCCACCACCACGACGATCCCCAGCGCAAGCTTGGCGACGTCGAGGGCACCCGGCTCTGTTTCTACTTGTTCTGTCATGTAATGAGAATCGCGCGTATGGCAGGCCAGGAGGGAATCGAACCCCCAACCTGCGGTTTTGGAGACCGCCGCTCTGCCAATTGAGCTACTGGCCTGCGGAAAAATTACTGAAGGATCTTCGACACGACGCCTGCGCCGACGGTCTTGCCACCCTCGCGGATGGCAAAGCGCAGACCCTCTTCCATGGCAATGGGGCTGATCAGCTCCACCACCATCTTGATGTTGTCCCCCGGCATGACCATCTCGGTCCCCGCCGGCAACTCCACCGCTCCGGTCACATCGGTGGTGCGGAAGTAAAACTGCGGCCGGTACCCCTTGAAGAACGGCGTATGCCGCCCGCCTTCCTCCTTGGTCAGCACGTACACCTCGCACTCAAACTTGGTGTGCGGAGTGATGCTCCCGGGCTTGGCGAGCACCTGTCCGCGCTCCACTTCCTCACGCTTCGTGCCCCTGAGCAGCACTCCCACGTTATCCCCCGCCTGCCCCTCATCGAGAAGCTTTCGAAACATCTCCACCCCAGTGCAGATCGTCTTGGTGGTCGCCTTCAACCCCACGATCTCCACCTCATCGTTCACCCGCACGATCCCGCGCTCAATGCGCCCGGTCACCACCGTGCCGCGCCCGGAGATCGAGAACACATCCTCCACCGGCATCAAAAACGCCCCATCCACGGCCCGCTTGGGCACCGGGATGAACTTGTCCATCTCCTCCACCAGCTTGAGCACCGATTTGACGCCCAGCTCGCTGTCCTCGCCCTCCAGCGCCTTCAGCGCCGAGCCCACGATGATCGGGGTCTTGTCCCCGGGAAACTTGTACACGGAGAGCAGATCCCGCACCTCCAGCTCCACCAGCTCCAGCAGCTCCGCATCGTCCACCATGTCGGCCTTGTTCATGTACACCAGGATGTACGGCACACCCACCTGGCGAGCCAGCAAAATGTGCTCGCGCGTCTGCGGCATCGGACCATCCGCCGCACTCACCACCAAAATCGCCCCGTCCATCTGCGCCGCTCCCGTGATCATGTTCTTCACGTAGTCCGCGTGCCCCGGACAATCCACGTGCGCGTAGTGCCGGTTCGCGCTCTGGTACTCCACGTGCGCGGTCGCAATCGTGATCCCGCGCGCGCGCTCCTCCGGCGCCTTGTCAATCTGATCGTAGGCCGTGAACTCCCCGCCAAACTTCTCCGCCATCACCTTCGTCAACGCCGCCGTCAAAGTCGTCTTCCCGTGATCCACGTGCCCAATCGTCCCCACATTCACGTGCGGCTTGGTGCGTGCAAATTTTGCTTTGGCCACGAAGTAATCCTCTGCGCTGTAATGTTTGGAGCAGGCCATAGGCCCGGGGCCTCACACCCCAGGCAAGAAAACCGAATCGCTTACCTTCCCGAACTCGAGGCCTGAGGCCGATGCCCGAGGCCGCCTTCTTGGAGCCCACGACCGGAATCGAACCGGTGACCTCGTCCTTACCAAGGACGTGCTCTACCGACTGAGCTACGTGGGCGTGGGACTCGCTCGTCAGGGCCCCACGCTCTCAGACTGAATTGGAGCGGGTGATGGGAATCGAACCCACACCATCAGCTTGGAAGGCTGAGGTTCTACCATTGAACTACACCCGCAGCGCAGCTCTCACCCAATCACCCGATCCGCTGCCGGCTTTCGCCTCCCGCACCACTCGGCTGGTGGAGGGGGTAGGATTCGAACCTACGAAGGCATGAGCCGGCAGATTTACAGTCTGCTCCCGTTGGCCGCTTGGGTACCCCTCCGCGAAAAACGAGCCGCGTATTCTGATTTCGGGCTTAGATTGTGTCAACGGGCATGAAGAGTGCATGCAGCACCGCCTGAAGCCCTATCGACCCCTCCGACTCTTCTTTATATGCGCCAGGACGGACCTGAACGACCCTCGCGGGCCGCCCAGGAGTGCCCCCGGGCCCGGTATAGGGGAAATTCGGGCTGCGCCCAACCCTCCAAGCGGTTTACCATCAAGCCTCTGTCGCTCATTGTTCATGGGGAGGATTCAGTCATGGCGCTTTGGAAGGAACAGTCTTCAACCACCTCCGGCCCCACGCCGGTTACGTCTCGCGAACCTTCAGCGCGTGACTCCGAAAAGCCCGCCGCCGTGCCCTTGAGCACTGAGTCGCGTCGAGGCCGCGAGCAGCCGCGTGCCGGGGCCGAACCGAAGGAGTCTGTGATTGCCGCGGATCTCACGATCGAAGGCAAGATCGAGGGCAGCGGACATGTACGGATTGCTGGCCGCTTCAAGGGTGATGTCAGTGTGCAGGGCAACCTGACCATCGATGCGGGAGCTCATCTCACCGGACAGGTTCGCGCTCAGAACGTCACCATCGGTGGCGAACTGCACGGCAATATCGAAGGGGCTACCCGAGTCGAGCTGCTTGAGACCGGCATACTCGCGGGCGATGTCAAAGCGGGATCGCTCATCGTGGCCGCCGGTTCGCGCATGCGCGGCCAGGTCGAGTTCGGCTGGACGGAACAGACCCCGGCACGCACTTTCAGTCTCGCGAAGGGTGACGGCAGCACTTCATGAGCAATGTGCGCTCGCTTCTGCCGGGCCAGACGCGCACCTGTCCGCATTGCAAGGCGACGATTCTCGAGAGTGCGGTCGTCTGTCCGGCGTGTGACCACCATTTGCGCTTCGGTGCGGAAGCGCAGAAGAGGTCGTTGCGCACATCGACGCCCCTGCGCGTCGAAGGCACTATCCGGCATCCTGCCACCGGCGCGGCCTCGGAGTACTCGGTGGTGCTGACGATCCGGGATGATCGTGGCGAGGAGCTGACGCGCCGCGTCGTCGGCGTTGGAGCGCTTCAGCCCTCCGACCAACGGACTTTCAGCCTTGCGGTGGAAGTGTTCTCGCCCAACGCCGCGCCGGCGCTGAAATAGGGCCCGATCAGCCTGCGGGCGGCTTCTCGTCGGCCAGCAGGGCAACGGCTTGACGGACGTCGTCGTTGAACCCTTCGGCACCCTCGCGGTACTGGGCCACGATCTGGCGGCGCATGCGCGGGTCCCAGTAGCGCTTGAGGTGATTCGCGATATCGCGCGCCACCTGCTCGCGGTCCGGCGTCGCGGCAAAGAACGCGCCGATCTCGTTGGCCATCGTCACGAGGTGTTCCGGGTTCATGGCGTCAGGCGCTCGGCATTCGCGTAGATGACATGCTGCTCCGGGCGTGCAAAGCCCACCAGCGTCTGGCCGCAGCGTTGCGCTAGATCGACAGCAAGCGAGGTCGGCGCCGAAATTGCTGCGAGGAACGTCACGCCGACCGTTGCGCTCTTCAATACCATCTCATAGCTCGCGCGACTCGTAATCAGCAGATATCCGTGCGCGGGGTCTTCGCCGCCGCGAATCACTGCACCGATCACCTTATCGAGCGCATTGTGTCGGCCGACATCTTCACGCACGTGGCGAATCCCATGACCTAGCAGTACCCAGGCCGCCGCATGCACGCTGCCGGTGCGCGCGTTCAGTGGTTGCAGCGATGCAAGCTCCTTCAGGGCGGCGTGCAGATCCGCGCTCGACACCTTGACTCCGCCTGTCAGCGACGCCGGAGTGCGGATCGCCTGCTCGACTGTCTCCGCGCCGCACAGACCGCAGCCAGTTCTACCTGTCAGGTTGCGCCGCTGTTGCAGTAGCGCCGAGAAACGCTCCCAGGCGATCGAGATACGGACGTCGATGGCGTGAGGTCCGGCTTGGACCTCGACAGAGCGAATTTCATCGGGCTTCGCAACCAACCCCTCACTCAAGGTGAACCCGACGGCATAGTCTTCAAGGTCGGCAGGTGTCGCCAGCATGACCACATGCGGAACCGCGTGGTACACGAGCGCGATGGGGAATTCCTCGGCGACTTCGTCCAGCGCACGGCTCTGCTGCCCCTTCGCCCAGCGTTCGACCGCGAGTTGAACGCTCGCATGTGCGGCGTCAGCCGCGACCTTCTTGTCGGGCTGCGCCGGATCGCGACTCGCCATGTCTTTGGCCGTTGCGATTGGCGGGCCTCAGGCTCGCGCCGATTCCCGGTCCCGGGGCCTGCTGATTCTTTCAGTGCGCTCGCGCCGCGTCCGCGCAGTCCAGGCCTCACCGGGACTCACGCGCACGACCTGCACAGCCGTAACCTTGTACTCGGGACAGTTGGTCGCCCAGTCGGAATTCTCGGTGGTGACGACGTTGGCACCCGATTCCGGGAAATGGAACGTCGTGTACACCACACCGGTCTCGACGCGATCTGTCACCCTCACGCGCATTACGGTTTCGCCGGCGCGGCTCGAGATTCCCGCCCAGTCCCCATCGTTGAGGCCGCGGGTTTCGGCATCGTGCGGATGAATCTCGAGGAAGTCCTCCGGGTGGAACTCTGAATTGGCGGTGCGACGTGTCTGCACGCCAACGTTGTAGTGCGCGAGCACGCGGCCCGTGGTCAGGATCAAGGGATACCGGTCGGTGGTGCGCTCGCTCGTGGGCACGTACTCGGTCACGTAGAACTTGCCCTTGCCGCGCACGAATTGGCCGATGTGCATCGTCGTCGTGCCCTCGGGGGCGGCGTCATTGCACGGCCACTGGATGCTGCCGAGCCGATCGAGTTTCTCGTACGTCACACCGGTGAAGGTCGGAGTGAGCGCTGCAATCTCCGCCATGATCTCCGACGGATGGTTGTAATGCATCGGATAGCCGAGCGCATTCGAGAGCATCATCGTGATCTGCCAGTCCTCGAACCCCGCGAGAGGCTCGACGACCTTGCGCACACGCGAAATGCGGCGCTCCGCATTGGTAAAGGTGCCGTTCTTCTCCACGAACGAGGAACCCGGCAGGAAGACGTGCGCGAAGCGCGCGGTCTCGTTGAGGAACAGGTCCTGCACCACGACGCATTCCATCTCACGCATCGCCGCGGCAATGTGCAGGGTATTGGGATCGGACTGCGCGAAATCCTCGCCTTCCACGTACATGCCTTTGAAGCTGCCATCGAGCGCCGCCTCGAACATGTTCGGAATGCGCAGGCCGGGCTCGGCCAGCAGAGGCACGCCCCACGCCGACTCGAAAAGCTGGCGTGTCTTGGCATCCGAAACGTGCCGGTAGCCGCTGAACTCGTGCGGGAAGGACCCCATGTCGCAGGCACCCTGCACGTTGTTCTGACCGCGCAACGGATTCACGCCCACGCCCTCGCGGCCGAGATTGCCGGTCGCCATCGCCAGGTTCGCGATACCCATGACCATGGTCGTGCCCTGGCTGTGCTCGGTGACCCCGAGGCCGTAATAGATCGCACCGTTGGCGGCTTTCCCATACAGGCGCGCCGCGGCTCGCACGGTTGCTGCCGCAACCCCGGTGATGCGTTCCATCGCCTCGGGTGAGTTGCGCGGCTCCGAAACGAACTTCTTCCAGGCCTGGTAGGCCTGCGGCTCGCAGCGCTCCGCGATGTAGTCCTCCTTGGTGAGACCCTCGGTCACGATTACGTGCGCGAGCGAGTTGATCACCCCGACGTTCGTGCCGGGGCGCAGCTGCAGGTGGTACTCCGCGTCGATGTGCGGCGCGTGCACGGTGGAGGTGGTGCGTGGATCGACTACGATCAGCTTTGCGCCCTGGCGCAGGCGCTGTTTCATGCGCGATGCGAAGACGGGATGCGCCTCGGCCGGATTTGCACCGATGACCATCACCACATCGGCCTTCTCCACCGAGGTGAAGGCCTGCGTGCCCGCGGATTCGCCCAGGGTGTGCTTGAGGCCATAACCGGTGGGCGAATGACACACACGCGCGCAGGTGTCGACGTTGTTGTTGCCGAAAGCCGCGCGCACCAGCTTCTGCACCAGGAAGGTTTCCTCGTTCGTGCAGCGCGAAGAAGTGATGCCTCCCACTGAGTCGCGCCCATACTTCGCCTGGATGCGCTTGAATTCGCGTGCCGCATGAGCGATCGCTTCATCCCAGGTGGTCGCGACCCACGGATCGGTGATCCGCGCTCGTACCAGGGGCTGCGTGACGCGATCCGGGTGCGTCGTGTAGCCATACGCGAACCGACCTTTGACGCACGCGTGCCCCTCGTTGGCGTGCCCATCGCGGTCCGGCGCCATGCGCACCACTTCTACCTCTGATCCAGTGCCGCGCAATTCCGCACTGAACGAGCAACCTACGCCGCAATAGCCGCAAGTCGTCTTGACGGCGCGTTCCGCCTGACCGAGTACCGCCAGCGACTTTTCGAACAACGCGCCCGTTGGGCAGGACTCGACGCACGCTCCGCAGGACACGCACTCCGAGTCCATGAACGGCTCGTGCTGACTGGCCGAAACACGCGAGTCGAAGCCGCGATTCTCGATGGTGAGCGCGAAAGTACCCTGCACTTCGTCGCACGCCCGCACGCAGCGCGAGCAGACGATGCAGAGGTCAGGGTCGAAAGTGAAATACGGATTGCTAACGTCCTTGGCGGCCGCCGGTCGCGGCACGCCTCGCGGCGTGTAGCGCGAATCGGTGACGCCGACGGCCTCGGCCATGTCCTCGAGCTCGCAGTGGCCGGTGGCCGGACAGGTCTCGCAATCGAGCGGATGCTCGGAGACATAGAGCTCGATGACGTTCTTGCGCAGCTGGGTCAGCTTTTCCGACTGCGTATGGATCTTCATGCCCGGCGCGACTGTGGTCGTACACGAGGCCGGGTATCCGCGTCGGCCCTCGATCTCCACCAGGCACAGGCGGCAGGAACCGAACGCCTTCAGCGTGTCGGTCGCGCACAGCTTCGGAACCTGGACGCCGGCCAACATCGCGGCGCGCATGACCGAAGTCCCCTCGGGAACGGTCACCACGACGCCATCGACCTCGAGTTCGACCGGCTTGCCGTTCTCGGCTGGCGGTGTGCCCAGATCCTTGTAGTCAATCGCAAACATCAGCTTCTCCTCAGCCGCTCCGGCATCCGCGCTCAGTGGCGGATGCGCGCCTGGAAATCCTCCGGAAAGTGCTTCAGCGCACTCTGTACCGGGAATGGGGTCATGCCGCCCAGGCCGCACAGCGACCCGTGCAGCATGGTCTCGCACAGCTCTTCAAGCAAGTGCAGGTTCTGCTCCCGCTCGACACCTTTCATAATGCGATCAATGAGTTCCGTGCCCCGGGTGGAGCCGATGCGGCATGGAGTGCACTTGCCGCAGGACTCGATTGCACAGAACTCCATCGCGTAGCGGGCCATGCGCGCCATGTCCACGGTGTCATCGAACACGACGATCCCACCGTGGCCGAGGAGCGCACCGATGGCCGATAGGGCTTCATAGTCCACGATCGTGTCGAACTGGCTGGCGGGAATGTAGGCGCCGAGCGGACCCCCCACCTGGATGGTGCGGATCGGCCGACCGCTGGCAGTGCCCCCGCCGTAGTCATAGAGCAATTCGCGCAACGTCATCCCGAAGGCGCGCTCGATGAGCCCGCCTCGTTTCACGTTTCCGGCGAGTTGGATTGGTACCGTGCCGCGCGACTTGCCCACGCCGAAATCGCGGTAGGCCGTCGCACCCCGCTGCAGGATGATGGGGACCGAAGCGAGCGAAATGACGTTGTTGACGATGGTCGGCTGCCCGAATAGTCCCTTGATGGCTGGCAGCGGCGGCCGCACGCGGATCTCGCCACGCTTGCCTTCCAGGCTCTCCAGCATCGAGGTTTCTTCGCCGCAGATGTAAGCGCCCGCGCCGAGCCTCACCTCGAGATCGAATCGCCGGGCGCTCCCCAGGATGTCATCGCCGAGGAAGCCGGCCTGATAAGCGTTGGCGATTGCCTCGTTGAGGGCCCGATGCGAGTGCGGATACTCAGCGCGCAGGTAGATATAGCCCTGGTTCGCACCGACCGCGAGGCCGGCGATCGTCATCCCTTCAACGAGCAGCAGTGGATCGCCTTCCATCAGCATCCGGTCCGCGAAAGTGCCCGAATCGCCCTCGTCAGCATTGCACGTCACGTACTTCGGGGTCGCGGGCTGATCGAGCACGGTCTTCCATTTGATTCCGGTTGGGAACGCGGCACCGCCGCGCCCACGCAACCCTGAATCCGTGATCGCCTGGACGATGTCCGCAGGCGCCATGGTGAGTGCCTGGCGCAGACCCTTGAAGCCGTCGTGCGCTTCGTAGTCGGCGAGACTCACGGGGTCTGTGATCCCGACGCGCGCGAAGGTGAGCCGTTGCTGGCCCGCGAAATAAGGAATGCTCTCGGTCGGGCCCTGATGCAGTCCATGCGTGCGGCCGGAGAGAAAGCCCGCATCAAAGAGTCCTAGAACGTCACTCGCGCGAACCGGGCCGTACGCTTCGCGCCCGTTGGGCGTCGCGACCTCCACCAGCGGCTCGAGCCAATACATCCCTCGA
Organism: uncultured Gammaproteobacteria bacterium; assembly: GCA_963705495.1. Taxonomy (GTDB): domain Bacteria; phylum Pseudomonadota; class Gammaproteobacteria; order Steroidobacterales; family Steroidobacteraceae; genus DATBVX01. Next base: position 94,313 of record CAVPJQ010000010.1, on the reverse strand, counting down.
GAGCCGTTGCGCACGATCCGCACATCCTGACGGCGTTTCGCCGCCTCGGACGCAATCGCCCGCGCCACCTCTTCTGCGCCCAGGGAGAGCGCACCCGCATCGCGTGGCACGAAGATAGTGACGCTCATCGCTGAGTCTCGCAGTCTGCGATCAGCGCATCGAACTGCGCAGCTGAGACCCGCCCGTGCAGCTGCTCGCCAATCATGATCGCGGGCGAGCAGGCGCAGTTGCCCAGGCAATACACCGGATCCAGCGAAAAGCGCCCGTCCGCCGTGGTCTGGTGAAAATCAACGCCCAGACGTCGCTTGGCGTGATCAGCGAGTGCATCTCCGCCCGCCGCCTGGCATGACTCGGCCCGGCACACGCGCACGATGTGCTTGCCCGCCGGGGTTTGCCGGAAATAGTGATAGAAGGAAACGACACCGTGCACTTCGGCACGCGAAAGATTCAGCTCCGCTGCAATCATCGGCACCGCTGCGGGCGGAATGAACCCGAGCGCCGCTTGTATGCCGTGGAGTACTTCGAGGAGTGGCCCGGGGCGACTGCGATGGGTATCGATTACGCGCTGAGCCGCATCGTGCTGCGCGGGAGTCAGCGCCGCTTGCGGCGTGGGCGATGTCGAGGGCTGTGATGTCATCGAAGAGTTCCTGGAACGGGACCACCGTGCGGATCGATTCTCCCGCATACATCGGCTGGGCACCGAAGGCAATCCACGCGGTCAGGCCGTGCGGGCAAGAATACGACCCCAGCAGATTTGGCCGCAATCCGACCGGAAAGTGCCCTGCGGCGGCTCGACTCGCACCGGACCCACCTCAATTGAGACCAAGATCCGGGCCGGTCCCGCTACCCGCCGTTCCTGCGAGCACCTGACCAAGCAGAGCAAGCAACGTGGCCCGCCCGCTCGCGCCAAGTTGTTCAGTCAGTCGGGCCTCCTGGGAAGCCTGTGACTCCAATGCACGGCGCAGCAACGCGCGGCCACGCGCAGTCAGGTGCAGCGCGTAGGAGCGGCGATCCTGCGACCCGGGTTTGCGCACGATGAGGCCACGCGTTTCGAGTCCGCTGATGAGCGGCACCAGATTGGCCTTCTGGAAGCCGAGCGCCGCGCAAACGTCGGACTGACTCAATCCGGGATTGCCATGTATGACCATCAGGACACCGAACTGGCCCGGGCGCAGGTTCACCTGACGAAGCGAGGTGACAAAATCCGCGAACAGCGCCAGCTGCGCCCTGCGTACGGTGTATCCGATCGAACCGTTGAGCGGGCTCAGATCCACCACCGCACGCGCGCCGTTACGAGTGTGGCCCTGCCCGTTCCCGGGTTTGCGCGCGCCCGTTCCGGCGCCGCCATTACCGGCGGAACGCGTGCTGCGGCTGCGTTGAACTCGCGCGGGGCTCATTTGAATCGCTCGATCAGCTCGCGGGGAATCGGTCGCGACTTGATGCCATTGGGATCCTTCATGCGCGCTCACCGACCGATGCGTTCTCGATGAGCAGTGCAATGCCCTGCCCACCACCGATGCAGGCCGAAGCGATGCCATAGCGCAGTCCCTTGCGGCGCAGCTCCCGCGCGAGGGTCAAGGTCAAGCGGATACCGGTCGCGCCCAGCGGGTGGCCTAGGGCGATGGCGCCGCCGTTGACGTTCAGCCGGGTTTCGTCGATGCCCAGCTCACGCACGCAGGCGAGTACCTGCGCCGCGAAAGCTTCGTTGATTTCAATGCGATCGATATCCGCGAGCTTGAGTCCAGTCTCCGCCAGGATCGCCCGGATGGCTCCGACCGGCCCCAAACCCATGCTGTCGGGGTGCACTCCGACTGCCGCGCATGCAACAAGGCGCGCCAACGGCTCGAACTTGCCCCGCCGCACATAGCCGGCGGAGCCAACCAGGGCCGCCGCGGCGCCGTCCACGATCGCGGAGCTATTGCCCGCAGTCTGTACGCCGCCGAATGCCGGCTTGAGCTTTACCAGCTGTTCGACGCTCGACGCCCTGACGTGGGTGTCGGCAGCGACGCTCGCGCCGTTGCTGCGCAATCTGATGCCACGTGCCTTCAGGCCTTCCGTCTCGAAGGCCTCTTCCTGCAGCGCGCAGATTTCCCCTTCCAGGAACCCACCGCCCTGGGCGGCGAGCGCACGCTCGAAGCTGCGGGCGGCAAACCGGTCGGCAGCATCGCGGGTGATATCGAAGCGCCGGGCCAGTGTTTCCGCCGTGCCGCCCATGGTCGTGTCGACCGCGGTATCGAGCAGTGCTTCCCAAAGGAAATCCTTGAACTCGACCTGCCCCATGCGAAAGCCGGTGCGATGTGTATAGGCCGCGATTGGGTTGCGGCTCATCGATTCCGTGCCGACACAGAGCGCGAGGTCCGCCCGCTGCTGCGAAACCGCATCAGCGGCCTGGCTCAGTACTTCAATTCCAGTGCCGCAAACGCGCTGTACCAGGTGCGCCGGCACCTGCGTCGGGACGCCTGAATACAGACCGATATGACGCGGAAGCAGGTAGGCATCGAAGCTCGCTTGCGCCATCGAACCCGCGATGACCGTTCCGACGTCGCCCGGCGAGACTCCGGCGCGCGCGAACGCCTCGCGGGCCGCTTTGATGCCGAGATCGATCGGGGAAACCTGGCTCGCCGCTTGGGCAAAGTCGACGAACGGAGTGCGCACGCCGCCGAGCAGCCACGCGTCTGACCACCGCGCCACCAGCGCCCGCGAATCTGATGTCGCACTCATTGGCCCGGAGTGAAGATTAAGTCACTTGTCTTGTGGCGCTGCCGCGACGGCCGGCAGTGATGAAAAACCTACTTGACCACAGGTTTTTCTACAGTTATAGAATATAACCGTTGGGCGATTGACGTCAAACGACGGACCGGCTGCCACAGGCGTGGATCGCCAGGACAGTTCGCGCGAGGGACAGCAGAGCTGAGGCGCTGGGATGGGTTTGAAAGTCCGGGGGGACGATCATGGCTCAGCTGGAGACCTTTTCGACGGCGGGGCTCGCGCCACGCCGCAAGCTTGAATACTGGAACGACATCGCGTGCGATACGTTCACGCCGGTCGTCTCCGATCCCATGGACCTGCGTGGCTTCACGGGCTGCCTGACCCGCACACGGGTCGGCGAGATCCAGGCTGCAGAGGTCTATTCCGATCCGCAGATCGTGCGCCACTCGCGTCTGCAGGTGCAGCGCTCGCGCCAATCGATGTTCTTCCTGCACATGCAGCTCGATGGCGACAGCATCAATCGCCAGGATGGACGCGAGGCACGCTTACTGCCCGGCGATTTCACACTCTGCGACAGCACCCGTCCGTACGAGATCATCTTCGACCGGCCCAATCGCATGTTCGTGCTCGGCATGCCGGAAGGCCTGCTGCGTCGCCACCTGCCGTGTCCGGAAAGCGTGGTGGCCATCCTCATGTCGGGCAACTCGGGGCTGAGCGGCCTGCTGTCCAATTTCCTCACCGATTTCTGGCGGCGCTGCCGGACCGAAACCGATCTCAACTTCGCTCCAGGGGTGACGCGCGCAATCCTCGACCTCGTGGCGAGCGCCTATGCCGGCGTGCAGCAGAACGAGTCGGAGCGCTCTTCACTCGTGATGGCACATCGCGTGCGCATCATGAACTACATCGAAGCGCACCTCGGCGATCCCGACCTGACGCCGACACGCATCGCCGAAGCCTGTCGGATGACGACACGCTACCTGCATCACCTGTTCTCCGATGAAGAGGAGACGGTCGCCCGCTACATCCTGCGGCGGCGTCTCGAGGAATGTTCGCGCTCTCTCGTCGATGACTCACAGCGCGGACGCACCGTGACGGAAATCGCTTTCGACTGTGGCTTCAACAGCCCGACACACTTCGGGCGCGTTTTCCGCGCGCGTTACGGCGTGACACCACGCGAATATCGCCGCAGTAACGAATAGGTACCAGGTACCTAAGCTTCGCTGACGAACTTGGTCACGAGGCAGGCGTCGAGTCCCTCGATGCCCTCCTCGCTTCCGTGGCCACTCTCTTTGACCCCACCAAACGGCGATTCAGGAACCGAGATCGCGTAACTGTTGATGCCGATCATGCCCGCTTCGATCTGCTCGCCAAGCAGGTTGACGTTGCGCGACGAACGCGTAAACGCATAGGCAGCCAGACCATAAGGCAGGCGATTGGCCTGCTGGATGGCGGTGTCGAAGTCCGAGAACGGATTGAGAATCGCGACCGGCCCGAACGGCTCCTCGTTCATGATGCGCGCGGTATTGGGTACGTCCGAAAGCACAGTCGGCTGCCAGAAGTAGCCACTGCCCTTGATGCGCTCGCCGCCGGTCTGAAAGCGTGCCCCATTCTTGCGCGCATCCCCCAGCAGTGTCTCCATCGACTCGAGGCGCCGATCGTGCGCGAGCGGCCCCATCTGCGTGCCGTCGCCCAGGCCATTTCCGACCTTGAGTGCGCGCGCCCGTGAAGTGAAGCCATCGACGAAGCGACCGTAGATCTTCTCCTGCACGTAGAAGCGCGTGGGTGACACGCACACTTGCCCGGCGTTGCGATACTTTGAGAACACCGATTGATCCAGCACCTGCTCCACGTCGACGTCATCGAACACCAGGACCGGTGCATGACCGCCGAGCTCCATCGTGGTGCGCTTCATGCCTTCGGCGGCGAGCTTCATGAGCTGCTTGCCCACTGGTATCGAGCCCGTGAACGAGATCGCGCGAATGATTGGTGAAGCGAGCAGGTAGGCAGAGACCTCCGACGGGACGCCGAAGACGACCGACAACACACCGGGTGGGAGTCCTGCATCAGCCAGCGCACGCGCCACTTCGAGTGCCGACCCGGGCGCTTCTTCAGCGGGCTTCAGAATGCACGGGCAACCCGCGCCCAGTGCTGCGCCGATCTTGCGTGCGGGATTGCCGATCGGGAAATTCCAAGGCGCAAACCCGGCGACCGGGCCCACCGGCTCTTTCATCACCGTCATCCGTACTCCGGAAGCTCTCTGCGGCAGCACGCGACCGTAGGCGCGCCGTCCCTCTTCCGCGTACCACTCGAAGATCTCGGCAGAGAGCGCAACCTCCCAGCGCGTCTCGGAAAGTACCTTGCCTTCTTCCAGGGTCGCGATGCGGGCAATCGTCTCGGTGCGCTCGCGCAGCAGCTCCGCCGCGCGTCGCAGGATCCTGCCGCGCTCGTGCGGCGGTTTGGCGCGCCAAGAGGGGAAGCTGCGCTGTGCAGCCTCGAGAGCGCGATCGAGGTCGGCCCTGGAAGCGTGCGGCAGTTGACCGAGCACTTCCTCGGTGGCCGGATTGAGCACCGGCTGCATCACGCGACCCTCGCCGCCCACCCATTCGCCGCCGATGAAAAGCTTCAGATCCGGATAGTTCGTGGCCACGTGTTTCTCCAGGCGCTGTCCCTGCTAAGCATTCAATACCGCGGCGGGCACCCAGTTGCCGTGCACGCCGACGCGCAGCCGCAGTGGGATCTTGACGCGCGCGATCGGCCCGCGTTCCAGGTGCTGGGGCTCGACGACGAACATCTCGCTCTGATTCTCATCATGCCGGTCCACGAGAAAGATCAGGTAGCCCTCGTGTCCCGGGATCCTCGACGGGATGTGTGCGTGCTCCTGGACGGTCGAGCGCTGATCCATCGGCAGTCGCCGCACCTTGCCGCTTTTCAGCTCGATGCGCAGGATCGTGTTAAAGCCAGCTCCCACCGGACCAGCGATGAGTGGCGGCGCCGCGGCAGGATCGAAGGTCTCGTAATAGCCGACCTCGTAGTCGACGAGCGCATCCTTGTCGGCGACGCGCGGCATGTCCCCGCCCGGCCCCAATATCGTCTCATCCCACTTCTCCCCGGGCTTCGAGAGGTCGAAGGTCCAGCGCACCAGGTCGCCCGCCATCTCTTCGGGCTTGATCTCGATGTTGGAAGCCTCACGAATGAACGGAAACGGGCTGGTCTTGCCGCAGCCGAAATCGAGGTGCACGCGATGGCCTTCGGTGTAGGCATTCATGAAATGAAACGCTGAGCGCGCCGGCCCGCGGAACCAGCGCATGTCACGCACCGTGCCGGCGCGCGGCATGATGCCGACGAAGCTGTCCTTGTCGGGCTCGAAGATCCAGTGCGCGCCGCCCGCCTTGATGCGCGCAAGGTCCGCGGTGTGTGGAAACACCGGAAAAATCACGTGCTCCTTGGTGAGCGCAAAGTCGTGCATCAAGGCGCAATACGGAACCTGGAACCATTCCTCACGCACCAGCACCCCGTCCCGGTCCGCGACGCAGAACGCCACGTCGCGCGATGCGAGGCCACTCGCCTCGTAACCGAAGAAATAGAGCTCACCGGTTTCATGATCGGGCCGCGTGTGTGCCGTCATTGTCTGGCTGCGCAGCTTTCCGTTGAAGTCCCACTCACCGAGCGTGTCGAGCGTATCGGGGTCGATCTGCATCGCGCGATTGTCTTCCTTGAGCGCCAGAAGCCGTCCGCCATGGAAGATCGGCGTGGTGTTGTACGCGCCACGCCCCTTGCCGCGCACGCTGGGATCATCGGTATACGGATTGCGATACAGGCCATACAGCGAGCGCCGTGCCTTGCGCTCGTTCTTCCAGCGCTCGCTCTGGATGTAGCGCTGCTTGAAATCCACGTGACCGTTCTCGAAGCGCAGCATGCGCACCATGCCGTCGCCGCTGATGAAGGTGTCGTGCCCGAGCATCGGCGGGTATTGGTGATCGGGCACGCTCTGGTACCAGGTGCCGTTGAGCTCCTCGGGCAGCCTGCCTTCGATCACGAGGTCGTACACCTCGCATTCGACTCGCGATGGCGCGTTGTAGCCGCTGAAGTCCATCGATTCTGGAAATGGCGTCGTCATACTCGGCCTCGTCTGGGTTTCACTTCGACATTTTCCCGGTGACGGGATGCGGGTAATGAAATGGAACGTTGCGTGTGTCTGGCCAGAACGTCGGCGTCCCGGCCTGCAATTCGTCCGGGCCCAGCGGATTTTCGGGATAGATCTTGTCGAAGGGCAGCAGGTGCGGCTTGTCGTTCGCCCACCCCTTCTCATAGTCCGCCTGCCACAGCATGTTGTAGTTGAGCACCTGGATCTTCCAGACGCCACGCTCCTTGACGTAGGAATTCTCGTAGGTGCCGCCCTCCCAGCATTGCGCCGGAAAGTGCTCGACGCGGTCGCGCTTGCTCTCGTGCTGGCCCGCCGTCATCAGGGCGCGAAAGCGCCCCTTGGCAGTCAGGCCATCCGGCGCCACGTCGACGATGTCCTGCATCTGCAGGTGATCGAGCAGAAAGCCGTACACGGGCCCGTTGTGACCGCGAGTGAAGAGATTACGGAACCAGTCGCAATACAGGCGCCGCGCGCCCGCCTTGCCGCGGTAGACGCCATTCAGGAAGTGCACGCGTGCGTCGTCGGCGAACAGGTCCACCGCTTCGTCATACAGACACTTGTCGATGTAGTAGCCGTACTTGAAATGCAGGCAGCGCACCGCGTGCGTGTCCTCCATCAGGCCTATTCGCCGCGTGAGCTCATCGATGCGTGTGTTGAGAGTCTTGATCTGATCCTCGTTCGCCATGCGCAATCTCCTTGAAATTCAGCCCGAAGCGCCTGCGCGCAGCAGCGCGTCGAAGTCATCGTCCGGCGTCAGGTAGCGTCCCGAGAGGCCGTCGTAGCGACCGGAAGCAAGTTTCACGCACATCTCGGCGCAGCGCGCGAGACCCGCCTTCGGGTCGGACTGGGCCTTGATTTCTCTGAGTGAGACGAGCATGTGCGGCAGCCAGCGCTGGGCGTCGGGAGAAGCGAGCGTCGCTTCTGCCATGTCGGTGATCACGGTGCCCGGCTCGATCGCAAACGCCGCAACGCGATGCTCCTTGCCTTCGGCGGCCAGATGCTGCGCGAAACGGATCTGCGTCGCCTTACCGACGCAGTACGCGGAAAGGCTCGGTCCAATCTCGACGCCGCCGCGACTCGCCACGATGACGATCCGCCCGCCGCCCGCCTTCTGCATCCCGGGCAGCACAGCGCTCGCGAACAAGAGCGGCGCGCGCACGTGCAGTGCCTGTGAAGCCCACCATTCATCCGGATCGACAAAGCCGATCGGTCCATAGGGCCCGCCGCGGCCGGCATTGCTCACGAGCGTGGTCACCGGCCCGAACTTCGCGATCGTGCGTTCGACTACGCGCGTCACGTCCTCACGTCGCGTGACATCCCCTGCCACGGCGATGGCCCGTCCGCCCTGCGAGGTGATCGCCGCCGCCGTCTCATCGATCTGCTTCTGGGTGCGCGCCGTGACAGCGACGGCGGCACCTTCAGCGGCAAACCGCAACGCGATGGCGCGGCCGAAACCACGGCCGGCGCCGGTAACGATCGCAATCTGGTTGTTCAGAACTCCTGCCATGCAGCAGTCCGGGGCGGTGCGCCTCGATCAGTCCGATTTCACCCACTTTCCGGTGACGGGATGCGGGTAGTGGAACGGTACGACGTCGGTATCGGGCCAGAGCACCGGCTTTGGATCAGTGATGATCTCGTCAGGACCGACCGGGTCCTTGGGATACGTCTGGGAAGCGAACGGGAACGTGCCCGCGGGCATGTGCGCCCAGCCTTTCTCGAACGTGCCATGCCAAACCGGTCGATAGTTGAGCACCTTGATCTTCCAGATGCCGTCCTCCTTGACGTACTCATTCTCGTAGATGCCGCCTTCCCACCACTGGCGCGGAATGCCCTCGCCCGTGTGGCGGCTCTCATGGCTGCCCGCCTGCATCACCGAGCGTGCGCGCGCTTTCGCGGTTTTACGATCTGGCGCGACATCGATGATGGCCTGGAGCTGCGGATGATCGAGCAGGAAGCCATGAATGGGGCCGTTCTTCCCGCCCGTGAAGTTCTTCTGAAAACGCCCGATGTAGAGGCGCCGCACGCCCGCCTTGCCCTTGTAGCGGCCGCCCATGAAACGGACTTCGCCGTCCTCGGCGAACAGGTCCACCGTCTCGTTGTACAGGCATTTATCGATGTAATAGCCATAGGCGTACTGGAGCCTGCGAATCGCATTCACGTCCTGCAGCACTCCGAGCTCGTGGGTCACGTGCTCGAGCTTCTTCTCGAGCGCCTGGATCTGTTCGGCCGTCGTCGTCATCGCGAACTCCTAACTTTCAAGATGTGGCTTGGGGCTATCTCGCCGCCCGCCCCTCATGCACGCTCGACCGATACGGAAATAAAAGTAGATGCTAAGCGCAATGTGAATGCGCCCGCCTGTGCCAAGATTCCGGCCATGAGCAGCAACGCATCCCGAGCACAATCAACACCTTCCGTACCCCCCGCCAAGGGCTACAAGCGCATCGCGACCGAGGAGGCGTTCGCGCCGCCCGAGATGTTCGAGCAGTACCGCAAGCTCCTCGAGCGCAATGCCATCGATGACCCGGGCTTCAGGAGCCTTTGGGGTTTTTACCTTGGCAGCCAAAGTCCTCGTGCCACGCAGATCATCGCGCGAATCCAGGACCTCGGCGAGCAGCGATTGCGGGACATGGATGCGACCGGCATCGACCGGCAGATCCTGTCCCTGACCTCGCCCGGAGTGCAGGTCTTCGAGGCGGCGACGGCAACCTCGCTCGCGCGTTCGTTCAACGACCAGCTGGCGGAGGCAATACGCGAGCATCCCGACCGCTATTCGGGGCTGACGGCCGTCGCGCCGCAGGACCCGCAGGCGGCGGCGAAGGAAATCGAGCGCGGAGCGACCCAGCTCGGCCTGAAAGGCGTGATCATCAATTCGCACACGCTGGGCGAGTACCTGGACGATGAGAAGTACTGGGACATCTTCGCCGCCGCCGAAGCCTTCAACACACCGATCTACATTCACCCGAACACACCTTCTCGCGGCCTGATCGGCCCGATGCTGGAGCGCGGCCTGGAGTCCGCGATCTACGGATTTGCGGTGGAGACCGGAATGCATTTGCTCGCCATCATCACCAGCGGCGCATTCGACCGGTTTCCGCAGCTCAAGATCATCGTCGGCCACGCCGGCGAGGCACTGCCGTACTGGATGTATCGGATCGACTACATGCACCGGGCCTCGGTGGCCGCCGGCCGCTACCCACGCATGAAGGCGCTGCGCCGGAAACCGAGTGACTACCTGCGCGAGAACGTGTATGTCACCAACAGTGGCGTCGCGTGGGAGCCGGCGATCATGTTCTGCCACTCCGTGCTCGGCGCCGATCGCGTGATGTACGCGATGGACTACCCGTACCAATACGTTGCCGAAGAAGTAATCACGTGCGACAACCTGCCGCTCAGCGACATCGACAAGAAGAAGTTCTTCCAGACGAACGCCGAGCGGGTGTTTTCGCTATAGCGGAAGGAGGCGCGCCATGAGGGCCTGGATCGTCCCCAAGGACTGCGAGAAGCTCGAACAGCTCAGGATCGTGGAGCGCGCGACACCGACCCCCGGTCCCACACAAATTCTCGCGCGCATGCGCGCCGCGTCGCTCAACTTTCGCGACCAGCTGATCGTGACCGGCGGCTATTTCGGTGGCAAGGCGCAACGCGACACCGTTCCACTATCCGATGGCGCCGGCGAGGTCGTTGCGGCGGGATCTGAAGTGACACGGTTCAAGGTGGGCGACCGCGTGGTCAGCACTTTCTTCCAGAATTGGGTCGATGGACCGCCGGCCCCGGAGGCGCGCCCCGCGATCGGGGCGCCGATGGATGGCGTGCTGGCCGAATACGCGCTATTCGATCAGCGGGACGCCGTCACCATGCCGGCGAACCTTTCGTTCGAGGAAGGCGCCACATTGAGCTGCGCAGGCGTGACGGCCTGGCACGCGCTCATGATTACGTGCGGCGTGAAGCCGGGAGAAAGCGTGCTGGTGCTCGGGACTGGCGGCGTCTCGGTCTTCGCGCTGCAATTCGCGCGCCTGGCCGGCGCACGCGTGTTCATGACTTCATCGAGCGATGAAAAGCTCGAGCGTGGCCGCGCGCTCGGCGCGACGGGCCTCATCAACTACAAGCGCACGCCAGAATGGGACAAAGAAGTGCTGAAGCTCACGGAAGGGCGAGGCGTCAACTACGTGGTTGAAGTCGGTGGTCCCGGCACTCTCGCAAAGTCGATGCAGTCGGTCGCCTACGCCGGCAAGATCGCGCTTATCGGCGTGTTAGCGGGATTGCAGGGTGACACCAACCCGCATCCGATCATGCGTAAAGGCGCGAGCCTGCACGGCATCTTTGTCGGCAACCGCGCTATGTTCGAGCGCATGAATGCAGCGATCGAGGTCAACGGAATGAAACCGGTCATCGACAAGGTGTTTGCGTTCAATGAGGCGCCGGACGCATACCGCTACCAGCAGAGCGGCGCTCACTTCGGCAAGGTCGTAGTCCGCATCTAGGCTTTCTGCCCGAAGTCGACGCCCTCGCGTGCCAGGTAGTCCCGTTCCTCGGCCGTGCTCTCCCGGCCGAGGATGGCATTGCGATGGGGAAAACGTCCGAAGCGGCGAATGATGTCGCGGTGCTGCTCGGCGTAGTGGCTGCATCCCTCGAAGTAGCTGCGGATTGGCACCGGGGCCTCTAGAGCTAGCGCCGCGCACGCCCTGACGCCACGCTCCTGAGCATCGAGATCCTCGGCGTGCTCCAGCGGGAGATAGAAGAAGAGTCTTTCGGCGGGCTGCAGCAGCGCATCCGCTCCCTCCCGCATCCCTTCCAATGCCAGGCCGAGCGCCAGCGGATCGGTCGCAAAAGCTCGCGCCGTGCCGCGAAACGCATTGCGAGGGAACTGATCCAGCAGCAGGATGAGTGCCAGCCTCCCTCGTGGTGTGCGCGACCAGTCCGTAAGCTCTCCGGCCGCCGCCCGTTCCATGTCGGCGCGAAATTCTCGCTCGATCTGTCGATCGACGGCGCCACGCTCGCCATCTGCTTCGGCGTCAAACCAGAAGTCGGTGCGACTTCGCAGCGCCTCGGCGCGGTCGCGGGAATCCGCGAACCAGAAGGTCAATACCCTCTCGACCCGCGGGTCATCTGGATTGGATTTCCCGGCCACGGCTCGGCGACACTGTTGTTCGTGGATAAACCCTTCGAAGCCAAGGATCCGGAGTTTAGCGCACGCGTGCACTCGAGTTTTGCCCGCCAGCGCGCAATGGCGGCACTGGGAGTAACGCTAATCCAGGTCGATCCAGGTCGCGTCGAGCTCGAGCTGGCGTTCGATCCTGAACTGACACAGCAACACGGATTCATGCATGCGGGCATCGTCGCCACCGCGCTCGACAGCGCCTGCGGCTACGCGGCATTCTCCCTGATGCCCACCGACGCCGGCGTGCTCACGGTCGAGTACAAGATCAATTTTCTCGCGCCGGCGGCCGCCGATCGCTTCAGGTTGATCGGCTCGGTCGTGAAATGCGGGCGCACGCTTACCGTTTGCCACGGTGAGGCGATCGGCGAGCGCGACGAAACGCAGGTGCTGGTCGCGACCATGACCAGCACAGTAATGGCTGTTCACGGCCGCAGCGATATTCAGCAGTAGCCAGTCGTATAATGGCATTCCATCTCGACGAGGGGGTAGTTCCATGAGCAAGGGCATGGACCAGAAGCGCGAAGGCAAGAAAAAGCCACAGAAGTCGCTCAAGGAAAAGCGCGAGCTGAAGCGCTCCAAGAAGGCGGGCAACTGGCCGCCGGTCGCGGGCGGCGGAAAGATGTGACCATTGCGATCGGCGAGCGCGACGAATAGCAGGTGCTCGTCGCGACCATGACCAGCACAGTGATGGCCGTTCGCGGCCGCGGGGACGTTCAGCAGTAGCGCCGTGACTCCTGCACGCCGCTACTTCACGCGCGTGTACAGTCCGTCGAACGCCTCGCTCCAGGTCCTGCCGTCAGAGGACGTTTCCCAGAGCTGGCGAACCTCGCCGTCCGGAAGCGGTGTCCACGTGATCCGGTGCAACTGCACCTCACCGGGCTTGTTACCTGGGCGCTGACCTTCGAGTCGCATTGCGCCGTTTTCGAATCGCCCTTCGAGCGTAAGGGCGCTGCCCGTGTGGTCGATCCACGTCTGGTGCCATACACCGCGCGGCGCGTCGTAGAAGTTGATGCTGTTACCGCGCAGCCCGCTCGCTCCCTGCCAGTTCTCGTAGAGCGCGCAACCGCCGAGAATGCTCTCGATGCGATTGGTGCCGGCGACCTTACCCTTCTCGGTGACGCTCCAGTTACCAAGCCAGAAGTCGAACTGGCGGTAGGGCGCGGAGGTGCAGGGCTGCGCTTTCTCCGGCGCGGCCTCGGCGGAAGCTGGGTGCGGTGTCGGCGTGCTCATGATGACGATCCAGCAGGATGTGGCGAGGATGGCGAGTCGTGGGTTCACTTGGCCTCGGATGCACGCAAATGGGGTTGCATCAGCGTAGCGGCAGCGCGCACTCAGTCAAGCCACGGACGTGGCACAGATTGCTAATCTAGTAACGACGCGATGATCAGGCCTCGATGGCGCAGATCGAGCAGTAGCCGCTCCGCCATCGGCTCGAACGACTGCTCACTGTCATTCCAGATCAGCGGTCGATTGCCGCCGACGGGCTTGCCGATCACATTGCGCACTGCTTCGTAGACACGCGCCGTGGCGGGAGAAAGGCAGCGTCGCGCGTCGTAGTGTCCCTCCACCGTCTGGGTTCTCAGCTCCGCTGCCTGCACGGCGAACAGCAGCGCGTTGGCGAGATAGTGCTCGAACAGATCGAGGGAACGACGTGCCAGGTTGGCGGAGCCCATTGCCTGGCTGTTGATGTTCTGGTTGAACTGCTCAGCGTGCGTCGGGAAGCGGTCCGCGAGTGAAGCGCCGTAGTAGCTCAGCAGCGGCATGATCGAATGATTCACGACCTGCAGCGATTTGAACCCGACGTTGATCGGATGACCCGGGTTGCCGATCAATGATGGCGGCAAGCCGTTGCTGAATTCCGGCATCACCAGCAACGCGATCTGCACATCGAGATGCTTCGCCAGCAGCCCGACGTAGTAACGCAACTGGTCCATGGCGACCGCGGTGTACTGGGCGAGGAAGTTTCCGCAGTGATAGATCGTGCCGCTCGCCGGATCGATCAAGGGATTATCGTTGGCGGAGTTGGCCTCGGTCTCGATCTGCCGCGCGATGCTGCCGAAGCCATCGACGATCGGTCCGAGGTACTGCGGCAGGCAGCGCACTGAATAGCGATCCTGGATCAGGCCGCCCGTGCGGTGCTGCCGATCACCGCTCGACTCATCGTGAATGAGGCGCGAGCCCTTGAGCAGCCGTCGCATCTCGCTTGCCGCCCACACCTGGCCAGGATGCGGCTTGTGCTCGTGGATGAACGGGTGGTACGACTGGTCCGTTCCATAGAGCGACTGCACGTAAAGCGCGTGCAGCGCCAGAGTCAGGTTGAGGAGCTGCTGGGCGCGCGCGATGGAGTTCGCCGCTATGCCAGTCGAAACGGACGTGCCGTTGACGAGCGCCAGGCCCTCCTTGGGCTCGAGTGCCAGCGGCTCCAGTCCCAGGCGCGCCAATGCAGCATGTGAGTCGAGCGTCTCGCCGCCGAGGTCCAACTGGTACGCGCGATCGACGCCGAGGACTGCACCGGCGATGTAGGCCAGTGGCACGAGGTCGCCACTCGCCCCAATCGACCCCTGCTCGAAGACATGGGGTAGCGCGTTGGCGTTGAGGAACGCCACGAAGCGTTCCACGATCTGAAGACGCACGCCGGAGACGCCATGCATGAGGGAGTTCGCGCGCAACAGCATCGCGGCACGAACGTCCCCGGGCGGCAGCCTCTCGCCGGTGGTTGTCTTGTGCGACCAGATCGCATGAGTAGAAAGCTCGCGCGATAACTGCTTCGGAACGGCGCGATTGGCCATGCCGCCATAAAGCGTGGTCACGCCATAAATCGACTTGCCGCCCTGCACTGCGGCGGCGATCAGCCGCTGGGAGTCTTCCATACGCTGTCGCACAGCCGCTTCGCGGGTGAGCTCCACGGGTTCGCCGCGCGCGACGAGGGCGATATCTCTGATCGTGAGTCCCGAGCCGCGAATCGTGATCATGGGCTACTCATCGCGGCAGCCACGCATCGATCACGGCGCAGCGGCGTTCCTCGTGCACGGCGCGCAGCGCGCGCTCGAGAGCCGGAGCAACCTCGTGCGGTTTGTGCACGATCTCCGCATGCGCACCGCCCGCCGCCGCGGCGATGCCTGCGTAGTCCGGCGGCGGATCGAAGCTGATACCGAGATCCGCAGTGCGGCTTGCCTGCCCCTGCGGATGGACCGCGAGCGTCGAATAGCGCGGCGCCTTCCAGCCGCCATTGTTGTAGACGACGTGCAGGAATGGCGTGGCGTAGCGCTTAGCCATCCAGTGCACTGTCGAAGGCATCGAAAACATGTAGGACCCATCACCCGTCAGGGCTGCCATCAGTGAATCCGGCTGTGCCAGCTTCATGCCGACCGCCGCGCCGCCGTTCCAGCCGAGCGATCCGCCGCCGCTCACGAACAGGGTTCCAGGCTTGCGCCGGCCGCTGTGATCGGCAATCGCGGGAAAGTTGGTCACACCCTCGCTCAAGACCACTGCATCTTCACCGATCGCGCGGCGCACGCAGGCGGTCAGGAACTCGGGCGTGATCTGGTCCGCCTCACCGGCTTCGAGGCGATCCAGCCGTTCCTGGCGCTGAGCATGTCGCTGGGCGTAGTGACTGGTTCGCTCGCGAACGCGCGCGGCATCCAGTGCGATGCCGTCGAGTTGCTCATTGATCTGCCTGAGTGCAGTTGCCGCATCGGCGCGAAAGATGTGCTGCGCACCGATATACCAAAGCGGCATCTGCTGCTTGAGCGGATCGACATCGATGTGAATGATGCGGGCGTCGGCGGATGGCCGATTGATCTGGGGAATCCACGGCACGTCGCTGTCGATCACCAGGATCGTATCCGCCTGCGCGAGCGCGGGGTGCTGGCGCGCCTCGTTCCACTGGTTGCCCTGGTAGAGCGGGTCGTCGGATGGGAAGTTGCAGTAGTTCGGCACCGACTCGAGGACACCTGCGCCGATGCGCCGGCACAGGCGCACGAGCTCAGCTACGGCGGCGTGGTTGCGTCCGACATAGGACGTGACGATGAGTGGTCGATGACTCTGCGCCAGGAACCGCGCCACGAGTGCGGCATCTTCTGCTCGCAACGCAGCAGGTGACATGCGCGGCCATTGTGCGAGATCGGTCTTTACTGGCGCGATCTGCTGCTCCATCACTTCGCGCGCCGCCATCAGGTAGACCGGCCCTTTCGGATCGCTGTAAGCGAACTGCAGCGCGCGATGCACGAGCTGCTTCACGTTCGCGCCGACGCGGATCTCGTTGTCGTAGCGCATGTAGCCACGCACGATCCCGCGCTGATCGAACACGTCCTGGATCCAATGGATGAACTCGTTGCGGCTGCCACGCGCCTCGCCTTCCTGGGTTGCGGGCGAGGTGCCGGCAAAGATAAACACCGGTATGCGACCCTTCGCCACGTTGTGAATCGCGCCGGCGAGCGACTGCGTGCCACATTCCACGTGGACGATGACGCCCTGCGCCCGCCCCGAAATTTGTGCAAACCCATGTGCGGCACTGAGCGCCACCATTTCGTGGGGCGCGGTGATGAGTTTCGGCACGGCGCGGCCATCCGCGTGCGCTTGCGCGATTGCCTCCATCAACGCGGTGTGATCGCTGCCGAGATTCACGAACAGGTACTCGACGCCTGCCTCCTGCAGAGCCTCGAGCATGGCTGCACCGGTCGAATACATGCGCCGATCCGCCTAGTGCCTCGACGGCGCGACCACGACGTCGTGGTGCGCTCCCATCCGTTCGACGCTGCGCGCGTAGGGCTTGAGGCCCAGCCAGAAGCAGAGGATCGAGATCGGCCCCATGACTGCCGCCGTTGCCGCCAGTGAGTAGCGCAGCATGTTCTCATCGCCGAACACGAAGTTGGTGAAGGTCGCCACGATGGTCGCGCCGAGCCCGAACCCGACGATGTTGAACACGAACAGGAATAGCGCCGTGACCTGGCCGCGCATCTGGTTGGGCGTGACGATCTGCAACGCCGCATTGTAGGGACCGGGAGTCAGCATCCCGGCCAGGAAACCCACGATGACGAGCGCGATGGCCAGCTCCGGGGTCGGCATGAACGGATACAACAATGTCGGTACCAGGGTCAGCACCGCCGCCAGCAGTGTCACGCGCAGATTGGCATCGAGCTTGCCCTGCCTGGCAAATCGCTCCGCGAGCATGCTGCCCGCAATCAGGGTGAAAGGTCCGAGAATCACGATGGCGATTCCGAATATCGTGGCGAACTGCGGGGCGCTCCAGCCATAGGTGCGAGCGAAGAATGCCGCGTGCCAGGCCTGGCCACCGAAGGCGAGCACGGTACTTGATGCGACGCCGATGAACATCGGCGCGTAGGTGGTCCGGTGCTGCAGCAGATAGTGAACCACCTCGCGAATCGGGATCGATTGTGGCTTGCCGCTCGGCCCGGTGACCGCAAGGCCACGACGAATGGGTTCCTTCACCGTCATCATCAGCGCCGCAACGATGAAACCCGGGCAGCCCTACGACGATGAACACGAGTTGCCAGTCGTACAGCGCTCCGATCACGGGCAGCGAGATCGACGGCCATGAGCTGATCCACGCGATCGCCGCACCGCCCGCCAGCAGCGACATGCCGGTTCCAGCGATGAACCCGAAATTGAGCACCGCGATGGCGCGCGGCAGTTGTCGCGGCGGGAAAAGGTCCGCCATCATCGAAAAGGTTGCCGGTCCGCTGCACGATTCGCCCGCGCCCACACCGATGCGCGCCACGAACAGCTGCCAGAAATTCTGCGCCAGGCCGCACAGCGTGGTCGCGATACTCCAGGCCGTGATCCCGCAGGTCAAGATGACGCGGCGGCTGCGTACGTCGACCATGCGCGCGATCGGCAAGCCCAGGATCACGTACATGCACACGAATGCGAAGCCGATGATCAGGCTGATACGAAAGTCACTGAGGTGCAGGTCGCGCTTGATGGGTTGCACGAGGAGCCCGACGATTCCGCGGTCGAGAAAATTGACCATCAGCGCAAGCGCGAATATCCCGACTGCGTACCACGCCTGCCTCGGGCTGGGCCAGGGCCGGTCGCTGGCAGCCGGCTGTCCCGGGGCCGCGGAAGTCAGGTCATTCACAGCTCACCTCGGGTCTCATTGTTGTCTCATGCCGGGTGCTTCCTTCTTGCGCGCGCGGCGGCCATCTTCCATGGCCATGCGCTGGGGATCCGGCGCTGCGTCCGGCAATGCTGCGAGAATCCCGTCGAACAGCTCGCGCAACTCGTCCTTGAATTCGGCGTGCGGGAAGATGTAGAGCTCGTTGCGTTGGATACCCCCGAGCACACGCTTGGCGACATCGATCGGCGCCATGCCTACGGACAGGACCTGGTCGAGCCGTGCAATGTCTTCCTTGCTCACGCGGTAGCCGCTGCGTGCGAGGTGGTTTGGACGGCTGAGCACGGCTTCATGAATATTACTGCGGACGAATCCCGGGCAGAGCACCGAGACCCCGATGTTGTGTGGCGCCAGATCGTAACGCAGCGCGGCCGTGAGCCCGAAGACGGCAAACTTCGAGGCCGAGTAGATGCCAAAGCCCGGCCCGACGATCAGGCCCGCCATCGATGCGGTATTGACGATGTGGCCGCCCTCGCCGTGCGCCTTGATCCGCGGCACGAAGCTCTGGATTCCATTGATCACGCCGTCGACGTTGACGCCCATGATCCAGTCCCAGTCCTCGTAGGTCGCCTGGTCCATCGGGCCGAAGATACTGACGCCGGCATTGTTGCAGACGAGATGGACCTTGCCGAATACGCGCAGCGTCTCATGCGGCTGCTCTGTCCATCGCCTTGCGATCGGTGACATCCAGCTCGATGGCATGCACATCGCGTCCGGCATCGCGCAGCTCCGCCTGCGCCCTCTTCAGATGATCCGCACGGATGTCGGCGATGACGACTTTCATCCCGGCCGCGGTAAGAACCTTCGCGAGCCCCAGGCCGATGCCGCTGCCACCGCCGGTAACGAATGCCACCTTGCCCTGAACGTCTCTCATATCCCCCCCTTCGCGAACCCGCGTCTACCTGGCTTTGCGCTTCGCGTTGGCGCTTGTCCCGCCTGCCTGATCTTCACTCGCGCGCTTCGACTTGCGACGCGCCTTGGTCGGCGATCGCTTGCGACGCTCCGCGAGCCGGCGATCGCGCTCGGCCGCGAACATCGGATGACGCAGCACCCCTGCCGAGGCGGCAACCCTCGGCGCCGGCGCTGTTTCGGCCGGAAATGACGCCAGGATTGCCTCGAAGCGCTCGCGCAGACCCGGCTCGTATTCGGGGTGCGTCAGGATGTAGAGGTCATTGCGTCGAATTCCCTCGAGCACGCGTCGGCCAATCTCCATGGGATCCATCCCCGTCGGCAGGACCTGCTCGCGCATCACATCGCCCTCAGCGTCGCTGACGAGCGCACGGAAGCGGGTGTTGCGATAACGTGCCGGTCGTGAGTTCTCGCCCTCGAAGATCGCCGTATTGACCAGGCCCGGACACAACACGGAGACACCAATGCGGTGCGACGCCAGTTCGAGGCGCAACGTTTCCATGTACCCGACGAGCGCGTACTTGCTCGTGATGTAGATGCCCCCGATGCAGGCCAGCAAGCCCGACATCGAGGATGTGGTGACGATGTGCCCGCCTTCGCCATGCGCAAGCATGCGCGGCAGAAAGGTCTGCACACCGTTGATGGCACCGCCGAGGTTGACGCTGAGCGCCCAGTCCCAGTCGTCGTAGCTCGCCTCCAGCAGCGAGCCGAAGACGCCCACGCCCGCGTTGTTGCACAGGACGTGAACCTTTCCGAAGACACGTTCGACCTCATCTGCAGCACGTGCCATCGCTTCACGATTGGTGACATCGAGCTTGATGGCATGCACGGCTTGCGGCTGCGCGCGGAAGTGAGTCAACGCCGCATCCAGGTGCTGCGGGTCGAGATCCGCAATCACGACCTTCATTCCGGCAGCATGAAAGACCCGGGCCATGCCGAGACCGATGCCGCTGCCACCACCGGTGATGAATGCGACTCTGCCGGTGACTTTCTTCATGTGTCTGTTCCTCTTCATGCCCACGCGCGGGCACGTACGACGCTGCGTCCATAGGGTCGCAATCCATACCAGGTGACCAGCACCGCGAGCGGTCCCATGATCGCGGCGGCCGTGGACAGTGAATAACGCAGCGATGCTTCATTGCCGAACAGGTAGACAGTGAACAGCGCCACGAATACCGGACCCAGTGCGTATCCAATGACGTTGAAGATGAACATGTACAAGGCACGAACCTGCCCACGCATCTCGTTGGGCGTGACGATCTGCAGTGCAGCGTTTGCGGGGCCGATCCCCAGCGAGGCGACGAACAGGTTGAGCGCCAGCAACGCCAGCGCCCACTGCGGGTCGGGCATCAGCGGATAGAGAATCGACGTCGGCAGCACGGCGATGGTCGCGATCTGCAGTACGCGAATATTGGCGTCGTCATATCCCTTCTTCGCAAACCGCTCGGCGAGCCAGCTACCGGTCAGCAGGCCGAGCGGCGAGACCACCAGCATGATCACTCCCTGGCTGTAGGCGATTTGAGGCGCGGTCCAGCCGTAAGTCCGAATGAAGAATTCGGGCGTCCACAATCGCTGCGCCGAACGCGAGCATGGTCTTGATGCCCATCGCTGCGAAAATCGGCACGAACGTCTTCCAGTCGTTGCCGAGAAATGCCGTGATTTCCCTGATCGGGACCGATTGTGGTTTGCCGTCGGGCGCGAGCTTGCTCGCGATCAGTCCGCGGCGGCGCGGTTCGTGCACCGTCGCCATCACGGCCGCCAGCGCGAAACCAGGAATGCCGACTGCGAAGAACACCAGTTGCCACGGTCGGATCTCCCCCAGCGCCGGCACGATGACCGGCGGCATTCCCGCGATCGCCTGGATGACGGCTCCGCCGACGATGGAAGCGAGCGCGGTTCCCCAGGTGAAGCCGATGGCGTTGATGGCGAGTGCGCGTGGCAACTGCCGCGGTGGAAATGAATCCGTGAGGATCGAGAACGTGGCAGGCCCGAACGAAGACTCGCCAGCGCCCACGCCGACCCGTGCCCAGAAGAGTTGACGGTACGTTTGCGCCATCCCGCACAGCGCTGTCATCAGGCTCCAGAACGCAATGCCGATGCCGATGATCAAGCGCCGGCTGTGGCGATCCGCGAGTCGCGCGATCGGCAGGCCCAGGAACGCATAGAAGAGTACGAACGCGGGCCCGAGCAGGATGCCGATCTGCACATCGGTGATGTTCAGATCGCGTTTGATCGGTCCGACCAGCAGCGACATGATGCTGCGATCGATGGTCGCGACCAGCAGGCCGACCGTCAGCACGCCGAGGGCGTACCACGCGCGCCTTGGAGGAGGCCAGGCGTCGTTGGACCTCTCTGCGGAAAGATCGGTGGTCAACTCGAACTCGTGCGTGGCGGTACGCGGTCAGCCGGCTTGAAGCCGAGCAGTCTCGGTTCGACTTCCTGGAACAGCTTCTGGAAATCGTAGGTGCAGGAGCGGCCCGGCTGGAACGGGATGCCGTTGGCGGACATCTGGTTGAATTCCGCCGGCACGTCGCGAAACCCCTCCGCATCGAACCAAAGCCGCAGCAGGTGCCGCTTGCGCTCCGGCTCCGGGTACTCCTCGAAGGCCTTGCGCGCGTGCAGAACCGTGTAGTTGTTGATCACAACCATGTCACCGGGGGCGAGCTCGAAAGTGACGGAGGTCTCGGGCTCGCGCGCGATCGCATCGAACAGGTCGATGGCCTCGAGCTCGATCGCGGTAATCGGAATCCCGAGCTCGTGATGGCCGGCGATATAGCCGGCACGCGCGTTGCGGCAGCTCACCTGGCCATTGATCAGCGAGAAGATCGGAATGCGATACGGCGTGACGGGCTCCTCGTCGGGTCCCTCTTCGCCCAGCCGGTGATAGTGAAAACCACGATAGAGCGGCTCGAGCAGATGCGGCGCGCGGCGCGCGATCTCATCGTGGATACGCACCGCGCTGCCGAGTCGACTCTCGCCGCCGGACTTCGCCGGCTGCCAGCAGGCCAGCGACAGCATCGCGGTCACGTCGTTGTGCAAGCCGAGCTCCAGAGCGCTGCGATACATACGCGGCGTCGGTTCGAACGCGGTGGCGTCGATGACGTGCCCGAGCCGCTCGCCCTTTGCATTCTGCGAAAGCGGATAGCCGAAACAGGTGCCCACACCCCACACGACCGCGGCAAACTGATCCAGGCTGAGACCCTCGCGCGGCAGGCCGCGCAACAGCACGAAGCCGCGACCATCGCGCACATCGAGAAACGCTTTTTGCAGCTTCTCGGCCAGCGGCCCGAATTTGAAGTCCGCGGGCTCGAGCTCGTGCGTCGGCGTCAGGCGGCCGGCCGCCTCGACCTTGCGCAGCGCGCCGAACAGCTCCTCGCGATCCTGCCCCGTCAGTGCCACCGTGTAGTCCGCCGGGCTCGCGAAGCTGCTCGCGCTCCAGGCGGCGGGGTCGGGCATTGCACGGCGCGCCGGGAACTTCATCCGGTGGCCTCGCGGCGCGCGGCGGCCTTGCGAACCTCGACGATGCCTCGATCAGCGTCCACCTTGACCCAGTCGCCGGTCTCGATGACGGCGAGCGGATCCTGGTCGAGATCGGTGATCGAAGGCACGCGCATCACGACCGCACCCAGCGCGATCTTGGTGGTCATCTCGTTGAAGATCATCGCTTTCGGTGCAGTGCCCATCAGCCGGGTCATGTGAAAGACCGCTGACCAGCCCGATGAGCCTTTCGCGCCGGGAAATACCAGCACTTTGTCCTTGAAACTCACACCGCGCAGCTCATGCCGTGTTTCGATGATCGTGCCCTGCGTCGGATTGACGCCACCCCAGCCGGATATCGTCTCCCGGGTGACAAGTGCTTCACCCTCTGCGCTGCCACCCACGACCTTGCGCCCACGCAGCGTGATGGTTGGTGTGCTCATGGCGCCTCTCCTTTCCAGCGGCCGGTAAGTGCCGCGTCAATGCAATCCTGCGTCGACCCGAACCACGCTTCGATTCCGACCATGGCCGGCAGGTAGTGGGTCTGCTTGGCCGAATCGAGCGCAGCAACCTTGGTCCCCGGCGGTACCGCCTGGCTGATGGCTGAGCACGTATCGGTCAGCAGCACACCACCGGCATCGCGGATGACTTTCGTGTAGCCGAATTTTTCGGCCTCGCCCTTCACGGCGCGCGAGGTGAAGATCCACAGGTTGCAGTGGGTGCTGACCTTGCGACCCTCGAGCAGCCGGCACGCATCGCGAATCTGCTCGAGCGAGTAATGCGGGCAGCCGAGCATTACGTAGTCGACGTCGGTGCTGTGACCGTTGGCGTTCAGCACCTCGTAGATCCGGCGCCGCTCCGCCCGGCCATACGTGTACGTTTCGGCCGCTGATTTCGAGCCCAGTGCCGCCTCGAGACTCGACGCTTCCGGAGTCACGCCGACGATGTGGTACATCTCCACACCACCCGAGGAGGCGGCGGCAGCGCCGAAATGCTTGTGACGTATCAGATCGGGCTCGCCGTACCGGCCGACCAGAACCGGAATTCGCTCCCCCATCACATCGCCGACGAAATACCCCAGCATGCCCCAGTCCATCACGCTCATGACTTCGATTTCGACGTTGATGCGATGGGTCGCATGGCGATTCTCGTCGCGATGCAGGCCCCAGTCCGGGATCTTCCCAGTTAGCATCGCGGCACTGGTGCTCTCGCGACCCTCGGTGTTGGTGCGCGCACCAATCACCGAATTGCAGTACACCACCGCCGATGACTCCATCCACGCACAGTGCTCGCCCCGGGTCGGGACGTTGCCCGCCAAGTAGGGCGTGCAGGTCTTGAGAATGCGGATGCCGCGATCTGCGGCGTCATGTTCGCTCGTCTGGCTGATCTGAAAAGCTTCCGGCTTGCCGCCCAACCGTTGCCAGTTGTCCGGATCGAGCCCGCCTTGCAGGTGGCAGCTGTGAACAGTGACGCGTGGTACCTCGACCAGTTCGTCACTGTCGAGATCGAAATAGGAAAAGATCGCGTCGTAGGAATTGCCGGCGCTCTTGTAGTAGTTCTGCAGATACGGGTTCGATGAGCCCGGGACGCCGGCGACGTTCGTCGTGTCGACAAAGCGCTCCGCGCCGAGTGCTTCGGCATAACGCACCAGCAACTCCATCGCTTTTTGCTGCGCCTTGCCGTGGCGTCCATCGAGCATTGCTCGTTCGCTGTCAGTGAGTTTCATGGTTGCCTGCCTAATGCAGCTGTCTGCGAGCCTCGTCGATGATGTAGGCATGAATAGCGTCCGCGTCCGCTGCGCTGAGAACGTCGGCGAACGGCGCCATGCCGTCCTTCGCGCGCGCACCGTACAGAACGATCTGCTTGAACGCCTGGTGCGTCTCGGGCGACATGTGGCGCAGGTCCGGTGTCATGCCACCTGAGATTACGCCCGTGCCGTGGCAGATTCGGCAGTATTGGCCATAACGCGCCTCGCCCTGCGCGATGACTTCACTCGATGCGGTCGAGGCCGGAAGGTTCACCGGCGCTGCGGGTTTTGGCTTTGGAAGTGTCGCCGTGCCGCCGAGCTTGAAGGCGAGGATGCGCGTCGGCGTGGCGTAGATCGGCATGTCGCCGCCAGTGACGACCATCGAGCCGGCCCACCCGGCGGCGATGGCAATGTACTGTTCACCATCGACGGCATAGCTGATCGGCCCTGCGACCGCCCCGGTGTCGATTGGTGCTTCCCAGAGTTCCTTGCCATTGTCTGCGCGGTAGATCACGAAGCGCCCGTCTGAAGCGCCCTGAACCAGCAGGTTGCCCGCGGTCGACAGCACACCGCCATTCCACTGCGTGGGATGATCGATGCGCCACGCTGCGGCGTTCTTCACCGGATCCCACGCGAGCAGGTACGCCTTTTTTTCCGGCGGTGGCGCCGCCGGCATGCGTGGATTCGGATTGAAGCCGAGATTCCAGCTCATCTTCTTCGGCTCGAAGTGTGCCGTGCGGCTGTAGGGCCAGGCGACTTCCTGTGCCGGGATGTACACGAGCCCGGTGAGCGGGCTGTAGGACATCGGATGCCAGTTGTGAGCGCCGTAATGCGCCGGGTAGACGTACTTGGCATCGACCGCGTCGTAAAGATTTTCCTTGATCTCGACCGGGCGCCCGGTCGCAAGGTCGATACGGCTCGCCCAGTTGACGGGCACGAAGTTGTTGGCCGAGATGAGCTTGCCGTTGGTGCGATCGAGCACGTAGAAGAAGCCATTCTTCGGCGCCTGCAGCAGTACCTTGCGCATGACGCCCTGGATCTTGAGATCGACCAGCGTCATCTGCTGCACGCAGGTGTAGTCCCAGTTCTCCCCGGGGACCGCCTGGTAGTGCCAGACGTACTCACCCGTGTCGGGCCTCACCGCGACGATCGAGCACAGGAACAGGTTGTCGCCTTTGCCAGCGCTGCGCAGATCGCGCGACCACGGCGCGCCATTTCCGGTGCCGATGTAGAGAAGATCGAGATCGGGATCGAAGGCGAACGAGTCCCACGCGGTTCCGCCCCCGCCGTACTTCCACCATTCGCCCGACCAGGTTGCGGCCGCCATCTTCATCGTCGGCGATTCGAATCCGTCTGCCGGATTGCCGGGCACGATGTAGAACCGCCAGGCTTGTTTGCCGGTGTCCGCGTCGTAGGCCGTGACGTAACCACGCACCAGCATTTCGGCGCCGCCGTTGCCGATGATCACCTTGCCCTTCACGACGCGCGGCGCGCCGGTAATCGAATACGGCTGACTGGGAGCGGTCGTCTGCACCTGCCAGAGCAGGTGGCCGTTGGCGGCGTCGATCGCGATCAGGCGCCCTTCGATCGTCGCGACGTAGACCTTGCCCTTCCAGACAGCAACGCCGCGATTTGCCGGCCCGCAGCACATGTAGCGCATCCACGCGCGTGGCACCTGCGGGTCATAGCGCCAGAGTTCTCTGCCGGTCTTCGCATCGAGCGCGTGCACGATATTCCACACGCTGGTCGTGTACATGACGCCATCGACGACGAGCGGCGTCGCCTCGGTGCCGATGCGGCTGTCGGCTTCGAAATACCAGGCGAGGCCGAGCTTTCCTACGTTGCTAGTGTTAATAGCCGCGAGCGGGCTGAAGCGCTCTTCCCGATAAGTGCGCCCATGGGTCATCCAGTTCCCGGGGTCCCGATCGGCGGCCGCGATGCGTGCACCATCGACGTCTGCGGGCGGGCGAGCCTGGCACGGCATCGCGGCGAGAACTCCGAGACCGAAAATCATCGCTGGCAGTTTGGTAGCTGAAAGGATCATCGAGCGCGAGAAAGTCGGGAACCAAGAACGCGCACCGCTGCGGTTGCCTTGCGTACCTTCTGAAGATCGCTGGCCTCGGCGACCTGCAATCGGGAGACTGCTCGGAGGTCGGGCCCTAGTGAGGAGAATTAAGGGCGCGCTCATTGCTGAGCGCGCCCTCAGGTTCGATAGGCTCGAAGTTACTTGAATTGTTTTTCAATCGTGACAAACCACTCCCTCGGCTGGGCTGGCTGCTTCTCGGCGGTTGGCTGGCCAAACAGCGTCAGCGGGAAGGAGTTGTAGTTGTAATCCTCGTCGGTGGCATTGGTGACGCCAAGCGTTGCGCTCCAACCACTATCGTTACTGGCCCACATGAGGGACGCATTCACCAGTTCGTAGCCGTCATCACAAAGCTGCGACCTGATGTCGGTGGCGACGGTCGAGGTGGGGACCGAAGGACCGAAGCAGATCTCGGTCTGTCCATACACATCAACCCTGGGCGTCAGGCTTCCCGCTTCACCCAGGGCAAACCCATAGGACACGCCGACGGACCAGTTCATATCCGGGACCTGCGGGGGCAGATCGTTGATGCAGGTGGTGCCCGGGTCCGGAACGCCGTCGAAATTGAAGTCGCAGTTGTCGATGTCGTCCGACTCCCAGTAGAGCTTTCCGATCTGGCCGGTGATGTTCAGCGCCTCGACCGGGCGCCAGGCCATTTCCAGCTCGACGCCCTTAATCTTGGCCGGGCCATTCGCGTAAAAGGTCCGCGACACCTGCGCCACGGTCAGGCAGTTGTTGCCCAGGCTGTCAAGCGATGTACCAGTGGTTCCCGGAGGGCTGGTCAGGTAGATGGGCGGTCCTGGCGGATCGTTGAGCACCGGGCACTCTGTTCCGCCGACGGGGAGAATCCGGTGTGCGTAGTCGATATAGAAGCCGGCGAGGTTGAGACGCAGAGTCCGATCGAACAGGTCCATCTTCAGGCCGAGCTCGTAGGAGTCAGCATCCTCCTGGCCCACGGCGACCACCTGCGTCCACTGGAAGGGACGCGAGTTGTAAGCGCTCGGTCGGTAGCCGGTGGCGACCGTTCCATACGCCATCGTCGTGTCCGTCGCCTTCCAGTTCACACCCGCCATCCAGTCGGTGTGCGTGGCGGCCACGCTGAGGTTCGGATTCTGAACCCGCGTATTGTCGAAATTGACATCCTTGCTGTCGTCCGAGTAGCGCACGCCCGCGTTGATAGACCAATTGTCAGTCAGATCGAAGACCATGTGGCCGAAACCCGCCCAGCTCGTGATGTCGTGGATATTGTGGGCGTTGACGAACGTGTAGGTTGCCGGGTCTGAATCGAGCAGCGCCGCACCCTGTTGTATGGTGATGTTGTTGGGGGGCGGGCATATGACGCATGGGCCGATCTTGTTCGGCAGGAACTGGTCCAACAGCATCGTCAGCCAGGGAATGCTGACGGTCTGATCGTTCACAGCGTGACCGTCGTAATAGAAACCTCCGAGGGTCCAGTTCAGCCGATCGGCGATGCGGCCTTCGAGGCGCAGCTCCCCGGTCGCGACTCTGATCTGTTGCCTGCCGTTCACGGTCTGCAGATTCAACGGCGAGCCGTCTGCATCGGTGGCGAAATGACTATCCAGCTCGCTGTAGGACCCGATCGCGGTGATATTGAACGCATCGGATAGCCGCACGTCCACCCGTTCGGATGCGGTCCACTTTTCAAACGCCGTTTGCGGCTTGAATGAGAGCCCGCTGCGCGGATCATCGTAGGTCGCGTAAGTGTTGTGGTTAGGGCTGATGAAACGCTGGTCGTACGCGATGTTCAGGACCGGCGTCAGGTAATTGGGCTGATAACCGAAGGCAGGGTTGCTGAGAGGCGCAGGATTGATCGCGCTCATGTAGTCAGCGCGTGCTTCCGAGGTATCGTCCATGTACTCGAGCGTCGTGTTCGACTCAAAGGCCTCGCTCGGGACCCAGCGCAGGATGCCCCGCCCGCCGACCACGTCCTGCCCGCCTTGAGTGCCGAGATCGCAATCGGTCCCCCGATTGATGCTGCGCGGATTCAGGTTTCCGGACTGCGATGGATACAGGCAGGCGAAGTCGAAGACCTTCTGGTAACCGTCGCGATGCTTGGACACCCCGGTGACGCGGGCCATCAGCTTGTCGC
This sequence comes from uncultured Gammaproteobacteria bacterium, assembly GCA_963705495.1. Taxonomy (GTDB): domain Bacteria; phylum Pseudomonadota; class Gammaproteobacteria; order Steroidobacterales; family Steroidobacteraceae; genus DATBVX01. Next base: position 65,840 of record CAVPJQ010000010.1, on the reverse strand, counting down.
TGATCGCGAAATCGTAGCCCGCGCGGACGTCGAGCCGATTGAATTGCCCGTACGTCACGTCGATGAACCCGCTGTTGTCGCCGACCGGTTTCTTACTCACGTAACGGATGACGCCGCCGATGGCGCCGCGTCCGAACAGCGTGCCCTGCGGGCCGCGCAGCACTTCCACGCGGTCGAGGTCGAGAAGATCGATCTCTGAGCCCAGAGTGAAGGGATGGTAAACATCGTCGACGTAGATACCGACGCCGGGCTCGAACGCAAAATCAAAGTCGTACTGGCCGATGCCGCGAATGTAGGCGGTCATCGTGTTGCCGAAAGCCGCCTGGGCTGGCCTCAACACCGCGTTCGGTACCGTGTAACCGAGCTCATACGCTTGGGTGAAAGACCGCGCAGAGAGATCCGCCCCTGTGATCGCGGTAATCGCGATGGGGGTCTGCTGCAAAAGCTCTTCGCGGTAGCGCGCGGTGACGACGACCTCTTCCAGGGCGCCGGATGCGGTACCGGTAACCTGCGCCTGCTGTTGCTGCGCCAGTGCGGTGGTCGCGCCGAGCAGCAGCAGCGGACTCGTGAATGTCAGGATCGCGGATGAGAGAAAGAATTTTTTCATGGTCGATCGCCCTCGCAGACGGGTGCCCCCAGATCGTTGTGGTCTAAATGGTACGGATGATCGCTCGCGTATCCACAAACAGACTCAATAGATCAAACCCCATGCGTTCGCCCCGATTACAGCGCGACTGCCGCACCAATAGTCGATCCACAGCGAACGGCGAGTCAACCGACAGCGCACGATGGGGGCCTAATTCCGGGCCGGTGTCGTGTTTGAGCCACGTCGATGAATGAAATATCTGAAGGACTTCCATTCGCGTGATCAACCCGTCAGTCCAGCCACAGCAGTGCCAGTGGTATGTAAAGCAGCCCCAACAGGACCGACAGCGACGCGGCGCTTGCAGCCAGCTCGGTGTCGAGCGATTCACGTTGAGTCAGAACCACAACCGTGAAGCCGATCGGCGCGGCTGAACCGACCAGTACGACGGTGCGAGTCAGTCCGTGCAGATCCAACAGTGTCACGCACGCGATCCCCATGACCAGCCCGACACCGAGACGGATTCCCACTGCACCCAGGGACGGTGTGGAGAGTGCGCGGCGACCGTCGAACAGAATCCCAAGCGCGAGCGGTACGAGCAGCACGACCCACCCACCGATCGCCTGCAGCGTATCGAGCGCCACCGTCGAGACCGGCAAGCCGAAGATATTGATGATCAGCGCGAGCAGCAGCGCCCAGAGGGGTGGAAAGGACCCGAGTCGTTGCAGCGCCTGCCCCCAGGTCCCGGCCCGGCGCCCAAGCTTCGCCGCGAGCAGGTAACCGAACGTACAGAGCATCAGCGCATTGCCGAGATCAAACAGCGCGAGCTCCGCAAAGCCATCCGCTCCCTTGACGGCGAGCATGAAGGGATACTCGAGGCTGATGTTGAGCGCCGTTGAACAGGTGACGAAAGCGCCGAAGCCCTTCGCTCGAGCTCCGAGTCTTCGTCCCACGAACGCGGATACGGCGCAGCCGATGAGGATCGTCGCCATCGCCGCTGCCGGCAGCCACAAGAGCTGCGCATGCAGCGGCAGGCGACTGACACCGGCAAGGATGAGCGCCGGCAATCCGATCCACACGACGATCACCAGTAGCCGTCCGCCGTGCGCGCCTCGAGAACTCGCTGCCGCCGCAGCAGCAGGCCGACGAAGAAGAGGACGACGATCGCGATCAGACGCAGTGGTCTGCATCGGCGCATCCTTACACAGCCTTCTGATCTGCGTCTGCCTGGGCCTTCATCCTCCCTGAGCCCGTTCGGAGGAGCGTGGCGCCTCAATCCGTGTCTGCCGGATCAGGATCTAGCGAGAAGCAGCGGGGATGCGGAATACCCGCTCGGCATTGCGATGGAAGATCTTCTTCTTGTCCTCGTCCGAGATCGGCGCCTCGTTCATGAAACGCACCGCCTCGTGCGTCTCCTGGTACGGATAGTCGACCGCCCACATGATGTTGTCCGCGCCCAGCACTTCGATGCAGAACCTGAGCGCCGGATGCCAGTTCACGCCGCTGGTCGTGATCATGAAATTGCGTTTGAAGTACTCGCTCGGCGTGAGCGCGAGTTTCGGCCGGTCCATCGCGACCGGGGCACGCGAGTGCATCCAGTCCATGCGATAGAGCGCGTACGGGATGTTCTCACCCATGTGCCCGATGACGATCTTGAGCGTCGGGTACTTGTCGAACACGCCGCTCATGATGAGGCGCACCGCGTGCAGTCCCGTCTCGACGGCGTACCCCCAGATGGCATGTTCGAGGTGATACTTGCGATAGGGCTGCGCCATCGCGGGCGAGGGCGAACGCGGGTGGATATAGATGGGCACGCCCAGCCCCGCCGCAGCTTCGAGGATCGGCCAGAACTTCAGCTCATCGAGATACTCGCCGTTGGTGTGCGAGTTGATCATCACGCCGTTGAGCTTCAGCGTCCTGATCGCACGCTCCATCTCCTTCACGGCTCGTCTCGGATCCTGCGGTGCAATCGTCGCGAGTCCCGCGTAGCGGGTCGGATGTCGCGCGATCGCTGCGGCCAGCCGATCGTTACCAAGCGTTGCGATCGAAACGGCGAGCTCCGTTTCGAGGGCCTGCACGCCCGTCGAGGTGAGCGCCAGCAAGTGCACGTCGACGCCCGCCTCATCCATGATCCGCAGCCGCTCCTCGTCGCTATCGAGCAGGCGCCGTGACAGCAGCCCACCGTCGGTCTGGGCCCTGGCGAGGAACAGATCCGGGTCGTAGTCGGTGCTCTTCTTCAGCAGTTCGCGCCACGCGTCGAATTGCTCCGGAATCGCCCAGGCTTCTTCGGTGGCGATACGTCGGTACTGCATCGGCCTTCCTTCAGCCCCAGCGTGAGGACTCGCTACCCGGCACGAAGGCCTCACGCGGCTTGCCGGTCCTGCTCATTGCGAGCGCTTCGCGTACTGCCGGGCGGGCCCGCATACGATTGACGAACTCGATCAGCCGGGGTGTTGCCTGTTCACTCACCAGGTCTGGTGCTAGGTCTTGGCAGGGGGTTCAACATCGAGAACGCTTCGATGTCGGCCACGGAATAGACCGGACCTGCCAGCCACGGTCCCTTGCTCAACGAGGTCTCAAGGCGCTTGAGAGGGAATTCGAGCTTGTGCCTCACGCTGGCGAGCATCGTGTCCGTAAATCCGTCGGCGACCGCGCTCCAGGCCGTGCGTCGTTCCAGCGGCTCGATGCTGGCGATCTCGGCCTTGAGTTGCTGCGGGTCGCGCTGTCTGAGGACCGGCGCCAGGTACTTCGCGCATCCCAGCGAGCACACTCCCGGCCCGAGAGACAGCGTGAGGAATTGGCCCCAGGCGCGCGCGCGATAGTGCTCATAAGCATTGCCCGGGATAAAGATCAACACCTGGCAATGCGTCCGCGATGTACTCCAGCATGAAAAATGAGCTGCTGATGATCGTGCCGTCGTGCACCAGCACCGGGCCTTCGCGCTCCAGGTGCAGGTCCGACTCCACGCTGCGCGGAAATGCCCGGCGCAAACTGCTCGAAGCGCGTCGGATCGAAGTAACGACTGGTGAAAGCGGCCTGCTTTTCCTTGAGCGCGATCAGGGGCTTGAGGAAGAACGTGTTCGGTTCCCAGTGATAGAGCTCAAGCATTGGATGTGCGCTCCAGGAACTTCACGCGCGCCGACATCTCCGTGCGCCCCTTGGCCCAGGTCGCCTTCGTAGCAGGACGCTCGTAGATCTTGCGCAGCCATTCCATGATGTGCGGCGTCTTCTGATCGTTGCAGTGATCCGGCTGGGAGAGCGGCAGGGCATACCCCAGATTGAAGCAGTTCGCATCGCCGAGCGAGTAACTCTCGCCGGCGATGTAAGGCTGGCGGCCGAGATGCTGCTCGAGTACGCCGACGCAGAACAGCACGCGCCGCTTCGATTCGGCGAGCTCCGCTTCGCTGAACTCGTTGAACATCGCCTTGCGCCACGCGACGCGCCGCGACTCCAGCGGAATGCGCTGGATCGCCGCCTCCAGCTCCTTCGGATCGCGCTTGCGCACCGCGGGGCCCGACGAACACGCTCCAGCCGATCATGCTGAGCGAGGGCGCAAAGTAGGAGTCGAAAAAGCGCATCCACCAGCGCATGCGCCAGCGTTCCTTCGGATCCGTCGGGCGCAGCGGCGGTCCGTCGAACGCCTCGTCCACGTATTCCATCATCGGCGTGGACTCGGTGAGCACCAGGTCACCGTGCACCATGGTCGGGATGGTGCCGTCGGGATTGATCTTCAGGTACTCGGGCTGGTGCTGGTCGAACTTGAGCAGATCGACGTAGTGGCTTTCGTACTCGACGCCCTTCTCCGCCAGCGCCAGCATCGGCTTGCCGGAATTGGCGTTGGGTTCCCAGTGATACAGCTTCAGCATGCTCACATCCTAAACGAGGAAATTGCGGGCGGCTTCCACCGTCTGCTGCGTGCGGTCGCCGAGATCGTCCACCGGCGGAATCGCCTTGCCGCGCTGCACCGCCGGGCGTGCGGCAATCAATGCCAGCCAGCGCTTCAGGTGATCGAGACCGTCGATGCTGATGCCGCTCCACTCGTGGCCACGCGCCCACGCCCAGGTCGCGATATCCGCGATGGAATAATCGCCTGCCAGGTATTCGTGATCGCTGAGCCGTGTGTCGAGCACCTCGAGCAGGCGCCGTGATTCGCGCTGGTACCGGTCGATCGCGTACGGAATCTTTTCCGGTGCATAGCGGTAGAAGACATTCGCCTGGCCCATCATCGGTCCGATGCCCGCCATCTGGAACATCAGCCACTGGATGACGAGCGAGCGCCCTTTCACGTCCTTCGGCATTAGGAGCCCGGTCTTCTCGGCGAGGTAGATCAGGATCGCGCCGGACTCGAACACCACGAAATCATCGTTGTCGTGATCGATGATGGTCGGAATGCGGCCGTTGGGATTGAGCTTGAGGTACCACGGCTCTTTCTGCTCGCGCTTCGAGAGCCTGATGTGCCGGTACGTGTACGGCAGTCCCATCTCCTCCAGGGCGATGGAGATCTTCCAGCCGTTCGGCGTCTCAGAGGTGAACAGCTCGATCACGTCGGCTTCAGTTCGCTGCCGTCTTCGGCATGCTGTCGTGTGCGCGGCGAATGAGATAAGAGCGGATCTTGTCGATGTCCTGGGCGTTGAGCTCCGCACCGAACGCGATCATGCCATTGGCCTTGAGCGCACCGTCGTGAACGATGCTCTGCCAGAGCTTCGGATCGCTCAGCGCTGTGGAGTAACGCAGGTCCGGCACGATACCGGCGCTCACCGCGGCATCGCCATGGCAGGTGCCGCAGTAGTTGTGATAGAGCGCCTTGCCCGCTGTTACCGTCGCCGCCGCTGCCTTGTCGGGCGGAGGATTGAGCACCAGCCTCGGTGCCGACGCTGGTGGCGGCAGGAAGTCCGCGCCATTCAGCTTGAAGGCCAGCATCCGCGGAACGTTGGTGCGGGTGTGCTTCTCGAGCGTGAGCTCGCCAGGCGCGAGTCCGAAGACGCCGCCCCAGCCCGCCAGCACCGCCACGTACTGCTCACCGCCAACTTCGTAACTGATCGGCGCAGCGACGATGCCGGCCTGCGTCGGCGCCGACCACAAGCGCGAGCCATCGTCCGCCTGGTAGGCGACGAAATCGCCCATCGCCGTGCCCTGGAACACGAGGTTTCCAGCCGTCGAGAGCAAGGCGCCATTCCAGGGTTCGTCGTACTGGACGCGCCACACTTCCTTCTGCGCCACCGGGTCCCACGCCGCGAGGTGGCCTCTCAAGTGCTCCTTCGCATCCTTCTTGATCTTTTCATCCTGCGGCAGGCTCCCGGCGTCCAGGTCGATGCCGACATTCCACGTCAGGGTCCTGGATTTGAACTTTGCCATCCGGGATATAGGGGAACGCCATCTCGGTGACCGGGAGATACACGAGGCCGGTCAGCGGACTGAAGGACATCGGTTGCCAGTTGTGCGCGCCGCCCGGGCCGGGGCTGGAAAGAAATGGTTTTCCCGTTTCTCCGAAACGCGCCTCTGGAACTTCGATGGGGCGGCCCGTCGCCATGTCGACGCCCTTGGCCCAATTCACGGCAACGTAGGGCTGCGCGGAAATCAGCTGGCCGGTCTTGCGATCGATCACATAGAAGAAGCCGTTCTTCGGCGCCTGCATGATGACGTCGCGATCCGCGCCGTCGATCTTGAGCGTGGCGAGAATCAGGTGCTGAGTGGCCGTGAAGTCCCAGGTTTCGCCCGGTGTCGTCTGGTAGTGCCACACGTATTCGCCGGTATCGGGGCGCAACGCGACGATGGACGAGAGAAACAGATTGTCACCGCCGCCGGGACTGCGAAGCTTGCGATTCCACGGCGAACCGTTGCCGACGCCGATATAGAGAAGGTCGAGCTTCGGGTCGTAGGCCATCGAATCCCACACGGTTCCCCCGCCCCCGAGCTTCCACCACTGGCCGGTCCAGGTCTGCGCCGCCTTCTCGAGGATCGGGTGCCTCGAAGGGTTGCGACGGATCGCCCGGCACCGTATAGAAGCGCCACTTCATCTCACCGGACTCGGCGTCGTATGCGGAGATGTAGCCGCGCACGCCGAGCTCGGCGCCGCCATTGCCGATGAGCACCTTGCCCTTCACCACGCGCGGCGCGCCGGTGATCGTGTAGCGCCACTTCGGATCGACGGTGAGCTTCTCCCAGGCCAGTTTCCCGGTCGCGGCATCGAGTGCCATCAGCCGCCCGTCGAGCGTGCCGAAATACACCTTGCCGTTCCACGCGGCGACGCCGCGATTGACGACATCGCAGCAGGCGTTCACCGCCGAGTCGCGCGACACGGCCGGATCGTATTCCCACAGCAGCGAGCCGCGTTCGCGCATCGAGTGCGAACACCTTGCTCCAGGCGCTCGTCACGTACATGACGCCGTCGATGACGAGCGGGGTCGCCTCCTGGCCGCGGTGATCGGCCGGCACATCGAAATGCCACGCGAGCTTGAGGTCGCGCACGTTGCGGGCATCGATCTGCTTCAGCGGGCTGAAACGCTGCTCATCGTAGGTGCGCCCGTGCGTCATCCAGTTGCCGGCCTCGCTGTCGGCCGCTTCGATGCGCGCGCGCATCGACCGCGGCAGGCTTGCGATCGGCTGCCGCTTCCTGCGGCTGATCCGATTTCTTCGCGCACCCGACGAGCGCGATCGTGGCCGCCAGTGCGGCCCATGGCAGACGTGAGGCGACCACCATCAGACCGCCATGCAGACGGACTTGATCTCGGTGTACATCTCGATACCGTGCCGGCCGTGCTCGCGGCCGAACCCCGACTGCTTGTACCCGCCGAACGGCATGTTGGGATCGAGGAAATTGTGACAGTTCACCCACACTGTGCCGGCCTTGATCTTCGGCACGATGCGCTGAACGGTACTCAAGTCCTTCGACCAGACGCTCGCCGCGAGCCCGAATTCGGTGTCGTTGGCGAGCGCGGCAATTTCGTTCACATCGTCGAAGCGCTGGGCCACCAGCACCGGCCCGAAGATTTCCTCGCGCACCACGCGCATGTCCGGCTTCACGTTCACGAGCACCGTCGGCTCGACGTAGTACCCGGCGCCGGAGGGCGCGCCGCCGCCGACCACGATCGAAGCGCCCTGCGATTTGCCGGATTCGATGTAACTGAGCACGCGATCCTGCTGCTCCTTGGAGACCAGCGGTCCCATCTGCGTCTGCGGATCGAGGCCCGGTCCGAGCTTGATCGACTTCGCCGCGCCGCTGATGCCTTCGACCATCTGGTCGAACACCTTGCGATGCGCGTACAGGCGCGAGCCCGCGCAACACACCTGGCCGTGGTTGAAGAAGATGGCGTTCGAAGCGCCGCCGATGGCGGCGTTCACATCGGCATCCGGAAACACCACCACCGGTGACTTGCCGCCGAGCTCGAGCGACACGCGCTTCAGCGTATCGGTCGCGGACTTGTTGATGATCTTGCCGACCTGGGTCGAGCCGGTGAAGGCGATCTTGTCGATGCCGGGATGGGCTACGAGGGCTGCTCCCGCGGTTTCACCGAGCCCGGTGATGATGTTGACGACGCCGGGCGGAAAGCCCGCTTCCATGATGAGCTCGCCGAGCCGCAGCGCCGAGAGCGGCGTCTGCTCGGCGGGCTTGAGCACGCAGGTGCAGCCGGCAGCGAGCGCCGGGGCGAGTTTCCAGGCCGCCATCGCGAGCGGAAAATTCCACGGCACGATCTGCGCACACACGCCGACCGGCTCGCGCGAGGTATAGGTGACGAACTTCGCGCCGGGGATGCCGCCGATGGAGTTGCGGATCGTTTCGCCGCTGATCTTGGTGGCCCAGCCCGCCATGTAGCGGAAGTAATTGCTGGTCCCGGGGACATCGATAATACTCGCCATGAACTTCGTCTTGCCGTTGTCGACGCTCTCGAGCTCGGCGAGCTCCTCGGCGTTCTTGTCGACCAGCTCCGCCAGCCGCCACATCAGGCGTTCGCGCTGCGCTGGAAGCATGTCCGGCCAGGGACCGGTGTCGAACGCCTCGCGCGCCGCGGCCACGGCACGATTGACGTCCTCGGCGTTGGCGTCCGCGACCAGGGCGATCTCACGCCCGGTCGCGGGATCGATCACCCCGATCGAATCCCTCGACTTCGATTCGACCCACTCGCCTCCGATGAGCAGGCGCGGGCCACGCTTCAGGAAGCGGGCCACCGCTGCGGACGGCTCGGGTTGTCTGGCGATCTCACGTTGCGATGCGAGTGAAGCGTTCACGGGAAAAGCCTCCGACGGGGTTCGACGCCAGCACCCGGACGAGCCGGGCGTGCGCACTGACAGGGGTCTAATGGGGCAGCAAAACCTGTCCGACAGGCTCAACCATCAACGATCTAGTATTCAACCTACAGCGAAATCACGGCGCGCGGCAATCTCCCGCTCAGCGCAACCGGCAGCGCATGCCTTCCCACCACGCCTGCCGCGCCACACCGGCCTTTACAAGTCGCCCCGGTGCATGGTTGCCTCACGCCCCCTGCATCCTGATGCAACGCCATGAAGATGAGCCTCAGCACCGAGCGAATCCTCACCACCCACGTCGGGAGTCTGCCGCGCGACGAGCAGGTCGTTGAGCTGCTGCTGAAAAGGGATCGCGATGAGCCTTTCGACGTGCTGGAATTCGACCGCACGATGGCAGCCGCGGTCGCCGAGACGGTGCGCAAGCAGGTCGCCGCCGGCATCGACGTCGTGAGTGACGGTGAGACCGCCAAGATCGGCTACGCGACCTACATCAAGGACCGCTTGTCAGGATTCGGCGGTCACACCGAGCGGCAGATTGCACTCGACCTGAAGGACTATCCGCAGTTTCGCGACAAGATGGCGCTCGTCGCGGGCAAGCAGTCCTTTCAGCGCCAGTCCTGCATCGGGCCCGTCGCGGTGAAGGAGCGCGAGTCACTGCGCAAGGACCTCGAGAACCTGCGCACCGCAGTGAAGGACTCATGGTGCGCGCGAGGCCTTCGTCGACTCAGCCTCGCCCGGCGTGGTGAGCGCGTTTCAGACCAATCGCTACTACCCGAGTCACGAGGCGTATGTCGAGGCGATCGCGAATGCGATGCAGGAGGAATACGAAGCGATCGTGGCCGCGGGGTTCGTGTTGCAGCTGGACTGTCCGGATCTCGCGATGGCGCGCCACACCGGGTTCCAGGACCTGAGCGAAGCGCAATTCCTGATGCGCGCCGAGCTGCACGTCGAAGCGCTCAATCATGCGTTGCGTAATATCCCGGCCGAGTCGATGCGCATGCACGTGTGCTGGGGCAACTACGAGGGGCCGCACGATCACGACATCGCGCTCGAGAAGATCATCGCCACGATCCTCAAGGCGAAGCCCGCGGCGATCCTGTTCGAGGCGTCCAACCCGCGCCACGCGCACGAATGGATCGTGTGGCGCGACGCGTCTGTGCCCGAGAACAAGATCCTGATTCCGGGCCTGCTCATGTCGACGTCGAACTACGTCGAGCACCCGGAGCTGATCGCCCAGCGCATCGCGCAGTTCGCGGACATCGTCGGGCGCGAACGCGTGATCGCGGGCACCGACTGCGGCTTCGGCAGCTTTCGCCGGCGTCGGCCGGATCGATCCCGCGATCGTGTATCGCAAGCTCGCAGCGCTGGTCGAGGGCGCTGCCCTCGCCAGCCGGCGGCTCTGGAAGTGAACCACAGCGAATTCAACCCGAGAGACCACCCATGGATCCAGTAGCAGGCAAAGTTGCATTCGTCACCGGCGGTGCCAGCGGCATCGGCCTGGGGCTGAGCAAGGTGCTGGTGAAGGCCGGCATGAAAGTCGTGATCGCGGACGTACGCGAGGATCATCTCGCCGAGGCGGCGGCGTTCTTTGCGCAGAACGGCCAGAAGCAGAACGTATTGACGCAACGACTCGACGTCACCGACCGCGCGGCGTACGCACGCGCTGCCGAGGAGTCATTGCGCACGTTCGGCAAGATGCACCTGCTGGTGAACAACGCGGGCATGGGGCTGCTCGGCCCGCTCAAGCAGGCGCGTTTCGATGACTGGGACTGGGGCATCGGCGTGATGATCACCGGCGTCATCAACGGCATCCAGACGTTCCTTCCGCACATCCTGGCGCATGGTGAAGGCGGACACATCGTCAGCACTTCCTCGATGGCTGCGGTCGTGCCGATCCCGAACTGCTCGATCTACATCATGGCCAAGGCCGCCGTGGTCGGACTTTCGGAATCGCTGCGCGGTGAGCTCGCGCCGGACAACATCGGCGTCTCCGCGTTCTGTCCGGGTCCCGTGCAGACCAACATCCGCGAGAGCGGTAAAACTCGACCCGAGAAATATCGCAACAGTGGTTTTGCGGAGCTGGAGCAGCGCCTGAACAGACCGCCCGAATTCACCGCTATGGATGGACCCGGAGGAGTGTGGCGAGCGGATCCTGCGCGGCATCCGCCGCAACGATCTGTACATCTTCACGCACCGGGAATTTCGCGAGGGTGCCGAGGAGCACTATCGCGCGCTGCTCGCCTCGTTTCCCGACGAGCCGCTCAACACCGAGCGCGCCGAGGCGATCCGCTACCTGTTGTCGAACCCGATCTTCAAGCAAGTACTGGACAAGGCGCCCGACTGATCGGGCGCCCCGCCCTCCCCCGCGCCCTTCCCTTCAGAACATGGTGTTGTCGTTCGCCGATTTCTCGGGGATCGGCTGGACGACATCCCAGTGCTCGACGACCTTGCCCTTCTCGATGCGGAAGATGTCCACGACTGCAGAGCCGCGATCGGTCGCGTCGCGCGTCACGTGCGAGTGCACGACCACGATGTCCCCGTCGACGTAGACATGCTTGAAGTTGTAGCGATACTCCGCGTGACTCGCCAGATACGGGGCGAGGAAGTCGATCGCCGGCTGCGCGCCGTCGGCCGCGAATGGATTGTGCTGGCGATAGGTCGGCCCGGTGTATTTATCGAAGCCTTCCTTCACCTTCTTCTGGTTGAACACCATGTCGAGAAACTCGACCACCATCTTCCCCTTCGGATTGGTGGTGAGCACGTCCTTCGCCATCGCCCCAGACGACAGAGCCATCGTTGCGCTGAGCAGCGCAACCGCGATCCCAGTACAAGTCCGCATGTGTCCTCCTTCCCCGTCAGCTGACAGACTCAAGTTCAGATGCTGCGTAGCGCGACTGCTCAGCGCCCGGCTGATGCCGCTGGTGCTGCAGCCGTCCCGGGCGGCGGGTTGCGAGCCATCGCGAGTGCCGCCTTGACCGCGGGCCGCTCGTTCATTCGCCTGACCCAATCCATCGTGCGCGGCGCAACCTTCTCATTCAGAAACTCCGGGAAGAACCGCGGCACCGGAACGACCATCGAATAAGAGTTGACGTCCGCCAGCGAGTATTCATCGCCCGCCAGCCAGCGCGATTTCGCGAGGATCTTCTCCATCCGCTCGATCGAGATTCCCACCTTGCGTTTCGAATCGGCAAGCTGCTCCTCCGTGAAAGAGTGAGTCGCCGCCGTCTTCCACTTGTCACGCTGCTCCTTGAGGGGGATACGCTCCAGCAGCTTGTCGAACTCCCCGCTCTGCAGGCGCGCCACGATTCCCGGGACCAGGACGTTCCAGCCGTGCATGCTGAGTGCCGGGCAGAAGTATTCGTCCACGAACTTGCTCCAGATGCGCATCTGCGCGCGCGCCGCCGGGCTGCGAGGCCGCAGTGGAACCTGGGGAAAGACATCCTCGAGATACTCGTTGATGACGGTCGACTCGGTGACGATCACGCCGTCGTGGATCAACGCCGGGACCTGGCCGTTGGGATTGACCCTGACGAATTCGGGCGAGTGCTGCTCGAAGCTGTGCAGGTCGACGTAGCGGCTGACGAAGTCGATGCCCTTCTCCTTCAGGCACAGCATCGGCTTCATGGAGTTCGCCGAGGGTTCGTAGTGATAGAGCTCCAACATGAAGGTTCTTCCCTGGCGACTAGTCGCCGAACGAGCGCAGTACCTCAGGTACCTTGTTGGGCATGGCGAGCGCGGCCTTGACGGCAGGACGCTGGTTCATTTCCTCGAGCCACTCGCTGGCGCGCGGCTTCATGAACTCCGGAAAGAAGCGCGGCACGCCCGCAACCATGGTGTAGCTGTTCACGTCCGCGAGTGAATAGGTGGGACCGGCCAGCCAGTGCGATTTCTGCAGGATCTTCTCCATGCGCTCGATCGACACTCCGATCCGGCGCCGCGAGTCATTGAGCTGCTCCTCCGTAAAGGAGGCGCCCGCTACGGTTGCCCACTTGTCGCGCTGCTCCTTCAGGGGGATATGCGACAGGATTTCCTGCAACTGCGGGCCCTTGAGCCGCTGCGCCACCTTCCGCACCATCGTGTGCCAGCCGATCATGCTCAGGGCCGGGCAAAAGTACTCGTCGACGAACTTGCTCCAGATCCTCATCTGCGCCCGCTCGACGGGATCCTCGGGGCGCAGGCGCACTTCGGGAAACAGGTCCTCCAGGTACTCATTGATGACAGTGGACTCGGTGATGGTATTGCCATCGTGAACCAGGACCGGCACCTGGCCGTTGGGATTGATGGCGAGGAATTCGGGCTTGTGCTGCTCGAAGCGCAGCAGGTCGACGTAGTGACTGACGAATTCGATCTGCTTCTCCTTCAGGCACAGAAGTACTTTCATCGAATTGGCGACCGGTTCGGCGTGATAAAGCTCGAGCATTGGGACTGGGACCTCGAAAATGTGGTGACGCATTTGGCCGAAGCATGGCCGCCCGCGACTCGACTCAGCGCGAAGCTGCGATCCACTGGGAAGGAAATCCTCGGCCGTCGCCCGGAGCAAGCGTGTGCCTCATACTACTACGCCAGGTGGAACCGGTGAGTTGTTCGATGTCAGACGAGCCTTATGTCTGCAGTTTCGAAAGTGTAGGTCTTGACGACCGCGTGCGCGTGGGCGGCAAGGGGGCGAGTCTCGGCGAGCTGACGCGCGCAGGACTGCAGGTACCGGCAGGATTCGTCATCACGACGCGCGCCTTCGTCGAATTCCTCGCGGCAGTGGATCCCGGCGCCGAGCTCGTGCGGCTCATCGAAGCAACCCCACCGGATGACCTCGCCGCCATCACGCAGAACGCAACACTCGCGAGGCAGCGCATCAGCGCCACGCAGCTGCCGCCCGCGCTTCAAGAGTTGATTGGGTCCGCATATCGGGACCTGTGCGCGGGCGAAGCAGTCACCGTCGCGGTCAGGTCGAGCGCTACCAGCGAGGACAGCGCCGATGCGAGTTTCGCCGGTCTGCAGGACACTTACCTCTGGATTCGCGATGCGGCGTCGATGCTGCGCGCGGTACGGGACTGCTGGGCAAGTCTCTACAGCGTGGAATCCGTCAGCTACCGGCGCCAGCGCGCCTTGCCCGAGCGACAGATCGCAATGGCCGTGGTCGTGCAGCGCATGGTGAACTCGCGCTGCGCGGGCGTGATGTTCACGCGCAGTCCGATCACCGGCGATCGTTCCGTGATCGCGATTGAAGGCAGCTGGGGACTCGGCTCATGCATCGTGAGTGGCGAGGTCACACCGGACAAGTTCATCGTGAGCAAGGTCACCGGTCATATCGTGGCGCGCACTGTCAGCGAGAAAGCGATGCAGCACGTTCCCGACCTGCAGGCGGGCGGGGTACGCGCCGAGAGCATTCCCGCCGAGCGCCAGTCGCAGCCCTGCCTGACCGACGCAGAGATCGGCGAGCTCAGGCGCATCGCGATGGCGATCGAACGTCACTACGGCGTTCCGCAAGACATCGAATGGGCGATCGACTCGGTGAGCGGGGAGCTGCGCGTGTTGCAGAGTCGGCCGGAAACGGCGTGGTCGAAGCGCGCCGCAACCCCGGTGGCGACGCCCAAGCCGCAAGCTTTCGATCACGTGATTGGCGCGCTCGGCGGCCGCAAGCCGTGACCATGTCATCGTGAACCTCACCAACGACGACGTGCAGGAGATCTTGCGGCTGCTCGATGCGTCGCCGTTCGACGAACTGATCCTCGAGACCGATCGCTTCAAGCTCACGCTGCGCAAGAGCCAGGCGGGCGGCTGGACCCAGGAACGGCAAACGCTCGCCAAGGCACACGTCTCGGGCAGCGTTTCGCCGGCCACCGCTGAACCCGTGCAACGGGACGCGCCAGCGACGCTCGCGCCACCCGCAGGAGTGATCGAGATCCGCCCGCCGATCATGGGAACGTTCTATCGCGCGCCCAAGCCCGGTGCGGCGCCCTTCGTCGAAGTCGGCTCGCAGGTCGAAGCCGAGACAGTCGTCGGCATCGTAGAAACGATGAAGCTGATGAACTCCGTCTACGCGGGCGCACGCGGCACGGTCACTGAAATCTGCGCCGCGAACGGCGAGCTCGTCGACACGCAGCGCGTGTTGATGCGCCTGCAGTCGAGCGAGAAATGAGGCTGCGCCGCGTCCTCATCGCCAATCGCGGCGAGATCGCGGTCCGCATCATCCGCACCTGCAACGAGCTCGGCATCGAGACCGTCCTCGCAGCTTCCGAGGCGGACCTGGACTCCGTTCCCGCGCGCCTGGCCGATCGCACGATCTGCATCGGCCCGCCCGCGCCCAGCTCGAGCTACCTCAACGCCGAATCCATCGTCAGCGCTGCAGTGACTGCGAAGGCCGAAGCCGTGCATCCGGGTTACGGATTTCTCGCCGAAAATTCCGGGCTGGCCAGTCGTTGCGCCGCGGCCGGGCTCGTCTTCATTGGCGCAACGCCCGCGCAGCTCGATGCGATGGGCGACAAACTGCGGGCGCGCCAGCACGCGATCGACGCCGGCTTGCCGGTGCTCCCGGGCGGTCCGGTCACGAACGCTGCCGAGGCACGCGCTCTCGCCGAGACAATCGGCTGGCCGGTGCTCATCAAGTCAGTAGGCGGAGGCGGTGGCCGTGGCCTCAAAGCGGTGCATCACCCGGGACAGCTGGACGCGACGCTCGACCTCGCGATGGCCGAGGCGCATGCGGCTTTTGGCGATGCGCGCGTGTATCTGGAGCGACTGGTCGAATCCGGACGACACGTGGAAGTGCAGATCCTGGGCGATGGTACGGAGGTCATTCATCTCGGCGAGCGGGATTGTTCAATCCAAAGGCGTTATCAGAAGCTCATCGAAGAGGCGCCTGCGCCAGACCTGCCGGACCTTTCACGCGAGGCAATGCGCGCGGGCGCCGTGAGCCTCGGCCGGCGCCTGCGCTATCGCGGGCTCGGTACGGTCGAATATCTCTTCGACCGTGCGCGCGAGGAGTTCTATTTCCTGGAGATGAATGCGCGCATCCAGGTGGAGCATCCAGTCACGGAACTGGTCACGGGTCTTGATCTTGTTGCCCTGCAGCTTGCGGTCGCCGAGGGCCGTGCGCTGCCCATCCGGCAGAGTGCCGTCGGGATCTCAGGGCACGCGCTCGAATGCCGGATCACCGCTGAAGATTGGCGGCGCGACTTTTCACCCTCCCCCGGCACCGTGGCACAGGCTCGTTTTCCGGCCGGCGAAGGCATTCGGGTTGATACGCACATCGAGGCTGGAGCGGAGGTGCCCCCGTATTACGACTCGCTGCTTGCCAAGGTGATCGTTCATGGTCGCGATCGGGCTCAAAGCGTGCAACGGATGAAGGCTGCGCTCGCGAACTGCCACATCGAGGGCGTCGCGACGAATGTTGCAATGCATGCGCTATTGCTCGATGACCCGGAATTCCTGCGTGGTGCCGCGGACACATCGACGTTGCAGCGCTGGTTCGACCGCCATCGTTCCTGATCTCAGCCGGCTCACGCGGCACCATCTTGTGGCGCGCTGCCCTTCGCGACTCTGACTTGCGCTGTCGCGGCCGCGAAACGAGCCGTCCGCAGCGCGTTTGCACACCCTGTTACGCTCCATGTCGAGTTTTCGTTCAGTCATGGTTGAGTCTGCGGCTTGCAAACAAAGGCTAGATATGGTCGGGATCAAATCGCACCAAGTGCCGTCATCGACGTGTATCGCACCCGCCACACAGGTAAGCGACTCGCGGCAGTGATGCAGTTAGCGAAGCTGCACAGGCATTCATCATTTATGCAAATTCAAGTGGGGTGGCTCATCTCTTAAAGCCCGGACACGCCGCGCGCGTCCGGATCGCACACATCGAGGGGGGGATATTCATGAAGACGTCTGCAAGACGCTCACGCTTCGGCTGCATGGCCGTGCTCGTGGGCCTGCTCGTCCAGTTCGCAGCCGCATCGGCCTTCGCCCAGATCATCGAAGAAGTTACGGTTACCGCCCAGAGGCGGTCCGAAAACATCCAGAACGTGCCGATCGCGATCACCGCCGTGACCTCCGCGATGCTGCAAGCCAAGGGCATCACCGACGTCGCGAAGCTCACCAATATCGCGCCGAATGTCACTCTCGACCCGGGCACGCCATTTTCGGGTTCGGACACGGTGCTCGCGGCGTACATCCGCGGCATCGGCCAGAACGACTTCGCCTTCAACCTGGACCCGGGCGTGGGCGTGTACGTCGACGGTGTGTACCTCGCGCGGAGCGTGGGTGCGAACACCACCATGCTCGACGTGGAACGCGTGGAGATCCTGAAGGGACCGCAGGGAACACTGTTCGGGCGCAACTCCATCGGCGGCGCCATCTCCATCGTCACCCATGACCCAGGCTCGGAATTCAGTTTCCGGGGCAACGTGACAGGCGGGGATTTCCATCGCCTGGACGTGCAGGCCTCAATCGACCTGCCGATCTCCGACAAGATCCGCAGCAGCATCGCGTTCGGCTCGCAGAAGCGTGACGGGTTCCAGAAGCGTGTTGCCTTCACCGATCTCGCCAACAAGGATGGTGCCGATCCGAGCATGCTCAACCCGCTCGCCACGATCCCTGACTGCGGTCCGGTGGGCACTCCCTGCGCGTTCGTGACGGATGACTCATCGCGCTTTCCGGCGGCAGGCACGCGGACGAGTGATCGGGAAGGTGGGATCAACCAGTGGAACGTGCGTGGCAAGATGGTCTTCCTGTTCACGGATGATGTCAGATTCACGCTGGCGGCCGACTACACCAACGTCGACCAGTCTGCCTCGGCCGCCACGGTTGCCGACATCAACCCATCGCAACTTGCCGGACTCTACAATGCGTGCCTGGTGGGCGCGCCGCTCGGCGTGCTGTGCAGCGAGCCGCGTGGGGGCCTCAGCCCGACACCGACCCAGATGGCGGTTCTGCCGCCCCTGTCGGGCGTCAACGTCGACGGCGATCCGAACAACAACCGCCTGCCGTACGACAACCGCTTCGAGAGCGACGACATCGACACCAGCTTCGCCACCGGCAACAGCTTTTCGAAGCTCGAGAACTGGGGCGTGGCTGGCACATTGGACTGGCGCTTCAGCGACGCTGCCAAGCTGAAGTCGATCACCGCCTACCGCGATATGCAGTGGGACTCAGGAATGGATCTGGACGGCTCGCCGCTGACCATCGACGAGCCTTCCTTCGACATGCCGCAGCGCCAGGTCTCCGAGGAGCTGCAGCTCAGCGGGCTGATTTTCGGCGAGCGCCTGAATTATGTGGTGGGCGCCTATTACTTCCATGAAGAGGGGAACCTGCACGACTGGGTGATCTTCCCCGGTGGCCTGCTGATGATCGATGGACCGAACGACCTCGAGACGACCGCCAAGGCGCTCTACGCCCATTTGAATTTCAAGGTTACGGATAATTTCGGGATCACGGTCGGCGGACGCTATACCGATGAAACCAAGCACTTCGAGGGTCACCAGACCGATGACAACGGCCTCACTTACAAGATCAGCGGCTGTAACCCGCCGGGCGCGTCCGCGGCACTCATCGGCGCTCCTCCGACCTTGACCTGCCAGCAGGCCCTCACATTCCCAAGCGCGGCGGAACCATATCGTTACTTCCCACCGGGCGAGAGGACGCTGGATTTCTCCAACACCTCCCCGACGGTCGGCCTGGATTTCCACTTTACTGACGACATGATGCTCTACGCGTCGTATTCGAAAGGCTACCGGACCGGCGGCTGGACCACGCGCCTCTCCAGTCCGCATCCGACCTACGACGACGAGTTGCACTTCGGTCCTGAACACGCCACCGCCGAGGAGATCGGTTTCAAGTCGGAGTTCCTCGACCGACGCCTGCGTCTGAACCTTGCGGCCTTCCACACGACATACGACGACATCCAGCTCAATTCGCAGATCGGCATCTCGCCCACCGTGGTGAACGCCGGCGATGCGCGGATCTATGGATTCGAGGCCGAGGCCGAGGCCGTCTTCGGCGGCTTCTCGTTCAACACGTCCTTCGGCTACACGGATGCGAAGTACACGCGCATGAACAACGTGGGCGACAACGGTCAGCCCCTCACGCTCGATTCCTGTCCGGCGCGAACGTCCGATCCCAATGACGCCTGCGACCTGCCCAAGACTCCGGAGTGGAAGTTCTACGCGGGGCCGCAGTACGTCTTCAGCCTGGGCAACGGCAGTGCAATTCAGCTGAACGCCGACTGGACGCACACGGACGACTTTTTCAATGATCTGGGCAACAACGAGGACCTCAAGCGCGAAGCGACAGATGTCGTGAACGCCTCGCTGACCTACCAGGCACCGGGCGATCAGTGGGAGTTCGTGGTCGGCGGCACCAATCTGACCGACGATCGCTACATCGTCACCGGCCAGCTGCAGGGCGGCACGATCAGAATGACCAAGTCTTACAGCCGCCCGCAGGAGTGGTTCGCGACGCTGCGATTCAAGACGAAATAGAAGCGACCTCCACGCGATCCACGCGAGGGTGCCCGCTTTGCAGCGGGGCCCTCGATTTATTTCCGGCACAGCATGGTGACACGGCCGGCGCGGCGCACCACAATTCACGCACGCCGTCGTGAGCTGAACCAGAGCGGGGATTCGTCATGGCAGAGGTGGAGCTGATCGCGTCCTATTGGACGCTGGCGGGCGGTGCGCTTCCGCATACCGATAAGGAATACAGCACCTTCGATTTCAAGGACCGGGTCGTGGCCGCAGCCAAGGCCGGATTCAAGGGTCTCGGAATCTGGCATGCCGACCTCGCCCACATCCTGGAGCGGCGCACGCTCGCCGACATGCGACGCATCATCGACGATAACGGCATCAAGTACATCGAGCTCGAATTCCTGTACGACTGGTTCCTCGACGATGAGCGGCGCAAACGTTCTGATGAGCAGCGCCACCTGCTGCTGACCGCGGCCGAAGCGCTCGGCGCCCGGCACATCAAGGTCGGCGATTTCTTCCGCGAGGAATGCCCGACGCCGCGGCTCATCGAAGAATTCGCGCAGTTGTGCCGCGACGCGGACGAGCACGGCACCAAGATCGTCTACGAGATGATGCCGTTCTCGCGGATCGATTCGCTCGAAGCCTCGCGCGAGCTGGTGGAAGGCGCGAGCGCGCGCAACGGCGGCATCATCTTCGACCTGTGGCACATCGTGAAGCTCGGGATCCCCTACGACAGCGTGGCGAGGTTTCCGAAGCAGTATTTCTACGGCGTCGAAATCAACGACGGCTATCTCAAGTCACCGCCGGGCATGGACTTCAGGGAAGAGACCACGGGCCATCGCAAGCTCTGCGGGCAGGGTGAATTCGATATCAAGGGGTTCATCAAGGCGCTGCACAACTCGCCGTACCGCGGGCCGATCGGCATCGAGGTCCTGTCCAAGGAACTGCGCAGTTGGCCGCTCGACAAGACTGTGACGACTGCGTACAGCACCACCCTGGCGCAATTCAGCTAGGGGCCCGCGTATCCAGGCGCGTCGGCCGGAGACACGCGCGTGACGGCTGCTCTCGCCTATTCGAACTCTCTATCCCAGCGCGGAGCGTCCGGTAGCTCACGATCCAGTGATTCGCGGTAACGCAAGCATCCGCGCAGGAACTTCGGCCAAGGAGGGACCGCCACATCCGGTTTCATCGGCTCGGGCAGAAGTCCCCAGAGCTGTGGATGGTGCCAGCACAGGTCGTGTCCGCTGCTGTCACGGTGAGCGCGGATGCCGGCGCGTAACCGGGTAACCTCGCGGATCAGCTCCTCGCGACTCAAAGCCTGAAGATCCTGGTCCATCGTGTCCTCCATACCCGCTAGCCGCTCTGCTTGCTGGCGGCGATTTTCTTCATCAGCACTGCGAACCGCTGCAGGCTTTCCGCGGGCCAGTGTTGCTCGCGATCGTAATACCCGGGCACGGCGGGCGTATTGGGCGGCAGGATCACCCACGGCTGCTTGGACGCGGTGAAGATGTGAATGTCGGGCGGCAGATGGTCCGGCTCATCGAGCGTACCGACCCGAACAAAATGCACGAACGGCCCGGCACCGGCGTAATTGCTCCACACTGCGATTCGACACCTGGGGCAACGGGCGATCTTTTGTCCCTTGCCGCTTGCGGAGGGTGTGTCGATGAATTTCGGCTCTGCAGCGAGCAGTGTGACCCGATCGGCTTCGATCATGGCATTGAGCGCGAACGATGCACCGGTTTCACGCTGACACCAGCGGCAGTGACAGCAGTGCACGAAGAGCGGCTGCGATTCCAGCCGGTAGCGGATGTGGCGGCAATCACAGCCGCCGGTGAGTGAGATCATCGTCTGATCACTTGGCGCGTGCTGCAGCTTCCTTGGTTTCGGCCTCGGCCCGCTGGTCCTCAGCGCTGATCTGCGAGGGCGCGACATCGACCGTCACGCTCACGATCCTGCCCGTGAAGTGGTTATCGCCTAGCCGGTAGTCCTTTGACACCGGGCTTTCTCCGTCCATGCCGACATCCACACCCTCATCGGCCGAAAAGACAAAGGGCTGCGTCTTCGGAATGTGGGCTTCGGCCACCTTCTTGTCGTCGACGTAGAGCAAGGACTTCCCGCCCGCACCCGGCTTCGGGCTGTCACTCACGAATTCGTACTTGATGACGTGCTTGCCCGCCGGCAGTGCGCTCGACCCAGCAATCTTGGTGCTCTCCACGCCGAAGAAGTTGTATTCATGGTGAGCCTTCCCGTCCTTCATGAATAGCGTCCAGCCGCCGAAACCACCCGCCTGCGCGATGATCACCCCGTTGGTCTTTGCGTCGCGCAATTCGACCGGCGCCGTGATCGTGTAAGAGCGGTTCTTGATGTTGATGAACGCATTTTCCGTCATGCCGACCATTCCCGGGTAGACAGTCAGGGAGGTGCGAGCGCCCATGAGATCGGGTCTGCCGGCAATTGAGGCATCGAAACGCTCCGAACGACGGTCATCGATGGGCAGCACGTGGTTGCGTTCCGCCTCCTTCATGAAGAGGTCCTGCAACTCCTTCAGCTTGGCGGGATTTTCCGCCGCGAGATCGTGCGCCTGACTGAAGTCCTCGGCGACGTGGTAGAGCTCCCAGACATCGTCGGTGAGGGGTGGAGTCTTCATCAGCAACCAGGGAATGGAATGACGCGCGTTGGCGGTCCAGCCCTCGTGATAGATGCCGCGATTGCCGAACATCTCGAAGTACTGGGTGGTATGAGTCTCCTTGGCGTTCGCATCGTCGAAGGTGTAGACCATCGAGGTGCCATCAAACGGTCTTTGGATCGTGCCGTTCACACTCTTGGGGAATGGCAAGCCCGCCGCCTCCAAGGCAGTCGGCGCGATATCGGTGACGTAGGTGAACTGCGAGCGAAACTCTCCCTTGGCCTTGATGCGCGCGGGCCAGTGGATCACGACGCCATTGGTGGTGCCGCCGTAGTGCGAGGCGATCTGCTTGGTCCACTGAAACGGTGCATCGCCGGCCCACGCCCAGCCGATGGCGTAGTGCGGGAAGGTGGTCGGTCCACCCCAATCCTCCAGGTGAGGCATGTTGATCTCGGCGGTGTTGATGATGCCGTTCAGGGCCATCATCTCGTTGTACGCGCCTTCCGGTCCGCCTTCGGCGCTCGCGCCGTTGTCGCCGACGATGTAGATGAACAGCGTGTTGTCCATCACGCCCATCTGCTCCAACGCGCTGACGAGCCTTCCGACCTGCTCGTCGGTGTGCTCGGCAAAGCCAGCGAAGGTCTCCATCTGCCGTGCTTCGAGTTTCTTCTGCGCCGGCGTCTGCGAATCCCATGACGGGATTTCCTTCGGTCGCACAGTCAAATCCGCGTTGGCCGGGATGACACCCATCTCTTTCTGGCGCGCAAAGGTCTGCTCGCGTAGCGCATCCCAGCCCGCATCGAACTTGCCCTTGTACCGCTCGATGTACTGCTTCGGGACGTGATGAGGCGCATGCAGCGCGCCGGTGGCGAAATACACGAAGAAGGGCTTGTCGGGCGTCAGGGAGTGCTGAGCCTGCATCCAGTTCACGGCCTGGTTCGTCATGTCGACCGTGAAGTGGTAGTCCGGATCGTGAGGCGTCTCGACTCGCACGACGCCGTCGAAAACGGCGGGAGCCCACTGGTTGGTCTCGCCGCCGATGAAGCCGTAGAACTTGTCGAAGCCGGAACCCGTGGGCCAACGGTCAAAGGGCCCGGAGACCGAGACTTCCCAGGGCGGCGTCTCGTGATATTTGCCGAACGCCGCCGTGCTGTAACCGTTCAGGCGCAGCATCTGCGCGAGCGGTGCAACGCTCTGCGGACGGATGCCGGTGTTGCCGGGGAATGCCGTGGCCAGCTCCATGATGGCGCCCGCATTGTTCACGTGGTGATTGCGACCCGTCAGGAGCGCGGTGCGTGTCGGTGAGCAGAACGCCGTCGTATGGAAATTGTTGTAGCGCAGGCCGTTGGCCGCGAGCTTGTCCAGCGTCGGCATGTTCGCGGGCCCACCGAACGCGCTCGATTGCCCGAAGCCGATATCATCGAGCAGCACCACGACGACGTTTGGCGCCCCCTTGGGCGGCTTGATGTCGAAACGCGGCGGCGCCTTGGCATTGCGCGCATCGAGCTCCTTGATCGCCGGGTACTCGGGCTCTGCGATCGGCAGCACGGTGCGGTCGAGCTCCCCCGCCGCCGCAGGCTGCTTCACTTCCTGCGCAGGCTTGCTGCACGAGACGAGCAGCGCTGCAGAGGCGATCAGCAGAGAACTCAGAATCCTTTTCATCGTCAGCTCCCTTGGGTCAAACCGGCACCGCGCACGCCCAGTGCCTTGATGCTGCAGAAGTTGCAAGCGCAGCTTTGATTGCGCCAGATGCTGACAGGTCGTGGCGCGGCCGGAAATGGAACCTTGGTGCTAGTTGCGGTGGCTTGCGAAGCCGAGATGAACGCGAACCTATCCGGCGACTCGCTCCCGGCGCGCGAAGCTAGTGAGCAGCTGCATGAATGCGCAGCGGCAGTCTCGCGGGCCCGTGCCCGATGGTCGTCATCCAGGGCTCGGGCTCTCCGGCGGGCTCGAAGCGCTCGACGTGCTTGATCAGTGCGCCAAGCAGCGCATCGGCTTCGAGTAACGCCAGGACCCGGCCGACACAGGCATGAATGCCGTAGCCCCACCCGATGTGACCGCGAAGGTCGCGCCGAATGTCGAAACGATCCGGATCGGGCCACTTGCGCGGATCGCGGTTGGCGGCGGCGAACATGAGGCCGCACCGCTCGCCTGCGGGAATCCGGTAGCCATCGATGTCGACTTCGCGCGTGGTGATGCGCCCCGCCATCCGCGACGGGGAATCCCAGCGCAGGCTCTCCTCGAAGGCGCTGCGCGCGAGTGACGGGTCACTGCGCAGCTTCTGGTACTGATCGGGGAACAGGCTGAAGGCGCGCATCGCGGTGGAGAGGGTCATGACGGTCGTGTCCGCAGCGGCCGAAAGCAGGATTCCCACCAGCAGTTTCGCTTCATCCGGCGTGATCTGACCCCGGTCCGCGGCGAGGAACATCTGCATGCCGAGGCCCTCGGGATCGAGATTCTCGCGATTGCAGCAGCGCTCGACCCACTCGATCACCGGGCCCATATTTTCCATGGCCTCGGCGAACATCTCGTTCTGCGGCCCGAGTGTCGCCCACACCATGTGGCCGAATGCCGTGAGGTTTTCCCGGCCTTCCTCGCGGCAGACCGAGCAGATCGGGCAGCACCTTGTACACGAAGGGTCTCGAGATGGCGGCAACGACATCGATCACTTCCCCGCTGCGTTCCTTCACCTCGCGCAGCAGCGCGTCCGCATCAGCGTTGAAATCGGTTGCCATCTTCGCCAGGGCCTTGGGCGACAGCGCGGCGGCGATCACCGGCCGCACCGCCGTGTGCCTTGGTGGATCGTCAGTGAGCAGAATCTCGGGCCGGACGGAATTCGGGTCGTGCCACGGCCGCGACCTGGAAGAGAACGCCTGCCAGTCCTTGAGCCCTTCCGACACGTGCTGGTATCGGGCCAGCATGGTGATGTTCTCGCGCTCGAGCTTGACGACCGGCGCCAGCTCGCGCAGCGCATCGTCGACGGCGCGCGCATTGCGCACCGCCTCGGGCGAGAAGATATCGTCATGCAGGACCGGCGCTGGTGTCGGCATGGGAGTCAGTTCGATGCGGCGATGCCGCCGTCGACGTGCAGAATTTCGCCGTTGATGAAGGAAGCCTCGGGGCTGAGCAAGAACGCAACGGCCTCGGCGTTGTCTTCCTCGCGGCCGAGCCGGCGCATCGGGATCGTGCGCGCGCGCCGCTCGTATTCCGCCTTGTCGTTCAGACCCATCGCGCCTGGCGTCGGCACCGAACCTGGTGCGACCGCGTTGACGCGCACACGCCTGGGCCCCAGCTCCGCGGCCAGCGTCTTCGTCAGCGTAACGATCGCGCCTTTCACCAGGCTGTAAACCGCGGTGTTCGGAAAGCCGCGTTCGGCGACGGGCGATGCCATGTTGATGATCGCGCCGCCGCGCTCGGCATCCATGTGCGCGAGCAGGATCTGCGCGCCCCAGACCGAGCCCTTGATACCGATGGCCAGCATCCGGTCGAGCACTTCGTCGGTGACCTTCTCGATCGGCTCGTAGCGCAGCAGCATTGCGTTGTTGATTACGGCATCGATCCGGCCGCGTTCGCGGGCGAACTTCGCCGCAGCTTCCATGAAGGCGGACCGATTCGAGACATCGACCGCGTAAGCGAAGGCGCTGCCGCCGGCTTCACGAATCCCCGCCGCCGCCGTGTTGCAGTTCTCCGCCATCGACGTCGACGAGCCCGACCGTCGCGCCACAGCTCGCCAGCTTTTCCGCCACCGAGCGCCCAAGGCCGCGGCCTGCGCCGGTGATGAGGATCGACTGCTCGCTGAGATCGTGCTGAATGGCCATGCGCGCCTCGTCTACTTCACTTTCAGCTTCCATGCGGCGCCGTCGCGCACGATCCACCCGGAGCTTGGGTCGCAGAAGTGGCTGCCGATGATCATCACCTTCTTGTCGGCGTAGCGCTCGATGAACGCGCGACGCGTCTTCGCACCCTGCTCCTTGTCCATGTCGAAATTGCCGTGAATCTCCGGCGCCGCGAGCTGGATCGGGTGATGCATCATGTCGCCCGTGATGATCGCTTCCTCGCCCCTGGAGCGAATGTGCACGCTGACATGTCCCGGCGTGTGGCCGGGCGTCGGCTCGAGCCACACTTCATCCGTAATCCGGTGATCAGGCGCGACGAGCTCGTGCAGCTTGGCCCGGGTGATCGGCTCCACGGAGTCCGCAAGGTGATCGACGTTGTGATAACCGCCCGTGTCCTTCAGGTGCTGCCAATGCTCGTATTCCTGCTTGCCGAAGAGGTAGCGCGCCTGCGGGAATGTCGGCACCCACTTGCCGTTCACCTTGCGCGTATTCCAGCCGACATGGTCGAAGTGCAGATGCGTGCACAGCACGGTGTTGACTGAGTCCGGGCGGAAAGCCAGCGGTGGCGAGATCCTCCAGGAAGGTCGTCTGCAGGTTGCAGAACACCGGATACTCGCGCTCGCGCTCGTTGCCGATACAGGTGTCGATCATTGCCACCTTGTCGCGCGACCTCAGGACGAAGCACTGGAACGAGATCAGCATCTTGCCGGCGGGAGTCGCGAAGTGCGGCAGCAGCCAGGGAAACTTCTGCACGTACTCGGGCTTGCCGTCGGGCAGCAGCATCGCGATGTCGTCTTCCCAGTTGTTGACCTCGACGATGCGCGCCACCTCGACGTCGCCGATTTTCCAGTGCCTGATGTGTTCTGCCGCCATCCCCCTCTCCTTACTCTAATGACTCATCTCGAAGGGCCGCGGTGCGGGCTTGCCCAGCATCATATCCGCTGCCTTCTCCGCCACCATCACCACCACCGCGTTCGTGTTGCCGCCGACGATGCGCGGGAAAATCGAGGCATCCGCCACCCTCAGTCCCGAAATCCCATGCACGCGAAGCTGTGGATCCACCACTGAGTTCGTGTCCGGACCCATGCGACAGCTGCTGACCGGATGATGAACCGTTGCCGCGACGCGGCGTACATACTCGGTCAGCGCGTCGGCGCCTTGCGCCGCCGGTCCCGGCTGAACTTCGGTGGCGCGATAGCGCGCAAAGGCCGGTGCGCCAATGATCCGTCGCGACAGTTCCAGCCCGCGCAGCGTCGGTGCCAGGTCGTCCGGATCGCCGAGCAGGTTTGGGTCGACGACCGGCGCGGCGCGCGGGTCGGCACTCGCGAGGGAAACCCGCCCGCGACTCTTCGGATAGAGGTGTACGACACTCAGCGCGAAACCGTGACCCAGCGGAAACGGGAAGGTGCCGGGATTGCGCCGCGCCGGTTGAAACACGATCTGCAGGTCGGGGCGGTCGAGACCCTCCCTCGAGCGAACGAATGCATTGGCCTCGAACACGTTGCTCGCCAGTGGCCCGCGACGGAACAGCGCGTACTCGAGCAGGTTCAGCGCGCCGCGCGGCGCCGCGCGCAGCGAGATTCCATAGGATTCGCTGTTGCTCATTTCCATCAGGATCGCGGCGGCGAGATGATCGTGGTAGTTGGCGCCGACCGCCGGCAGATCGTGCTTGACCTCGATGCCGAGCGCCTGCAGCGCCTTACCATCACCGATGCCTGAAAGCATCAGGACCTGTGGCGATTGAACGGAGCCTGCCGAGATCACGATCTCGCGCCGTGCATTGATGCGACGGGTCTGCCTGCCGCGCTGCATTTCCACAGCCGTTGCGCGTCCCTTCTCGACCACGACTCGCGTGACGAGCGCATCAGTGAGCACTTCGAGATTGTGCCGCGAGCGCGCCGGCCTGAGGTAGGCAACCGCCGTCGAATCGCGCCGGCCATTGCGAATCGTTCCCTGCCGCAGCCCGTAGCCCTCAGGGTGCGGGCCGTTGAAATCGTCGCAGCGCTTGAAGCCGAGCGAGTGCATCGCCTCGAGAAATGCCGTGATCATCGGATTGGGTCGCGGGATGTGACTCACCCGGATGGGCCCATCCGTGCCGTGATACGGCGAGCCCGCGTAGGAATCGTTGCTCTCCGAGCGAATGAAATAAGGCAGGACTTCGCGATAGCTCCAACCGGAATTCCCCATGGCCGCCCAGTCCTCGAAGTCCTGCGGCTGGCCGCGAAAATAGACCATGCCGTTGATCGACCCCGAGCCACCGACGACGTGCCCGCGCGGCAGTGGAATGCGGCGGTTGTTGAGTTGCGGCTGCGGGGCGGTCATGAACCGCCAGTTGAGCTGAGGACGCATGATCGCCGCGCCCACCGCGGCGGGGATGTGAATAAACGCATGGCGATCCTCACCGCCCGCCTCGATGAGGCACACCGAGTTCTTCGGGTCCTCCGATAGCCTGGCCGCGAGCACGCACCCGGCAGTGCCGGCGCCCACGACCAGGTAATCGAATGTATCGGCCATTTACACCGCCGCCGAGACCGCGATATCCGACAGCCGCTGCCAGCGCTCGATGTTCACATCCGAATTCATGACGCCCGTGGACAGGCCGACGAAGGTCATGTCGAGCTTCGGGTCGACCCAGAACAGCGTAGTGCCCGCACCGTGATTGCCGAAAGTCTCCGGTGAAGTGAGCGTACCGAAGAGCGCGTGACCCATCCGCTCGCCGCGCAGCGTGAAGCCCAGGCCAATGTACGCCGGCAGGACTTCCCACCCGCGCGATTCGAAGATCTTCCTGTAGAGCTCGTTCGGCTTGTCCCCGGTCCAGCAATGGTGCGCGCGTTCCACCATCGTCGGTGAGAGAATGCGCGCGCCATCGAGCTCACCGCCGCGCCTCAGCATTTCCGCGAAGCGGTACATGTCCGCAGCAGTCGAAACGATTCCCACCCACGGCATCTCTGCCAGCTCTTCCTCGAACGCACCGTTCGGTCCGAGATTGCTGTGGCCAAGGTGCTGAGTCGGTGAATTGCCGCGGAATTCCGGTACCAGGTGGCGCTTGCGCAGGTCCTTGCGCAGAGCCCACCGACGGTATCCTTCATGCCGAACGGCCTGCAGCAGATCCTCGTTCACGATCTGTCGATAGGAGCGCTTCTTCGGATCGATGCGTCGCAAGGCATCGCCCATCAGCGCGTGGTGGACGATCGGCGCGTAGCGCACGCCGAGGCCCGGCGCTTCCATCGGGTAGATGTTCTTGCAGATCTCCGCGACTATTTCGTCGAGCACGTCGATGTACATGCCCTCCCGTGCCGAGTAGACGCTCGGCAGGCCGGAGGAATGCGTCAGCAGATGAAAGATCGTGATCTTCTCGCGCCCCCGGCCCGAGAACTCCGGCACGAGATCCGAGATCGGCGTCGTCAGGTCAAACTGCCCACGCTCGATGGCGCGCAGCACCAGCACGACGGTGATGGCCTTGGTGACCGAGAACAGGCTGAAGACCGAGTCCTTTTTCACCGGACGCGTGCGAGCCGAGTCCGCATGACCGATGGCCTCGTGCAGCGCGAGATTGCCGTGCCGGCCGATCGCGATCACGCCGCCGAAGTACTTGTCGTTGTCGATGTCCTCCTGCATCACCTGCATCAGGCGCTTGAGGCGCCTGGCATCCATCCCGCTCGTATTCCTCTTGCTGGTGCGCTTCACTTCGCAACCCCCTGGAGCTTGGCCACGTAGAAGCTGTCCATGTACTCGCGCAGCCGATAGACCTTGCCGTCCTTGAACTCGATCGCGAAGGCATACAGGTTCTCGTAGGGCCGCCCGTCCGTGAAGGTGCCCTTGCCCTGCGCCTCGCCGATAGCGAGCGGTCCTTGCGAGGCAACGGACAGCACCTCGACCTTGGGGTCGCCCGGCTTGAACATTCCGCGCACCGGCGCGAGGAAATCATCGACGATCCCTTTCTTGCCGCGGTGGGACCCTTCGCCCGCAATGCCTTTCACCTGCACGTCCCAGACCGCCTCGTCGTGAAACACAGCCCGGATCTTGTCGAGATCCCCGGTGCTCAGGGTTTCGAAGAACTTGAGGAACAGGCGTTCGCTTTCGTTAGTGGCTTTGACCATGTGAGATTCCTCCTCAACGTCCAGCTGCGTCGATTTCCGAGAATGCTTCGCGTGCGATGCGCACCGAGTCGACGCCGGCCGGTATGCCGCAGTAGATGGCGACCTGCAACAGCACCTCGCGAATCTCCTCGCGCGTGACACCGTTGGTGAGCGCGCCCTTGACGTGGATCTTGAGCTCGTGCGGGCGATTGAGCGCACTGATCATCGCCAGGTTGATCAGGCTCCGGTCGCGGCGCTCGAGACCTGGGCGGCTCCAGACGCGGCCCCAGCAGTACTCCGTCGCGAGTTCCTGCATGGGGCGACTGAAGTCGTCGGCACCGGCGAGGGACTTTTCCACGTACTCCTTCCCGAGCACGGCCTTGCGGATTTCCAGTCCGCGTTGATACAGATCCTGGTTCATGACTTGCTTCCTCGGTTGGGGGAAATCTCGCAGCCCGCGCGCTCCTCGACCGTGCGGGCGATGCACGTGCAATCGGAATCGGGGCCGAACTTCTCGTTGGTGCTTGCCAGCAGGTCGTGCACCGCATTCCCGAGTGCCATCGGCACACCCAGCGATGCAGCCTCTTCCAGACAGAGCCGCACGTCCTTGAGGGCGAGGCCGGTGGAGAACCCGAAATCGAAACCACGCGTCAGCACATGCTTCGGGAATTTGTCGGCCGAGGCCGTGTTGCGCCCGCTGGACGCATTGAGCACATCGAGCATCAACTGCGGATCGAGCCCGGCCTTCACGCCCAGCGCGAGCGCTTCGGAAGTGATCGCGATGGCCGCCTGCGACATGAGATTGTTGGCGAGCTTGAGTGTCTGGCCGAGTCCGGGCTTCTCGCCCACGAAGAACAAGCGGCCGAGATGCGCCAGCAGCGGCTCGACTTCAGCGAATGCGACGCGCGGACCGGACACCATGATGGCCAGTGTTCCCGCTCGTGCGCCGGCAACGCCGCCACTCACCGGCGCATCGAGCGAGCTGATGCCGCGCTCCTGCAGCGCGCGATCGATGGCAATCGCGGCGGCGGCACCCGAGGTCGAGAGGTCGATGAACGTACGAACAGCGCTGCCGTCGCGGATTCCATTCGTGCCGCTCACCACCTCGAGCACGGCCCGGGGTGTCGGCAGGCTCGCGAGCACGACGCGGGCTTGGGAAGCGACGGCAGCGGGCGAGCTCGCCCGCACGGCACCCGCGTCCTGCAGCGCGCGAGCGGCACTGTCATTGGAATCGTGAACCGTGACTGCATATCCGGCGCGCAGCAGTCGCTCGGCCATCGCGCCACCCATGCGTCCAATCCCGATGAAACCAACTGACTCGCTCACGACGGCCTCAGCTCTTCGGCGCCAGGTCGAGACGCACGACGCCTTCAAGTCCCGCTCGTGCACTCGGGTAACGGGCGAGCACCAGCGGATCATGGCCGGGAATGAAGTGCTGCGCAGAGCTGGCGAGGCGCAATGCCGTGCGCTGCGCTTCGACGTACATCGGCAGGCTGTCCAGGATCGGAAACGGTCGGCCCGGTTCGAGGTTGGCGTAGAAGTGCGCGGTGTCGGAACCGAGCACGACCCACCCGCGTTCGGTCGCGACGCGCACGATCTGCATGCCGCGGGTGTGGCCGCCGACCTTGTGCAAGGTAATGCCGGGGGCGAGCTCACCGTCCCCGTCGTGAAACTGCACGCGCCCGGTAAAGACCTTGTGAACCATCGCGGCGACACTCTGCGCATCGAAGACACCGCCCACTTCGGGCTGCGCCATGCAGCGACCGGTGCAGTAGGCGAGCTCTGCGTCCTGCAGGTGATAGCGCGCGCGCGGGAACAGGTCCTGATTTCCCGCATGGTCGTAATGCATGTGCGAAATCACGATATGCTCGACCTTGTCCGGTGAGATGCCGACGGCCTTGAGGCCTTCCGCCACCGGGCGAACGAGCTCACGCCCGCGACGGTGTGCGGACTCGTGATCGAACCCCGTGTCGACGATCACCGTGCGCTCCGCGTTCAGGATCGCCCACACGTAGTAATCGAGCGGCATCGGCCCGTCGTGTTCGTCACCGCCCAGAAAGTTGAAGCGGGCGGTACGGTCGAGGTGGCCGTACCGTATGGCCAGGACTTCGTAGGTAGCGCCCATGAGCAGAAACGATATTGTCGTTGTCGGATCGGGCCACAACGGCCTTGTGGCCGGCGCTTATCTTGCAGCGGCCGGCAAACGAGTTCTGGTCCTAGAGCGAAATGGCTGGTTCGGGGGCGGGGTCGTGACGCGGGAGCTGACCTTGCCCGGCTTCCGGCACGACCAGCATTCGATGGCCCACATCTTCATCCACGCCAACCCGCTGCTGGCGGCGGACGAGCTGAAGCTCAAGTCCAAGTACGGGCTGCGATACGTCTTTCCCGACCCGCCCATGATGTCGGTGTTCGAGGATGGCAGCACCCTGGCCATCCACCGCGATCGAGAGCGAACCTGCGCCGAAATCGCGAAGTTCTCAGCACGGGACGCTGAGGCGTTTCGCCGGCTCTCCGCACAGGCGGCCGCCTGGCTGCCGATGATCGCGGCCACCCTCTATACCGCGCCGGCGCCGCAGGGCGCCTCGTTCGCCATGCTCGACCAGAGCCGGGAGGGCCGCGAATTCTGGCGCATCGTGCAGATGAGCACGCACGATGTCCTGTGCGAATACTTCGAACACGACAAGGTGCGCATGCACTTCGCGCGCATTGCCGGAGAGAACCTCGTTTCGCCAGACGAAAAAGCGACCGGCCTCGGGGTCTTCGTGTTCGTCGGCTTCATGGAAGCCTATGGCATCGGGGTGCCGATCGGCGGCAGCGGCCGACTGACAGATGCCCTCATCGCCTGCATCAAGGATTTCGGCGGTGAGGTCGTGGCGAATGTCGATGTCGCGCGCGTGCTGACGAAGAACGGTCGCGCGGTCGGCGTCGTGACCACCGAGGGGCGCGAATACCCGGCTGCCGATGCCGTCATCGGTGCGATTCATCCGCACCATCTCGGGCGAATGGTCGAGGGGCTCGATCCTGAGGTGGCGCGCGCAGCACAGGCGACGCAGATTTCCGAGAATGCCTGCATCACAATTCACGCTGCTCTGAAGGCGCCGTTGCGATTCAGAATGGGCGAGCCGGTGCGCGCCGTGATGAACGAGCTTCTGCCCACGAGCTATGAGCAGCTGCGCCGCTCGTTCGACGACCTGCGCTACGGCGGCTTCTCGAAGTATCCCCTGGTCGGCTTCGGGTCGCTGACAGCATTCGATCCCTCGCGCGTCCCCGAGGGACGCGCCACTCTGCATGCTTGGGACTATGTGCCCTACACGCGACCGGATGGCCGTGCGTGGGATGAGGCGAAGCGTGACTACGCCGCGCACATGCTGAAGCACATGGGGACTTTCATCGAGAATCTGGGCGATGCCGATATTCTGCAGTATCACTGCGACAGTCCCGTCGACATGGAGCGCACTTCGTCGAGCTTCCAGCGCGGCGACCTGCATGGCATCGCGACCACGACCTATCAATCGGGCGCACACCGACCGACGCCGGAACTCGGGCAGTTCACCGTGCCCGGCGTCGAGCGCCTGTATCTGGTCGGGCCATTTCAGCATCCGGGCGGCGGCGTGTTCGGCGCCGGCCGCGCGACCGCCGTAAAACTCGCCGAGGATCTCAAGATCGACCTGCGCAAGGTCGCAAGGTAAGGGCTCAGGCGCCAAGCAACGCTGCCCAGATTGCAGGCTTCAACCCTGCCTGATGTCTGCGCCTCGCTGCACGAGCAGTTCTCTCAAGATCGAGCGGTGACAGCGGGCCTCTTCCGCGCAGTAACAGCCGATTGCGATGTTGGTGTGATGAGAGAGTGCTGCGAGCAGATCCAGGTCGCGGCTCGGTTGCGGAGCTTTCATCTCAGCCTGAAACCGCCGCTTGAAGGCGCGCCATGACTTTTCATCGTCGGCAGTCAACCCCTCCCTCAGCAGCGCTTCGCTCGGCGACAGGTTCGGGAACCAGACGTCGTAGATGTTCTTCGCTGCATACTCTTCCTTGCGTACGCCCCGTGGCGGACGCCGCACCGTGCCGATGCGCAAGCCCTCACCCTGCGCTCGCGGACTTCCAAGCCTGACGATACGGATCACGACGATGCTTTCGCAGCCTTGCGCAGAATCACGATGCACCAGATCGCGAGAAGTAAGTGCAGCACGATAGCCGGCCACAGCCCGATGCCCCGCGTACCGTCGACCTTGGCGGTGTACGCCAGGATAATCGGCACTGCCGCGTTGTACACCAGCAGTCCCACGAGGAGCCCGGTCTGCGCGGCTCCGCCGCTTATCTCTCTCTGCAGCCAGCAGATGAGACCGATAGCAAGGAGCGCCGCGCCTGAGACCCGACCCACGACGAGTGCGGCTGGGTAGTCGAGCGTCGCGCCGAGGAGCAATCCAGCGACGACAGACGGCGCGATCAACAACGCGATGCCCGTCACAAGTTCGGCGACCGCTACTACGGTAAGCAGGAACTTCGTATTCATCGGATAGCCCTGGCTCAGCGTCCGCGAATGGCGGCAAGCTCCGCGCGCCGCGCTTCTTCGACGGCGAGTCGGGCCGGGTCTGCCTCTCCTTCGGGAATCGCAGCGAGGAGTTCCCTGAAGATCTGCTCGATGTCTTCGCGGTGCTCCGGGTGAGAGAAGATATACGCATCGTTGCGCTGCACGCCGCGCACCACCGCCTGCCCGGCTTGCAGCGGGTCCATGCCCGGCGAATGCAGCTCGTTCCAGAGCTTCATCGTCGCCGCGTCCACCTTGAAGCCGCTGTTTGCGAGATGCGCGGGCCGGTTGATGGTGGCCTCACCGATATTGCTCTTCACGAGACCCGGGCAATAAACGGACACGCCGATGCCGTGTGGCTTCAGGCAATCGCGCAGGCATTCCGAAAGTCCGCGCAAGCCGAATTTAGAAGTGGTGTAAATGCCCGCCATCGGCCCGCTGATCAGCGCCGCCATCGAGGCGACGTTGACGATGTGCCCGCCCGTGCCATGGGCCTTCATGCGCGGAATGAAGGTCACGATGCCATTGATCGCGCCGCCGAGATTGACGCCGAGAATCCAGTCCCAGTCCTCGTAGGTCGCCTCGTCCATCGGCCCGAAAACGTTGACGCCCGCATTGTTGACGAGCACATCGACGTTGCCGAACACACGCTCGGCTTCATCGGCAGCGCGCGCGATGGCAGCACGGTCCGTGACATCGAGCTTGAGCGCATGCACACGACCTGCGGTACCCTCGAAGTGCTTCAGCGCTTGATCGCGATGAGCCTCGCGCATGTAGGTGATCACGACTTTCGCGCCAGCTGCGGAAAATGCGCGTGCGATCCCGAGGCCGAGACCACTCACGCCGCCGGTCACGAATACGACTTTGTCAGCGAGGTCCCGCATACGAATTCCAGTCGGAGTCTGGCTGGCTGACCTTTCCGCAGGACGCCGTACGATACGTCCCTGATCCAGGCATCCGTGAAAAACGCTCCGTGTTCTCATGATCAGCGACGGTCTCGGAAAGGACCCTACCCGGCCCTCAACCTCCACCTAGAACGGATAGTGCCGCGGTGTCGTCTGCACCGTGATCCAACGCAGCTCGGTGAACTCGTCGATCGCGGCCTTGCCGCCGAAACGACCGTAACCCGAGCCCTTGACGCCGCCGAAGGGCATCTGGGCTTCGTCATGCACAGTGGGGCCATTCACGTGACAGATCCCCGAATCGATGCGACGCGCCACATCGAGCGCACGTGCGAGATTCTTACCGAACACCGCCGCTGACAGTCCGTACTCCGTGTCATTGGCGAGCTGCACTGCTTCATCGACCGACTTCACGCGCGTGATCGACACCTGGGGACCGAATGACTCCTCGCGGAACAACTGCATCTGCGGCGTCACGCGATCGACGACGATGCCTTGCATCACCGTGCCGTTGCTCTCGCCCCCGACCAGTACCTTGGCGCCCTTCGAGACGGCATCCTTGACCAGGCGCTGCACTCGTTCGACGGTGGGCTTGCCCACCACCGAACCGATCACGACTTCACCCTTGTTCGGATCGCCGACCGGCAAGGCGGCAACGCGTTTCGCCAGCTTGTGGGCGAATTCATCAGCCACCTTCTCGTCGACGATGACGCGTTCGGTCGACATGCAGATCTGCCCGGAGTTGGCGTACGCGCCAAACACCGTGGCATTCACCGCGTCATCGACGTCCGCATCATCGAGCACCACCAGCGGCGCCTTGCCGCCGAGTTCGAGCAGGATGGGCTTCAGATACCTAGCCGCGATTTGCGCCAGGATCTTTCCGACGCGCGTTGAGCCGGTGAAGTTCACGCGTCGCACGGCCGGATGCGAGATCAGTGCTTCCGCAATCGCTTCGGCGTCCTTCGGGTCGTGCGTGATCACGTTCACAACGCCGCCTCCCATTCCCGCTTCCTTCATTACCGTGCCGATCAGGCGATGCGATGCGGGACAGACCTCGGAGGCCTTCAGGATCACCGTATTGCCACACGCCAGCGGCATGGCGATGGCGCGCACGCCGAGAATGATCGCGGCATTCCACGGCGCGATGCCGAGTACGACACCGACCGGCTGGCGGATCGCCATGGCGAGACTCCCTGGTACGTCCGAGGGAACCACTTCGCCAGTCACCTGAGTCGTCATGGCCGCCGCTTCGCGCAGGATATTGGCGGCGAAATGCACGTTGAAGTGCCCCCAGCCCTGGGTGGCCCCCATCTCGGCGAGACCCAGTGTTGCGAACTGCTGCGCTCGTGCCTCGAGCAGGTCCGCAGCCTTCCACAGGCGCTTGCGACGCTCATTCGGGCCGAGCGCCGCCCACTTGGGAAACGCTGCTGCCGCAGCATCCGCGGCCGCGCGGGCGTCTTCGACCGAAGCGGCACTTGCCTTCGTCGCCACTTCGCCGGTGACCGGATTGAGCCGATTGAAAGTCGCATTCTTCGCCGCCGCCGCGTCGCGGTCGCCGATCAACAGTTGAACTTCTTCCATCGTCATCTCCTAGAGGTGCCGGGTTTAAGTTATTTAGTTATCCGTCCGGCGGTCGGAGGGATAACTAAATAACTTAAACCCGGCACCTCCTAGTAGTCTTTCTGTGTCTTCGCGTAGTGGACGAAATAGTCGAGCGCCTGCGGGTTGGCAGCCGCATCGCGATTGGCCGCCTTCTCGAGCGGCACGCCCATCAGGATGCGGCGTATGGGAACCTCCATCTTCTTTCCCGTCAAGGTCATCGGGATCAGATCAACCTGGTAGATCTTGTCAGGCACGTGGCGGGGCGAGTATTCGCTACGCAGGCGGGCGCGGATCGAATCGGTCAGGCGCTCATCGAGCTTGAGGCCGTCCGCCAGCTTCACGAACAAGGGCATGAAGAACTTCCCGCCCGGCAGATCCAGATTCACGATCAGGGCATCCTCGACCCCGGGGAGATTGACCAGCGAGCGGTAGATTTCCGCAGTGCCGATGCGCACTCCATGGCGGTTGAGCGTCGCGTCGGAGCGGCCCAGCACGAAACACCCACCGCGCTTGTTGATGCGGAAAAAATCACCGTGCCGCCAGACGCCCGGAAACTCCTGGAAATACGACTCGAGATAACGCTTGTTACCCTCGTCATTCCAGAATGCAACCGGCATCGAGGGCATCGGTTCGGTGATCACGAGCTCACCGACCTCATCGACCACACTTTCGCCGCGCTCGTTGAAGGCGTGCGCCGACACACCGAGGCAACGGGCCTGGATCTCGCCCGCATAAAGGGGCAGCGTCACGACACCACCCACCATCCCGGTGCAAACGTCAGTGCCGCCGCTCCCGCCCTGCACCCAGCAGTCTTTCTTCACGTTTTCGAAAAACCAGTTCTGGCATTCGGGCGTCACCGGCGATCCGGCGAGCAGGATCGTCTTCAATTTCGAAAATTCGAAACGATCCTGCGGAACGATGCCGGATTTTTCCATGATGGCCTGGTAGGTGGGGCTCGCACCGAAGAGGCTCGTGCCCGAGTCCTCCACCATCTTCCACAGCAGGTCGGGCTGCGGCCACGCCGGATTGCCGTCGTAAAGCACCGGTACCACATCGTTGAGCAGCGAGCTCGCCACGTAGTTCCACATCATCCAGCCGGTGCTGGTGTAGAAGAACATGCGATCGCGCGCATGCAAGTCCATATGAAAATGCAGCGCCTTGAGCTGCTCGATGAGCATGCCGCCGTGGCCGTGCACGATCGGTTTCGGCAGGCCAGTCGTGCCGGAAGAGAAGAGGATCCAGAGCGGATACTTGAACGGCACCTGCTCGAACTTGAAATGCGCCGCGGCCACCGGGGGCTTATCGAGCAGATCGCTCCAGAAGAGGGTGTTCGTCGAGAGTGGCGTGCGATCCTCGCGATCGAGGTACGGCAGATACACGACGTGCTCGATCGACTTCAGCTGGCGTAGGAAGTCACGCACATCTGGCCGACGATCGAATTGCTTGCCCGCGTACTGATAGCCATCGACGCAGATCAGTACCTTCGGCGCGAGCTGCGTGAAGCGGTCGAGTACGCCGCGCGGGCCGAAATCCGGGCCACAGCTCGACCAGATCGCGCCAATGCTCGTAGTCGCCAG
The DNA here is from genome assembly GCA_963705495.1 of uncultured Gammaproteobacteria bacterium. Lineage (GTDB taxonomy): Bacteria > Pseudomonadota > Gammaproteobacteria > Steroidobacterales > Steroidobacteraceae > DATBVX01. Next base: position 27,421 of record CAVPJQ010000010.1, on the reverse strand, counting down.
CATCGCTATCAGGGCTTCGGGGATATTCGGCAGGTAGGCCGCGACCCGATCACCGGGTTGCACGCCGAGCCGGCGCAGTTCGGTCGCGAGGATGCGCACTTTGGCACCGAGCTCGGTCCAGGAGAGTTCCGTGAGCGGCGCTCGCTCGCTCAAATGCAGCAGCGCTTCCGCACCCGGTCGTTCATTGCGCAGGATGTGCTGCGCGAAGTTGATGCGCGCTCCGGGAAACCACTCGGCGCCCGGCATCTTGCGACTCGCCAGCACGCGCTCGTAGGGCTGCGAGGCATCGATCTTGAAGTAATTCCACAAGGCGCCCCAGAACCCTTCGAGATCGGTGACCGACCAGCGCCACAGGTCTTCGTAGCTCGCGAACTTGCGCCCGTGTTCCTTCTCGAGCCAGCGCCGGAAGCGTGTCAACAGCGCGTTTTCGATGCGCTCCGGACCCGGCGTCCACAGCAGGTCGCTTTCGCGAACCGGTCCGCTCATGGCGTTTCTGCAGCGGCTACCCGGCGCAGGCCGCGTGTCGGCGGCGGTACGGCGAAGAGCACGATTGCGCCGAGCACGCACCAGGCTGAGAACGTCAGAAAGGAGCCGCTGTAACCATGGCCACTGTCGTATAGCTCGCCCGCGATGTACGGCGCGAAGGCGCTCGAAACCGTCTGAATCGCGACCGCGAGCCCTGCCAACGATGCGAATACCTTGACGCCGTAGTAGTTGCTGAGCACCGCCATGAGACACACGACGCCGCCACCGAAGCCGATGCCGAGACAGATGGCAAAGGCGAGCAGCTGCACCTCACTGCGCGCATCGATCACGAGGTAGAGGCCCGCCGCGAAGAACGCCGTGAACGCAGCCCAGAGATAGCGCGGATCGATTCGGTCTCCCAGCAGCGCAACGATCACCTTGGCGCCGAGCCCCGTCGCTGCCAGGATGCCGACGGACCACGCACCAACCGCGCGGCTGTGGCCGAGATCCGCGAGATGCACGACCCCGTGTGCGAGATAGAGCGTGTAGCCGCAGCTCCCGCCGACCAGCGAGAAGACCATCAGCCAGTACGCCGGGGTCATCAACGCTTCGCGATAAGTCCATTGCTCAGTGGTGATGAACGAAGGTACGGGCCGTGCCCGCGCCGGCCCCTTCTCAGCGCCCCCATCGGGCAACTGGCCAAGATCGGACGGCTGCTCCTTCACGAACAGTGCTGCGATGATCGCCGCGCAGGTGGACAGGGCCGCGACCAGCCACCACGCCATCCGCCAGTTGCCGTCCGCGATATTGATGACCCGATTGAGCAGCGGCGCCGACACGAAGCCCCCAATGGCCCCGGCGGAGTACATGATCGAGAGCGCCAGGGCTCTGCGGCGCACGAACCATTTCGCGACACCCGCTTGCGAAGCAAGTGCCGCGCCTGTCGCTACGCCGGTGCCCACCAGCACGCCGAACGCCAGCGCCGCCTGCAGGCCCGTCGTCACGACCGTCGCCATGAGCACTGCGCCTGTGATCACAAACGCGCTGCCGATGACCAGCGTGCGGCGCACGCCCAGCCGGTTGACGCTGATCGCCACCAGCGGCCCCGGAAGCCCCGACATGATCATGTAGACGGAGAACACCAGTCCCAAGGTCTTGCGATCGAAGTGCAACGCACCGGCCATCGCGGCATTGATGACCGCGGAGCCGTAGACCGGGAAGCCCAGGTTGAGGAATACCATCAACCAGAACACGCCCAGGAGCTTCCAGCCGTAGAACTGTGTGTTTGCGTTCAAGTTGCTCTCGTTGGTGTGCGCCCAGGCCCACTGTCCCAAGCCCGCTACCCGCGGGACTCGACTCACGCGGAAACGGCGCTCAATCCAAAGCGAAATCGACGCCGGGGCAACTTCGGGTTGCTCATGCTGTCCACGGTGGATATGTTGAACTGGCGCCGGACGCTCCGGCCCTACTCCATATATATGGATGCCGAAGGATCACCCGGAACATGCAACCTCGCAAGCTAGGCAGACAGGGACTCGAGGTTTCGGCGCTCGGCCTCGGGTGCATGGGGATGAGCTGGGTCTACGGGACTCGCGACGACGCCGAATCGACCGCCACACTCCATGCCGCGCTCGACGCCGGCGTGAACTTCTTCGATACGGCCGAGGTTTACGGCCCCTTCGATAACGAGCGACTGCTGGGCCGTGCGTTTCATGATCGGCGCGAGCACGTGGTGATCGCGACCAAGTTCGGTTTCAACATCGAAAGTGGCGGCAAGGTCAGCGGGCTCGACAGTCGGCCGGAGCACATCAAGGCCGCGGTGGACGGCTCGCTCGATCGCCTGCAGACCGATCACATCGACCTGCTCTATCAGCATCGCGTCGACCCACAGGTCCCGATTGAAGATGTCGTCGGCACCATGGCCGGGCTAGTGAGCGCGGGCAAAGTGCGCTACCTGGGACTGTCTGAAGCGAGTGCGCGCACTTTGCGACGTGCGCATGCCGTACACCCGATCTCAGTGCTGCAGTCCGAGTATTCGCTGTGGGAACGTGGCGTTGAAACCGAAGTACTGCCCACCTGTCGCGAGCTTGGCATCGGCTTCGTACCTTATTCACCGATCGGTCGGGGGTTCCTCACCGGTGCGGTCAAGAGAGCCGAGGAATACAGCGCGGAGAACGATGGCCGCAGTGGGCAGCCGCGTTTCAGCGGCGAAAACTTCGATCGCAACATGGCGTTGGTCGACAAGCTGAAGGAGTTGGGCGCTCGAACGGGCCATTCCGCAGTGCAACTCGCCCTCGCCTGGCTTCTGCATCAGGGCAACGACATCGTGCCGATTCCGGGCACGAAGCGTCGACGCTATCTCGAGGAAAACCTGGCATCCGCATCAATCGAGCTAAGCCAGCAGGACCTTGATTTCCTCGAGAAGCACTTTGCACGAGGAGTAGTCAGCGGCGAGCGGTACAGCGACATCGGAATGAGGATGCTCGACCGCTGACGGAGCACCGGCACGCTAGCTGCTCGCAAGTCGTGCCGGCTCTGGTAGTAGGTCTCAGGATTGAGCCTGATCGAGCGAAGCATTCAGCGCAGTGGTCAGAGCCGCCTGCCCGCTGACAACGTCCTTCCATGCCAGCTCGATCCCGTTGCGTCGTCCTTTGACGGTCACTTTCAGGCCCTCGGGCGAGATCGCGACCATGTAGAACTGCCCGTCGATCTCGAGCTCACGCTTCAGCGTCTTCTCCAGTTTAGTGGCCATTGATCCTCTCTTTAGGTGTCAGCGATTGACGTACATTTTTCGTGCCAGCGGCGGCCAACAACGGCACGGAACCGCCGGCATCTGTACTGCAGCTTAGTCGGTCACGCGCAATGAGACTAGACAACCCTTCGACTGTTTGTAGGAGGACACTAAGGTGAAAGCACGTGTTGCAGCTTTCGGGCTAGGTCGCGATTTACCAGTCCTTGCAAAGTCACGCGCAGTTCAGGTCTTTTGTCGAGAAATGCACGCAGGATCGGCAGCGGCCAACTCATGTAGCGGCCACCCTCGGCGAACTCGGCGCCGACGGGCGAGGGATCACCGGTCAGGGCCAACGCAGTTCCGATGAGGCATCCGGGTCCCGCGGTTCCTACGCGCTGGCCCTGGTGGCGAAACTCTGCAGTCCCGGCGATCGGAATGCAGATGCTCGATACTCGCTCGCCCTCCTGCAGGATGCTCTCGCCCGGCGCAGCAGTCTTCCACTCGCCGGTGAGCGCGAGTGACACGAACTCACGCGGCCGCAGCGACTTGAACGCGAGCTCGTAGAGCTTCTGTTCGTCCGCGGAGAGCACTACCGGACGCCGCTCCATGTAGATGCGCGCGATCTGGTAGAGATTGATGGCCGTGAACACCAGGCCCCAGAGGACCGGCGGCCAGAGCATGATCTGCTGGGCCGCGTAGTAGGGAATCACGACGATGGCCGCCGCAACGGCGAACCAGCGCAGCGTCAGAATGTCGCGCACCGAATAAGACACGAGCAGCAGGATATTCGAGACATGGACCAGATAGTCTGCGAGGTGCATGTTCATGGAAACCTCCGTGCGTCCCCGCGGGCGACCACGAGACGACCGCAAGGGAGTATTGGCCCTTGGTGTTGGGCGCGACGTCGACTGGAATTAGGTTGAGCGCCGCCGTACTCACTGCCGCCGCAGTGAGGCGCTCAAGCTTTGGCCGCCGCTCAGATCCCCGTCTGCCAGGTGCTCGGAATGCCGGCATGCTCAATCGCGTCTTCGATCACCAGGCAAGCCTCGCGGGCTTCCGGCTGAGCACGAAGACTGCGCGCGATCGAATTCAGGAACGTGGTGATGACCTGCACGTTCGGGTGAGCAGAGTGCAACTCCGCTTCGACGCGGTCGATGAGCTCGAACACGTCATCCTGATCGCAGCGCGGGAATGTGAGCGTGCCGACCGTTTGTTGCACGGCGGCGAGAGCCTGATGGATTTCAGTCAGCTCCGATGAGGTCACGAGCCCGAATTTGAACCTCTTGCCGCCTCAGATCAAGCAGGGTGTGTGCCATTTTTTTGCGACAACTACGCTGGCACGTGTCGTGCAGTTCGCCCTCTCCCCACGGCGCAGGAGAGGGCGGTCTTGGCTGGTTACGGACTCTTTTTCTTTATCACGCTGATGAGCCAGAGCAGAACACAGGCGCCCACGATGGCAGTGATTAGCGAGCCCACAAGCCCGTAACTCGTCAGGCCGAGCAGGCTAAAAAGGAATCCGCCCAGGAATGCGCCGATCACGCCGACGATCAGGTTGCCGACCAGTCCCATGCCGGCTCCCTTCATCAGGTTATTCGCGATCCAGCCCGCCAGCAGTCCGATAACCAAAAAGACGATGAGTCCAGTACCGCTCATGATGCCTCCCTTCGTTTTTGCAACGGTTATTTCTTCTGTGCTTCGAAAATCACGGCCGCGCCCCGCGGCCGTTCGGTCGACTCGGCTGTCTTACCGGATGCGGGCGGCACGCGAAATGCGACCGGAACCAGGTAACCGCTCTCATCCTTGGCAAAGCGTAGTCCATTTACGTCGGCGGCGCTTCCGGGACAGAGTTCGAGCTTTGGAAGCGGGGGTAGCTTCGGGTCCGGGCGTGGGATCTCGACCCGTACCTCGGTAATACCGGCATTGAGCGCGCCGCTGACGCGTAGCACGAGTGATCTCAACTCGTCTGCCATCGCGTCATACAGGGTCGTATCGCGCTTGAGGTAGTAAGAGGTCAGGTAACGTGCGATTCCCGAAGCCTTGCGCAGCTCGCCGTTGACCAGCTCGGCCTCATTGACGAGGTTCAGGATCGGCTCCGTGGACAGATACTCGAGTGAATCGGTCGGCAATGTCGGTTCATCCGGTCTGATGCCGGCGGTGTGCACCGTCAGGACATTGCCGCTGCGCTCGAGCTTCACATCATCCAGAGGCAACTCGAATGACACTTTTCCAGGCCACGCCACGAACACCTGCGGATTGACGCCGACGACCTCGGGGCAGGCCTTGTACCAGACCGCGATCTGGCGCTCGTGCTCGATGATGGCCTGGGTCTTGAGTTGCGTGACGATCACCGTGAGCGGATCGGTCGGCTGCGGCTTGCCCTGCCATTGCGTGCCGATCCAGACGCCGAGTCCCAGCAGCAGAATTGCGACCAGCAGATATCTCATCACCGTACCGCTCACTGACCTTTCTGGTACGTGCCGATGAGTTGCGTCTCGGCGAGCACGTGCCCCTTCATGGCTTCCAGCAGTTGCGCTTTGGTCGGCTGCTTCAGATCCGGCAAGGCCGTGTCCAGCGCGTAGAGCTTGTGGAAATAGCGGTGGCGCCCGATCGGGGGACAGGGGCCACCGTAGCCCGTTCTTTTCCAGTCATTGAGACCGGACAGTGTCCCTTTTGGGACGCCCTGCTTCTTCTCGTTCTCTGCCATTGCCGTGGCACTGGCAGGAATGTTGTAGAGCACCCAATGCACCCAGGTGAGCTTTGGCGCCTGCGGGTCGGGTGCGTCGGGGTCATCCAGGATCAGCACCAGGCTCTTCGTGCCGGTCGGCATGCCGGCCCACGCCAGCGGCGGGGAGATGTCCTTTCCCTCGCACGTGTAGAGCTTCGGTATGGAGCCGTTCGGGGGGAATGCGGTCGAGGTGAGTACGAGTGCCATGGTCATCGCTTCCAGCAACATTGTTTGAGCTCCGCCAAATGCCTTTCAGTCCGTCGCGGGTGCCCGAAAGGCTACTGCGGTTTCACGCCTGCCTGCTTTTCCCAGCGCGTCGAGAATTGCGTCGTACCGGTCGGCCTGTTTTTCCCAACGGGCGAGCAGTGCCTCCGAGCGTTGCATCTGTTGCTCGGTGCGCTCGATCTGACGCGCCGTGGTCTTTAGTTGCTCATCGTAAAGCGCCGCCTGCTGCCGGTACGCGGCCTCGTCCTGATCGAGCACGGCCTTGACGACACTCACCTTCGGTTCCTTCTCGCAGCCTGCAAGGGTCAAGACCGCGAGTGCAGCGCTCGCGGCCAGGATAGTACGGCGCCATGACTGTTCACTTGGTTTCATTTCCGCTCTCCTGATTCGATCACGGTTACTGTCCAGCGCGTGCGGGCCGCCCCGGAGGCGTCAAACAGCTCGAGCGTATTCCCGGTGACCTTCCAGCGGGTGGTCGCGCCCAATGCCCGCAACAGAGGCTCCTCCGGGGTTACGTCGATGCAGGCCATGCGCGTCGTCGCCATGCCGCTGAACTTGAGCGCCTCGCCGTCGAGTTCGTAACCACTCATCATTCGATTGCACCCGGCAAATCCCGACATGCGCCGGTCCTTGGACGCGAGACTCATCGTCGGAGTGCCGCGCGACGATGTCTTGACGGCTTCACCGTCGATCTGGAGCAGCGTCCATTGAACATTCTCCAGGGTGGTGGCGTTCATTGGCGCGGCAGCCACGGAGGGTTGTCCGCTACAGCCGAGGGACAGAAAGGCACCAATCGCGAGAAATGAGAATCCCGCCCGGGCGCACCATGACTCGTCCTCCTTTTTCAGGTTGTCAATCCGACCAAGGGGCTCCACAGACCAGCGTCACACAGGCGTACACTTTGGGGCGGTACCGTGCACGCGACAGTGCGCCAACCACTGCGTTGCCGGTCACCCACAGATGAGGAGCCTGACATGAATCGAGCAGAACGGGGTATTGCACTCGTGCTTGGGGTTGCGATGAGTGCGGCTCTCGTGGCAGCGGAGCAGCCGATCTACTATCCGGCGAAGAACCAGACCGCCGAGCAGATGAACAAGGACAAGACTGAATGTGACGGCTGGGCCAAGCAAACGACGGGAATCGACCCGGTCGTTGTGGCGCAGACACCTCCTCCCGCCCCGACCCAACCGCCGCCGCAGACTGGACCGACTGGTGAGCGAGCTAAGGGTGCCGCTCGCGGTGCAGCGGCCGGAGCAGTCGTGGGGGAGATCGCGAGCAATGACGCCGACGAGGGCGCCAAGTACGGAGCAGCGGCGGGCGTGATCGCCGGCGGTCGCAAGTCGCGACAGCAGCAGGCTGCCGCCCAGCAACAAGCACAGGCTCAGCAACAGCAAAGTCGCGCAGGCAGCCGAGGCTGCGAAGCAGGAGAAGATTGCAACCTACACCCGCGCCGTGGGCGCGTGCATGGAAGGGCGCGGCTACACCGTGAAGTGAGCTGTCCCTGGCGACGTAGCGTTGGGCGGCAGTAACCGCCCAACGCCCGGACTACTTACTTTGCTGGATCTACGCTGATCGCAAGCGCTTCAGTGTAGGTCAGCTCAACCTCATCACCTTTCTTCAATTGCTTGATAAAGGCTTGAGCCTTCGGATCCTTAACCGCGACTGTCCGCAGTACGCCCTTGGGCCCCGTGAACTTGACGGTGTTGGTTGCCGCATCCACCGAGTCGATCTTTACGGTCGCCTTGGTTTGGTGACCTACCCCTGCACTAGGCTTCTCGCCTTGAGCCGCCCGACTCGCGACCGCCTCCTCCTGAACACCCTTCACGCCCGTGCCAGGCGCCTTGAATTCGGCGCCAAGGGCCTGGTAGTAGACGACATTCATGTTGTCTCCGACGTGCACCTGCGCCAGATTGCGGACTTCAGGGCTCACTTCCAGCTCGACGGGGTTGCCGTCCCGATCGCGGACCGTGATCAATCGCTTTTCGAGGTCCACCGCTTCGATCTTGGTTGTGACCTTGATGGCGTCCTCTACCTTGACCGGTTTCGGCGGTTCGGCCGCACCCGCTGCGACCAGCGGCAGGATTGCGAACAAAGCTGACACTGCGAGCGGGTGTTTCCCGATCTTGTTCATTGGCTGACTCCTGTGATTGCTGCTTGTGGTGTCGAAGGGGGCGCATGATCCCATAGGACGTCAAACGAATTCATTGGCCTTTGGTGCAATTCACGCGATGGGGCGGGTCAGTCACGCCCCGCTTTCGATCAGCCGGGCGTAAGTCGCGGTATCTATGTTGGAACCGCAGACGATCAACGCAACACGGCGACCCTGCAGTCGCGCGCGCAGCGGTCCGAGCATCGCCGCCGCGGCCGCGGCACCCGCAGGCTCCACGGCCAGCTTGCACTCGCGCTGCATCAGCCTCATGCCGGCGCGCAACTCGTCATCCGTCAGCAGCACGAGATCATCTACGTTGCGCCTGCAAAGCTCGAACGTAATCGGAAGCGCGAAGGGCGCCCCAAGGCTGTCCGCAATGGTGGAGACGCGCTCGATCGAGCGCGGCTCGCCGGCGGCGAAGCTGCGATGCATGGAATCCGCACCGACCGGCTCGACACCGTAGACAGCACATCGCGGCTGCATGAGTTTCACGGCGGACGCGACGCCCGCGCACAGCCCGCCGCCACCGATCGGGATGATCACTGCATCGAGTTGTTCGACCTGCTGGCACAGTTCGAGCCCGAGCGTCGCCGTACCGGTCGCGGTTCCGAACCCCTCGAAGGGATGGATCAGCGCGCGGCTCTCATTCTTCTCGATCTCTGCGACACGCTGGAAACCGATGTGCGCGTCTGGCGCAAACTCGATCTCGGCGCCATGGCTGCGGCACAGGTCCACGCGAAAAGGGTTGGCGGTCTTGATCATCACGACCTTGGCGTGTACGCCAAGCACCTGCGCAGCGTAGGCGACGGCGACCGCATGATTGCCCGCGCTGATCGCGGTGACGCCGCGTTTACGTTGCTCCGCCGTCAGCCGCAACAAGTTCAGCAATGCGCCGCGCGCCTTGAAGCTGCCGGTTCTCTGGAGCAGCTCGAGTTTCATGAACACGCGCGCGCCCGGCCCGAGCCCTTCGTCGATCGTGTGGCTTTGCCACTCCTGGACAGGGGTCGTAACGACGCGATCGCCCAGCAACTGTCGTGCCGCGCGGATGTCTTCGAGCCGCAGCGCGGGAATGGCGTGAGATCCTGAGGGCTGCGACATCGTGGCGCGACGCGTTCGTTCAGCTCACGCCTTCAACGACGATCATGCGTGTGCGCCCGCAACGCTGGCGAAGCGCCTTGGCGGGGGCATATTCGGCCGAGGACCACCACTTCTTCGCCTGCTCGGCGCTGGGAAATTCGAGCACTACGATCCGATTGGGGATCCAGTCGCCCTCGAGATTTTCAGCGTGCCCGCCGCGGACGATAAAGCGCCCCCCGTACTGCGCCAGGCTGATCGGCGTCTGCCGCTTGTAGTCCTCGTATCCAGCCGGCTCAGTGATTTCGACCTCGACGATGATGTAGGCAGGCACGATGGAACTCCACGTTTGCGAGGGGTGGGACGGTGCGGTTTTGGCAGGCAACCTGTCAAATTGGAGTCAAAGCTGACCTGACATATCGCGCCGCAAAACATCTTTTCCGGGGTGTCTGTTGCGTCGCGGTTTCGAGCAGGCATAATTCCTCAGCACGCTTGGGCCATTACAAGAACTACTGAGGATCGGGTCATGGAGCGTCGACTGCACACCCGTCACCGCGCAAAGACCACTGTCTACATCACCTTCCCTGGCAAGCGCGGACGCATCTGCAAGGCAAAGAACCTCAGCGCCAACGGTGTGTTCATCGAGACCGAAAACTACGGGCTGCGCAAAGGGCAGACGGTTGAGCTGGCTTTCGCAATCAACCTGGGGACCGTGACCAAGATTCATCGTCGCACTGCCGTTGTCGCGCACGTGTCGCGCGGCGGCACTGGATTGATGATGGAGAATTACGCTGGCCGGTAGTCGCGTGCACACTCGTTCCATACTGACCCTGCTGCTATCGCTCATTACCGCGAGTGCCCTCGCGGGCGACGATACGTTCCGTTGTGGATCCAAGTTGGTCGACTCTACGATGAGCCGGGACGCCGTGCTCCAGTATTGCGGCGAGCCGACCTCGAAGACGAGCGAAGATATTCCGCAACAAGTGCGCCGTCCCAACGGCACAACCTCCACCAGCGGCACGATTCACGTTGAAACCTGGACCTACGACCGCGGCTCCTCGACGTTCCCGGCAGTGCTGCGCTTCGAGGATGGCGAGCTGGTCAGCGTCGAGATCGTGCGCCCATAATCTCGTTCGGCTGCGAACGCAAAAGCTTCGCGGAGGGGGCCATGAAGATTCTGGTCTTCGGTGTTCTCGCCGCAAGCCTGGCGATCGCTGCGTGCGGTGGCGATTCGAAGCCGACCGCAAGCTCTGAAGCCAAGCCACCTGCATCAAGTCCCGGTGCCGCCGAAGGCGCGACGTCCCCAGCAACGGCTGAGGTACCGGAATCAGCACCCCCGCTAGAGCTGCACGAAAACTACACTCATCTTCTCAAGCCGGCTTTCGATGATCTCGACGCGATGCTCAAGCGACGCGTCATCCGCGTGCTGGTGGTACAGAGCAAGCTCTTCTATTTTATCGATCAGGGCCAGCAACGCGGTCTCACCTACGACGCGCTGCAGATGTTCGAAAGCGAGATCAACAAGAAATTCAAGACGGGAAAGCTGCGCGTCCATGTCCTGCCGATACCCGTTGCGCGGGACCAGCTCTTTTCCGCGCTGGCCGCCGGGCGTGGCGACATCGCGGCTGCAGGCCTGACGATCAGCGCACAGCGTGAGGAGCTGGTGGACTTCTCGGCGCCGTTTGCCGAAGGCGGAACCGAGATTCTCGTGACCGGGCCTTCGGCGCCTGAGCTCATCTCGCTGAACGATCTCGCCGGCAAGCAAGTGTGGGTGCGCAAATCGAGTTCGTATTACCGGAGCCTGGAGGCGCTGAACCACACGCTCAAGAGTGCGGGCCGCCCGCTGATCGACATTCAAGCAGCGGATGAGCACCTCGAAGATGAGGACCTGATCGAAATGGTAGGCAGTGGTTTGCTGCCGATGACGGTGGCCGACAGCTACCTGGCGAATTTCTGGACCCAGGTGTTCGATAAGGCCAGGGCGCGCGAGGATCTGACGGTGCACGTTGGTTCGCGTTTCGCCTGGGCGCTGCGCAAGAACACACCAAAGCTCAAGGCGGCTGTCGATGAATTCGTGAAAGGGCACAAGATTGGAACGCGCAGTGGCAACATCGTGATGGTGAAATATCTGAAGGACACGGATTGGGTGAAGAATGCGCTCGACCGCAACGAGCTCGCCAAGCTCGAGCCGATGATCGACGCATTCCGTCGTTACGCGAATCAGTTCGACTTCGACCCGCTGATGGTCGCCGCGCAAGCCTACCAGGAGTCAGGCCTGGATCAGAGCAAGCGCAGTCATGTCGGCGCGATCGGCGTGATGCAGGTCATGCCTACGACCGCGTCGGACAAGCGTGTCAACGTCAAGGGCATTGAAAAGCTCGAGCCCAATATCCTTGCGGGCACCAAGTACCTGCGAGTGCTCGAGGATCAGTACTTCAACGATCCCGGCATCTCGAAGGTCGACAAGATGCTGTTCACGTTCGCGGCCTACAACGCTGGTCCAGCGCGCATCCAGGGGCTGCGTCGTGATGCGCCCAAGCAGGGCCTCGATCCGAACAAGTGGTTTCAGAACGTCGAAGTGATGGCATCACGCCGCATCGGCCGCGAGACCGTTCAGTACGTGAGCAACATCTACAAGTACTACCTCGCGTACCAGCTGGTGCTGCAGAGTGGCCAGCTGAAAACGCAGGCGAAGGAGAAGATGGCAACCTGACCGCCTGCCGGACCGGGCGATTGTTGCGTACTGTATATAAGAACAGTATCCTGCCGCACGGGCGCCTGCGTGCCGGAGACAGACGATGCGACTCCATTGGTGTGCACAGACCCGCGCGTTTCGGATCGCCTGGCTCCTCGAGGAAGCCGGCGTGTCCGTACGAGCGGGTGAAGATCAATATCCGCGATCCAGCTTCCACGTCCGATCCAAGGTTCCGCGCGGCCTCGCCGATGGGAAAGGTGCCAGCGCTCGAAGATGGCACGGTGCGACTCTGGGACTCTGGCGCGATCTGCGCGTACGTCGCGGATCAGTACCCTCAAGCTGGTCTCGCGCCGCCGATCGGCCACGCCGATCGCGGTGCGTATCTGCAATGGCTCATGTTCAACAACTCGGTGATCGAGCCTGCGATGGGTGAAAAATTCGGCGGACTACCGGCCAACTCTTCCCGCAACGGTTGGGGCAGTTGGGCGCAGATGCTGGAGACGCTGCGTTTCGGATCTGGCGAAGGGTCCGTGGATTCTCGGCGCACAGTTCTCCGCGGCGGACGTGATGCTCGGCTCGGGCTGTCACTTCCTGCGCCTGTTCAAGATGGTCGCCGACGAGCCCGCCCTGTTCGCGTACGCAGATCGGTGCGCCACGCGTCCCGCCTTTCAGCGCGCGCACGGATTCGAAACGACCTGAGGGTAGGCTTGGTGCCGGCTGAGGGATTCGAACCCCCGACCCCCTGATTACAAATCAGGTGCTCTACCAACTGAGCTAAGCCGGCTTCGCGCCGAATTCTAGCAGGCCGGAGTTCAATTCAGCTGGTGGCAGCCGAGCCTTGTGGGCAGGCCTGTACCTGCAATCGCACGATGCGACCGCTTTCACCCTGGATCTCGGACGGACTCACCATGGCATCGGTCGACTTGAGGTCGATATCGATCCAGTACACCGTGTCCTTGCGCGTGCGATCAGCAACCGAGGGCGTGAAACCGAGCGCGCGCACTTCCTCGGCGCGCCGTTGCGCACGCTGCGGCTCGCTGAAGATTCCAAGCGAAATGACATTGGTCTGATCGGCTGCCGGCATGATGTAGGCGTCAGCTACACCTTTTTGCTTGAGAACGCTCATCGCGCGTTGGGCCTCAGCGCGCGATGGCAGGTCCGCGAGATACACCCACAATCCCGCCCATACTTCGCCTTCCGCGAGCCGCGTGCGCGGCGCGTAGCCGGAACCACGCATGGTCGATGAAGCCTGGCTCGCTTCAGCGAGATCACGAAACGGTCCAAGACTGATGCAACGTCCGGCGCCATTCAGCAGGCGCTGATTGCATCTGTCGGCGTCAAACCGGAAGTGCGAATCCGATTGGGTGGCGAGCGGTGACGTGTCGCTGGGTGGCTGGCGTCGACGCCGTCGGTGCAGGAGGCGCGGAGTCCTTCTCACTCGCGAGCTGCAAAGTCGGCACGGTACTCGCGGCCGGCGTCGACGCGCGAAGATCCTCAGGCGCGTGCCACGCTGTCCAGGCGAGCACCATGAGGTTCACCAAGAGCAGTGCCAGGAACAGGGCCTTCATGCGGGAATCTTACGGCCTCGCGGGCGCATGCTTCACGGGCGCTCCGCTGTCACCGCCAGGCCTAGCAGCACGAGATCCGGCACAACTTCAGCGACGCTCGTCATGGCGCGCTTGAGCTGCTCCGCGTCGCCTCCTGTCAGGTAAACCCGCGGCGTAGCACCGGCCGCGCGTCGCGTGAGGTCCGCAACTGCCCGGTCTGCAGCGGCGGCCAGGGCGTAGAGTGCCCCACTCGCCACCGCCTGTGCCGTGTTGCTCGCGAAAACGCTCTTCTCCGCAATCATGCCTGCGGCCTGGCCCGCGTATTCACGCGCTTTGCGTGCGATATCACTGGTTCGATCCAGCAGCGCATTCATCATCATCCGGCTGCCAGGAATGATGAGCCCCCCGAGGTGCAGCCCGGCTGGATCGAGCGCGTCGATTGTCAGTGCGGTCCCGGCGTCGATCACGCAGGCCCAACCGGGAGCGAGATGCCGCGCAGCGATCAGTGCCAACCAGCGGTCGACCCCCAGCGAGGGCGGCTGAGGGTATGCGTTGGTGACATCACACGCATGCGCCTCCGAAGTGGCGAATTCCGGCGTGAGCTGCCACACGCGCTGCGCTTCGCGTCGAATCGTTCCTTCCATTGCGGCACCACCAACGTTCGCCACCAGCAACCTCTGCGGGCGAAAGCGCTCACGAAACAGTTGCTTGATCCATTCCTCGGGGGCCACGTCCCGATGCACGAAGGACTGCTGCGGCGTGAGCGAACCATCGAGGAGCTGCGCCCACTTCACCCGTGTGTTGCCGATGTCGAGCAACAGGATCATGCGCACACCCCTTGCTATGCGCCCGCGCGCACGCTGATCTCGCCCGAGACGAAGCGCATCAGACCGGTCGGCGTCTCGAGCATCAGCGCCCCGTCTTCATCGATGCCGCGCGCGATGCCTCTCTGCGTCTGCTCGCCGAGGAGCACGCGGATCGGTTCACCGGACAGAGCGTCCGCGTCGCGCCATTCATTCATGAAGGGTCGAAACCCCCGCTGTTCGAACTCCGCGAGTACCTCGACCACCCGGTTGACGATTGCGGCGGCGAGCATATTGCGCCCGGTACTCGACAGCGCGCCGATCTCCGCCAGATCCACCGCCGCCGCACCGCTCGCCTGAATTGCACGCTGCGCCTGCATGCTCAGGCGAATGTTGAGGCCAATCCCCAGCACGACATACGCGGGTCCCGCGGTCTCAGCCCTCAGCTCGATGAGAATGCCGCCGAGTTTACGGCCTGCGCAGAGGATGTCATTGGGCCATTTCAGGCCAACGCCGCTAACGCCCTGCTCTCGGAGCGCTCTGAGAACCCCGACGCCGGTGGCGAGACTCAATGCGCCGATTTGTCGCGGGCTCTCGGGAAATTGCCAGCTCAGGGACATGCACAAGCCACTGCCGTATGGCGCCGTCCAGCTTCGTCCCCGCCGCCCGCGTCCGGCGGATTGAAACTCCGCGATGCAAACGTCGGCGCACCCTGTCGGCAGATCGGTGACCGCGAACAGGTGCGAATTGGTCGATTCGATCTCGGCGAGGACTTCGAGCCTGCGTACCCGCGAGCGCGCCTGCGCCGAGAGCTTCCTTTCTATGCGCGTGCTCGAAAGCGTCTCGATAGCCTGTGCCAGCCGATAGCCACGCTTCGGCACGCTGTGCATTTCGAGACCCAGCTGTGAAAGGCTGTGCAGAACCTTCCATACAGCGGTGCGGCTCACGCCAAGCCTCGCGGCGAGACGGGCACCGGAATGGAACTCCCCGTCAGCGAGCAGATGGATGAGCTGCTCGCGCAACGTGACGCTGGGCCGTGTGCGCCGCGCACTCAACGGCGCAGTAACCACAACCGCTGAGCACGAGGCTCGGTGTGCCGAAGCATGCGGGCGACGTTACTGCGATGCGTGTAGATCACGAACAGAGCCATCACGACACTGAATGCCATCAGCGCGGCAGGCGGGGGCACCTGTGTCGCACATAGATAGAGCGGCAGCGATACGCCCGCGCACATCGTCGCGAGCCCGACGTATCCCGACAGCATCACGACGACCAGCCACGTCACCAGGACCGGAATCAACAGGGCCGGCTGGATCCCAAGCAGGGTTCCAACCAGTGTCGCAGCGCCCTTGCCACCGCGGAATCCGTACCAGACGGGGTAGACGTGCCCGCAGATGGCGGCGGCTGCGCACGCCATCACCAGCCAATCGCGATGTACTTGTGGATCGACGTCGACCCCCGGTATGCGCAGTTGCGGCAAGACGCCCGCGGCAATGACACCTTTGAGCACGTCGATGAGCACTACCCACAGAGCGAACATCTTCCCCTGGGTGCGCAGCGCGTTGGTGCCACCGACATTGCCGCTGCCCACGCTGCGTATGTCGACGCCCCCGCGCAGGCGTCCGACGATCAGGCCGCCCATGAGGGAGCCCAACAGGTAACTCAGCAGCGTCTTCAGTCCAAGTTCGAGCAAATACGTACCTCGCGGTGAAATTGTAGCGACATTTCTCAACTGCGATGCGGAAGGTGAATCTCCGCGAGCATGCAACGCACACTGCCGCCGCCATACTTTTCGATGGTCGGAATCGGCACTACAACGTTATTGCCGTAGCGCTCCAGGCTGCTCCGCTGCGTGCTATCGAGACTCTGCTGCGCCGTAGTGGACATGACGATGATCTTGTCGCCAGTCCCGCTGTCCAGCTCCAGCATATTGCCAGCGAACGCGCTCATCTGGCGCAACGAGATGTCGATCAGCTCGCGCCCGGTGCTTTCAAGGATCCGAGTGACTGCATCACGTCGTGCTGCGTCGAGGATGGCGCCAGTGCACAGCACCGCAAAATGCGTTCCGACGCACATCAGGACATTCGTGTGGTACGGCGGGACTCCGGCCGCATCGAACGCCTCGAAGCTGATGACCTCGTAATCGAGGCGTTGCGCAAAGTCGCCGATGGGATCGAGCTGAGTGCGCGGCGACAGCGAGGCGAATGCCAGCCGGTTCACACGATCGAGCACCAGGCTCCCGGTGCCTTCGAGATATCCGCCCGTCGTTTCGTGCTCGCTCAAATCAACTGTTCGGAGGATCCGGAATTGATGCTGCGTAACGAGCTGTTCCAACACTTCCAGCCGCCGTTCCGTGCGCCGGTTCGGTGCCAGCAGCGGATACAGCACTACCGTGCCGTCCGCATGAAAGCTCACCCAGTTGTTGGGAAAGATCGCATCGGGCTTCTCAGGTTCAGCCGTATCGTCCACGACGCAAACCTCGACACCCGCGTGCCTCAAGGCAGCGGCAAGCGCGTCGAACTCGCTCGCGACGCGCTCGCGAATCCCAAGCAGTGGCTCTTCAGTGGTGCGCGCCTGAAAGGCATTCGTCTGCCGCGGTCGCTGGATTCGCGCCGAAACGTGCCGGCCGGATCATGAGAACGCTGCGGGCCGATTGCGCCTCGTGCGAGCCCTGTGGAGTCATGACGCGTGTCACGCGGCGCGAGCCGTTCAGCCGGCCGCAACCTTTGCGAGGGCGACGATGTGCTCGCGAGCCGAGACCACCACGCCACCAGGCCTCTCGATCGTGACCGCGAACATCGCTGGGTCGTTTACTGCGAGACGCGCATTGATCGGGATGACGACCTCGGTCGCGCCCGCCGGAATGTCGAACACGCCGCCGTCAATGGGATAACGAGTCGTCGCGCTTCGCGTCGAAGATCCATAGCTGGTATTGCGACTGTCCCGGATCGTTGGCAGGCAGCCCGCTGAAGCGCAGATAGCCGCGCTGCTTCGAGTTGTCCCAGACGACATCGCCCTTGACCCCCTGTGAAGCCGGGTCATCGGTGCTGATCCACTGCGCGTGAGTGACTGCCCCGCTTTTGCAGAAGCGCGAGCCGTTCCTCGGCGGGCGTCAGCGGCCGCGGGATCTGCTGTGACCGCAGGCGGTTGAATGGTCTCATGCAATCGAGGCCACCATCCGATGACAGCCAGCACCAGGCAGGCCGCGGCCGCAAACCACGCGAAGCGTCCGGTCGCCGCCGCGTGCCGCTCGGCGGTGCGCGAATGGATCGAGGTGACCTTGCTGGTGGCGTGCAGGCAATTCCCGAGCCGCTTGTGATTCGATACGTGCACGCAAGGAAGCGGGCAAGGGTTCTTCCGGAAGATCTCCTGCCAGCATCACTGAAGCGGCGATGCGGTCGATGAGCTGCGGATCCGCATCAGGGATACTGCGCCAACAGGCGCTCGAGCTCTGACTGCTCGGCGGTTGTAACGCCTTCGGTCGCTTGCTTGGCCAGCAGGTCGAGCAAGCGCTCGTTACGCAGGAATGCATCGCTCATGACCGCGACCCTCCTGCCGGTTCGGCACCGACGCGTTTCCATCAGTTCGCGAACCTCGATCAGCCCGCGCCGCATGTTCGTCTTTACGGTTCCAAGCGCCATGCCTGTCTTGGCAGCAATCTCCGAATGACTCAGACCCTGAAGGATTCCGAGCTCGAGTACTGTTTGCTGCTCGGGTCGCAGGCGTGCTACGGCACGCGCCGCCCGTTCGGCTTCGACGCAGATCTCTCCGCGGCTGCCGGGTTCTGCCCAGCCCACGGTCATCAAGGGCATCGGTGGACTCACGCGCCGGTTCCTGTGCGGAGCGACGCAGCCTGTCGATCAATCTTCGCCGTGCAATCGTCGTAATGAACACCTTCTCCGAGCCTTGGGCCGGATCGTACCGGCTGGCGCTGCGCCAAAGGTCGATAAAGATCTCCTGAACAGCGTCCTCGGCATCCGCGCGCGTGCGCGAAAGCCGTCGCGCGAGCGCCCAGACGAGATTCCCGAACTGCTCGATGCACTCGGAAACGGCGCGCTGCTCGCCTCGGGCAATGCGTTTCAGAACCGGCTCTTCCATACGCGGGTTTACGGTTACTTTCGACTCGTCCCTGGATTCGGATTCAGCCGCCTGTGAACCGGTGCGCAGTATAAGCGCCCGGCCCTGCCCTGTTCGATCAGCCGCTTACAGCGGGCGACCGAGGAACAGATAGACCGCCGTGTTTCCAGTCTCGGACACGCCCACCGCAAAGTAGCAGGGCCCGAGTAGCGTATCGGCTGCGAGGTACATCGAGCCCGAATAGATCACGCCACTCGGATCGGGACCATTGAGGCGATTGTCGATGCTGGCTGCCTCGAGAGAGCCTCCCCAGTAAATGCCCGCTGCCGAAGGCCGGCAGCGAGAACAGGCGACGCTCGTAGACCATGCGTCCGAGCAGCGCGCCATCGACGAGAAATTCGCGCTGGCTGTAACCAGACAAGTTTTGAAAGCCACCGAGCGCGAAGGCGTTGTAGATCGGGCGCTCGCCGTTGAAGGTCGTGTAGTAGTCGAAACCGACGCGGTAGTGGTTGTCGTCCGTGCCGAATGCCTTTTCGAAGACGGGCGGTGCCGCTGTAGTAATCGACGTCCGAGCCGAGGCTCTGACGCGTGGTGGAAAGATTGAGCGAGGCAATATATCCGGAGGAAGGGAAATTCCAGTTGTTGTACTGATCGAGCGTCAGCTGCAGATAGGCTGCGCCAAGATCATCGTGGCTATCAGGAAGCGCTGGACTGCCGGTCGATTTCGTAAAACTCACCTGGCCGTAGCGATATCCGACACGGGCATCGCCATACGTCCCTATGCGCCGTCCCAACTCCAGGGCAACCTCGCCGCGCCGATTTCGATATTGGGCAACTGCATCCTCGTCGAGGAAGATGTTCTCCAGTTCCTGCGCTGCCACGAGTCGTCCCGCACTAAACCATTTGCGCGCGAGATCGAGCGGCTGATAGAGCTCGCTTGCGATACCGGTCAGATCACCGAGATAAAAGCGGTTACGCCATTCCAGTCCGCGATCCGTCAACCAGGTCATGCGGTGATCGACGTTGAGATTGAAAGCGCTGGCACCCTGGAAGTCGGTCGAGAGATTGAGGCCGAGGTGCAAATAGTTCGGCCCCCACGCCTTTTCGCGGGGTTCGATGGCGAGATAGCGACCGGTATCCGTGCTGTCGACGCGATAACGCACCTGCTGGAAGTCATCCGTGGCCAGCAGCTCCTTGAGGCCGCGTGCCAGCGCTTCTTGGTCGAGCTGCCCTTGCGTTGCTGAATTGAAAGTAGCGTCAACCACGCGTGGATTGACGCGCGTGAGGCTCTTGGTGTCGAGCTCGCACGCCGGCATAGCCCGACGGATGCTGGACACTGCGCAGCTTCGCGGTGTACCCCGAGAACTCCGCTTCGCTGACGCTCAACGTTCGCAGGCGATCGGCCACCGCCCACGCGGCACGCTCACCGATCTCGATGGTCTTCGCAGAGTTCACGAAATCTGCCGAGCTGAAGTCGCCGAGCTCGGGAAGAATGAGAACGTCCTGGTCGGTCAGCTCGTTGAGCGATTTGCGCACATTCTGCTCGGTGAGAATATTGACCATCTGCGAGCCGACGCTGAGGAACGAGCGGATCTGGTCGCGCTTCATGAGGCCCGTCCCGAGATTTACGGCGATGACCTTCTGCGCCCCGAGCTGACGCGCCACGTCGACACCCAGGTTGCGCGTGAGCCCGCCATCCACGAGCAGCTGACCATCGATTTCCGCCGGTGCAAACACGCCCGGCACCGACATGCTGGCACGCAGGCATTGCGGAAGGCTGCCGTGATCGAGGACCACCATCGATCCATCTTCGATGTTCGTGGCGATGGCGCGGAACGGGATCGGCAGATTATCGAAGGTCGGAAACTTCTCGTTAGGCCCCGCCAGGCCCTGCAGGAAGATCTCAAGTTGCTGGCCAATGATCGCGCCCGCCGGCAACTCGACCTCGAGGCCGCGTATACCGAACTCCGCACCGCCGATCAAGGAGCGATCGAGCTCCTTGCTGCGCACTGACCGGTCGGGCCGCTGCGGCTGGTCCAGCAGCACATCGTCCCACTTGGCTTCCCGTATCAGGCGCTCCATCTCGGCGGGAGATTTCCCGTATGCATAACCGCCGCCGATGATCGACCCCATGCTGGTGCCGACGATGCAATCGACCGGTACGCGCAGCTCCTCCAGGACCTTGAGTACGCCAATGTGTGCGACGCCGCGCGCGCCGCCCCCGCTCAGCACCAGACAGAGCTTAGGCCGTGCACCCGTTACGGTCGACCGCGATCCGGCAGCAGGTTCAGCTGCGAACACGTGCC
Source organism: uncultured Gammaproteobacteria bacterium (assembly GCA_963705495.1). Taxonomy (GTDB): domain Bacteria; phylum Pseudomonadota; class Gammaproteobacteria; order Steroidobacterales; family Steroidobacteraceae; genus DATBVX01. The sequence goes on along the minus strand of CAVPJQ010000010.1, from coordinate 6,624 downwards.
GACATCTACGGCCACGACGATCAAGGCGATGAGAAGCGAACGCTGCACAAACGACGGCATGACAATTCCTTGGATTCTGTCCGTAATAGCAGGACCTGTCGCCGGGACTCATCGACGGCGGAGGTGCGTGTGCGCGCAGACTAGCGCGTCGCCCCGGTGACGGCGCGTGTAACCGGTAGATCAGGGGGTCTCGCGGAAATTTCGCGCCAAAGAAAAACCCCTGAAGCCTCGCGACCTCAGGGGTTTTGTTTGAGAGCCTGGCAGTGACCTACTTTGGCATGGCTTGCGGCCACACTATCATCGGCGCAGAGCGTTTTCACTTCCGAGTTCGGAATGGGATCGGGTGGTTCCCGCTCGCTATATCCGCCAGGCAAACTTTTCGAGAGCCCGGCCGGAGTTTTCACTCCGGCCGTTCCCTCCAATCCGGCACACTTGCTTTCCTGACGTGTCGCATTCGCATCGTCAAAGAAACACCCAACCGCTTGGGTGTTATATGGTCAAGCCTCACGGGCAATTAGTACTGGTTAGCTAAACGCATTGCTGCGTGTACACACCCAGCCTATCAACGTCATAGTCTGTGACGGCCCTTCAGGGGAATCGAGTTCCCAGGGAGAACTAATCTTGGGGGGGGCTTCCCGCTTAGATGCTTTCAGCGGTTATCCCGTCCGCACATAGCTACCCGGCAATGCCACTGGCGTGACAACCGGAACACCAGAGGTGCGTCCACTCCGGTCCTCTCGTACTAGGAGCAGCTCACCCTCAATTCTCCAACGCCTACGGCAGATAGGGACCGAACTGTCTCACGACGTTCTGAACCCAGCTCGCGTACCACTTTAAATGGCGAACAGCCATACCCTTGGGACCTGCTACAGCCCCAGGATGTGATGAGCCGACATCGAGGTGCCAAACTCCTCCGTCGATGTGGACTCTTGGGAGGAATAAGCCTGTTATCCCCGGAGTACCTTTTATCCGTTGAGCGATGGCCCTTCCATACAGAACCACCGGATCACTATGACCAGCTTTCGCTACTGCTCGACATGTCCGTCTCGCAGTTAAGCACCCTTATGCCATTGCACTCTGTGCGCGATGACCGACCGCGCTGAGGGTACCTTTGCACTCCTCCGTTACTCTTTAGGAGGAGACCGCCCCAGTCAAACTACCCACCATACACTGTTCCCGATCCGGATCACGGACCAGGGTTAGAACTCCGAACATGCCAGGGTGGTATTTCAAGGTTGGCTCCACGCGGACTAGCGTCCACGCTTCAAAGCCTCCCACCTATCCTACACAAACAGGTTCAAAGTTCAGTGTAAAGCTATAGTAAAGGTTCACGGGGTCTTTCCGTCTTGCCGCAGGTACGCCGCATCTTCACAGCGATTTCAACTTCACTGAGTCTCGGGTCGAGACAGTGGGGCCAGCGTTACGCCATTCGTGCAGGTCGGAACTTACCCGACAAGGAATTTCGCTACCTTAGGACCGTTATAGTTACGGCCGCCGTTTACCGGGGCTTCGATCAGGAGCTTCGCCTTGCGGCTGACCCCATCAATTAACCTTCCGGCACCGGGCAGGCGTCACACCCTATACATCCACTTTCGTGTTCGCAGAGTGCTGTGTTTTTGGTAAA
>CAVPJQ010000009.1:0-20910 GCA_963705495.1 uncultured Gammaproteobacteria bacterium | reverse complement strand
CGTGGTGCCGACTTCCGGCAGCCGCGCAGCGGGCGGTACGTCCTCGTCCATCGGGACGGTCTGCGGCGAGATCGGCATGCCCGGGCGCACGCGCTGAATGCCGTTCACGACGATGGTTTCACCAGGTTTCAGTCCATCGAGCACCACGCGCAGGCCCTGCACGGTGCGACCGATCTTGACGGGCCTATAGCTCAGGGTCTTGTCCTCGCCGACCACGAGCACGAACTTCTGGTTCTGATCGGTGGCGACCGCGCGGTCGTTGATAAGGATCGCGTTGTACTGTCCGCTGCCGAGCAGCTTGATGCGTGCAAATAACCCGGGGGTGAACAGCCCGACCGGATTGCGAAAGATCGCGCGGCCGCGAATCGTCCCAGTCGCCGGATCCAGCTGATTGTCGACGAAGGTCATGTGGCCGGGATGCGGAAATCCCGTTTCGTTCGCCAGACCCATCTAGACGGGGTTCGGCTCATCCCGCGAGCTCGCGCGCTCGCCGCTCTTGGACATGGCGGCGTACTTCAGATAGACCTGCTCGTCGCCCGTGAACTCGACGTACACCGGGTCGATGGAAACGACGGTGGTCAGGAGCGTCGCCCGTTCGCCGCTACCAACGAGATTCCCCGGGGTCACCTCCGCCTTGCCCACCCGGCCGTCGATCGGTGAAACGACGCGCGTAAACTCGAGGTTGAGACGCGCGACTTCGACCGCCGCTGCTGCGGCCTCGACCGCCGAGCCGGTCTCGTGCGCCCGATTCACGCGTTCGTCATATTCCTCCTGCGATATCGCACGTGCGGCAAGCAACCGCTCCGCGCGTGCCACTTCGTTACGCGCGAGCTCGGCGCGAGTCTTTGCCCCGGCGGCATCCGCCTGCGCACGCTGCAGCTCGGCGCGATACGGGCGCGGGTCGATGACGAAGAGCAGGTCGCCCTTCTTGACGGTGCCGCCTTCCGTGAATGCGATGCGCTCGATGTAGCCGGAGACGCGCGGGCGAATCTCGACGCTATCGATTGCCTGGATACGCCCGAGTGAACTCGTCCCAGTCGTTGACCTTGCGCTCGATGACCTTGGCGACGTTCACCTGCGGCGCGGGCGCAGACGGCGCAGCCTGTGGCTTGCATCCGGTCAGCAACGCCGCACTCAGGATGAGCGAGCCAACCAGGGCCAGAAATGTGCGCAAACGCCGGTCGAACCGCGTCGCGATGGGGGTGGTGTGTTGCGAGCATGGCGAATGTCCCTTGGCAACGGCGACCGTCCGGGTGGCCGCCGAGGGACAGGGAGATTAGGGGGTGAACAGAACGTGAACAAGCGCGAGCCCGAACTTCACTGATGCCTGAGGCTCAGGAATCACCGGCTCGCAGTCCACGCTGATTTCCGGGGAACAAGGTGACGAGAAAGTCGAGGAATGCCTGCACCTTAGGGGTCGGATGGCGATCCTTCACGAACAGCGCGGACACGGGACGCTCGATCGCGAAGCGCCAATCCGGAAGCACGCGCGTGAGTGACCCAGCGGCGACGGGGCGTTCGCTCATGAACCCCATGACCGGCGCAATTCCCGCACCCGACAGGGCGGTTTCGAGCAACGCTTCAGGACTGTCGACCAGTACGCGTCCGTTAACGGAGAGCTGCTTGAGTACTCCGTCGCGGATCATGGCCCATTCGATGATGCGTCCGGTGTTCGGATTGAAGAATCGAATGCAGTCATGATTCTTGAGGTCGTCTGGATCCTGCGGTGTCCCGCGCCGCGCCAGGTAGTCGGGCGATGCAATCGCGACCACATCGGGGTTCCAGAGCCGGCGCGCCACCAGCCGCGAGTCGGTGAGCTCGCCGACGCGGACCGCGATGTCGATGGCTTCGTTCACCATGTCGACCAACCGGTCGGAAAAGCTCAGCTGCAGCGTTACATCGGGAAACTGCGCCAGGAAACGTGGCAAGGCAGGAATTACATATTCCCTTGCGAGTGTGAGAGGCATGTCAACGCGCAGCCGCCCGCGAGGGCGCTGGCGTGTTTCCACGACCTCGGCCTCTGCGTCCTGCAACTGGGTTATCAGCGCCTGGCAGCGTGCGTAGAATGCGCTTCCGACGTCGGTAGGACTGAGCGATCGCGTCGTGCGGTTGAGCAGGCGTATGCCGAGGCTCTCTTCGAGGCGCGACACGGACTTGCTGACGGCGGAAGGGGTGACACCGAGCTGGTTGGCGGCGGACACGAAACTGCCCGATGCCACGACGCGCACGAAAGTCACGATGTCGCCCAGGTTGTCCAAGAACGCGGTGCCTCCTGGTGCGGATTATTGATGAGCGGGTGTCATCAGTGAAGTTCGATCGAGCTTGTTTATCGCGGCCTGAGGCGCATTTAACCTCCCATCGCACAATGACCAGGAGTAATTGTCGATGTGGCTGGTGACACATTCGAGCGGAACCATAGGCAAGGCAGTGGTGGCCTCGGCGACGGCGCGCGGACGGCCTCTGCGATTGATGGTTCGGGACGCCGCCCAGGTGCCCGCGGGGTTCCCCCGTGAAGATGTGATCGTCGGCAGTTTCAACGACCCGGCGCTCCTCGCCAAGGCGATGCAGGGCGTTACGGGTGTCGTGATCATTGCCCCCCTCGGTCCGGAAACCGCGGATGTGCACGCTGCAATCGCGGCGGCGGCAAAGGCCGCAGGCGTATCGCAGATCATCCAGGTGAGTGCGCTGGGCGCCGACGCGCAATCGCGGCTGCGACTGCTGCGCTGGCATGGGGACGCGGAGACGCGCGTCGCCGCGCTCTACCCGGCGCGCACCGTTCTGCGGCCGGCGCTGTGCATGCAGGTCCTGTTGAAGCAGGCGGTGCAGATCACCTGCAGCGGCAAGATCGAGGCGCCGGCACGAGGCGGGCGCTGGCCGCTGGTGGATGCGCGCGATGTTGCCGATGTTGCCGTGCATGTCATGGAGCACGGTGCACAGTCACAAGTGCTCGAGCTCACCGGTCCCAAAGCGCTCGACTATTTCACCATCGCCCAGCAGTGTTCCGCGGCGCTCGAGCGACACATCACCTACGTCGATGTTTGCAGTCCGCGCGCTCGCGGCACGCTCGAGGCTCGTCGCCTGTCACCACGTCTGATCGAGGCGTTGCTCGAGTATTGGGACTACGCCGCGGCCGGCGCACTGCCGATGGAAGTGACCGACGCTATTCCGCGCCTTCTCGGACGTCCGGCGCGCAACCTCGTTGAGTTCCTGCACGACGCTCTTCAAGCGTTTCGCCAGGCTGCCAGCGCTTAGCCACGTCACGAATCTCGTTGGGTGCGACCTGCGGGGCCTGCACCTGTTTTTGCGCGAACCACAACTGCCGACCTGCGAGAACGCGGGCGCATTGAACACGTGAGTGGAGACGACACGCGGTACCGACGGGTGCTAGGGCGGCCGCCGTCTCTCAGCATCTGCGAGCTGGTGGCCAACAATTTTTGGCGCTTTAACCGCTCATAACCCCTTGCTGTGATTGGGGAATACGGTAGAATACTGTATATACAATCAGTCTACCGGAGAGCCCTATGGATGACGTCGCACGCGCGGACCGGTCGCTCGAACTTCGCACCCTTGAAGCCCGGATCACTGAGCTCGCCGGTCACTTGAACGCGGGTGAGTATCGATTTCTCACGCTGATCGCGGAGTTCGACCGTCGCTCGGGCTGGTCGGATTCAGCGACCCAATCCTGTGCGCATTGGCTCAACTGGAAGTGCGGCATCGACATGGGCGCTGCGCGCGAGAGGGTGCGGGTCGCGCATGCACTCGAGAAGTTGCCGCGCATCTCATCTGCCATGGCACGTGGGGAGTTGAGTTACTCCAAGGTCCGGGCCCTCACGCGGGTAGCCTGTGAAGGGACCGAAGAGTATCTGCTCTCGATTGCACTGCACGGTACCGCTCAGCACGTCGAGACGTTAGTGCGTCACTACCGAAGAGCTCAGGAAGCGGAGGAACTATCGAGGGAAGCGCGTCAACAGGCGAACCGGGGCTTGAGCTACTTCTATGATGATGACGGATCCCTGGTACTCAAGGGTCGATTACCCGCAGAAGTCGGGATGCTTGTCCTCAAGGCGATCGAGCGGTGCGTTCAATCGACGCCGCGCGCGGACGTTTCCGCGGAAACGTCTGAAGTCCAACCGACCCTTGCCGCCCGACGGGCGGACGCACTCAGCGTGATCGCTGAGAGTTTCTTGGCACACGGTGAGGACGCCTTGAGCGGGGGTGATCGCCAGCAGATCGTGGTGCATGTGGACGCTGAGGCGCTTCAGGATCGATGCGCCGGGAGCTGTGAGCTCGAAGAGGGACCCGCAATCCCCGCGGAGACTGCACGCCGCCTCGCTTGTGATGCGAGTGTGATCCGGATCCTCGAGGACAGTCACGGGGAGCCGCTCGATGTCGGGCGCAAGGCCCGGACCATTCCGCCCGCTATTCGACGCGCCCTTAAAGCCCGCGATCAAGGCTGTCGCTTCCCCGGCTGTCCCAACACTCGGTACGTTGATGGACACCACATCCATCACTGGGCGAAGGGCGGGGAGACAAAGCTCTCCAATCTCGTCTCACTCTGTCGCTTCCATCACCGCGCAGTGCACGAAGGCCGGGTCTGCGTACAGGTGCTCGATGACGGAGCGCTGAGGTTCACGAAGCCCAATGGTGAATCGTTCGACTCCCTCGCTCGCGGACACAGTCAGCCGCTCTCAGATTGGCGCGAGCTCATCGCAAGCCATCGCGCGCAGGACATCCGCATCGACCGCGCCACGGCCTCGACGCTTTGGCGGGGTGAGCGGATCGACTATGGTCTTGGCATTGAAGTCCTGCTCCAGCAAGCCAAGGGCGCGAGTACACGAGCAAAGGACGTTTCTGCGGAGACGTGAGTGGCGTGCTGATCAGTTCGATCGACTGTTGTCGCTAGAAACGCCTGCACTCACAGTGCCCGCGGGCGCCCGCATCGGATCGGCGTGCTCATCGGCGTCGCATTCGCCGTTTGTGGCAACGACGCCTGAGTGCGGCGCTGTCCTCAAACTGCTTCACACATTGATCAGCGCGCGCGGCAATAAGTAATACGCGTACACCTCGCTGCGTCGCCTGACTGCAGCCTCACAACTTCTGCACAAAATGTTCCTGTGTGTCGTGACAATTGCGCGACTCTTTCCTCGCTTGTCTCGGTGAGAGATCAAGGTCTACGAGACATCAGACGTTACATAAAAGACAGAGACGCTCCATCGCGAGGGAGACTCATGCGCGCACATCGATTGACGTTCGGTATGCGCCTCGAGCACCCACTACAAGCATTACATCGCAAGCCCCAGCGGGCTCGTCGCGACCTACACCAGAAGGACCTCGGGCTCCCCGCTCGAGGACACGTTCTACTTCACGCACGATCACCTGGGCAGCATCGACTCGATCACCAACGCCTCAGCCACGGTGCAGGTGCGGCTCTCATTCGATGCCTTCGGCAAGCGCAGAAAGGAGGCGGGCTGGTCGGGCAGCGTGCCCGCGGGTGACTGGACCGCGATCGCCAACACGAGCCGGCGCGCCTACACCGAGCATGAGGCGATGGACAATCTCAACCTCATCCACATGAACGGGCGCGTCCAGGATCCGCTGGTGGGGAGGTTTCTGTCCGCGGATCCCTTTGTTTCTGCTCCTGACGTCGGGCAGTCATTCAACCGCTACAGCTACGTAGGTAACAACCCGCTTTCCTTGATCGATCCGAGTGGGTACGAGCCGTGGTCCGTCCACACCTCTTACAACGGCCACGGCGTTACGCTCGGGTTCGGTGCTTGGCTCTTTACTACCAACAGCATCGGTCACACCAAACCCGGTCAGGACGCTAGCGGAGTCTCGCATGGCGATCTCGCCCCATCCGAGAGGTCTGGCAATGATCTCGCTGTCGCCGAAATTGATATCGATGAGCGCGGTGAAATCACAGTCTCGATCATGTTCCCGCCGCTGGATGCAACGGGCCGCTGGCTGTGGGATCGTTACAGGGCAGGAACAGCGCCCATACGCCAGGCGGGTGAGGCGATCGAGCAGGGTGCAATCGACTTCCGAACCCAGTATCCATTCCTCGCCGATCACCCGTTCGTGACGGCGGTGGGAGTTGCGGGATCGGCGATTAATGACAACAACCTCGACAACACGCTACTGCTGGCTTCGTCCCTTCTTGGAGGAGAACTCAGTGTGCTCGGGCGAGGCGCTGTCGAAGCCGCCGCCGCAAGGGGGCTACCGCGGCTTGAGGTAAGCGCCAGCAAGTATCCAGAACTGGCGGAAAACATTCTCCACGCTCAGCGCGCAGGGCATCCTAGCGTTCTGACTCACGGCGTAAACGCGGCCGCCAATCGTGCTGCGGCACTCGATGGTGTGCCAAACATCAGAGGACTTAGCCGCGACGAATATCCATTCGCCTCGTCAATGCAAGGAGGCGGTGGCTCTTGGGTTGGGCACATTCCGGCGAGCCAACAGCAAGCTCAAGGTGGGTTAATCACGGATTTCTTGCGAAGATTCGGTATCGAAGCGGGTGATCAATACGAGGTTGTAGTCGTACCATGAATGATCGAGCTGATATCGGTGTCTCACCAACGCTGGAATTCTCGTACAGCCAATTCTTCGTGTACGACGCGGGGCTGAAAAATCCGGCTTGCGAGTGGACTGAGGCGCACAGTCGGCAAGGCTTTGCCCGACGCGAAGGCGTTGTCGCAGTCGGCACGTTGCTCGAGTTCGGGAAAGCCGATGTGGCGTTGGCATTCGGTAGGCCTTCTCTCGAGGCTTATGAGCGCGCCATTGCTGTACCGCTTGAGATCAACAGCGGAGCCATAGCGATTGACGGTCCGGAGGAAACGCCCGGACCGCGCAAAATCCGGGTCGAAAATGGCCACTACCGTGCAACCATTGCTCAGAAGCGAAGCGACGATACAGAGGAAATAATCAAGATCTGGTTGGAAAAGGTCGATGTGCCGCTTCGTCGCAGTGAGCTACTTGTTGTAGACGACCGCCTCGACCCGCCGATACGACTCCTAGAAACCGCAAACATGCCATGAGCGCAGCAGAGGAAGGTACCGGACTTGGATAATCGGAATTCGCTGATGCCTGGCGAAGAGCGTACAGAGAGTAGAGGAGTCGCGATGCAGAAACTCTGCCACGTCGGTCATTGTGGTTACGCGTTGTCCCATGGCTTCACGGGCGATCTCGACGCGTATCGGCGTAAGAATGCGTTGTGACTGAAATATGGTTAACGGTGGCAGATGGGATCTTGGGTTGGACGTTCCCTGGAGTACACCGGAATTGCGGCGTATGGATCGGACGTGAGGCCGGGTGCTTTCTTCGCGATCGTCCCGGATGCATGAATTGCTCAAGTTGTGAATTCATCGTCCCGGTTCCAATCTCAACCTACGTGTGTCTGCCCGCGCCGGTGTCTGAGGCAGTGAGCTGCGGATGCGTTCCATGACGTGCACCGCCGTCGCGCGGTAGCCGGTGAGTTTGCCGCCGTAGATACCGAGCACGCGAGGCCGATGCCTGCGGTCACAGACGAGCAGCGTCTCGCGTGAACGATGAAACGCATGGCCCGCGCCGGTTGGCAGCACACGCACGCCGGCGAAGGAGCCGACGAGATCGCGCACCTGCAGGTATGCGTGGCGCGGGAAGTAGTGCCGCAGCACGCCGACGAGATAGTGTTTCTCGGCCATCAATGGATGCACCGTATCAGGATCGCCGCGAAAGCGACTCTCCGTCGTTCCGACGAGCATGCTGCCGTGCCAGGGCATGACGAAGATGGCACGGCCATCGCGTGGACTCTCGACGTAGTAGATCCCGTGGGTCGGCGTATCGCGCACGATGATGTGCGTGCCTTGCACGAGCTCGATCGCCGGTGAAGGCACGCGCGGTGAGATGCGCTCCATGACCCGCTTCACCCATGGGCCGGCAGCGTTCACCAGCACTCGCGCAATGCACTCTTCCGGCACGCCGTCGTGCGTGTAACGGACGATCACGGAATCCTCACGCAGCTCCGCAGCGAGGAACTCCGCCGGGGCGAGTACATGAGCGCCAAGCGATTGAGCGGACCGCATCACGGCACGCGTCAGTTCGACATCGTCGGTCTGCGCATCGAAGTAACGTAGAACGGTCCGCAGCCCGCGCGTCTGCAGCCCATCGAGTTGCGCCCACTCACTTCTCGGTACGGTGCCGAAACGCGTCTCAGGACCGAGCCCACCGAGCAAGGCGTAAAGCGACAGGCCCAAGCGAAGTTGCCATGGGTGTCGCCGCGTCTCGCGATACAGCGGCAGGATGAAGGGCTTGAGCTGCACCAGCTCCGGCGCAATGGCCAGAAGAATGTGCCGCTCGCGCAGGCTTTCGCGCACCAGCTGAAACTGGCCACTCTCGAGATAGCGCAGGCCGCCGTGAATCAGCTTGCTCGAGCGGCTCGAGGTTCCCGCGGCGAGCGAGGTCTTCTCCAGCAGCAGCACCGAGTGCCCGGCGGCAGCTGCGGCCTGGGCCACCCCAACTCCGTGGATGCCGCCGCCGATCACGACGGCATCAACGTGCTTCATCCGGTCCCTTGCCTGCGCTGCGCGCAGCGAGATCGCGAAAAGCCTGGATCATGGGCGCTACCGCCATCGTCTCGATGAAATCCGCGCCTCGCTCGGCGAGCGAAAATGCCAGCTCCAGCGTCTCGACTTCGTAGATGGCCCAGCGCCATGGGCCGCGCCACAACCGATCCATGCCGGCGGGTAGCTTCTCATGATCACAGAACAGGAATTCCGGCTTCAGTGCCTCGAACTTCAGACGCGTATGGCCGTCGTACTCGCCGAGCACCCAGCCGATCGCGAATGAGCCATGCTGGCGTGCCAGGTGAAGGGCCGGGAGATCGAAGGAAATCACGACACAGCGCGACCGCACGGGCTTCAGGACGTCCAGCACCCCGGCCACGACCTGCTCGCGTCCGAAGCGGCGCAGGCTTGCTCGCTTGATTTCGACGAATGCCGTGATTTCGTGTCGCTCCTTGAGGAACTCCACGACATCGCCCAGCGTCGGAATCAGCACACCCTTGAAACGGCCGCCCAGGCGACCCGTCTCGTTGACTTCGATGTTGCGCAGTTCGGCAGCCGGGAAGTCGAACACGCAGCCTGGCACGCCGGCCGTACGGGTGAGCTCGTGGTCATGAATCACGATCGGTACGCCATCAGCGGACAGATGCACATCGAACTCGAGAAAGCGCACGCCGAGCTCCACCGCGGAGCGCAGAGCCGGAAGCGTGTTTTCGGGAAAATCGCGCGCGTTGCCGCGATGTGCAATGAGATGAATGAGCCGATGTGCGAGGGGGCCGGGCATTCTGTTCAATGCAAACGCGCCTGTCGCACAATTCCGACAGCCACGCGCGTTCTCATCGCGCCAGTCCTGTGCAAGGATGAGATGCCGCGGACATTACACGAGGATCGTCCGATGACCAACTTGCGGCGCACTCGCTGGATGGCAGTGTCGAGCGGCGCACTCTTGCTGTCTGCATGCGGAGGCGGGGGTTCCTTCAACGGCGGCGGAATGCCGACGCCGGTCCCGCTGCCTCCTAATGGACCAACAGTCGGCGTGGAACCCGTGTTCTCCGGAATAGCGTTGTCGAGTCCCGTCGCGATGCTGCAGGCGCCCGGAGACAACGGCCGCTGGTTCGTCGTCGAGCAGGGTGGACGGGTGCGGGTCTTCAACAACAGTCCGAACGTGACCGCGGCGAGCAACTTCATCGACATTTCTGGCCGCGTGACCTTCAACGGCGAAACCGGGCTGCTCGGCATGGCGTTTCATCCGAATTTCCCGGTGGATCCGCGCGTGTTTCTCTTCTACTCGCACACGGAAGCGAGCACTGGCCTGGTGTCGCGGTTGTCGGAATTTTTCACTGCGGATGGTGGACAGACCCTGGACCCCGCCTCCGAGCGGATCCTGATCGCCATCGACAAGCCGGAGGGCAACCACAACGGCGGCAACATCGCCTTTGGTCGCGACGGGTTCCTGTATATCGGCACCGGCGATGGCGGCGGTGGCAACGATCAGCATGGCAGCATCGGCAACGCCCAGTTGCTCACCACGCTGCTCGGCAAGATGCTGCGCATCGATGTCGACGTCGGTGCGGGCGCATTGCTCTACGGTATTCCGATCGACAACCCTTTCGCGGTCAACGCACCGTGTCCGACCGGCACCGGCACGGCAAGTTGCCCGGAGATTTTTGCGCTGGGATTTCGCAACCCGTGGCGCTGGAGCTTCGATCGACAGAATGGCGACCTTTGGGTGGGCGACGTCGGCCAGGGCGCGCGTGAAGAGATCGATCGAGTCGTCCTGGGGGGCAACTATGGCTGGCGCTGCTTCGAGGGTACCCGTGACACGGGACTATCGTGCGGTTCGCCAATAAACCTGCAACTGCCGGTCGCTGAGTACGACAATCCCGAATCCGGTAACGCGGTCACGGGCGGGTACGTCTATCGCGGCGCCGCGTTTCCGACCCTCGTCGGCCGTTACATCTTCGGGGACTTTGGCTCTGGCAGGATCTGGAACATCGCGAACACGACGGTGCCCACGATGAATATGAGCGGCGGTCTCAATTCAGGTCTGAGCATCTCGTCCTTCGGCGAGGGGAACGACGGCGAATTGTACGTCGTCGGGTACGACGGACGCCTATTTCACATCACCGACTGAGAGCCGCCTGAGTCTCAGGTTTCGTGACGCTTTTCTTCGAAGCGCACGATCGGCGTGCCACTGGTCACGGTGATATCGCCGTCAACGATGGCACCCCTGGCGATGGCGATCGTGCGCGCACTGACACTGCCGCGAATCACTGCCGTCTGACCGATCTCGAGCTTCTCATCGATTATCAGATCGCCGGTGACGCGCCCGGCGACCACAGCCTGCTTCGCGCGCACGCCTCCCTCCCAATGACCCGAGACGGCGAGATTGAGGGTGCCGTCGATATTGCCGTCGCCCTTGATGTGCCCGCAGAGCACGAATGCGCCAGCGTTCGTGATGTCACCTACGAACTTCGAGCGTTCGCCAAGAAAAGTCGGCGAGCCGGCGACGTCGTCGAGAAGGCGGCGTCTGGGTGCTTCGGCCATGGGTTCCTCACGAGTGACAGGCGTCGGCGCAAGACTAACCCCTCACCATCGCGCGCTCCAGCCCGTTTTAGGGAAGCTCCGTGCAGAGCTTTCCTAGCTCACGTGCCATCGGCAAGGCCCAATTCCGCGAGTACAATTCGCGGGGCCCTCAAGAGCCTGGAGGAATCATGAGCCGCGCGACACTGACGATGACGATGGCAGCAATGGCGCTCATGGTGATCGCATGCAGCGGCAGGCAGCAGCAATGGGAAAGCGCGCGGCGTGCGGACACGCTCGAGGCATATCAGCGATTTCTGCAGACCTATCCAGATGGTGAGTTCGCTTCGCAGGCTCAGGCGCGCGTGCGCGAGCTGCAGGAGTCGAGTGATTGGCAGAAGGCCATGCAAACTGATACTGCGGATGGTTACCAGCAATTCATCAGCCAGCATCCGCAAGGCCGAATGGCGGACGAAGCGCGCATTCGCCTCGGCAACTTCGCGCTGGCACAGACACCCTCTAACACTCCGTCCGAAGGCGCAGCTGAGGCTGGGGCGACTCTCACCGCGGGATTGCAATTACCACCCGCTAAGACTTCGCCGCCGGCAAGCACCTCACCCTCCAATGCGGGCGCATATCGCATTCAGCTCGGCGCGTTCTCGGGCGGCGATAGACAGGCCATGGGTGAATGGCGACGCCTCGAGGCCGAGTATCCGCAATTGCTCGGCGGACTTTCCCCCTCTGTGAAGCTCGCTACCACGCCCACGGGTCATTTGTATCGATTGCAGGCCGGGATGCTTCCGGAAGCGAGCGCGCGCCAAGTGTGTGCGACGCTCAAAGCCAAGAACCAGGCGTGCGTCGTCGTTCCGCCCTGAAGTTTCCCGGTGTGACCTGACTGTGCGGCGAGCGCGGCCGCGCAGTGTGAAGCCGGTCATCAACTGACAATCCCTGCGCTTCTGCGCGTCAGAAACTGACAAATTGCGTCACGGCTCAGGCAGCCCAGTACGCAGTTCAAGCCACTGATATTAAAGGCGATTGCCGCTTGGCATGGCGATTGCTTTGTATTCATCAGCGTGTCAGCACTCATGAGTACCGGTAAATCCGAAATCGTCGCGCTGTTGTTGCCGGAGGGCGAGAAAGAGCATCTCGCGCATCCCGAGCACCGCGCCACGCTCCTGGTCCGACGTGCTGATGGACAGTTCGCGCTGGAGCAGGTGGATGCACGTGTTGCACTCGCCCGGCGCGCAGCCAACACCGGATGTTTTCGCAAGGGCAAGCCGATAGTTGATCCGATGACCCGTCAGGTGATGGGTTACGAAATGGAGGAGATACCGCTCGCGTTGAGCGTGGCTTGACCTGACCAGTTTCCCCCTGAACCCCTGTGGTTCGCTCTTGGCGCCGCGATCAAGCTTCCCCCGCTCGCGGCGCTTTTTTTTGGGCGTTGCCTTTCGCACGCCAAGCCGCTTGTTCACCTCCCTGCCCCAAGGTCCAATGGAGAATGAGCCCGCATTCCGCCTAGCGTGGAACCATAAAGGCAAAGGGGATCCCTCATGAGAACCAGGCGTCCGGGCGCTGGCATTGGACTCGCGCTGGTCCTGCTCCTCGCGATCATGAGTACCGTGGAGGCCCGCAAGCGCGACAAGACCGACGTCATCGTGATGGACAACGGTGATCGCGTCACCTGCGCGATCATCGGGCTCCAATACGGGCTGCTGCAGGCCGACACCTATGCCTTCAGTACCATCAATATCAAGTGGGAAAGAGTGGCGACGATCGAGAGCCCCTTGATCTTCGATGTTGAAGTGCTGGGCGCCCTGCATCACTACGGCAGACTCACGCCGGCGAAAGATGGCAAGCGCATCGTCGTCACTGGCGACACGGGCACCGTCGAGCTCGACCCGGCCGAGATCACCCGCATTGCCGAAATCGATTCCGGTCTCTGGCAACGCATTCACGGCTCATTCTCAGTCGGCTCCGACTTCACCAAGCCTTCCGACGTTGGCACCAACTCTCTTTCGCTCGATGCCAACTACCGTGCGGAGACATTTGTCGTCAATCTTGACCTGAGCCTGCAGCAGACCAAGTCGCCGGATCAAGGAACCATTGATCGCGACCAGGCCAGCTTCACGTACCAGTGGCTGCGGCCGAACCGCAATTTCTGGGCGGGACTGGGATCGCTGGAGCGCAACGAGGAACTCGGTATCGACGCACGCCTGGAGCTCGGTGGCGGCTTCGGGCGCTACCTGCGACAGACTCCGGCGACCGAGTTCTCGGCGTTCGCGGGAGCGGTCCTGACCCAGGAGTGGATTACGGGAGCAGAGAATTCTCAACAGAGCATCGAGGGGGTGTTGGGCGCTTCCTGGCACGTGTTTCACCTGGTGGGCATGTCGACCAGCCTTTCAACGCAGGCCGTGCTCTACCCGAGCATCACGGAATCCGGCCGCTATCGCGGACAGTTCGATGTCACGCTGCGCAAGGAGCTGATCAAGGATTTCTACTTCGATATCAACGCGTACTTTGACTATGACAACCAGCCGCCTGACCAGGACAAGACCGCCACCAGCGACTATGGCTGGAACACCTCATTGAGCTACGCCTTCTGACAATGTCTGAGCACGGCTCATCTGCGAAAGCGATCCTGTACGCCTTCCTGGCGAACCTCTTCATCGCGATCACGAAATCCGCTGCCGCGATGTACACGCATTCGGGCAGCATGATGGCCGAAGCGATTCACTCCTTTGCCGATTGCGGCAACCAGGTGTTGCTGTACTTCGGCATGAAGCAGTCGCAGCGGCCACCTGAAGCATTGCATCCGCTCGGTCATGGCCGACTCACCTATTTTTGGAGCTTCATCGTCGCGCTCCTGTTGTTCAGTGCCGGCGGGCTGTTCTCGATCTACGAGGGATGGCACAAGCTGCGGGCGCCCGAGGAGCTGCACCAGGCGTGGGTGGCGCTGGTCGTGCTGGGAGTGTCGATCGCGCTGGAGACGGGCAGCCTGGTGGGCTGTTTGCGCGAGATCGCCAAGCTGCGTCGCGGACGTTCGCTGGTGCAGTGGGTGCGCAGGACGCGCAATGCGGAGTTGGTGGTGGTGCTGGGCGAGGATATCGCCGCGTTGCTCGGCCTGGTCATCGCGTTCGTGTTCGTGTCGGTTGCGGCCCTGACCGGTGACACTCGCTTCGATGCCGCCGGATCCATCGCCGTCGGCGTCGTGTTGATCGCGATCTCGGCCTTCATCGCGGCTCGGATCAAGCGCCTGCTGGTCGGCACGTCCGCAGAGGAGGACCTCCAGGAAGCAATTGGCGATCTCATCCGCAGCGATCCGGAGATCGAGGGGCTGTTCAATGCGATCACGCAGCAGATGGGTCCGCAAGTGATGCTGGCGGCGAAGATCCGCATGCGTCCCGGCATCAGCATCGAGTCCGCCGTGGCGAGCATCAATGCGCTGGAGCGGCGCATCAAGGAGCGCTTTCCCGAAGTGGGCTGGTGCTTTATCGAGCCGGACGTCGAGGACTGACCGGCCGCTTCAGTAGCCGCGTTTCACGTCCACGACCGACAGCATGCGCTCTCCGGCCGCATAGCGGCGCAGATTCTCGCAGGCGATTTCCCAGTGCCGGTTCTCCTCGAACTCCGAGTCCGCGGAAACGTGCGGCGTGATGATGACGTTGGGCAGGTGCCAGAGCGGATGATCCTGCGGCAACGGTTCGGGATCCGTCACGTCGAGACCCGCGCCGCCCAGGCGATTCTCCTTGAGCGCGCTCACCAGGTCGTTGGTGACAACCGTACCTCCACGTCCGACGTTGATAAAGAACGCACCCGCCTTCATCGCCGCGAAGGAACGCACATCGAACAGCTGTCGCGTCTGGTCGGTGAGCGGCAGGGTGTTGACCACGACATCCGCTTCAGGGAGAAGCTTCAGCATCTCGTCGGGCAGGCCGACGTAGCTGACGAAATCAGGACCATCGCGGCCGCTGGCGCGTATTGCGATCACGCGCATCCCGATCGCATGTGCGCGGCGCGCCACCTCGATGCCGATCCCTCCAAGGCCCACGATCAGCATGGTCTTTCCTTCCAGCGACACCGCGCGGATCGCCCCGCGAGGCTCTCGCTCCCAACGACCACTGCCCTGGGCGCTGATGTATGCCGGCAGGTCGCGCGCCAGCGCGAACGTCATCGCCATCACGTGCTCGGCCATCACGGGGCCAGCCACGCGCTGCATGTTGGTCACCAGAAGACCGCGCTCGCCGACAGCTGCAATGCCAACGCAACGTTCGACTCCGGCGCTCAGCAGTTGAATCCACTGCACGCGCTTCGCACGCTCCAGGATTTCGGGCGCGCAGAAACCGATGATTGCATCCGCGGTGGCAGCGCTGTTCAACGCCGCAGTGTTATCGCCGGCGAATATCACCTTGGTGTCAGGTGCTGCGGCTTGCAGCTTCTCGCGGCGAATCGCATCGCCCGGATCGCGCGCGAGTATCACCTTGGGCTTGTGCCAGCCCTTGCGCTCACTGACGGGCTGTGCGGCTTCGTGCAACTCCAGCCTGGCAATGAGTGCCTGAACATCCGCCGGCGCAGCGGGTGGACTCTGCGCCAGCACCGCGACACTGATTGCGAGCGACGCCGATAGAAAGAGAATTCGCGCGCTTCTTGCCGGGCTGAGATCGGATGTTTTTCTCATCAGGTTAGTGCCTCTTTGTGAGCCCATTCAACAGTCTGTGATTCATCGCACCTCACACCAGGGAAAGATCAGTCAGCCGACCCACCGCGGTCAGATCGTCCTGCTCCTACGGTTTGCGTCCGCTCACGATGGGCACGTGCCAGACCGCATATTGGTCGGGATCCCGGATGCTGGCGATCGCCTGATCGAATAGCGCGCGTGTTTCGCTGCGTCCAAGCTTCGTGTTGTCACCGATCACGCCGGAGTAACCGTCCCGCCATGCCTCCATGATCGAGGCGAAGACCTCGCGCGGAATGCGCAGCGTATCGACGATCGCGTAGTCGACGCGCAGGTCGGTCAGGCCGAGCGCCTTCAGGAGTGAGTAGGTGCGCCGCCCGATCCTTGCGTCGGTACCCGTAACGCGCGCGAACTCTATCGCGCCCTCATGCCACAAGCGGTCGGTATTCAAGGCTCCCGCGGGCATGTGGATCATCCCGTAGTCCTCGCTCAGCACGTGCAGCCATCCTCCGGGCTTGCAGATCCGGATGAGCTCGGCTAGCGCCCGCTCGGGCTCTGGAATGGCCTGCGTCATGTGCCGGCAGGTGACGAGATCGTACGTATCAGCGGGGAGGCGCAGTTCGAAGGCATCGCCTGGTTCGAAGCGCACCCGGGGGGCCAGTGAGGCATAGCGCCTGCGTGCGTAGTTGATCGGTCCCTCCAGGATGTCGACGCCGACGATATGAGCGCTGGGAAACAGGGCGGCGAGTCGCGCGCTGATTTCGCCGCTCCCGCAGCCGATATCGGCAATACGGGCATCGGCTCGCAGCGCGTAGCGCGCGAGGAGGGGCTCCTCCTGTGGCCAGATGGCGCTCGCCTGCGCCGCGAGGTTACGCACCATCGATTCGTCGGCCATCTGTTCGGCCTGTGGGTTGCGTCCGGTACTCATGGCAGATGATGTTAAACCCGATGCAATGCCGGTTCGCGTTGACAGTGATCGTGATTACCAGTTCAGATCCTGCCTGACAGCGTCGCGCCGGGCGCGCGCAAGAGGAACACTTCATGCCAAATCGCGTGCGTTCCTGGACAGCGATAGCACTCCTCGCCGTCTCGGCCCGACTGCTCGCGGCCGACATCGCCGTGCCACCTGATCTCCAACCCTGGGAGGGCTGGGTGCTGCAGGGCGAGGAGTTTCGCCGCTGTCCGTTTGTGAGTGGCGCTCAAACCAGCGACGCCAGAGTGTATCAATGCGAGTGGCCCGAACGGCTGGTCCTCGATCTGGATGCTCGTGGCGGGCGCTTCGCCCAGCGCTGGGAACTGTTTGCCGAAAGCTGGATCAGCTTGCCCGGTGACCTCGAACATTGGCCGCGGGATGTGCAGCTCGACGGCGCGCGGGCCGTACTCGTCGCGCGCAATGGCACGCCACAGATCCGCATAGCTGCCGGCACGCATTCCATCAGCGGAACCTTCAAATGGGCGCGCCAGCCCGAGTCGCTGGCGGTACCGCCGCAGACGGGAATCATCGCACTGACACTTGATGGACAGGCGATCGCTCAGCCGGAGCGAGCCGCCAACGCCGTGTGGCTTGGCAAGCGTCGCGGCCCCGTCGAGCAACAGCAGCTCGAGCTGCAGGTCTACCGGCTGCTCAACGACGACATTCCTGCGCTGCTGACCACGGTGATTCGCATACAGGCGGCCGGCGAGGCGCGCGAGGAATTGCTGGCGCCGGTTCTGCCGGCTGGATTTGTCCCGGTCAGCCTGGGCAGCGGCCTTCCGGCGAGGCTCGAGCCGGACGGTCGGTTGCGCGTGCAGGTGCGAACCGGGAGCTGGGAGATTCGGCTCGGCGCGCGAGCTTCTGGCATTGCCGAAACGCTGCGGCGCCCCGCGGGCGAGGGGCCGTGGCCGACCGACGAGATCTGGAGCTTTCAAAGCGTCGATCGCCTGCGTGTTGCAGCGATCGAGGGTGCCGAGCCCATCGATCCTGGCCAGGCCAACGTTCCCGACGATTGGCGCGGGTTCCCGGGCTATCGCGTCACGCGCGAGACCGAGCTCAAGGTCGTCGAACGCAGTCGCGGATTGTCCGCAAGCGATGACAATCAGTTGACGCTCGCGCGCGAGCTGTGGCTCGACTTCAACCATGATGGATTCACTGCCGTGGACTCGATCGGCGGGCGGATGCGCCAGGGCTGGCGCCTCGACATGCTCGAACCGTATCGCTTGCTGAGCGCGCGCGTCGCCGATCAGAACCTCCTCGTGACCAAGGGCGCGGCCGAGGGCGCCACCGGAATTGAATTGCGCGCACCCGAAGTGCAGGTGCAGACGGTAAGCCGCATCGATGCTGGCTCCGCGATGCCCGCAACGGGATGGCAGAGTCGCTTCACCGATGTGCGCGGGATACTGCACGTGCCACCAGGTCATCGCCTCGTCGCTGCGCTCGGTGCCGACAGTGCGCCCGATGCCTGGATCGAGCGCTGGCGCCTGCTCGATATGTTCCTGGTACTGATCGCGAGTCTTGCGGTTGCGCGATTGCTCGGCTGGCGCATCGGGTTGCTCGCGCTCGCCGGGCTCGCACTGACGCATCACGACAGCCAGGGAATGATCTGGCTTTGGGTGAACTTCCTCGTCGCCCTCGTGCTTGCGCGCGAGGCGCCCGAAGGGCGGCTGCGACGACTCGCGTCTGCCTATCGTGCCGTGAGCGCCGCCGTGCTTTTGGTTGCCTTGGTTCCGTTTGCCGTGAACCAGGCGCGCCTCGCGATTTATCCGCAACTCGATGGCGCCGAGTACTACGCGCCGGAAGGGCCGCCTGCACCCATGGCTACGCGGCTGGAGACCCCGCCGCCACCGGCATCAGTGGCGTCTGAAGAGTTGAAGGAGCAGGCGCTCAGGCTGGGGCGTGGAGTGGCGGGGCGACTCGACAAAGCAACCGTAACCGGTGACAGGGTGTCATCGGTCACCCAGCGCTACGCGCCGGGCACGCTGCTGCAGGCCGGTCCGGGGATTCCGGAATGGCAATTCCTGACGCACCAGTTTTCCTGGTCGGGTCCGGTCGATGCAGGGCAAAAGCTGCGCTTCGTGATCGCCACGCCTTTCTGGCTCTCGCTCTGGCGATTGGCGGGCATCGCGCTGCTGGCGACGTTGCTGGCAGTCCTGGCGCGCTTCGGTTTCGGCTGGCCGCGCAGCTGGCCACGCCTGCCGCGCTTCGGGACATCGGCCGCCTCCTCGGTGATTGCCATCGCCCTCTTCGGCGTGGCTTTTTCCGCGCGTGCGGAGATCCCGAATGCCGAATTGCTCAACGAACTGAAGTCGCGTCTCACTCGCGCTCCCGAATGCGCACCCGCCTGCGCCGAAATCACCGCCGCCGAGGTCAGCGTCACGCCCGACATGCTTGAGATTACGCTCGACGTCAGTGCGTTGACGGCAGTGGCAGTGCCCGTGCCCTCGGCGAGCGGCCGGTGGGAGCCGGAAACGATCAGTGTCGATGGTCAACCGAACGGAGTGCTGTTCCGCGACGACGCGCAGCAACTCTGGGTGCCGCTGCGAGCCGGCGCTCACGAGGTGCGGCTCGGCGGCCGAATCATCGCGGCGGAAAGCGTGCAGATCGTGTTCCCGCGGCAGCCGCGCACGGTGCGGGCCAGAGCGGACGGCTGGGAGATATCGGGGCTGAGCGATGAACGCCTGCTGACGAACTCGCTCGAGCTGGTGCGCAAGGCGAGCGCGGGTCGTTCGGCGCGCGTGGAAACCTCGATTCAGTTCGCGCCCTTTATCCGCGTGACGCGTCGCGTGTCCCTGGGTCTCGATTGGACGATCAATACGACCATCGAGCGCCTCGCCCCGGAGAAGGGTGCGTTCACGGTCAAAATTCCCCTGCTCGATGGGGAATCCGTGCTGACCGAGGGCGTGGAAGTCAGTGCGGAACGGAGCGTCCTGGTGGCGATGCCCGCGGGCGTGTCGGCCGTAACCTGGATCTCCGGTCTCGCGCGCGCCGAAAAACTCACGCTGAAGAACTCAGCCGACGCGGCGCGAGCAGAAATCTGGCAATTCGATGTGAGCCCGGAGTGGAACGTGCGCTTTGACGGAACCCCGGCCGTGTTGCCGCCCGGAATCGATTCGGGGGTATGGACGTACGAGTTTCATCCACGGGCTGAAGAACAACTGGTTCTGGCTGTCACCCGTCCCGCGCCGGCGCCGGGCGATACGCTCGCCATCGACGGCGTCAGTACAGCAGTGCGTGTGGGTAAGCGTTCTACCGATACCTCCCTTGCCGTGCGCTATCGCAGCACGCAGGGCGGTCGGCACGTGTTCAAGATTCCTGCCGATGCCCGCGTTACCTCGGTCCAGGTCGACGGCGTGAGCGTACCGCTGCGTCCGGAGAACGGGGAGCTTGCAGTGGCGCTGCTGCCTGGCGCGCATCAGATCGAGGTCGAGTGGCAGAGCAATGTCGGCGTGCGGGTTCGCTCCCGCGCGCCCGCGATCGATCTCGGCACTGCGAGCAGCAACATCCATACACGGCTCGAACTACCCGCAGACCGATGGACGCTCTACGCGATGGGACCCGGTGTGGGCCCCGCAATCCTTTTCTGGGGTGAATTGGTGGTGTTCATCGTGATCGCGGTGTTGCTCGGCCAATCACAGTACTCACCGCTGCGCTCTCATGAGTGGCTGCTGCTCGGCTTGGGCTTGAGCACATTCTCGTGGGGTGTGCTGCTCATCTTTGGCGCGTGGATCTTCGCCATGAAATGGCGCTCCGGCTGGGAGGGGACCGTCAATCGCCGCGCATTCAACTGGGTGCAGGTCGGTCTCGGGCTGTTGTCGGTCATCGCCCTGATCAGCCTCGTGTCGGCGATCCCGTTCGGACTGCTGAGTACGCCGGACATGCGCGTTCGCGGCTTTGGCAGCGGCGGGAATGCCTTTAGCTGGTTCCTCGATCACGCGAGCGGGGCGCTACCACAGCCTGCGGTCATCAACGTTTCGCTGTGGTGGTACAAGGCCGCGATGCTGGCCTGGGCGCTTTGGCTCAGTTTCGCGCTGCTGCGCTGGTTGCCGTGGGGCTGGCGCGCACTCGCCGCGGCCGGCCTCTGGCGCGGCAAGATCGCCGGCGCCGATGCGCCGCCGCCCCCTAAGCCAGCGGCCGGCCTTAACGTGAATCCGGGGTGAGTGGCGTGCAGCGATCGCGGGATCGCACCTTGGATTAACTCGTTAAAC
>CAVPJQ010000008.1:0-399079 GCA_963705495.1 uncultured Gammaproteobacteria bacterium | reverse complement strand
CGGCCTCACCCTGACCTCGGTCCTTCAGGTCGGTTCCAGTTCTACCCGTTCACAAGAGCGGTTACCCGGGCGCATCTCAGCCTGCAGCCGGTAACGCTCCCCCGCAGCGACCTCGACGTCGAGCTCATGACGGCTTGCCGTGGCGCCGCTCCCGCCCACCTGGCAGTCGACCAACAACGAGTGCTTGCCCGGCAGCAATGCAACGCTGCTGTAACGCATGTCCACTTCCTTCCCGTCCACGGCACGAATCACCAGTGCCAGCGGCGTCGTCGCGCGCAGCTTTGCGGCGCCACCGATCACTGCTACCTGGCTCGCGGACTTGTGGCTGCCCTCGTACGCCTGAAAGGTTCCACAAGCCACCAGCATCATCAGCATCGCGCTGCTGGCGATGGCGATGGGAGCAGCACTCACGAGACCCCGCTCCCAGGCTGCGCCCCGGACGACTCGATCAGCGGCATCACGAGCTGGGTGCGCGGACGCACATCGTCGAAATTGACATCCGGGTTGTACTGCCTCAGCAGCCAGATCGGCAGGTTCGGATATTTCTGAGCGATGGACCACAGCGATTCCCCACGCCGCACGACGTGAACCTCGGTCCCGACGATCCGGTTCGCCGCGAAGAAATCCTCCTGCAGCTTCTGATGATAGCTGCGGCGGCGTTGCTCGAACTGATCCGCCGCGGTAGCGGAGGTATCGATCTTCAGGCGCTGGCCGATGACCACCGGGGTACCGAAGCGCATGTGGTTGAGCTCTCGCAGCTGGCTGGCGCGCACGCCGAGCCAATCGGCGTAGTGGCCGAGTGTTTCCGCCGCCTGAACTTCGATCGTGCCGTCATCGGCCACGGTGTAGTCGCTCGGGTCTGCGGTCATCGCAGAGGTTTCCGCTCCCGTCACCAGTTTCGGGCCGAGCTCCGCGGCCTGCGACGCCGACACCGGCTCGGCCGCCTGCGCCAGCGCGATCTCGCGCTCGGACTGCGGCTCCTCCTCCGGCTGTGCCTCGACATCAGCAATCGCGGGTTGCGGCGTGACGTCCGTGATGGTCACGGTCCCCTGCGGCAATTTCTCGCCCGCGGTGCTGGCGAGGCGCAGCTTCTGGCCCTCGTAGATGAAATTGCGATTCTTGAGGCCGTTGAGCGTCATCAGCTCCTGTTCGCTAAGTCCCGCATCGCGCGCGATGTTGGAAAGCGAATCACCCCGCTTGACAACGTAGGCCTCCGTCGGGGTCGCGGCCGGCGGTTCAGCCGACGCAGGCGCTGCTGTCGCTGCCGTTGCTCCAATTGCCGTGGTTGTCGGGGCCGCTGCGGCCGCCGCAGCGACGATCACCGGCCGTGGCTCCGTGCCGGGCAGTTGCAGGATCTGGCCGTGACGCACCTGGTTGGCGCGCGTCAGGTCGTTCAGCCTCATCAGCGTGGCGACAGTGGTGCCATGGGAGGAGGCAATGGCCGAGAGCGTGTCGCCGCGACGCACGCGATAGATGCGATCCACTTTCTGCTGATCGAAGCGTTCCGTCGGCTGCAGTGCCGCCATCCGAGTCTTGAAGTCCGGCGGCGCGCCGATGGAATCCGGCACGCGCACGACGAAGCCACGGGGAATGTAGCGCTCGCCGTTCCACACGGCCGAAGTGAGCGAGGGGTTCATTGCGCGCAACGCATCCATGTCGACGCCCAGGACGCGCTGCATGGCGTTCACCGGTACGTAGTCCGGCACGTCGAAGGTGTGCGACTTCACCTCGCTGTGGCGCGTCAGCGGTCCGAAATACTTCTCCGCATCGTGATCCACGTCCAGCGCGGCGAGAAATGCAACATAGTAGTTGCGCGAGGCGAACCCAAACGTACGACTCTGGTGTTTGCGAATGATGGTGACGATGTCGTCCGTACCCTGCTTCTCCTTGGCACGACGCATCCCCGCTGCGCCATGGTTGTACGCGGTGATCGCCAGCGGCCAGGTGCCCAGCAGGTCGTAGTTGAACTGCAGCAACTGCGCGGCGGCGATGGTGGACCGATAGGGATCCATACGTTCGTCGACCGTAGAGTCGATGCGCATGAAGCGTCGGCCGGTCGAGCGCATGAATTGCCACAGCCCGGCGGCGCCCGCCTTGGAATAGGCGGTTGGATCGAACGAGGACTCCACGTGCGGTAGTGCCGCGATCTCGGCGGGCAGGCCCATGTTGGCCAGCGTCTCGGCGATGTGTGCTTCATAGGCTCCGGAGCGGATCAGGCCTGCCTTGAATCGATCGGCCTGACCGAGCTGAAAGCGAACGCGTTCCGACGCCTCGCCGAGCGCGCGCGTGCTGGTGTTTGGCGGCCAGAGGGCGCGCACCCGGGTTTCATCGGGCGAGCCGGTGCTGTTACCACTCGCGAGCCGCTTCAGGATCGCGCGGTACTTATCCTTCGCTGCGTCCACACGCTTGGACCGCTCGGCTGGCGAGAGAGCTTCGGGAAAACTGATGACTTCGTAGACGATGCCGACATTGCGCTCGTCATGCACGAGCCCTCCGTTCGTCGTCACCTCGGTGTACACGCGGGTCCAGAACTGGATGTCGGGCTCGATCTCCGCCGTTCTGACGAAGGGACTCTCGGCAGCCCCAGCAGCTGCAACAGTGATCGAGGCAAGCAGCGTCGCCAGCAAGCAGTTCCACAGGTTCCGGAACAGCATCATCCTCGTGTGCCCGATTTCACGGTCTCCCATCGACGTCGAGGAACCTTATGGACTCTCGCTCGGTACCAGGTGGTTGCACGATAAAGATTACTGTGCGAGCAGGGGAAATAGATCGGACTTGCCGCACGGAGTTCGCATCGCAAATCCCCGACAGGGCACCCGAGAAGGATAGAGGCCGTGCCCGTCGGGTCCTTTTCGTTTGGCACTCAGAAAACAAGGCAGCCCGAAGGCTGCCTTGAAAAACGGCATATCGCCTCCCTGGCGGGGGAGTCACCGGGCGGGGAACCCGGATCTGATACGCCGGTTAACCGGTTGGCGATTGGCTATCCGGTTGGTGTGACTCCTCAGCCGCACTTCGAGTCGCCGCAGCTCAGGCAGGTCATGCAGCCGTCCATCATGATCACGGCGGCCGTGTTGCACTTCGAGCACAGCTGCGCGCCTTCCGGGTAGTGCGTCTTGGCAAAAGCGTCCTGTTGTTTGCGCCGCGCCTCGAACTCGGCACGTTTCTCGTCGATGAGCTTCTGCCGGTGCACGTCCATCTGCGGCTTGGGGATCAGCCCGATTGCCTGCAGATGCCGCTCGATCACGTAGCCGAGCTCCGCGATGATCGAGGGCATGAACTTGCCACCCGACTGCCAGTAGCCGCCGCGCGGATCGAACACCGCCTTGAGCTCATCCACCAGGAAAGTGGTGTCTCCGCCCTTGCGGAACACCGCCGAGATGATGCGTGTCAGCGCCACGATCCACTGGTAGTGATCGAGGTTCTTGGAATTGATGAAGATCTCGAACGGGCGGCGCTGCTCGTACTCGGTGCCTTCGTTGAGCACGATGTCGTTGATCGTCACGTACATGGCGTGGTCGGAGACCGGCGTCTTGATCTTGTAGGTCGAGCCGATGAGCATCTCCGGACGCTCGAGCTTCTCGTGCATCCGGATGACCTTGGCCTCGCGCCCGTCGCGCATGCGCACGACCTCGTCGCGATCCTTCTCTTTGTGCTCGCGCGCCTTGTCCTCGGGCTTCTGTACCCGGTACTTGACGATCTTCTTGTCGACCTTGATGGCGCTCATGCGTCAGCAACCCCTAGCTAGAACTTCCCGTAGTAGCCTTCTTTCAATGCATCGAAGAGATTGGCGGCGGTGTGTTTCTCGCCGTCGTACTCGATTTCCTCATCCCCCTTGGCCTGGATCTCGGTGCCGTCCTCGAGTGTAAACACGTAGGTGGTGTTCTTGAGGTCGTCCTCCTTGACCAGCACGCCCTGGAAGGCCTCGGGGTTGAAGCGGAACGTGGTGCAGCCCTTGAGCCCCTGCTCGTAGGCGTACATGTAGATGTCCTTGAAGGTTTCGTACTTGTAGTCGGTCGGCACGTTCGCGGTCTTGGAGATCGAGGAGTCCACCCACTTCTGCGAGGCCGCCTGGATATCGACATGCTGCTGCGGCGTCACATCCTCGGCAGTCGTGAAGTACTCAGGCAGCTTCTCGCCCGCAGTGTTGGATCCCGGAATCGCCCGCGGGTTCACCAGTTCGCGATAGGCGAGCAGCTCGAAGGAGAAGACGTCCATCTTTTCCTTGGTCTTGCGGCCCTCGCGGATCACGTTGCGGAAGTAGTGATGGGCAAACGAAGGTTCGATGCCGTTGCTGGCGTTGTTGGCGAGAGACAATGAGATCGTGCCCGTCGGTGCGATGGAGCTGTGGTGCGTGAATCGCGCGCCCACCTCGGCAAGCTCGTCCACCAGTTCCGGCGCGACTTCGGCGACGCGCTGCATGTAGCGGCTGTAGCGCGCATGCAGGACCCGGCCCGGCACCTTGGTGCCAACCTTCCAGCCGTCGGCGGCCATCTCCGGACGCTTGCGCAGCATCGCCGCAGTAACCGTGAACTCCTCCAGCATGATCGGCGCCGGCCCCTTCTCGCGTGACAGGTCGAGCGCCGCCTGCCAGCCCGCAATCGCGAGCTCGCGCGACACCTTTTCCGTGAAAGCGACAGAAGGCTTCGAGCCGTACTTCATTCCGAGCAGCGTGATCGTCGAGCCGAGGCCGAGGAACCCCATGCCGTGACGACGCTTGCGATGGATTTCGTCGCGCTGGCCTTGCAGCGGCAGGCCGTTCACTTCGACGACGTTGTCGAGCATGCGCGTGAAGATCTTCACCACGCGCCGGAACTCCTCCCAGTCGAAGTCCGCGGCGTCCGTGAAGGGATGGCGCACGAAGCGTGTCAGGTTGATCGAGCCGAGCAGGCACGAGCCATACGGCGGCAGCGGCTGCTCGCCGCAGGGATTGGTGGCGCGGATGTTTTCGCAGAACCAGTTGTTGTTCATCTCGTTGACGCGATCGATCAGCACGAACCCCGGCTCCGCGAAGTCGTAGGTCGAGGACATGATCACGTCCCACAGGCGTCGCGCTGGCAGCGTCTTGTAGACCTTGCATGCGACCAGGCCTGCGTCGTTGACGACGTAGTTCTCGTGCGTCGGCCACTCGCGCCAGATGTAATGAGCGCGATCCGTGAGTTCCGGCTTTTCCGCCTCGTATTCCTTGACGTTGAGGGGAAACGCCAACTGCCATTCGCCATCGGCCTGCACCGCCTTCATGAACTCGTCCGTGACCAGGAGCGAGAGGTTGAACTGGCGCAGCCGCCCGCTCTCGCGCTTGGCGCGGATGAACTCGATCGCGTCCGGATGGCCGATGTCGAACGTGCCCATCTGCGCGCCGCGCCGCCCACCGGCCGAGGACACGGTGA
The DNA here is from genome assembly GCA_963705495.1 of uncultured Gammaproteobacteria bacterium. Lineage (GTDB taxonomy): Bacteria > Pseudomonadota > Gammaproteobacteria > Steroidobacterales > Steroidobacteraceae > DATBVX01. The sequence continues at coordinate 393,692 of CAVPJQ010000008.1, read as the reverse complement.
AGCACATCTTGTCGTAGATATCCATGAACGACAGCGGACCCGACGTGTATGCGCCAGCGCCCGACACATACGCACCGCGCGGACGCAGCGTCGAAAACTCGTAGCCGATGCCGCAGCCCGCCTTCAGCGTGAGGCCGGCCTCGTGCACCTTGTTGAGAATGTCATCCATGGAATCACGGATGGTTCCCGACACGGTGCAGTTGATCGTCGAGGTCGCCGGCTTGTGCTCGAGCGCGCCGGCATTGGATGTGACGCGTCCGGCGGGAATTGCGCCCTTACGCAACGCCCACAGGAACTGCTCGTACCAATGCTCGCGCACTTCCGCTGCTTCGACCTCGGACAGGGCAAGCGCCACTCGCTTGTACGTATCGTCCATCGTGCGATCGATGGGCGTACCGTCCTTCGCGGTGAGGCGATACTTCTTATCCCAGATGTCGAGTGAAGCTTCCTGGAAGGCGATGCTGTCGAAATCTTTTGGCTCTAGCTTGACCACCGTATTCATTGGTTTTGACTGACGCTCCCATCCGCTTCGTCAATACGGGTGGATATGTGGTTCTTCTGACTTGTCGTGCAGGTCCGTTCGCGGCGGACACAACATCTTGTGTCAGGGGCGCAAGATTATTCTTGGCTCCCAGGCACGTCAAGAATTTTCTAGGTCAAAATTCATGCCACTAAAGGCATATGATTCATCGAGTTACAAAAACAAGCTGATAACTTCCCTGATTGCTTGGCAAAAAACCCTGCCAGGCCTTGAACCCAACATCTTGTGTCCACCGGACGCACACAATTGACGCACAGGAATTACACCGCTCGTCCACTTGTGTGCGTCCTCGAGCTGCGCTAGGCGAAGTTGAAATCGAAATGTGGGGCCCTAAATCGGCTCTCCAAGCGCTCCGAGCGCTGAATCATTGAGAGATGGAGGTGGAAGAAATGAGCGTTGTCAGATACGAGCCCTGGGTGCTGATGAATCGCCTGAGTCGCGATCTCGAGCGCCTGTTCAATGTGCCGGCGGATGCCGGTGATGAGACGCACAGCGCAGTGGTGGACTGGGTCCCCGCGGTCGACATCAAGGAAGAGGACCAGCAGTTCGTACTGCATGCGGATCTGCCGGGCGTCGATGCGAAGGATATCGACGTGTCGCTGGAGAAAGGCGTGTTGACGATTCGCGGCAGGCGCCTCGCCGAAGCGCGCGAAGAAAAGGACGGCTACCGGCGCGTCGAGCGCGTGAGTGGCGAATTCTTCCGTCGCTTCACGCTGCCGGATACCGCGGATTCAACCGCGGTCAAGGCGAAGTTCGTCAATGGCGTACTCGAGGTCCAGATCCCCAAGCAGCCGACCGTGCTGCCACGGCGGATCAGCGTCGAAACCCACTAAGAATTGCGGCCGTTCTACGGCCTTCCCTTCGGGCAGGAGGCGGAACTTTCCGCCTCCATGCCTTGTCCTGTACGCGCGGTTGGGGCCGCCATAGAATCCTCGCCCCGTCATGACCAGGACCCGTATCGTATGAAGCTGACCTCCTATTGCGCCAACCTGGCGCTGTGTGCCTTGTTGGCCTTCGCGGTCGAGGCGGCAACGCCGCCGGCCACGGCCGAGGCGCCGCTTCCCTCACTGGCCCCGATGGTCAAGAAGGTCGGGCCCACCGTGGTCAGCATCGGGACGGTCGGCACGATCAGGGAGCGCAACAATCCGTTGCTCGAAGACCCGTTTTTCCGGCAGTTCTTCGGCGATCAGCCGCGCGAGCGCAAGTTTCAAAGCGCTGGCTCAGGTGTCGTGGTCGATGCGGCGAATGGCTACATCATCACCAATGCGCACGTCGTAGAGAACGCCACCGAGATCACGGTCACGGCACAGGATGACCATGAGTACAAGGCCGAGGTTGTCGGCGCGGACAAGGGTTCCGACGTTGCCGTGCTCAAGCTCAAGGAGGGCAAGCTCCCTGCCGCCATCGCGTTCGGCGACTCCAGCAAGCTCGAAGTGGGGGACTTCGTGGTGGCGATCGGCAATCCCTTTGGTCTACAGCACACGGTGACTTCGGGAATCGTCAGCGCGTTGGGGCGCACTCCTCGTTTGAGCCGCGAGGGCTACGAAGACTTTATTCAGACCGACGCGTCGATCAATCCCGGCAACTCCGGTGGCGCCCTCGTGAACCTGCGCGGCGAGTTGGTGGGTATCAATTCCGCGATCCTCTCGGGCGGCGGCGGGAATATCGGCATCGGCTTCGCGATACCGGTGAACATGGTCAAGAACGTGATGGATCAGCTCATCAAGTTCGGGAAGGTCCAGCGCGGAATGCTCGGAGTCAGGATGGACACGCTGACACCGGACCTGCTGAAAGCAGTCGGCGCGCCGCCGGATACACAGGGCGCCCTGGTGCTGCAGGTTACGGAGGGCTCGGCCGCCGAGAAAGCAGGCATCAAGAGCAATGACATCATCACCAGCGTGAATAGTGAAACCGTCAAGGGCGGGCCGGAGTTGCGTCGTGCGATCGGCATGATGCGTATCGGCGACAAGGTCGACATTGGGCTGCTGCGCGATGGCAAGCCGCGCAAGGTGACGGCGGTCATCGCAGAACCCGCGGAAACCGAAGTGGCCTCTGCCGCGGATATTCACCAGGGTCTGGACGGCGCACAGCTTGCAGATGGCGAAAACGGTGCGGGCGTCGTCGTGCGTGGAGTGGAAGGCGGCAGCGCCGCCGCTCAGTCGGGGTTGCGCGCCAACGATGTGATCATTGGCGTGAATCGCGCACGCGTGACCAGCGTCAAGCAGCTGCAGGAAGCAGCCAGCGGCAATGATTTGATTGTCCTCAATGTGCGCCGGGGTAACGCGACACTCCTGATCCCGATCCGCTGAGGCTCCCAGGATCCAAGGCCCCTCCGGCGAGGGGCCTTTCTCATTTGGGGCTGGAGCCCCGTTCGCTACCTATAATCATCGCGGGGCCTTGCCAGTGACGACGAAGACAGCACGAATCTGCGTTCTAGGAGGCACCGGCTTCGTCGGCGGCTACCTCGTGACGCGACTCGTTGGCGACGGACACCGCGTGAAGGTGCTCACACGCAATCGCGAGGTGCATCGCGACCTGCTGGTGCTTCCGGACATCGACCTGGTCAACGCCAACGTCCACGACGCGGGCCAGCTCGCGGCGCAGTTCGGCGGCTTCGAAATCGTCATCAACCTGGTCGGCATCCTCAACGAGCGCGGCCGAAGTGGCGCAGGGTTTCAGCGCGTCCATGCTGAGCTTGCCGCAAAGGTCGTCGGGGCATGTCGCTCAGCCGGCGTCCAGCGGCTCCTGCACATGAGCTCGCTGGGGGCTGATGCCGAGCATGCTCCTAGCCACTACCTGCGTTCCAAGGGCGCCGCCGAAGTGGCGGTTCGTAAGGGTTGCGACGGTGTCATCGACTACGCGATCTTCCGGCCCTCGGTCATCTTCGGACCCGGCGATTCCTTCACCAATCGATTCGCGCGACTTCTGCGCCGCGTCCCTGCTCTGCCGCTTGCCAGGAGCAACGCACGGTTTGCGCCCGTGTACGTAGGGGACGTGGTCGAGGCGATGGTGAGCGCGATGCAGGCGCATACGACCGGCGGCAAGACTTACGAGTTGTGTGGACCCGGCATCTATACGTTGAGCGAGATCGTGCGCTTCATCGCCGGCACGCTCGGACTCAGACGCTGGGTCTTCGGGCTGCCGGATTTTTTTGGTCGCGTGCAGGCGCTGATGATGGATTTCGTGCCCGGCAAACCGTTCTCTACGGATAACTATCGCTCGCTGCTGGTGGACAGCGTCTGCCGCCATGACGGTTTCGCCGAACTGGGAATCGTCGCGCACCCTATGGAGGCGATCGTGCGACAGTATCTGGGTTCGCACTCCGCTCACGGCCTGCTCGACACCTATCGCCATCACGCCAGCCGGCGATAGCGGCCGCAGCTCACTCCTTGACCGGATGCGCCGGGGCTTGCTTCGCGCAGACGCTCTGGTGCCGGACGGTCTCCTCCGCGCGTGCGAGGGCCTTCACCCGCTGGAAGAAGGTCGGCAGGTCGTTGCCGGCCTCAGCCAGCACGCGCTCCAGACCGGGTACGCACTCCTCGTACGCGGCCACCGAGACCAGGTATGCATTGTTGAGATCCTGGCCGATGCGTGTGTCCGGGGATCCGTGCCCTCGCCACGAGGCCAGCAATTCGCCGTATTCGCGCGCGATGCGCTCAAGCTCGACACGTTTGCGCTCACGCATCGTGCTGGCGTCGATTCCGCTCGCATACAGCGCCGTGAGCCTTGCGCGCCCTGCATTCAGAACGCGAGCCAGCTCAGCGTGACGTTCACGCTCGGTCTTGAACGCCGCCAGTTCGGGTTCGCGGCCGTGAGCTGCCAGCCAACGATGCACGCCCTCCACTTCCACCACCGAGGCGAACGCCTCATTGAACGAGGAGTCTCCTGGCACGTACACCAGCTGATGCGTCAACTCGTGGAAAACAATGGCGGCCAGGCGCACGTCGCTCCACCCGATCATGGTGTTGAGGACCGGATCGTCGAAATGGCCAAGGGTGGAGTAAGCGGGCACGCCTCCCACGTAGACGTCATTGCCGGCGGTGTGCAGTCGCTCAGCAAACGCACGCGCTTTCGCTTCGGAGAAATAGCCGCGATACACAACACAGCCCGCGACTGGAAAGCACCAGCGCTTGGGTTGAACAAGAAATTCCGGCGCCGCAAAAACGTTCCAGACCACGAACGGTCGGCCGACGTCCGCGTAACTGCGATAGCTGCCGTTGTCGGGCAACCCGAGCTCGCGTACGGCGAACTCGCGGATCTCGAGCACCTGTTGTAAACGAGATCTCAGCTCGGGCGGCGTCGCCGGATCTGCGATCACGGTGGAGATGGGTTGGCGCTTCTGCATCAAGTCCATCTGGCCGTTGGCGCTCTGGATCAGATAGCAACCGCCGAGCTGCACACAGCAGGCTAGGAGCGCGAACAGCGGCAGCGAAGGGCGATTCATGTAGGTAAGCTACCCGCATGGAAGTGTATCTGGTCGGCGGTGCAGTCCGGGATGAGTTGCTCGGTCGCGCAGTGAAGGAGCGCGACTGGGTGGTGGTTGGCGCTACCGCGGAGGAGATGCAACGACAGGGAATGCAGCAAGTGGGGCGCGACTTCCCGGTATTCCTGCATCCCGAGACCCACGAGGAGTACGCGCTGGCACGCACCGAGCGCAAGACCGGTGCCGGCTATCACGGATTCAGCACCGACAGTTCTCCGGCCGTGACCCTCGAGCAGGACCTGGCACGCCGCGACCTGACCATCAACGCGATGGCGCGCGCCGCCGACGGGCGGCTCATCGATCCTTACGGCGGACAACGTGATCTCAGCGCGCGACAACTGCGGCACGTGTCGCCCGCTTTCCCGGAAGATCCGTTGCGCGTGCTGCGCGTCGCGCGTTTTGCTGCGCGTTTCGCCGCACTGAACTTCCAGGTCGCCGACGAGACGCTCGCGCTGATGCGGCAGATGAGCAACAGCGGCGAGCTGGCCGCACTGGTGCCCGAGCGAGTATGGCAGGAGGCGCGCCGCGCGCTCGAAGAGCAATCGCCGCAGGTCTTCTTCGAAGTGTTGCGCGAGTGCGGCGCGCTCGCGAAAGTATTTCCGGAGCTCGACGCCCTGTTCGGCGTGCCACAGCCCGAGCAGTGGCACCCGGAGATCGACACCGGCGTGCACACGCTGATGGTGGTGAAGATGGCGGCCTCGCTCTCGCCGCTGGCAACGGTGCGCTTCGCGGCGCTGGTTCACGATCTCGGCAAGGCAGACACGCCGCGCGCAAAATGGCCGCGCCATGCCGGGCACGAGGTGCAGAGCGTGCGGCGCGTGCAGGAGCTGTGCTCGAGGCTTCGAATCCCGAACGACTATCGTGATCTCGCGGTGCTGGCCGCGCGCCATCACGGGGTCGTGCATCGGGCGTTCGAGCTGCGAGCAGGGACGGTGCTCGATCTCCTCGCGCACACGGATGCTTTGCGCCGGCCAGAGCGCTTCGAGCAATTCCTCCTCGCCTGCGAAGCGGACGCACGTGGGCGCAAGGGACTCGAACAGCGCGCATATCCTCAGGGCGCTTGGTTACGAGAGGCTCTCGCCGCGGCGCGCGCCGTTTCTCCCGCTGCAGAGGAACTTCAGGCCGGTGGTGCCGAGATCGCAGAAGGGTTGCGTCGCCGGCGCATCGAAGCTATCGCTGCGCTCAAGCGCCAGTGAGTTTCAGTACGTGCCGCCGAGGTAAGCGATCAAGGTCAGCCCGCCGAACGCAACAGTTCCTTCAAGGTCACTGTTGCTCACCCCGACGCGCAGCTCCAGGTCGAGCCGGTCGCTGAGCGGAAAGCTCATTGAGCCGATCACGGTGTCGGCCTCGAGCTGCGCGAACTCTTCACGGTCGTGATAGTAGTCGAGGCCAAAAGTGCTGAGGCCGGGGCGGTAGCCAAGAGCAGCCCACAGTGAGTAGTCGAGAAAGCCGTTCTCCCGCGTGAGTTCCGAGCCTACGAGCACAGCGCCGGCGCGCAGCACGCGGGTTGCGATCCGACGGAAGATTTCCCTCGAAATCGGCGGCAGGTTGCCGGCTTGCGGGGGCAACGTGACGCCGGTGAGATCGCAGTCCGCCGTCGAATACTCGTAGTTGATTCCCGAGATCAACGCGGTCCACGCCTTGCCGGTGTGGCTCAACGCAAGGCCATAGGCGGTGTTGTCGAGGCTGCACTGACCCTGACCTGCGATCGGTACCAGCACTCCACGAATCGGCACGACGGTATCGAAACTGAATTCGTCGAGATCGGAGTTGCGTGCCTCGCCTCGCAGGCTGATGCGCCAGCCTGCCTGCTTGTAATAGAAAGAAGCGCCAAGCGTCGTCGAGCTGAAAAGATCCCGCTGGTCCCACCAGCGCACGTCCAGGTTGAGCCCGACCGGGCCGAAGAAGTGATCGAAGCCGAGCGTCGCTGCATCCGCCTTGAAGTGCTCGAGGTCGGTGGACGTATCGGCCAGGGCCGCTTGCGCAATGACGGAAGTCACGAGCGATGGCGCCCACATCACGCCTGCGTCGGCGCGATACCCGCCGTCCTCGTCGACGTCGCCGCCAATGCTCAGCAGCCATGCGGGCTCGCCAGCGGCGGCGGCATGCACACTGACCGCGAGCGCCAGCGTTACAGAGAGGATCTTACGCAAACACATAGACGATCACGCCGGCCAGCAACAACCGATAGATCGTGAATGGCAGCATGCCGATGCGCTGGATGAAGCGCAGCAGGAAATGAATGCAGAGAAAACCGCTGATGCCCGCGACGACGATGCCGATGATCACCGGCTGCCAATCGATGGGCGTCGCGGCGCGAAACATCTTGAGCGTCTCGTAGGCGCCGGCCATTGCCGTACCGGGAACCGCAAGCAGAAAGGAATAGCGTGCTGCCGCTTCGCGCGTGAGGCCGACGCCGAGGCCAGCAGTCATGGTGATCCCGGAGCGCGAGGTGCCCGGCACGAGAGCCATCGCCTGTGCGATGCCGATCAGCGCCGCATCACGCCAGGTCACTGAGTACTCGTCGCGTTGCCTGCGCCCGAACCGGTCCGCAACCCACAAGAGGATGCCGAAGCTGGCGAGCGTGGTTGCGACGAGTAGAGGACTGCGAAAGTGCGTCTCGATGTAGTCGTTGAACAGGAGCCCGACAGCACCGACCGGGATCGTGCCCAACAGAACGGCCCACGCCAGGTGGCCATCGCGGCTGTGTTGGCCGCGAGTTGCTGATGCAAGCCACGCGCGCGCCATCGCCGCGAGCTGCTCCCGGAAGTAGAAGACCACAGCCGTCAGCGTGCCAATGTGGATAGCGGCGTCGAACTCCAGGCCCTGATCTGGCCAGCCCAGGAAGCGTGGCATCAGAATCAAGTGCCCGGAACTGGAAATGGGCAGGAACTCCGTGATGCCCTGGATGATGGCGAGAATGATGGCGTGAATTGGCGTCATGGCGTGTTGCGGTGCTGTTTGAACCGAGGTTTACAGTGAAGCTGCCAGGTCGCGGATCGCGAATCCTTTCAAAGGCTGTCGCACGCCGCGTGTCAGCCCGATGACCTTGAAGCGCTCTCCCATTTCGCCCGGCAGGGTGAGTAGCATCGCCTGTCTTGCGAGGCTCAGGCGCTCGACCAGCTCACGTTCGCCGGCCGCCTTGAGGTGTTGTTCGATGCCGAGCCCCATCAGAAAGTGGGCCTGGGTCGTGAAGCCGGCCACAGTGAGGCCGGCCTCGCTGGCGGTTTCTGCGACGGCCGTGAAATCGACCCAGGCACCGATGTCCTGCAGTCCCACGTAGATAAACGGATCAGAATGAAACCGCTGACGGAAGTGACAAAGAAGAGTGCCGTCGCGGCGCTCCTCCCGGTAGTACTGGCGCCGTGGCAGACCGTAGTCAATGAGCAGCATCAACCCGCTCTCGAGCACGCCAGCCAGTGAACGCAGCCACGGATCGAGCCGCAGGTTGATCTCGGAGGTATACCCCTCCATGAATGAGCTGCCGATCTGCGACTCGATTTCCCGAACCCTGTTCTCGAGCGGCTGCGCCGCAGGAGCTTCCGACCAGCCGAGGCGGTTCTCCTGCCAGTTGACGCCGAGCGCGTTCACGCGACCCGAACGAATGCGGAAGCGATCGACCGGCAAGGCGTCGAGCACCTCATTGGCCACGATCACACCGCGCAGCGGCGCCGGTAGCTCATCGAGCCAGCTCACGCGCGCCACGTGCCGGACCGCGCGAGTCGTCAAAGTCGCGAGCTGACGCTCGCGTAGGTCAGCGCTGACTTCGAGGATCAGATAGCGCCGCGGAAGCCGATCGAGTGCTTGCAGCTCGTTCAGCGTGTCGGCTGCCATCAGCCCCGAGCCGGCCCCGACTTCGAGAATGTCGCCGCCGCCCAACGCCGAGAGCACCTCAGCGCACTGCGTGGCAATGCAGCGGCTGAACAGGGGCGAGAGCTCCGGAGCCGTGACGAAATCGCCGTTGCTGCCAAATTTGCGGGCGCCGGCCGTGTAGTAGCCGAGCCCGGGTTCGTAGAGCGCCAGCTCCATGAACCGAGCAAAGCTGATCCAGCCGCCGTGCTGTGCGATCTCGCCGCGAATCCGGGTCATGAGTCGCTCACTGTGCGCGCGTTGCTGCGGCGTGAGCTCGGCGCGATCCGCGGTCGTCACGCGCGACACTCCGGATGATCTCCGGTATGGTTGAGCATAGGAATCCGCGCCCCGCGCCACAGCATGAATCCCGCTGCGCAACTGTCAGGCAAGACCGTGCTGGTCACGGGTGCTGCACGTCGCATTGGAGCCGCAATTGCACAGGCGATGCATGCGGCCGGTGCCAACGTCGTGATTCACCATCGGGGTTCTGCTGACGCGGCAGCGACCCTGGCTCGCGATCTGAACCAGAAGCGGACCCGTTCCGCGCTCACGCTGCATGCCGATCTTTCCGATCTCGCCTGCATTGCGAACCTCGTCGAGCAAACCGTCGCCCGATTCGGTCGGCTCGATGTGCTGGTCAACAACGCTTCGAGCTTCTACCCGACACCCGTGGGCGAGATCACACCGCGGCAGTGGGACGATCTCATCGGCAGCAACCTGAGGGCGCCACTGTTTCTCTCGCAGGCCGCGGCGCCCGAGCTCAAGCGCAATCAGGGTCTCATTCTCAACCTGATCGACATCCACGCGTTGCGGCCTTTGCGTCGTCATACAGTCTACTCGGTGGCCAAGGCGGGGCTTGCGACCTTGACGCGCTCGCTGGCGCGCGAGCTCGCGCCTGAGGTACGGGTGAATGGCATCGCACCCGGTCCGGTGTTGTGGCCGGAGACGGATCTGGAACCCGAACTGAAGCAGGAAATCATGGAACGCACCGCGCTCAAGCGCATGGGCACTCCGGACGACGTGGCGCGCGCAGCAGTTTTTTTTGCCCAGGATGCCCCGTATGTCACCGGCCAGATTCTGGCGGTCGATGGTGGCCGGAGCGTGGGATGGTGACCGGCTCCAGGGGGTGAGCCGCGCGGTCAAATGATTCCCACAGCGCGCTGATCGACTGGCCCGAAACCGGATGCTTGAGCGCGGGTGCGATCTCGGCCATCGGGCCGAGCATGTAGGCACGGCGCAGCAGGTCCGGCCGTGGCAACGTCAGGTCAGGCTCATCGCAGCGCATTTCGCCATATAGAAGAATATCGAGGTCCATCGAGCGTGGCGCCCACTTTGGCGCCCCGCGGGTACGCCCGCACCGGCGTTCTACCTCGCGCAGCTCATCCACCACCTGCTCGACCGATTCGGCAGTATCGAAGCCCACGACCAGATTGATGAAGTCCGGTCCCTCGAATCCCATCGCCCGATTGCGATAGGCGGTCGAAACCACCAGTGGGCCAAAGCGAAGCTCGAGCTCCTGCAGTGCCAGAGCCAGATGCTGAGCCGGCTCCACGTTGCTGCCGGCCGCGACGTACACGCGGATTCGATCCGCTGCCGGCAGCTTTACGCCGGCGGCCTTCTTGCGCGCCTTCTCGAGATCGCGCGCATTGCGCTCGATCATGACGCCGACATCCTTCGAGCCGCGGATCGCACCTGGCTTGTTGAGCGTCAGCCGGATCCAGTCCAGCCGGAACTCTTCGAGCACCATCAGCGCTGTGCGCTCGGCCAATGTCTCCACGAGGTGAAATTCCGAGCGGGCAATGAATTCGAGGATGCGCTTGGCGACTTTCTTGTAGTTGATCGTCGCCTCGATCGCATCGGCAGCGGCCGCCCGGCGAACGTCGGCCGGGATCTCGAGGTCGATGATCACTGTCTGCTTGACGCGCCGTTCCCAATCGTAGACCCCGATGATGGCTTCGGTCGTCAGCTCGCGGAGAAAGATGCGGTCCATGTTTGCGGCTGAGAGTCGTCAATTCTCGTCAGTACGATTGACCGGCACGTGCGCCGTCCGGAGGAGCGAGATCGCCCAACGGCCAACGCGCGTGGATCTCGATCGGCAATGGATCCGCCTGTCCGGCTTGCAGTCGCCACAGCCCGGCGGCCGCGATCATGGCCGCGTTGTCGGTGCAGAATTCGACCCGCGGAAAAAAAAGGGTGACACCGCGCGCGTCCGCAAGCCGGCGCAGGTGCTCACGCAGGCTGCGATTGGCGCCCACACCGCCCGCGACGACCAATGTCTTGAGGCCGGTGACCTCCAGAGCCCGTTGGGCCTTGGCCACGAGCGTGTCGACAATTGCGCTCTCAAACGCGAGGGCAAGATCGGCGCGCGCCTGCTCATCGAGCGTCCGGTCTCGAATCGCCAGCATCGCAGCCGTCTTTAGTCCACTGAAACTGAAGTCGAGATCGGCGCGATCCAGCATCGGCCGCGGCAACCTGATTACTCCCGGATGACCCCGCTCGGCCAGGCGCGACAGCGGCGCGCCACCCGGATAGGGCAGCCCGAGGAGCTTGGCGGTCTTATCGAAAGCCTCGCCCGCCGCGTCGTCGAGTGACTCGCCGAGCAATCGATAATGGCCGAGTGCAGCGACTTCAACGAGCATCGTATGCCCGCCGGAGACGAGCAGCGCCAGGAACGGAAGCGCCGGGGCCGGTCGTTCCAGGAGTGGTGAGAACAAGTGCCCTTCCAGGTGATGAACTGCGACGGCCGGAACGCCCCAAGCGTAGGCCAGGCTCCGTCCCAGGGTGGCGCCGGTCAGAAGCGCCCCAGCCAGCCCGGGACCGGCGGTGTAGGCGATTCCGCCGATGTCGGCCGGCGCGCAGGCGGCCTCCAGGAGAGTTTCCTTCAGGAGGGGCAACAACTTGCGCACATGGTCCCGGGATGCGAGCTCTGGCACCACACCGCCGTAGGCATCGTGAAGTTCGGTCTGGCTGAAAAGGCGGTGCGCAAGCAGGCCCTCCCGATCGTCAAGTACCGCGACCGCGGATTCATCACAGGAGGATTCGATACCCAGCACGCGCATGGCCAATTTTGCCTTTTGAATCACACGCCTTTAGAATCGCGCCCCTTCGCCGGGGCCCTGGCGAACTTATCTGATTCGAGTTGAGGTTTCGATGCCGAGCGTTCGTGTCCGCGAAAATGAGTATTTCGATGCCGCCCTGCGGCGCTTCAAGCGTGCCTGCGAAAAGGCCGGCATCCTTACGGAGCTCAGGCGCCGCGAATTCTACGAGAAGCCCACCCAGGAACGGAAACGCAAGAAGGCCGCAGCCATCAAGCGGCACATGAAGCGCGTCTCGCGCGACGGGATGCGGGCACCACGCTGATCCTTGAGCCATGACGCTCAGGGAACGGATCCAGGACGACATGAAAGCCGCGATGCGGGCGGGCGAAAAGGAACGCCTCGGCACCATCCGCATGATCCTCGCTGGCATCAAGCAACGCGAAGTCGACGAGCGCATCCAACTCGATGATGCGCAGGTCATGAGCGTGCTCGAGAAGATGATCAAAAGCCGCAAGGAATCGCTGGTGCACTTCGAGTCCGGCGGGCGTGCGGACCTGGTCGCCAAAGAGACCGCCGAGATCACCCTGATCCAGTCATACCTCCCCGCCCAGCTTTCGGACGCCGAGATCGACGTCCTGATCGCCGAAGCAATCGCCGCGACCGGCGCGACGACGGTGAAGGATATGGGCAAGGCGATGGGCCTGATCAAGTCAAAGGCGCAGGGCAAGGCGGACATGGCCGTTGTCGGCGCCAGGTTGAAAGCGAAACTCAGTGGCTGAACGAGCGGGTTTGCTCTAGCCTGCGGCCTTCTCGCCTGAGGCCAGAAGCCTCTGCACCCATGGCCGGCCTGATCCCCCAACACTTCATCGATGAGCTGATCGCCCGCGCCGACATCGTCGAGGTGATCGGCAGCCGCGTGCCGCTCAAGAAAGCCGGGCGTGAGTTCAAGGCGTGCTGCCCGTTTCATGGCGAGAAGACCCCTTCGTTCACGGTCAGCCAGGCGAAGCAGTTCTATCACTGCTTCGGCTGCGGCGCGCACGGCACGGCGCTCGGCTTCCTGATGGAGTACGACAAGCTTGGCTTCATCGAGGCGGTCGAGGACCTCGCCAGCCGGCTGGGAATGGAAGTGCCGCGTGAGGCGAGCGCAAAGCGCGACTCCTCGAGCGACGATCTTTACGAGGTGCTGGGACGTGCGGCGCAGTTCTTTCGCGACAGTCTCAAAGACACCGAGCGTGCGACCGACTATCTGAAAAAGCGCGGCCTGAGCGATGACACCGCCCTGCAGTTCGGCATCGGTTACGCCCCGGACTCCTGGAACGCGCTGCTCAAGCGCTTCGGCGCAAACGATGCGGCGCGCCGCAAGCTGTCGGCGGCGGGCTTGATCATCGAACGCACCGGACCGGGACCCGCACGCGATTCGGACGGCGGCTTTTACGACAGATTTCGCGATCGGATCATGTTCCCGATCCGCGATGCGCGTGGCCGGGTGATCGCCTTCGGCGGGCGCATCATCGACAGCGGCGAGCCGAAATACATGAATTCGCCGGAAACCAGTGTGTTCCACAAAGGCAAGGAGCTTTATGGATTGTATGAGGCGCGACAGACACGTCAGGCCCTGACACGCCTGCTGATCGTTGAAGGCTACATGGATGTCGTTCGCCTTCATCAGGCCGGCGTGACGTACGCGCTCGCGACCCTGGGCACCGCCACGACCACCGAACACCTCAATCGGATCTTCCGCCTGACTTCCGAGGTGGTGTTCTGCTTCGACGGTGATCGCGCCGGGCGCGCTGCGGCGTGGCGAGCACTCGAAAACGCGCTCCCGCAAGCCCGCGAAGGCCGACAGATCAGATTCATGTTCCTGCCCGAAGGGCAGGATCCCGATTCACTTGTCGGCCAGGAAGGCCGTGAAGCCTTCGAGGCGCGACTCGGCGGTGCGTTACCGCTGTCCGAATATCTGGTCGAGCAGCTCGCATCGCAGGTGGACCTTGAGCACCTCGACGGACGCGCACGCCTGGCAGAGCTCGCCAGACCGTTGCTGAAGCGCATACCTGCCGGTGTGTACCAGGAGCTGCTCATTGATCGATTGGCGACGCAGGTCGGCATGTCTGCAGCAAGGCTTGCTGCATTGCTGCTCGAGCCAGAAGAGGCGAAGCCGCAGGCTCCAGCAAGGCGCGCATCGAAAACGACTCTGGCGGCTGGTCGGGGAAGCCTGGTGCGCCAGGCGATCACGCTGTTACTCAATCATCCCGAAGCGGCAAAGGCGATCAGCGGCGCCGAAGAGTTGGCGCACAGTCCACAACCTGGAGCTGCGTTGCTGGCAGAGCTCATCAGCGAGCTGAAAATGAGACCTGCGCCTCACAAGGCGGCGGTGCTGGAACGTTGGCGCGATCGTCCCGACGGAACGCATTTGCTGAAGCTCGCCGCCGCGGAGTGCCTGGTTGCAGATTCCAAGGCTGCAGCCCGTGACGTTCAGGTGACGATCGATCGGATCAAGCGTGAATCGGGACCTTCCCGGCGCACCGACGAACTGCTGCGCAAGGCCGAAGAGAGCGGCCTGAGCTCACAGGAAAAGCTTGAACTTCAAGGACTTCTGGCGACGCGCGGCGGGCGCGGCGACGCCCGGCGCGAGGGTTGAAAATGAAGCGAAAGACCGAATCTAGTCGGGCGAAGTCTGTCCAAGTATACTCGCGCGTTCTTTTGTCACCGCCCACCCCACCCCCGCATATGAGGCCTCCAACCTTGAGCGATAAGAAGGCTACTCACGTCGTTGATGAGCGCCAATCGCAATTGAAGCTCCTGATCGCCAGGGGCAAGGAACAGGGCTACCTCACTTACGCAGAGGTGAACGATCACCTTCCGAGCGAAATCGTCGATCCGGAGCAGATCGAAGATATCGTCAACATGATTAACGACATGGGCATCCCGGTGTACGAGAAGGCACCGGACGCCGAGTCGATGCTGCTCGCGGAAGCGAGCACGCCCGACGAGGAAGCGGTCGAGGAAGCTGCCGCAGCGCTGGTTGCGGTCGACGCCGAGTTCGGTCGCACCACCGATCCGGTGCGCATGTACATGCGCGAGATGGGCACGGTGGAACTGCTCACGCGCGAGGGCGAAATCCGCATCGCGAAGCGCATCGAAGAGGGACTCGATGCGGTGCGCGGCGCGCTGGCGATGTACCCCTCGACGTTCGAGCTCATGCTCAAGCAGTACGAGCCGGTGAAGACGGGCCAGAACCGCCTCATCGATATCATCGTTGGCTTCGTCGATCCGAATGCGCCCGATGAAATCGCGCAGCCGCAGAATGCTCGCATCGAGCTGGCTCGCGATGCAGCGGCTCCAGCCGAGAACGAGGAAGCAGAAGAGGACGACGAGGAAGAAGAGGCGCTCGAGACCGGTCCGGATCCGGAGGAAGCGGCGCGGCGTTTCGCGGCCCTGGCGCGCTACTACAACCAGGTCCTCAATGCACTGCACGGCAAGGGCGTGAAGGATCCGAAGACCCAGAAGCTGCGCAAGAAGCTCGCGGCCGAGTTGATGGAGCTGAAGCTCGCGCCAAAGATGTTCGAGATGCTGATCGACAACCTGCGCGATCACGTCGCGGAAATCCGCCTGCTGGAAAAGGAGATCATGATGATCTGCGTGCGGCAGGCCGGCATGCCGCGCAAGGACTTCATCTCCACGTTCCCGAAGAACGAGACCAACCTGCGCTGGCTGCACAAGCACCTCAAGGCGAAGAAGAAGCATTCCTCGGCGCTCGGCAAGCTGAAAGAGGAAATCGAGAAGCGGCAGAAGAAGCTGCAGCAGCTCGAGGACCTGCATCACCTCTCGATCAACGACATCAAGGAGATCAATCGCGAGGTGTCGATCGGCGAGGCCAAGGCGCGGCGCGCGAAGAAAGAGATGGTCGAGGCGAACCTGCGTCTCGTGATCTCGATCGCCAAGAAGTACACCAACCGCGGCCTGCAGTTCCTGGACCTGATCCAGGAAGGCAACATCGGCCTGATGAAGGCCGTGGACAAGTTCGAATACCGCCGCGGCTACAAGTTTTCGACCTACGCGACCTGGTGGATCCGGCAGGCCATCACCCGTTCGATCGCCGACCAGGCGCGCACCATCCGCATCCCGGTGCACATGATCGAGACCATCAACAAGCTCAACCGCATCTCGCGGCAGATGCTGCAGGAGATGGGTCGCGAGCCGACGCCCGAAGAGCTCGCGGTGCGCATGGAAATGCCTGAGGACAAGGTGCGCAAGGTCCTCAAGATCGCCAAAGAGCCGATCTCGATGGAGACGCCGATCGGCGACGACGAGGATTCACACCTCGGCGATTTCATCGAGGACACCTCGGTCGATTCGCCGATCGATGCCGCCACGATGGAATCGCTGCGCGAGACCACGCACGCCGTGCTGGCCAGGCCTCACCCCGCGCGAGGCCAAGGTGCTGCGCATGCGCTTCGGCATCGACATGAACACCGATCACACGCTGGAAGAGGTCGGCAAGCAGTTCGACGTGACACGCGAGCGCATCCGCCAGATCGAAGCGAAAGCGCTGCGCAAGCTGCGTCATCCGAGCCGCAGCGAGCAGCTGCGCTCGTTCCTGATGGACGACTGACGACTCCCGACGGGGGTGATGCCAGGGCGCCGGGCTATTTCCGGGAACGCGGTGAATCCATCCCTGGAGGCTCCGTGGAAAACGTCCTGTTTTCCACGGTCCCGGAAATAGCCCGGCGCCCTGACATCACCGTGTGGTCGCGGGTCCGTGACCGCCCTGGTAAGCGCGCTCCCCTGCTTCGATCTTGAGCTTGAGGCGATTCTGTCGCGGCGGCAGCGGGCAGGTTGCAAACTCGTTGAAGGCGCACGGCGGGTTGTACGCCTTGTTGAAATCGAGCGGCACCTCACCCTGTTGCGGAAGCGGCACGTATATGTAGCGGCCCGCGCCGTACGTCTCCCGGCCGCTGGTGGCGTCCGCAAACATCAGGAACAGTTCGTCTGCTTCGGGATCTTCGAGCAGCGCATCCAGGCGCCATTCGCGTCCGTCCTTCTTGAATGCGAGATAGCCCGGCGCAGTCATGTTATCGACCATCCCGAGGATATTGGTGATCGGCACCTGCTTCGCGGGCTGGTACGCGTGGAACTGTGCCTTGAAGTTCCAGCTCGCATCGATCGGGAAATAATCGAGGCCCTTGAACGCGGTTCGCAACGGGCTCGCGCTGTCGCGCACTCTCAGCCCCAGGTGCCGGATACGCTCGATCACGTAGAACTGCAGGCTTCCGGACGCAAGTACGGTGGGATTGCCGCTCGTGTCCGGCAACATGTCGATTGCAGCCACCGGATCACGCTCATGCGTGATGCCGGCACCTTCCGCTGCCACGAAACGGACGCCGGGGCCGGAGACCACGAAGGTTCCAGCCCGGGCGGCGAGTGCCGGATGATCGAGCACGAGAGCATTGCTCGCGTCACGCCCGAAGGAGTTCTCTCCGGGCTTGAACCAATAGAGGCCCACGAGGGTCAGCCAGCCGCTCTCCGCTGTGAGCCCCGCAACGCGCTGCGCGCGCCATTGCTCGATTTCGGCGTTGTAAGCACTGACGCTGCCCGGCGCAGACTCGTGCGCGGCGCCAAGGAGCGCCCACGCCACGAGCAGGATTGCCGCGCGATTCGTCATGTCGCAGGAGTGGGTTTGCGCGGCGGCGCTTCGCCGTCCGCCTTAAAACCGACCTTCTTGTGCGTGCCATCGCAATACGGCTTGTTGGATGATTGCCCGCAGCGGCACAACCAGGTCTCTGTGACCCGGTTGAGCGTGCGGCCGGTGCCCGACACGACTTCGAGTGACCCCTTGATGTGCAGCGGTCCATCCAGCCGGGGCGTCACGGTCAATGGGCCATTTCGCAACGTGAGCGGCTGCGAGTCCCGCGTCGCAGGCTCGCCCGTGGCGACAAAACCTGCCGCGGTATGGCTACCGTCGCAGAACGGCTTGTCCTTCGAAGCACCACAGCGGCACAGCGTCGCGCGTAACGCGACTTCGCCTCCGGCGAAATGCAACTGCGCATGCAAGGCGAGCGGTCCATTCTCGCGCACCCGCACGACGTTGACGACCGGAGGCTGCTCACTTTCTGCGCCATCGGTTCGCTCGTAGGTAATCGCGCCGGAAGGACAGCTGTGCGCGATCTCGACCACGCGCTCGACGGGTGCCGCATCCGGCTGAATCCAGGGCCCCGGTGCGTTCGGCACGAAGACGCGCGGATCACCGAGCACACAGTTGCGCGAATGCACGCACTTGCGCCCGTCGAAGCGCACCGTCACCCCGACGCCGCGATAGACCTCTATCTTGTCTGACATTGCTCCTGCTCCGCGCCGCTATTTCTCGGCCATCAGCTCGCGCCGCGCCTTGGCGAGCTCCACCCGCGTCGCCGGTGCCAGCTTGGGGTACTGCAGGTTCAGAGAGGCCATAGCATCGATGACGGCGCTCGCCACCACGATGCGCGTGAACCACTTGTTGTCGGCCGGCACGACGTACCAGGGGGCGTCTTCGGTGGCGGTGTGCCGGATCATGTCCTCGAAGGCAGCCATGTACTGCCTCCAGTATTGGCGCTCGCGGACATCGTCCACCGAGAACTTCCAGTGCTTGTCCGGTTCGTCGAGCCGTTCCAGGAAGCGCTTCTTCTGCTCATCGCGCGAGACGTTCAGAAAGAACTTGCAAATCTTCACGCCATTGCGCGCCAGGTGACGCTCGAAGGAGCGGATGTCCTTGTGGCGCTCGCGCCAGATGTCCTTGGTGATGAGCTCGGCGGGAAGCTTCTGGCGCGAGAGAATCTCGGGATGCACGCGCACGATGAGCACTTCCTCGTAGTAGGAGCGGTTAAAGATGCCGATGCGACCGCGCTCGGGCAGCCGCTCCACGCAGCGCCACAGGAAATCGTGATCGAGCTCCTCCTGTGAGGGCGCCTTGAACGAGGCGACCTGGCAGCCCGACGGGTTGACGCCGGACATCACGTGCTTGATGGCGCTGTCTTTCCCGGCTGCGTCCATCGCCTGGAAGATGAGCAGCACCGCCCAGCGATCTTGCGCGTAGAGACGTGCCTGCAATTCGGCGAGCATCTCGATGCCGCTGCGCAATGCCTCCTGAGCGCGCGGCTTGTCCTCGTCGCTCATGCCGGCGGTGTCGCCCGCGTCGAAGTCCTTGAGGCGGAACTTCTTGCCATCAGTCACCCGGTAGGCGCGCGGGAATTTGCGCGCCCGTTCCAGAGCCTTGTTGTTCTTCATGCGATCTCCTGCAGCTGCTTCAGCTCGGACGCAGCGCCGCGGACACTATGCGCTTTTGCAGCAGTGCATTGCGCGCCGCCCACTCCGCGGCGGGATCGAGCGCGGCCAGGAAGTCCGTCTCACCGCCCGCAAGCACCGCTAACGGCACGCCATCGCGCAGCAGGACGCGATTGGAAGCCAGGGCGGGCACGCGCGGTCCCGGTGTGAGGATGCCGCAAAGATTCAGGGGATCTGCGGCGCTCAATGAGACGAGCTTCTCATCGAGTGGCTTACGCCGTGTCGCGCGCAAAGCACCGACGGCGTCCGGCAATGCAAACTGCTCACCGCTCGTGCCGGCAACGAATCGACCGCCGCGAATGTGACCCTGAGCCTCCAGACGCCGGTATGCGCGTAGCAGGGCGTGCCAGGGCGGCAGCCAATCGGCCTCGCGCGTGAGCAGACGCCGGAAGACGACCCCATAACGATGCAGCAGCAGCTCAGCAACGCGCTCGATGTCCTCGCTCTCATTCCCCGCGATCGCTGCGCTCGTGCGGATCAGGCTCCAGCGTCCCGCGTCTTCGAGTCCGAACAGTGCGATGCGCCGGCGGCGCGTCGCGAGCCGGCGTTTGCGATCGGAGGGCAGAAGCAGAGCACGTAAGCCGCTGAAGCTGTCCGAGTTGACCAGACCCGCGGCCACCAGTTCACCCAGACCGGTCTCGGCTTGCGCACGCAGCAAGCCAGAGCCGCCGACCATATCGTCGAAGAACGAAGCTCCGTGCGTCCGCAGATATTCAGCGAGAGCGGTGGCGGCATGCGACAGGTCGAGCTCCGAACGAGAGCCATTGGAGAGCGACTGCCAGAGCGTCCAGTCCTTTCTGCTGAGGAGCGCTATCGGTGTCGCTCGAACCGGCGCTGCAGTTGCGCCTTTGGCGGGCGTAAGTCTTGCCCAAAGCGCGCGACCCGACAGGCAAAGGCTGTCGAGCCAGTTCGGATCGTAGTCGTTGAGGCGCGAGGCGAGCACATCCGCTTCCCACGCAGCCGCCGGTAGCTCGAATCCCTGCAGCTGCTCGACGATCGCGGCGAGTGCCTCGACACCCTCGCCGCGCGGCTCACGGCTGATGCCCTGCCAGTCGAGGAGAAAACGCATGAAATCCGCACTGGATACCGGCTCGATCTCGGCGCGCAGCGTTCGAATCGTATAGCGGTGGATGCGAGCGAGGAGTCGCCGTTCACACCACTCGGTCTCGGCCGCTTCGCCAGTGAATTGGCCGCGCAGGACGAAACCTTCGCTTTCGAGCGCAAGGAGTGCCGCTTCGACGGATGGCACGGAAAGCGCTAGCGCTCGCGCAATCGCCGCGGCCGTCACCGGGCCGAGCGCCTGCAGCCGGCCACGAACGATCTCGATCAGGGCTTCCTCGCCGGACCAGGTGCGTGAAGCGAATGGTTCCGGCGCGCAAATTTGCGGCTGCAGTTCCGCCGCCGGGTAGACAGCGTGCAACATGGGAAGGGACTCTGCGGCGGCCCAGAACGAGCCTTCGCCCGACACAAGCCGCGTCGCGCGGCGCGCATTCATCAGCTCCTCGATCAAGGCCCGCCACTCACTGCGAACACCTTCCTCTTCGGTGAGCGCACCGAGGGACATCAGCGCATCATGCAATTCGTCGGCGTTTTCCGCCCCGGGCCACGCCTCCTCCCGAACGGTGGCGATCGCCTGGACATCCAGCTTGCCGAAGTCGGCGGCCGTCTGCGGATCGAGCCAGCGTCGCGAGGCCACCGCTTGCGTGCGGCGCTCTTCGAGCGGCGCATCGTCGAGGTAGGCGTAGGGCCGCGCCGTGAGTATTTCCTGTGCGAGTGGCGAGGGATGCGGGAGGTCACGCGTCAGAACATTCACTTCCCCGCTCTCGATGGAACGCAGCAACGCGACCAATCCATCGATGTCCATTGCCTCGTGCAGGCAGTCATCGAGTGTCTGCTGAACCAAGGGGTGGTCCGGAATCTCGCGTTCGCCGGTGAGGTTTTCGGCGCAGGCAATCTGGTCGGGGAACACGACCGCAATCAGGTCTTCGGCTGCCATCCGCTGCAGCGGCGCGGGCGTGCGCTTGCCACCGCGCGAACGCCTGACCGCGAGCGCGATGCTCGCATTCCAGCGCCAGCGCGTGGTGAACAGCGGTGCATCCAGCACCGCCTGCACCAGCACGGATTCGACCGTGCGGCTGTTGAGGAAGCGCACTACGTCCTCAAGCGCGAAGCTGTGAGTCTCCCCAAGCGACAGGACGATGGTGTCTTCCGTCGCCGCGGCCTGCAGCTCGAAATTGAAAGCGCGGCAGAAACGCTTGCGCAGCGCCAGCCCGAACGCGCGGTTAAGTCGCGCCCCGAAGGGCGCGTGGATCACGAGCTGCATACCACCTGATTCATCGAAGAAGCGCTCAAACACCAAAGTTTGCTGTGTCGGCAGGCGGCCAAGCACCGCCTTCGCCCCTGCGAGGTACTCGACCATCTGCTGCGCAGCCAAGCGGCTGATTCGGTAGCGCGACATCGCAGCCTCGACACAGCGCTCGATCGCGGGGCCGTCGAAGCTCGAGAGGTTCTCATCGATCTGTTCACGCAGCCGCGACACAGCCAATGAGAGCTCTGCTGTCCGCGCTGGCGCCTCGCCGAGCCAGAAAGGAATGCTCGGCGGCTGGCCTTTGGCATCTTCGACCCGCACCCGGCCCGCTTCGACACGCAGAATCCGGTAAGAGCTGTTGCCCAGCTGAAAGATGTCACCGGACAGACTCTCGACGGCGAAGTCCTCGTGCAACGTGCCGACGAAAATCCCGGTGGGTTCCAGGATGACCTGGTAGTCCGCATTGTCCGGAATCGCTCCGCCACAGGTGATGGCGGTGAGGCGTGCGCCGCGCCGGCCACGCAGGCGCCGATTGACAGCATCGCGATGCAGATACGCGGCTTGCCGGCCCCGTCGCGTGCTGATGCCTTCGGACAACATGCTGACGACCGCATCGAACTGCGAGCGCGCGAGATCGCGGTACGGCCATGCACGCTTCACCAACGCATACAGCTCTTCCTCGCCGTACTCCCGTGAGGCGAGCTCGGCGACGATCTGCTGAGCAAGCACATCGAGCGGATGGCGTGGAATGCTGAGAAGGTCGAGCTCCCCCCGGCGCACTGCATCGAGCAGCGCCACGCACTCGATCAATTCATCGCGACTGCTCGGGAAGAGGCGACCCTTCGGTACGCCGGACACGGAGTGATTGGCGCGCCCGACGCGCTGCAAGAAAGTGGAAATGGAGCGTGGTGACCCGAGTTGACAAACGAGCTCGACATCGCCGATGTCGATTCCGAGCTCGAGCGAGGCCGTCGCGACCAGCGCCCTGAGCTTGCCATCTTTCAGCCGTCGTTCGGCGTCGAAGCGCTGCTCCTTCGCGAGGCTCCCGTGATGGGCAGCGACATTGGACTCGCCCAGGCGCTCGCCGAGATGGCGCGTGACACGCTCCACCATGCGACGCGTGTTGGCGAAGATCAGTGTCGTGCGATGCGACTCGACGAGTCTGGCGAGTCGGTCGTAAACGGTTTCCCACACCTCGCCCGACATCACCGCCTCGAGCGGCGCGGCGGGAATCTCGAGGTCCAGATCGCGATCGCGCACGTGGCCGCTGTCGACGATCAGGCAATCGGGCGCACCCGCTTCAACACCGGCGCGATGACCGACGAGGAAATTCGCAATCTCGGTGATCGGCTTCTGCGTGGCAGACAACCCGATTCGTTGCACGCCCTCGCCGCACAACGCAGCGAGGCGCTCGAGGGACAGTGCAAGGTGCGCGCCCCGTTTCGTGGCTGCGACGGCGTGAATCTCGTCGACGATCACGGTCCTGGCGGTCGACAGCATCAACCGGCCCGATTCGCTGGTAAGCAGCAGATAGAGCGATTCCGGCGTTGTGACCAGGATGTGGGGCGGGCGCTTGCGCATCGCGGCCCGTTCGGCCTGCGGCGTGTCGCCAGTGCGGACCTGCGCGCGGATTTCGAACGGCGCCACGCCCAAGCGTCCCAGCTCCTCGACAATACCGGCCAGAGGCTGCTCGAGGTTGCGCTGGATGTCGTTCGACAACGCCTTGAGCGGCGACACATATACGACTTGCGTGGCATCTGCCAACTCGCCCGCCACGCCTTTTCGAACCAGTGCGTCTATGGCCGTCATGAATGCGGCGAGGGTCTTGCCTGAGCCGGTCGGCGCGGCAATCAGCGCGTTGCGCCCGCTGCGAATCGCCGGCCAGGCGGCGAGCTGCGGTCCGGTCGGTGCGCTGAAAGTGCGTTCGAACCACGCCGCTACGGCGGGATGAAAGAGCTCGGGAGGCATGGGGTGCTACTGAGTGAGGGCTCAGCTACATCATCTCAACCAGATCGCCGTTCAGGCAATCCGAAAACAGGGGCCGATGGGATCGAAGCCTAGAACGTGTAGCGCACGCCCAGGCCCAGGGCGTTCATTCCTCCTTCATCGCCAAACAATCCATAAGCCACCGAGCGGTGGTGCAGGCGCAGGGACACCACCCAGGAAGCCTCTGGCGGGCCAGCCGTGATTTCGGCGACCCAGTAGACCAGCAGCTGCTCGCTTGCGCCCTCGAGTTGCACCTCGAGCTCGGGCAGCTGCGTCGCGTAGGAGAGCCCGAGACCGAACGCCGCGGAGGTTGCGACCGTATGGTTCCAGGGGAACTGCTGCCAGCGCACCACGAGCGGCGCGGCGTTGAGCTGCCAGTAGTGTTGATCGCTCAACACATAGGCGACTTGCCCCTCGGCCTCGAGTTGCAGTGCGCCGTCGCGCAGCAGCGCATACCGTTTCGAGAGCGCCGCGACGAGCAGGTAGTCATCGACATAGTCAGCAAAAACAGGATTGAAGAATACGTTCTCCCACCGGTCCTCACTCGAGACCTGTGCGACGTAGAAGGTCGCTGCCCACGTACTTTCCGGCGCGCCGGCAACCGCGACACTGGTTGAGAGCGTCAGCACCAGCAAGGCAAGGACCATGCGCAGGGTATCGACTGCGCGAATTCCAGAAGTCCATCTAGTGCGCATACATCACTGAGAAGCCGTGGACAAAGGACTGGGCCCGCTGGGACTCGAACCCAGGACCAAGGGATTATGAGTCCCCTGCTCTAACCAGCTGAGCTACAGGCCCGACGGCGCGATTCTAGCAAGTCATCATCGCGACAAACGGCCCGTCATTAACGCGAGTTAATCCGCTGGCAAGAGCCACCTCAGCGAGGGGCGCCTATGGTGTGCGGGCCGCGAATATCTGCGGTGAGTTTCGACACGGTGAGGAAGTCTACTTATGAAGTATCTGTCTGCAGTCGCGATTGCTGCGACCCTGGCACTCGGCGGTGCCGCCGCGTTCGCGGCCGATCAGCCCGCCACGTCCAGCGGCACCAGCATGGATCACTCCCAGAAAGCCTGCGAGAAGGCAGCCGACAGCAAGAAGCTGACCGGCGATGCGCGCACCAAGGCGATCAAGGAGTGCCGTGAGGGCAAGAAGTAACTGATCCGAATGCGCCCGCAGATCGCCGGCCTTGAGGAACTGATCGCAAACCCCGATCCACGCCGCGGATTGGCAGTTCCTGGGTCCGGCGGTCTGCGGGGCTACCTGCCCCCTTTGCACCCCGCCTGTCGGGCCTGACACCCGACTCGAATCTCCTCACCTCTTGTAACGGGCGCGCCCCGCCCCAGTTACTTGCATCCCACGTGCTTTCATTGGTGCTTCGGATGCCTAGTTCTGCATTCCTTTCAGCTGTCGCCGCCGACGATGTTCTGGATGGCGAACCCGGCCCAGCGCAGGCGCCATCGAGCCCACTGCCTGAAGACGAAATTGAAGCGCTGGATGCTTATTCCAAGGCGGTCATCGGCGCCGTAAACCGCGTGGGCCCCGCGGTTGTGAGCATCCAGGTCGGGCGTCACACCACGGAGCGGGAACAGGCGGATGGCGCCGGCTCCGGTGTCGTCATCACACCTGATGGATACCTCCTGACCAACCAGCACGTCGTGAATGGCGCACGACACGTGCGCGTGGCATTCGTCGATGGGCGTAGCGTCGCTGCTGAAGTTGTCGGCGAGGACGAGGCGACCGATCTGGCAGTGGTGCGCGCTCTGGCTTCAGGGCTTCCGAGCGCCACTCTCTCGCCGCGCGATCCGCTTCGCGTCGGACAACTCGTCATCGCAGTCGGCAATCCGTACGGATTTCAGTCCACGGTTTCGGCCGGGGTGGTTAGCGCACTCGGCCGGGCCTTGCGCAGCCGGCGCGGCCGCCTCATCGAGGACATCGTTCAACACACCGCGCCGCTGAATCCCGGCAACTCCGGCGGCCCACTCGTCGATGCACGAGGGCACGTTGCTGGCATCAACACCGCCATCATCGCGGTTGCACAAGGGATCGGTTTTTCGGTGCCCGCGCCCACCGCGCATTGGGTGCTGGGCGAAATCCTGTCCCACGGACGCGTGCGCCGCGTGTACCTCGGCATTTCTGGTCGTGACCGCCCGCTCGACCGGCGCCTAGTGCGCGCCCTCGGCCTGCAGGTCCACCAGGCGGTCGAAATCATCTCGATCGAACGCGCCAGCCCGACAGCACAGACCGATCTGCGCATGGGCGACCTGATCGTTGGAGCGGGTCATGCACCGATCCAGAGTATCGATGCCCTGCATCGCTTTCTCAGTCACTGGCCGCTCGGAGAGGCGCTCGAGCTCAGCGTCCTGCGCGGCACGCGCGTGCACGCGATTCAATTGGTGCCGCAGGAACTGAAGAGCTGAGCTGCGGTTTGGCGCGGCGCGACCGTCCTCGGCACTTCAGGGCAAGTGACCACTTCAGGCATGTCCGCTAGGATCGCCCTCCCCGCTGCAATTGGAGATGCCGCCATGCGCTGGAGAGAAGGACGACGCAGTGACAACGTCGAGGACTATCGCGGCAGTCCAATGGGCGGCGCCGGGGCCAAGATTGGCATCGGTACGATCGTGGTGGTGTTGCTCGGCTGGGCCTTCGGCATCGATCCGCGCGTCATGCTGGGCCTGGTTCAAACCGTAGAGAACTCGCAGGTACAGACGCCCCCGCCGCCGGAGCCGGGGGTGCGGCAAACCGGCAGCCCCGAAGACGAGGTCGCGGATTTCGCCTCTGTGGTGCTGGCGGATACGGAAGACACCTGGACGGCGCTGTTCGCCGAGCACGGCCTGCAATACGTGCCGCCGAAACTCGCTTTGTTCACAGAGGTGGCGCAAACCAGCTGTGGGCGCGCCGGCGCGAGTGTCGGCCCTTTCTATTGCCCACTCGACCGCAAGGTCTACATCGACCTCAGTTTCTACCAGGAGCTGCAGGAAAAATTCGCCGCACCGGGTGACTTCGCGCGGGCCTATGTTCTCGCGCACGAGGTGGGCCACCACGTTCAGAATCTGCTCGGCACCTCGGACAAGGTGCGCGCTGCACAGGAGCGCAGCTCGGAACGCGACGCCAACGCTCTGTCAGTGCTCCTGGAACTGCAGGCGGACTGCTACTCGGGAATCTGGGCGAATCACGCCGACCAGTCGCGTCATATCCTGGAATCCGGCGACGTAGAGGAGGCGCTCGGCGCGGCCTCGGCGGTCGGAGACGACACCATCCAGAAGCACGCGCGCGGTTACGTCGTGCCTGACTCGTTCACCCACGGCTCAGCCGAACAGCGCACGCGCTGGTTTCGCACTGGGCTGCAAAGCGGCGCCGTGGAGAAATGCGACACGTTCCGCGCGGGCGGCTGATAACAGATAAGGGGTCAGTCTTCCTGGGGCGCGCGATAGGCCGGGCTATAGACACCGCCGGTTGACGCGGTCGGGTTGGCCCGGTGCGAGACAGTGGCCGGGGAGCCGACCTCTCCAATCAAGTGCGCCGGAAGATCCGCGGCACTCAGCGACGATACGAGCAGGCTCGCGGCATAGGGCACTGACTGGATCAGCAGTGCCACCTGCCATACCGTCATGTCCGGGCCTTGCATGAGCGGTATCTGGTGTACGGCCCAGGCGCCCAGCCACAGCGCCGTCATCATCAGGACTTCCTCGCGTGCCGCCGACACCGCACGCACCCAGGCATGCCGTTGCGCTTGTTTCGGCGTGCGGAAGAAAGGTTCGTGACGCGTAAGGAGGCCACGAATGGTAGCGACGCCGATCGTATGGGCGAGGGCGAGCCCGGCGAGTGCCGCAGCCAGCGTCTGGCGCAAGTTCGCGCCGACGCAGTTGCGATAGAGGTGCACGAGCTTGATCAGCTTGAATGTGAACAGCGAGAGCGGCAGCACGCTGAACATCATCAATGGTGGGTCGAACAGTTCCGGCGCCGTCACCATGGCGACCACCCAACCGAGCGCCGCAATGTTGAACAGCAGATTGAAACCGTCCGCGAGCCACGGCAGCCAGCCCGCGATGAAGTGATAGCGCTGGCCAGAACTCAGTCCCGAGGCGCGCCAGGAAAAAAGCGCCCGGGAATAGGCTTTCAGAATCTGCATGGCGCCATAAGCCCAGCGGTAGCGCTGCTTCTTGTAGTCCGCGAAAGTATCGGGAATCAGGCCGCGGCCGTAGCTGTGCGGCACGTAAGTCGCTTCGTAGCCGCGTTCGAAAATGCGTAAGCCGAGCTCTGCGTCCTCGGTAATGCACCATTCGGCCCAGCCGCCAACCTCGTCCAGCACCTGCCGGCGCACGATAGTCATCGTGCCGTGCTGGATGATCGCGTTGCGCTCATTGCGAGTGATCATGCCAATACAGAAGAACCCGCGATATTCGGCGAAGCACATCGCTTTGTAGACGCTGTCCCTCGCATCGCGATAGTCCTGCGGGGCTTGCACGATCGCCATGCGCGGGTTGTCGAACACCGGCACCAGATCCTTGAGCCAATCGCTGGCGACGACGTAGTCGCTGTCGATGGCTGCGACGATGTCGGCGTCCCGCGCGGTCTCGCGCAACGCGAAATTCAGCGCACCAGCTTTGAAGCCCGCCAGCGGAGTCAGATGGAAGAAGCGAAAGCGGCTGCCGAGCTTCTGGCAGTGTTCCTGCACTGGCCGCCACACGGCTTCATCGCGGGTATTGTTGTCGATGACGAGAACTTCGTAGTCCGGGTAATCGAGGGCCGCCAGGGCATTGAGTGTTCCGATCAGCATTTGCGGTGGCTCGTTGTGCGCCGGCACGTGGATCGACACCTTGTGCGTCGCGCGGCGGTCGCGCGGCAGCGTGAGCAAGCGAGGACGGGATGTCGCCCAGTGTGCTTCCGCCCATTCGTGGGCTTCCGCCAGGAGCACTGTAATCACGCCCAGCATGCCGATCATCAGCAGGGAGCCAACGACCACGCTGGTGACGGTGAGGTACTGTTGCGAATACTCGTACACGATCCACACGGCCGCAGTAGCGGTGGCGTAGACGATCACGGCAAGGAAACTGCGGCCGCGCGCCGCCAATGAGCGGCTGTTGATATAGAAGAGCCCGAGCAGCAGCGCGGCCAGCCCCACGGAGACGCCCGCCAGAACATGCCAGCCAGGAATTCGAACGATGGGTTCGATGAAAGCGAACTTGGCATTTCGGGCTGCATCGTAAACACCCCAATAGGCGCCCACCGCCCCTTCCTGCACTCCTTTCCAGGGCTGGTCGAAGGCCTCCATCAGGTAGTAGACGTATTTCTCCTGTTCGGCACGCGCGAGAAAGCGCCGCAGGAAGAGCGCCTCGTTCGAAGGAGAGGCCACGGCTGCCTCACGCGTCCGGCCATTGCTCGGCCAGCCCACTTCGGTGATCACGATCGGCTTGCCCGGAAAGGCTGCGGTGAGCTCGCGCACAATGAGGACCGTGAAGTCGACGGCGTGCTCGACGTCCACGCCTTCCCAATACGGCAGCACGTGAATTGCCAGATAGTCCACATGCTCGGCCAGCTCAGGATGATGCAGCCAGACGTGCCACGGCTCCGCCGTACTCACCGGCTGCTCTACGGTCGCTCGCACTCGGTCGAGATAAGCAGTCAACGACTCGATCGTGATGTCCTGCCGGAGCAGCGCCTCGTTACCCACGATGACCCGGACGACATTCTTATTGTTGTTAGCAAGGTTGATGACTCTGGATATTTCCGCCTCATTGTTCACGATATTGTTATTAAGCCATGCCCCAAGCGCGACATTGATGCCGTGCTCCGCCGCCAGCCTCGGGATCTCTCCCAACGTGCCAGCGGTGCTATAGCTACGGACCGCGTGGGTCTTTCCGGCGAGCAGGGCCAGGTCCGACTCGATGTTTGCCAGTGAAGGGAAGTCACCCTGGCGGGGATCCTGGCCGGCTCGATAGGGCGAGAAAGCGAAACCCTGCACGCGCGAAGGCCATTCGGGTTCGGGCGTGGGTCGATTGGCATACGCCCACGCCGCTACTGTCGCGGCGCCAAACGCCACCGCGATGACGATGTTGGTGACTCTCAATTGATGACCTCGACCTGCCGAGGGCGCGCATTCTAGCGGGCCAAGGCGAAAAATCACGCAGTGCAGCGAAACGCTCCAAATCCGGACGCGTAGATCGCCTTCGCAGCCCCCGGCTACGGAGGAGCATGACCCAGCGTCGATCGGGAGTCTGCGCGATGACGCCTAATTTCGAGTTTTGCTGAGGGAGGTCCGCAGCGCCCGGGCGGCACCCACCAGCCCGAGGTCTGATCGCAGGATGGCTGTAGTCGGGACGGACGCCAGGACTTGTGAAAATCGGCCCTTGTCCTCGAATCGTTGACGGAAGGCACCGTTGCGCAGTGGGTCGATCAGCGCTGTGACCAGCCCACCGGCCAGGTAGACGCCATCCCAAGCTCCGAACATCAGTGCGGCGTCGCCCGCGAATCCACCCAGCAGCTCACAGAAGAGGCGCACTGCCCGCACGCTCATGTCGTCCTGGCCGCTCAGCGCCGCGCTCGTGATCTGTTCCGGGCTGGTGCCATTGGACTCGCGATCATCGAGTGCACAGAGAATCGAATACAGGTTGGAAAGTCCCTGGCCTGACAGCACGCGCTCGTAAGACACGCGCCCGAAGCGCTGCTGCAAGCAGCGCAATACCTCCATCTCTTCATCGTCTCCCGGCGCGAGCCCGACGTGTCCCCCTTCGGTGGCGAACACGACCGGCTCACCGGAATTGATCTGCAGCGCGCTCACGCCCAGGCCCGTACCCGGCCCCAGCACGACAACGGTTCCGCTCGCTGGAAGGCTGGCGGCTTGTTCGCCGCCGACGTTGACGAGATCCTCGCGGCCGAGCTCCGGCAGCGCCCAGCTGATGGCCTCGAAGTCATTTACGGCCAGCAGCTGCTCGAGACCGAGTTCTTCGCGTGCCTGGTCGATGGAGAAATCCCACGTGCAATTGGTGATGCTCACCTGGCCACCACGCACGATTCCGGCGAGCGCAAACGCCGCACAGCGTGGCGCTTCGGAGACCTGCGACAGGTAGGTTTGAACGACTTCAAGGACGCTGCGAAAGTCAGCCGTGCGAAAGTATTTCGGCTCCAGCACTCGCACCGGTCCGGCGCCATTCAGGGCCGTCAATGCAATGCGGATGTTGGTGCCCCCGATGTCGGCGATCAGGCCCAACGCACCTCGATGCGGGCGTTTCATGATCAGTTCGAGACTCCTCGAGTCGCGCGTCGGGATCGCAGCGCTCCGCTGGTCGGCTCGGACCGGGTGATCCGGACGGCGAGGAAATAAGGGGGAGCCGCCGAACCACCCGCCCCGATCGATCGTGGAGGGTCGCAGCCGTCTTGGTTGAGTTGCTTACGCCCGCGCCCCACCTGAACCACTCGTGCTAGGTGCTGATTCTCAATACTGTGACAGCGCTGTCAAGTTTTTTCGCAACATTTTGTGAATGAGGCTGGCGAGCGTGCTAGGGCAACGGGGGAGCGGTCGAAGCCCGGCAGACCAGACGGTATCCGAGCCTGACCGGTTTGGGCACCTTTTGGGTCTTGAGCATCTGCAGGAGCAGGTCGGTGGCGGAATAGGCGAGGTCGTAGCTCGGCTGATGGACGGTCGTGAGCTGCGGCCATACCGCCCTGGCGATGTACGTGTCGTCGAACCCGGCAACGGATAGCTGCCTGGGAATCTCGATGCCCATTTCGTGTGCAACCATCATTACGCCCGCCGCCATGTCATCGTTGCTCGCGAAAATGGCGGTCGGCGGTTTTGCCATCGTGAGGAGCTGGCGCCCAGCTTCGCGTCCTGACTCGAACTCAAACAGACCGTCCTTGACGTTGTCGGGCTCGTAAGGGATGCCGTGGCGCTGAAGCGCAGCGCGAAATCCCTTCAGGCGCTGACCGCTCGCGAAGTGCTCGGGATGTCCCTTGATGAAGCCGATGCGTCGGTGCCCGAGGCCGATCAGGTATTCAGCCATTTCGAATGCCGCGCTCTCATCGTCCATGTCCGCGTAGGGCGTGCGGTGCGGTTTCTCATTGGGCGCGATGCGCACGAAAGGCAGCGAGCGTTGGTCGAGCGCAGCAATCAGGTCCGCCGACTCGCTGAGCGGCGGCGTGACGACCATGCCATCGGCGCGCGTCTGATCCACCAGGCCGGTGATCTCCCGCGCCAGTTCCTCGCCGCGGCCGCTGCATTGATGCACGAATAGCTGAAATCGCTCTTCGCGACACCGCTCCATGGCACCGTGCTGTACGTCCACGATGTAGTTCGCGCTCGGATTCTCGTACACGAGGGCGATCAGGTACGAACGATTACCCGCGAGGCTGCGCGCCGAAAGACTCGGGTGATAGTTGAGTTCCTTGACGACCGCGAGCACCCGTGCGCGAGTCTCTTCCTTGACATTCGGCTCGTCATTGAGGACGCGGGAAACGGTCTTGATCGCGACGCCGGCCGCCTTGGCAACGTCGTCGATGGTTTTCCGGCGCATATGTGCTTATTCGGCGCGCAATGAAGCATCGAGTCTAGCGCGCATATCAGCGCTCCGCGCACTTACCGTGCGCAGGCGAGCACGTCGGCCTTGCCGGTCTCCAGGCGCACGTTGGTGATGCTCAGGCTCAGCTTTCCCGCCGTGCCCAGCGCGAGTGGAGCGCTGACTTTCTTCATGTCTGCGCCCGCGCTCTGGAAGCAGCTCAGCAGGATTTTCAGGGTGCGCCACTCAGCGCGTGGCGTGCTCTTCAGCGCATGGCCGATGGGTACGCTGCCCTTGCATCCGATGCCACACTCGATCGAGACCAGCACCTCGGCGGTCGGCGCGACCGTAACGCGATAGTCGAATGCCAGCGACAGTTCGCCGTTCGTCTCGCGCTGCAGATCGATCGGAGCGGCGCCCTCGATGCCAAATATCGCCGACGCTCTGCCATTCCAGCGCACCGCGCGTGAATCCTCCTGCGCCGCGCGATCTTCGGCGAGGACTTCGAGGCTCCCGCTATCGGTGCCCCGCCGTGTGCCACTGGGTTCGATGCGCGGACCAGTGCCTTCCTGCACGAACATTCGCCAGCCACGACCGAGCCTGCCCTTGGCAAAGAAGGTGCGCGAATCGAT
Organism: uncultured Gammaproteobacteria bacterium; assembly: GCA_963705495.1. Lineage (GTDB taxonomy): Bacteria > Pseudomonadota > Gammaproteobacteria > Steroidobacterales > Steroidobacteraceae > DATBVX01. Next base: position 361,043 of record CAVPJQ010000008.1, on the reverse strand, counting down.
GCTCGCCGCAACCCGGCGCGGCACGTCTTCCGACAGCGGTGCGAGCTCGACGGAATTCGCATAGCTGAGACCGTAACCGTACGCGAACAGCGGACTCTCGCCACCGTCGCCCGTGTTCACGCTCACCTGGTTCGGAGTTCGCGGCCATGAGAACGAGAGCTTTCCAGTGAAATCATGGTTCACGCTGCCATCCGGCTTGCGAAATAACATATCCGCCACGCCGCCGCCCTCCGATCCTGGAAGCCAGGCGGCCACAAACGCGCTCGAAGCATTGATCTCGGGATTCACCCAGAGCGGCCGGCCGGAGAGGAACACCGCGACCACCGGAATGCCTTCGCCACCGAGTTTCTTCAGCAGAGCGAGATCGCTCTTGTCACCGGGTGAATATTCCACATCGAGCAAATCACCCTGAAATTCCGCGTACGGGTTCTCGCCGAACACGACAATCGCAACATCGGGTCGAGTGGCATAGGCGCCTTGACTGTTCAGTTCGGTGACACCGCCCGCCGTCTTCACGGCTGCGCGGATCCCTTCATAGATGGATTGAGCATTGGGAAACTGGGATCGCGTCGTGCCCGTGCCCTGCCACGAGAGTGTCCAGCCTCCCGACTGCTTGGCGATGTCGTCGGCGCCATTACCGGCGACCAGGACGCGTTGCCGCGGATTGAGGGGCAGCACCTGCCCAGCGTTTTTCAGCAGGACGAGCGATTCACGCACCGCGCGGCGCGCTACCGCACGATGCTCTGGCGCCCCGAGGAGTGCGAACTGACCCGCCAGCGGGCGCGAGGACGGCTTGCCAGCCTCGAACAGCCCAGATCGGAGCTTGACGCGCAGGATGCGGCGCACGGCATCGTCGAGTCGAGCGGCCGGAACCTCGCCGGAACGTGCCTGCGACAGCGTGTTCTCATAGAGCCGCTTCCAGCTGTCGGGTGCCATGAACATGTCAAGACCGGCAATCAGCGCCGCCGGACAACTGAACGTCGTGCACCCGGGCACCTGGCCGTGAGCGTTCCAGTCACTCACGACGATGCCATCAAATCCCATGCGCCCCTTCAGCACGTCGGTAAGGAGGCTGGCGTTGCCGTGCATCTTCACGCCCTGCCAGCTCGAGTACGACACCATTACCGACTGCACGCCGGCGGCGATTGCGGCGGGATATCCCGCGGCGTGGATGTCACGCAACTGCGACTCGCTCGCCGGGTTGTCGCCCTGGTCGCGACCCTCGGCGGTTCCGCCGTCACCGAGGAAGTGCTTGGCGGTGGAAATCACGTGCGGTGGACGCAGGAAGTCTGCGCTGCCCGGCTCACCCTGCAAGCCGGTCACCATCGCGGCGGCGAAGGAGCGCACGATTTCGGGGTCCTCCGAGTACGACTCGTAGGTGCGCCCCCAGCGATCGTCGCGAACCACCGCGAGCGTCGGGCCGAAATTCCACTCCTGGCCGGTGACACGCATCTCTTTGGCAGTGACGGCACCAATCTCGCGGATGAGCTCCACGTCGTGCGTCGCGCCGAGTGCAATGTTGTGAGGAAAAATCGTGGCCCCGATGATGTTCGCGTGACCGTGCACCGCGTCCAGACCCCAAAGGACCGGAATCCCCGCCGCGCCGTCGCTCTTGTCCACGGACGCGAGGTAATACGCATCGGCGGCGGCCAGCCACGCGGGTGCCGGCGCGAAGTCATCGCCGCCCGGGCCTGAGTTGCCACCGTTGAGCACTGACCCGAGCCGGTAACGATGCACCTCTTCAGGCGTTACGCTGGCGACGTCCGCCTGGATGATTTGCCCTACCTTGTCTTCGAGCGACATTGAAGTGAGCAGCTGCGTGATGCGCTGCTCGAGTGCGGCGTCAGGCGGCAAAGGGCTCTTGGTTTCGGGCCAAAGCGAGGGATGCGCCGTGCCCGGGGCAACTGGCGCCTGTGCGACAGCACGTTTCGGGTCGGCGGCATCGCGCGACGTGCAGCCCAAGGACCCGAGCGGGAGGACCGCGCACAGGATGGCGGCGGTCCGCCGACATGAAATACTCATCGCGGAATTCAGGTTCACCGAAGCCAGCCGCCTGCGAATAGTTTGTCTTGATGAGACGCCAAGCGCGCGCGAGGATCACATGGCTTTGACAACGCTGTCAATTTTCCAACAGCGCCCAGGGAACGGGCCCTGACACCCACACGTCAGGGGATTCATCGGTCCATACGAACTGATCGATCAGGAATGCCGGTCGCCCAGCATCAAGAGCGCATCAATTTCCGCTTCAGCGGCAGTCCAGTCCTCGAGTTCGCTGCCCGGCGCGAAGTGACGCTTCTCGGCGCGGTAATACGCCGCGGTTGCAATCATCGCCTGGCGATCGCTCTTCGTGATGCTTGTCAGTTCGGCCGAGGCCGGCGGCACTTCGGGTGTCGCCTTGGCGGCCTTTGGCTTGCGAATGCGACTCGGCTTGGCGGGTGTCGAATTCTGGTTGGGGTTGCGCGGCTCTGCCATGACTGAATCCTCCGCCACGATTATCTGAGTCGAAATGTTACGGGCGTTACGTATACCCCCACGCGCGGTGCATCAGCCAGATCGGAAAACCCTTAAGACAACCGGATCGCGGCGTTCAGCCTTGTGGCCGACCAAGTGGATCGGGGACGATAAGTGCGCGTCTAACGACGGATATGGATGGAATGTGCTCAAGCTGCGCGCCGTGTGTCGAAGCTTTCGTGAAGGCGAACGCCTGCACCGGGTGCTCGAGGGCGCCGACGCCGAGATCAGGGATGGCGAATTCGTAGCGATCGTTGGGCGCAGCGGATCCGGCAAGTCCACCCTCCTCAACCTGATCAGCGGCATCGATGCTCCCGATTCCGGGGCGATCGAGTTCGACGGCGCGGTGATTTCCGAGCTTCGGGAGCCCGAGCGCACGCGCTTCCGGCGTCGTCACGTCGGCTTCGTCTATCAGTTCTTCAACCTGATCCCCACACTCAATGTCGAGGAGAACGTGCGCCTCGCGCTCGAGCTCGATGGCGTGCGCGGAACCCCCGCCCGGCGGCGAGCGCGCGAGTTGCTGGAGCAGGTTGGCCTCGGCGCACGACTCACGAGTGCCACGGACGTACTGTCGGGCGGTGAGCAGCAGCGCGTCGCGATTGCGCGCGCGCTGGTGCATGAGCCCCGGCTGCTGCTGGCGGATGAACCGACTGGCAATCTGGACGCGCAGACTGGAGAGCAGATCCAGGAGCTGATGTGCGAGCTGGTACGCGGCAGGGGCTCGACCCTCATCCTAGCCACGCACGCTCAGGTCCCGCGCGCCATGGCTGATCGTGTGCTCGAGCTCAGGGACGGCCAGCTTCACGAGCTCGCGTCGTGACCGCGCTGCTTTGGCGCGCCTCGGCGCGGCACCTGCTGCGCCACCCAGCGCAACTGCTTCTCACCGTCCTCGGGCTGGGGTTGGGCGTGGCCACCGTCACCGCCATCGATCTCGCTGCCCGAAGTGCCGAGCGGGCATTGCGGCTGTCGGTCGAGACTGTGAACGGTCGCGCGACTCATCAGGTTCTCGGCGGCCCGACTGGTCTCGACGAAGCCCTGTACGCGCGCCTGCGGATACAGGGCCTGGGGATCGAGCTTGCACCGGTAGTGGATGGCTACGCCGAAGTGGCCGGGCGCAGCGTTCTCGTGCTCGGGATCGACATGCTCGCTGACTCGCGCGTGCGTGAGTTCAGTGCCCTGCCGGGTGGCGCAAGCATGGGCTCATTGCGGCAATGGATGAACGAGCCGGGGATGGCGCTGGCGTCGCGTGCCAGCGTCGCGGCGCTCGGCTTGAGTACCCACACACCATTTCGCCTCCAGATTGCCGGCACCGAATACCAGGGGAAACTGTTCGCGACTCTCGACGATCGGCCCGGGCTCGACAGCGTCCTGATCGTCGACATCGCGACGGCGCAGGAGTGGTTTGGGGCCTTGGGACGTCTCTCGCGGATCGACGTACGCGTGACAGAAGGCGAGCCTGGAGCCCGCCAGCTGCGCGCACTGCAAGCGCTCCTGCCGGCCGATGTGCGGGTGACAGCCAGCTCTCAGCGCAGCGGCGAGCTCTCGGGCCTGACCGCCGCGTTCACGACCAACCTGCATGCCTTGAGCCTGCTCGCGCTGCTGGTGAGCGCGTTCCTGATCTTCAACAGCGCCAGCTTCGCGGTGGTGCAGCGGCGTGAATTGATCAGCACGCTGCGCGCACTCGGCGTCACGCGGACCGAGGTGCTGACTGTCCTGGTGCTGGAGGCTGCGGCACTTGGATCGCTGGGTGCTTTGCTCGGCGTGGCAGCCGGTGTCGAGCTCGCGCGCGCACTCCTTCTCATGGTCTCGCGCACGATAAATGATCTGTATTTCGTGCTGTCGGTTCGCGAACTCTCAGTCGATCCGTGGTCAATCGGCATCGCAGTTGCGCTCGGGATTGGCGTTGCCGTCATCGCAGCCCTGGCACCGGGCCTGGAGGCCGCACGATCCCCACCCAACCTGGGCTGGCGCCGTTCGGTGCTCGAAGCGCGTGCCTCACACGGTGCAAGCGCGCTCGCCTTCGCGAGCGCCGGCCTGGTCATCGCCGGGGGATCGCTCGCGCTCCTTCCCAGCCGCAGTTTGCTCGTGGGCTTCGCAGCGCTGCTGCTTCTGCTGCTGAGCGTCGCGTTTCTCGCGCCCGCGCTGCTGCGTGGCGCGAGCTTCGCTTCCGCATTCGCAGCCGATCGCATGGGCGCAACCTGGCGACTTGCGCTCACCGGTGCAGCCAGCTCGCTCAGTCGAACAGGCATTGCGGTCGCGGCGCTGAGTGTGGCAATCAGCGCGACCATCGGCATTGCCGTGATGGTGTCGAGCTTTCGCAGCTCACTGGAGGCCTGGCTCACGCGCACGCTGCGAGCCGATGTCTACATCACGGCGCCGGGACCGGGATTTGCGCGGCCCGAGCGTTCGATCGAGCCCGACGTGGTGGCACGGCTGCTCGCGGTTCCCGGCATCGTGGAGCACAGCGCCGGCCGCCGGGTCAGCGTCGATTCAGTGCCCGGTCCGATACTGCTCGATGCGCTGCAACCGGCGACTCACAGTTTCGAGGGGATCACGCTGGTCGCCGGACAGCCCCGGGATGTCTGGAGCGCCTTCAATACCGGCGCGCTGCTCGTGTCCGAATCCTTTGCGTACCGCAATGCGGTGAAGGTGGGGAGTTCCATATCGCTGCGTACACCAAGTGGCTGGCGCTCCTTCGCCGTGGCGGGGATCTACCGCGAGTACGGCAGCGATCGCGGCACGGTGTTGATGCATCGGGCGCATTACCTGCGGATCTGGCACGACGAAGCAGTGACGTCTCTTGGACTGTATCTGCGCGCGGGATACCCGGACCAGAAGGTGATCGACGCGGTTCGTGAGTCCACGCGCACCAGTCAGGCGCTGCTCATCCGCTCCGGCCGCGAACTGCGCGAACTGTCGATGGACATCTTCGAGCGCACGTTCGCAATCACGAGCGTGCTCTACTGGCTCGCGGCGATCGTCGCAATGCTGGGCTTGTTTGCGGCGTTGCTGGCTCACGGCCTGGAACGATCGCGACAGACGGCGCTGCTTCGCGCCCTCGGGCTCACGCCGCGTGGTGCAAGTGCTTTGATCAGCGTGCAGGCGTTGCTGCTCGGGCTCGTTGCCGGCCTGGCTGCCATTCCAGCCGGTCTGCTCACGGCAGCAGTGCTGGTGCTGGTGATCAATCGACGCGCCTTCGGCTGGCATATCGACCTGCACGTGAGTGGCGGACCGATCGTCAATGCGCTGCTGATCGCGATCGCGGCCGCGGTCCTCGCTAGTCTCTACCCTGCACTGCGCGCCGCGAGCCCGCGGCTCGCAGCCGGCCTGCGCGAGGAATGATGCGCATCGCCCTGCCCGCGGTACTGGCGCTGTTGGCAGTGGCGTGCGCGCCGGCGCCGGATCGCAGTGAGGTGCCGCGTGCGCCTTCCGCTCCGCGTCTCGAAGCGGTCCTCGACACCGACAGTGTGGGCGAGTACACGCATGCCCTCACCCCGCGCCGCTTCGAGTTCCCCGCGGATCATGGCCCGCACAACGACTTTCGCCACGAGTGGTGGTATTTCACCGGGCATCTCGATGCCGAGAATGGCCAGCGGTTCGGATTCGAGCTGACGTTCTTCCGCCTTGCGCTCGTGCCGCCTTCAGAGCCTCTGCGCGGCGGTGAGTCGCGCTGGCGCACGAAACAACTGTACGCCGCTCACTTCGCAATCACGGATCTCGAGCATCGGGTGTTTCACTCCAGCGAACGATTTGCGCGTGATGCGCTAGGGCTCGCGGGTGCCGGTGGTGTGCCGTTACGCATCTGGCTCGACGACTGGTCGCTCACCGTGCCTGGTGATTCGCGTCAGCCATGGGCGCTGCGCGCGCACGAAGCGCCTTATCGGCTCGAGCTCGAGCTGCGTCCTGATCTGGAACCGGTGCTGAACGGGGATCAGGGCTTGAGCCGTAAATCGGCCAGCGGATCGGCGGCAAGTTACTACTATTCAGTCCCTCGTCTCACGGTTCGCGGCACTCTGGGTCGCGATCCTGACAGTCTTGAAGTCACTGGTAGCGCGTGGTTGGACCGCGAATGGGGGAGCGATGGCCTGGCACCGGATCAGCCCGGGTGGGACTGGTTCGCGTTGCAACTCGATGACGGCAGCTCCCTGATGTTCTACTCACTACGTCGCACCGACGGCACGCGCGACCCGGCGAGCGCCGGCACCTACGTCGATGCCTCCGGTATCGCGCGCTCCTTGCGGGATCAGGATGTGCGAGTCTCGGTTAGCGGGCAGTGGCAGAGTCCGCGCGGAGGCGTTTATCCCGCCGAGTGGCAGCTACAGGTGCCGACCCTCGGGCTCGAGGTGCAGTTGCAGCCGGTGCTCGCAGACCAGGAACTCGACACCACACCGCGATACTGGGAGGGCGCGGTCGACGTGGCCGGCAGCCGCAGCGGCGCTGCGCTGCGCGGACGTGGCTATGTCGAGCTGACGGGATACGCAAATGCCCCCATCGATGCCAGAATACGCGCGCCCCAGGGAAAATAATTCCCTCACGAACCAAGGGAGATTGTCATGAAATACCGGATCGCCGGATTGCTGGCCATGGGCCTGTTGCTGGGCCTGGCCGGCTGCGAGAAGAAAGGCTCTGCAGAACAAGCGGGCGAGAAGATCGATGAAGCAGCCGCGCAGGTCAAGGAAGGCGCGCAAGATGCTGGAGACGCGATGAAAGAGGCTGGCCAGGACGTCAAGGAGGGTGCCGAGCAAGTTGAGGAAGACCTGAAGAAGGAATGATCGCGAGGACGGTTGATCAGGAGCGTTCGCATGTCGCAGTGTCGTCGGTGGTCCGTTGCACTGTCATCGCTCCTGTTTTTCGTACCGCTCATCACATTCGCTGCCTCACGCGCTAGCGAGGCCACGCACATGCGCCAGTACCGGCTCGAAAAGACGGAGCAGGGTTATCGACTCGTTCAGAAAGAGACGAGCGTGCCAAAGCCGGGCGCGCGCGAGGTATTGGTGCGGGTGCGGGCGACCTCGCTCAACCGGCGTGACCTCTACGTACTGGCAGGTCAGTACGGGCCCGGCGATCTTTCTGGAAGGGTACCGCTGTCGGATGGCGCCGGCGAGGTCGCAGCCGTCGGTCCGCAAGTCAGCCGGGTCAAGGTCGGTGATCGCGTGGCCGCGATTTTCTTTCAGCGCTGGCTGAGCGGAAAAGCCGACGCCAATACCCAGCCCTCGGCGCTCGGCGGCGCGATCGACGGCATGCTGTCGCAGTACGTCGTGCTCAACGAGGACGGACTGGTCCGAATCCCGGAGCATTTGAGCTTCGAAGAGGCGGCGACGCTCCCGTGTGCCGGCGTCACCGCGTGGAACGGCCTGTTCACGCGCGGCAATCTTCAGCCCGGTGATTTCGTGCTGCTCGAAGGCACCGGCGGTGTGTCGGTGTTCGGTCTGCAGTTCGCCGCAGCGGCCGGCGCCAAGCCGATCATCACCAGCAGCAGCGACAGCAAGCTCGAGCGCGCGAAAAAACTCGGCGCGTGGCAGACGATCAACTACAAGTCGCATGCGGACTGGGACCAGCTGGTGATGAAGCTGACGGAAGGCCACGGCGTCGACCAGGTGCTCGAAGTCGGTGGAGAGCAGACCATCGGGAAGGCGGTTGGCAGTACGGCGCTCGGCGGCCACCTCGCCCTGATCGGCGGACTTTCCGGCTGGAATGGGCAGCTGCCCGTCGGGCTCCTGGCCATGCGGAATCTGCGCGCGAGCGGCATCTACGTCGGCTCACGAGCCGACTTCGAGGCCATGAACACATTCATCGGCGAACACCAGTTGCGACCGGTGATCGACAAGGAATTCAAGTTCGACGACGCCGCTGCGGCATTCACCTACATGGACTCGGGGAGCCTCTTCGGCAAAGTCGTCATCAGCATTCCCTAGGACAGCTTGAGCATGGGCCTCAAACGCGCGCGACATTTGTGAGATGATCCCGCGCCCCTCCTGATACGCGACACGCGTAGCGGATGCACCTGGCGGATGAGTGTGCGGTTCCTGATCCTGGGTCTCGACGAGCCGCTGCGGCGTCAGGTCAAGGGCGATCTGCAGATCGCCTATCCCAATGCTGAAGTGCAGATGGAACCGCTGCCGGAGGATTCCGCGCACAATGCGGAGCTCGCCGCGTATACCGCCTTGTTCGTTGGTTATGAGCACGGGCGCGAGGACAGCGATGGGAAGCTCCTCGGGCCCGAAGCACTGTTGCGTGAATTCAAGGGCTGCGGCGCGCCGATCCTGATCCTGGCGCGCGGCGGCAATGAAATGACTGCCGTCGATGCGGTGCGCGCCGGAGCGGCAGACTTCCTGCCGGTGCGCCTGATTTCACCGCCTCTGCTGGCCGCACGGGTCAAGGCGGCTTTGCAATCAAGTGGTGCACCACCCGTCGAGCGACGCCGGCCGCACGTGCGCCGAGCTGCCGCACCGAGTGAGTTGCCGACTACGGTCTCCGGATATCAGGTGCTGCAGACGCTGGCGCGCTCCGATCGGTCGGCCGTATACCTGGCACGGAGCGAAGAGCTCGGTTTCAACGTCGCGCTCAAGGTGCTGCGACGTGCGGCAGATGTTGCGGATGCGCCCGGAGATGAGCAGCGCTTCGCGCGCGAATACAAGATCATTTCCCAGATCCGGCATCGCGCGATCGTCGATGTGTACGACTTCGGCTCGACCGAGGGCCTGAGCTACATCGCAACCGAATACTTTCCAGCAGGCGATCTCAAGACGCGACTGCAGAATCCCATGTCGGCGGACGAAGCGACCGACTACGCGAAGCAGATCGCCGAGGCGCTGCGCATCATTCATGTGGCAGGTGTACTGCACCGTGATCTGAAGCCCGCCAACGTGATGCTCCGTACGGACAATTCGCTGGTGCTGATCGACTTCGGTCTCGCCAAGGAACTGACCGGCGACAAAGCGCTCACCGGGGCAGGTGAAATCCGCGGCTCGCCCTACTACATGAGCCCGGAGCAGGCTGATGGTCGGCCCGTGGATGAACGTTCCGATCTTTACTCGCTCGGCGTCATCTTCTACGAGCTTCTGACCGGCACGCGGCCGTTCCAGGGCCGCACGGTTTTCGACATCCTGGCGCAACACCAGCACGCAGCCATACCGCAGCTCAGCGGCGCCGCGGCCCGTGTGCAGCCACTCCTGGATCGCCTGCTCGCCAAGGCGCCCGCAGAGCGTTTCCAGAGCGCTACCGACTTCCTGACAGCGTTGCGGCCCAAGAGCCCCTCCAGGTGAATGGCGTTACTGTCGCCAAGTCGCGAAAGTTTGAACTGCTTCGAGTTTCCGACCCCAAAAACCAACCCGCGTTCACATCCCCCGCCGGGACTATTGTCAAAGATAGCGCCCACTTGCCTTCAGGCCAGGCGGCGCAGTGCGGCCGGCTGAAGGCTGAGCGGCGCACGGGCCCATCTGAGCCATAGGGACGTGGCAAACGCGGGCTGGCGCCGCACCTGTTGCGAGGTGGGTAACAAGATGCGGATCCTCAAGCTCGGAAAGTACAAGGGCCTGGTCGCGGTGCTGGCGCTGTTCCTGGTCGGCACGGCCGCGATGCTGGCGATGAACTTCATCTTCGCGGTGCGCGCGACGGAAAGCCTGACCGCGATTCGCGGCATCAGCGCTCAACAGCTTCAGCCCCAGGTCATCGCCTCGGCAGCGCAACTGCTGCGCGCGGACCTCGGCAATCGACGCTACCTCGGGCGGGCGCTGACCGACCTCAAAGCGACCGTGAAGTCCTTCGACGCGGCGCTCGCCGGTCTCGATCGCAGCGCGACCACGTCGGCGGGACGCGCCGGTCCCTTCGAATTCGCGCCGCTCGCCTCGGCGAGCAGCCAGCGCAGTCTCCAGGACCTGCGCCACGTCTGGGGTGAGTATCGCGAGCGGCTGAAGCCGATCGTCGACTTCACAGGCAATCCGTATGTCGAGACCGCCGATCGCGGCACACAACTGAGCGCGCCCGGCCTGAAGCTCAACAGCCAGCTCGATGAAGCCGTCCGCTTCGGCGTGGCGCGCCACGCCGAAATAGCCAAGCTGGTTGCGGGCCTGTCTGCCAAGGTCGACGCCGAAACCCAGGCGCGCGCTGCGCAAATGCGTCTCTACCTCATTGCCGGCATGGCCGGCGCGGTGTTCCTGTTCGTGATCGCCTTCGGGCTGCTGGGCAAAGCCGCCAACCGCGAGCAGTCGATCTCACGCGCCAAGCGCGAGACCGACGACATCCTGCACACGATCAACCAGGGTCTGTTCCTGCTCGACAAGAATCTCGTCATCGGATCAGAGCGCTCCGAAGCGCTCGAGCGCATCTTTCACCGCACCGATTTCGAGAAGATGAGCTTCGAACGGCTGCTGCGCGGCATCGTCCCGGACAAGGTCCTCGAGACCGCGCTCGAATACGTGAAGCTGATGTGGGGCGAGCGCGTCAACGAAAGACTCATCAAGACCATCAACCCGCTGGGTGAGGTCGAGGTGAGCATCGATGCGGGAAATGGCCAGATGGAAACGCAGTTCCTGGAGTTCGATTTCAACCGCGTGCACTCCGACGGCCAGATGTCGCGCTTGCTGGTGACCGTCATCGACGTGACGCGGCGTGTCGAACTTGCCCACGAGCTGCAGGAATCGCAGGAAAAGGCGCAGGCGCAGCTCGACCTGTTGCTGCACATCCTGCACGTCGAACCCCGCCAGCTGTCCGGATTCCTGGAAGAGAGCGAGGTCGCCATGAAGATGGTGAACTCCATTCTCAAGGAGCCGGCGCGCGAAGAATCCGCGTTCCGCGCCAAGCTCGATGGCATCTTCCGCCAGATTCACAGCGTCAAGGGCGAAGCGGCGGCGCTCGGCCTGAAGACCGTTGAGTCGCGCGCACACGGCTTCGAGGAGGCGCTGCAGGAACTGCGTAGTCGCCAGACCTTGAGTGGCAACGACTTCCTGCCCCTGGTCGTCAAGCTCGATGACCTCTTCGGCCACCTCGCGCAGGTGCGCGAGATGGTGGGCCGGCTTGCGGATCTGCGCGTCGCAATGACTGGCGAGGCCGACAATACGGCGCTGCCTACCGATCGCGACAACGATTTCGGTCCCGAGGGCACGCTCGTGCAACCCGCGCCAGTCCTCACGGCGCGCGAGTCTGTAAGTGCCAGTGATGGGCTGGAATCGAGTCTCAAGTCGCTCGCGGAGCGCATTGCGGGTGAACTGGGCAAGCAGGTGAAGGTCGCCTGCGTCGGCCTCGAGCAGGTCCCCAGGGACTACCGCCGCGCCATCAAGGACATTTCAATCCAGATGGTGCGCAACTGCATGGCACACGGTATCGAAACGCCATCCCAGCGCGCCAGCGCCGGTAAGGCGCCTGCCGGCAGCATCACGCTCAAGTTCGAGAATCGCGGTAATGAAGGCTACGAATTCGTCTGCCAGGACGACGGCCGCGGCCTCAGCGCGGAGAAGCTCAAAGAGACCGCGGTCAAGCGCGGGTTGATGACGGCCGACCAGGCCGCAGCGCTCGACGACCGGCGCGCGTTGTCGCTCATCTTCATGGCCGGCTTCTCGACCCAGGAGCAGGTCACGCGCGACGCCGGCCGCGGCGTCGGCATGGACATCGTGCGCAACCTGATCCAGGAGCTCGGCGGCAAGGTGGGTGTCTCGACGACGGTTGGACGCTTCGCCCGCTTCCGCATCTGGCTGCCCTCGCCCGCCAAGTCCCGGGCCGCCTGATCCAAACGCACCATCAACAACAACAGGAGTTGCGGATTGAACGCGGTTGCACCCCTCAAGCTGATGATCGTCGATGACTCGAATGTCATGCGTCGCAAGATCGAGCGCTCGCACCAGTGCGCCCGACTGCAGTTCGTCGGCTCGGCCGGCAACGGCAAGCAGGCGGTGGAGCTGTTTCGCCGCACCGAGCCGGACGTCGTGACCATGGACATCACCATGCCGGAGATGGACGGCATCGAGTGCGTCGAACAGCTGGTCGCCATCAAGCCCGAAGTTCTGATCCTGGTGGTGAGCGCGCTCGCCGACAAGGCGACTGCCATCGAAGCCATGAAGCGCGGTGCCAACGGGTTCCTGTGCAAACCTTTCTCTGACCGCCAGTTGACCGACGCTCTCGATGAGCTGCTGCGAGGCGCCGGCGCATGAGCATGACGAAGGTCGAGCTGGAAACTTTCGTCGAAGGAACGACGCACTATTTCCAGACTGCCGCCAATCAACCGGCGTCGGTCGGCTCGCCCTATCTCGTCAACGAAGGCGCACCCGGCATCCAGGAATACACCGGCGTCATCACCATCGGCGGCAAGCGCAAGGGCATCGTGTACTTCACCGCTTCGCGCCCGATGCTGACGGTACTGTTGATGCGCCTCGGCGAGACCGAGATGACGCACGAGAACATGTGCGACCTCGTGGGCGAGGTCGCCAACCAGATTTCCGGCAATGCACGCCGCGATTTCGGCAGGGAATTCATGATCTCGGTGCCGCGCGTCATCAGCGGTACGCCAGAGCACGCGGTGACGCCGGCCAATGTCCGTTCGTTCGTGATCCCGATCAACTGGCGCAGCCATTCGGCCCAGCTGGTCGTCTGCCTCGAATAATCCTTTCGGAGCCGTGTCGTGAAGCCAAGCGCCGCACGCAATCTGCAAGCCGGACCGGTCAATACCATCCCTCCCGCGCCATCGGGTGCCGGCATCGATGTGCTGGTGCTCACCGAGGACGATTTCTTCCTGCTCGCAGTACGGCGCGTCATCACGCTGCCGAATCGCGTCTGGCACGCCACCAGCGAAAACCAGGCGGCGGACCTGCTGGTCTCGACGCCGTGCGCAGTAGCACTCCTCGATTACTCGCTGGTGCGCAAGGAGCTGGAGGCAGTTGCGACACGGCTCAGTCAACAGTTCCCGGACCTCGGCTTCGTGGTGGCCGGCGAGCCGGAAGACGAGCAGCGCGTTACGCGCTACATCAATTCGGAGGCCGTCCAGGGGTTCGTTGTCAAGGCTCAGGTCACCCAGGATCTCGCCGGCGCGATCGAGACGGGAATCAATCGGCACCTTGAGCTGAAGACTGAAGCTGCCCTGGCCGCGCCCGGCGCACCGCGCAGTCGCACGCCGCTTTACGCCGGAATTGCGGCCGCGGTGCTGCTCGTTGGTGGGTTTGGCGTCTGGCTGCTGACACACAAGTCCGGCGGCTCAGGCGATGCGGACAGCGCCGCTACGGGCGCTCAGCAGGCGGCCAACCCGCAACTCGAAAAGGCAACTGCGATCGAGGCCCAGCTGCAAAAAGCACGCGAGGCTTTCGAGGCTGGCCGTTACATCGATCCGAAGAACAACAACGCGACCGACTACTACCGCGGTGCCCTGGCACTTGATGCCAGCAATGCGGAGGCTCGCGACGGCCTGGTGCGCGTCACCGAGGTGATGCTGGCCCGCGCCGAGGCGGCGCTGCTCGATCAGAAGCCGCGCGAGGCCGCTGCCGCAATCAAGATCGCGCGCACCATCACGCCTACGCATCCCCGCATCTCATTCCTGGAAGCCCAGCTCAACCGCGAGACGGAGCGCTCGGCGGCGCAGCAGCAGGATAGCGCGCGCGTCGATGCCAACAGCCAGAAGCTCGCGACGCTCATCAAACTGGGCAATGATCGGCTGACTCAGGATCGGCTCGTCGAGCCGGCCAACGACAGCGCCAAGTATTACTTCAGCAATGCGCGTGATCTGGATGGCGCGAGCCTGCTGGCGCAGCAGGGCTTGCGCTCACTCGCGAACAGGATGTTGCAGAAGGGCTCGCAGGCTGCCGCCCGAGGCGACTCGGACGGTGCCGACCGCTGGCTCGCGCAAGCGCGCGCGCTCGATGCAAGTGGCATCGACTTCGTCAAGGCGGAGCGCGACATGAAAGCAGGACAGCGCAGCAAGGGCGCTGAGGCAGATCGGCTGCTCGGTCTTGCGCGCGAGCGGCTCAACCAGGGCCAGCTGCTGGATCCCGCCTCCGACAGCGCGCGCTACTACGTCGCGACCCTGCAACAGCAGTTCCCCGACTATCCGGCCCTCGCCACGGTGGTCGACTCGCTCAAGGCGCAACTGCTGACCGGCGCGGAAGAGGCCGCAAAGCGCGAGGATGTCGCTCGCGCCCAGCGCATGCTGGATGAGGCTCGCAAGTTCGGCGCCAGCGGCGCGGGACTTGAGTCCGCGGTCGCGGCCGTCGGCAGCGCACAACGCCGGGTTGAGGCGTTGACCAAGCCGGTCGGCGTGCGCGAGGACCTGATCCTCAAGCGCGTGAACCCGGACTACCCCGCGTCCGCTGAGCGCAAAAGGGTCGAAGGCTTCGTCGACATGCAGTTCGTCATCACCGCCACCGGCGAGGTCAAGGATGTCGTTGTCACCAATGCAGAGCCGCAGGGTGTATTCGACGACAGCGCGGTTCGCGCCCTGAAGCGCTGGAAATTCAAGCCGGTGCAGGTTGACGGTGCTCCGCACGACCAGCTCATGGCGCTGCGGATGCGATTTACGGTCGCGAAGTAGCGCGACTTCAACGCTGACGACGTCGCACGCCGCGCACCGCCGGCGCAAGGCGCGGATTCTCCGGCCACGAGTGCTTCGGGTAGCGCCCCTTCAGCTCTTTGCGCACCTCGCCATAGCCGTTAGTCCAGAAGCTGGCCAGGTCGCGCGTCACCTGCACCGGTCTTTGCGCCGGTGACAGCAGCTTGATCAGCAACGGCACCGTGCCGCCGCCAATGCGGGGCGTGCTCTCCAGTCCGAATACTTCCTGCAAACGCACCGACATGGAGGGTGCATCTTCGCCCAGGTAGTCGATGCGAATGCGCGAGCCGCTCGGCACCGGAA
The DNA here is from genome assembly GCA_963705495.1 of uncultured Gammaproteobacteria bacterium. GTDB lineage: Bacteria > Pseudomonadota > Gammaproteobacteria > Steroidobacterales > Steroidobacteraceae > DATBVX01. The sequence goes on along the minus strand of CAVPJQ010000008.1, from coordinate 345,703 downwards.
GATGGGTGGGTGCGAGCTGCTCCAGGCGGCGCTGCAGATCGTGGCCGAGCATCGCGGTAAGAATCTCCCGCAGGTCGAGACGGGCCAGATGAGCAATTCGCGACAACCCACCGAGCCAGGGCGCAAGCCAGCTCTCGAGTGACGCGAGCAAGGCCTGATCGCCCACATCAGGCCAGCCCGCCGCTGCCTGTGCAGGCAGTGCACGCGCGAACTGCACACGCGCCTGCCAGGTGCGCAGCTCCGGACTCCACGGCAAGACCTCGAGCGAGTGCTTGCGGAGGCCTGCGATGAGAGTCGCAGTGACTCGCTCCGGGTCGGGCTCCGCAAGCGTAGTGGATTCGATGACGAGCGCTCCGAGGCGTCGTTCGCCGACAGCAACGACGGCGCGCTCGCGATCATTCCATTCGATGCGCTCGAGCCGTTCGATGTGCTGGCCCAGCGCTGCTTCGAGCGCGCCACAGGTCAGCGGCGCAGCGAGAAATATTCTCGCTTCCCGCTCGCTGTCATCGAGCGCAGCGATCACCAGGAACTCGGCGCGCGCAAGAGGTTGCGGCTCCGCGAAGCGCGCACCGCGGCCGTTGCTGAGAAGATAGCGTCGCTCGCCGTCACTGCGTCGGCGTGCAACGCGATCCGGATAGGCGAACGCCAGGAGCACGCCTGCAACGTCAGCCTCCGCGACCGGGCTCCCCGTTGACTCGCCGCCGGGAATCCTGCTGAGTCGCTGATGCAGCTGCACCGACACCCGGCGCACGCGCTCGAGCCCCGCACGATCCACACTCACCCCGGCCGCATCCCCACGTATTAGCTCCAGACGGCTGCGGACATCGGCGTCGGCGCTGCGCGCGCCGTGCTGGAACACGTCGCGCTCGCTGAGCAGCGCTGCCAGGTTGCAGGCCTGCTCCTGGAACCCGAGCTCGCGGGCACGCAGCAGCATGTGCGCAAGGCGCGGGTGAACGCGAAGCTCGAGCATGTCGCGGCCGACGGGCGTGATGCGTCCCGCCGCATCGAGCGCGTCCAGATCTCGCAGCAGTTCGCGCGCCTGTTCATACGGCGCCTGGGGAGGGGGATCGAGCCAGCGCAGTTGCTGCGGGTCCGCCACGTTCCAGGCGGCGAGGTCCAGGGCCAATGGCGCTAGGTCCGCCTCCAGGATCTCGGCCGGTGTCTCGGCTTCGAGCGTTGCCTGCACGCCCTCGGACCATAGCCGGTAGCAGGTGCCCGGCCCCAGTCGCCCCGCGCGCCCGCAGCGCTGATCGGCGGAGGCACGCGAGACGCGCAAGGTCTCGAGACGACTCATGCCGCTTGCGGGGTCGAAGCGCGAGCGGCGCACGAGGCCAGAGTCGACCACAGCGCCGATGCCCTCGATGGTGAGACTGGTCTCTGCAATGTTGGTGGCGAGCACGATCTTGCGTGTGCCGTGTGCTGCAGGGCGCAGTGCGAGCTCCTGCGCCGCGAGTTCAAGCTCGCCCAGCAATGGCAGTATGCGCACGTTGGTGTTCTGCAGCTCCGACTGAAGAACTTGTTCGACACGCCGGATCTCGGCGGCGCCCGGGAGAAACACCAGAACGTCCCCTTCCTGCTCGCGCAGTGCGCGCAGTGCGCCCGACGCCGCCAGCCTGGCGCTGGTGGCAATGTCGCCGAGAGGCGCTCGCAGAGCGGAGGCGCGCTTCGCATCGCGTTGCTGGTAACGCACCTCGACGGGGTGAATTCGGCTGCCCGCGCGCACGATCGCTGCATCGCCGAGCAACGCTGCAATCGGTTCGGCAGGAAGGGTTGCGGACATCACCAGCAGCCGCAGCTCTGGTTGCAGGACCGCCTGGACATCGAGACACAGGGCAAGACCCAGGTCTGCCTGCAGGCTCCGCTCGTGAAACTCATCGAACAGGACGGCACCTACGCCTTCCAGCGCGGCGTCGTGTTGCAGCATCGACGCGAGCACGCCTTCGGTGAGGACTTCGATGCGCGTCGCAGCACTCGTACGGCTCTCGAGTCTCATTCGATAGCCGACAGTCTGCCCCACCGATTCGCCGAGCGATTGCGCCATGCGGCTGGCCACGGCGCGGGTCGCGAGACGCCGCGGCTCGAGCATGATGAGACGCCGGCCGCGCAACCAGGGCTCGCCCAGCAATTCCAGCGGCACGACGGTGCTCTTGCCGGCGCCGGGTGGCGCCTGCAGAACTGCGTTGCGATGCGAGTTCAGCGCCTCACGAAGTGCAGGGACGATCTCTTGTATGGGAAGATCAAGCGCCATGAGCCTGCGGCCGGGGCAGTCGGCCGCGAGTATGCCAAAGGAGAAAACATAATGATCAGATATGTCCTCGTACTCATCCTGGCGTTGGCGGGCGCGGCTTGCGACGTCGAGAGTGACAACGAAAGGGTCAACGGTTCCGTCAATGTCGAGCCAGGGCAGCCCCTGCAGGACGCGACGACCGTCAACGGCGCCATCCGCGTGGCGGAAGGAGCCGCGGTCAAGGACGCCGAGACGGTGAACGGTGGCATCACCATTGGCGACAACGCGAGCGCCAACTCGGTGCAGGCCGTCAACGGCTCGATCACCATCGGCGCGAATGCGCGCATTGCTGCCGATGTCTCGTGCGTGAATGGGTCAATCGTGCTGCACAAGGGCGCGGACGTCGCCGGCAAGCTCGCGAACGTCAATGGTCGCTTCGAGCTCAACGGTGCTCACGTCGCCGGTGGCATTCGTACCGTGATGGGTGACATCGAGGTGGGCGCAGATTCGCGCGTCGAAGGCGGCATCACGGTCCAGAAGTCGAACGGTTTCAGCATTTCGTTCACCAAGCACGTGCCGCGTATCGTCATCGGTCCAGGAGCGAGCGTTGAGGGCCCGATGAAGTTCGAGCGCGAAGTGAAACTGTACGTGAGCGACAGCGCCACGATCGGCGAAGTGAGCGGCGCAACGCCCATCAAGTTCTCCGGCGACAACGCACCGAGCTAGGGAGCAGCGCGAGTCAGCAGCGGGCGTGGGTCTGGCTCACGAGACTTAAGCCGCGACCGGAGCAGGCTGCTCCTCAAGTCACCGGTAATGGTCGACCCACTGGATCTCGATCTGCGCAGTGTCCTTCTGGTAGGCGCCGTACGGGACGTCGATCAGCGCGGGCTGCGCCAGCGGCTCGTGACCCAGGCTCCAGCGCAGGTTCTGCGCGCCACGGATCTCGAAGTCCTCCACCGCGGTGAGATTGAGACGAAAGGCGATTTTCAACGGCCAGCCCTGATCGCGTGGTTTCACGACCGCGCGGCCAATGCCACTGTCGCTGTAGATGTCGACGACCAGCCGCGCCCCCTCCCAGGTCTGCACGAAACGCTCGCCCGCGGGATTCGCGGACGTCGACTGGATGCTGAGGAGCTCGACCGGGGCAGGTGCGGGCTCGGGCTTGCCGCCAAACCAGTCGCGCGGATTCCAGGACCAATGGCTGCACGCGCTCAGCATCGGCACGACGACCAGCGCGACAGCCCATTTGCTTGTATTCATGCATCTCCTCGGCCGGTGAGCGCGGGCAACGTTACCGTGCGCCCGCAGGATTGGCAAAGTGCACGCGCGTGCCACGTCGGCGACTGTCGCCACGCGGCGTCAAGTGAAGCGTCAAGAGCGCGGCCGTGCCTTTCATCGCAGCCAGATGTTCGTTATGTTCGCCTCGTGACCGAGCTTCCAGGAGCAAGTCCAGCCACGCCGGCGCGTGCGACCGATGCGTGATCCGCTGGTGCACAAGACGACGCGGCAGTTCCAGCCGGTGGCCCGCTGGCTTGCCGTCGCCACCCTGGTCCTGATCCTCTACGGCTCGCTGTTTCCGTTCCGCTTCGACGCGCTCGGTGAAAGCGGGCTTTTCGAGCTCCTCAGCGGACTGAGCTTCCAACGCACTTCGCGGGGCGATCTGGTCGCAAACCTGCTGCTCTACATGCCGCTGGGCCTGTGCCTGCTGCTCTCCTGGCCATCACGCTGGGGTGCGCTGACACGACTCGTCTGGACCGTAATTCTCGGCACGATGCTTTCCTGCGCTGTGGAGATGCTGCAGGTCCACGCGCCGTCACGCGTTTCGAGCCTCACCGATGTAGTGCTCAACGCCACCGGAACTCTCGCGGGTGGACTGATCGCACTCGCATATCTCGAGATCGGTTCGACGATCCGGATTCCGGGAATCGCGCCGGGCCGGCCTGAGCCGGTGCCGCTCGGGATCCTGCTGCTGTGGCTCGGCTTTCGACTCGCGCCTTTCGTTCCGACTCTCGATTGGCAGAAATTCAAGGATGCCCTCAAGCCGATCTTTCTCGACCCTCAGTTCGGCGTGCTGGATACCTATCGCTACATGGTCGGCTGGCTGGTGGTCGGGTACGCGGTACGGCACCTGTGGCGACGCGAATACTCCTTGCATGCGCTCGGCGCCATCATCCTCATCGTGCTCGTCGGCCGCATCGTGATCGTCGGCAAGGTGCTGGTGGCGCCCGAGCTCCTGGCGCTGGTCCTGTGCATTCCGGTCTCGGCTGCGTTGGTCGCGATGCCGGATCGGCGCCGCGCGGGCGTGCTCGCGTTGCTGCTCGCGAGCGTAATCGCCCTGCAAGGCCTCAAGCCGTTCGAGTTTCTTGCCGAGCCGCACTCCTTCAGCTGGGTGCCGTTCATGAATTCCCTAAATGACAGCCTGGAAGTCAACTACTCGGTGCTGCTCGAGAAGTGCTTCTGGTACTTCTCACTCGTGTGGCTGCTGACGCGCTGGGGAATGGGAGTTGCGCTCGCCACCGGGCTGACAGCGATCCTGCTGGCGCTCATCGAAGTGGCCCAGCTGTGGTTGCCCGAGCGTTCGGCCGAGATCACAGATCCGCTACTCGCTCTCGCAGCGGGCATCCTGCTCGCCCTGCTGGGCGGGGCGAACACCATTCGCATTGCCGTGCAGCGCTGATTCGCGCTGCTCCCGGATATCAGCGGCGGTTCGAACTGCGCTTGCCCGCGAGCTCGTGGATGCCACGCCACGTATATCGGTACTGCCCTTTGCGGGCGGTACGCGTGGCGCCGATCATGGCTGCCGCGAGCACGCTCGCGCTGACGGGCCGGTACCGTTCGAACTTGCCGAGCAGCAGCGGGCTCACCAGCGGCAGGATTCCCATCAGGGCCAGCTCCGCGGGGCGCAATTCCTTGCGCACGCCGAGGAGCAAACTCGGCTGCAGGATGTCCAGCGAAGCAAATCCGAGCCTTGCAATCGCCTCCTCGGTTTCGCCCTTGACTCGCAGGTAAAGATACCTGGAGGCGGGATCGGCACCGACCGCAGAATTCAGAACGAAGCGCCTCACCCCCGCCTTGTGTGCCGCACGCGCGAAATCCACCGTGTAATCGAAATCGACCTGGCGAAAAGCCTGCTTCGATCCTGCAGCCTTGAGCGTCGTTCCGAGACAGCAGAATGCGACGTCGGCGTGTGTTGCGCCGATCAATTCGGCGATCTTGTCGAACGGAACGATTCGATTTGCGAGCTTGGGGTGATCGTAAACCAGCGGGCGGCGCGTGATCGCAATGACGCGCCCGCATTCGGCAGTCCCCGCCAGTGCTTCGAGCAGGCGACTACCGACGAGGCCGCTCCCGCCCGCAACGAGAGCGGTCCACCGGGGGGCGCTCTGCCCGGCGGGATTCTTGGGCGCAACCCTGGTGTCGGAAGGCGGCCCGGGGTGACTCTGCTGGTTCATTGTTGTTGGCGCCCGATTGTAGTGGAAAATTGCAGTGGAAAAAGGCGCCTCCTTTCGTTCCGACAGACACGTGGTGAACCCGATACTGAACACGCTGTCCCACTGCTCACCGCCCCGCGAAGTTCATCAGTGCCAAGCGCAATGGTGGGTATACTGGCGCGTGTTCTTCATGGCGTGGACGAAGAACACGCGGCTTCGATGGAGGACGCGAGTGACGCGTTTCGCACGACCGATTGTGCTCGTGAAGTTTGCCGTGCGGGCGGCGGCATGCGCCGCGCTCGTCGCGAGCGTCGTATCGCCTGCGGGCGGTGCGATATCACAACAGGTCGCAGCGGCGGCGGCCACGGAAGTTTCGGCAGCACCGAACCCCAAGACGCCCGCCCCGCCTGCCACGACCTCTGCCACCGAAGCGCCGACGCCCGACGCCGCGGGCCGAGCGGATACGTATCGTGTGTTTCGGCAGCAGTTCGATGCGCGGCACTTCGCGGAGGCATTGCCGCCGGCCCAGGCTCTAGTCGCCCAGACGGAGGAGGAATTCGGAGCCACTGCCGAGCAGCTGGTCAATCCGTTGATCAATCTGGCCACGACCCAGCTGCGCGTGAAGGACTTCTCGAGTGCGGAGGTCTCCTTCAAGCGCGCGGTGAAGATCGTGGAGCAGCACCAGGGCGGCTATTCGCGCGAAATCATCAAGCCGCTGTTCGGGCTGGGTATGACCTACTCGGCCGCCGGTGACTACGCTTCCGCCACCGACACGCTGCGCCGCGCGGTCGATGTGAGCCGCAAGGTCGACGGCCTGTTCAATCCCGCGCAACTCGAAATGCTCGACTCCCTGATCGCGGGCTACACCGCGCTCAATGAGTACGACGATGCGCAACGCGAGCAGCAATATGCGTTGCGCCTGGCCGAGACCACGTACGGAAGGAGCGATCCGAGAGTAGTGCCGGCGCTGGCGCGCACCGCCGGATGGTTCGAATCACAGGGGCGCTTCTTCAGCGCGCGCCAGATGTACAGCCGCTGCCTCGATATCGTGCGCAAGGACGGCGGAAACTATGACCTTCGCACCGTGGCGCCATTACGCGGCATCGCGCGCACCTACCGCCTGGAATATTTCATCGGCCCGGAAACCGCGGAGGGTGCCGCCGATGACTCAGCGCTCGGTGGCGGCGTCGGCGGCCCCGGCGCCACGGCTCCGAGCAGTGCCACTGGCGTCAGCATGGCTTCCATTCTCAATCCCGATGGCGAGGACGCGCTCGAATTCGCGCTCAAGGTGTTCGATTTTCACCCCGGCGAAGCCACTGCGGAGCGTGCCGCAACGCTGCTCGAGCTGGGAGACTGGCGCCTCACGGCAGGCACCACGCGCACCGCCATGGAGGCCTACGGCGAAGCATGGAAAGTGTTGAGCGCGCCAGGATCACCTGGAACTGCCGTGCTCGACTCACCGATGCCAATCGTGTATCGCCCACCGTCGAATTCCCGCCCGCCCAAATCGGAGCCCGAGAAGTACACGCAGCGTCACACGGAAATCGAGTTCACGGTGACCGCCGACGGACGGGTACGCGATGCGAAACTTGGCGCCAATGATGCCGGTGACGTCGCGGGCAAGGCGGTGCTGAACGCGGTCAAGCGCGCACGCTACCGGCCACGCTTCGTCGACGGCAGCCCCGTTCAGACCACCGGCGTGCGCTACAAGGAAACTATCTACGTCCGCAGCTGAGCGCCCTGGCGTGGCGGCTGGGTGGTTTGCTGTGGAGAAATCTTTGGCGATTCAGGCGTGGGCGTCGCCGGCACTGGTGTCCCGTCCTCCGGCACAGACTCCGGCTCGGTTTCCGGAACGGTTGGCGTTGGTTCGGAATCCGCCGCTGGCGGCATGCCTGCAGCCGGCGACGGCGGTGCCGCTGTGGCCGGCGGTGGTGCTGCGCCCTCCGGTGTCGGATCGAGGATCGGGACCGATTCGATCGGTGCGCCATCGTTGACCGGGGTGACCGGTGCCGCCCCGGCCGCACCCATCGCGGTTCCCGCACCTGTCTGCACTGCGACCTGCGACGCTTCTATGAGCGGCTGGCCGGCCAGCAGCTTCTTGGCGACGTCCTGCTCGGGAAACTGCACCAGGAACTTGGCGGCCGCGTCGCGCATCGCGGCCTTGGTCGCCAGCACCATCGGTCCCGTGCTCGTCATGCCGTTGCCCGAAGCGTTACTGCCGTATCCGGTAAAGGTGAGCGAGTCGGCCAGCACACCGTTCGGCGCGTACACATTGAGGCGATAGCGAATCGTCACCGCGAAATATTTTGCGCCGGTATCACGCGGCGTGATGAACGAATACTGCTCGATGCGAGGCTCGATGATCGCCCGGTAGGGCGGATCCGCGGGCAGGGACTTCAGGTCCTCGACCCGCGTCGTCTCGCGGAACTCGGAGGCAAACAGCTTTTCGGCCATTCGTACGTGGTAGGGACCAAGATCGACCTTCCAGTCCGTGCCCCAACGCTCCTCGCTGTGTGCCGCCTTGCTGAAGTCCTCGCTGTAGTAGATGCCGACTACAATCGGCATGGGTTCTACGAGCGGAACCGGCACGGCCGATTCGGTTGCAACGCTGACAGGACCACAGCCGGCAAACATGGCCACGAGCGTCAGCAGTGCAACCTGCCCCGTGAACGCCAGTGCTCTCGTTGCGCGCATCAGCTCTGCAACCCCACGAATGTTCCGCCATTTCTCTCACACAACGCGCGCATCAGCGCCGTATAGCGCACGTTGCCGAACTGCGGAGCGCGCGCCGGCATCGGAAAGCCGATGGCATGAATGCGCACGCGGCGCTCGCCGGTCTCGCTGTGATTGGCCCGATCGACCTGATCTATCACAGCCTGGATCGACTCTCCGGGATAGTCATCACCGAAATAGTAAATGCTCACTTTCTTGTCGGCGGACCAGAACGTGCGGATCGCCGCCAGCAAGCCTTCCACAGGGCTCGAGTTGCTGAACGAAGTCCAGGTCTTGAACCGGTCCATGATTGCCTTGCGACGCGCGGGCGTGTCCGCAATCCACTGCCCACGGTAGCCATCGAACATGTACGCGCCCTCGTCGTCCATCACCTGGATTCCCTTGACCTTGGGATAGATGTCGAGGATCTCCTGCATCATCTTCCGCGCCGTATCCCAGTGATTCTCTTGCATGCTCCCGGAAGTGTCGACCACGAAGATGACGTACTCGCTGTCGACCGGGATGCCCCCGATGGCAGCGGTCTTGGGTCGCCGGTAGCCGGACGCCATGAGCCGCTCCATCTCGGCGGTGAGCTTCTGGTACGCCGCGACCAGCTGCCCTTCCTCGGAGTTTTGAATCTCCGCTTCCTTCTGGCTGGTGTTGTATTTGCCCTTGACGGTGCTGAGGTCGCCCTGCAGCCGGGCGAGCTTGCTGCGCTCAGTCGAGAGTTGCTCGATCCGGCCCTTGAGATCGCGGTTGAGAATATCGGTCTCGCCGCGAATCTCGTACAGCTCCGCCTGCAGCTTCGCCACCTGGCCGTGCATGTCGGTGCGGACCCTCTCGAGCACGATGGGCTGACCGGTCTCCGTCAGCACCAGAATCAGGATCATCGCGCCGAAACCGCAACAGATGCAGTCGAGGAACGACATGCTGAACACTTCGGTGGTATGACGCTTGAGCCTCATGGCCAGTCCTTCGAGGGCATCATGAAGACCCCGCCGGTGTCGCGCGCGAGGCGCCAGAAGCGCGCCGGCGCTGGCAGATCACCTTCCATCGGCAGCAGGATCGTGCTGATCGGCACTCTTGGCGGCAATGCCGAAAGGGATTGGTCGAAGAGCTTGCTGCGCTGTTCGACTTCGACCGCCTTGCGGATCGCCGGGGGTGTTGCGCCCTGCGTCGGCAACCCGTCGGTCACGAGCACGATCTGGTCCGGCATCGGGTCGAGCGTCTTCGCGGCATTGAAGGCGTTGATGAGGCTCGTCCCATCGTGGGGCGGGGTGTGCTTCAACTTCTGCACGGCAGCGTTGAGCGGGCGCGGGTCGTTCGCCTTGAGCCACTTGCCGTCGCTACCCTCGACCATTGAATGAGCTTCGGTATTGAACGCGTACACCTGGAACTCGCTGTCCGGCGGAATCTGCGTCGTCAACCAGTCCACCGTCGCCACCGCGCGCTGCCACTTGGGCGCCAGCATCTTCTGCACGTCGGGGAGGTTGCGCATTCTCAGCACATTGACCAGGGTCTCATCGAGCATGCTCGCGGACATGTCGATGAGGATGAGCACGTGGCGGCCGCTCACCGTAATACCCGTGAGGTACTGACGATCGCCGGTGCCCTTGAAGGCGCGCACGCTCTGTCCTGAGGCAGCCTGCTCCTTCGCGCCCGCTTCCAGGCGCCGATTGCCTTCCTCGAGAGAGCGAATGTCGGACTTCAGCTGGTTGATGTGCTCCTGCTGCGAAAGTGTGTCGCCCGTGTAGTGCGAGAGCTCCACGCGGGTCTTTTCCAGCTCATCCAGGATGTGCGTGATGCGGCCGGACGCCTGGCTGGCCTGGTCGGTGGTCTTCTGCGTCGTGTTGCGCAGTACGACCAGGTTCTTGTAGCCCTCGAGCACCTGCTCTTCGAGCTTGTTCACCTCGCCCTTGAGATCATCGTCCTGGTGAACTTTGGTGACGCCCGCCGTCGCGCTGATGATCACGTACACCAGTACGACTGCCCCGAAGCCGCAGCAGATGCAGTCGAGGAACGACATGGTGAACACTTCGGTGTGGCGACGCTTGCGCGGCATGGCTCATTCCGAGGTGATGAGCTCGAGGGTTACGCCCGGCCGGCCGAGCCGCAACCGATCGCCGGCGCGCAAAGTTGCGCGACCGAAAACCCGTTCATCGTTGAGCCAGGTCCCATAGCGGCTGTGGTCCACGACCACTGCGCCGGACGGCAGGCGCAGCACCGAACAGTGCAGGCGCGAAACGCCAGCCGATGCGCCGACAACACTCAGCGCTGCAGCCCCGTCACGCGGTGGCGCCAGGCCGATGCGCAGCGGCTCGGGACCGAGGGCGATGGCCTGCCCCCGGTACAGGAGGTGCGAGGGCGCTGCCACGACGTCCGCAAGGCGCGCTTCCTGCAGGCTCTGCCACGGCAGGCGCGCGGCAACCGACGCGTCGGCCCGGGGAACTGCACACAGCAGTTGAACCGTCTCCTCGCCTTCCTGGGACTCGGCGATTGCACATGCCGCAATGGCTGCCGCGCCAGGGGCGCTGCGCACCACGCCGCAGTCGTTGAACTCGGCAAAGCGCTCCGCCAGGCCGGGCAGAGATGCTGCGCGATCGCCGAGCACGATCGTGGTCGCGTGCCCGGGAGTTCGCAGGCGATGCACGCGCATCAGGAGCTCCGTGTAGAGCGCATTGGCCTCGACTGCGAATTGCTCGCGCGTCAGGCGTACCGAGTGAGTCTCGCCCTCGAACGGCGCCTCTATATCGACCGCATCGGACGATTGAAGCTGTTCGAGCCAGCCCGGGAGCGAATCGAACAGTTGCTGCTCCATAGTGGCGCGATGCAGGGGGTCGAAGCGCGTGCGCGCCACGAATTCGCGGCCGATCATGCGCATCCAGGTATCGATGAAATCGAGCCAGCCGACGTTGCGCGCGAGCTCGGTGCGCTCGCGCCGCACGCGCTCGCCCACGGCAACCGCCGTGACCACCGTGTTGTGCAGATGGACATCGACGCACAGCAACCGGCCGCTGTCCGGCCAGGTACTTGCGAGCGCCACGCCGGTATCGACGAATCCTGCAACCGGCACACGCGCTTCGCGCGCGATACCGAGCAGAAGCGCGAGCTGCGGCGGGCGCAGCGTCGCGGGCACCACAAAACGCACCGAGCGCGGCGCACCGGCCACATCCCCCCAAACGTAAGCGAGATGCAGGTACGCGAGATCGGCGTGCGAGCGTCCGGCGGCCGCTCGCACCAGCAGCGGGCGCTCGTCGAGCTCGTTCCAGAAACGGTTGTTGACATTGAGCGGCTCGATGCGCGAAGCACGCACTGCTTCGTTGCCGACCACGACAGGCTCGCGGTCGAGCAGCGCGTAGCCGGGACTTGAGTGCCTGATCACCCCGTCAACGGCCAGCAGCAGGCCGGCGTCATTGATCTCGATGGCCCCAGTGCTCATGCGCGCTATTTCTCAGGACGCCCGCATGTGCTTGAGCAGGTGCTGATCGAGGTAATGCTCGGTGTCGAGCACCATGCGCTCCTGCGCCAGCTGCAGCTGGTGCAGGAAGAACATGACGATGATGCTCGAGGTCAGCGCGGTGAAGGTTGCGTTAAACGTGATGCCGAGCGCTTCGGTCACACCGTTGATGTTTCCGGACACGGCCTGGTGCGCCTGTTGCAGCGCTGCGCCGATGCCGCGCACCGTGCCGACGAAGCCGATGGCCGGGATCGCCCACACCGTGTAGCGCACCATCGAGAGCTCCGAGTCGAGCCGCTCGGCTTCCGATTCGCACACCGAGCGCCCGGCCTCCGCCGCGTCGTGAATGTTCTCAGTCGATCCGAAGCGCTCGAGAGAGGCGACGATGGCGCGCGGCAGCAACAGTTGCTGAGCCTTCGGATCGAGCGCTTCCATCTGGCGCGCGTACTCGCGCGTGTCCTTGGGCAGGATGCGCATGCCCGGCGGGATATTGAGCAGACCCGATGCGAGGAGCTGACGCTGCTTGCGATTGTCGATGCCGCGATGACCCAGCAGGATCATCGACCAGATCATGAGGATGATGCAGATCTCGGGCTCGTACTCGCGCACCACGATGTAGATCGAGCGCTCAGGCACGTAGGCGGGCTCGACCCGCATGCGTGCGAATTGCTCGGCGAGAATGGCATCGCTCCGTGGCCGGATGTGAACCACGTAGAGCGCATGCACCAGGATCGCGGTGATGATCAGCGCAAAGGTGCTGAACAGGAAGTCGCTCTGCTGCTGGCTGCGAACGGGTGCGTTCGGAGTGGGACGCAGGGCCTGCGCTTCAGATGTCGATGGGGAACGTTGCACTGTTGTCTGCCGATGATTTCTGTGAGGGGATGAAACGCTTCGGGGCTTCCGACTGATCGCCGTCTGCGGATTCGGTTTCCGATGCGCCCGCGGGTTCGGACGCCGCGGCAGGCTTGGCTTCGGACGCCGGCTTTGTGGCCGACGGCGCCGGTTTGGTCGCTGGCTCTTCGACCTTCTTCGCAGCCGGCGGCGACTTAGCGGGAGTCGTGGTCGGCGGTGCCTCCTGCGATACGAGCACGCCGAGCGGAGCGATGAGGAGCAGCGCCGCTGCAATGAGCGGTGCGGCCGGCGAGCGAGACGTAAGTCGAGTCACGATCTCGCGGGGAGTGCTGTTCATTCGGCGTACCTCGCGATGCGAAATCCTATGTGTTGCGCCTTGCCGTCAGCATGGTCACGCCAGGCCAGCCGCAGCTCGGCGACATTGGCGCTGCGCCAGCTCGAGCCGCGCACGACGTGCTGCTGCGTCCCGGTCGCGGGCCCCAGCGGATCGGTACTCGCCGGCTCCAGTTCCGGGTACACAGTGTAGAAATCCTGGACCCACTCGGTCACGTTTCCGCCAGTGTCATACAACCCGAGCGGGTTGGCCGGAAACTTTCCCACCGGGGCGGTGGTCACGAATCCGTCCTCATAGTTCTCAACCGCAGTATCGTTGACTGCGAGGGCCCTTTTGTCGGCAAAGTTCCCTGAATTGGGCGGCACCGGGAGCGACGAGCCCCAAGGATACCTTCTCGTCGCCTGTCCGGACTCATAGCGCGCCGCCCATTCCCACTCCGCTTCGGTCGGCAGGCGATAGCCGGTGTTCACGGGGGTTACCAGCACGTAGGTATCCCCCTGCTGCGTATAGGCCGCCGGCAAGCCATCCTGGCTGCTCAGCCAATTGCAGAATGCCGCCGCATCGCTCCAGGTCACATTCACGACCGGATGATCGTCCTGATCGAGTGATCGATCGCGGACCACGCCCGAAAGGTGATCCGGCAGAAACTGGCGAAACTCCGCGTTGGTCACTTCGTAGACGCCAAGATAGTAGGTCCGCTGCAGCGTCACTTCGTGCTCGGTTTCGTTCGAACGTCGTCCCGGCTCGCGCCGTGAGCTGCCCATCGTGAAGTGGCCTGCGGGGATACGGCGCATCTGCCCGTTCGTGTGCGTCTTGATGAGCGGTGGAATGCGGGCCGCCCGCACCTGGTCGGGAGTGAGCAAGCGATACTCGACCACGCGAGCGAGTCCGGACTGCGGGACCACCTTGGTCGTGAAGCTCTGATAGCCCTCACGCCTGATCTCCAGGGTCTGCTCCGTCGAGGGCAACATGAGCGTCTGATTGGCTGCCCCGCGCGCCTGCCCGTCGACGAACAGCTGCGCATCCGCTGGCTCGCCACGCACCGTGACCTCGCCAAGGATCGGCTTGAGTGTCATCTCCATGCCCGAGCGTTCGCCCGCCTTCACCGCCACCACGCGCCGTGCCGGCTCATATCCGGCGCGATTGATGGCAATTTCGTATTCGACGCCCGGCGGCAGGCTGACTTCGAGGGGCGTGCGGCCGCGATAGCGACCGGCGACGGCGACGTCAGCCTGTGAGGGCGCGGAACGGATCGAGAGCGTGCCGTCAGGCAATCCGAGTTTTACCGGGCCGATCTTCTGCGGCGTCTCGGCCTTGACCTGGATCGCGCTCTCCCAGGAACGAAAGCCCTGCGCGTTGAGGCTCAGTGAATAGTTCCCCGCGTCGATCTGCGCTGTCAGGGGTGTTACGCCGATATCCTTGCCGTCGAGCGCAACGCGCGCACCGGAGGGCTCGGACTCGATCGTCACCGGGCTGAACAGCGGCTTGAGCTTGAACGTGACCGTCTGCTTCTCGCCCAGGCCCTTGACCTCCACGTTCGCGATGAACTCCTGGTAGTGCGGAGCGACGACGCGGAACTGGTGCTTTCCCGCCGCAACACGGTAGGCGCCCGGGACTTTGCCGATCGCTTTGCCGTCGATCACCAGTGAAGCCTCGACACCACCGGCCTGGACCTGAACCTCGCCGGGCAGTTTCCTCAGCGCGAGGCGCACCTGCTCGTCGGGCTTGCCGCTGAACTGCACCTGTAATTGTGTGCTTTCGTACCCTGCGTGCGAGGCCGCCAGCACATAGCTGCCGGGCCGCACGAATATCCGGTCGCCGGCGCGAAAATCGAGCGTGGTGCCGCGCAGATCGAGCTCGGCATCACTCGGATCGACGATGACGCGCAGGGGCTTGGCGGTGATGAGCATCACGAGCGCCAGGCCGAGAACTGTCAGTCCCAGGGTCAGCGCCACGCGCCGCGGCTGGGGGCGCCGGCGGGTTTGCTGTTTCGGCGCGAGCACCGGCTTGAAGGCGACACGGCGAATCGCCTGTGAATCCGGCGGGAGTTCCTGGTCTTCCTCGATCTCGGCAGGATCGATGATCGGCGGCTGTGTCGCGTTGCCTTCATGGTGGATCACCTCGAGCGCGACACTCCCACCGCGCACCGAGCTCAGGATCTGCGCCTCGCCAATGCGGATGACATCACCGTGCTGGAGCGGGGTGCGTTCGCGCAGCACGCGCCCGTTGAGCGTGACGGCGACACCGGAATCCGCCACGACTTCGATGTAAGGCGTCTGCTCATCGAAGCCAACGTAGGCGGCGATGACGCCCGCGGGCACACCGGGGATGCTGATGCTCACACCCTCGCCACCCAGCGCGAGAGGCAGATCAGCGGCGGAAATGGCGCGATCGCCGAGCGGCTCGCGCAGGCGTAGGGCGCGATTCAAATGCGATCCTCACAGCGCACGATGACGGGCGCGGGAGCTTTCCCCGGCAGCACCGTGATCTCACGCCGCACGTCGCGATAGCCGACGCGGGTCCCCATCACCGTATAAGTGCCGGGAGCCAGCTCGATCTCGCGATGATCGAACACGCCGAGCTCGCCAACGCGATGGATCACGACCTGCGTCTGACTATCGGATTCGAGCGCGATCCGCACCGGAGCCTCGAAGCTCGCGAGACTGGCGGTCACGGAGTCGATCTGTCGGCGCAGCACCGGGCCTTGCGGATCGATCTTGCCGGCCTGGGCGAGCAGGCCCCGCGCCTGGTCTCGCACCTTTGCCGACAGCAGCCGGTCCGGCTGCTTGACCAGCGCATCGAACTGCGTCGCGAGCGCCGCGCGCGGAACGGCGCGCTCACGACCGGCACGTGCATACTCGAGCGCCGGATCGAGCTTCAGTGCCGCGTCATACTCCGTCACTGCATCGCTCCAGCGTTCGGCACGCTCAGCGTTCTCCGCCTGCTCGCGGTGCAACGCGATGCCATTGCGCAGCTCCGCTTGCGACACCTGCGCGAGCGCATCGTTGACTTCGGCCGCGCCGGGTCGCAGTGCTCGCGCGCGATCGAACGAGGCGCGTGCGAGGCTGAGCTTGCCCTCCGACAGTTGTGCGAGCCCCTGCGACATCGCCGCCGCGAACTGATCGCCCGAGATCCGTGCGCGCACGCGCGCGGCACCATCGCGCGCCGCGGTCGTGTCGGGATCGAGCTTCAGGGCCTGCTCGTAGTCCTGCACTGCCAGCGGCAGCTGACCGCTACGCTCCTCACCCTTCGCACTCGCAAGCAGTGTGAGAACCTGGTCCAGCGTGGCGGCGCGCTTCAGCCCCTTGGTCGCCACCGCGTTCTCAGGCTCGATCTTGAGCGCGAGATCGAATGCTGCCTGCGCAGCGGCCGACTGGCCGGCCTCGAGCGCAGCATTACCCTTCTCGAGTTGCGCTCGCAGCGTGGGCTCAGCGAGATCGGCAACCTTCTTCAACTCATCCACACCCGCTGAATAGGATTGGAGGGCCGCTTTGAACTCCCGCGTGCCGTATTGCCTGGCGGCTTCGTCGCCATGTTTGCGGGCCGAGGCAAAAGGCGCCGTTGCCCACACCGAGGCGGCGCGCTTGTCGAGCGATTCGTACATGCCTTCGAACGTGTCGCGGACCTGCTCGGCCTGCTGCATCTGTTCAGCCAGTGTGCGCAGATCGACTTCGGCGGGCTCCGCCGGCTTCGCTACAGCGGCCGGACTCACTTTCGCGCTCGCGGGCGCCTGCACCGCGGGCTTACGAACCATGTTGGGCAGAAACAGGAATACCGCCAGCGCGGCGAGGGCAAGCGCGACGAATGCGGCGCTGACCAGCCAGCGGCGCGGCGCGCGATGCTCCACCGCCGGGCGCTCACGTTGCGCGGCCTGGCGCAGAATTGGCCGCACGATCGTGACCACCGGCGCGGAGGTGGCAGGTGCGGGTTGCTGATCCGCTGTTGAACCGGCAACAGCCGGCTCCGCAGACTCGAGCAGGGCTCTGAGCTTTCGCGCCACCTGCGTCAGGTCGGCAGGCCGGTCGGCCGGCTTTCTCGCGAGCAGGCTCATCGTCAGGTCGAGCAGTGCCGCAGGTGCGGGGCGCGCCGGCTTCAACGCGGGAACGGCCTCCGAGCGGGCGCGCTCGAGCGTGAAGTTCGGATAGAACGGCGGGTAGCCGCTCAGCAACTCGTAGAGCACTGCGCCCAGGCTGTAAACATCGTCAGCAGCGCTAGCCGGCTCACCCGCAAGCTGTTGCGGGCTGGCGCTGTAGCGTGAGAGCGCACCGTTGGCAGCACCTGCACCCGCGAGCGTCGCGCTTCCGAAGTCGATCAGCGTGGCTGTTCCATCGGAACGCAAGATGATGTTGCCCGGCTTGATATCACGATGAACGAATCCCGCGCGGTGCAGCGTGGCAAGCGCATCCGCCACCTGTGCGGCGGCCGGTGCGATCTGGCGCCACGGACCGGCCCGCAGCGATGTCAGGTCCTCTCCGGGCACGAAGTCGCGCACCAGGTAGATCTGCTCGCCATCACGCTCGAGGCTGCCGGCCGCCGCGATTGCAGGTGAATCGAGGCTGTGAGCGGCAGCCAGCTCGGTGTTCAGGCTTTCGAGAATTGCACGGTCTTGCGCAACCGTGTCCGACAACACCCGGATGACGACCTCGCGCTCGCGTGTCGCATCGTGCGCGAGCCAAGTCTCACCGTGCGCGCCCGCGCTCAGTCGCTGACGCACAGTGTAGCGCCCGGACAGCCGCTGCCCGCTGTTCATGCTCGACATCAGAGGCTCAACGCGCTGTTGTTGCAGCCGGGGTACCCGCGGCGATCGACGTGGGTGCCACGCCGCCGGTCTCCTCGAGATACATCTGCTTGAGCATCTCGCGCCATTCGCGGTACTGATCCTCGGCGGTCCCGGTCAGCTTGAGGGTGCGACCCTCGACCTCGACCACCTGCGGAGCGACCTCGGTTGAGAACGAGGTTGCAAGTTCCTTGATCGCCGCCGTGTGAATCTTCGCGTCGGCGCTCTTCTTCAGTCCGCTCATGATTCCGGCGATACCGCCGATCGTGCCTGCAGTGCGTACTGCACTCTCTACGCGCTGGCAGTTGCTGTTGCCGCCCGGGCACTGCGAGGACACCAGAATGCTGCCCAGCACCGCCGCAGCTCCCATGAGCATGCGGGTGCGCGCCTGCGACTTCGTCTTCTCTTCCTTGTTGATCTCATCGTAGCTGTAGCGACGCCAGTTGCCGTAAGGCTCGCTCAGATGGTCGGCGAAGCTGCCGTAGTAATCGCTCACCGTATCGATGAGCGCTCCATCGCGGGCGCGAATCTTCTCGATGCGCTCAAACACCGGATCGCCGTCGGCCGGCAGGCGTTGCAGCTGGTAGCGGCCGTCCTTGTCCTGCGCGACGTAGTCCGAATAGGACTGCGGCGCCAGGTCCTGCGCGAAGCGCATCTCGGTGACACGCCGAATCATGCGCCGGTCGGCGACCGGTATCGTGTTGCGGAACGTCAGCATGTCGTTGGCGATGGTCGAATAGACGTTCTGGAACGGATCGCGCGCCTTCAGCGCCGCATCGCTCAGGTACGAACCGAGGTCTGCCTCGGATTCGTATTTCTTGTCCGCGTACCACGTGTGCCCGGTTGCATCGCGCACGCTGATGAGGAGCTCCAGCTCCTTGCCGGTGGAACGCACGATTTTGCCCGATACGATCACATCGATGAACTCGGCATTGGCCGGAATCACACGCACGGCGCCCCACTGCGCCGTGGTCTCGAGAGTGTTTCTGAGTAGCATCGCCATGTAGCGCGCCTCGGCGCGGCGCACGTCGGGATAGATACCTGCCTTCTGCTGAGCCTGCTCGTCGTTCTCCACTTCCGCGGGAATGCCCGGATCGAAGATCCGCACACCGACATCGAGCAGTTCCTCGCCCGGTATCTCTTCCTTGGCCTGGACTGCGTGAACCTTGGGGAGTGGCCGGGTCTCCTCGACCACGCAACCGGACAGCGTGGTGAGCAGCAGCAGAGCGACCGACATGCCCGCCGTCACGCCGTATCGATGTGCAAGCCTGGAAATCATGGTGCGTGCGTCCTCGCCACTGGCTCCTAGTGCGCGTTCTTCTTGTATTCGATGTATTCCTTCCAGAGCTTGTCGCGCAGCTCGGGATCGGTTTCCTTCTCCGCAGCCTCGCGGATCTGGCGGGCGATGACATCGTCATCACGTCCATCAGGAATGTTCTTCGGCGCGGTATTAGGTCCACCGCCGCCCTTGCCGGCGCCACCGCCGGTTCCGCCGCCACCGCCAGCGCCTTTGCCTTCCGACTTCATGCCGCCGGGGCCATTGCTCTGTCCGCCGCCACCGCCACCAGGCGTGCCACCGGCGCCGGTGGGGGAGTTGCTGGCCTGGCGCATATCGCCGTCGCCGCCTCCACCCTTGCCTGAGCCTCCTTCGCCGGCGGACCCGCTGCTGCTCGCGGACTCTCCTGACGCGCCATGCTCACCGGCTGCCTGGGCGTCACGTTCCTGAGCGATTCGCTCACGCTCTTTGCGAATCTTCTCATCGAAATCACCCAGTGATTCATCCATCTGCTGGCTGGCCGCTGCTTGCCGCTCGGCATCGGTCTGAATGCCTCCGGCGACATCGGGTCCCTGCCCTGCTCCCGCGCCCTGCGCGCCTGCGGTATCCGCGCCCGCGCCGCTGGCCGTTCCACCCGCGGAAGCTGTTCGAGTCGCTCCGCCCTGGCCTGACGCGGACTCTCCCGCCGCACCACTTTGCTCTCCCCCTGCGCCACCTTGCCCGCCAGCGCCAGCAGCCTGACCGCCCGACTGGCCGGTGCCCGTGGAAGCAGATTGCGTTCCCGCTCCGCCCGCACCGCTGTTGCCTGTGGTTCCCTGCTGGCCACCTGCCGCTCCGGCAGAGCCGCCCGCGCTTCCCGAAGGCCAGCCGTTCGCACCGGTCTCGCCACCAGCCGCTCCGGGGGTGCCACCAGAACTTGAACTGCTACTCGATGCAGATCCGCCCGAAGACCCGCCGTCCGATCCGTTGGCACTGCCATTGGAACTGCCAGTGGAACTGCCGCCGGTCGAGTCGTTGGGGCTCGGCCAGGTGGGCGGGCCACTCGTGCCGGTGGAGCCGCCGGAAGAACCGCTATCGCTAGACGAGCCACCCGAACTGCCAGAGCTGCTGCCGCCTGCGCTGCCATTCGAACTGCCATTCGAGCTGCCGCTGTCGTTGGGACTCGGCCAGCTCGGTGGACCGCTCGTACCGGAAGAGCCGCCCGAAGAGCCGGATGAGCCTGACGAACCCGACGATGAACCCGAAGAGCCGGATGAACCATCCGACCCACCGGACGAACCCGAGGAGCCGCCAGAGGAGCCGCCTGAAGAGCCCGAGGAGCCGGAAGATCCCGAAGATCCACCCGAGGAGCCCGACGATCCCGACGAGCCACCTTGGGTCTGCATGCCGGCACAGGCGGCCAACAGGGCGGCGGCTACGATGAGAGCGATGAGACGGATTTTCATGGCAGTGATCTCAAGGTGCTGAAGAGGCTGCCAGATCGTCCCCCCGCAGGAACGATCGCAGCTGGTCGGCCATGCGATCGCAAGCCGTGCCCTGCACGCGAGCGATGAATGGCAGAGGAATAATGGCCCCAACGAGGGCCGAGGTTCCAGTGACGTTGGTGCTCACAGTGCCCGCCGCGCGCGTTTCCTTCAGGTCCCACACGGTCGCGACGTAGTCGGACTCCTTTTCCCACCAGCCAAAGCCGATGCAGCCAGCACCGCCCGGACCGGCACCGCAGGCAATGCTGCCACCACCGTCGGTCTTGCGCGTTTCGCCGTCAAACCAGACGACATAACGCACGCCAGTCTCGGCGAGCTTTGCAGCGACCAGGGGCTTATTGAATAACGCTGTCAGGCCTTCAGGGCGCGTCGGTGCCGTTGAAGGCTCGAACCACGGGAACAACGCATCGACGAACTTGTGGTTGTCGTCGACGAGGAAACCATTCTTCGAATTCTTGCCGCGGGATAGATCCGAAGCGACGCAATCGGTGAATTTCTCTTCGGTACCAGTGCCCTCGACGTGCGGCTTGGCGAGCAGGACCACGGCTTCGTCGCGACCGATCGAAGTCGCAAATTCGCGGCTTTCCACGATCTTTGCGTGCATGCAGCCCGTGATGCTCAACGCTGCGAACACTGCAAAGGGAACGGCGAGCCGATTGCTGCCGGAAGAGGACGGGTGCAGACGCGCTTTGCAGTTCATGGAGCCCCCGATCCGAACGCACACGATTGAAGTGAACTTCGCCGAGCGGGTCGGGACGGATTCCAAGCCAGTATACGTGAAGCTTCGTCGAACATGAGACCTGCAAGTGGTTTGCAGGTTCCGGGCCGACGTTTTGTTATCTTCAGATCAGGTCGAGCTGTCCCCCGCCTGTCCCGGGCGGACGGAAATGCTGGGTCGAGAGCTGAAGCGCCCGACCCCGGTGCAGCCCCAGCCGGCGACTGGCGACCTCGAAGCGCCTTGCAATGAGCTCGGCGTAGGAGCCTTCACCGCGCATGCGCGATCCAAAGCGTGGGTCGTTGTCCTTGCCGTCGCGCATGGCGCGAATCAGCGACATGACGTGCTCGGCGCGCTCAGGCAGATGATTCGTCAGCCACTCGCGAAACAACGCTTTGACTTCGTAAGGCAGCCGCAGCATCACGAAACCCGCGGACCCGGCGCCTGCCGCGGCGCTGGCTTCGAGGATAGCTTCGATTTCGTGATCGTTGACGGCTGGTATCACGGGCGCGACGAGGACCCCAGCCGGTATTCCAGCGTCGTTCAGTTTTCTCACGGCTCCCAACCTTGCCGAGGGAGCCGGGGCGCGCGGTTCGAGGGTGCGTTTGAGCTTCGCATCGAGCGTTGTGACACTGACGAAGACCGAGACCAGGGCATCGCGTGCCATGTCTACGAGAATGTCGATGTCCCGCTCCACGAGCGCCGACTTGGTGACGATGGTGAGGGGATGTCGAAACTGACGCAGCACTTCGAGCAGCGAGCGCGTCACCTTGAGCTTGCGCTCGATCGGCTGGTACGGGTCAGTGTTGGCACCGAGGTTGATCGGCTTGCACACGTATCCTGGCCTTGCGAGCTCCGCCTCCAGCAAGCGCGCGGCGTCCGCCTTGTAGAAGAGCTTGGTTTCGAAATCGAGGCCGGGCGAAAGATTCATGTACGAATGCGAGGGACGGGCGAAACAGTAAACACATCCGTGTTCGCATCCCCTATACGCGTTGATCGATTGCTCGAAGGGAATATCAGGCGAGTTGTTGCGCGTGATGACGTGCTTTGCGTGCT
This sequence comes from uncultured Gammaproteobacteria bacterium, assembly GCA_963705495.1. Taxonomy (GTDB): domain Bacteria; phylum Pseudomonadota; class Gammaproteobacteria; order Steroidobacterales; family Steroidobacteraceae; genus DATBVX01. The sequence goes on along the minus strand of CAVPJQ010000008.1, from coordinate 323,382 downwards.
CCGCTGTGACCGTGGTCGCGAGCGGCGGCAGCTCGTCGGCCAGTTCCTGTGGCCAGCCGTCATCGATCGCTTCTACCCGCCGGCTCTCGAAGCGCCCTTCAGGGTTGGAGCCAGCGCCGCGACCCTTGCGGAACCCGGATTCAATCGGCATGACTTGAGCCTGTACGAATATACAGGTCGAGTATCCCTCTCTCTTATAGGGGGCGCAAGCGCCGGCCCGCTTCAGGAGCCGGGGGCCGAACCCGGGAAGCGATCGACCGTGCGCAGCGTCGGGAACCAAAACGCCCAGAGGCCGGCAACACACAGTGTCGCGATACCCCCGATGACGACCGAGCGCACGAGCCCGAACCATACGGCGGTCACGCCCGATTCGAATTCGCCCAGCTCGTTGGATGCGCCGATGAACACCGCGCTCACCGCACTCACGCGACCCCGAATGGCATCCGGTGTCTCGAGCTGAACCAGCACGTGACGGATGTAGACGCTGACCATATCCCCGGCGCCGAGCAGGAACAGCGCGACCATCGAAACGGCGAATTGCTCGGAGAGTCCGAACACGATGGTCGCGATGCCGAACAGCACCACGCCGCCGAACATCCAGCGTCCGACATGGCGGGTCACGGGCATGATCACCAGCAACAGGCCCGTCAGGGCAGCGCCGAGACCCGGCGCCGTGCGCAGAAAACCAAGACCCGCCGGGCCCACATGCAGCACATCGCTCGCGTAGGCGGGGAGCAACGCAGTGGCGCCACCGAACAGCACCGCAAACAGATCGAGCGAGATCGCGCCGAACACCACTGGCCGCGAGCGCACGAAGCGCAGTCCCTCGAGCACCGTGTGCCAGTTCGCGGGTTCTGCGGCCCGCGAAACCCGTGGCACCCTGACCATCGACATGAGGATGACCGATGCCATCAGCACCATGGCGACGGTGGCGTAGACCACGTGCGGGCCGTAGACGTAGAGCAGTCCGCCCAGCGTGGGGCCCGCAATGGTCGCCACCTGGAAGGTCGAGGAGTTGAGCGCCACCGCGTTGCCGAAGCGTTCGATCGGGACCAGGTTAGGCGTGATCGCGGCTGAGGTCGGCATGCTGAAAGCCCGCGCTACACCGAAGATCACCATGACTGCAAACACCGGCCAGACGACCGCGAGCCCGGTGTAGGTGAAGACCAGCAACAGCACTGCGCACAGCACCTCGGTGGCGTAACAGCACGTGAGGATCAAACGCCGGTCGAGACGGTCCGCGACCTGCCCGGCGATCAGGATCAGCGCCAGGAACGGCATGAACTGCGCAAGCCCTATGAAGCCGAGGTCCAGCGGATTGTGCGTGATCGCGTAGACCTGCCATCCCACTGCGACGCTCTGCATCTGCACGGCGAGCGTGGAAAAGAAGCGGGCGAAAAGGAAGCGCGAGAAATCCGGATAGCCGAGTACCCCCAGCGGATGCCGGCGTGCCGTGCTCATGGACACCGTGATCGGTGTTGTAACGTCATTTTGAGATTGTCGCAGATCGGCGCATGCACTACTTTACGGCCCGGCGCGAGCCACAATGGCCGAAGAGTTCCCTGGCCGCGCTTCCGGTCCGAGGTCCTGAAGAGTCATGAGCGACGCAGCCGCACCCATCGTCGTGCGCCATTTCCGCCAGATCGTCCTCTGGCCGTTGCAGCTCATGCCGCTCAAGCCGGGCGTGCAGGTGCAACGACACTGGGAAGCGCTCGAAACGCTCGGCGAGGCGAATCCCTGGCGCGAAGTGCGGGACGAGTACTCCGTGGACCCGCTCGAGTTCCAGGAGCGCCACTACAAGGAGTTCGTGACCTTCCTCCCCTATGTGCAACGCTTCCTCTACGGATCGAGTGTCGGCCAGGAGGCCTCGCAGCGCCATGGCGAGCCGAGCATCCGGGTTTTCCGCCGCGCCGATATCGCGCAGGTGCGCGTGACCTACGAGGACGGCACCACGCTCCTGTTCGAGGTCGCCCACGCGGATCTGTATTTCTTCCTCGATGCCGACATCGCGATGCTCGCCTTCGAGATGCACGCGAACGACATTGCCCTCGATCGGGCGCAGGACACGCTGTTTCGCTTCGGGCGCGCGTACCCCGCCTTCTGGGAGCGCAACGGCCTGGGTGGCAACTGTCCGCGTCGCGTCGAATGGCTGGGAGCAGACGGCGAGGTGCTGGCGACCTCGGACTACGAGTTCAAGCAGAAATACCTCGGCCATGTCGGCCGCTACCGCGCGCCGGCGATCGCCGCGCACTGGGAATTCCTGCTTCGGCCGGCAGTACTGGAATTCCCGGGACAGACCGGACCGTTGCGCTATCGGCAGCTCGAGTACTACCGCATGCCGCTCATGGCATACCTGTCATTCGACGATCCGAGCGATCTGTCGCGCGCCGACTTCGTGCGCCTCGGCATGCTGACGCGGCCGGCCAAGGGCGATTCGCTGCCCTACTCCGCCAAGTCGCTGGAGCACTTCGAGGCCGAATACTGCGACGACCGCTTCTGGGGGCGGAGCGGCGACCTGTTTTCGGGCGACACGCGCCTCATCTGCACCGGCCCGTTTCTCGCGGTGGTCGGCCGGCAGGACGACTACTTCTTCACCGGCCGCGAGACTGGCATGTACGGCCAGTTCCGGCACCAGTATTTCCTGCTGTTCCTGATTGCACACTTTCACCGCGCGGCGTTGCTCTCGATGTCGGACGAACTCGCCGTGGCGATGAACCGGCTCGAGGTCGGCGACCTCGAATCGGTGCGCCAGTTCAAGCGTGCCATCCGCTCGTCGATGGAAATCTTCCTGCGCTTCACGCACCGCTACTGGTTCCACCAGGTGTCGAACCAGAATATCGCGCGCAGCATCTTCGACCGCCTGCGCCATCAGCTCGGCACGGAGACGCTCTATGAAGAAGTGGGTGCCGAAGTCGAGGACATGAACGAGTACCTCGACACCGACAGCGTGCGCCGCCAAGCCAACACCATCCTGCGTCTCACCGTGGTCACGATCTTCGGCCTGATCGGCACGGTGGTGACTGGCTTTCTCGGCATGAACCTGCTTGCGGAAGCAGAGCGGCCGCTCATCTGGCGGATCCTGTTCTTCCTGATCATCCTCGTCGCGACCGGTGCGATCACGATGTACACCATCGTGAAATCGAAGCGGCTCGCGGACTTCCTGGACACGCTTTCCGACGAGCGCGTGAGCTGGCGAGAGAAATGGCACGCGCTGGTCCGCACCTGGACCGGTCCGCCGCAATAGAGGTGCCGGGTTTCAGTTATTTAGTTATTCGTTTGTTGCGCACGTTAAGAACAACCGAATAACTATATAACTGAAACCCGGCACCGCTACTTCCGAACCTGGATGTGGGGGTGCGGTATGCCGAGCCACTCGCGCCACACGGCCATCAGCACCGCCAGGATCACCGGTCCCACGAACAACCCCACGAGCCCGAAGGCGGCGATGCCACCCAGCACGCCGAACATCACCAGCAGGAACGGAATGCGGGTGGCGTTGCTGATCACGAGCGGCCGGATGAGGTTGTCTATCCAGCTCACGGCCAGCGCTCCCCACAGGAGCAGACCGATGCCGGCGCCGGTGCGATCGGTGATGAGGAGCCAGACTCCCGCGCTCGCCCAGACGATAGGGGCACCGAAGGGGATGAGCGCGACGATCGTGGTAATGGCGCCGAGCAACACCGGCGCTTTCAGGCCCGCGATCCAGTAACCAAGGCCGGCAAGGATGCCCTGCGCCAATGCTGCGAGCACGATGCCGTACACGACGGCGCTGGTCGTGTCACCGATTGCCGAGAGATAGCCGTGAATGCGCTCACCGGTAATGCGCTCCAGCACCTCGCGCACCTGCCGGGAGATCTGCTCACCGTTGCGATACACGAAGAACACGGTGAGGAGTGAGAAGAAGATCTTGGCAAGATTGCGCCCCACGCCCCCGATCAGCGTCTTGATCTCCCCGAGCGATTGATCCGCCCAGCGCGCGATTTCCGTCTTTGGGTCGCTGCCCATGCGCTGGAGCATCTCCTGCAGCCAGTCACCGAGCCATGGAATGTTCTCGATCGACGGCGGCAATTGCGGATGCCGGGCCAGGTACGACGTCAGAACCTCGTAGGCGCCTCCAACCTCGTGACGCATGAGCGTCGCGAGCCACACCACCGGGACCACGAACGCGATGGTCAGGAACAGCGTCATGGTGAGCGCCGACAGCGTGACCTGCGCGCGCATCGCCTTGCGCAGTCGCACGTACAGCGGCCAGGTGACGTAGGCGAGGATCAACGCCCAGATCACGGGCACCAGGAAGGGCCGCAGCACCACGTAACTGAGCAGCAGCAGGCCGCCGATCAGGAGCGCAATGATCAGGCGTCTGAGCCACGGTGCGGATTGCAGTTCTTCGAGCATTGGTGATCGAATGGGTCGCGAGCGCCGGGCTGTTCAGGTTTTCTTGCCCAGCAGTCGGGCCAATTGTCGATCGTGAACCCCGGCCAGCACCAGTTGCGCCGTAATAGCCCCCATGAGTGCGGTGAGCATGTCCCATTGCGTGTCCCACACGTCTCCCTGGGTGCCGAGAAATGCCTCCGCAGTTCCCCCACCGATCACCGCCGCGAGCCACTCGATGAACTCATAGCAGGCACTGACCGCCAGGCAGATCGAGCTCACGATGAAAAACAGCCATCCGCCCGCCTTGAGCGGCGTCTGGCGCAGCAGAACCTCGCGAGCCGCGATCGCCGGCACGAAACCCTGGGCAAAGTGGCCGATGCGGTCGTAGGGATTGCGAGTCGTATCGAGCAGATCCTGCAGCCAGAACCCGAAGGGCACCTGCGCGTACGTGTAGTGGCCGCCCACCATCAGGATGAGCGCGTGGATGGCGATCAGCACATACAGAAGCGGAGTCAGCCGGAAACGCCTGGCGGTATAGAGCAGGACCGGCACGATGAGAAAGATCGGGGCGACCTCGAGCCACCAAGTGATGCGGTCCGTCGGGTGCACGGCGGAGATCGCCAGTGCAATTGCCACCAGCACCAGCAACACCAGCGGCAAGGCATCACGCGCAGCGACCGGTGGCGCGTTCATGACTGCGAGCAGTTCATGGTTGAGTCTCCCTTATTCTTATTGCGCCGAAGCCGAAGCGCGTGCGGCGTTGGCAGCAGCTACGCGCTCGATCGGCTTCGGTCGGGCTCAGTGCGGTGGACGTGCGACTTCCGGATCGCCCCTGCTGCGTCGAGCTTTGGTCTTGCGAGTCTTCCGGGTCTTGCTCGCCGCGCGCTGCTTGCGCTTGGTGGTTCGCTTCTTCGCCCGCTTCTTTCGCTTTGCCATTGGCCTCACCTCTTCCATCGGTTGGGATCGTTCATCTTATCGGCCATCCCTGCTACGGCCCGCGGCAACCCTGCGTGCGCTTGCCCGATCGGCGCCGCGCGTTTGCATGTTACACGAGCAAGCAGAAATCGCGCTTGTGCCGAGCCTTGTGCCGATTGCCTGCCCAGCGCCGGCACCCTAGTATCGTTTGCACTGTAGTGCTTCCCGCCTCGAGCCCGCCTCCCCAATGCCTGCCGAGCCCGCACCGACACCGGACGAGATTCTCAGGCGTGCCGCGGAGCTTGGCCCTCGCGAGCGTGCCGCCTATATCCGCAGGGCCTGCGGCAGGGACACTGCTTTGTTCCAAAGCGTGCTCGACCGGATTTCCGCCGCGTGGCTGCGCGAGCTCACCGATGAGGAGCCGACCTTCGAAGGCGAGCAAATCGAGGACGCTACGACGCATGCTCCGGGCGATCGCATCGGCCCGTACCAGGTCCGGCGCGTCCTCGGTCGCGGTGGGATGGGTGAGGTGTACCTGTGTGAGCGCGCCGACGAGCAGTATCACCAGCAGGTCGCCATCAAGCTCGTGAGCCGCGGCGTTCTGTCGCGACAGGTGCAGACACGCCTGCGCACCGAGCGGCAGATCCTGGCAACGCTCGACCATCCGAACATCGCGCGCCTCCTCGACGGGGGAACCACCGCCGAAGGCATTCCCTACCTGGTGCTCGAATACATCGAAGGCGAGCCGATCGACACCTATTGCGACACTCACCAGCTCAGCATCGACGCGCGCCTGCAACTGTTTCGCGTGGTGTGCTCGGCGGTGCAGTCCGCCCATCGCAACCTGATCGTGCATCGCGATCTCAAGCCGAGCAACATCCTCGTCACCGTCGATGGCACGCCGAAGCTCCTCGACTTCGGAATTGCGAAGCTCCTCGACGTGCGTCAGACCTCGCACACGATCGCCATGACACAGGCGGACGTGCGCATCATGACGCCCGATCACGCGAGCCCGGAGCAGATTCGCGGCGAACCGGTCACCACCGCGAGCGATGTTTACGTGCTCGGCGTACTGCTCTACGAGCTGCTCTGCGGGCAGCGCCCGTTCCAGGTCTCGGGCCTGCGCTTTCACGAAATAGAACGCGTGATCTGCGAGAAGGAGCCGCCGCCGCCGAGCGATGCGTCGAAGACGGCTCACCTCAGCGTCAGGGAGCTGGAACGAATTGCCGAGCAACGTGGCAGCACCCCGCAGCGCCTGCGCCGTGAGCTGAGCGGCGATCTCGACAACATCGTCATGATGGCGATGCGCAAGGAACCGGAGAGACGTTACGGCTCGGTCGAGCAGTTCTCGGCGGACATCGACCTGTACCTGCGCGGTATGCCGATACTCGCGCGCCAGGACACGTGGAGCTACCGCACGCGAAAATTCGTGGCGCGTCACACGCTCGGCGTGGTGCTGTCGGGCCTCCTCGTGCTGCTGCTCGCCGGATTCGCGGTCAGCATGTACATCCAGGCGGAGCGGTTGCGCGAGGAAAGCGCTCGTACGCGCGCTCAGTTCGAACGCGCCGAGGCGGAGCGCAATCGTGCCGAACGTGTCTCGACCTTCCTGGCGGACCTGTTCCGGCGTTCCGGTCCCTGGGAATCGGGCGGCGAGAACGCCACGGCGCTGGAATTGCTCGAGCGCGGTGCGCAGCGCATCGAGACGGAGTTTGCCAACGATCCGGACACGCAGGCGAATCTCCTGGATGCAGTGGGCCGCGTCTATCTCGCCCGCGGAGAGACCGACAAGTCGATAACGCTTCTCGAACGTGCGCTGCGCCTGCGGCGTCAGCTGTTCGGTTCAGAGCACCTCATCACGGCGAGCAGCATGCAGAGCCTCGGCATCGCCCGCCGTTACAAGGGCGAATTCGACCAGTCGCGCGTGCTGCTCGAAGACGCGTTGCGGATCCAGATGCAGAAGCTCGGCGAGCGCCACGAGTCGGTTGCGGTTACGCTGGATGAGCTGGCGCGCTGGTATCGCGACGTCGGGCAACTCGATGTCGCCGAAAAGACCTTCCGGCGCAGCCTCGCAGCGTTTACCGCCGTGGACGGACCGCAGAGCCCACAGGTGTCGAGTGTCACGAACGACCTGGCGACGCTGCTCCTCTACAAGGGCGAGCCCGCCGCTGCCGAACAGTTGTACCGCAAAGCACTCGAGGCCGATCGGGCGCGTCTCAAGCCCGATCATCCGCTGCTGGCGACGGAGCTGACCAACCTCGCGCTCGCCTTACAGATGCAGGGCAGGCTCACCGAGGCCGAGCCGCTCTTCAAGGAGTCGATCGAGAGCATGGAGCGCGTCCTCGGGCGCGAGCATTACGGCACCATCAGCGCGCTCAGCAACTACGGTTGGTTCCTGCAGGTCAAGGGCGATCTCGACGGCGCGGAAAAAGTGCTGCGGGACGTGCTGGCACTCGATCAGAAGGTGCAGGGGCGCAGCCACCCATACGTCGGCCATGACATGTCGAATCTCGCCGACCTGCTCTACGAACGCGGACAGTTCGATGAGGCCGAGCGTCTCTATCGACAGGCGCTCGACATCTACAAGGCGACGCTGCCGGAGAACCACCAGTACGTCGCCGCCGCGCTCACCGGGCTCGGCCGCATCTTCGCCGAGCGCGGCGACACGGTCCGCGTCAGCGCACTCATCGAACGCGCCGTCAGCATCTGGCGCAAGGAGTTGCCCGAGGATCACTGGCAGATCGCTCGCAGCCGCGCGGTGCTCGGCAGGAGCCTGCTGCAGCAGGGCAAATTCGCGCAGGCCGAGCCGATCCTGCTGCAGAGCTACGCGTTCCTGGAGAAAGAGCGCGGCACCAGCGATCCGGGTACGCGCCAGGTGCGAGCGTGGCTTGCGCAGCTGTACGAACACTGGGGCAAGCCGAACGATGCTGCACGCTATCGCTAGCTGAATCAGTGATTTGGATTTCGGTTCATGTATTCTGCCGAGCCCGCCTCTGAAGATGCGTCCGGACTCGACCCAGCCGTCCCCGGTTCCTCGATCCAGCGCAGCGCCTCGTCGAGGTCTTGCAGTAGCGTGACGCGAGCGCCGCTGAACCCGTGGTTCCTCGCTTCGACCGCGTAGAGCCGCAGCGCGGGCGTATCGGGCCCGAGAAGCTGGCGCGATTGCGCGGCAGGAACGTAGGGATCGTTGGTCGACTGGATCACCGCGAGCCGCGTCGAGCCGAGGAACTTCAGCGCGGGATAGATCTGAATCCGTCCCTTATCATCGACCTGGACGTCCGGCGCGCGCGCCCCTTCGGGCGCGCGCAGGTAGTCCGCCTCGCGCGTGAGCGCGATCGCGACGGCGCCGGCGGCGCCGCTGCGCAGTTCCGGGTGCAGGGCGGTAAACGCGACCATCGTGGCACCGCGCGAAAATCCGACCACGATGATTGGCGTCGAATCGGCGAGGCCGAGGTCGCGCTTCGCTTGCCCATACGCCTCCTTCAGCCCCTGCGCAGCCTGCGCGGTGCTTACCCGCTCTCCAGAGCGCTTGATGGGCTTGATGATCTCCGGAGCGTTGAAGCCGGCAATCGTATAGCCCTGCTCGGCAAGATGCCCGAACAGCTCGTGGCTCGTTCCAAGCCATCCAGCGTCGCCGGTTGCAAATACGACCAGATAGCCAGGGTGCCCGGGGTGCACCGGCCGCACGTAGGTCGCGTGAATTTCGCGCTCCGCCGCCTTGATCGGCTGTACCGACACCGTATAGGCGCCGGGCTTCGATGCGAGACTGGTGCCCGTGCAGCCTGCAAGAGAGATAGCGCATGCGGCAGCCAATAGTCTTCTCAGCATGGTGTGCGAGGGTACGCCCCTGCCCTGCCCGGTCCCAGCACACGGAAGGTGTCAGAGATTAAGGGCCGTTAACGACGCCCCTTCTCAAGTTTCCGGACCCGCGCACCCGGTCGGCCGAGCAGTTCTCGCGCCCAGGACCATGGATATCCACAAGCGCTCCACAGGGCGTCGGCGCTACCCTCGCGACCGTGGACCGTATCGGCGTCGCCTGCGGCCAAAACCGCGGCGGTGTTGGAATCAAGGAGACGACTAATGACAAGCCAACAGCTGCTCGATCTCCTCCGTCAAGCCCGTGCAGTCCTGGAGCGTGTCGCGTTGGTCGATGACGAGGATTGCCGCGATGATGTGGCAGAAGTCTGCCAGAAGATCGACGAGGCAATATCGAACGAAGCTGGCCAAGCAGACGTAGCGGCTTAGCCTGAGCAGTTGGAACTTTGAACGCCTCTGTCCGCGCGAGGTGTCGGGGCCCTTTTTAGCCCTGTAGCGAGGTTGCACTGCTGGCGCCGAAGATTGGTCGGTTTTGCGCCCGTGAACCGGCCGGTTGCACCGCCGAGGGCTTGATAGCAGATGCCATCTGCTAAAGTATCCTACAATTGCAAAGAAAGACGGGGTCTGGGGATTCTCGGGTCTGAGACGGATCGATCTGGTGCAGTGTGCTCTGGGCACTCTGCGTTCTGATCGGCTTCACTGTGCGGGAGGGGGAAATGCAGCAGCGCATCGAGCATGAATTCGACTCCTACGACAACGAGGTTCTGGACGGGTTGTCAGCCGGCCTGTACCGGTTTGCCAACATGATTGGCATCGTCGGCATCGCGCTCGCCGGCCTCGGCGTCGCCGCCATGGTGACTGGACGCTATCCTTCACCACTGGCCGGCCCCGCCATCATCGTGTTCGGGGTGGTGGCTATGGTGGGCGGGTTCATGTTCCGTTCGCCGATGGGCGCGCTCTCTCGCATCACCCGTAGCCGCGGCAGCGATATCACGAAGCTCATGGAGGTCCTTAAAGGTCTCGACAGCGCGCACGGCATGTTTCGGGCCCTCCTTGCGGCACTCGTGGTGGCCCGGCTTGCGTCCTTCCTGCTCGTCCATCTGAAGTAAGCGCGGGGGAACTTTATGGCTGAGTATGAATTCACCGCAGAAGAAAACCGTCACATCGACCAGGTGCGACGCAAGCTCCAGCACATCGCCCTGCTCTTCGTGGTTCTGGGTGCACTGCAGCTCATCGAATCGTTTCTGCTCACGGATCCGGCAGGTCGCTGGATCAGCGTGGGCAGCGCTCTGCTGCTGCTCGCTCTGGGTTGGCTCTTCTGGCGGCCGCTCGATAACTTTCGGCGCATCATCACAACCGAGGGGCAGGACATTCGCGAGGTCATCACCGCGATCAAGGATCTGCGCGCAGCGTATTTTGCGGCCGAGATCATCCTGATTGTTTTTGCGGCCGGCATCATCGTCGAAGTGATGCGCCTGACCACGGGCAAGGGACTGTAGCTACTCCTTACCCGGCGAAAACGGCGGGGCTGCGGATAAGCCGGGGATCAGGTGGCCCGGAGTCACAAGTACACGCCGTTCGAGCGATTGCTGGCGCTGATCACCAAGGTGCGGCCTGGTGAAGGCCGTGCCGTCGCACTGTTTGGCACGCACCTCTTCCTGATCCTGTTTTCCTACTACTTGTTCAAGGCGGCACGCGAGGGTTTGCTGCTCGCCAAATTGTCCGCCGCCGACGCGAGCTACGCGACGGCAATCACCGCGACTCTGCTGATATTCATCGTCCCGCTCTACAGCCAGGTACGTCGGCGCCTGGACGGTCCGCTGCTGGTGATCGCCGTGATCGCGTTCTTCGTGGGCTGCCTGATAGTGTTCTGGAGCCTCGACCGGCTCGGACTCAGGGTCGGCTTCGCGTTCTTCGTGTTCGCCGGCATCTTCGGTGTGATGATGGCAGCACAGTTCTGGGCGCTCGCCGCTGACTCGTTCAACATCAAATCGGGACAGCGATTGTTCCCTGCAATCATGCTGGCCGCGCAAGTCGGCGCGCTCTCAGGTACTGAGTTCGCCGAGTACTTCAGCAGTGCGATCGGGACCAACAATCTGTTGCTGGTCGGCGCGGCCACGCTGCTGCTGACGGCGTTCTTCACACTGCCGATGCACGCCAGCGTCCCCGACGAGTCGCGCCACCTGCCACACGAGACCACGCAAACCGTGCGACGCATTTTCGGTGGCTTCGACGTGGTCGCGCGCAGCCGCTACCTGACGCTGATCGCGGTCATGATCGTGCTCGTCAACTGGATAAGCTCGACCGGCGACTTCATCCACCGCAGCTTCGTCAAGGAGCATTTCGCGGCGTTGGCGAGTACCGCGTCCGGGCCTGGGAACCCGCAAGACCTCATCAGCGCCTACTTCGGCAACTTCCAGTTCTGGTTCGTGCTGGTGGGTTTGTCGTTGCAGACGCTGGTGGTGGGACGACTGTTCCGCTGGTTCGGAGTCGCAACCACGCTGCTGATCCCGCCGCTGGTTTCCCTGTTCGGCTACGGCCTGTTCGGTTTTCTGCCGATTCTCACGGTGATCCGATTGGCGCGAATAATCGAATCGGGCACCGAGTACTCAGTGACGAACACCACCCGCCAGGCGCTGTTCCTGCCGACCGACCGGACACAGACCTATGAGGGTAAGACCGCGATCGAGACGTTCTTCTGGCGCTTCGGCGACTTGCTGCAGGCCGGGGTGGTGTTCGTCGGGACCCACTACCTTGCCATGGGCGTTGTGCAGTTCGCGCTGTTGAACATGGTGCTCGCGGTGATCTGGACGCTGGCCGCGTTCGCAATCGGCCGCGAATATCGCCGGCTCGCGCGCGAGAACCTCACCAACGCGGCGCCGAGTCTCACACGCCCCATTCCGCATGCGGATTGGCGGCCCGGCGAGCGCTTTGAGCACGTACTGCCCCCGGACCTGTTCGCCGACTCCGACCCAGGCGATGTGCTCACGCTCTCGGCGCGGCTCGCCGATGGCAGGCCGCTGCCCAGTTGGCTCGAGTTCGACGCGCATCACGGGCGCTTCCATGCGCACGCGGTCCAGATCGTCGACGAGCAATTGCACATCACGGTGATCGCGACTGATCACGATGGGTTGGCGGTGAGCGGGACGCTGGTGCTGCGCCGCGTGATGGTGCTCAGCTAAATGGAAGGCAGTCCCGTGAGCACCAACACTGAGAAGTTCACCGGGCAGCTGCGCCCGTTCCCAAAGAAGCGCCACGCCGGACTCCTGTTTTTTGCGGCGTTGTTAGCCTCTTCGGCCGGTCTGATTGCGGTCGCGGGCTGGCTCGAGGGGAGTGGCGCGTGGCGACATCCCCTGATCTGGCTCGCAACACTCGGCCAGACCGAGGCATTGTCCCTGCTGAGCGACGCAGCGCAGGTCCTTGCCGGCGTGCTCGCGATCCTCGTCACCGTCGTTGCCATCGTCCTCGAGCTCTCGGCGACACGGTACACGCATCGCGTCACTGCTCTTTTCGTGCGCGACCCAGTCAATCTCGCGGTCATGGCCTTTTTCGTCCTGACGACGGCGCTTTGCATCTGGCTCGCCATCGTCCTGACAGGAGAGGTGGGTTCGGCGCCCTTCGTTCCGCGTGGCGGTTTCCTGCTCGCGATGATCATGATGACCGGCTGCCTGCTCGCGCTGCTTCCATACTTTGCGTACGTGTTCCGCTTCGTCTCGCCGCACAGCGTAATCTCCCGCATTCGCGCCGAGGCGCTCGCCCGGGTACGGCGCGCACACACGGGAGATGCGGGCGCGGCGAAGTACGCGGTGATCCACGCGGTGGAGGACATCGAGGACGTCGCACGTGGCGCGATGAAAAACAGCGACCGCGGCATTGCGATGGCGGCTGTCGAGGCGCTGGCGACGCTGCTCGCCGATGTGACGAATCTGCGGGAGGAGCTGCCGGATGCCTGGTTCCGGGTGGACGAGGCTGTCACCCACGATCCCGACTTCATTGCGATGGCGCCAATCGCCATTGAGGAGGTCGCCCGCGACCGCAGTTGGTTCGAAGCAAAAATCCTGCGGCAGTACCTGGCCCTCTTCGGCGATGCCGTCGGAAGTGCTCGCGATGTAGCGAGCATGATCGCGATTCATACGCGACGGCTCGCCGAGGACTTCTCGACCCAGCCGGCATTTCTCGAACTCTGTCAGCGCGCTTTCCACAGCTACTTGCGTGCGGCGATCAATGGCGCTGACCCGCGCACGGCCTACTTCGTGCTGCACCAGTATCGTGTGCTCGGCGAGTCGCTGCTCACGAAGGGGCTACAGCCCGCTGTCTTCAAGGTGGCCGATCGCATCTGCTTCTACGGCCAGCTCGCCAACAGTAAAGGGCTCCCGTTCCTCCTGGAGGTGGCGGCCTACGACCTGGCGCAACTGGTCGAAGCCGCGGCGGACAATCGCGCGATGCGCGATACGCTGCTCGAAGCGCTGCTGGCCGTCGATCATGAGGACGCGAAGCATCTGCTCGGAGTGCGCCGCGCCCAGATGCAGCTCGCCACGTTCTTCCTGTTGCGCGGGGAGGATGAGCCAGCGCGGCGAATTGCGCGAGACCTTGCGGTCGATCGCGGCCCGCTGCTGTCCGCCGCACGTGATGAGCTCGAGCGCGAGGTATCGCCAAGCTACTGGGAGATCAACGATCGCGGCAACAATTTTGCGTACCTGCCCCCCGAGCGGCGCGCCAAGCTGGAGGCCTTTTTTGCGATGCTGCGTGCGCTCCAATAAATTCAAGAAAGACGAGCACGCCTACTAGAAGACCAAATGGGCGTAGCGAGCGTCCGTGCGTTTGCGCCAGATTGGCTTCATTTGATGAAGGCGCGCGCGAGACGTCCGATGCCCTCGTGGATCTCGGGCACGCCGTAATGCGCGAAGGACAGGCGCAGGCAATGCCGGAGGCCGCCCGACATCGAACAGGCGGTGCCGGGCAGGAAACCGCTCGCGGCGGCGCGAGCCGCCGCCTCGAGCGCGCCGGCATCTGCGCCTTCCGGCAGCTCGAGCCAGAAGAAGTAGCCGCCGCCCGGTCTCTGCCAGCGCGCGATGCAGTTGAAGTGTTTCTTGAGTGCCGTGTCCATCGCCTGTGCGCGCTCCGCATAACTCGCGCGCAGGCCCGTCACGAAGGCTGAAAGCTCGCCGCTTTCCATGAGCTGGCGCACGATGTGCGAGGTGAAGTGGTTGAAGTTGCCGCCGCTCACGAGTGCGCCGCTGGCGAGGAGCGTCGTCATGAGATCCGGCGTCGTCTGGATCCAGCCGAGGCGCAGGCCCGGCGCGAGGATCTTCGAGAACGTGCCGAGCGAGAGCACGTTGCCATCGCCGCCCAGCGCACCGAACGATGGCGGCGGCGGCGTGCCGTGATGCAGGAGCTGGTACGCCTCGTCGGCGACGATGATGAAGCCGTGCTCGCGGGAAAGTGAGATGAGCCGCTCCCGGCGCGCGCGATCAAGCACCTGGCCGGTCGGGTTGTGGAAGGCCGGGATGGTGTAGACGAGCTTCGGGCGGCGCTTGGCGAGTTCGCGCTCGAGCGCGGCAACGTCCACGCCCGCGCCGTCGACCCGTACGCCGAGGATCTCGAGCCCGTGGTCACGGAAGATCGGGAACGAATAGGGATAGCTCGGCTCCTCGACGAAAACGACGTCGCCCGGTCGCGTGAAGCGGCCGCAGACGAAGTCGAGCGCCTGGGAGATGCCGCCCGTCAGCATCAGCGAGTCGGGGTCCACGGGGCTGCCCGTGGACTTGCCGAGGAAGTCGGCGAGCGCCGTGCGGAAGCGCACATCGCCCTGTCGCTGGCCGTAGTTCAGCTCGAGCGGCTCGGCATTGGCGAAGAAACGCTCGCCGGCCGTGCCGAGAAGCGCGAGCGGCAGCAGGTCCGCCGAAGGCTGACCGACGCTGAAATTAATCGTGCCGTGCTCCGGCGCGCCGTCGAAAGTGACCTTGCCGCTCATACCGCAGGCCCGACGAGCCGGAACACGTTGCTCCGGCCGCCCTTCCAGGAATTCGCGGATATTCGAGGCCGAGATGCGGCGCAGGTCTTCCAGGGCGGACTCCGAATAGAAAGCCACGTGCGGCGTCAGCAACACCTCTGCCCGCCCCACCAGTGGATGATGCCCGAGGTCCGGCGAATCCTCAGCCAGCACGTCGAGCGCCGCGCCGGCGAGGAGCCCTCGATTGAGCGCGTCCACCAGGTCGGTCTCGACGATGAGCGCGCCGCGCGCGACGTTGATCAGTAGCGGCCTGCGCTTCATCTTTTCAAAAGCCGCGCGGTCGAGGAGTCCGCGGCTCCCGGAGTCCAGGTTACTGTGCAGGCTGATGATGTCCGCGCGCGAGAGCAGCTCATCGAGGCTCACGGCCTCGGCACCGAGCCGGCGCGCCGCCGCGGCGTCCACGAGCGGATCCGAGGCGAGAACCTTCAAGCCAA
Source organism: uncultured Gammaproteobacteria bacterium (assembly GCA_963705495.1). Lineage (GTDB taxonomy): Bacteria > Pseudomonadota > Gammaproteobacteria > Steroidobacterales > Steroidobacteraceae > DATBVX01. The sequence goes on along the minus strand of CAVPJQ010000008.1, from coordinate 307,833 downwards.
AGCCGAGCGCCCGGTGGCCAACGGCCTGCCCGATGCGGCCGAAGCCGATGATGCCGAGCGTCTGGCCGGCGAGGCGGCGCAATCCCTGTACCTCGTTCCAGCGCCAGCTGTGTCTGTCTTGCACCTGGCTGTGATACGCGAGCAGGCGGCGATTCAGCGCGAGCAGCAGTGCGAGCGTATGGTCCGCGACCTCGTCGGTGCAGTATTCGCCGACGCACGCGACGCGAATGCCGCGCTCGCTGGCGGCTGCGACGTCCACGCAATCCCAGCCAGTCGCGGCGACCGAGATGATCCGGCAGCGCGCGAGCTGACCGAGCGCCGCGCGGTCGAAGGGGACGTAGTCGGTAAGGATCGCCTCGGCGTCACGGCAGGCGACCGCGAGCGCGGCTGCGTCGCCACGGTAGGTGAATGTCTCGATGCGCGCGCCGGCAGGCAGATGGAGCCGCTCGATCGACAGGTCACGGCCCGCCGCCTCGGGCATCTCGGCCAGTACCACGACGGGTCGCGGCGCGCTCACGCCGTCGTCCTCGCGACCTGCCGCGGCTGCAGCAGGGTCAGCGTCGCCAGCAGCACGACGGAAACCACGAGAGCGGGCCACAGGGGATCGATCGCAAAGATCCCTCCGAGGCCGGCATCTGCGGCGACGCGCCAGCCGATGACCGTAGCCAGCGACAGGCTGCTGCTCCAGAACGCGGCGCTCGCCGGTACGCGATCCCAATAGATCGCTGCAATGGTCGGCAGGAACAGTGCGGCGGAGTTGATGGTGAAGCCGAGCTGGAGGATGTCGATGATGTCACGCATCTTCCAGGCCATCAGCATGGCCACGAGGCCGGCGCCCACCGATGCGAGCGTGCCGAGCCGCAGCATGGCCGGGCGGGAAATGCCGGGCTGGATGTAGCGCTGATGGATGTCGCGCGTGTAGTTCGCCGACGCCGTGATCACGCAGATGGACGCGACCGACATCGTGGCGGACAGGATGCCGATCACCATCAGGCCTTTCAGCCCGGCGGGAAAGGCCTCGAGCACGAACTTGATGAGGATGCCGCCGCCCGAAGCATGGCCCGGGTAGAGGACCGCGGACGCGAGTCCCAGCCAGGCGACGGCCAGCGCGACTGGCAGGACGAGGCCAATGGTCAACAGGGCGCCGGTACGCGCGGCCGCCGAATCGCGCGCGGAGTAGCTGCGGGAAAAACTGTCCATCGCGACGAAAAAGCTGAGCACCATCGAGACGACAAGCGCGGCAATCTTGCCCCAGCCCTGGGCGCCGAGATCGTAGTAGGAAGCGGGCAGCGCCGCGCGCATGTCGGACCAGCTGCCGGCATGTGATATCGCGACGGGGACTCCGATCGCCACGACGCCGATCAGCACCAGGGCCACCTGCACCCGGTCCGTATAGCTCACCGCGAGGTAACCGCCGATCGCCGTGTAGAGGATCACGATGGCGCCGGACAGGAGGAGTGCCGCACCGTAATCCCAGCCGAGGAGCACCTGCAGGATCGCGGCCGATGCCGCGAACTGGCCGGCCGTGTACGCCGTATAGGCGAGAACCGTGCTGATCATGGCCACGGCACGCGTGCGGTTGTCGTAGTGCTGCTCGATGAAGTCCGGATACGTGAGGTGGTTATGGCGGTCGCCGAGCTGCTTCACCCGCCGCGCCATGAAAAGGCCGAACAGCAGGAACCCGATCGACTCCGCCAGGATGTACCAGACGCCGGTGACGCCGTATTCATAAATGCGCGCCGACGTTCCGACGATGGCAGCGCCCCCGATCCAGGCCGCGAGCCCCATGCAGGAGATCGTGAACGGGCCCATGCGCCGGCCCGCGACGAAGTAATCCTCGACATTCTTCTGGCGGCGCTTCGCGTAGAAACCGAGGCCCACCATGAGCGCGAGATAGGCGAACAGGATGACGATGTCCAGCGCGCCCATGTGGAGGCCTCGCGAATCAGGGAGCGGCTATTCTGCGCCCCCGCCGCCCATTGCCATAGATCAGTAGAAAGACAACCACGCCTATGCGCCGAGAAACATCCGGTACGCCGGATTCGCCGTCTCTTCCGTGTAGGCGTAGTGCAGCTCGTTGAGGTGATCCAGGAACTGCGCGCGCTCTACGATTGGAACTTGAATACCAGCGAGCACGCGGCCGTGATCGGAGCCGTGATTGCGATAGTGGAACAGACTGATGTTCCATTTCGTGCCGATGGCACGCAGGAACTTGAGCAGCGCGCCAGGCCGCTCCGGAAATTCGAACCGGTACAGCACTTCGTCGGCGATGCCGCGGGCGTGTCCGCCCACCATGAAGCGCACGTGGAGCTTGGCCATTTCGTTGTCGGTCATGTCGATGACGCGAAAGCCTGCGGCGGCAACACTGCGCAGCACCTCCTCTTTCTCCTCGCGTCCTTGTGACAGGGAAAATCCCACGAAGATCTGCGCCCGTTCATTGCTCTCGTAGCGATAGTTGAACTCCGTGACACTGCGCGGCCCCAGCACTTCGCAGAATCTCAGGAAGCTGCCGGGTTGTTCCGGGATCTCCACCGCCATGAGCGCTTCGCGCTGTCCGCCGAGATCGGAGCGCTCCGCGACATGCCGCAGGCGGTCGAAATTCATGTTCGCGCCACTGTTGATCGCCACCAGCGTCTGGTCAGTGAGCCCTTCGCGGGCGACGTAGCGCTTGATGCCCGCGACCGCGAGCGCCCCGGCCGGCTCGGCGATGGCACGCGTGTCCTCGAAGATGTCCTGGATTGCTGCGCACACCTGGTCGGTGTTGACCAGCACGATCTCATCCACGTGTTCGCGCGCCAACCGGAACGTTTCCTCGCCCACGCGACGCACCGCCACACCGTCGGCGAAGATCCCGACACGCTCGAGCGTCACACGCTGGCGGGCCTTGAGAGAGTCGTGCATGGCCGCAGCGTCCTCGGGCTCGACACCGATCACCCTGATACGCGGATAGAGGTACTTCACGTATGCGGCGATACCCGCGATCAGTCCGCCGCCGCCCACCGGCACGAAGATCGAGTGAATGTCGCCCGGCCGCTGGCGCAGGATTTCCATGCCGATCGTGCCCTGGCCCGCGATCACATCCGGATCGTCGAACGGATGGATGAAGACGAGGTTGCGTTCGCGCTCGAGCACCAGCGCGCGCTCGTGGGCCTGGTCATAGTCATCACCGTGCAGCACCACCTCGCCCCCCAGGTCCATCACGGCCTGCACCTTGATTTGGGGTGTGGTCTGCGGCATGACGATGACTGCGGGAGTGCCGCGCTTGCGCGCCGCGAGTGCCACGCCCTGCGCATGATTCCCTGCAGAGGCGCAGATGACGCCGCGCTGCGCCGCGGTCTGCGACAGGTGCGCGATCTTGTTGTACGCGCCGCGCAGCTTGAAGGAGAACACGGGCTGCAGATCTTCGCGCTTGAACAGCACGCGATTGCGCAGGCGGCGCGACAGGCGTTCCGCCGGCTCGAGCGGCGATTCGATCGCCACGTCGTAGACCCGCGCCTTGAGAATCTTCTCGATGTAGTTGTTGTTCAAGCCGTCGCATCCCCCGCTGCCCGGCGGTTACGTTAGCAAGAATTGCGGTGCGCTACAGCACACCGCTCGCTTAAACTGCATGCTGTCAGGGCAACTCATGGACCGCTCCCAAGCCCGTCGCCTCATCTTTGCCTCCGCCGCCATCGGATCGCTCGGCACTTTCGCCATGCACGCGATCCTGCCCGCGCTTCCCGACATCCGCGCCCAGTTCGCGACCACGGTCAACACGGCGCAGCTCCTGGTCACGTTCTCGATGCTCGCCATCGCGTCCGGCAACGTGATGGTGGCACCGCTCTCGGACCGCCTGGGACGCCGGCCGGTGATCTTCGCCGGGTTGTCGCTCTTCATCCTGGGAAGCATTGCCGGGATGCTCGCCAACAGCATCGCGCTCCTGATCGGTGCACGCATCGTGCAGGCCTTTGGGAGCGGTGCCGCGATGGCCGTGGCGCGGGCAACGCTGATGGACGCATTCGGCCCGGAACGCGCCGCGAGTGGCATCGCTTACACGGCAACCGCGATCCTGGTGGTGCCGATGGTGGCACCAACCATCGGCGGGTTCGCGGTGGAGCTCGCCGGGTGGCGCCTGGTATTCGGGCTGTGCGTCGTGCTGGGCGCGGCGGCGATGCTCTTCACGGCACTGCGCATCCAGGAAACGCACCAGACGAGCGCGGCGACCCGCGGCGGGCCTGACACACTGGAGAGCTACCGGCAGCTGCTGCTCACCGGGCGCTATCGGGCCTACGCACTTTTCGGTTCGCTGCTGTTCGCGGCAGTGTATGTCTTCATCGCCGGCGCGCCGCACGTCGCCATGGACGTGCTGCACATCTCGCCGTCGCGTTATGGGCTGCTCTTCATGCTGCCGGCTTCGGCTTCGTTTGCGGGATTCTTCACCGCCGCGCGCATTTCACGACGCATCGGCGCGCTGCGCATGATGCGCGCCGGCTCGCTCCTCTCGCTGACTGGGGGAGTCCTCTTGACGCTGCTGGCACTGTTTGGCGTGTGGCACCCTGCGGCCTTGTTCCTGCCCGCGATGCTGGTGTGCTTCGCGAATGCCATTTCAGCACCCAATGCCACCTCGAGCGCCATTGGCGTGCGCCCCGACATCGCGGGAGCCGCCTCGGGGCTCACGGGATTTTTGCAGCTGATCGTTTCGGCTTCTGCAGTTCAGCTGGTCGCGGCAATTTCGAACCCGACCCCGTACCCGCTGGCGTTCACGGTGCTCGGCTGCAACCTGCTCGCGCTGCTGGTCTTCGTGCTGGTGCAGCGCCGGACACGCGGGCCAGAGACTAACGCTCGCCGGATTTCAGGCTGAAGCGGAACTGGGTCTTGCCGATCAGCACCATGTCGCCGTCCTGCAGCGCGTGACGGCGGCTGAGTCGCGAATCGTTGATGTACACACCATTGGTGCTACCCAGATCTTCGATCACGGTCGCACCGCCCGCGAGCACGATGCGCGCGTGGTGGCGGCTGACGTACGTGGTATCGACCTGGATGTCGTTGTCATCGGCGCGTCCGATAGCGGTGGCCTTCTTGTTGATGACGTGGACGATCTCCGCCTCGCCGTCCAGCCGCACCAGCAATCGCATGGCGGACTCAGGTGCCGGGTTGACGACCACCTCCGGCCTGGAAACAGGCTCGGGCTCCGGCGCCTCCGCGCTCAGCCGGCGGATATCGCGCTGGATGTTGCCGATGATCTCGCTGCTCGCCTTGAGCTCGCCTTCGAGCCGCGCGACCGCGGAATCGCGCGTGGCGAGCGTGTCCTGCAAGTGCCGGATCTGGCCGCGCTGCTCCTCGAGCGTGCGTTGCGCAATGGAACTCTGATCGGACCTCTGCCTGAGCTGCGACTCGAGCCGCAGCATTGAATCCTCGGCAGCACGCAGATCGCCCTCCAGCCGCGCGATGCTTTCGGCCTTGTCGCGCAGCTCCTTCTCGAGTGCGGTCAGCGTGTCTGCCTGGTCATCGACGGTCTTCTGCAGCGTGTTGATGCGCTCGGAGCGGGTGGCAACTTCGGCGATCTTCACCCGCAGGTCGGTTTCCATCTGGGCGACCCGGGCTTCCTTTTCACCGATCGCCGTCGCGATCTCCGACCATTTCTCCTTCCAGGTGTCGAGCTCGCGCGCATGCGCATCGACCAACTCACCCTGCATCCGGCTACGGGTCTCGAGCTCGGCGGTGCTGCGCACGCGCATTGCCAGCTCGGCCTCGAGCCCGGTGGATCTCTTCTGTTCGGCCTGTAGTAACGCGGCCAGTGACGCGAGCTCGTTGCCGCGCTCCAGAAGCTGTGCCCGCAGCTCATCCAGCGTGCCGTTGAGCGTGATCTGAGCCTGGTCGCGCACGCGCGCCTCAGTGGCAACGTTGCGCAGCTCCTCGAGGCCCTTCTCGATGCGCGAGTCGCGCTGCGCCACTTCGCCCTGCAGACGGGAGACCTCGGCCGCGTGCGTCTGGATGCGTCGCTCCAGCTCCGCCATTGCGGTGCTGGAGTCCTGTGACACTGCGCGCAGCCGCTCCAGCTCCGCGGCGTGCCCGTTCAGGGCTGCATCGCGCGTTGCGATCTCGGCCCTCAGCGCCACGATTGCGCTATCGCGCTCTTGTAACTGCGCCTGCAGGGCGGTGAGCTCGCCCGAGCGCTGCTCCTTGTCAGCTTCGAAACCGGAAACACGTTCGAGCTGCCTGCTGATTTCCTGCTCGCGCACGAACAGCTCGTCCTCGTAGAGGTTGCGGCGCGCCTCCAGGCTCTGCAGCGCCTCGATGCAGCTCTGGGCCTGGCGTTCGCTGGCGCGCATGGCTTCATCGGCGGCAATCATTCTGCGAGCGTGCTCCTGCAGCTCCCGCGCCATCTCCAATCGCGCCTCTTCCTTGTCACGCAGTTGCGCATCCAGCGCCGCGATTCGCGCCTCGCGCTCTGCGAGACCCTGCTGTGTCGTGCGTGCTTCGCCGTAGGCCTGGTCGAGCTCGCTGCGCAGCCGTTCGATGGTCCCATCGCGATCGGCTAGTGAATGCTCCAGTTCCGCGATCTGGTTGCTGCGCGCTGCGATTTCCGCATCGAGCACGGCCAACCGGGCATCGCGAGCTTGCAACGTATCCGCCAGCGCGGCCTTCTCCACGTCGAGGGCATCGCGTTGCTGCTCCAGCATCCGGATCTGCTCGGCACGCGCCGCCAGGTCGCCCTTGAAGCGGGTGATCGTGGCGCCACGCGCCTCGATGTCCGCAGCCAGACCGATGCGAGTTTCCTCCAGATCGGCGATGCGAGCCAACAAGTCGACCTTGTCCTTCTCGATCGCACGAGCCTGGCGTTCGGCATTGCGTTGTGCTTCGCCCGCTTCCTGTGCCTGTTGTTCGGCCCGGCTCAGCCCGGCAGTGCGTGCCTCGAGCTCCAGCTCCAGGCGCTCGAGGGCCTGGTCGCGTTCGCGCAAGCGTCGCTCCGCTGTCTCGCGCTCGCGTTCGGCGCGGGCGAGGAGCTGCTCGAGATCGGCAATGCGCCCCGTCTTGGCGTGCAGACTCCCTTCTAGGGAACGGATCGTGTCGAAGATGGCCGGCTCCCCGCCGGCCGGGCCCGCTGGCACTGGCGCGCGCCGGGCATCGGAGTTGATGCGCGTGTCGCTCGCCACGCTGCGCGCCGACTCGAACTTCGCAACGTCGAGTGCCGGCAGCTCATCCGTGCTGTCCGAGTCGATGGTCTTGCTATGAGTCTGGTCCGCTCGTGTGCTCATCTTCGATGAGCCCCCTTCTTAGCCCGAGGGTTTAAGTTGTCGTAGAGGCCGCGCGGCACCGCGCTGACCCGCCACCTCGCCAGTGAGTCGCATCCACCAGCGAAACGCAAGCGCAGACTAGACATAACGAGGCCCGCGAGGCAAATCTGAACGGCCTGCGGCGCAGCTCTGCTGAACGGAACTCAACGCGCGTCGAGAAACGCGCGCAGTTGTTGCATCACAACCTGCGGAGCCGCAACGAAAGACTCCGCGCCCTGATCGGGGAGATCCAGATTCCGTGCCCCTCGCAGCGACTGCCAGGCACGCGAGCCAGGCTCCGCGTCCTCTTTCGATCGCACCAGGAGCGTCGGCTGCTTGATGAGCGGCAGTCGCTCGACGCTCTTGTAGTCCTGCGCGGCGATGCTGATCCAGTGCGCCTCAGGCCCGTTATGAAGCAGTCGAGCGGGATCCCGGTGCGATCCCTGGGATGAATGATCCCCTCCGGTGAACGATGCCTGTGAAACGAGGATCAGCTGCCGCACCACCTGCGGCCGGCCAACTGCGAGCTCGGCCGCGATCAGTGCACCCGCTCCGCAGCCGAGCACGTCGAGCTGACGAAAATGCATCGTGTCGATGAAATCCCCCATGGCACCTGCATAGTCGGCAATCGAACCGGGGCGCGGTGGCGCATCGGATTCGCCGCAGCCGGGAAGATCCGGCGCATAGACGGACCGATCGTGCGCGATCTCGGGCAGGAGCCTCGCGAACATGCGGCTGGAGCTCGTTTCAGCATGCAGGCACAGCAGCGTAGTGCGCTCATCGAAGCCGCCGCTCGCCGGAAATGCCGTACGCACGTTGAGCTGCCCGAAGCGGCAATCGAAATACGCGCGCCGCACGCGAACCTCACCGGCACTCGTGGAGCCACGTTCCTTCAGGCTATGACCTGCACTCTTCTTCATGCTCCGATCCACACGCTCAGCATCGATATCGAACCCATCACCAGCTCATCGTTGAAGAATACCAGCGGTTCTGCCTCGTCCTGCAGGGCGAGCGCGTACAGGAGCGGCAGGTAGTGCTCGGGGGTCGGGATCGCTGCACTCGTTGCTGCATGCAGAGCGCGATAGTCGATCAGAGCAGCGTGCTCGTGCGCCTGCATGCGCGCACGCACGACTGCGTTGAATTCATCCGCCCACTCGTAGCCCGTGCGTCGCCGCCAGTCAATCAACGCGAGGTTGTGCACAATGTTACCGCTGCCGAGTACCAGGATCCCTTCCTCGCGCAGGGGCACGAGCTCTCGCCCGAGGTGGTAGTGGAACGCGGCCGGCTGCGCCGTATCGAGGCTCAACTGAATGACCGGCACGTCGGCGCGCGGATACATCAGGCGCAGCACGCTCCAGGCGCCGTGATCCAGGCCGCGAGTGTGATCGAGGCGCACCTGGGCGCCGTGAATCAGTTTAACGATGCGGGTGGCGAGCTCCGGGTCACCCGGGGCAGGGTACTGAACCTCGTACAACTCGCGGGGAAATCCGTAGAAATCGTGAATCGTCCCGGGCGCTGGCGCCGCACTGACATGCACGTCGCGCGTTTCCCAATGCGCCGACACGCACACGATCGCGCGCGGCGCCGGAATGCGCTCGCCAAGCGCCCGCCAGGCCCGACTGAAGCCGTTGTCCTCCATCGCGTTGAGGGGCGAGCCGTGGCCGACAAACAGCACGGGCATCTTGCCGCCCGGCGCAGGCGTGGTTGATTCATTCACGCGCCGGATGATCGGTCACGTGAGGTTCAGCCGCAACGGCTCTCGAGCGTGTTCCAGTTCAGGTTGTTGAGCACGATCTGCGCGTATTCCTCGCGGCCCTTCGTCCCGAAGTCCTTCAGGTACGCATGCTCCCAGAGATCGAGCAGGATCACCGGCTGCAGATTCGCCGGCAGTCCCAGGTGATGCTCGTCGATCCAGAAGGTGAGCAGGCGGTTGTTCGCGCGATCGCGGGCGCTCATCACCCAGCCGACGCCACGAGTCTTCGCCAGCGCAAGGAACCGCTCGCGCCAGGCATTTTCACCTCCATAGGTAACGTCCATTGCTTCTGCGAGCACACTCGATGTGGAGATCTTCGATCCCGGGCCGCCGAGCGATTCGAAGAACAGTTCGTGCAACATCATGCCGTTGAACTCAAAGGCGAGACGCTGCTCCCAGCCCTCCTGCCCCGAGTTACCGTTGCCGCGCAGGGATTTCTCGAGCAACCGGTTGGTGTTCTCTACGTACCCCTTGTAGAGCCCCAGGTGGTCCTCGAGCGCCTGGCTGGAAATACCCTCCACCTTTGTCAGATCGAATTCGCGCACCTTATAGGTCACTCGTGTGCTGCGTTCCATGCCTGCTCCTTTGAATGAGTCTGCATCAGATCGGGTTTGAACTCGCTTCGCGCTCGGTTGCCTGCATCACGAGCTCCTGCTCGCGGCGCGGCGTCAGCCGGCGGCGGCGGCGCGCACGCCTCCAGGCGCGCGCGCTGGCAGTGATCGGCGGCGATGCCGAGGGACTCAGAAACTCTGCTAGCGGGCCCCAACTGATGATCTGGCAGCTCACCGACTTGATCGTGAGCAGGATGGGCGTGGCGAGAAGCATGCCGCCGACGCCCCAGATCCATCCCCAGACCCACAGGCCGAGAAACACGATCAGCGGACTGAGCGCGAGGCGCCGTCCGAGCGCGAGCGGCTGCACCAGCTGGCCCTCGATCGTCACCACAGTGAGGTAGGACAACGCGACACCGACAGCGGGCCCGAGCGTGTCATGCGTCACTATTGCAACGATCGTGAGTACGGTCAACGTCACGGCTGAACCCGCGTAGGGAACGAAGTTGAGCACGCCGGCGAGCACGCCCCAAAGCAACGGAGTCGGCAGATCGAAGGCGTACGCAATGCCCGCAGTCACAATGCCGAGGCCGATGTTGATGAGCGCGATCGTCCCGAGGAAGCGGGATAACTCGCGGCGGGCACGCTCCACGATGATGACGCCGTGCCGTGCCGCAGTGCTCCGCCTTCGGCGTGCGCCCAGGCGCGCCAGCAATGGCGGCCCGGAAGCGAGCAGGAAGAAGGTCAGAAAGAACACGCCCGCCACCGGAACGATGATCGCAGGGGTCTTCCATAGCAGGCCGCGGTTGCCGCTTGGCATGTCGGGCGAGGCTTGCGCCGTGCCGCCTGCCATGCGCTCGGCCTGAGCAGCGACCTTGTCGATGCGCACTGCTAGCTGCTTCAGTGGGCGGAGCTTTCTCTCTACATCCGACAGGACACTCGGCGCCCGCTCGAACCAGCCGCGCGCAGGTTCCAGGGTGACCCGCACCAGTGCCGCGAGGCCACCGAGCACCGTGAGCATCACGATGGCGGCCGCAATGCTGTTGGGGATGGCGAAGCGGCGCAGCCGTTCGACGGCCGGCGAAAGAATCACTGCAAAAAAAAGTGCCAGGCCAACTGGCATCGTGAGATCGCGAGCCAAATGCAGCGCCGCGCCGGTCGCGATGATCGCAACGATCACCACGGCCCTCGCCGGCAGGGCCGACCTCAACCCTGCCGGCTCGTGGCCTGTCACGGGTCAGTTACTTCGACTTGAGCTCTAGCTCGTTCTGCACATCCTTCACACCACTGACGGAGCGCGCCAGTTCACCAGCGCGGTCCTTTGCGGCAGCGGAGTCGACGAAGCCGCCGAGCTGCACCACACCGGACCGGGTGTCAACGTTGATCTGATGCGCCTTGGTGGTCTCGTCCTCGATCAGCTTGGTCTTCACCGAGGCGGTGATGGTTGCGTCATCGATGACCTGGCCGGCAGACCGGTCGGCGGCCATCTTGACTGACTTCAGCTGGATGTTGTTGCGCACTTCCCTGACGCCGGTCACGCTCTTCGCGGCTTGCGTCGCGGCGGCCTTTTCGGCCTGCGTATCAACGGTGCCATTGAGTTGTACAACACCTTTATAGGTGTCCACATTCACCTCGCCCGCCTTGACCACGTCGTTGTCGATGAGCGCCGTTTTGACCTTGCCGGTCAATACACTGTCATCGACGGCTTCGCCGGCGCTGCGCTGTGTGGGCGTCGACGAGCACGCCATCAGAGCTAGCGCGCCAAGCAGCGCGGTTGCAGAACCAAGAATGAAGGATCGTTTCATGCGAAGTCTCCTGTTACGAAGCAAAAACCTGCTCAGACCCCAGACTGCTATTGCTGAGGGGGCTGCTGTTCGGGCTGATCGCTCGGCGGCGTCTGCTCCGGCGGCGGCATTTCATCGGCCGGTGGAGTTGTCGGCTCCTGCTGCGGGGACATCGTGTCCTGCGAGGCCGGCGGAGTTTCCGTGGGTGCCGTTTCGGGCCGCTTGCAGCCGGCCAGCGCAAAGAGCGACAGAAGTGCCGCGGTCATCAGGTACTTGATCTTCATGTGCTCTGTCCTCTGTTACAGATACAAGGTCATCCGTCGCGCGAGCTGTGGAGCCGCGCGCTGCGCCTGGGAAGTTGCAAGGGGTGTGCCACGTGTTCCGGGCCTCGCTGCAGGCCTGGCCGAACCGCGTGGACCTCCCCGCAAGGCAATGCTTAATGGAAGTCGAATCAGGCAATTGAAGGGCGCGTGTCGGACAGACACTTACACGCGAGGGGCGATTCGTCCTAGTCGCGGATCAGTGAACGCCGCTCCAGCGGCTCAAGGCGATACGTTACAAAGGTTCCCAACGGTTGAGGCAGAAATTGCACTTGCCGTGAGATCCGAATCACCGCCAGGGGAAGCAATGGACACAACTGTTGTTACATCACTGCATGAGAAGGGTTTGGGCAATGTACTGGGGACCTCGTCCGCCATGCGAGCGATGTTCGATCTGATTCAGCGCGGTGCGCCGACCGAGGCCACGGTTCTGCTGCTCGGCGAAAGCGGCGTCGGTAAGGAAGTAGTAGCGGAAGCGATCCATCAGCTCAGCGAGCGCGCGAGCGGACCGTTGATCGCCATCAACTGCGCTTCGATCCCGGCGACCCTGATCGAAGCGGAGCTGTTTGGCTACGAGAAGGGAAGCTTCACGGGCGCCTCGCGCTCGCACGCCGGTGTTTTCGAGCGCGCCGATCGCGGCACACTATTCCTCGACGAGATCACCGAGATGCCGCTCGAGATGCAGACGCGGCTGCTGCGCGTGCTGGAGACCGGCCGCTTTTTCCGCGTCGGCGGCACGCAGGAGATCCATACGGATTTCCGCGTGATCGCTGCCACCAATCGCGATATTCAGGACGCAGTGCGCGAACGGCAGCTGCGCGAGGACGTGCTGTACCGGCTGGCGGTGTTCCCGATCTGCGTGCCGCCGCTGCGCGATCGTGCGGACGACTGCGAGCTGCTGGCGGATCACTTTCTGGCCGAGCTCAACAGCCGCACGATTTCGGACAAGCGCTTCTCGGACAGCTCACGCGCGGTGCTGCGACAGCATCATTGGCCCGGCAACGTGCGCGAGTTGCGCAACGCAGTGGAGCGCGCGTTCATCATGGCGGACCTGGAGCTCGAGCTTGCGCCTACGCTGCTTCCGCGACTAGATTCATCGCTGAGCGATGAATCTGCCGGCCACACCGTGGTCCTGCCGTTGGGATCGCGGCTCGATGAAGCGGAACGATCGCTCATCGAAGCCACGCTGGAGCATTTCGACGGTAACAAGCGACGCGCCGCGGAAGTACTGGGCTGCAGCCTCAAGACGCTGTACAACAAGCTCCATCGTTACGCCCGCGAGACCCCCAAGGGTCCAGGCAACTTCTTCGTGAGGCCCACTGAACAGGAAAAAGCATGGCACGGGTGCTGATTGCAGATGACCATGCCGTGGTGCGCGCGGGGCTCAGGCAGTTCCTGGTCGAGGACCGCGGTATCAGCGCGATCGGGGAAGCGTCCACCGGGCGTGAAACGCTCGACCGGCTACGCGCGGAGAGCTGGGATCTCGTGATCCTCGATATCGGCATGCCGGATCGCAGCGGCATCGATATCCTGCAGCAGATCCGCGCCGTTCACGATCGAACCCGCGTACTCGTGTTGAGCGGCTACCCCGAGCGGCAGTACGCGTTGAACGTGCTGCGTGCCGGCGCCAGCGGCTTCATCGAGAAGGGCACGGCCCCGGAAGAACTGCTGCGCGCCGTGCGAGCTGTGTTGCAGGGCAGGCGTTACGTCAGCGCAACACTCGCTGAACAGCTGGTGGGCGAACTCGACAGCGACGCCGACAAGCCCCTGCACTCACGCCTGTCGGAGCGTGAATTCCAGGTATTCTGCAAGCTCGCCGCCGGCCGGGCGGTATCCGAGATCGCTGCAGAACTGTGCCTCAGCGTGAAGACGGTGAGTACGTACCGCAGCCGTATCCTCGCCAAGATGAGCTTTCATACCAATGCGGATCTGACCTCCTACGCGCTGCGCAATCAGCTGATCAACTGACCTCATGATTTCGAGTTCGGTGCCGTTGGTGCAGTTTGATTCAGCGAGGGGCACTGCGCAGGATGTCGGACGGCGCTGATAGCGGGGTTGGACGCGAAGGGAGACAATAGATCATGGCAGCCGAGACAGTTCGTGAGTGCTAGCGCCAAGGAAACACTGAGAGTTCTCGTCGTTGAGGATTCGCCCATCGTGGCCGAGCGGCTGAAGGAAGCGCTGCGAGAAATGCGCGCCGTCCGGGTCACGGACATCATCGACCGCGAAACCCAGGCTATCGAGGCGCTCGCGCTTGGAGGCGTCGATATCGTCATCCTCGATCTGCGACTCAACCGTGGCACTGGATTCGGCGTGCTGCGCGCGCTCGCTTCCGGCCAGGGTGAGCGTCCCACCGTGATCATCTTCACCAACTATGACCTGCCGGAGTACCGCCGCCAGGCGCTGGCCCTGGGGGCGGACTATTTCCTCGACAAAGCGCGCGACTTCGAGCGCCTGCCCCAGATCATCGAGACCATCCGCGACCGGCGTCAGCCGCCCGGACTCGTCCCCAGTTTCACCTGATCGCTCCGGTGCTCGGGCGCAAGCTCCGGCGGTACTGTGTCGGTCTCGTCGGCGCTCACGGATTCGGTGCTTAGCACATTCGCCATTGGGATCGTGACCCGCACTTGCGTCCCACCCGCTTCGCGACGGCTGATCACGCACTGGCCACCGAGCGCATTCACGCGATGCTTCATGCCGGCAAGTCCGTGACCGCGGTGCATCGCGTCCGCCGCGAGTGGGATGCCACGGCCGTTGTCGCTGATGGTCAGGACCAGTTCGTCACCCTCCATAGTGACGTCGAGCTCCGCTTGGGTCGCGTCTGCATGGCGCAGGATGTTGGTGAAGGATTCCTGGGCGACGCGAAACAGGGTGATGGCGGCATCGTTGTTGAACTGCGGCTCGACGGCGGGCAGCCGGTGCGTGCACCGGATGCCGTTGCGGCTGCAGGTTTCGTCGAACTGCCAGCGCAGCGCCGCCAACAGCCCCATGTTGTCGAGCAGCGTCGGTCGCAGTGATTCGACCACGCGGCGCTTGAGATCGACACCGCGATCGAGGGATTCCTGGATGCGCGTCCAGCGCAGTTCCAGATCCGGGTCCGCGCTACGCAGTCGCGCATGCAGCCAGGCGACGTCCATCTTGGTGGCTACCAGCAGGCCACCGAGCGAATCGTGCAGTTCCCGCGACAGGGACTGCTTCTCGCGTTCGCTCACCTCCTGCAGGTGATTGGAGAGCGACACGAGTTCCTGGGTACGTGCATCCACGAGCTGCTTGAGCTGCGCAGATTCGCGACTACGCCGGTTCATGTCGCGTAACAGGAAGGCGCCGACCGCCAGCAGCAACAGCACGTTGAGGAACATCGCACCTGCCATGCTCCAGCGCGTGATGCGCAGGTCCTGCATCCATTGCGCCAGCACCTTCAGCAGCGCGTCGGATTCGCGGGCCTCGAGCCCCAGCACGCGATTGCGTATCGCATCCATGGTCCGCTTACCTGACCCCTGCAGCACCGCGGCACTGCCGGTCTTGCGCCACTGCGCGTAGTGACGCAGGGCAGCACCCAGGATTTCATAGCGCTCCCGCGTCAGCTGGCCCAGCTCGATAACCGGGTTGGGCGCCATCGCACCGTCACGCGCGTAGCTGCGCTCCAGCTGCACCAGCACCTCCCGGATGCGTGGCGCCGCGTTGAACAGCGGCTCGAGATACTCCGGCTGGTCCGTGAGCAGAAAGCCGCGCTGCCCGGTTTCTGAATCGACCAGTAGTTGCATGTAGCGCGACAGAAGCTTCTGGCGCTCCTGAATCTGCGTTACGCGCGCGCTCACCGCGTTCAAGCGCGCGTAGCGCTGCTCGAACAGCAGGTACAGGCCCAACAGCAGCCCGGCGAGCAGCAGGATCGGCAGCCAGACCTTGATGACATCGCGCAGGATCATTGTGGAGGTCATGCCGGGGATACGCATTGTGAGGTTCGTCCTACAGGTACTGGCGTACCCAGCCGACGGCATCGATGTATGCCTTGTCGCATCGTATGAATCAAGCCTTGTCGCGGCAGTTTTGTCGCTTTCCCGCCTGGCGTCGCCAACTCGAGGGCAGCGGAATGCCCACAAGGAGCTCGCCGCAAGGGACGCGCAGGATGCGATGACGGCGCTGGTCGTTGGCCAGAAAGAGTGACCCGGCGCCGGGCGGGAAATGCGGCACCAAGTTGGAGGGCGATTCCATGCAAAGAACCGAACGCAATCATCAGCAACCCACCTCTTCCGCCACCGATGCGGGTCAGCCGTTCCTGAGCGACATCCGGGAGATCCGCCGTCGTGCGCGCGAGCATATCCAGGCAGGCGCGGTTACGCCGAGCTATGACGCCAATCGCGCCGTCGTGCTGCAGGTTCTCAACCAAGCGCTGGCGACGGAGCTGGTCTGCGTGCTGCGCTACCGCCGTCATTACTTCATGGCCGACGGTGTGCTTGCAGAGGCAGTCAAGCGCGAATTTCTTACGCACGCCGAGGAAGAACAGGCACACGCCGACCAGATTGCCGAGCGGATCGTGCAGCTCGGTGGCGCGCCGGATTTCGACCCCGAGGGACTCGCGATGCGCAGCCATTCCGAGTACCGCGAAGGAGACTCCTCACTGCTACAGATGATCAAGGAGGACCTGGTCGCGGAACGCGTCGCCATCGAGTCCTATCGCGAGATCATCCAGTTCGTTGGCAGCCACGATCCGACCACGCGTCGCATGCTCGAATCGATTCTCGCCAAGGAAGAAGAACATGCTGAAGAGCTGCGCAGCATGCTCGAGGACGTCGCACAAGTACTCGGCGAGAAGCAGCAACGAGGCAACGGCGGAAATTGAGCGGCTCATTGGCAGGGAATGGAGCGTGGCACGTCTATTGCAGAAATCTGGGTGGCGCACGTAGCACACAAGGGGAATGCCGCAATGAGAACAGCACTAGCCGTGGCCTTCATGGCACTCACTCTGCACCCGGGTGGTTCACCGCGCGGAGCGGGCGAAACAATCGCGTCAGCCTTTGCGCCCTCGGTTGAGGTCGCGCAGCCCAGCCTCACGGACGGCGAACAGTGCGAGCGAGTCGCCATCGGCAGCCTGAGCGCCCGAACAGCAGTGCTGCAAGATGAAGTGCAGCTGGTGCTGGAAGGCGATTACGGCACGACGGCTGCAGACTTCTGAATCGAAGCTCCCCTTGCGTAGTTCGTAGTTGTGACTCACACCTGAGGTGACCCATGTCAATCATCATCTGGCTCGTCGTCGGCGGTCTCGTAGGATGGCTTGCGAGCCTGTTCATGCGCACCGATGCGCAGCAAGGCATCCTTCTCAACATCGTCGTAGGCATCATCGGCGCCGTTCTCGGTGGGTGGCTGCTGGCGCCGCTGTTTGGCACCGGCACCATCAACCAGGGCGACTTCAGTTTCAGCGGGCTTCTGGTCTCGCTGCTCGGTGCCATTATCCTGCTCGCCATCGTGAACCTGATCCGACGCGGAAGCGCCCGTTAGGGAGCCGCTTGCCCGGTCGCTGGCACAGCAATGGCTGCGGTGATCGGCAAGTGATCGGATGCGAAACGTGCGGTCGCGGAGCGATGCGCGCGCACCGACAGCAGGGCCGCGCGCGGCCTGGTCCAGATTCGATCCAGCGCCACGAGTGGCCAGAAGGCCGGAAATGACGGGGGCGCCGGCGGCCGCCCGAAGACTTGGTGCAGCCAGCGCAGCGGCCTTCCGAGTGGCAGCCATTCGTTGATGTCCCCCAGCAGGACTACAGGCGCAGCGGGTGAGCCGACCGCGACGATCTGCAGGATCCTGCGCATCTGGTGACGGCGTTCCCCCGGCGTGAGGCCGAGGTGCGTGACGATGAAGCGCGCCCGCGCGCCGTGCACGTCGAGATCCACATCGAGCGCACCGCGCGGTTCTCGCCACGAGAAGCTCAGGTCGTGGCGGCGAACCGCAAGCACCGGGTGTCGCGTCAGCAGCGCGTTCCCGTAGTGGCCGCTGTGCCTCACGATCCGCAGGCCCGCCACCGCCTGCATTCCGGTGGCCCGGGCAAGAAAATCGAGTTGCAGCGAACCCGGACCGGCACCGGGGCTATTGTCAACTTCCTGCAGCCCGATGGCATCGCAACTCATTTCATCGAGGATCGCCGCGATCCGCGCCGGATCGCAGCGCCCGTCGGTGCCGATGCAGCGATGAATGTTGTACGAGCCGACCCGAAGCGTGGCTTCCTGCAGGGCCGCGTCCGTGCGAGGGACAGCGGGCGGGAACTTCCCCTCAGCGTCCTGCCGGGAGTTGCTCATCGGGCTGCGCAGCAGTTGCGAGCCAGCGGCGCACCAGCAGCGTCGCGGCGCCAAACACCACGACCACTGCAGCGATCAACCACAGGTTCACGTCCCGCGGGTCACGCAGCGCGGCCTCGAGTTGATGCCCGAATACGGTTGCCAGCAGCGTTCCCGGCAGCACGCCGATGGCCGTCGCGAGCATGAAGTCCCGCAGCGACATGCGGATTGCGCCGGCCACGACTCCTTCCACCACGAACGGCGCGAGTGGCACGAGCCTCAGGGCCGTCATTGCGACCAGGCCCCGGTGCCGCAGCTGCTCGATCATGTGATTGAGTTTCGGCCCGGCGAGCCGGCGCACGGTGCCACGATCGAGCCAGGTTCCGGCGCAATACGACAGGAACGCCGCCAGCAGAATGCCGCACATCGCATAGGCGAAGCCGAGCCATGGACCGAAGGCAACTACGCCGAACAGCGTTATGAGCGCGCGCGGAAAGAGCGTGAGTATTGCAGGCGTGTAGGCCGAGATCACGAATGCCGGCGCCCACGCGCTACCGGCAAACTCGTGCGCCCAGTCGGTAATGCGCTCCGCCGTGACCAGGTTCGCGAGCGGTGTAAAGCGCCATGCCCCGGCGAGTGCGAGCACCAGCAGCGCGATGCTCGCGAGCTTCAACGCCGGCCGGCGTTGCCGTGCAGCGCGCGGCCCGAGCTCGGCTGCCAGCTGGTCCAGAGCCACCGGTTGTTCTGGATCGGCGATGCTCGCGATGTCCAGCACGACGTCGGGGAGCGTGCTGTCGAATCTGACCTCGCGCAGCGTCCGGGCAGGCGTCCCGAGCTGAGCAATGGCCTTGCTGATGGCACCGGTGGCGTCGATCTGGCGCGTCACAGCCTCGCGTGCCACTCCTAGGTGCTCAGCAAGCAGCCCATCGCGAACCGCACGGATGCATTGCGCGACATCCTGACGGTCTGCGGCCTCCAAGGTGACATCGCACTCGCTGTCGAAGCGCATCGAGCGGTTGCAGATGTTTGCAGAGCCCACTCGCAGCCACGCAGCGTCGACGATCATGAGCTTGGCATGTACGTCGATGCAGGTGCCTTGCACGAGTCCGTCGAGGTGCGGGTAGTACACGTGCAGGCGGCCGCCGCGGTCTGCACGCCGCAGCTCCTCGATGAGGCGCTGGCGCAGATTCTGCATCGTCAGCTCCTCGAGCCAGCCATGGCTCAGGAGGCGCAGCACCACGATGATCTCCGGTCCCTGTTCTGCCGCGAGTCGCTCGGCAAGTGCCGCGCCGATACGCTGCGAGGTGAAGTACTGGTTCTCGATGTAGATGTGATCGCGGGCGCGGGCAATCATGTCCACGTACAGGCTCTCGATCTCGCAAACCGTTTCGCGATCCGCACGCGCAGGCTCGGTACGCGAGATCGCGATCTGCACATCTTTGACGAGTGGCGTGAGTCGCGACGGCCACGGGTCTGCGCGTGCAGCGGCAGGCGGCAACGTTCGTCCGGTCGCCAACTGCCAGCGTTCGCGGGCCAGTACGCCCAAGGCGAGCGCCGCCTCGCCATCGACCATCATCATGAGGTCGTGAAAGGGTGGATACGCCTGGCCAGCCTCCATGCGGCGTGGATCGCCCGGGCGATGCTCGCGTGTATCCCAGCGCTTCACCGTCAGGTCGATGCCGCCACAGAAGGCGACGCGTTCGTCGATCACGGCGATCTTCTGGTGGTGACACGCCGCTACCGGGTGAGTGTTGTCGTAGCGCACCTTCACGCGGCGATGCGGTTTCCAGCCGAGACCGTAGATCGGTGGGAATTCGCGATCGGTGCCGAAGATCATCGGGTAGTCCCAGATCAGCACCCGCACCTCGAGCCGCGGGCGTCTGCGCACCAGCGAATTCAGGAACTCGCCCAGCACCAGGAGCTCGCCATCCGGCGAAACGCGCAGCGCCGTGCGGCTGTTGAAGTCCCAGGCGAGAATCATGATTGAGCGTTCGGCGCGCTCCGCGGCTTGAGCGAAGGCCTCGAAGTATTCCTCGCCATCGATGAGCACGGCGAGGCGCTGCGCACGCACGCTGCGCCAGCAGTTTGCGCCAGGCCGGAAGATACTGGGGAAGCTCTGCACAGGTAGAGCTTCCCTGGGCTCGCGCTGGGTGTCGGGCATCGCCTAGCGGTGCGCGGTCTGATACAGAGGCAGAACTCGCGGCATTGCCTTTTCCAGATCTGCGATGCGCGACTGGCTCGAGGGGTGCGTACTCAGGAATTCCGGCGGCGAACTGGTGCTGGCCTGTTCCATCTTTTTCCACACACTGACCGCGGCGCGTGGATCATATCCGGCGCGTGCCATGAGCTCGAGCCCGATCCGATCCGCTTCGGCTTCCTGTTCGCGGCTGTGTGGCAGCTGAAAAGTAACGGTCGCCACCTCGTTGGCAAGATCGAGAGTCCCCTGCCCGACACCGGCGGCGACCGCAACACCGGTCAGCGCGATTTGCTGCGCGTAGGCGCGCGACACCCGCTCACGGCTGTGTTCGCGCAGCGCGTGCCCGATTTCGTGTCCAATCACTGCCGACAACTCATCGTCAGTGAGCTTGAGCTGATCGATCAGCCCGGTGTAGACCATGATCTTGCCGCCCGGCATGCAATAGGCATTGAGCTCCTTGGTCGAGAGCACGTTGACCTCCCACTTCCAGCTCGGCGCATCAGGCCGGAACGTCGCCGTCTGCGGAATCAGTCGCTCGGTCACGTTGTGCACACGCTCGACGACGCGCGCATCGGTGTTGAGCTTGCCCTTCTCGCGTGCCTTGTGTACTTCGGTCGCGTAGGCTTGCGCCGCGGCCTCGTCGACCTGCTCGCTCGATACCAGCATCTGCTGCTTGCGCTCGATGCCGATCGCGCCGGGCGCTGTGGTCTGCACGGTCTGGCAGCCAGCGATCATTCCCACGCTGAGAACTGTAATCGCGGCTCGTTGCATTAGCCTCATGCCAATCTCCGTCCCAAATACACTACCTGTATGAGAACCCGCCAATGTCGGCGGGTTCCTCGTGGCACGGACTCTGCATCACATGGTACGCCACGGAAGGCACTCAACCGGAAAGGAAATCCTACACCTGGAGCACCAACATGCCGACCAACAACCCCACGCACGACCCGCACAATCCGCAGCAGCCCGAGCGTAGCAATCCGGGTGGCAGCAATCAGCAGACGCAGCGAGAACGCGAAGAGGAAGAGCGCCGACGGCGCAACGACCCGAGCAACCCCCGCCGCAACGATCCGTCGCGCAAGAACGAGGACGATGACGATACGGAGCTGTAAGGCCACACGACGCTGAGCCAGCGTGCGCCGGCGGCGGCAAAGCCGCCGGCGTACGTCCTACATGTACTTCCTGCCGCGCGAGCTGTCGGTTTTTTCAGTGCCCGGCGACCTGGTCGGCGCGAAAGGCCTGCGGATCGAGATTGTGCTTGCGAAGCAGCTTGTAGAATTCGGAGCGATTGCGATCGGCGAGCCGCGCTGCCTGTGCCACATTACCGACTGTCATCTGCAGCAGGTTTACCAGGTAATCGAATTCGAAGTTGTCTCTCGCGCGCGCGAAGGGCAGAAATTCCCGCGGCTTGCTGCGTAGTGCGCTCTGCACCAGAGATCCGGGAATCAACGACGTGGTCGCCAGCACTACGCACTGCTCGACGACATTGCGCAGCTGGCGGATGTTGCCCGGCCAGGGCGCCGAGACCAGCATCTCCATCGCTTCCGAAGAGAACCCGCTGACATCCACTGCGGTATCCGCCAGCTTGGCGCGAATCGCAGCGAGGAAGTGCGTTGCCAGCCGCGGAATGTCATCGCGGCGCGCGGCCAGCGCCGGAATCTCGAGGGTCACCACGTTGACGCGGTAGTACAGATCCTCGCGAAAGCGCCGCTCGCGCACCGCGAGCTCCAGGTCCTGGTGACTCGCCGCGATCAGGCGCACGTCCACCGCAATCAGCTCCGTTGCGCCAACCGGTCGCACTTCGCGTTCCTGCAGGGCGCGCAGCAACTTGGCCTGAAAGGTGAGCGGCATGTCGCCGATCTCATCGAGCAGCAGGCTTCCTCCCTGGGCGGATTGGATCAGGCCGATGCGGCTGTCGATCGCACCGGTGAAAGAACCCTTGCGATGACCGAAGAATTCGGATTCGAACAGCGCTTCGGGGATCGCACTGCAATTGACCGGGACGAACGGCTTGTCACGCCGGCGGCTGGCACGATGGATCGCCCTCGCCAGCAGCTCTTTCCCGGTCCCGCTCTCGCCCTGGATCAGCACACTCGAGTCGGTCAGCGCCACCTTGCGGGCGGAGCTCAGCAGCGCTTCCATCGCCGGGCTACGTGTCACGATCTCGGCGCGCCAGTCTCCATCCGCAGCGTTGCCGCTGTCCGTGGAGCCTCCAGCGCGCAGCGCTTTACCGATCGACTCGATGAGCTGCTCGCTGTCGAAGGGCTTGGTGAGATATGCGAACACGCCGCGCTGGGCAGCATCGACCGCGTCCGGGATCGTGCCATGCGCGGTGAGAATGATTACTGGCAGAGTCGGATGCTGGGAGTGCAGCGCTTCGAAGAGCGCCATGCCGTCCATGACCCCCATGCGTACATCGGTTACCACGACCTGGGGACGAAAGCGCGGAATCGCGGCCAGTGCCTGGCGGCCATTCTCAACGGTCTCGATCAGCCAGCCGGCGCGGCGCAGGCGAATCGCCAGCAACCTGAGCAACTTCACATCGTCATCGACGACGAGAATGCGCGCTGGCTCGATCACTGTTTCAGCGACCCGCATCGCTTTCCCTGCTGTTGATCTGCGTTTCGATCGACTTGAGCGCCTCGAGCTGCTTCTCCAGCCGGGCTCGCTGCGTACGCTCCGAATCGAGCTCCTGACGTGTCGCTTCGAGTCGTGCCGCCAGTTCCTGGCGATCGCTGTTCCTCTGCAGTCAGGCGATCGGTAAGCTCACGAGTGAAACCCGTCTCTTCGCACGAGCGTGGCGTGCGCGGCGCGCTCGCCAGCAGCACCTGCGCGACCGAACGTTCGGCGGGATCGGCGTTGGGTTCATTCGCGGTGCGGGCGAGGAGCAACGTGGCCCGCTCCGGATCGTAGAACGCCGCTTGCTCATTACCAAGCAGCAGCGCGAGACGCAGGTTACGGGCGGGCGAGTCAGGCGAAGACTCGAGTCGCGCCTTTTCCGCCAGCAACGCCGGTTCGTCCTGCTGCTGCAGTTCGCGCGCGTAGCTGCTCAAGCTGCTCAGAGTGCCGCTCACGACCGCAGGTGTTTGCGCCGGCAGCGGCGGGTTGGAATGACAAGCCGCCAACCACACTGTGGCAGCCAGCCCGCAAAGATGTCGCATGCCGATCATTCAGGCCGCCTGCGCAAGACGAAAGCGCACGCGCACGCACGCGCCCTGCCCCAGCGGCGAGTCGGCAATGTCGATGGATCCGTCGTGGGCCTGCGCATACTGGCGCGCGATAGCGAGCCCGAGCCCGGTACCCTGCACGTGTCCCTGGTACGGTGCGCGACCCTGGTAGAAGGGCTCGAACACGAGCTGGCGCTCGTCGGCATCGATGCCGGGGCCGTTGTCAGCAATCTCCAGCGTGACGTCAGGGCCATCCGCCGCGAGACGGACCCGGATCTTGCCGTGTGCCGGCGTGTACTTCATGGCGTTCGACAACAGGTTGTCGACCAGGATCCGCAGCTGCCCGTCATCGCCTTGCAGAACTGCCGGTGCGATCAGGCTATCGATGGTGAGCGCCTTCGCGGCTCTGACCAGGTTCTGACCGTCGAGGGCACTGCGCACGATATCGTCGAGCGCGACCTTATCGCGTCGTGACGCTTCGACGCGTGGCACCTGCGTGCGGCCGAATTCCAACAAGTCCTCGATCAGGCGTTGCAACTGCAGGCCGCTGTCGCGCAGGATGTGCGCGATTTCACGCTGCTCCGCGTTGAGTCCTCGCGCATCGTCATCGAGCAACAGCTCCGAGCCCTCGCGCAGTGTCGTGAGCGGCGTCTTGAGCTCGTGGGAGATGTGACGCAGGAATGTAGCCTTCTGCTCTTCGAGCTCGAGAATGCGACGGCGCAGCTGTTCGAGGGTGCTGCCAAGCTCCTGCAGATCGAGGGGTCCGCGCACCGACACGCTCGCGCCGAAGTCACCCGAGCCGAGCCGGCGAATCTCGCTCTCGATCTGGCGCAGCGGCCGGGTGATCAGCACCACGAAAACGATGGCGAGAAACACCGCCACCGGCACGGCCGCCGCCGCCTGCAGCAGGAGCGTGCGCTGCAGATCGCTCGACTCATCCTTCGCCTTGCTCGCGTGACTCGCGATCAGTTTGCTGCTCTCGGCCAGGATTGAGCGTGCGCGAGCATTGAGCGCAGCCCATCCATCGGCGATGTCGGTCGGATCCGCGGCGATGAGATCGCCGCCGCTGGTCAACATTGCGCGATTGAAATCGGTTTCGGACTGCATGAGTTCAGTGAGTTGCCGGCGCAGGATGGCGTTGAGGTTGAGCGCTTCCAGTCTCTGGGCAGCAGCCTCGAAACCGCGGCGCGCGTCCTGATAGGTCACGTAGAAATCACGATCGTGAAGCACCCCATATTGACCCAGGCTGCGCTCCATGGCGGTGAGAAATTCGATCAGCGCACGGCTCTCGTGCGTGGCATTTTCGGCATCGAGCACCGCAACGCGGTTGCGCTGCGCCAGCCGATCGACCTGCACTACCGCGGTGATCACGGCGGCGATCAGCGGTATGGCGACAGCCGCGAATCCGAGCAGGATCAGCCGCACGATCGACTTGGGCCGGGCGAGTCGCATCACGCGATTAACCTGCACGCTTCGCGCCAGGGAACACTGCTGAGCTGGGATTCTTGCGGGGACATTACGCGCGCGGGGGCTGGCGAGACCCGCTCCCCATTTGAGGTGTGCCAGAAAGAAAAACACGGCACGTCGCCGCGGCCGGTCGGTTTCGACTGCGCCAAAGCCTCACCGGTTCCCAAGCGTTGCCATCCGGCAACGCTTGCGGGCTACTGTAGCCCTCTCGGCGAGCGTAAGCACCTGAAATCACTGGATCGCCTTCGTGGCACGAGGCTTGCTCCGTGTCATGAGCGCCCGGCATCGCGCCGAGGCCGAGGCACCCGACCCAGTCGTTTACGCGAGGAGAAGTTCATGGATTACCGCATCAAGTTCGCCGCTCTGGCGGCAATGCTCTGCTGCGCAGCCGCGCGCGCGGATGATCAGCAACGCCCGACCGCGGCGGGCAAGGAGCCCGCCCGGGCGGTGCTGCCGGAATTCAGCACCCTCGATGCCAATGGCGATGGCGTGATCAGCAAGGAAGAAGCACGGACCCAGGCGAGCCTGGCAGCGATCTTTGCCGACGTCGACGCCAACAACAACGGCAAGCTCGACAGCCAGGAGTACGCCGAGGCACGCAACCGACTCGAGGAGTAGAACCCTTCACCTTTCGGGCCTCGGGCGGTAGCCTTCCGGGCGATGAAAAACCTGCAGATCCGCATCGGCAGGCTGTTCGAAGGTTCACCCGATCCAGCCGACTTCGAGCTGGTCGAAACCGAGGCGCCAACGCCTGGCAAGGGCGAAATGCTCTGCCGGACGAAATGGTTGTCGCTCAATTCAGCAGTCGATCGCCTGCATGGGCACGATGGCGTGCTGCGCCGGGATCACGTCATCTCGGCGCGCGCAATCTGCGAGGTGATCGAATCGCGCAACGAAGTCTTCAACTCCGGTGACGTCGTCGTCATGGAAGGCGGCATGCAGCAATACTGTCTCTCCGACGGCATACAGGTGCATCGCGCCAGGACCGGCAGCGCGCCGATCTCTACGGCACTCGGTGTGATGGGCGAGCCGGGCCTGACCGCCTACTGCGGACTGCTGGAAGTCGCACAGATCAGGCAGGGCGAGACCCTGCTGGTCTCAGGTGCCGCTGGGGCCGTGGGCTCCATGGCGGGCCAGATCGCGCGCATCAAGGGATGTCGTGTAATCGGCATCGCCGGCAATCGCGAAGAGAGCAGCTGGTGCGTGAAGGAAGCGCATTTCAACTCGTGCATCAATCATCGCGCCGAGCCCATCGAACAGGGTTTGCGGCGGGTGGCGCCCAAAGGTGTCGACGTGTACTTCGACACTGTCGATGGCGCGATCCTCGATGCCGTGGTGCAAGGACAGCACCTCGCACGCAACGGACGCATCGTGCTGGGTGCACCGCTCGGGCGGTACAGTGACGCTGCGAGGCTGAACCTGCAGCCCGTGGTCGACGCCGGCGCGAAGGTGCTGCCGCTCATCGTCCAGAACCATGAGCACCAGCGCGAAGCATTCCTGCGCGATGCGATCGCCTGGTTTGCCGAAGGACACCTTCGCTATCGCGAAGACGTCGTCAATGGGCTCCCCAACGTCCCGGTTCAGCTCTGCAAGCTGGCGCGCGGCGAGAGCTTCGGCAAGTCGCTGGCGAGACCCTGAACGGCGCCGGCACGGCGCGTGCGCTGGTTCACGAACTGAGGATTCTCTGCAGGATCGGGGTCTTGCGGGCGAGGTTCTGTAAAGACGACCGTGGACGCCGCAGTGCCGTAAACCTACGATGACTGCATGCTAATCGGGCTAATAACAATAACAATCAGCCTCGTCATCGCGATCCTCTGGCTGCCCTCGATGACCCGCCGCACGCAACACGCTGCCGACAGGCAACACTATCATTGCGTCTCCGTCGAGCCGCCCAACGCCTCGGTGTGCTGCACTCGCTGCGAGGAACTGCGCGGCCGGCGCTTCCTGGTGAAGCGTGCGCCGCCCCTTCCGGTTCCTGGCTGCACCGCCGAGGCCTGCACCTGTCGCTACGTGCACTATGTCGATCGGCGCGCCGGGGTGACCCGTCGTCGCCACGATCGCGGTGAACGCGATCGCATGCCGCTGGTCACCGACCGACGCTTGAGGTCGGACCGGCGTCATACGCGACCCCGCGCGCTCGCCTGAGCCGGCCACGCCCGGCACGCGGGCGTAGCGTTCTGTCGTCATCCCGCAGCTCTTCGACCTGCAAATTGCGCAACGGCCCGGCCGCGCGGCAGAATGCGCGCCCATTGCGCCGCGCACCAATCTGAAAAGCTCATTGCCGCGTGCGCTCCCCTGTTCGCAAGGAGTGATTCATGCAATTGCTGGTCATGCCTCGACTCTGGTGCTGCTGCCTGTTCTTCACTCTCTGCAGTGCCCAAGCGCAGCCCGCAGTGGGTTCGGTGCCCCTCACCGCCGAGGCGATGTGGCAACTGCAGAGAGTCGGTGACCCGGACCTCTCGCCCGACGGCAAACTCGTCGTGGTGCCTGTAACGCGCTACGACGTGGACAAGAACAAGGGGTTCAGCGATCTGTGGTTGATCCCCGCCGCGGGCGGCGCCGCGCGCCAGCTCACGAGCGATGATGCCTCGGACAACGAGCCGCGCTTCAGCCCGGACGGCAAATGGATCGCCTTCGTTTCCAAGCGTGGCGAGGACAAGGACAGTCAGCTCTACGTCATCGCGATCGATGGCGGCGAGGCACGCCGCGTGACGCGCATTCCGACCGGTGTGTCGGCGCCGAAGTGGTTCCCCGATTCCAAGCGCATTGCATTCATCACCTCGGTCTGGCCCGACCTCAAGAGCTGGAGCGAGATGGAACAGCGCCTCAAGGATCGCGCCGATTCCAAGATGACGGCGAAGGTGTGGGACAAAGCGCCCTTCAGCTACTGGGACCACTTCATCGAGGATCGCGAGCCGCACGTGTACGCGGTCGCACTGGACGGCGGCGATCCGCAGCCGATCACGCTCGGCACCGGGTATCACCTCTCGATCACCGAAACGAGCACCAGCAGTTACGACATCGCGCCCGACGGCGCCGAGGTTGCCTTCGCGGCCGATACTGATCGCAGCGGGATCGATTCCAATTTCGACGTCTTTCTCGTACCCGCCAGCGGCGGCGAGGCGCGCAACCTGACGACCGACAATGCGGCGGATGACGGGGAGCCGAAGTACAGCCGTGACGGACGCTACCTCGCATTCGTGCGGCAGAAGATCAAGACCTTTTATGCCGACAAGCAGCGCCTGCTGCTGTTCGACCGGCGCTCAGGCGAGACGCGCAATCTCACCGAACAATGGGACCGCTCCGCCGAGCAGCTCGCCTGGTCGCCCGATTCGCGCTCGCTGGTGGGGTCGATCGATGACGCAGGCACGCGGCGCCTCTACCGCTTCGACCCGAAAGGCGGGGCGCCAAGGGCGCTTACGGGCGCCACGAGTTTTTCTTCCCCGGTTCTGCAGGGCACGATGCTGGTCGCAGTTCGCCAGAGTTTCACCGAGCCACCGACTGTCGTCAGCGTCAACGCCCGCAGCGGCGCTGCCACCAAGCTCTCCACCTTCAACGATATCGCGCTGGCAGGCATTCGCTGGGGCAAAGTCGAGAGCGTCACCTACAAGGGAGCGCGTGGTGATGACATCCAGATGTGGGTGGTCTATCCGCCGGATTTCGATCCGTCGCGCAAGTACCCCGTCTACATGTTGCTGCACGGCGGACCCCACAATGGCATCACAGACGGCACGCAATGGCGCTGGAACGCCGAGGTGTTCGCCGGTTGGGGTTACATCACGACCTGGCACAACTTCCACGGCTCGAGCGGGTTCGGCCAGGAGTTCACCGACTCGATCAATCCCGACCGCATTTCCATGCCGTATGAGGACACGATCAAGGCGGCGGAATACCTCATGTCGAAGCCGTACGTGGACAGCGCGCGCATGGCAGCCGGCGGCGGCAGCTATGGTGGATTTCTGGCCACGACATTGCTCGGCCGGCCGCATCCCTTCAAGACCCTGATCGCGCATGCCGCGGTGTTCGACGAATTTACCCAGTACGCGGCGGACTACGGAGCCGAGAAACGCCGCTTCTTTGACTATTGGCAGAAACCCGAGGAGTTCATGCGCTATTCCCCGCACAGTGCGGCGGCGAACTTCAATACCCCGACGCTCGTCATCCACGGCCAGCTCGACCGGCGCGTGCCGGTGAATCATGGCTTCGAGCTGTTCAACATCCTGCAGACGCGGGGTGTGCCGAGCAAGATGGTGTATTTCCCGGACGAGAATCATTGGGTACTGAAGCCGCAGAACTCGCTCTTCTGGTACCAGACCAAGCGCGAATGGCTCGATAAGTACATTGGTCACTGAAAACCCCGGATCGCGGAGGCAGACATGGATCGCAGGCAATTCCTCGGCACCAGCACCGCGCTGTCGGTGCTCGCGACGCTGCCGGCGTCAAGGCTCATGGCCGCAACTCAACCGCGCCAGTTGAAGATTCTGATCCTGGGCGGCACGCGCTTCATCGGTCCGCATGTCGTGGAGCTCGCCCGCGCACACGGGCACGAGGTGACGCTATTCAACCGCGGCAAGACCAATGTCGGCCGGGTGACCGGCGTTGAAGTCCTGCACGGAGATCGCAACGGCCAGCTCGATGCATTGGCAGGCCGCAAGTGGGACGCGGTGCTGGACACATCGGCGTTCGTGCCGCGCATCGTGAAATTGTCCGCCGAGCTTCTGAAGGACTCGGTATCGCACTACGTGTACGTATCGAGTATTTCGGCGTACGCGAGTTTCGCCAACGCCAACGACGAGAGCTCGCCCGTTGGCAAGATGACCGACGAGACCATCGAGAAGGTCGACGAGAACACCTACGGTCCGCTCAAGGCACTCTGTGAGCAGACAGCCGAGCGCATCATGCCCGGCCGCGTGACGATCCTGAGGCCCGGATACATCGTCGGGCCCGACGACAACAGCGATCGCTTTACCTACTGGCCGGCGCGCGTCGCACGTGGCGGCGAGGTGCTCGCCCCCAATACGCCGCAGGACGAGATCCAGGTCATCGACGTGCGCGATCTCGCCGCATTCACGCTCCTGTGCATCGAGCAACGGGTACTCGGAACATTCAACCTGGTCTCGCCGCCGCGGACCTTCACCATGGGCGAGCTGATGAACGATTGCATCGCCGCCGCGAAATCCGACGCGCGCATTACCTGGGTGCCCGCGCAGTTCCTCGAAGCGCGTGGCGTAGTCGACGGCGATCTGCCGATCTGGTCACACGCCGTGGGTGAAAACGCGGGCTTCGCGCTCACCAGCGCGCAACGTGCGCTCGCCGCGGGGCTGAAAATCCGGCCCCTGACCGAAACCGTGCGCGACACGCTCGCCTGGCAGCTCGCACGCCCGGCCGAGCAGCAGGCCAAGCTCAAGGCCGGGATTTCAGTCGCGCGCGAGCAGGAGTTGCTGAGCGCCTGGCACGACAGCCAGCGCAAGTCTTGACCGCGCAGCCCGCGGCCCTCAGGCTCTGCGCCCTTGCCGCCATGCGAGGGCCCTGGCAATGCTGCTATCAACGACGCCGTCGATCGACGGCCACCGGATCCATGAATACAAGGGCGTGGTCACCGGCGAGGCGATTCTCGGCGCAAATGTGTTTCGCGACCTGTTCGCGAGCATCCGCGATATCGTCGGCGGCCGCTCGGCCTCCTACGAGAAAGTGTTGAAGGATGCACGCGACATGGCGCTTGCGGAGATCGCCGAAGAAGCGCGTCGCCTCGGCGCGAACGCGGTGGTCGGGATCGATCTGGACTACGAGACGATCGGCGCCGGCAGCAGCATGCTGATGGTGAGCGCAAGCGGCACCGCCGTGGTCGTTGACTAGAAGCGCCCAGGCTCAGGCGAGTCGTTCTTCCTCGCACGCTCACCTTTCGAGCGACGTGATCCGCAGGACCATGGCACTCCCCAGGAGGAACAACGCAGCGCTGTAACTGAAGGCGATCGAAGTGCCGAAACCAGTCCACAGAAACCCGACCACAATGCTCGAAACCACATCACCGATACCGTTCAGCGTGGCGAGTGTGCCGAATGCCATGCCGTGGTGTGCCTCGTTCACGAGTTCCGCACAGCATGAATCCTCGAGCGTCTCCTCGATCGCGACGTAGACGCCGCTGAGCGCGAAGACCAGGGCCAGTGTCCACACATTCAGCGGCAGGAACACGATGGCCAGCGCCATCAGTCCCGCCAGCAGGTAGCCCGAAGCCAGGACACGTACCTTCCTGAATCTGTCCGCCAGGACACCTGCGAACATTGAGAACGCGGCATACAGGACGTTGTGCAGCACGTACAAGCCCGCGCCGATGCTCGCGGCTTTCGCAACACCGAATTGCGGAGTGAGTTTCTGGATCGCGAGCAGGATGAGCAGCGAGTGAGCGAAGTCGCCCATTCCGAACAGCGTCACGGCGGCCAGGAACTCCCGGAATCGGCCTGGCAATGCGCGCAGGCTGGCGCCAAAACTGATATGCGAGACTGCAACGCGCCTTTTTTCGGTGACGACGAATGCCATGATGGCGGCGGCCAGCAGGCCGGGCACGAGCGTGAGCGCGAACACCGTCGGGTAATCCTGGTGAAACACCTGCAGCAGCAGCAGCGCGGTCAACGGTCCGACGATGGCGCCG
This sequence comes from uncultured Gammaproteobacteria bacterium, assembly GCA_963705495.1. GTDB lineage: Bacteria > Pseudomonadota > Gammaproteobacteria > Steroidobacterales > Steroidobacteraceae > DATBVX01. The sequence continues at coordinate 276,423 of CAVPJQ010000008.1, read as the reverse complement.
AGCGTGTCCATCATGCGTTCGAAGCCGAACGCGCGACCGTAGGTCTCCCTGGTCACGGCTGCAGCGAGCAGCGCCTTGCGGACCGGAGTTCGCACCCCGCGACCGAGCCATGCGAGGGAGCGCGCCACGAGCACGTGCCAGGCACTCGTGGCCAGGCCGAATGCCGCGGTGCCGAGCGCGGTGACAACGTACCCGGCGACGGCAATCGGCTTACGCCGCGGCAAGCGATCGGTGTAGTAGCCCGACGCCAGTTTCGCGAAGCTCGACAGGCCATCGGCGACGCCCTCGATCAACCCAAGCCAGGCAGCGGCGACTCCCAGAGTCGCCAGCAACGCGGGCATCACAGTCGTCGCGATTTCGTGCGACCAGTCGCTGAGCAGGGACGCAAGGCCTATCCCAACGACGGTGCGATTCAGCCAGCGGCTGGGGGGGTTCGCCGTGCTGCTGGCTCGCGAAGGCATCGGGAGGTCGAGCCTGCGCCGGGTGCTCGTGAGGGACTAGTGCTTCACCAGCTGCCCTGGTTCTTCATCGACGCCCAGGGCTCGCGCGGCGCAAGCGATGCGCCCTTCTGCAGCAGCTCAATTGAAATGCCATCGGGCGAACGGATGAACGCCATGTGCCCGTCGCGCGGTGGCCGATTGATCGTCACGCCCTGGTCCATGAGGCGCTGGCACAGCGCGTAGATGTCATCCACCGCATAAGCGACGTGGCCAAAGTTGCGTCCACCGGGATACGGCTGCGGATCCCAGTTGTAGGTGAGCTCGATCTGCGCGTCCTCATCGCCGGGTGCAGCGAGAAACACCAGCGTGAAGCGCCCCTTGTCGTTTTCCATGCGCCTGAGTTCCTGCAGTCCCAGCTTGCGGCAGTAGAAGTCCAGTGACTGTTCCAGATCGGTGACGCGCACCATGGTATGCAGGTATTTCATGTTCAGAACATCTCCGACTCGCCCGGCTCCTTGATATCGGTCTTGTGCCGCGAGGCGATGTGATCGCCGGTGATCATCTCCTCATAGCTCTGCCCAGGCCCGACCATGGGGTACACGCCCGCGTCCGGATCGATCATCACTTCGAGAAACGCCGGGCCGGCGAAGTTCACGAACTCATCGATGGTCGACGGCACGTCTTCCTTGCGATCCAGCCGTCTTGCGAACTGAAATCCATCGGCCTGCGCGGCCTTGACGAAGTCCTTCTTGTGGAGCGATTTGTCACTCGCGCTCAGGCGCCCCTTGAAGAACAGCTTCTGCCACTGCTTGACCATGCCGTCGCCGAAATTATTGAGCACGACGACTTTCACCGGCAGATCGTAGGTGGTGACGGTCTCGAGTTCGCCGATGTTCATGCGGATGCTGGCATCGCCATCGACATCAATGACCAGCCGATCCCGCTGGGCGACCTGCGCGCCGATCGCGGCTGGCAAGCCGAAGCCCATCGTGCCCATGCTGCCCGAGGTGAGCCACAGGCGCGGGTGCCGGAAGTCAAAGTACTGTGCTGACCACATCTGGTGCTGGCCGACACCAGTGGAGATGATCGCCTCGCCCTGCGTGATCCGGTTGATCTGCTCGATCACGTAGTAGGGCTGGATCAGCGGGCTCGCGCGATCGTAGCTCATCGCGTGTCGACTCTTCAGGGTCCCGAGGTGCGCGTGCCAGCGCTCGAAGTTGCCGCTGAAGGCCGCACGCTGCCCGTACTCCAGCAGCGCTACCAGCGCATCGGCGAGCAGGCCCACGTGGCTCCAGCTGACGTGCTTGACCTTGTTGATCTCCGAAGCATCGATGTCGATGTGCGCAATACGTTTCGCGCCCCTGGCGAACTTGGCAGGCACCCCCGCGACGCGGTCATCGAACCGTGAGCCGAGCGCGATCAGAAAATCACAGTCATCGACCGTGTAGTTCGCGAATGCGGTGCCGTGCATTCCGAGCATGCGCATCGCGAGCGGGTGCGTGGTATCAAAGGCGCCGATTCCCATCAGCGTCGTGACCACCGGGATACCGAAGCTGCAAGCGAATTCGCGCATCGCGTAGGCCGCGCCGCCATTGATGACGCCGCCGCCGGCGTAGATGAGCGGGCGTTTCGACTCAGCCAGCATGCTGAAGAACCCGGCGCACGCCTCCTCTGAGAGGCCGTTGTGCACCAGGCGATTCATGCGCTGACGAAAACCCGGCACCGGGAGCCGCCCGGAACCGCGAAACACGCCTTTCCAGTTCTGCACGTCCTTGGGCACATCGAGCACCACCGGGCCGGGGCGCCCGGTGCGCGCGATCTCGAATGCGGTGCGCACCGTGGCTTCCAGACGCGTTGGATCGGTCACCAGGAACACGTGCTTCGCCACCGCGCTCATGAGGCTCGCCACCGGCGCTTCCTGGAAGGCGTCGGTGCCTATCGCATGGGTCGGCACCTGGCCGCAGATCACGACCATCGGCACCGAATCGGCCGTGGAGTCTCGGACCGGCGTAACCGTGTTGGTTGCACCGGGCCCGGAAGTCACCAAACACACTCCGACCTTGCCACTCGCACGCGCATAGCCGGCAGCCATGAACCCAGCGCCCTGCTCGTTGGCAGGAACGATGAGCGGCACGCCGCCCCGCGCGCGCCCGGGATGCTCCTGGTTGTAGAGGAACACCGCGTCATACGTGGGCAGGATCGCGCCACCCGAATAGCCGAAAATCGCACCCGCGCCCTCGTCGGCGAGAACCTGGACGATGATTTCCGCGCCACTCAGCGTGCGTCCGGCAAGCGGGTGCGCGGCCCGTTCAAGGACCTGATGACTTTCTTTCACTGCTCGAGATCGAAGAGCGGAGGCTGTCCTGCTGCAGACTAGCAGCAAATCAGCGCCGGGCAAGTTCCGCCCCACGTCGCGTCGTGTTCGGATATCGTAAGGCGCGACACATCAACATCGGAGCGCGACTCGGCGGTGCGCTGACAACGGCTGCCGGTCTGTCGGACAGAAGCTCAAAGTGCGGCATGTCATCGGCATTCTTCTGCAGAACGAAGCGGGCGCGCTGTCGCGCGTTGCGGGCTTGTTTTCCACGCGCGGTTACAACATCGAATCGTTGAGCGTCGCGCCGACCGACAACCCTTCCGTATCGCGCCTCACGCTCGTGACGCAGGGACCGGACGCGGTGATCCACCAGATCAGCAGCCAACTGCTCAAGCTCGTCGACGTGGTGAGCGTTGCGGACATGACGCGCGGCGAACACGTCGAACGCGAGTTGCTGCTGATCAAGATCCGTGTGCCTGCCGAGCAACAGGAATCGCTCAAGGGACTGGTGGCGCGTGCGGCGGGCAAGATGCTGTCGGTCAACGCCGATTGCCACATCGTCGAGCTCACCAGCAGCGAGGCGCAGATCAGCGAGTTCGTTACCGATGCAGCCCGTTGCGGCGAAATACTCGAAGTGGTGCGCAGCGGTGTGCTGGGTATCGCGCGGGGTGCCGGGGGCCTCGCGTCAGCGACCGAGCGCTGATCAGAAGGTCTCCCTGGTCTCGATGACGAACTGCACCTGGTCGATATCGGGTGTGCGATTGAGCGGGAACGCGATGTCGATGTGCACCACGCTGCCGAAGCCGCTGCGCGCATTGCCGAGACGCAGCCCAAAGCCGACATCGCTCAACCAGCCGAGGCTCGGTTCGCCCACCGAGCCGCGGCCCCAGGTGCGGCCGGCATCGGCGAACACCGCCGCGCCGACATAGAACAGCCGGAACGGAAACCAGTCGGTGAAGAAGCGCTGCTCGACCGTAAAGAGCGCGCGGCTGCTGCCCGTCTGATAGCGCAACGGGTAGCCGCGCAGGCCATTGTCGCCACCGAGCTGCAGCTGGTTCTCCGGATCAAGCTCTTCGCTGACCGCAGCGCTGGCGCTGGCAAAGAACACCCTCTTTGATGCCCAGCGCCAGTAGTAGCGCGCGCTTGCATCCAGCAGGCCATTGGCGATCTGGTGGGACTCGAGCCGGCCAGTGGCCGATGTGTTGAAGAACAGGGTCTGGTTGTCGGCCCAGGACAATCCGCTGTGCAGCGTGCCGCCAAGGATCGCGGCGTCACGATCGGAGCCGACTGCCTTCGTCGCCAGGCCGAACTGCAGTGTGTAGGAGGTGCCGAAGTCGAGGTCCTCGGTCCGCCCGATCTTATTGAGGTTCGCCGTGGTGACGAACCGATCCTCGAGCGACGCTATGCCGACCCACGGGTAAACCAGCGTATGGTCGGGTGGCAGTGACACAGGCGCAGGCTTGTCCGGCGCATTGGCAAAATGGTTGGCATCGTAACGAAAGCCCGCGAGCCAGCGCAGCGCGCGGCCATCGATCAGCCCTGCCGACCATCCGCCGCGCAGCTCCGCGAAGGACTGCTCGTGCTTGAACTCATCCACGATGTGCCCGAGGTCGTATCTCGGATCGACACGCGTGAAGTCGAACGCCGTGCCGCCCGCGCTCCAGTGCGTGTCGAGAGCGAAGAACGGCCGCTCGGCACTCACGAGGCGCAGGCGGCCGTCGTCGTTGATCGAGTACGCGAGATCCGACCGCCAGCGACTCTGCAGCACGTTGGGGTCGCGCCAGCGCAGCAGGATCGATTCGCGCTCCACTTCGTCGCTCCAGGAAATGGAGACGTCCTTGCCGCGGCCCAGCAGGTTCTCCTCTTCGAGCTCCACGCTCGCCTCGTTCTCTCCGCCCTTGCGCGTGAACGAGATTCCCGGTTGCAGCGACCAGACGTCGCGCGTCTCGACGAAGACGTCCACGTTCTTGCCGTCATAGGCAAACGGTCGCACGCGTGCATCGTGCAGGTAGTCCACCGCGCGCAGCGCTCGCTCGGTCTCGGCAAGCACGCGCGCCGAATAGGGATCGCCGGTCTTGAACAGCAGCTGGCTGCGCACCGTGTCCTCGCGCGTCTTGATGTGCAGGCGGTTGGCAGCCCGGTAGAGGGCTTTGTCCTCGCGCGGGTCGGCCTCGTTGAAGATATTGGCGATGTTCAGAACGATGCGCCCGATCACAGCGCCGCTCGCCTCGAGCTCCTCATCGCTCGGCACGCCGGGCTGAGTGTCAGGAGCAGCTGACGGCGTCTGCGCCGCGGCGACAGGCAGGAGACCCGCTGCCAGCGTGATGCCGAGCAGGATCACGAAGGTCGCACCGTGCGCCGCGATTTCCCTGATGACATTCATCCTGTCGGACTCGCCCTACTGGCGCATGAGATTTTGCCTCACCCTCCCGTGAGGCAAATCGTCGCCACGTCACGGTCCTGAGAATCTGATGCATATGGGACTGCGCGCAGGCGCGAAAAATCCCGCGGCTGCGAGGGCGGGAGGATCAGGGAATCAGGATCGTGGAACCGGTCGTACGACGGGCTTCCAGGTCGCGGTGCGCGGTCGCGACATCCTGCAGCGGATAGCTCTGGCCGATGCGAATCTTGACCGCACCGCGTTTCACGACGCTGAAAAGTTCGCGAGCTGCGCGCTCGAGCGCTGCCCGCGTGGCGACATAGTTGAAGAGCGACGGGCGCGTGAGAAACAGCGAACCTCGCCTGCCGAGCTCGAGTGGCGCGATCGCGGGCACGGGGCCGGAGGAGTTGCCAAAGCTCACCATCATCCCGAGAGGACGCAGGCTGTCGAGAGAAGCGAAGAACGTATCCTTGCCGACCGAATCGTAGACGACGTGCACGCCGACACCGCCGGTCAGGGACTTTACCGCTGCCGGCAACTGCCCGGCTCCGCCGACGATGACGTGATGACAGCCGTTGCGTTTGGCGAGCTTCGCCTTCTCCGAGCTGCCGACCACGCCGATCACCTTCGCGCCGAGGTGCCGTGCCCATTGCGCGGCGATCGAACCAACGCCGCCCGCGGCTGAGTGAATCAGCACTGCATCGCCGCGCTTCACGCGATAGGTCTGGCGCAGCAGGTACTGCGCCGTCAGTCCCTTGAGCATCATCGCTGCCGCCTGCTCATCCGTGACGCCTGCGGGCACTCTCACCAGGCGCTCGGCGGGGCAGATGCGCACTTCCGTATAGGCGCCGGCGACCGGATACGTGTAGGCGACCCGATCGCCGCGCTTCAATCCACGCACCTTGCGACCCAGCGCTTCTACGACGCCTGCCGCCTCTCTGCCGAGGCCGCTCGGCAGGTCGAGGGGATAGAGGCCGGTGCGATCGTAGACATCGATGAAGTTCAGACCGATGGCCGTATGCCGGACACGCACCTCGCCGGGACCGGGCTCCCCGACCTCGATCTCTTCCCAGCGCATGACATCGGGACCGCCGTGCTTGTAGATGCGAATCGCCTTGGGCATCGCTGTGTCCGGTGCGATGACGGGTTGCCCGTCCGGTTATTGCACATCAGGCGGCAGCGGATTGCTCGCGAACGCGAGCCTCGCCACTGGACGCCCTCCGAGCAGGTGCTCGTTGATGATCGCTTCGAGATTCGCCGGGGTACAGTCCCGGTACCAGGTGCCTTCAGGATAGACGACCGCGACTGGACCGCCGACGCAGATGCGCAGGCAATCGGCCTTGGTCCTCAGTACGCCGCCGGGCACATCGACGAGCCCAAGTTCCTTGAGTCGTCGCTTGAGGTACTCCCAGGATTCCTGCTGGCGTTCGCGCGGCGCGCACTTGCCGCCGATGCAGAGAAAGATGTGCCGGCGACACTCGCCAAGCGCGAGCTTGCGCGCAGCTTCGAGCTGGGGATCGGTCATTGCCCGCGCATTCTACCTTGAGCGCCAAGAGCAGTCCGAGCCAGCCATTGGGTGGGGGGTTGTGCCAACTCCGGGCTGATCACGCGCGATACCGTGCCATCCGAAATTGCAAACCCGCAAACATTGCTCGCCCGGGTTGGCACAATCCCCCCGACCGCAATGTCCGTCTCGTCTTGCGCTGAGAGTGAAGAATCTAGCGGCTCCGCCTCTTTGACTAAGGCAGGACGGTCTGGTCGCTGGGTGGGTGTGCCTCGAGCTCGTGTAGCTAATGCCCTCTGTCCGGGCGATCAGCGATCAGACCGGATTTGGTGATGGCAAGTTGATCTATCGGCGTCTGATCGCCGCCCGGACTGAGGGTTCGCGCGCGACCTTGAGCGTTCCTCGCTCAAGTGTCGTCGCTGCGCATTTGCTCCACGAGCTCGAGGCACACCTACCCGGCGGCCAGAGCGGACTGCTCTTGGAAGCTAGAGAGCGGCGTCGTCGGTCTCGCCAGTCCTGATTCGCAACGAGCGCTCGATGTCAGTGACGAAGATCTTGCCGTCGCCGACCTTTCCGGTCTTGGCGGCGCCGGTGACCGCCTCGATGACCTGATCGACCAGATCATCACGCACCGCGACTTCGATACGCGTCTTGGGCACGAAATCGACGACGTATTCTGCGCCACGATACAGCTCGGTGTGGCCGCGCTGGCGCCCGAAGCCCTTCACTTCGGTGACAGTCATGCCGGAGATGCCGAGCTCCGACAGCGCGGCACGCACATCGTCGAGCTTGAAGGGCTTGATGATCGCGGTGATCAGTTTCATCGCCAGTCCTCGACAGCAGTTGTATCAGGTTTGCGCGGGACCGATGCAGCTTTCGTGCCTGCTGACAGCCGTCTGCCAAACAGTCACTTGAGCCCGGTCCCCAAGGTCGAGTCGCCCCGCTATGCACCAGTCTGGCGCAATCCCAGCTCCGGGCTGCGTTTGTTTGGTGCGAGCATAGCTACGGGGCGGGCCGCTTGCATCTTCCGCGTGCGCCGCGGCCGCGTGCTCTATCATCTCGCCCGCAGCGCGGGGGACCGATTTGCCGGACACCATCGTCATCGTCGGCGCCAGCCACGCGGGCGCCCAGGGAGCGGAAGCCTTGCGCAAGGAGGGCTTCGCGGGCCGGATCGTCCTGATCGGCGCCGAACCGCATCTTCCCTACCAGCGACCGCCACTCTCGAAGAAGCTACTCGCCGGCGAACTGCAGTTCGAGCGCGCGCTGCTCAAGCAAGCCTCCTTCTACGAGCAGGCGCGGATCGAATTGAAGCTCGGCACGCGCGTGACCGAAATCCTGCCCGCTGCTCATGAAGTGAGGTTGAGTGACGGCGGGAAGCTCGCGTATGACCGGCTGCTTCTGTGCGTGGGCAGCCGCAGTCGACCGCTCGAAGTGCCCGGGGTGAGGCTGGCAGGCGTTTTCGAGCTGCGCACAATCGATGATGTCCACGGCATGCGCCGTCACTTCCGGCCAGGTGCTCGGCTCGTCGTGGTCGGCGCGGGTTACATCGGCCTCGAAGTCGCCGCGACCTGCCGGCAGCTGGGTCTCGACGTGACCGTGATCGAGATGACCGAGCGCGCGATGAGCCGCGTGGTCGCGCCGCCCCTGTCCGCTTTCTACGCCGACCAGCACGCAGCTCACGGAGTCAAGCTGCACTTCAACACCGCGGTGACTGCAATTGCCGGCGACAGCGAGGTACGCGAAGTCGTGTGCACCGACGGCCGGCGTTTTCCGGCCGATATCGTGGTGGTCGGAATCGGCATCGTGCCGGTCACCGAAATCGCGAGCGCCGCCGGCATAACTTGCGACAACGGCATCGTCGTGGACGAGTACTGCCGCACCAGTGCGAGCGATGTCTATGCTGCAGGCGACTGCACCAACCATCCCAGCCCGCGCTACGGGCGCCGCGTCCGACTGGAGTCGGTCGATAATGCGTTCGAGCACGCGCGCAGCGCCGCGGCCAACATGCTCGGCAAACCGGTTGTGCACGACAAGGTGCCCTGGTTCTGGTCGGACCAGTACGACCTCAAGCTTCTCATCGTCGGCCTGTCGCACGGCTACGATCAATGCGTATTGCGTGGCGACCCGGCTGCACACAGTTTTTGCGTGTGCTATCTGCGTGGCGGCGAGCTCATTGCCGTAGATGCGGTCAACAGTGCGAAGGACTACATGGCCGCCCGCAAGCTCATCGCCGAGCGTGCGCGTCTCGACGCCGCACGCATCGCGGACACGACGATTCAGCTCAAGGACGCGCACTGACAAGCCACCGCGCTGTCTCAATCGATTGTTCTCGAGGATGGAGCGTGCCGCGACCTGTCGGAGTTCCGCGACATTTGCGGTCGATCGGAACAAGCGTGAATCATTTCACTCGCGCGGCGCGCGCCAGCTGATATACCGCTCCGGCGTCATCAGCAGCGGATCTATGGAGGGTCCATGGCGCGTCGAAGCATCCTCTGCTCCTGCGGCATCGCGCTGCTTGGCCTCGCGATGTGCGCCGACGCGCACGAGTTTCGCATCCTCTATGCGGAGCCTGTCAACGCCGCGCTGGCGCATGCGCCTGCAGGCGCGCGCGTCGCTGCGAATGCGCTCACCTCCATGGATTTTCAGGCCTATGGACGCCAGTTCGAGCTCACGCTCGAGTCCAACGAACGGCTGTTCGCGGCCCTGCCTGTCGCTCGGCGCGAAGCGCTGCGCGTCTACCCGATCTATCGCGGCCGGGTGGCGGGAGCGCCCGGATCGTGGGTGCGGCTCACGCGTGTCGGCGAAACTCTCGAGGGCATGATCTGGGACGGCAACGATCTCTACACCATCGAGCCTGCGCGCCGTGCCAAGCGTTTCATGATCGATGCCGCGGGCGTCGCGGACGACGCCACGGTCATCTATCGACTCTCCGACACGCTGTCGGATCTGGGCCCGCAGTTCTGTACGGTTCTGACGCCGGCTGAGAATTCCAGCTCCCTCGACGCTTATGAGGCGCTGGTGAGCGAGCTGCGAGCCAATCAGCCGCTCGCCGCTGCAGCTGCGGCCACCGGCCAGATCCAGGTCGCCGCGATCGGCGATTTCGAGTTCTGGAGCGACCACCCGACCGATGCTGAAAGCACCGTAGTCACACGCATGAACGTCGTCGATGGCATCTTCAGCGACCAGGTCGGCATCCACATGGTCGTGGCTGCGCTCAGCGTCTTCGCTACGGACACCGATCCTTTCACCGCTACGACCGTGCCCAATGAGCTCCTCAATCAGCTCGCCGACTACAAGAACGCTACCGCAGCCATTCGCAGCACCGCGATCACGCACCTGATGACCGGGCGCGATTTCGATGGTTCGACGGTTGGCATCGCGTTCCTCGCATCGCTTTGCAGCCCGCGCTTCGGTGTCTCCGTGAGCCAGGGTGGCTCGGAGATCAGCGCCGCATCCGCGGCGCTCGTCGCTGCGCACGAAATGGGTCACAACTTCGGCGCGCCGCACGATGCGGAGACCGATTCGACACAGAACCAGGCCTGCGCCAGCACCCCCGCGACGTTTCTCATGGCCGGTCGCTTGAACGGCAGCAGCACGTTCTCGCAATGCAGCCTCGATCAGATGCAGCCGGAAATCAGCGCCGCCGCGTGCGTGCAACCGCTGTCGAGCGCGGATGCGGCCGTGACGGCGAGCCCCGCGAGTGTCAGCAGCCTCATCAACCAGCCGCTCGCCTATGGCTTCGCTGTGAGTTCCGTGGGCACTGCCGCGGTCGATGGCGCGAGCGTCAGCATTTCGATTCCATCCTCGGTCACCCTGCAGACTGTCACCGCGGATGCTGGCACCTGCTCGATGGGAACTGGCACTGCCACTTGCGCTTTGGGCACGCTCGCTGCCGGCAGCACGCGGCGTATCGACCTGGTCGTGCTCGGCACTCAGGCGGGGACCTTCACGAGCTCCATCAGCCTCGCCGCGAGCAACGATGCGTTCGCGCAGAACAACTCTGCCAGCGTCAGCCTCATGATCACCCAGTCAAGCGGAGCCTCCCCGCCTCCCGCGGGTGGCGGCGGCGGCGGTGGAAGTACGGGACTGCTCGAGGCGCTGCTCCTGCTGCTGGAATTCAGCCGCCGTGCGCGCGCAGCGGCACGGTGCGCTTGAGCAGCAGCTCGTCGATCGGCACGGGGAGCCCCAGCGCAAATCCCTGCGCGTAATCGACGCCGATTTCCCGCAGTTTGTCCAGCACGGTCGTCTGCTCGACGCACTCGGCCACGGTGCGCTTGCCCATGACGTGACCGATGCGGTTGATGGCGCTCACCATCTCGAAGTTCACCGGGTCATTGCCGAGATTGGCAATGAACATGCCGTCGATCTTGAGCAGATCCACGGTGAGCGCCTTCAGGTATGCGAACGAGGACATGCCGGCACCGAAATCGTCCAGCGCAAAAGCGATGCCGAGCTTGCGCAGCTCGATGATCAGCTGGTTGGCGCGCGTGAGATTGTTGATCGCCGCCGACTCGGTGATCTCGAAGCCGATGCGCTCCGGCGAGATGTCCGACTCGCGCAGACTCTGCACGATGTAGTGCGCGAGCTCCCGGTCGCCGAGCGTGTCGCCGGAAAGGTTGATGAAGAACCGTTCCACCTCGCGCAGGTTGGGAAGGTTGCGCTTGAGCCAGGAGAACGCGGCGCCGATCACCCAGCGATCGAGCCGACTCGCGAGGTTGTAACGATCCACGGAGGGCATGAACGCGCCCGGCGGGACACGCCGATCGTTCTCGTCACGCAACCGCACCAGCAGCTCATAGTGCAAGCGGGCCTCATCGCCGCCGAGTGGCATGATCGGCTGCGCTTCCAGGAAGAAGCGATTCTCGGTCAGCGCCCTCTTCACTCGTGACACCCATTGCATCTCGCCATGGCGACGTACCATGGCCGTGTCGTCCTCGCGATACACGTGCACCCGGTTGCGTCCCTGGTCCTTGGCGGCATAGCAGGCGGCATCGGCTGCGCTCAGGACCTGGGTGACGCGGCGCTGGCTGCCTTCGATCGGAACCACGCCGATGCTCGCGCCGGTGAAGAATGAATTCGTGCCCCACACGAACTGGTATTGCTCGATGGCGCGACGCATTCCCTGCGCGACCTCGGCCGCGTTTTCCAGTGCGCAATCGTGCAGCAGCACGCCGAATTCGTCGCCGCCGAGGCGCGCCAGCGAATCGTGCGTGCGAATGCGGCCCTGCAGGGTCGTCGCGAGCTGGCGCAGCAGCTCATCGCCGGCAACGTGACCGCAGGTGTCGTTGATCACCTTGAAGTTGTCGAGGTCGAGGTAGCAGAGCGCGTGCGTGGCACCGCCGATCTGCGCGCTTTCGATGGCGCGTTGCAGGCGCAACTCGAACTCACGGCGATTGATGAGCCCGGTGAGAGCATCGTGGCTTGCCTCATAGGACAACTGTAGCGACAGCTCGTGCGCCTCGGTGATGTCCGTGAGCGTGCCTTCATAATAGAGCACGCGTCCATGGTCGTCGTAGACCGCGCGCGAATTCTCCAGCACCACGATCTTGCGGCCGTCCTTGCGCTTGAGCACCAGCTCGGCGTTACGGATCTCGCCACTCTCCTGGATGTTGCGCATCCAGTTCTCGCGGTCCTCCGGGTACATGTAGAGGTCGCGACCGATATCGAGCCCGAGCAGCTCGTCTTCCGAAGCGTAGCCCAGGAGCCTGACCAAGGCCGGGTTCGCGGACATGAACTTGCCATCGGGCGTGGACTGGAACACGCCGGCGACGACGTTCTCGTAGAGCTCGCGATAGCGCGCCTCGGATGCCTTGAGGGCCAGCATCGTGTGAGTGCGCTCCGTCGCGTAGCGCAGCGCCTTGTCGAGGAGGTTGCTGACGACCTGCTGCTTGACCAGGTGGTCGAGCGCACCGCGCGCGACGGCTTCGGTGCCGAGCTCTTCTTCACCGCGCCCGACGAGCACCACGATCGGAACATCATTCGCCTTGGGCTGCACTCTGAGGAAGGTCGTGAGCCCGATGCTGTCGGGCAGCGCGAGATCGAGGAGGATGACGTCGATGCTGCCGCGTTTCAGCCGCACGAGGGCGGCTGCGAGCGTGGGGACGACTTCTAGCTGATAGGGCTGACCGTGAATTTCGGCCAGCTCCTCGCGGATCATCCGTTGATCATCAGGGCTCGCATCGATGAGCAATACGGTGGCGACGTCGGCCATGCCGCGGCGAGTATAGCCTTAGTTCGCGCCTTCGCGGCGGCAACATGTCGAATCCTTTCAGCCCTCCGCACGCACAATCACGAGCAGATCCTTCGCGTCGACCTGCATGCCGGGCGCGGCAAGCACTTCGGCGACCTCGCCATCGGCCTCCGCGCGCACTGCGGCCTCCATCTTCATCGCCTCCAGCGTGAGCAGCAGATCGCCGCGCGCAACTTTCTGTCCAGCCCTGACCGCGACTGTCACGACCGAACCCGGCATCGGCGCGCCGACGTGAGCGGCATTGCCGGGCTCGATCTTGCGCTGTACCGGCCTGCTCGCGATCTGGCTGCGATCGGGCACGCGCACCGAGCGCGGCAGCCCATTGAGCTCGAAGAACACCGTTCGCATGCCATCATCGTGAATTTCACTGACCGCGACGAAGCGCACGATCAGCGTCTTGCCGCGTTCGAGATCGAGGCTGATCTCCTCGCCCGGCTCCAGCCCGTAGAAAAAGACAGCGCTGGGCAGCGTGCTGACGTTTCCGAAGCGCAGGCGCTCCGCGGCGTAGTCCGTGAACACCTTCGGATACATGAGGTATGAGGCCAGCTCCACGTCGCTGATCTCGCGGCCGCAACGCCGCGCCGCCTCGGCACGTTCACGCTCGAGGTTCGCCGCTCCGCGGACCTCGCCCGGGCGCACCTCGAGGGGCTTGGTGTCCTTCAGGATCTTGCGCTGCAGGACGCGCGGAAATCCGCCGTACGGCTGGCCGAGGTCACCGCGAAACAACTGTACGACCGATTCCGGAAACGCGATCTCGACAGCAGGGTCGAGCACCGCCTGGCGCGTGAGCCCGGCGGTGACCATCATCAGCGCGAGATCGCCGACCACCTTCGAGGTCGGTGTGACCTTGATGATGTCGCCGAACATCTCGTTCACCTGCGCATAGGCGCGTGCCACTTCCGGCCAGCGATGCTCCTCGATGCCGAGCGAACGCGCCTGCTCGCGCAGGTTGGTGTACTGCCCGCCGGGCATGCCATGCACATACACCTCGGACGCGCCCGCACGAATGTCGCTTTCGAACGCGGCGTAGATCTGTCGCACCTGCTCCCAGTACGAGGAAATGCTGCGCAGTTTTTCCGGATCGAGGCCGCTGTCGCGCGGGCCGAAGCGCAGCGCCTCCACGATCGAACCGAGATTGGGCTGGGAGGTCAGGCCGCTGAGAGCATCGATCGCGCCGTCGACGGCATCGGCGCCGGCGTCGACTGCCGCCAGCACGCTCGCGGCGGCGATGCCGCTGGTGTCGTGCGTATGGAAATGAACCGGCAGCCCGATTTCCTCCTTCAATGCCTTGACCAACGCCTGCGCCGATCGCGGTTGGCACAGACCCGCCATGTCCTTGATGCCGATCACGTGTGCGCCCGCGGCTCGCAGCGCTTGCGCGAGCTTCACGTAGTAACGCAGGTCGTACTTCGTGTTGGCAGGATCGGAGAGATTGCCCGTGTAGCAGAGCGCGGCCTCACACAGCTTGCCGCTCTCCAGCACCGCGTCGATTGCAACCCGCATGTTTTCAACCCAGTTGAGGGAGTCGAAGATGCGGAACACATCAATCCCATTGGCGGCCGCCTGCTGCACGAAATACCGGACCACATTGTCGGGATAGTTCGTGTAGCCGACCGCGTTCGCCGAGCGCAGCAGCATCTGCAGCAGAAGGTTCGGCATGCGCTCGCGCAACGCCCTCAGCCGCTCCCACGGATCCTCCTTCAGGAACCGGAGCGCGACGTCGAACGTTGCACCACCCCAGCACTCCACCGAAAAGAGCTGTGGCAGGAGCCGCGCGTAAGCCGGCGCAATCGCCACCAGGTCTGTCGTCCGGATGCGCGTGGCCAGGAGCGACTGGTGCGCGTCGCGCATGCTGGTGTCGGTGAGCAGTACGCGCTCCTGTGCCAGCATCCACTGCGCGAACCTCTGCGCCCCGAGCTCATCGAATATCTGCTTGCTGCCCGCCGGCGCCGGGTCCGGGGAAACGCGCGGAATGCGTGGCGCAGCGCGCGTCTGCGGACGGGCGCGATTCTTCACCTCCGGATTGCCGTTGACCACGATCTCGCCGATGTAGTTGAGCAGGCGCGTAGCCCGATCGCGGCGGCGTGGAAACTGGAACAGCTCCGGGGTCTCGTCGATGAAGCGTGTCGTGTAGTCGCCGCACGCGAAGCGCGGGTGCGTGATCAGCTGGTCGAGAAAGCGCAGGTTCGTCACGACTCCGCGCACGCGAAACTCCCACAGGGCGCGATGCATGCGCGCGATCGTTTCCTCCGGCGAGGGCGACCACGCCGTCACCTTCACCAGCAGCGAATCGTAGTAGCGCGTGATGATGGCACCGGAATACGCTGTGCCTGCATCGAGGCGAATGCCGAAGCCGGCGGGGCTGCGATAGGCCGTGATGCGCCCGTAGTCGGGGACGAAATTGTTTTCCGGATCCTCCGAGGTCACACGGCATTGCACCGCGTGTGCACTGATCCGGATCTGCTCCTGGCGCGGCACACCGCTGTCGGGCGTGCCGATCTCGGCTCCGTCCGCGATGCAGATCTGGGCTTTCACCAGGTCGATACCGGTGACCGCCTCGGTCACCGTGTGCTCGACCTGGATGCGCGGGTTTACCTCGATGAAGAAAAACCGTCCGCTGTCTGCGTCCTGCAGGAACTCCACCGTGCCGGCGCCGCGATAGCGTGCGGCCCGACCGATGCGTAAGGCCGCTTCACACAGTTCGCGGCGCTGATCCTCGGAGAGAAATACCGCGGGTGCCCGCTCGATGACTTTCTGATTGCGACGCTGCACCGTGCAATCGCGTTCGAACAGGTGCACGAGGTTCCCGTGTGAATCCCCGAGAATCTGCACCTCCACGTGGCGCGCGCGTTGGATGAGCTTTTCGAGGTACACCTCGTCGTTGCCGAAGGCTGCCTGCGCTTCGCGCCGTGCCGCGGCGAGGAGCTCCACAAGCTGCGCTTCGCTCTCCACCACACGCATGCCGCGTCCGCCACCGCCCCAGCTCGCCTTGAGCATCACAGGGAAGCCGACCTCGGCAGCCAGTCGCATGACTTCGGCGACCTCGCCAGGCAGCGGCGGCGTCGCCGGCATGACAGGCACGCCCGCGCGCACCGCGAGCTCGCGGGCACGGACCTTGTTGCCCAGCTCGCGCAGGGTCGGCGCACTCGGGCCGATGAAGATAAAGCCCGCGTTCTCACACGCCGTCGCGAAATCCGGGTTCTCCGACAGGAAACCGTAACCGGGATGGATCGCTTCCGCCCCGGCTTCGCGCGCTATGCGGATCACATCGGTCATGTCGAGATACGCCTCGATCGGGCCTTTCCCCTCGCCCACCAGGTAGCTTTCGTCTGCTTTCATCCGGTGCAGCGAAAAGCGATCCTCCTGCGAATGGATCGCGATGGTGCGGATGCCGAGCTCGTTGGCGGCGCGCATCACGCGAATCGCGATCTCGCCGCGATTGGCGATCAGCAGGCTCTTGATGCGAGTGGTGCGCGGCATGGTTCGCTCTCCGGGGCCATGCGAAGATAGCAAAATCGCATTGCCAATCGGCGGGGGGAGTGGGATGAAGATCAGTGGTCTGCTCGCCGGGCTCACCTTGCTAGCGTTGGGAGACATCGCCATGGCGGACAAAGCCGCGTTCGGAATTGCGATCCACGGTGGTGCGGGGACGCTGCCGCGCAGTGAAATGACTGCCGACCTCGAGTCGAAATACCGTGCTGATCTCGCGCAGGCGCTCGATGCCGGCTATGCCGTGCTCGAATCGGGCGGCTCGAGCGAGGACGCCGCGATCGCCGCGGTGAAAATCCTCGAGGATTCGCCGCTCTTCAATGCCGGTCGCGGCGCAGTCTTCAATCGGGCTGGCGAGGTGGAGCTGGACGCGGGCGTCATGGACGGCGGAACCGGCCGCGCGGGTGCGGTGGCGGGGTTAAAGCACATCCGCAATCCCATCGAGCTCGCGCGCCTGGTCATGGAAAAGACCCCGCACGTCATGCTCATCGGTCCGGGCGCCGAGGAATTCGCACTGGATCAGGGCATGGACCTGGTCCCGAACAGCTACTTCTACACCGAGCGGCGTCGGCAGCAGCTGGATCGTGCCTTGAAGGGCGACAAGATGGCCGCGATCAAGCTCAACTACTTCGGCACCGTCGGCGCCGTGGCGCGCGATCGCAAGGGCAACCTTTTTGCGGCGACTTCCACCGGAGGCATCACTGCCAAGATCCCCGGCCGCGTCGGCGACTCGCCCCACATCGGCGCGGGCACCTATGCGAATAACCGCACTTGCGCGGTGTCAGCAACGGGACAAGGCGAGTTCTTCATCCGCTCGGTGGTCGCATACGACATTCATGCGCTGATGGACTACAAGGGACAGACGCTGCGACAGGCTGTCGAGGAGGTCGTTCAGCACAAGCTGCGAGCGCTGCCGGCCGAAGGGGGCGTTATCGCGATCGACGCCGAGGGCAACATCGTCATGAGCTTCAACACCGAGGGCATGTTCCGGGGCGCGCGCGATTCAAAGGGCCGCAACGAGCTGTCGATCTACCAGGAAGATACGAAGCGCTAGGAAGCTTCAGGCCTTCTTCGGCACGCGGAACGCTCCTGTCCTCAGATTCGCGTACTCCGTCTCCATCACCACGACGCGATTGCGCCCCTCGCGCTTGGCAGCGTAGAGCGCCTCGTCCGCGAGCTGGATCAGCCCCGCGTGGCTGCGGGTCGCAATCGGTCGCACGCAAGCCGCGCCGATGCTGGCAGTAAGGACCGGTGCCACGGTGGAGCGCTCGTGCGCCATGCCGAGCTCCTCGACCGCTGCACGCGCTCGCTCGGCGACCTCGGCAACGAACGCATGATCCACGCCGTAAAGCACCAGCGCGAACTCCTCGCCCCCGTAGCGCGCGGTGAAGTCGAGCGGGCGGCGCGCGAAGCGGCTGAAAGCAACCGCCACCGCGCGCAATGTCTCATCGCCTGCCTGGTGTCCGTAGCAGTCGTTGAACGGCTTGAAGAAATCGATGTCGAGCAGCAGCAGCGCCAACGGCGAGCCCTCTCGCACCGCCTGGTTCCACAGCTCTTCGATGCGCTCGTCGAACATGCGGCGGTTGTAAATTCGGGTGAGTCCATCGCGCGCCGCCATGTCGCCCAGCAACCGTGCTTCGAGATAGCCGACGCGGTTGGCAGTCTCCAGATGATAGCAGACGACCGCGCCCACCACGTTCGTGAGCGCCAGCAGCATGATGCTGTATGCGGCTTCTCTCGCCGGCATGTCCGAGACCAGCATGGCGGCGGCAAACACCGCCAGCACGATGAGATTCGAGATCAACGCGGCGTAGAACAGCATGCCGACTAGGAAATACATGTACATCGTCGTGATGATGAGCGTGGCGAATATGAGCTGCGTACCTCCCTGCAGCTCCGGAGCCACGATGGCGACCACGCATAGGCCACAGATGGGCGCGCAGATGCGCACGATGCCCGGATACCAGCGTGCGTAGGCCTCAGTATAGGTCACCGCGAGCGTCACGCCGATCAGCGGCAGGATCACCGCGAATCGCAGCATGTCGGACACCGAGTGCGTGACGGCGCCGAGGAGCCAGCGATCGAGCAGCGCAAACGCGGCGATCAGAACGATCGCCAGCAGAAGGTTGCGGCGCAACTGGCGCCTCAGGGCCAGCAGGTGGGCGGCGCGAAATTCCTGCTCGAGCGCGGGTTCGAAACGCAGCCAGCGAAAGCCCTCCCGCAGCTGCAGCGCCACACCTGATTCGGCAAGTTCACCGACTACCCTGAACTGCGGAGGCATACGCGTACCGCTCAGCGGGCGCGGGCGAGCGCGAGGGCAACTTCGGCGCGAAACATCCCGGTCTGCACCAGCGAGGATTCCGATTCGCGGGCCACGGCACGATCCCCGCCCTTCTCATGCGCTTCGCGCAGCGCCGCCTGCGCCAACTCGATGAAGGCTTCCCGGCTGTCGGACACACGCGGCACCGTCAGCGCCACACCCACGCTGACCGTGACGTGCCGGCCGTTCGGGGAGTCCGGATGGGGGATGCCGAGCGCGGCGATGGCGGCGCGCACGTGCTGCGGAATGTCCTCGGCATAGAGGCGATCCGGGTTGGCGAGGACGATCGCAAACTGGATACCCGAGTAGCGCGCACAGAAATCGAGCGGCCGGCGGGCGCATCCGGAGATGGCGGCAGCGAGTTGCCTGACGCAGTCATCGCCGGCCTTGAGACCAAAACGATCGTTGTAGCTGCGGAAGTTGTCGGCATCGACCAGCATCAGGACGACCAGTGACTTGTCGACGATCGACTGCTGCCAGACGCGCTCGAGATAGCGATCGAAGACCCGCCGGTTGAAGACGCCGGTGAGGCCGTCACGCTCACCAAGGTGTGCGATGACAACCGCTTCCAGATAGGCGGCGCGTACGGCGTGCTCGAGCGCGTAGGCCGCGCCGCAGCCGATGCCGACCACGGTGATCAAAGTCAATGCATAGGGAATCACTTGCACTGCGCCCCAGCCGACGAACATCACTGTACCGATGGCGATCAGGGCCAGTGCGCCGCAAACGTCGAGCGCCGGCCAGAAGCGCAGCCCCATCGTGGTACAGCCGATGAGCAGCGCCGCGCTCACCCCCGAGAACGCGAGCGGAGCCGCGGAGCGCGCCAGGAAGCCGTCCAGGACGATTGCGGCGATGGTGAAGCCGGCGAAGACCAGTGTGTTCGCGCGCACCAGGGTTTCGTGGCGCCCCAGTACGTACGTCATCCCGATGCCGAGCGCTGCGAGCGGCAGCATGACGACCAGACGCAGGACATGCGACAGAGGCGCGAAGGCCGCCGGCAGCTGCCAGTGATCCAGAATCCACAGAGCCAGCGACAGCAGGGCCAGGGCGGCAAATCCAGCCCGCATCCAGGGCAGGACCTTCTGACGATGGGTGCGGCGAAACTCGCCCTCGAGTGGTTCACCGAACTCGAGTTTCGGGAAACCAGTGTCAAGTTGGCGCGCTGCGGCCGTGTCCTGGGCGTCGCTCGGGACGAGAGTGAAACGCATCATCGCTCCGTGGACGGCGACGGAGGCTTACGGTAGCGGGTAGGAGCCTGCCTGGCTATTGGGCCGGAGCCGCAGCCGTCGAAAACCGAGCGGCGCGCACAGAACCGGTTGATCCGCTTGACTCGGAGGATGAGGCCCGGTTCAGGGCTCCGGGTCAGACGCGTCCGCAATGTCCTTGGCCTCGCGCGGAGCTTTCACGCGCGTGAGCCATATCTGGTACGGATCCCAACCTGCGGTCGCGTCAGCGCGCTGGCCGTCTTCTACGGCGAAGGTTGCGGCGGCTTCGTCCTCGTTTGCCGCAACATCCGACTTACCTGCGATTCTGACGAGACCGCCGCTCGTCGTGATTTTCATCGAAGCGGCCTTTGAGTTTTTTTGTGCCCGGGAATTCTAAGCCGCAAATTGTGAAAATCCAGTTAATTCTCGGCGACCGGCGAATGAATATTTTTTCGAATAAATGAAGTCCAACAATATGTTAAGCGCTCATTCGCGTGCGGCACGATTTGTCCAGAACTTGTCCACAGGTTCAGCCGGCAGCCCGTGAGCGGGGCAGCCAGAGCGCCACCTGCAGCCCGCCTCCCTCGCGATTCGCCAGCGTAATCCGCCCTCCGTGCGCCTCGAGGACCTCGCGGCTGAGCGTCAGCCCGAGGCCGGTGCCCGCAGGCTTGGTGGAATAGAACGGCAGCAACGCATTACGTAAGACCTCCTCAGACATTCCAGACCCGCGATCCAGGACGTTGAGCTGCCACACGTTGACACCGGCGTCGATCGAGATGCGCACCTCGTCGGGAGCCGAGCCCGATTCGTGCGCGTTCTTCAGCAGATTGATCAGCACCTGTTGGAGTTGTGCCGGATCGAACTCCGCCGCCTCGCGCGGCACCTGGCCGTCGATCTGAAACGGAACAGCTGCGGCGAGGAGTTCCAGAAAACTTCCCCAGCTTACGATTGAGATCCGTGGCTGAGGCAGTTTCGCGAAGCGCGCGTAGCCATCGATGAAAGTTTTCAGGTGCGCGGCGCGTTCCTCGATCGTGGCGAACACCCGCTCCAACTTGTCTGCCTGGGGTGCACGCGCCAGCTGTTGCCCCGAGTGAGCCAATGAGGAGATGGGCGCCAGCGAGTTGTTGAGCTCGTGGGCGATCACCCGGATCACTTTCTTCCAGGTCGCCACTTCCTGGGCATTCAGTTCACGCGTGAGCTGCTTGAGCAGGTAGAGCTGATGCGGTCTCGCATTGAGCAGAAACCCGCGCCGCGACAGGTGGAAGATCTCCGGCTCATCGCCGATGGGAACGGTGAACAGGGTGTCGCGCTCGGCGTCGAATGCTTCGCGCAGCGCGGGCGGCGCTTGTGTGAGGAGCGAGCTCAACTCGTGTCCCTCGAGCTTGCGCCCGGCGTGAAAGAGTTGCCGGGCGGCCAGATTGCTGTAGAGGACGCGTCCGGCATCGCTGGTCAGAACCAGCGCCAGGGGTGTGCTCTGGATGACGGTATCGAGGAGCAGCTCGCGCTGAAACAGATCCTGGCGTTCCTCGCGCAGGATGCCCCCGAGGCTGTTGTACGCGCTGACCAGCTCGCCCAGCTCGTCACGGCGTCGGGCAGCGATGCTGACACTGAAATCGTTGTCCCTGAGGCTCGAGATGCCGTCGGTCAGCGCGCGTAGCGTCTGGCGTAGAGGCTGGGCGAAGCGTCGCGATACGACTGCGATCACCGGCACGGCGACAGCCAATGTGAAGATCAGGCTCAGCCAGGCGGAGCCGAAAGCGTGCTCGAGCGCCAGGGCAATCGCGACAGTGAGGACTGCGCCGGTGGCGGTCAGCAGCGCGATCTTGCCCTCGAGCGAAAAGCGCGCCATGCGGGCAAGTCTAGCGGATGCCGAGCTTCTCCATCCGGCGATAGAGCGCCTGGCGGCTCAGGCCGAGGTCGCGCGCCGCCTGCGCCACGACACCGCTCGAGCGTTGCAGGGCGCGCTCGATGTCCTGCCGGTCCGGCTCACGCTCGACCGGCCGCGTTTCGACACTGTGCTCGGGGAGCGCAAGCGTCGCGGCACGGATCACGCGATCCGAGGCCAGCAGGCAGGCACGTCGAATCACGTTGGCCAGTTCGCGGATGTTTCCCGGCCATGAGTAATTGCGCAGCGCCTTCACCGCCGAGTCGTCCAGGATGAAGCCAGGCTCGAGGAAATGACGCGCGAGCGGCACCACATCATCGAGCCGCGCGGCCAGCGGCGGCACCCTCAGCTCGATGACGTTGAGCCGGTAGAACAGGTCCTCGCGAAAGCGCCCTTCACGGATCGCAGCGCGCAGGTCCGCATTCGTTGCGCTCAGCACGCGTACGCGTACGCGTCGGGTGACGCTCGAGCCGAGGCGTTCGAACTCGCCGGTCTGCAGCACGCGCAGGAGCTTCGCCTGGCCTGCAAGGGAGAGATTGCCGATCTCATCGAGAAACAGCGTGCCGCCATCGGCAGCCTCGAAGCGCCCCTGGCGCGTCTTCGCCGCCCCCGTATATGCGCCGGCTTCCGCGCCAAACAGCTCACTTTCCATCAGCTCCCCCGGCAGGGCACCGACATTTACCTTGATGAATGGGCCGTCGGCGCAGGCGGAGTTCGCCTGGATGATGTCCGCCAGCACTTCCTTGCCGGCGCCGTTCGGGCCGGTGATGAGGACCGGTACTTCCGCTGGCGCCACCTGGGTCGCCGTCACGAGCAGCTCGTGCATCGCGTCGCTGTCGTAAACGATCCCGCGCAGATCGAAACGTTCCTTCAGCACCTCGCGAAGCTCGCGACGGCTGCGCGCCAGCGCCTGCTTCTCGAGGATTGCCGAGCGCAGTTGCAGGAGATTGCGCACCGTGGTGATCAGGCGCGTGTCGTCCCACGGCTTGGACAGATAGTCCGCAGCGCCGGCCTTCACCAGGTCGACGGCTGTCTCCAGGTGAGTCCAGGCGGTGAGCAGGATGATCGGCAGATCGGGATGGATCTTGCGAATGCGGTGAAAGAGCTCGACGCCTTCCTCCCCCGAGGTCGCCTCGCGGCGGAAGTTCATGTCCTGGATGACGAGGTCGATGTCCGACTTCGCCAGCAGGTGCAGGCCTTCGTCGGGTCCCGAGGCTTCCACCACACCGAGCCCCTGCAGCGACAGCAGGACTTCGAGTGCCGTGCGAACTGCCGGGTTGTCGTCGATCAGCAGAACGGTCGGCATACGCGATGGGCGCGCGCAGCGGGCTCCGTGCTGGACATCAGCGGAGCTGCGCTTGGCTGAGCAATCACAACGTGACGGTGGCACGATCCCCTGGCGAAGGTCATTCGTACCCCCTTTGGATGCGACGCGGGGCCGCGAGGTTGCAATCTTACACGGTGCGTGTCGCCACGGCGGGCGGTACCGAAGCGGCACGACGTGCCGGCACCAGCACAGCCAGTTGCCCGAGGATCCACATGGCGGGGACCGCCAGCATCAGATAGCTCAGCTTGAGCTTCGGCAACGAGTACGCGGTGCTCAGCCAGAAGCTGAAGGCATACGCCAGAATGCAGCCGACGGCGAGCCCAGCGGTAGTCAGGATCCAGTTCTCGACCATGAAGTAGCGCAGGATGTCGATCTTGCGCGCACCCACCGCGCGGCGCGTGCCGATCTGCTTGACGCGGGCGTTCACAGTGAAGCTGGCGAGTCCCACGATGCCGAGAGTGGTCATGGTCACGAGCAGCACGATGGCGACCCCGAGCAGCACCGCCATACGCTGGTCGGGCTTGTAGCTGCGCTCGATGTAGTAGTCGTGCGGGCGGACCCAGCTGATCACGCGCGTCGGGTTGGAGTCGGTCAGCTTCTTCTCGAGCTCAGCGATCAGCGCATCGCGCCGGCCAGGCTCAGCGCGCACCGCGTAACGCACGAAGGGCGGCGGCTGAACGACGGGATGAAAGACGACCTGCGCGAGCTTGTCCCAATCGACCCAAGCACCCAGCATGTGATCGATGACGCCGACGACGGTGGCTGACTGCCCAAGGGAGTCGTACACCTGCTTGCCCACCGCATCGTCGGTGTCGAACAGCGCCTTCGCCATGTCGCGCGTGATGATGATCTCCGGCACGAAGTCCGAGTTCGCCTGCGTTTCGTGCCACTGCATGATGTCCTTGTTGAACGTGCGCCCGGCAATGAGCTTGACGCCCAGCGTCTCGACGCCCTGCTCGTCGATCTCGTAGTAGTTCCCCGGTACGTCGGGCGAGGACTTGTCAGGAGAAGCCTTGTAGGTCGTGGAGCTGCCGCCACCGCTCAGCGGGATCCCGCCGATCGTCGACGCCGAAATCACTCCCGGCGTGGCGCGGATCATTGCCAGGTCCTCTTCGATCGTCACGCGGTGGTTGTAGTCGGGCCGATAGCCGTAGCTCTGCACGAAGATGAGATTGTCGGTGTCCATGCCAGATGGGCGGCCGATCTTCTCGAGGCGCTGATTGATGATGAACAGCGCGTTGGTGACGACTGCCAGCGTGATCGCGATTTGCAGCGCCACGAGGATCGCGCCGGTGCGATTGCGGAGCATGGCGCTGATGATGGGACGAATTTCCATGACTACAGACTCCGTCTCTTTGGCCTTACTGCGTCTTCAGATAGGGCGCCGGCTCGACGCGGCAGATGCGCCACGTCGGATAAAGGCCCGCCAGGATGCCGGCAAGCAGCGCGATGCCGAGGGCCATCAAGCCGACCGACCAATCGAGCCGCGTGACCGCTTCGTAGCTGTTGTAGAGCTGACGCGTCGCGAGCAGCAGCAGGTAGCCCAGGCCGATTCCGAGCAGTCCACCAGCCACGCCGATCAGCGAAACTTCCACCAGGTGCTGCTGGAAAATCAGCTTGCGGCTCGCACCGAGCGCGCGATGCAGGCTGACGACGCCGACCTTGCCCGAGAACTTCGCGAGCAACAGGCCCACCGTGTTGAGCAGGCAGACGGCGAGGAACATGAAGGAGATGCCAAGCAGCACGCTGTTGTCCTTCTCGACCACTTCGTTCAACTGCAGCCACTCGCTCACCTTGCTCAGCCGGTTGTTGAGCGGCCGCTGGAACCGGCCGAGCTTCTTCTGTTCTCCGACGTAGCCGTCCAGCCACGATTTGAAGGCGCCGACTTTCGCCGGTGAATCGAGCTCGACCCAGGACTGAATCCACACGCACTCGGAGTTCAGAAATTCACGAAACGAGTTGATGGGCTCGGGCTTCCAGCAGTTGGTATTGCCTGCGGAAACCACTTCGAGCAACTCGCCGCGACTGTACGGAATGAACACCGCTTCCGGATCGTCGAGGCTGCCGTTGTTGAGGTCATAGAACTTCGGCACCGGGTTCCAGTGCTCCAGCACGCCCAGGATCTTGTACTCCTTGTCATCGAGCTTGACGGTCTGTCCGACGCTGTTCGCGCCGCCGAAGAATTTCTGGTTGGCTTCCTCGCCGAGCACGATTACCGGTTCCGCATTGCGCTCCGCTTCGGTGTCCCAACCCGAGCCGTAGCGGAAGGGAACGTTGAACATGGCGAAGAAGTCGGGCGTCGTCAGGCGTACCTCGGCGATGTAGGGCTTCGTAGCGCTCTTCTCATCCGAGCTCCCGAGCACGAACGCGCCCTTGCGCATGATCACCTTGCGATCCGGAATGTCCGACTCGTACACCGCCTGCGCATCGCGGTAGGTGAGCTCCCACGGCGCGAGCTCCGGCCGTTTCTTGTCGGCCGGCTCGTTGGGGTCCCAGCCATCCATCTGCACCGCGAACACGACGTCATTGCGTGCCGCCAGCGGGTTGCTGGACACGAGGCTGTACACGTTGAGAGTGGTCAGGCACACGGCGATTCCGAGCCCGATGGCGCTGATCATCAGCGCCGTGAGCACCGGATTGCGCCGCAGACTCTTCAGCCCGAGCCGCAGGTGGTACGCAAACATTCCCGCTTCTCCCCTTTTTTAAGCGAGCGCAGCGCGCTCTTGCGCACCAGCCACGATCGGGCGCCCTTCGTACGGCTGAAAGTCAGTGACCTTGCCGTCCATGACGTGAACGTTGCGATGCGCGCGACGCGCAAGCTCTGCGTCGTGCGTCACCATGATCACCGTCGTGCCGCCGCGGTTGATCTCCTCGATCAGGTCGAGCACCTGGCGCGCCATCAGCGAGTCGAGGTTGCCCGTGGGCTCATCCGCCAGCAAAAAGCGCGGCTCACCGGCGAGCGCGCGGGCAATCGCGACGCGCTGCTGCTGGCCGCCCGAAAGTTGCGCCGGCAGGTGCTTCATGCGCGAAGCGAGACCCACGAGCTCCAGCGCCTGGGTAATGCGGCGGCGGCGCTCGTCGGCATTCATGCCGCGGTAACGCAACGGCACATCGACGTTGTCGAACAGGTCCAGATCCGGAATCAGGTTGAAACTCTGGAAGATGAAGCCGATCTTCTGGTTGCGGATCCGCGAGCGCGCGTCATCGTTGAGGTCGTTCACGCTCTGGCCGTCGAGACGGTAGCTGCCGCTGTCGAAGGTCTCGAGGAGCCCCGCGATATTGAGGAACGTGGTCTTGCCGGAGCCCGAGGGCCCGGTGACCGCAACAAATTCGCCCTCGTCCACCCTGAGACTGAAATCACGCAACGCGTGCGTCTCGATGAGGTCGGTGCGGTAGACCTTAGTGATGTGCTGCATTTCGAGCATGGAATGATCCTCTGCTAGCTGAGAATGTTCAGTCGGTGAGCCGCACTACGGCGGCGTTCTCGAACGAGTCGACGCCTGAGACGATGATCTGATTGCCTTCCTCGAGTCCCGAGGCGATTTCCACCGCGCTGATGCTGGTGGCGCCGAGCTTGATCGGCGTGCGACGCGCCAGACCGTCTTCGACGAGGTACGCAACCCGACCGCCGCTCGCATCGACGAACGGCCCGCGCTCGACTTTCAGCACGCCGTCGCGCGACTCGATCACGATGCGCGTCGCGACGCGCTGGTTCTGCCTGAGACCCAGCGGAACTTCATTGCCGAAGCGGACCCGACCGGTCACCTGGTTCTGCTTCACCTGCGGGGAGATGGCCGTGACGGTCGCGGGGTAGATGCGCTGACCGTAGTTCACTTCCGCCGGCATCCCGAGTCGGATGTCGTCGGCGTAGGACTCCGGTACCTGGAACTCGATCTGAAGCGCGCTCAAGTCCACCACGGTGAGGATGGGCGCGTTCTCGGCCACCGCGCCTTTCTGATCCACGGCGAGTGCGCCGACCATTCCGTCCACCGGCGAGTGCAGGGTCAGTTGATCGACGCGACGCTTGATCTCCTCGACCAGCAGGCGCTGGCGATCCCGCTCCAGCCGCTTGGTCTTGAGCTCGAATTCCAGGCTCTCCCTTTCGAGTCCCGCGTTCTGAATCGCGTGCTCGTGATTGAGGCGTGCGGTGGTCAGATCGTCGCGTGCCTTCTCGAAATCGCGACGGCTGATGGCCTGGGTCTGCCACGCATCCTCGGCGCGCTTGAGCTCACGCTCCGCGGCGCGGATCGCGACCTCGGCCATGTCCGTGGTCTGCTGGTTGGTCAGGAGGCGGCGGCGGGTCTCGATGCTCTGCCTGGAAACGGCGACTTCCTGGCTTTCGAGCGTTGACTGTTCACGTGCGAGCTCGTTGCGCAGCTGCGGGCTGTCGATCGAGCCGAGCACCTGGTCGCGCTTGACGGTATCGCCTGCCTGCACGTCGTAAGTGACATTGCCGGCGGCGGGAGCGAACAAGGTCGGGCTGACTGCCGCGACCACGGTCCCTTGTGCAGAGACATCGCGTACGAACGGGCCCCTCGTGACCGTGGCAATGCGCACCCGCTCGCGTGGCACGCTGATCTCGGCATGCATCCAGCGCAGCGCAGCCGGAAGAATGACGACGAGCAGGAGCAGTGCGCCGGCCCCTGAAGCGATGAGGATCTTGCGCCGGCGCAGCTGCGCCGGACGCGGATCGATCGCGACGTCCTGCGCCGAGGTATCGCGGATGCCGCCGGCCTTTGCCGAGGCGCGATCGTCGCTGTGGAGACGGGAAATGGATGCACCCTTCATGACCAGGAACGCTCCTGATAGCCGCAATGCGTGCAGAGGGAAACAGATTTCACACCGGTGGTCTGTTCGAGCAGCACCGCGCTCACCTGTACGCAAATCGCCGGCAAAGCCAGGCGCAGCTCGAACTGCGCGCCATCGAAGGAGGCATGAAGACCGTAGTGACCCGAGGCGGGCGCCTCGATGGCGCACCAGCCCAACAGCACGGCGGCGAGTGTCGCAACGAGCGTCGATCCGCGTACCTGTGTGGGGAACATGTTTGGCCTCCCGGCAGTGCCGTTACAGCTGCTGCTCGAAGTCCTTGTTTGCACCCCTCGTGCCAGCGTGCTGCTGCACGCCTAAGCCGATGAATTGACGTGACTTCCGAGTTGGATGTGGCCTGCGTGGTGGACGGGAAAGTGTCCGCTGGCGGACAACGGACAGGCTAGCGGACGGTCAGATCAAGGCGGGCTGCGGTCGAAGGCGTGAACGCGCGAAGCGCTCAGTCGGCCAGATACGAGTGCAGATACTGTTCGAAGGACATCGAATCCCTGGCCTCGATCTCCTGCTGGGCACGCAACGACTCCTCGGCCTCGGTGCGCAGTTCCGCAAGCCGCTGTTCGTTCGGCGCGTACAGCTCGAGGAAGTAGGACTTGTGCAGGTTCGACATGCGCAAGGCCAGCTGGAAGAAGGACTCGCCGCTGCTCTGCATTTCGCGCATCAATCGCGCCGAAGGTGTCAACGCGACCTGGTCGACTTTCGCCGCCTGCGCCGCCAGCGCCGCCGCATACGGCCGCGATGGAATTCCGGCGTCGAGCAGCTCGCAGATGCCCTGCATCTCCTCGAGCAGCTCCCGTGCCCACGCGAGCATCGGATGGCTGCGCCCATCGCGTCCGAGCGTAAGGCCAGGCTCGCGACCACGCCGCGCCACGGTGATGTGGTTGGCATCGAGCTCACGTTGCTCGCTGGCGTCGAGTGGCGGGCTTGCCTTGAGCACGCACAAAGCGAGGAAGGCCTCGAGAAAGCGCAGCTTGTTCTGGTTGACGCCGACCGGATCGAATGCGCTCACATCGAGTGCTCGAACCTCGACATACTCGACTCCGGCACGCAGCAGCGCCTTGGTCGGTCGTTCGCCGGAACGTGCCACGCGCTTGGGGCGTATGAAGCTGTAGTACTCGTTCTCGATCTGCAGCAGGTTGGCATTGAGCTGACGATACTCGCCGTTCACCTCGACTCCGAGGCGTTGATATTCCGCATTGGGCGTGGAGATCGCGCGCTGCAGATCGCGGACGTAGGCCTCGAGGCTGTTGACCGAGATCTCGACGCCCGCCTGGC
The DNA here is from genome assembly GCA_963705495.1 of uncultured Gammaproteobacteria bacterium. GTDB lineage: Bacteria > Pseudomonadota > Gammaproteobacteria > Steroidobacterales > Steroidobacteraceae > DATBVX01. The sequence goes on along the minus strand of CAVPJQ010000008.1, from coordinate 247,207 downwards.
TCTTGTTGCGATAGCCCAGATCACTCATGCGCAATGAAGTCGCGTACGGCTCATAGAATGTCCCGGCATCGAGCTGCGGCAGCTTGATGTCGCGGCCTTCGAGGAACGACTTGCACACGGCGGGCGAGACGCCGAACAGATACAGCACGATCCAGCCGTGGCGCCGGTAGTTGCGCAGCAACGCGAAATACTGTTCCGAAATGAAGGCCTGCCCACCCTGCTGGCACTCGCGCACATCCGCGAGCACGGGCCAGAAGTTCGCGGGAAAGGAGTAGTTGAAGTGCACGCCCGAGATCGCCTGCATCATGCGTCCATAACGCAGGCCGAGACCTTCGCGATAGATGCTCTTCATGCGCCCCACATTCGAGCGTCCGTACTGCGCGATCGGGATGTCGGCGTCGTTGCGGATGGCGCATGGCATGCTGGTCGCCCACAACAGCTCTTCCCCGAGGTCGCGATAGACGAACTGGTGGATGTCGCACAGGTACTGCAGCAGTTCCCAGCTCTGCGTGAAGGCTGGCGTGACCAGCTCGATCAGCGCCTCCGAGTAGTCGGTCGTGATGTGCTCGTTGGTGAGCGCCGAGCCGAGTGAGCGTGGGTGCGGGCGCCGCGAGATCCGCCCATCCGGCGTGACCCGCAGCGATTCCTTTTCGACGCCCTTGCGGCCCAGCTGCAGAACGTCTTTCTGGCCGCTGTTGATGAGCCCGGCCAGGTGCCGCTCGAACTGACGGTCGACGGCGCGCCGATTCAAGCGAGCGTCCCGTGCATCGCCAGAGCGCCAGGGCTCACCACTTGATCCGCCCGCTGAGGACGTCCGCGAACATCCTGAAATCGCCCAGCAGGCTGTAGAAGGGGTGCGTGAAGGTCGCCGGCCGGTTCTTTTCATAGAAAAAATGGCCGATCCAGGCCGGGCCGTATCCAACCACTGGCATCAGGAGCAGCCAGCTGGGGCGCCCGCTGATCATGCCGGTGACAAGAGTGAGGAGAACCAGGCCGATTCCAACGACATGCAGGCGCCTCGAGACCGCGTTGTGATGCTCGGAGAGATAAAACGGGTAGAAATCGCGAAAGTGCGCGAATTCCTGCGGCGCTGAAGCGCTGCTGCGATCCCTCATGCGGTCCCCCTTCCCCTCGAATGAAGCGGCAGTGTCCGTGAGCCTGCTTTCGGGCGTCAAGGCTACAGGGCAGCTCTACGTTGGGACTGCCTTCCCAACCTCTCATGCAACTTTGACATATCGGTCAGATCGCGCCGAGGACTACAGGGAATCTGTGATCGCTGCCGCAATTGCCCGTGACTGCGCTCGGTATTCTCGTCCCCGCAGTGCTCGCTCCTACAACGCAAGAACTCATAGGGGATGGAAGGACCTTGACGAGGCGAATGCAATTGACTGCTGCGTCCGCCATCGCGGTGGCGTTGATCGCAGCACTCAGCAGTTCTGCCTCGGCCGGGGCTTTGCGCGAGATGCTCGGTCCCAATGCCACTTTCTGGGTTGGCGCCGGCGCTGGCTTCATCATCGTCCTGCTTTCGCTCGCCGTCCTGTATCTCTGGAACCGGATGCTGCGGGCCCTCGTTGCAAAGCGCACCCAGGCCCTGCAACACGAGCTCGCCGAACGCCAGCGAATGGAAATCGCGCTCAATTACGCCCGTGAACAGCTCGAAGAACGGGTCAAGGAGCGCACCGCGATCCTGCAGGCGAGCAACCAGGAGCTCAATGCCACGCGAATTCAGCTGCAGGAGGCCAATGCCCAGCTGCTGCGGCTCGTCAGCATCGACGGCCTGACCGGAATCGCCAACCGCCGCCAGTTCGACGAGGTGCTGGCGCGCGAAGTACGGCGCTGCCTGCGCGAGCGCCACCCGCTGTCGCTGATCCTGTGCGACATCGACGGCTTCAAGCGCTACAACGACACGTACGGGCACGCCCGAGGCGACGACACCCTGCGACGCGTTGCCCAAGCAGTGGAGAAGACCTTCCGCCGCGCCGGCGACCTGGCCGCCCGTTACGGCGGCGAAGAGTTTGCGATCGTGTTGCCTGGCATCGATGCGCGACGCGCGTGGCTGTTCGCCGACCGGCTCCGGCGCAATATCTGGCGTCTCGCCGTGCCGAATGCCGTATCCACGGTTGCCGATCGGGTCACGATCAGTGCCGGCGTTGCCACCGCGATGTTTGATCGAATCTACGGGATCGAGGAACTGATCCAGGCTGCAGACACGGCCTTGTACCGCGCCAAGGGCCACGGCCGCAATCGCGTCGAAGCCCACGCACCGCTTGCGACCGCGGTGAGTGCTCCGCCAGCGGAAGACAAGCTGCGCGCGGAGGGTTGAGGCGATATGCGCCGCAACCACTCGCGCAGAACAGAGGATGAGTCATGAAGACCAAGCGAATGCCAGCCCGACGAAACTCACGACGCCACCGCCGCGTCGCGCGCTTCCAGCCGTGTGCCGAGCTGCCCACGTCCCGCGAACATTTCTCCGTGGATGCAGCGATCATCTTCACTGACTCGCATGCCTCGGGCCGAGCGGCGGTGTGGCTCGAACCGCAGAGCGCCGACGAGCGCGCCTGCACGACCAGCACGTTTTAGGGTTTTTCCGCCTCGACTTCACCGCGGCCCGACCAGCGCGCCAGTGTTGCCGGCGAAAGGCCGGCAATGTAGCCCAGCGCGAGCAGTCGATTGCCTAGCGCGTGCCGTAGCCAGCCACGTCGCTCCCACCGCTCCTCCGATACGCCGATGGGCAGCGCCAGGGCATCGAACCTTCCCTGCCTTCGCATTGCCTTCACGAGCGGAACCTGTTCGAAGAGCGGCGTCGGCGCAAAGCCACCGCACACCTCGAAGGTTTCGCGCGCCATGAACAATCCCTGGTCGCCGTAAGGCACGCCCCACTGACTGCGCAAGCGGACGCCCAATTCCAGCAGCGCCTTTTGCCAGTGCCGCCGACCACCGGGACGCCACCTGAAGTATCCACCGAGAGCACCGCTGTCGATCGCAATGGCAATCGCCGTCAACGCTTGCGGATCAGGTTGTGCATCCGGATACAGGAACCACAGAACCGAGCCGTGCGCCTGCGCGGCGCCCTTCATGAGCTGCACACTGCGCCCGTGCACCGATGGCACCCAGAGCGCCTCGTAGCGCGCGCACAGCCTGCGGGTATCGATGCTCTGAGCTCCATCAGCCACGATGACCTCACGCGGCATGCGCGCCCAGCCGCGTATTCGCTTCAGGAGCGCGATAAGCTGCGCGTCCTCGGCGAACGCGGGAACGACGACGCTGATCTCGTACGGGGTGGTCAAACTGGCGCGACTGCCTTGGTGACAGCTTTCTTGCGCGATCATGACACGCGCCGCGTCAGCGCGCGCGACCGCCGGCTTCAGCCGGCGGTCTCATACGCTCTCACTCCGAGTCGCGTTGGATTGCGCCCTCGCGCTCGATCTCGTCCTTGGTACGACAGCGGTCGATCAGGCGCGTGCCGGTCGCAGGATCGGCATTACAGATCATCTTGTAGTCGAGCGCGAACTGGATGGTCTGCGTCATCCGCCGCGCGACCGGCTGGCCGTCCACTACTGTTGGCTCAAAACGCCAGTTATGCACTGCCTTACGAACGGCTGAATCGAACACCCGGCGCGGCTTGGCGTCGACGATGTGCACATCCGAAACTCGACCCTTGTCGTCGATCGTGTAGCTCACCGTGACCCAGCCCTCGATGCCACTCATGCGTGCTGCGGTCGGAAATTGCGGCTGCTCGAGCGAGATCGCCTTGACCCCGGGCATGCCCGCTGTAGCTGGCGCTTCTGCGCCAATCGACGGGGCCGCGCCTTGCGTATCCTGCGCCGGCTCCGTCGGCGAGACATCAGCCGCACTGGTCGCATTCGCCGCGGCTGGTTCCGTGGCATCGGCTGTGGGCAGTGCTGCCGTGTCTCCGGCAGGTGGCGTCGGCGCCGACACGACCTGCGCTGGCGCCTCGGCTGACCCAGCGGTCGCCACCGTCACTGGCACGATCTGTTGCTCTGCGATCTGTGTAGCACTGCCGCAGTGGGTTGCGGCGCCGAGGCACTGCCAGCTGCCGCCTTGGCGGGTACGCTGCTGGCGGGTGCGTGCGGCGCGACTGCAGTCGCTGGCGTAGCTCCGGGCGACGGAGCTGCGATTGTCGGCTCCGGTGTCGGGGCGAGAGCTGGTGCCTCTGTGACCGGCGCAATCGCTGCGATCGCCGGAGCCGTCTCGTCACGGGGCGCGGGTGCGCCGATCGGATGCAGCAGGCCGCTCAAACTCACACCGAAGGCGGCAAGGACCAAGCCCACGCTCCAATGCGTGGCAACCCGGGTCGGTTCGCGTACCGCGACGATGCGCTTGATGCGGCTCAGCAATTTGCCGCCATCACTGCCAACGCTCGTCTGCAGCGCCAGCGACTGGGCACCAGCAAGTTCGGCAAGTGCGCGCGCGTATGCCAGCGCGTCTCCGGAACTCGTGACCACGAGGTCATCGCAGCAGTTCTCCCGTTCCTCGCGCAGCACGCGGGACACCCAGCGCACGACCGGGTGATAGAAGAGCAGCGTTTCGACCACCACCTGCATGAGGTTGACGAGGTAGTCGTTGCGGCAAATGTGTGCCAGCTCGTGCATCAGGATCAGCTCGAGCTGAGCGGGTGTCAGCCCCGCAAACGCGCCGACCGGCACCAGGATGACGGGCTTGAGCCAACCGATGACGATCGGCACATGGACGCGCGCCGATTGCAGCACCCTGACCGCGCGTCGCACTCCCAACGTTGCGCGCAACCGCGCCACGCGCCGCTGCCACGCCGCTGTCAGCGGCTCGATGTCGAGTTGCGTGAGGCGGCGCACTTCGCGCCATTCAACCAGCAGGCGACCCGTCATGAAGGTAACGCCCGCGGCCCACACGAGCACCGCCCAGGGAAGCCAGGGATCGATCAGGGCCCGCCAGTCACTGGCCGCATTTGCCGCCGCGAAGGTCAGCATGGCCATGGTGGCTGGCGGCTTCAGTGCCATGACGCCGGCGCCCGAACTGTAGTCGGGACTCAGCCAGAAGAAAGTGACCACCGGGCAGGCGGCGAGCAGCGCGAGAAACACGCAGGCCACTCGATACCGGGTCAATGCGGATGCTCTTGCAGTCACAGCCAGCGCGAGGCCGAACAACACCCCAGCCACGGCGCCCTGCCAGAGAAAATGCAACAGTGTCCAGCCGAGCGTCGCCACCAGGGTGCCGAGTGTCGGCAAGTCGAGCCCGTTCATCGCATACCTCCGTTCATCCCCATTGCCGCAGCAAGGGCATGCGGTTTCAATCAGTTCTGCCTGTCCTGTCCTGCAATCGATCCAGCAAAGCGCGGATCTCCGCCAGCTCCTCAGGCCTCACACCTTCGGCGCCGGCAAGCGCCTGCAGGACCAGTTGTGAGCGGGAGCCATCGAAGGCGCCATCGATCAGCAGACGCGTGAGCTGTCGCTGGGTCTGTTCGCGACTGGCAGCGGGCCGGTAGACATGGGCACGCTGGGAGTCCTCGCGTTTGACCAGGCCCTTGTCGAGCATGATCTGCAGGAACTTGAGCACCGTCGTGTAGCCGAGGTTGTGGTCGTCGTGGGACAACTCCTCGTGCACGCTGCGGACAGTGCTTGGTCCAAGGCGCCAGAGCACCCGCAGGATGTTCAACTCGGATTGGGTGGGACGCACGGCGCGCACTTCGGTCTTTCTCTTCATGGCTGCGGCTCTCGCGTTCTTGTCTCAGCGACTCGAAATTATAGGTCGGCACGAAGCTCTTCGTATATGGCCGGCGGCGCATTTTCGTTGCGCCCGGGCCACAAACGCCCCGTCGTCGCGCTCTGGCGGCCGCGGGGTTTCGCGTCCGATTGTGTGCTTTCGCGCACAAATTTTCACGCAGCGTGACAGTTTTGCGGCGAGTTTGTCGCTATACCAAATGGGGAAGGGTGCAATACAGGGCATGGATGCCCGCTCACACGGACGGCGAGCGGATCGCGCACTTCGGGGAGCTCAGCCGGTGCCGCACCTGCACTGCATGGAATCGGAACCGGCTGAGCACCCGCACCTTATGGTTCATAGCGCGTTCACCTCGGTTGGCATAAAGTTTCCCCGTGGTGCGTATTCGTCCGATCGTTGCCGCCCTCCTGCTGTTGGCGAGCTTGCCAGCCGGCGCTTTCAACTGCGGCCAGCGCCTGGTCCACGAGGGAGACTCGACCTACGACGTGCGCGCCAAGTGCGGCGAGCCGGCCGACATCCAAACGCACAACATCCTGCGCCAGCCCATCGTCTGGTACTACGGGCGCCCGATACTCGCAGCACCCGGATCACAGGTAGAAGTGCCGGTGGAAATCTGGACCTATAACTTCGGTCCTAACAAGCTGATGCGACGTCTGCGCTTCGTCGACGGCGAGCTCGAGGACATCGAGACGCTCGGTTACGGCTACATCAAGTAACCCGATCAGTTGCGATTCGGCGCAGCTCCGCAACTATGAGCGGCGAGCCAGCGATCCACCTCAAGGCCGGGCGGCTTGACGAACGGCTCGGCCGGAAATCCAGTAGTAGCGCACGTTGAGCAGCAATGCGCACACTGTCAGGCCCGCGATCAGGCCAACCCAGACCGATCTCGGCCCGAGGTGCGCAACGACACCCAGGCCGTACGCCAGCGGAAATCCGACACCCCAATACGCCAGCAGGTTGAGAAGCATCGGTACGCGAGCGTCTTTAAAGCCGCGCAGCGCCCCGGCACCGCCGACCTGCAGTCCATCCGAAATCTGAAAGATAGCCGCCATGAGCAGCAGACCCGCGGCCAGAGTCCCAACGGCGGGATCATCCGTATAAAGCGCCGCAATCTGCGGCCCGAGGAACAGGATCACGAGCGCGGAACAGGCCATGAAGCCACCACACATCGCGATCCCGACAAAGCCCGCGAAGCGTCCGCCCGCGACCTCCCCGCGACCCAGCGCGTGCCCGACATGGATCGTCGTCGCCGAATGCAGTGACAGCGGGATCATGAACATCAGCGCGGCGTAGTTGAGTGCGATCTGGTGGGCAGCCACGACGATGGCTCCCATTGCGCCCATGATGAAGGCCGCTGCCACGAACAACGCACCTTCCGAGAGCACGGCGCCGCCGATCGGCAACCCGAGAGCGAGGATTTCGCGCAGTGCCCCGGGCTGCGGCCAGTCGAAATGCGAGAACAGTCCGAGCGGGTGATAGACGCGGTGTCGGCGCACGTACCTGAGCATCACGGCGAACATGATCCACATGACGAGCGCATTCGAGACGCCGGTTCCAACGGCACCGAGCGCCGGGAAGCCGAGCTTGCCGTACATGAAGACGTAACAGCCGATGACGTTGCTGGCGAGGCCCACGATCGCCGTGAACATGATCGGCCGGGTCCAGCCGATTCCTTCGCTCACGAAGCGCAGCGCCAGGAACGCCATGATTGCGGGCAGCCCACAGCAGATCGCGTACACGAAGCCCTGCGCCTTGGGCACGATCTCAGGCGCGATACCGATCGCGACCAGGATCGGTTTGACAAACAGCATCGGCACGATGAGCGCGAGCGCGATGATCTGGCTCAACCACAGCGCCTGTCGCGCCAGCGGTCCGACCCGTTCGCCGTGGCCGGCCCCATAGGCGTGTGCCACCAGGGGACTCATCGCCATCAACGTGCCGAGTCCCGCCAGGTAGAAAAAGATGTGAAACGCCGAGCCGACCGCGACCGCCGCGAGGTCCTGTGCGCTCAAACGCCCCGCCATGACGGTGTCGGTAAAACCCATGCCGGCAATCGCCACATTGTTCACCAGCAGCGGACCGCCGAGACGCAGGATGGCGCGTGCATCGGTGAGGAATCGCTGACGTAAGGGCGCGACGGTATTTGGTTCGATCACGGAGAATGCAGCGGCAGGCTGCCGATGGAATAGCCGGCGCTATGATTCGATGGCATTCTACGTCAAATCGAAGCGCTGGCTGATCCAAAGCCCGGCGCGCAAATTCCTGCAGCATCCCGGAGAGGCTCATGCTCGTTGGTTCCGAGGTTCGCCGCGTCGCCATCGTCGGTGGCGCACGCATCCCGTTCGCCCGCGCCCACGGCGCCTATGCCAACGTGGGCAACCAGGACATGCTCACGGCCGCATTCAAAGGAGTGGTCGACAAGTTCGGTCTCAAGGGCGCGCGCCTCGGTGATGCCGGAGCCGGCGCCGTGCTCAAGCACTCTCGCGACTGGGACATGGTGCGCGAGTGCGTAATGGGCAGCGGCCTGTCCTTCGAAACACCCGGCTTCGATCTGCAGCGTGCGTGTGGCACCAGCCTCGAAACCGCGATCATCATCGGCAGCAAGATTGCGCTCGGCCAGATCGACAGCGGCCTCGCGGGCGGCGTCGACACCATCAGCGATCCTCCGGTGGTGTATTCGCGTGAGTACCAGCAGCTGCTGCTGCGCAGCTTCCGCGGCCGGAGCTTCTGGGCGAAGACGCGCCCGTTCTTCGGCCTGCGACCACGCCACTTCAAGCCCGTGCTCCCCGGCGTCGTGGAGCAGCGCACCGGGCTCAGCATGGGGCAGAGCTGCGAAATCATGGCCAAGCACTGGGACATCAGCCGCGAGGACCAGGATCTGCTGTCGCTGGAGAGCCACCAGCGTGCAGCAGCGGCGTACCAGGCTGGCTTCTACAACGACCTGATCATCGAGTACCAGGGGCTCAAGGCGGACAACAACGTCCGGCGGGACACGAGCCTGGAAAGACTTGCCCAGCTCAAGCCTTCCTTCGATTTCACCGGTGCAGGAACCCTGACCGCGGGCAATTCCTCACCGCTCACGGACGGCGCGGCCGCAGTATTGCTGGGATCGGAAGAATGGGTGCGCGCACGCGGGCTGCAAGCGCAGGCGTACCTGCGCTACGGCAAGGTTGCAGCGGTGGATTTTGTGAACAAGGAAGGTTTGCTGATGGCGCCAGCATACGCTGTGCCGCGCATGCTGAAGGATGCCGGACTGCGGCTGCAGGACTTCGACTTTTACGAGATCCACGAGGCGTTCGCGGCGCAGGTGCTGTGCACGCTCAAGGCATGGGAAACGCCGGAGTTCTGTCGTGACAGGCTGGGCCTGTCAGAGCCACTCGGCAGTATCGATCGCGCGCGCCTGAACGTCGTGGGCGGCAGTGTGGCGATCGGCCATCCATTCGCGGCGACCGGTGCACGCATCGTCGCAACGCTTGCGAAACTTCTCGCGCAGAAGGGCAGCGGCCGCGGACTCATCTCCGTCTGCACCGCTGGCGGCATGGGAGTCACGGCCATTCTCGAGCGCTGATGGCTACTGCGGCACCTGCATGCCGTTGCGGGATTTGCCGTTAGTTGCATTTGAAACTAAATTAGCGGGCGATCCTATTCTCAGCGGACCGTCGCCATGAAGCGCTACATCTCCTTTCCACGCGTCGAGGGCCAGGCTTCGCGCCAGGCCCACGCCGATCTGCCGGAAGGCACATTCGAGCGCGAGATCAGCAAGGAAGGGTTCTTCGGTCCCGCGGCACATCTGTATCACCGCCACCCACCCACGGGATGGGTCGACTTCGAGGGGCCCCTGCGGCCGCACGCGTTCGACCTCACCAGGCTGGCTGCGGTGCTGCCCTCGCCGTGGGACGCGGCCGAGATTCTCTTCAACTCATCGGTGCGGATTCGATTCTGGCGCACGAGCGGCGCCATGGATCACCTGGTGCGCAATGCCGACGGCGACGAGTTGCTGTTCATACATCAAGGGCGGGGCGAGCTGTTCTGCGACTATGGCCATCTCAGCTTCGAGGCCGGTGATTACATCCTCGTGCCGCGCGGCACCATGTGGCGGGTCACCTGCGCCGAGCCGCTCCTCGCGCTGTTGATCGAGGCGAGCAATGCGAGCTATTCGCTCCCCGAGAAGGGACTGGTCGGCCCGCATGCGATCTTCGATCCGGCGCTCCTCGACATTCCACGGATCGATGCGGCCTTCCAGCAGCAGCAGAGTGATGCGGCCCGCTGGTCCGTGAGGATCAAGCGGCGCGGCGCCGTGTCGACGGTGACTTATCCGTTCAACCCTCTCGACGCAGTAGGCTGGCATGGCGACCTCAGCGTCGCGCGCATCAATGTACGCGACATCCGCCCGCTGATGAGTCATCGCTATCACCTGCCGCCGTCGGCCCACACGACGTTCGTCGGCAATCGCTTCGTGGTGTGCACATTCGTACCGCGGCCCTTCGAGAGCGATGCGGGCGCCCTCAAAGTGCCTTTCTTCCACAACAACGACGACTACGACGAAATGCTCTTCTACCACGCGGGCAACTTCTTCAGCCGGGACAACATTCACCCCGGCATGATGACGTTGCACCCCGCGGGGTTCACCCACGGCCCGCATCCGAAAGCGCTCAAGAACATGCTCAAGCAGCCGAAGCCCGCGACTGACGAGATCGCGGTAATGGTCGATGCCCGCGATGCCCTGGAAATCGGCGCGGCTGCGCAATCGGTCGAGTGGGCAGGTTACGTCGACAGTTGGAAGGGCGGCTGAGGAACGCGCCATCAAACTCGCAACGCTGAAGAATGGGACTCGCGACGGGCAGCTGGTGGTCGTGAGTCGCGATCTGCAACGGGCCGTCGCGGTGCCTCGAATTGCAGCTACCTTGCAAGCTGCGCTCGATGACTGGGACCGATTTGCTCCGCAGCTCGCCCAGCTCTCCCGCGAGCTCGACCAGGGCAGTCTCGAAAGTGCTTTTGCATTCGATTCCACGCGCGCCGCGGCACCACTGCCGCGCGCCTATCAATGGGCCGACGGCAGCGCGTACGTCAATCACGTCGAGCTGGTGCGCAAGGCTCGCGGCGCCGAAATGCCCGCCTCATTCTGGACCGATCCACTCATCTACCAGGGCGGGTCGGATGACTTCCTCGGGCCTGCCGACGATGTGCCGTTCCTGAGCGAGGAATTCGGCATCGACCTCGAAGCGGAGATCGCGATCATCACCGGAGACGTGCCGATGAATACGTCAGCCGCGACAGCGCGGGCTCACATCAGGCTCCTGATGCTGGTGAATGACTGGTCGCTCAGAAATCTCATTCCCGCGGAGCTCGCCAAGGGATTCGGCTTTTACCAGTCCAAGCCTGCGACCTCGTTCTCTCCCGCGGCGGTTACGCCCGATGAGCTTGGCAGCGCCTGGGACGGCGGCAAGATCAATCTGCCTCTCGTAAGTCACATCAACGGCAAGCTGTTTGGCGAGCCTAACGCCGGCATCGACATGACCTTCGATTTTCCGCGCCTGATCGAGCATGCCGCCCGCACGCGGCGACTTCGGGCCGGGACCATCATCGGCTCCGGTACAGTCTCCAACTACGATCGCAGCCGCGGCTCGAGCTGCCTGGCCGAAAAGCGCACCCTCGAACAGCTTGCCGACGGGCGCCCGTCGACCCCGTTCCTGCGTTTCGGTGACCGGGTGCGTATCGAGATGTTCGACGCCGGGCGCAAGAGCGTGTTCGGGGCTATCGATCAGCGAGTCGCAAAAGCAACCAACGACTAGCCTGGGGCCGATCGGAACACGGCCGGCCGAGCGCAGTCCGATGCCTAGCCACCACCGTTTGCCGCGTGCAAACTGTGGCGCCTTCGCCGGAGAAACCCATGGCAGAAACCATCGAGCTGTCGGCTGCCGACGGCCATCGCTTCAGCGCTTATCGGGCCGATCCCGCGGGAACACCGCGCGGCGGTGTGGTCATCATCCAGGAGATTTTCGGGCTCACTCGTCATATCCGCGAGGTGGCGGACCAATACGCGGCGCAGGGTTACACCTCTTTTGCCCCGGCGATGTTCGATCGCGTCCGGCCGGCAATCGTGCTCGACTACTCTGAGATGCAGAAGGGCGTCGAGACGATGATGGCATTGCAGCCTTCGCAGACGCTGCTCGACGTCGGCGCGACGGTCGATGCGGCTGCAGCCGTCGGCAAGACGGCAGTGGTGGGTTTCTGCTGGGGCGGAACGATTGCCTACGTCGCCTCGTGCCGCCTGCCGATCAGCGCCGCAGTTTCATACTACGGCGGTCGCATCCTGCAATACGGCGATCGCAAGCCGCGTTGCCCGGTCATGTACCACTTCGGTGAGCAGGACCAGTCGATCCCACTCTCTACAGTGGAGAAGGTGCGCCAGTTGCACCCGGACGGCATCTACTACACCTACCCGGCAGGCCATGGATTCAATTGCAGCGAGCGTTCGAGCTTCGAACCGCAGAGCGCACAACTCGCGTTCGAGCGTTCGCTCCAATTCCTGCGCAGCAATGTCGGCTAGCAGTTTCGAGGACACGACCATGCAGCTCAAGGACAGCAAGCTCTTTCACCAGCAGTGCTACATCGACGGAACGTGGGCGGACGCGGCGAGTCGCGCCACGATCGATGTCACCAATCCAGCCACGCAGCGCAAGCTCGGCACGGTGCCCAACATGGGCGGCGCAGAGACGCGCCGCGCGATCGAGGCTGCGCACGCGGCATTCCCGGCGTGGGCGCAGAGAACTGCCAAGGAGCGCGCCGTGATCCTGAAGCGCTGGCACGACTTGATGATGGCGAATCAGGATGATCTCGCCGTGCTGATGACGGCCGAACAGGGCAAGCCGCTGGCGGAAGCCAAGGGGGAAATCGCTTACGCCGCCTCCTTCCTCGAGTGGTTTGCGGAGGAAGGCAAGCGTCTCTATGGCGATGTGATCCCCGGCCACCAGGCCGACAAGCGGATACTGGTGCTGCGCCAGCCGATCGGTGTAGTCGCAGCGATCACACCGTGGAACTTTCCGGCGGCGATGATCACGCGCAAGGCCGGCCCCGCGCTTGCGGCGGGATGCACGATCGTGTGCAAACCCGCGACGCAGACGCCCTACTCCGCCCTCGCCATGGCGGAGCTGGCCGAGCGCGCCGGTGTCCCGAAGGGCGTGCTGAATGTGATCACCGGATCGGCCGGCGAGATCGGCGGGGAAATGACGTCCAACCCGATCGTGCGCAAGCTCACTTTCACCGGCTCAACGGCCGTCGGCAAGAAATTGATGGTCCAGTGTGCGGCAACGATGAAGAAGGTGTCGCTGGAGCTCGGCGGCAATGCGCCTTTCATCGTGTTCGACGATGCGGACCTGGATGCCGCCGTGCAGGGCGCGATCGCGAGCAAGTATCGAAATACCGGTCAGACCTGCGTGTGCGCCAATCGGCTGCTGGTCCAGGATGGCGTGTATGACGAGTTCGCCGGGAAACTCGTCGATGCGGTGGCGCTGCTCAGAATCGGCGACGGCCTCAAGGGCGCGACCGACCAGGGCCCACTCATCGACATGAATGCGGTGGCCAAGGTCGAGGAGCACATCGCGGATGCGCTCGCGAAGGGCGCGGCGATCGCAGCTGGCGGCAAGCGTCACGCACTCGGCGGTACCTTCTTCGAGCCCACGGTGCTCACCAACGTGAAGCCCGACATGATGGTCGCGCGCGAAGAGACTTTCGGCCCGATCGCACCGCTGTTTCGCTTCAAGACCGAAGCGCAAGCGATTCGCATGGCGAATGACACGGAGTTCGGGCTTGCAGCATATTTCTACACGCGTGACCTGGCGCGTTCGTGGCGCGTATCGGAAGGTCTCGAGTACGGCATCGTCGGCCTCAACACGGGCCTGATCTCCACCGAAGTCGCGCCGTTCGGCGGAATGAAGGAATCAGGGGTCGGGCGTGAAGGCTCAAAGTACGGCATCCAGGACTACGCTGAGATCAAGTACGTCTGCGTGGGTGGCATTACCGCGTGAGTGTCGCCGGCCAGCCTGAGATTGCCGGCCGGCCGGCCCCGCCCCTTTCCGATCGCTCCGTGCTGGCGCTGCTCGCCGCAATCACCGCGGTGGGCCCGGCGGCCGTCAATATTTACCTGCCTGCGCTGCCGGTGCTGCGCGAGCACTTCGCGACCGACGTTGCGCACGTGCAGCTCACGGTGAGCGTGGCGCTGCTCGCATTCTCGGTGGGGCTGCTGGTGCACGGCCCGTTGTCGGACCGATTTGGACGCCGGCCAATCGTCCTCATCGGCCTGCTGATTTTCAACATTGGATCGCTGATGTGCGTGGCCGCGCGCAATCTCGAGTGGCTGATCATCGGTCGCGCGATCCAGGCGCTCGGCACATCGGCCGGCATGATCGTCTCCCGGGCGATCGTGAACGATCTGTATCCGCGCGAAAGGATGGCACGCATGATCGCCTGGCTCACGATGGTCACGGTGATTGCGCCCACGCTCGCCCCCTGGGTCGGCGGCAAGCTCATGGTCGCCGCCGGCTGGCGGAGCGTCTTCGTGCTCCTGGCAGTCGCGGGCGTCGTGATCCTGTGGGCAGCGTGGCGCTGGTTGCCGGAAACGCGTGCGCGGCGCACCCCTCACGCCGAGAGCCACTCGGTGGCGGCCGAAGCAGGTGCGCTGTTAAGGCAGCCCGCATTCATGGGTTACACCCTCCAGGGCGCAGTGATATTCGCCGTGTTCTTTGTGTTCGTGTCGACGATGCCCTATGTGATGGTGTCGGTGTTTCATCGCCCACCCACCGAGTTCGGCACCTACTATCTGCTGGTCGCCGCCGGATATTTTCTCGGCAATTGGGGCGTGACTCGTCACCATGGCCGCGCAGGCATCAACACGCTGATCAATACCGGCGTGCTGGTTTCACTCAGTGGCGCAGCGGTTGCCCTCGGAGCAGTGGCGCTGGGCGCCGTCCATCCGCTGTGGATCTTTCTGCCAATTGCGCTGATGACACTCGGGCAGGGACTGACGCTCCCCAATGTCACCGCCAGTGCCATCGGGCTCGCGCGCCAGCACGCGGGTACCGCATCGAGCCTGCTTGGATTCGTCCAGCAGGTAGTGGGCGCGATCTGCGTTCAATGGCTCGGCACCTATCGCGTCGACACGCCGTTCCCGGTATTGATCTTCTGCGTGGCGATGTCTGCTCTGGCGGTGGCGCTGTGGTTTGCGATGCCTCATGCAGCACAGACGGCGGCGCCGCAGAATCCGCAGACTCAGTAACGGCGGTCGGTCGCCTGCCGGCTCGCTAGTCCTCAAGCGTCTTCTTCAACGCATCAAGCCGCCCGCCCCAGAAGACCTTCATCTTTTTCGCCTGTGCTGCGGACTCAAGCTTGCCGTGCTGAAGCGCGATGAGAGTCTTGCCCGAGCCCTTGGGATACAGATTCACCCCGATGCTCTTCGCGCCGTCGATCCAAGTGACGCGCATCGACTTAGGCGGCGTCGCCTTGTGAACCGTGACTGTCTTGCGCAACCAGCGGGCACGAGCCTTCGCATCGGTCCAGGCGCGAAACACGCTCTTGGGATCGGCCTCGATGGTGCGGCTGGCGCTGATCTCGAATCCGCCCTGCTTCTCATGCTTCACGCGCAGGCCCCGCGCCTGCTCGTAGCCGACAGTGACCATCTGCGCCCACCAGCCCGGCACGGAATACTTTTCATGCAGCAGCTCGGCCATCGCCGTGTGGCCCAGTGTCGGGCCTTTTTCCCTATCGAGAATCCGCAGCCACTCCTTCCAGCCGCGGCCGGTTCTCGCCTTGACGGCATCGGTCGAAACCGGCGGCTTCCACGCCGCATCCCTGGCACTGTGGTGGCGAGGGTTGCTCATCTGGGACATTCCCTTGGTTGTGTGGCTTGGGGAGTGACGAAAAGCTTGCCACGAGTTTCGCCACATTGTCACAGCCCTGTCAGGTCGCAGCGCCTTGCGCCTTGCTCATAGAGATGCTGGCGGCTTTTCGCTATGGTGCCGGCCCATCATTACAGCGAAGGCGCTCCGACAGCTTCAGCATGCCGCGTTATCTCAGCCCGCCTGCAGCACCCGCGCAGCCCTCGCGCGTGGGCGTGTTGCTGGTGAATCTAGGCAGTCCCAGCGAACCGACGCCGGGTGGTGTGCGGCGCTTTCTCGCCGAGATGCTCTCCGACCCGCGGCTCATCGAGCTGCCTCGCGCGCTCTGGTTGCCCGTTCTGCACGGCGTGATCCTGCGCGTGCGGCCGCGACGCAGCGCGCGGCTGTACCGCAGGATCTGGATGCCGGAAGGCTCACCGCTCATCGTGTACGCGAGGCGCCTGGCCAACGCGCTGCAGGCTGCACTTGCCGGCCAGGTCGACGGCGGTTGCGCGATCCAGGTCGGCATGTGCTATGGAGAACCTTCAATCACCGCGGGGCTGCAGGCGCTGCGGTCGAGCGGCGTCGAGCGACTCATCGTTCTTCCGCTGTACCCACAGTATGCGGGCGTGACCACCGGCTCAGTGTTCGATCACGTCGCTGCGGAGTTCGCTCGCTGGCGCATCGTGCCCGAGCTGCGGTTCGTGAACGACTACCACGACGCGCCGGCGTATATCGATGCGCTCAAGGCCAGCGTACTGGAACACTGGCAGAAGAATGGCCGTTCCCAGCAGCTCCTCATGTCCTTTCACAGCATGCCAAAACGGCTGTTCGAGAATGGCGATCCCTACTACACGCGCTGCCAGCACACCGCGGCGTTGCTGGCCGGCGCGCTCGGCCTGAAAGAGGAGCAATGGAGTTTGAGTTTTCAGTCTCGCTTCGGTTACGAGGAATGGTTGCAGCCCTACACCGCGGACGTGGTGCGCCAGCGTGCCAGCGACGGCGTGCGCAGACTCACGGTGATCTGTCCGGGATTCTCCCTCGACTGCCTCGAATCACTGGAAGAAATCGCGATCACCGGGCGCGAAACATTCCTGGAGCACGGCGGCGAGAGCCTTGACTACATTTCGTCGCTCAACGATCGCGCCGATCACGTCAGCCTGCTGGGCGATCTCATCCTGCGCAATGCGAACTAGGTGACTCACATGCTGGGGCGTTTCCTGGAATTGAGCGTGCATGCACCGAACGTGCTCGAGTCACTGGAGTTCTACCAGAAACTCGGCTTCACGCAGGCCGAGGTGGGCGAAACGTGGTCACACCCGTACGCAGTGGTCACGGACGGGCGCCTCTTCATCGGCCTGCACCAATACGAGTTCGATTCGCCGTCCCTCACCTTCGTCAAGCCTGATCTTGGGCGCCACATCGACGCGCTGGAAAGCCTCGGCATCGAGTTCGCGTTCCGCAAACTCGGTAGCGACGTCTTCAACGAGGCCGGCTTTCACGATCCGGACCGAGTGATGGTGACGCTCCTGGAAGCGCGTACCTTTTCTCCGCCGACCCGCGAATCGGTCGAGACTTCGACGTGCGGCTACTTCAATGAGATCGGCATTCCGGCGCGGGATCCGGATCGTTCCAAGGATTTCTGGGAGCGGCTCGGGTTCGTCGCCACGGATGAACAGAGCAAACCGTTCCGCCACATTTCCCTGACCAGCGATTCTCTCGATCTCGGCTTGTACGCGGCGCGCGAGCTGCGCACGCCGGTGCTGAGTTTCATCGATCCTGAAATGTCGTCGCGTCTCAGCCACATCGAAAAGCTCGGCATCGAGCGCTCGCGACACCTACCCAAGGCGTTCGACCCGGAGGGCACTGCGATGCTGGTGGCGCCCGAGGGCACCACTCTGCTGCTCACGACCGGCGAGGCCTGAGGCGCCGGGCCGACCAGTGCGACCTGATTCTGCGGCCGCTCGTCCTGCGCCCGCAGCACCTAGTACCGAATACGTGTCAGCGCCGGTGAAAACCACTATCCTTGCGCGCCTTAAGGCCGGCCCGGTGAACAACTCGAACGCCCGGCGAACACTTATTGGAGGATCCTGATGAACGCTCTGGTTCGCGCTCTGGTGCTGCTCATGCTGAGCGGCGCCGCACTCGCCGATGAAGGGATGTGGACTTTCGACAACTTCCCCAAGCAAGCGGTCAAGGAACAGCTCGGCGTCGAGATCACGGATGCGTGGCTCGATCACGTGCGCCTCGCGACCACGCGTCTCGAATCCGGATGCACGGGTTCGTTCATTTCGCCCGACGGGCTGATTCTCACTAACCACCATTGCGCGGCCGAGTGCCTAGCACAGCTGTCGACACCGCAACGGGACCTGATCGCCGACGGTTTCCTCGCACCCTCCCGCGCCGAGGAGCCGGTCTGCAAGACCGAGCAGGTCTCGGTGCTCATGGGAATGGAGGAGATCACCGCGAAGGTGAGCGCCGCCACGCGAGGACTCGATGACAAGGCCGCGAATGCGGCCCGCAAGAAAGAGCTGACACGGCTCGAGCAAGCGTGCGAAGAGGCATCCAAGAAGGACCGGAAGACCGGTGCACTCTCGTGTGAATCGGTTTCCCTTTACCAGGGCGGTCAATATTTCCTCTACAAATACAAGCGCTACAGCGACGTGCGCCTCGTGTTCGCGCCCGAAGACGACATCGCCGCCTTCGGCGGCGATCCCGACAACTTCCAGTTCCCGCGCTATTGCCTCGACATGTCGATCATGCGGGCCTACGAAAACGGCAAACCCGCGCGCACACCGAATTTCCTCAAGGTGAATTTCGCCGGAGCCCAGGAACATGAGCCCGTGTTCGTGTCCGGGCATCCGGGAAGCACCGATCGCCTGCTGACGGTCGAGGAACTGACCTCCAACCGAAATGCGTACCTGCCGCTCTGGTTGCTGCGCTATTCGGAGCTGCGCGGGCGGTATCTGCAGTTCGGTAAGAATGATGATGAGTCGCTGCGCATCATTCAGGAGCCGATCCTCTATCTCGAGAACTCCATCAAGGTGCGCCGCAAGCAGCTCGATGCGCTGCTCGATGACTCACTGATGCAGTCGAAGCGGGCGGAAGAAAAGGCGCTGCGCGACAAGGTAGCTGCCGATCCCGGCCTGCAGGCGCTTGCCGGGTCAGCCTGGGACGACATGGCAAGAGCGCAGGCCGCGTATCGCAACCAGCTCGTGCCGCACACCTTCGTCGAGGGCGCCGCGGCCTTCAACAGCGAGCTGTATCGGTACGCACGTGCGCTGGTGCGCGGTGCGGCGGAGCGCAACAAACCGAACGAAGATCGCTTCCGCGAATATACCAATGCGGCCCTGCCACAGCTCGAGCAATACCTCAAGGCCGATACCCCGGTCTATCCGTCGCTCGAGAAACTCACCTTGTCGTACTCGCTGGAGCGTATGCGCGAGTGGCTCGGGCCCGACGACAGGCTCGTAAAGAGCGTGCTCGGCAGCGAATCGCCGGACACCCTCGCGGCACGCCTGATCGATGGCAGCAAGCTCGGCGACGCCAAAGTTCGGGCGCAGCTCTGGGACGGTGGGGCCGCGGCCGTCGACGCGTCGACCGATCCGATGATCCAGCTCGCGCGCAACGTGGATCCCGATGCGCGCGCGATCCGCAAGCGCTACGAGGATGAAGTCGAGGCGCCGACGGAGGTCGCGAGCGAACGAATCGCGCGCGCCCGCTTCAAGATCCTCGGCACCAGCACCTATCCGGATGCGACGTTCACGCTGCGCATCAACTACGGCACGGTGCAGGCCTGGGTCGAGAAGGGCGAGCCGGTCGCGCCGTTCACCACCCTGAAAGTGGCCTACGAGCGCACGACCGGGCAGAAGCCCTTCGCCCTGCCGCCGCGCTGGATCGAGCGGAAGAACTCACTCGATCTCGGCACGCGCTTCAACCTCTCGACCAACAACGACATCGTCGGCGGGAACTCCGGCAGCCCGCTCATCAATGCCAAGGGCGAGCTGGTGGGCCTGATGTTCGACGGCAACATTCATTCGATTTCGGGCTCTTACTGGTTCGATGTCGAAAAGAACCGTGCCATCGCCGTGGACCCGGCGATCATGAAGGAAGCGCTCACCAAGGTGTATCAGGCGGACGCGCTGGTGAAAGAGATCTCGGGGCGCTGACCGGGCATTCCGGCGTCCCTGCCTTCGGCCGTGCAGCAGGCGTAATGCCGCTGCACGGCACCCTTAACTTCTCTTAATCCCGCGGCCCGCATCCGACCAGCCAGTCGGGTATCTACTACTGCCGCTCCTTCCACGGCGTGCAGCGATTGATTGTCGTGCCCGTAAGCGTCTAACGCTAGAATCACCGCTGGCCAGAACCGCATGCAAAGCACCATCACGGAGCCGTCCAGGACGGTCGTGCAGGCGATAATCCGCCCTGAAATCAGCGTCGTCGTGCCGGTCTTCAATGAGGAGGCCTGCCTGCCGGAGCTGTTCGTGCGGCTCTATGAGGCGCTCGATCTGCTGGGCGCGCCTTACGAGTGCATCTTCGTGGACGACGGCAGCCGCGATCGCTCGGTCGCGCTGCTGCGCGCCCAGCACACTGCGCGCCCTGGCGAAACGCGCGTCATCCTGTTTCAGCGCAACTTCGGTCAGCACGCGGCGATCCTGGCCGGATTCGAGCGCGCGGCCGGCGAGATCGTCATCACCCTTGATGCCGACCTGCAGAACCCTCCCGAGGAAATTCCCCGGCTGCGCGCAGCCATCAAGCTCGGGCATGACTATGTCGGTACCGTCCGGCGCGGTCGTCAGGATCATTGGGCCAGGCGCTGGGCCTCGCGCGCGCTGAACCACCTGCGGGAGAAGACCACTCACATCCACATCACCGACCAGGGTTGCATGCTGCGCGCCTACGCGCGCGACGTGATCGATGCGGTGAATGCATCGCGCGAAGTGAATACTTTCATTCCCGCGCTTGGCTACCTGTACGCGCGCAATCCCACCGAGATCGAAGTCGCGCACGAGTCGAGGCGCGCCGGCCAGTCGAAGTATTCGCTCTACAAACTGATACGGCTCAACTTCGACCTGATGACCGGCTTCACCTTCGTGCCGCTGCAACTGTTCTCCATGCTGGGCATGGCGATCGCGGGTATGTCGGGTCTGCTGGTGATCTACCTCGTGGCGCGACGCCTGATCCTGGGGCCGGAGGTTGAGGGCGTGTTCACCCTCTTTGCCATCGCCTTCATGCTGATCGGTGTGGCGCTGTTCGGCATCGGCCTGATCGGCGAATACGTCGGCCGTACCTACGAGCAGGTACGCGGCCGGCCTCGCTACATCATCGCGGCAGTACTCGAAAGCCAGAAGGGCAGGCAGCGCGAGCGGCTTCGTGTTTAAAGCGGTGGTGTTCGCCTACAGCGAAGTCGGATTTCGCTGTTTGCGGGTACTGCTCGATCGCGGCGTCGATATCCCATTGGTGTTCACGCACGCCGACGCTCCCGGTGAGGTGCAGTGGTTCCAGAGCGTGGCACGGCTTGCGACGAAGCGCGGCGTCGAGGTGGTCACAGCCGAGAATCCGAATTCACCAGGGTGGGTCAAACGGGTGGGGACACTCACGCCGCACTACATCTTTTCTTTCTATTACCGCTCGATGCTCGGCCAACCCCTGCTGAGCAGCGCCTGCTGGGCCGCGCTCAACATGCATGGATCGCTCCTGCCCAAGTATCGCGGCCGTGCTCCGGTCAACTGGGCAATTCTCAATGGCGAGAGCAGTACGGGCGCGACATTGCATTACATGGTGAGCAAGCCCGATTCCGGGCCGATCGTGGCGCAGCAGGCTGTCCCGATCGGGATCAACGACACCGCGCTCACGGTATCGATCGCTGTGGCCCAGGCCGCGGCGGACCTGCTCCAGGACTGTCTGCCCATGCTCGCGGAAGGACCCCCTGCGGCGAGCCCCATGGATCTCGCGGCAGGCTCCTACTTCGGCGGCCGCACGCCGCAGGACGGGCGCATCGACTGGTCCTGGCCGGCCAAGCGTGTGCACTCAATGATCCGCGCGGTTGCGCCGCCCTTTCCCGGGGCTTTCACCGATCTCGGGCCGCAGCGCATCGTGTTCGAGGCATCGCGCTGGACGGGAGAACCGGCCCGCTCCCGGGCCGGGGCACAGCTGTACGTGGAGCGTGGCGAGCACCTTCGCCTGGATTGCGCCGATGGCTTGCGACTGGAGATTCCATCCCTGCGCATCGACGGCCAATCGCTCGATGCGCGTGGCTTCGCCCGGCTGCACGGTGAGGCGCCCCTGCCGCTCGACAATTTCTCTGCACCGGAAATTCGTTCATGAAGAAACTGCTGATCCTCGGCGTCAACGGCTTCATCGGCCATCACCTGAGCGAGGCGGTGATGCGCGAGACGGACTGGCACGTCTACGGGATGGACCTGGAGAGCGATCGAGTCGCACACCTGCTCGACAACCCGCGCTTTCATTACTTCGAAGGCGATATCACGATCAACCGTGAGTGGGTCGAGTACCACATCCG
Source organism: uncultured Gammaproteobacteria bacterium (assembly GCA_963705495.1). Lineage (GTDB taxonomy): Bacteria > Pseudomonadota > Gammaproteobacteria > Steroidobacterales > Steroidobacteraceae > DATBVX01. Next base: position 225,094 of record CAVPJQ010000008.1, on the reverse strand, counting down.
CAAGTGCGACGTGCTGCTGCCGCTGGTGGCGATCGCCACACCCGCCACCTACATCACCAACCCGCTGGGCGTCTTCGAGCTCGACTTCGAAGCCAACCTCCCCTTGATCCGGCAGTGCGCGAAGCATCACAAGCGCGTGGTATTCCCGTCGACCTCCGAAATTTACGGCATGTCGACCGACAGCGAGTTTCATCCGTATGAATCCTCGCTGGTGCTCGGGCCGATCCCGAAGTCGCGCTGGATCTATTCCTGCAGCAAGCAGCTGCTCGATCGGATCATCTGGGCCTACGGCGCCGACGCCGGACTCGATTTCACGCTGTTTCGTCCCTTCAACTGGATCGGACCGGGACTCGATCGCATGCAGACGCCCAAGGAAGGGAGCTCCCGGGTGCTGACGCAGTTCCTCGGCAACATCGTACGCGGCGAGGACATCCGGCTGGTGGATGGCGGCTCGCAGCGGCGTTGCTTCACCTATATCTCCGAGGGCATCGATTGCCTGCTGAAGATCATCGCCAACCGGGGTAGCGTCGCATCGGGGCGTATCTACAACATCGGCAATCCGGCCAATGATCTTTCCATCCGCCAGCTCGCAGAGCTGATGCTGGACATCGCGGGGTCGATCGATGTGTATGCCGTTTCGGCGGCGCAGGTGCGCATCGTCAATGTCGCGGCGGAGAAGTATTACGGTGCCGGCTACCAGGACGTGCAAAGCCGCGTGCCTTGGATCAGGAACACGAGCGAGGAGCTCGGCTGGACGCCCCAGGTGGACATGATCACCGCCGTGCGCCGCATCTTCGAGTCCTACCGCGGTAATCTCGGCGACGCCCGCGCGCTGGTGGATGCGGCCTGATCCCAAGACGAAATGAGCGGCACTTCGCCTGCCACGGGCGCGCGAGACGACTCCACACGTCGGCTGGCGCTCAAGATCGACGTCGACACGCTGCGAGGAACGCTCGAGGGCGTCCCGCGGCTCGCCGACCTGCTGCAGCGGCTGCAAGCACGGGCAACGTTTTACTTCAGCGTCGGACCCGATCACACCGGGCGGGCACTGCGCCGCGTATTTCGGCGCGGCTTCCTCGGCAAAGTCCGGCGCACCTCGGTGTTGGAACACTACGGCTGGAAGACGCTGCTGTATGGCACGTTGCTGCCGGGCCCGCAGATCGGAAAGCAGGCGGCAGCAGTGATGCGCTCGGTGCGCCAGGCGGGATTTGAGGTCGGCTTGCACTCCTATGACCACGTCCGTTGGCAGGACGGAGTCGCGGGCGCTGATGAATCCTGGACGGGAATCGAGCTCGAGAAGGGAGTCGCGGCATTCACTGCCGTGTTTGGCCATCCACCCGATTCGTACGCGGCCGCTGGGTGGCAGCTCAATCCCCATGTACTGGCACTCGAGTCGAAGTACCGCTTTCGTTACGCGAGCGATACGCGCGGGTTGACTCCGTTTCTCCCCGAAATGCACGGTGTGATGGGAGAGTGCGTGCAGCTGCCGACAACGTTACCAACGCTGGACGAGCTGATCGGCGTCGACGACAACACGGCCGAGGACGCTGTCGAGGCGATTCTCGCGATCAGTGGTTCGCAGATGCCGACGAGTCACGTCTTCACGCTGCACGCGGAGCTCGAGGGCCAGCGGTTGCTGCCGCAATTCGAGCGCCTGCTCACCGGGTGGATGTCGCAGGGCTTCGAGCTCGTAGCGATGCGTGATCTGTTCGCGCGTCTGCAAGTGGATCACTTGCGCCGCCACGAAATCGACCTCGACGAGGTTGCGGGCCGCTCCGGAACCCTCGCCACCCAGGGCCGCTCGCTGACCGAAGCGGCCGGCGCATGAGGAGCGCAACCATCCGGTTCCAGAGTCGCGAGGTCCTGCTGCTTGCAGCACTTCTCGCGTTCACGCTCTCCTGGTTCGTACTGCTCGGCCACCGGGCGCTGTTCAATCCGGACGAGGGACGCTACGCGGAAATTCCGCGTGAGATGCTGCACTCTGGCAACTGGCTGGTGCCAAGACTCAACGATCTGGTCTACATCGAAAAGCCGCCGTTGCAGTACTGGGCCACCGCGGCAAGCTATGCGGTATTCGGCACGAGCGACTGGTCGGCACGCTTCTACACCGGATTGTGCGGACTTCTCACGGTACTGATCGGTGCAGGCATGGCGTGGCGCATCTGGGGATCCGCCGCCGGATGGCGCGCGGGAATCATGTCGGGCAGTTCGCTGCTCCTCGTCCTGATGGCGCATCAGCTGACTCTCGACATGAGTCTTACCTTGTTCACGACGCTGATGCTCGCTGCGTTCTGCATCGCCCACGACTCGCGCACCACCGATTCCAGGCGCAGGCTCTGGATGTGGCTCGCCTGGGCCGGGGCGGCCGGGGCGTTTCTGACCAAAGGGCTGGTAGCGCTGGTCCTGCCAGCGCTCGCGCTGCTCGCGTACTCGATTGTGCAGCGGCATTGGTCGATCTGGCGCCACCTCTCGATTACCAGCGGCCTGGCGCTCTTCTTGCTGCTAACGCTCCCGTGGATGCTGCTCATGCAGCGCGCGGTGCCACAGTTCTTCGATTTCTTCATCGTGCGCGAGCACTTCGCACGCTATCTCACGATGGTCTCGGATCGCTACGAGCCCTGGTGGTTCTTTCTCGCCATCCTCGTGCTGGGTTCTTTGCCTTGGACGATACCCACGGTGCGCGCGCTGCTCACCGGCTGGCGCGCGTCCGCCACGCCGGGACGCTTCGACGTGCGACGCTTTCTGTGGATCTGGAGCGTGAGCGTCCTATTGTTCTTTTCCGTCTCGGACTCAAAACTCGTCCCTTACATCCTGCCGATGTTCCCCTCGGTGGCGTTGTTGATGGCGACGGGCGAGGAAACGCGGCTGCGTCGCGACCTGCGCCACACGGGTGTGCTGCTCTTCATTATCGGCGCAACCTTTCTTGTTCTTGCTATCCTGCTGCCTCGATTGGTGCCGTCGTCACCCCGCGGCACATTGTTTTTCGATCTGCGCCCGGTATTGTTCGCCGACGCCGTGATCGCCCTGATCGGCGGCGTCCTGGCAATGCGCAACGGCGACAGCCAACGACTGGCTGCAATCGTCGGCGCGACCGGCTATCTTTGCGCGGCGGCTCTCCTGTGGGGCGCGCGGGCGGTGGAGACGGTCTATTCGGGCGAATCGCTCGCAGCCCAGTTGCCACCCGCCCTGTACCACAACGCACCGATGTACAGCGTTCGCACCTACGATCAGTCCCTGCCGTTCTACCTCCGCCGCACGATGACGCTCGTGGACGAAAAGGGCGAGCTCACTTTCGGCCTGCAGTTCGAGCCACACAAGGGTATAGCGAACCTCGAGACCTTCGAGTCGCAGTGGCAGGGCCTGCCGCAGGCGCTGGCGGTCGTCGAGCCAAAGACCTACGCACTGCTGCAGCAGCACGGTGTGCCGATGGTGGTCCGGGCTCGTGACCTGCGCCGCCTGATCGTGAGCCGGCAATGAACGCTCTCACCTGGGCGTTGCTGCTCGGCGGTGTGCTGCTCAATGCGGCGGCACAATTGCTGCTCAAGGCGGCGACACGCACCAGTGGCGCGCTGGTGTCCGATGCGGGGAACGTCTCCTGGAGCGCGGCCGAGGAATTGTTGCGCACCGTACCGCTGTGGGCGGGGCTCGCCTGCTACGTGATCAGCGTGGTGCTGTGGCTCGGGGCCTTATCGCGCGTGCCGGTCAGCATTGCGTACCCCATGCTTTCAATCGGCTATATCGTCAATGCATTCGCTGCCGCGGCCCTGTTCGGTGAAGCACTGACGGTCGCAAAGTTGGGCGGCATTGCGCTGATCGTTGCCGGCGTGCTGGTTCTCGCCCGGGCTGCACCATGAAGGACTACCTGCCTTTCACCCGACCGCTCATCGACGAGCAGACTATCGCAGCGGTCGCGGAGGTTCTGCGCTCCGGTTGGATCACGACCGGGCCGCAGGTGGCCCGCTTCGAGAGCGAGCTCGCCGCGTACCTCGGCGGCGACCAGCAGGTTCGCACCTGCACGTCGGCCACCGGCGCACTCGAGATGGCGCTCAGCGCGGTCGGCGTGGGTCCGGGTGATGAAGTGATCGTGCCGGCGATGAGCTTCGCAGCCTCCGCAAACGTGGTGGTGCGCGTCGGCGCGGTGCCGGTTTTCGTCGACGTGGGGCTGCGCAACCGCAATATCGAGGTGGCACAGATCGAGGCGGCGCTGACGCCGCGCACGCGCGCCATCATGCCGGTGCATTTCGCCGGCCTGTCCGCGGACCTCGATGCGGTACACGCCATCGCCTCGCGCTACGGTCTGCGCGTCATCGAGGACGCAGCGCACGCTATTGGTTCTGCGTGCCACGGCCGAAGAATCGGCTCATTCGGCGACATCGTCTGCTTCAGCTTCCACCCCAACAAGAACATCACGACCATCGAAGGCGGCGCGCTGGTGACGGCAGATCCAGCCGTGCTGGCGGTCGTCGAGCAACTTCGCTTTCATGGCATCCAGCGCAACGCCGAGGGCGAGCTCGATGTCGTGCGTGCCGGCGGCAAGTACAACTTCTCCGACGTCTCGGCCTGCATCGGCATCGCACAACTTGCGAAGCTCGAGAGTTTCAATCGCCGCCGCCGTGAGCTCGCAGCCTGCTACTTCGAAGTGCTCGAAGAGCAGGACGGCCTGCTGCTGCCGGAACGGGGCGATGAGAATCATTCCTGGCATATCTTTACGGTGCTCATCGACTACGCACGCTTCGGCTTCACGAGGCCGCGCCTGCAGCGCGCGCTGCACGAGCAGGGCATCGGCAGCGGTGTTCACTATCCCAGCATCCCGGCGCTGACCTTCTATCGACAGCTCGGTTACCTGCCCGAATACTGGCCGAATGCCCTGCGTATCGGCCGCGAGACACTCACCCTGCCGCTCTTTCCCGGCATGCGGGATGAGGACGTCGAGCGTGTTGTGAAAACGCTGTGGAGCATCCTGCGTCGCGATTGATCCGGGCGTGAGGCGCCGTCTCACCCTGTGCGAGGCGCTGCGTGTCGCAGTGACCGCACATGCGGATGAAGTCCCTGAGACACGCAACCTGTTCATTGCTGCCGGCGCTGTTGATCGCCCTGCTCTCGCAGGTTAGCGGCGCTGCCGGCACTGCGACCGAAGCCCCTCCGCCGCCGCACCCCGGACCGTCGTGGCTTCCGTCTGACGCCGAGCTCGAGAGCGCCGGGGCGTCGTTCGGCGAGATCCGGATCGTCAACCAGAACATCTTCGATCCGGAGGATCCGAAGGAAGACACGGCACTGTTCCGCCTCGCCAACCAGCTGCACATCACTACGCGCGAGGAGGTCATTCGGCGCCAGCTCCTGTTCGGCAGCGGCGATCCATATTCGAAGCGGCTCATGGAGGAATCCGAGCGCCTGCTGCGATCCGCACGCTACCTCTATGACGCCAACATCAGGCCCGTCGCGTATCACGACGGCAAGGTCGACGTCGAAGTCAGGACGCGCGACGTGTGGACACTCAACCCGGGCATCTCCTTCGGCCGGCACGGTGGGCAAAATACGGCGGGGATCGAGCTCGAGGAGCTGAACCTCCTCGGCTGGGGGCAATCGATCTCCGCCTCCCACAAGTCCGGAATCGATCGCGACGAGAACCTGATCGAATTCAAGGATGCGAATCTCTCCGGAACCCGCATCAACCTGCAGGCGAGCTACGCCAACAACAGTGACGGTTCGCGCCACGAACTGCTCGTAGACCGACCCTTCTACTCGCTCGATACACGGCGTGCGGGAGGGATCGCGCTCGCCGACGATGAGCACGTCGACTCCCTTTACGACTTGGGCGAAATCGTCGATCAGTTCCGCGAGCAGCGCCGGTTCGTGGACTTGTATGCGGGCCTCTCACCGGGACTGAAAGAACGCTGGGCACGGCGCCTGACGTTCGGTGTGACGTTCGACGAACGCCTGTTTGAGGCGCTGCCAGAGGTCGACGCCACGAACCTAGTGCCCGAAGACCGCAAGCTCGCGTACCCCTGGATCGGCTTCGACCTGGTCGAGGACAGCTATCTCAAGCTCAGGAATCACGACGAAATCGAACGCACCGAGGATTTCTTCCTTGGTACGCGTGTCACCGGGCGGCTGGGATTCAGCGATCCCGCGTTCGGAGCGGATCGGCGCGCTGTGGTATTCGAAGCCGCCGCCGGCCACGGCATGTCGCCGACACCGGCGTCGACTCTCCTGTACTCCGGTTCGCTCAGCGGTCGCTACGAGGACGGCGACGCTCGCAACACGATCCTGGACGCCGGGATTCGCTACTACACCCAGCAGTCGCACAACTGGCTGTTCTTCGCGACGCTACAGGGGACCGCAGGTCACAACCTCGATCTGGACAATCAGATCCTGCTGGGCGGCGACAATGGTCTGCGTGGATACCCGCTTCGCTATCAGGGCGGCGAAGCCCGCGCGCTCCTGACTCTGGAGCAGCGCTACTTCACCGACTGGTACCCATTTAGGCTGTTCCGCGTGGGTGCAGCGGCATTCATCGACATGGGTCGCACCTGGGGCGAGGCGCCCTTGAATACTCCGAGCCTCGGGCTGCTGAAGGACATTGGCATCGGCCTGCGCCTGGGCAGCAGCCGCTCCGGGCTCGGCAACATCATCCACATCGACCTGGCGTTTCCACTCGATGGCGATCCGTCGATCAGCAAGGTGCAACTCCTCGTTGAGACCAAGGAGCGTTTTTGAACAGCCGTTCGCCTCAGCCCGTCTTCTTCGCTGCGAGCACCGAGAACTTCACCTTCATCTGATCCTGCACCTGCAGCGCGCCACCGAGCACGCTGAAGGGCTTGAGACCAAGCTCGGATTGCTTGACGGTGAATTCTCCGCTTGCAGTGAGGTGATCCCCTTCGTACTTCACTGCGACCGGGACCTGGATATCGTGTTCCTGGTCCTTCACCTTCACTCTCACCGTCGCCCGCATTGATTCCCGCGTGCCCTCGATTGTCGTCGAGCTCAGCTCGATTCCGGGATAATGCTCACCGTCAAGGAGCGATTCTCCGAGCAAGTTCTTGCGTGTGCCCTCCTTGGCGGAGTCGGGGACCTCGGCCTTGAAATCCTCGCCCTCCTGCGCCCGGAGGTTGGCTTCGTCGACCTCCAGCAGCGTCACCGGCATCACCAGGTCGAAGGCGCAATGGGCAATATCCTCGTGCACGTACACCTTGCCGGTGAGGTTGTGAGATGCGATGACGTGGTTGTGGCCCGCGGCGGAAAACGCTCCGCCCTTGTACGTCAGGATACGCACCAGTGACTCCTCGGATCGGACCTGAAATACCGTTGCACCCTTGATGTCACGTTCCGGAATTCCCGTCGTCGGTGTCGGCCCGGTCGGAACCTCAGGACGTTGCGCCTTGGGGCACGCCACGAGCGTGGCGCACAAAGCCAGGAGCGCGATCGAACGAAGCAGGCGAAGCATGGTTCACCGTCTATTCAGGGTGAGAAAGTGAGAGTCAGGCTGCGACCCACTATGCCATAGGGAGCGCGGTGATGAGCGGCAGGACGCAAGGCGAAGTTGAGCACTATCGAGCGATTCCATTATGGTGGCACGCTTCGGGTAGCTCCCGCAGACCCAGACTCACTTCCGACCCTGGAGAGGCCATGCAGTTTCGCAATACCGTGACTCGATGGGGCGCGCTCTCACAGACCTTTCACTGGGTGATCGTGGCGCTGATCATCGTGCAATACCTGCTGGCGCGAACTGCGCATCACCTGCCCCTGGGTCTGGAAAAATTTGCAGTCCTGGCCCGGCACAAATCCATCGGCATCACGATCCTGGCGCTCGCCACGCTGCGGCTGCTATGGCGCTGGATGAATCCCGCGCCGCTCCTGCCCGATACGCTCAAGCCCTATGAGCGGGTGCTGGCGCACGTGACGCACTTCGGCCTTTACTTCCTGCTGTTCGCCATGCCGATCACCGGGTGGATGCTGTCCACCGCCTCCAACTTTCCGGTGAGCTACTTCGGCTGGTTTACGTTGCCCAACCTCATGACGCCTGACAAGGAAACAGCGGACGTGATGCACGAGGTGCACGAGACGCTGTTCAAGATCCTGGTGGCGCTCGCCGTGCTGCACATCGTCGCGGCACTAAAGCATCATTTCGTGCTCAAAGATGACGTGCTGCGGCGCATGTCGCCGTTTTCATCCCGAACGCCGAGGTGATCGATGCGTAGAACGCACGCCACTCTGTTCTTCGTGCTCTGCTCCACGATGGTGCTGGCTTGCGGTCCTGGGCCGAGCCCCTCGCCAGCCGAAGCCGCGACGCAGACTCCCGCCGCTGCCGCGGTAACTCCGGTGCTCGCGGCGACTCCGGTGCCCGCAGCGCCTCCGGCGACCGCGGCGACACCTTTAGCCGCTCCGACTCCGGCGGCGACTCCCACCCCGGGCGCTCCCCCCTACAGCGTGGATCCGGCCAAGAGCTGGCTGGGCTTCACGGCGAAGCAGAGTGGCGGCGATGTCGATGGCCGGTTCGACAAATTCTCGGCCCAGATTTTCTTCGCCGACGCCAACCTTGCCGCCAGCCACTTCGATGTGCAGGTCACGACCCAGTCGGTCAACACGCAGGACAGCGATCGCGACACAGTGTTGCGGGACAAGGACCTGTTCGACTCCACGAAGTACCCCACGGCCCATTTCGTGACCTCCGCCTTCACGCGCAAGGCCGCCGGTGAGTACGAGGCGACGGGCAAGCTCACGGTTCGTGACGTGACGCGCGAGGTCCGACTGCCATTTACGTTTCAGGCCGTACAGGAGGCAGGCAAGCCGGTCGCCTGGCTCAAGGGCGGCGTGACAGTCAATCGCCTCGACTACGGCGTGGGCCAGGGCGATTGGAAAGACACCTCAGTGGTCGGTAATGAAGTCAGAGTCCGGTTCGAATTGCGCCTGCTGCCGAAATAGTTTCCGCTCCCGGTAGGGTGTACCGGTCCCGATGACGCAAGCCTTCGACGATGTCGGCGAATGCGTCGATGCGGCTTTGCGCCGTCTCGGCGGCCGTATCGTGCTGGCGCTGCCGCTGGCGCTCGGCAAGCCCAATCCCCTGGTCAATGAGTTCTATCGGCGCGCGGTGCGAGATCCGAAGATCGAGCTGCGCATTTTCACCGCGCTGAGCCTGCGCAAGCCCTCCGCCACCAATGAGCTCGAGCGCCGCTTCCTCGAACCGTTCGTCGCGCGCGTCTTCGGCAACTACCCGGAGCTCGACTACGTCGCTGCGGTACGCGCTGGAACGCTGCCCACAAACATAGAGGTGGTTGAATTCTTCCTGGAGCCCGGGGCATATCTCAACGTGCCCTACGTCCAGCAACACTACCTCAGCGCGAACTACACGCACGTCGGTGCCGAAGTCCTGCGTCGCGGTGTCAACGTGATCGCGCACCTGGTCGCCAGGCGCACCGTCGAGAACCGCACGAGCCTCAGCCTGAGCTGCAATCCGGACGTGACGCTGGACCTGCTGCCCCATCTGCGGCGCGCCCGGCACGCGGGTCACGACATGCTTGCCATTGGCGAGGTGCATCGCCAGCTCCCCTTCATGTTTGGGGATGCGGAAGTCGCAGAGAGTGAGTTCGATTACCTGCTCGATCATTCCCGCTATGACTTCGACCTGTTCTGCCCGCCGAATCTGCCGCTCAGCACGGTCGACTATGCGATTGCCATGCACGCCAGTGCGCTGGTGCGTGATGGCGGCACGCTGCAGATCGGCATCGGTGAGCTCGGCGATGCGATCGTGTATTGCCTGCAACTGCGCCACCGGCAGAACCCGACCTGGAGACAGGTGCTCGATGAGGGCGCAATCCTCGCGCGCTGCGCTGGGACCATCGAGGAGATCGGCGGCACCGGGCCCTTTCAGCAGGGTCTTTACGGCTGCTCGGAGATGTTCGTCGACGGTTACCTCGACCTGTATCGCTCCGGAATCCTGAAGCGGCGCGTGTTTCCGCAACTGCAGCTGCAGCGCCTGCTCAATGAGGGCACGATCGACGAGCGCGTCACGCCCGAACTGCTGGAGCAGCTGATTGCGGCGGGTTTGGCGGGCCGGCTGAGCGCCAGCGACTTTGCGACGCTTCAGCACGTTGGCGTCTTCAACAGCGAGTGCAGGTTCGCCGACGGACGCATCGGCCTGCCGTCGGGGGCCTGGCTCGATGCGGATCTCGGCAGTCCCGAGGTGCGCCGCAAACTCGCCGCGTCAGCGCTCGGCGTTCGCCTGAAGAATGGTGTGCTGCTGCACGGTGGGTTCTTTCTCGGCCCCAGGGGGTTCTACGCAGCACTGCGCGATCTGCCGGAAAGCGAGCGCCGCCAGTTCAACATGACGAGCGTCGGCTTCATCAATCAGCTTTACGGCGCGGATATGGCACTGCGCATCGAGCAGCGCCAGCACGCCCGTTTCATCAATACAGCGATGATGGTGACGCTGACCGGCGCCGCGATATCCGACGGCCTTGCGGACGGCAGGGTCGTGAGCGGTGTCGGCGGTCAGTACAACTTCGTCGCCATGGCACATGCCCTGCCTGGCGCGCATTCAGCACTGTGCGTGCGCAGTACGCGCAGCCGCGCCGGCCGAACCGTTTCGAACCTGGTGTGGAACTACGGTCACTGCACCATCCCGCGCCACCTGCGCGATGTCGTGATCACGGAATACGGGATCGCGATGATTCGAGGCCGCGAGGACCGGGAAGTGATCGCGGCGCTCATCAATATCGCGGACTCGCGCTTCCAGGAGGATTTGCTGCGCCAGGCACAGGCTGCGGGGAAATTGTCTCGCGACCATCGTATTCCCGACATCCATCGCCACAACACGCCCGAGTCGCTCGACAAGATGCTGGCCGCCCAGCGTCGTGCCGGGCTTTTTTCCGACTACCCGTTCGGCACCGACTTCACCAGCGAGGAGATCGTGCTCGCCAAAGCGCTTGGACGGTTGCGCGAGCGAACCGGCACTCTCACGGGGAAAGCAGGCTCGATCGCAGCAGCAATGCTGCGCGGGGGAATTCCTGCTGCGCTCCGACCGTTTCTGGCCAGGCTGCAGCTCGACCGTCCCGCAAGCGTGCAGGAATTGCTCTGGCAACGGCTGGTGGCGCTGGAATTGCGCGATCTGGTGTAGGGTGTAGAGGTGCCGGGTTTAAGTTGTTTAGGTTTGCGTTGCCGAATGACTCGCCTGCAACGTTTGGATCTTGCAACGCAAACCTAAACAACTTAAACCCGGCACCGTTCTCCCCGTCATCTGCACGTAACACCCGTGCCACGAGGATTTCATCGGGCGCGCCCATGATGGCGCGCGCATGGCGGTGCTCAAAGAAATTGCCGGCCGCCGCCTTCAGGCCGAGGCGATGAGGCAGTCATCAACCCGAGTCGGGTAGCAAGGACGGATGCGGTAAGTCCTCACGCTCTCCGGCCTGAAGAGTCCGGCGCGGTGGCGCACTCAATGCACCGCGCGATCCTGCAGGCATCGAGGAGAGATCAGTGCCTGCCAGAGCGGGCGAGGCTGCCGCGGAAGAACTCGCGGCAGCCGGCCCAGCTGTCAGCAGCGTCGCGATTGCTTCGCTGCTCCCCCCAGCACTGTGCGGCGCGTGAATCGCGTGGGTTTGAGCCCACACCCGCTCCGCCCTGCCCCCTTCTAGAAGCTCGCGCTCAACCTCGCGTAGTAGAACGCCCCGTTGAATCCGAACGGTGAAGTCAGCGAGTGCCGCACACCGAGGAACACCGAGGTTGGATCCTGCTCATCGCCGGGAAGCGTGTCGAAGACGTTTTCGCCACCCACCGTGATCGTGTATCGCTCGGCGAACGTGTAGCGCGCCTCGAGATCGACCAGGACCTCGCTGTCGTAGCCGTACTGGTCGGAGGCGTCACCGGGGCTGAATAGGCCGCCCGTCGTAGACCACGAGCCGTAGTAGTTCAGGCGCGCCAGCCCCGAGAAGCCGTTGGGGGCGGAGTAGTCGAACGTCAGCACCGCCCTGTTCTGGGGCACCTGGTTCTCCAGGTCGTACACCCGTGAAGCATTGATGGTGTTGGGCTTGACGTTCTCGACCTCCTGCTGGTTGTAGTTGTAGTGCAGATCGACCAGCAGATCGCCGCCTCCCAGCTGGTAATTCCCCGTGAATGCCAGGTCAATGCCGTCGACCTTTGAATCGAAGCCGTTCACGAAGAAGTTGGCGTTGCTGCCGAGGAGCAGGTTGGCCCTCGCAGCCGGGATGCCGGCCGCAATCAGCTGCGCCACCTGCGCGGCCCCGATGGTGTTGGTCAGGAGCGCGATTCGATCGTCGATCTTGATGTGGTAGTAGTCGGCCGTCACGCTCATGTTGCTGACCGGCGCCCACACGAGTCCTGCGGTATAGTTCTCGGATTCCTCCGGTACCAGCGGCACGGCGCCGAGCGCGATCGCGATCGGGTCCGATACGGGATAAGTGCCGTTCGGGATCAGGTTGCCACTAGAGTCGGACGTCGTCGTCACGTTGAGGGTATTCACCTGACCCGGCGTCGGTGCACGGAAGCCCGTGTTGGCCGTCGCTCTCACCGCGAAGGTGTCGGTGATCTCGAAGCGGCCCGAGATCTTCCAGTCGAAGGTGTCGCCGAACTCATCGTAGTCCTCGTATCGGAACGCTACAGCGCCAGACAGCCGATCGGTCAGATCAGTCTCGGCATCGATATAGGCGGCGTAGCTGTCGCTCTCGAAGCTGCCCGACGATTCCGCAGGGAATCCCTGGAAGCCGTCCGAGCCGACTCCGAAGATCGCCGCGGTGGGTCCCGCGACCACGGAGGCCTGGTCGCCCTGTCCGATCTTGTAGGTCTCGTTGCGGTACTCGGCACCGAACGCGAGGTTGAGCGGCGAGTTCGCGAAAGTCTTGACGAAGTCGAGATTGAGCCCGCTCTCTTCCTGTGTGAGCTTGCCGGGCTTGAACGACGTCGGCGAGAGGCTTCCGAGACTCGGATTGATGCTCACGGAGAGGTCGTAGTCGACTTTGTCCTCGCCATAGCGCCCATGCACATCCCAGGTCAGTGTCTCGCTGATATCGCCGCGTAAACCAACGGCGATAGCGAAGTCCGTGATATCAGCGCCGAAGTCCGGGTTATATCCGCCCGGAAACAACGTGTGGATCGGGTTGAGGAGCACGAAGCCACTCGGGGCCGTGCCAGGCGTGAGGTAGTCGGCCGGATTCAGGGCCTGCGCGGTGATGGAGTTGACCAGCGCAACGCTCGCGGGATCCGGCAGACCGTCCGGAGGCCCGACACCTGTTGTGTTGTTGACGTTGTCGATCATCAGCGTGGTACGCGCCGTGATCCCGGCGGCCTGAGGAGAGTTGGGCGGGCCGATGACCGGGTCGCGATAGAAGAAGTCGGACACCGTCGTGTTGTCCATGTAATCGGCGTGGCCATAGAGCTCCATCCCGTTCGCAAACGGGATTCCCGCATTGACGAGGACCTTGAAGGCCTCCACGTTCGGATCGCCCCAGCGCTGGCCCAGACCCTCTTCGGGCACCAGGTTGGTGCCGACGAGGGCACCTACCGCGAGCGCGTCCGGTCGCGCTCCACCACGCGAGGTCTCGTCGGACTCGGAGTATTCGGCGGTAAGGTTGACAAAGCCGTCCGCAGTGAGCGGCAGGCCGATGTTGCCGCTGATGGTGTAGCGCTCGCCGTCACTTTCGGAATACCCGCCGTACTGCCCCGAAAGCGAGCCGCCATGATTGGCGCTCTTCAGGATCACGTTCACAACGCCCGCGATCGCATCCGAGCCGTATTGCGCGGATGCGCCGTCGCGCAGGACTTCCACACGCTCGATGGCGGCGGCGGGGAACCTCGACCAGTCGACCCCCTGCGCGCCCTGGTTGACCGTGCCGAGAGGCGCGAGCTGCAGGTTCACGAGGGCGGAGCGGTGCTCGCGCGAGCCGTTCACCATCACCAGCGTGTGATCGGGCGAAAGATTGCGCAGGCTCACCGGGCGCACGAAGGCCGTGCCGTCGGCGATCGGGTAGCGTTGCGTGTTGAGCGCAGGGACGACCTTGGTCAGCGCATCGGTCAGGTCGAACGACCCCTGGTTACTGATCAGGTCACCGCTGATCTGGTCGACGGGTGACAGCGTTTCTGTCGGTGACAGGCCCGCCTTGCGGGTACCCGTGACGACGACTTCTCCAATTTGAGTTTCGTTTGCAGGCTGCTGCTGCGCACTGGCCGCGATCGGCAAGGCGCTGGCGACCGCCAACGCTACGAGGATTGGAACGTGTCTCATATCGCTCTCCCCTCATTCGTTCGGGCCGCGGGTGCGGCTGTTGCATTTCGATGACGGCCGAGTATCCCGCGAAACATCGTAGGGGAAAAGTGGCAGCAGGGACCCCCCCCACTTGTGTTGCGTGAATCTCACAGAGGTGCTAGGCGCACGCCCCAATACGCGCCGCCGGGGCCGGCACCGGCCGTCTACTTGTGTTTCGGGCTGCGCCGCCGGGTGCTCGTGCGGGTCTTTCCCCGCCCCCCGGCCATCCGGGCCTTCGCCGACCTGCGCGGCTTCTTCGTACGCAGCGGACGCTTCTTGCTTGTGCTCGCCTTGCCCGGTGCGGCACGTTTGCGTGGGGCCTTTCGCGCCGCCGCCGTGGCCACGGACGAGCGATCCGCACCGCGCAACTGATCGATGATCGCCGGATTCTCGAGCGTCGAGACGTCCTGCGTGATCTCCTCATCGCGCGCGATGGCGCGCAGCAGACGACGCATGATCTTGCCCGAGCGCGTCTTGGGCAGATTGTCGGCAAAGCGGATGTCATCGGGTCTCGCGATCGCGCCGAGCTGCTCAGAGACCCATTCGCGCAATTCTTTCTCCAACGCAGTCGTGTTGCCGGCGGGCCGCGAGCCCTTGCACACGACGTACGCGAACACAGACTCGCCCTTGATCTCGTGCGGGCGCCCCACCACAGCCGCCTCCGCCACTCGCACATGCGCGACGAGTGCGGACTCGATCTCCATGGTGCCGAGGCGATGACCCGCGACATTGAGCACGTCATCGATACGACCCATGATCCAGTAGTACCCATCGGCATCGCGATGTGCACTATCGCCGGCGACGTAGAAGCGGCGCTGGAATCGCTCCCAGTACGTGGAGATGTAACGCTGGTTGTCGCCCCAGATCGTGCGCAGCATCGATGGCCAGGGCTTGCGAATCACGAGAAAACCGCCGTGGTCGGGCTCGAGCACGGCGTTGCCCTCCTCGTCCACGATGTCGGCCACGATGCCTGGCAGAGGACGCGTGCACGAGCCCGGCTTGGTCGGCGTGACGCCGGGGACCGGCGAAATCAGGATGCAGCCAGTCTCCGTCTGCCACCAGGTGTCGACGATCGGGCAGCGACCCTGGCCGATCACGCGCTGATACCACATCCAGGCTTCGGGATTGATCGGCTCACCGACACTGCCGAGCAGTCGCAGCTTGCTGAGGTTGTAACGGCGCGGATATTCCTCGCCAAGCTTCATCAACGCACGGATCGCGGTCGGGGCGGTATAGAACACCGTGACACCGTGGGTTTCGCAGATCTTCCAGAAGCGACCGGCATCGGGAATGGTCGGTGCGCCTTCATACATCACGACGGTGGTGCCATTGGAGAGCGGTCCGTACGCGACATAGCTGTGCCCGGTGACCCAGCCCACATCCGCGGTACACCAGAAGACGTCCGAATCGTTGAGGTCGAACACCCACTGGCACGTCACCTTGGCGCCGAGAAGATATCCCGCGCTGCTGTGCTGAATGCCCTTGGGCTTGCCGGTCGAGCCCGAGGTGTAGAGCAGATACAGGGGATGCTCGGCGTTGACGAATTCCGGCTCGCACACCGGCGACTGACCAGCGATGACGTCGTGCCACCACAGGTCACGTCCCTCCTGCATCGGGATCTCGAAACCCGTGCGCCGATACACGATCACGTGCTCGATCGTCGGGCATCCGCTCGCGAGCGCCTTGTCGGTCGTCGCCTTGAGCGGAATCACGTGACTACCGCGATTGCCGCCGTCGGCCGTGATCACGAGGCGTGCCCCTGCATCCTCGATGCGATCGCGGAGCGAGGGGGCCGAGAAGCCACCGAACACCACCGAATGCACCGCGCCAATGCGCGCACAGGCGAGCATCGCGATCACGATCTCGGGCACCAGCGGCATGTAGATCACGACGCGGTCGCCCTTGTGAATACCAAGCGCGCGCAGCGCGTTCGCGAAGCGGCACACCTCCGAGTGCAGCTCGCGATAGCTCAGGCGTCGCGTGTCGCCTGGCTCGCCTTCGAAAATGATCGCGGTCTTGTGGCCGCGCTCCTCGAGGTGTACGTCGAGCACGTTGTAGCAGACGTTGAGGTCGCCATCGATGAACCAGCGGTAGTTCGGTGCATGGTGATCGTCGAAGGCGATCGAGAACGGCCGGTGCCATACGAGCTGTTCGCGGGCGAGATCCGCCCAGAACCCGACATGGTCCTGCGCCGCCTTGCGCTGCAAAGCCTCGAGGTCCTTCGGCTTCAGGCGTGCTCGGGCCCGGAATTCGGGGCTGGGCTCAAAGCGCCGCGCCTCGTGCAGAATGGACTCGATGTTCTTCTTCGCCATGGCGCGGATTGCCCTCGGGTCAGTGCCGGGCGGAGGCATCCGCCGGGTCGGGCGTCGAGAATAATCTGGGCGCTAAACCTTTTCGACCCCGCACCCATCCAACCGGACAGATTTCGAGACTGACCAGGGGAAGACCATGTCCAAGGGACTACAACTCGTACTGTGTGCGCTGCTGGGCGCCGCGGCCTTCATCAGTGCACATGCCGACGAGTGCAAATTCACCGCGGAACGCACTGGCGGGATTCCCGTGGCAGGCGCCGAGCGTGTGGAGATTCGTGCCGGCGCGGGCGAGCTCAAGGTGACCGGCAAACGCGGCGCTGGCGAGGTCTCGGCAGTCGGGCGGGCCTGCGCTTCGGCGCAACCACTCCTCGAGCAGATCCAGCTCAAGGTCACTCGCGAGGGCGATGTCATTCACGTCGATGTGCAGATGCCGGATGTCGAGGCGATCCAGGGCCACGCGTTCGCGATCCTCGACCTCACCATCGACCTGCCGGACAACCTGCCGCTGATTGCGATCGACTCGAGCGGCGACGCGAGGTTCCAGGGACTGGCCTCCTCCGACATCACGGACAGCTCCGGGGAGCTCACGATCGAAGACATCAAGGGCGACCTCAGGGTTCGCGACAGTTCCGGGGACCTCGAGGTCGAGCACGTCTCGGGCAATGTGCAGATCGAAGACAGCTCCGGTGATATCGAGGTCGAGGAAGTGCAGGGGGATGTCCTCGTCAGTTCTGACAGCTCCGGCTCGATGACGATCCGGCACATCGGGAAGGGTGTGCGAGTCGCACAAGACAGCTCGGGCGACATCGACATCGCCGACGTCAAAGGCAGCGTCAACATCGAATCCGACAGCTCGGGCGGTATTGACGTTCAGCGCGTGGGCGGCAGCTTCACGCTCGGCAGCAAGGGAAGCGGCGACATCAAGACTGCCGACATCGCCGGCAAGGTCTCACTCCCGCCGGGTCACTAGGCCTCGCGTAATTACTACAGCACCGGCCGTCACATCGAACGGCGTATCAAGGCCGCATCCCACCCTCAGCCAACCCGGATCTCACCCGATCAGCACCGTCCGATCTGACTGAGCTATCGCACCGGGAAGCAGCATGCCGCGCGCAACCCTGGCCCGCGGCCTCGTCGCATTGTGTGCGCTGCCTCGATGTAGATCGCCGAATTCATAGGCCTGAGGAGTTTCGCGCCCGTGCATCAGGCCGTTTCAGAGGATTTCAGACGATTTCAATTTCATCCCAAAGATTCTTCAGCGCCGCGAGCGGATCTTAGCCCCCGGCCCGCAGGATTCCGAACGGAGCCGGCGGCACAGAACCAGGACTCAACGAATCAACGGGAGAACTGAAATGAACGCACTGACCATCAAACTCGCAGCCCTGACCTTCACGGCATGCCTCGGTGTTTCACTGCAGGCAGGCGCCGGCGAGCCGGCAGCGAATCCAAAGGACAACTCGGGCATCAAGGTGTCCTTCGATAACCTCGACTTCAACAATTCCGCCGCGGTCGCTGACCTCTACCGGCGCATCCAGCTGAGTGCCCGCCTCGCTTGCACCGACAGCTCCTCGCCCTGGGATGCGCGCCGACAGAAGACGTTCGAGCGCTGCTACAACGGGACTCTCGAGAGCGCGATCACGACGGTGAACCGCCCGCAGCTCACGGCCCTGCATCAGGGTGAAAGCAAGCCCGTGCTCGCGTCCAAGTAGAGGAGTGTCCAGGCATGACGCTCCACCGCCGCCTCTGCGTCGTCCCCCGGCGACGCAGGAGCGGCGGGCTCGAAAGTCAGTCCTTCACCGGCAACGCGCGCAGCTGATTGACCATACCCTGGCGTTGATCCTCGAACGCCTTGCGGCCGGCCGGAACCTGCTGGCTCCGCGGAAAGGCCGCATCGAGCATCTCGTAGAGCTCACGCACTTCCTCCCGGAACTCCGAGTGAGTGAGGATGTACGGAGCGTTGTTGCGAATGCCTTCGACGACGTATGCGCCCAGTTCGACCGGATCCATCCACGACGCCGTCATCTCCGCTGCCGCCGCCCGCGCCGCCTCGTTCGGGGCGCTGGCCTCCACGATGCGCGTGCGGGTACCCCCGGGAAACAAGCACGACACGCCGATGCCGTGCGGGGCCAGCGACATCCGCAGCGATTCGGTGAATCCGCGTACGGCGAACTTTGCCGTCTGGTACGCGCCGAGACCCCGTAGGGGCAGCGGGACGATCCCCGCCATCGACGAAGTGTTGACGATGTGCCCTCCCTCGGCGTGGCCCAGGATCAGCGGCGTGATGATCTTCACGCCGTTCACGACCCCGCCGAGGTTGATCCGCAACGCGCGATCCCAGGCTTCGAAGTCAGCGTCGTGCGTATCGCCGCCGCCACCTACGCCGGCGTTGTTACAGAGCACATGGATCTTGCCAAAGGTGCGAATCGCCTCGTCAGCCGCAGCACGCACCTGGTCACGATCACCGACGTCCGCGTGCACGAAGTGAACGTCATCGCGCGCGCCCAGAGCTTGCCGCTTCTCCTGCAGGTATTCCCGGTTGAAATCGACGGCAACCACTTTCATGCCCAGGCCGAGAAAGTTCTGCACCAGGCCGTAACCGATACCACTGGCGCCGCCGGTGACGAAGGCCACCCGGCCGGAAAAATGTTTCATCTGACTTGCTCCTGCATTCTGTGTCGCATGCGAGCGCTGGACCGTGCTCAGCGCGCCTCGCCCGAAAACGTGCGCAGGGCTGGGTTCGTCTTGTCGGGCATGGCGAGGGCGGCTTTGACGCCCGGGCGTTCGTACATGCGCTGCACCCACTCCGTGAACCGCGGCGCGCGCTGGTCGAACTTCTTCTCGGGAAACATGCGGGCAACGGCACTGCCGCACATGGAGAAAAAGTTGATGTCTGCGAGCGTGTACATGCCGCCCGCGAGCCATGGTGTCTCGCGAAGCTGCTTCTCGGCCTTATCCACGGCCACCTCGATCTTACGAGTGGCGTTGGCCAGATCCGCCTCGCTGAAACCCGAGCGCGCGGTGCGCCACTTCTCGCGCTGCTCGCGCAGCGGAATGCGTTCCATCAGCTTGTCGAACTCGCCCGCTTCGATCGAGCGCGCCAGCACGCCGACGAACCGGTGCCAGCCGTGGATCGAGACATAGTTCATCACGTGCTCGTCGCAGAACTTGTTCCAGTAGCGCATGCGTGCCTTGCCCACTGGGTCAGCGGGACGCAGCGGCGGCGCCTCCGGAAAGGCGTCTTCCAGGTATTCGCCGATGACGGTGGTATGCGTGATGATGACGCCGTCGTGATCGAGCACCGGCACCTGCCCCTCCGGGTTGATGGCGATGAACCACGGCTCGTGCTGCTCGAACTTGTGCAGATCGACATACACGCTCTGGAACTCGAGTCCCTTTTCCTTGAACGAGATCAGCGCCTTCAGTGAATTGGCGCCCGGTTCGGCGTGGTAGAGCTTGAGCATAATCAGCCTCGCTTCGCAGTCGGCGGGCGCGCCTGAAGCATCGCGACGAGCGCCGGGTCGAGTTTCTCGGGCATCGCCTGGATAAGCGCTGCGTGACGCGCCGCGGCCATGGGCCGCCATTCGCCATGCGTGATGATGTACAGCTCGTCGTTTCGAACCGCGTTCAACACCAGGGCGCCCACTTCCGCCGGTTCCATCATGCTGGGGAACGGCACGTGCGTCGCGCCGGCCTGCTCCACGTTCCGGAAAGCGTCTCCCACACCGAACTGCGCGGGGCGGTTGCGGGCGACCTCACCGATGTTCGTCCTGACAGGACCGGGGCACAGGACCGACACCCCGATGTTCTCCGGCATGAGTTCCGTGCGAATCGTCTCGGAAATGGTCACGACCGCCGCCTTGGCGGCGACATAGATGACGAACTGCGCGGGCATCGGGACGAGTGCGGCGAGCGAGGCTGTATTGACGATATGTCCCCCCTCACCATGCGCGCGGATGCGCGGCAGAAAAGTCTGCAGACCGTTGACTACACCGCCGAGATTCACGGCCAGCCCGAAATCCCAGTCTGCATACGTGATGCCCTTGAACGGCCCCTGGATGCCGACCCCGGCGTTGTTGACGAGGACGTGCACCTTGCCGAAGACGCGTTCGGTATCACCCGCCGCGGCGGCCATCGCGGCGCGATCCGTCACGTCGACACGAATCGCATGCACACTCTTTGATTGGCCGCGCTCCTTGAAGGCGGCGAGCGCCGCATCGATGTGATCCTGCCGCAGGTCGGCTAGCACGACTCTCATGCCCGCCTCAATGAACGCGCCGGCGATTCCGAGCCCGATGCCGCTCGCCCCTCCGGTGATGAAAGCCACTTTGCCCTGCACGTCTTTCATTCGGAATGCTCCCCTGTAGCGCTGCGAGCGCGCGAGGACGCGCGTAGACTGCGCCTTTGCCGTACCCTGAGTCGCGTCTGCATCAGATGCAAGCATTCTCCCACGGGCTCCCATGGCGCAGAACAACACGATCACGCTGTTCGACCTGCAGCTCGCCACCGGCGCCACCATCAGCCCTTTTGTCTGGGCGACGAAGTACGCGCTCAAGCACAAGGGCTTCGACATCGAAATCGTTCCGGGCGGCTTCACCGGCATTCGGGAGCGCACGAAGGGATTTCATGATCGCGTCCCGGTGATCGTGGATAACGGCCGCTGGATGAAGGAGAGCTGGGAGATCGCCGAGTACCTCGACGAGCAGTATCCCGAGCGGCCGATGCTGTTCTCGGGCGACAGCATGAAGGTGCTGACAAGATTTATCGACAGCTGGGTATGGGCCGCCGCGGTCCGCCCGTGGTTCTACTGTTACGTCCTGGATTATCACAACCTGGCGCTGCCGCAGGACCAGCCCTACGTGCGGGAAAGTCGCCAGACCCTCTTTCTCGGCGGGCGCAGGCTCGAAGAGGTGCAGGCCGGCCGCGAGGAGCGCCTGCCCCTGGTGCCACCGCAGCTCGAGCCTCTGCGCCAGCTCCTGAAGCAAACCACGTGGCTCGGCGGTAAGCAGCCGAACTACGCGGACTTCCGTGTGTTGGCGGCTTTCCTGTGGGTGGCATCGATCGCGACGGTCCCGCCGCTGCATGCGGATGATTCGCTGCGCGATTACCTCGATCGTGGCTTCGATCTGTATGACGGGCTTGGCCGCCACCCGCGCCTGCACACGTTGTTCGGTCTTCCCAAACCGAACGCGTAACAACCTTCAGTGTCCGAGTTCCGCCAGCAGGCGATCGATCGTCGAGATCGCCTGCCCGGCGTAGCTCCCACCAAACAGATTCGCATGATTGAGAACGTGATACAGGTTGTACAGAGCGCGGCGCGTGCCCGCGGCCTGATCGAGCGGCCAGCTGCTCTGGTACGCGGTGTAGAACGAATTGCTGAAACCGCCAAACAGACGCGTCATCGCGAGGTCCGTCTCACGATCGCCGTAGTACACGGCCGGGTCGAAGATCACCGGCGAGCCCGCGGCATCGACCCCCCAGTTGCCGCCCCACAAGTCACCGTGCAGCAGGGACGGCATCGGCCGATAGCTGCTGAAGTAAGCGCCCATCAGGTCGAGTAGCAGCGCACCGCGCTCCTGTAGTCGCCCCGTGAAACCGTTGCGCCGCGCGAGCTCGAGCTGGGCTCGCAAGCGGCGTTCACGGAAGAATTCGACCCAATCCGCGCTCGTGTCGTTGAGCTGGGGAATGCTGCCGATCGTGTTGTCGCGCGTCCAGCCGAACCGCGGCGCCAGCACGCGATGCTGAGTCGCGAGCTGCTCGCCTAGCAGGGCTTCGGCGCGGCTGGATGAGCGCGCGAATTCGATCCATTCGAGCGCAAGGTAAGCAGTCGTCGCTGTCGTTCCATGCGCGCGAACCTTCGGAACCTTCACCGCCTCGGCGCGCGCCAGCTCATCGAGTCCTTCTGCCTCGGCCGTGAGCGCATCGAGCGCCGTCACTGCCGCAATCTTGATGAAGAAGGGGCCGGCCGCACTCTCCCAGCGGTAGCTCTCATTGATGCATCCACCATGCACGCGCGCGGAGGGCTCCGCGGCCACCATGGTGGCGAGTGTCTTGGAGAGGCTTGCCGCCAGCGCAGGCCAGTCATGCATAGGCGTGCCGCGGCCCGGCGACTAAGCGCGCCAGCGTTGCAATCGATCGTGCAGGGGACTGGTGCGTGGGAAGTGAGCGCGCAGGTATTCCATCTGGTCGGCGAGTACGCGGCGACCCTTCAGAAAAATGTATTCCGCGTAGGTTGGCGTGAACGGCACCGCGATCAACTGCATCTTCGCCTGCTCGGGCGTGCGCGAAGCCTTGGCATTATTGCAGCGCCGGCAGGCCGCCACGACATTGGTCCAGGTGTCGCCGCCACCCTGGCTGAACGGGCGGATGTGATCACGCGAGAGTTGCGAGACCGGAAAACGCATCCCGCAATACATGCAGATCTGCCCGTCGCGCCGGAACAGCGTCTGGTTATTCAGCGGCGGCGTGTAATCGCCGCGCAGATTGCCAGGATTGTGCGAGTGACCGATGGTCGCGATGATCGAGCTCACCGCGACACAGGTGCGACGGCCGCTGCGTGCGTTGGTGCCGCCGTAGAGCTGATACAGCAGGCTGCCAACCGAGTACGCGACTTGTTCCATGTGATAGAGCCGCGCCGCTTCGCGGTAGTCGATCCATTCGAGCGGCATGCCGGCCACGTCCGTCCGCAGCACCTGCTGTGACAACGCGCGATGGGACGCGGGTACGATGAGAGTGCGCTCATCGTCCCACTCGTGAATCTCGACTTTGCCTTCGAGCTTGCTCATATGGTGGTCGACCGGCGTGTAAGATACGGCAGGACTGTGCAATAATTCAACGCCGCAAGCCGTTCAAAGTTAAAGACAAAATTTGGCTGCCGTGGCTTTGTGGCCACAGGCGCGCCATGTTTCCCTTGGAGGCGACATGCCAGTGGTGATTGGCGCGCTGAAAGAGGTCGCGCCAAATGAGTCGCGCGTGGCCCTGGTTCCGGAGGTCGCCGGCAAGTTTGCCGCCCTGGGCGCCCGCATCGTGATCGAGCGCCGCGCGGGAGAGGCGGCCCAGTTTCCGGATTCCTCGTTCAAGAACACTGAGTTCCTGCCTGCCGCACAGGCCGTGCTCCAGACCGCGGACGTTCTTCTCAAGGTCCAGCCGCCGACGATCGAAGAGATTGCGTCGCTGCGCAAGGGTGCGGTGCTCATCGGCTTCATGCAGGCGCACCAGCGCGCTGATGCCGTGCGTGCGCTGCGCGATCGCGGTATTACAAGCTTCGCGATGGAACTTGTGCCGCGCATTTCGCGCGCCCAGTCGATGGATGCCTTGTCCTCGCAGGCGGCGGCCGCCGGCTACAAGGCCGTGCTCATCGCGGCAAACACGCTCGACAAGTTCTTCCCGATGCTCACGACCGCTGCCGGCACTATCCGACCCGCACAGGTCCTCATCGTTGGTGCTGGCGTGGCGGGGCTGCAGGCGATCGCGAGTGCACGCCGCCTCGGTGCAGTCGTCGAGGCCTACGATGTGCGTAGCGCCACCCGGGAACAGGTGAAATCGCTGGGCGCGAAGTTCGTGGACACGGGCGTCAGTGCCGAGGGTACCGGTGGTTACGCGCGCGAGCTGACCGAAGAAGAGAAGCGCAAGCAGCAGGAGGTGCTCGATCAGAGGATTGCGGCCGCGGACGTCGTGATCACGACTGCTGCCGTGCCCGGCCGAACTGCGCCGCGGATCATTTCCCGTGCGGCGGTCGAACGGATGAAGCCCGGCGCCGTCATCGTCGACATCGCCGCGGAATCCGGTGGCAACTGCGAGCTGACGCGCGCCGGTGAGACGGTTGTGCACCGAGGCGTCAAGATCGTGGGCCCGGTGAATCTGCCCAGCCAGCTCGCCTATCACGCGAGCGAGATGTACGCGCGCAATCTGCTCAATTTCCTGAAGCCCGCGATCGACAAGGGCGAGCTCAGGATCGACTGGAATGACGAAGTCTTCGCGCAGTCCTGCCTGACGCACGAGGGCAGGATCGCACACGAAGCAACCCGCAAAACGGTGGAGTCATGATCGACGGCATCATCGCGCTCTACATCTTCATGCTCGCGGCGTTCACCGGTTACGAGGTGATTGCACGGGTACCCGTGATCCTGCATACGCCGCTCATGTCGGGCTCGAACTTCGTCCACGGCATCGTGCTGGTCGGCGCGATGGTGGCCCTGGGCCAGGCGACTTCGACGCTCGGGACCGTCATCGGCTTCATCGGCGTGGTGCTCGCCGCCGGTAACGCAGTCGGCGGGTACGTGGTGACCGAGCGCATGCTCGAGATGTTCAAGGCCAGCGGGGAGAAGAAGCGATGACCTCGCCGTTGAGCCCGCAGGTCGCCTCGCTCCTCGTCAATGCGAGCTACCTGCTGACCGCGTTCCTTTTCATCATGGGCCTGAAGCGCATGAGCTCGCCCAGGACTGCCAAGAGCGGCGTGATCTGGGCCGGCTGGGGCATGCTGGTCGCGACGCTGGTTACGTTCCTCGCACCGCAGATCGCAGGCAACTACTTCCTCATCGTCACCGCGATCTTCATCGGCGGTGTGCTCGCGTGGTGGACCGGCAAGCGCGTCGCCATGACCGACATGCCGCAGATGATCGCGCTCTACAACGGCATGGGTGGCGGTGCCGCAGCGGCAATCGCGGCGGTCGAACTGTTTCGCGGCGAGACGCATGCCACGACCACAGTGAGTCTCGCGGTGCTCGGCGGGCTGATCGGTTCAGTTTCGTTCAGTGGCAGCCTCATCGCGTTCGGCAAGCTTCAGGGCCTGATCAAGCGCAGCCTCCGTTTCCGCGGCCAGCAGACGATCAACATGATGCTGCTGATCATCGCGCTGGTGGCGGGCGGCTTCATTGCGCTCGACGTCAATGCGTCGCTGAACATCGTGATCGTGTTCTTCGCGCTCGCGCTCATTCTCGGCGTCACGATGACGCTGCCAATCGGCGGCGCCGACATGCCGGTCGTAATCTCGCTCTACAACGCGCTTACGGGTCTCGCGGTCGGCTTCGAAGGCTTTGTCCTCAACAACGCCGCAATGATCATCGCCGGCACCGTCGTCGGTTCAGCCGGTACCTTGCTCACCCAACTGATGGCGAAGGCGATGAACCGCTCGCTCGGCAACGTCCTGTTCAGCGGCTTCGGCGAGTCCGCTGCTGCCGCCGGCGGCGAAGTGAAAGGCAGTCTCAAACCGATCGAGGCTGCGGATGTCGGTGTGATGATGGCTTTCGCGCAGAAGGTGATCGTCGTGCCGGGCTATGGCATGGCTGTGGCGCAGGCTCAGCACAAGGTGTGGGAGCTGACGCAGCTCCTGATCGAGCGCGGTGTCACGGTGCGGTTTGCCATTCACCCCGTGGCGGGCCGCATGCCGGGCCACATGAACGTGCTGCTCGCCGAGGCAGGTGTGCCCTACGACCTGATCGCAGACCTCGAGGAGATCAACGCAGAGTTCGAGACCGCAGACGTCGCGCTCATCATCGGCGCGAATGACGTCGTGAACCCCGTGGCGCGCACCGATCGGTCGAGCCCGATCTACGGCATGCCGATCCTGAATGCCGACAAGGCGAAGAACGTGATCGTGATCAAGCGAGGCCAGGGACAGGGATTTTCAGGTATCGAGAATGCCCTCTTCTATCTGGATCAGACCCGCATGCTCTACGGAGACGGGCAGGCCGCAGTCAGCCAGCTGATTCATGCGGTCAAAGCCGTCGAGTAGAGCATTCGAAAGCGTATGACGTGCAACGGCAAGTCGGAGATGTCGCCATGAATTGCAAACCCGCCGCCTGTTTATCTTTCCTCGTACTCCTTGCTGCCTGCTCGCAGGGCGCTACAAAGCCGCCCCCCAAGGCGGAGTTCCTCAACTCGCCTGCCGCACTTCAGCGCAACCTGCCGTTCTCCGAAGCCGTGCGCGCGGGCGACCTGCTGTTCCTCGCTGGACAGATGGGCACCGATCACGCGACCGGTCAGCTGGTGCCCGGCGGCCTCGAGCCCGAAGCGCGGCAGGCGATCGAAAATATGAAGGCGGTGCTCGAGCACAACGGCCGCTCGCTGGCGGATGTGGTGAAGTGCACCGTGTTTCTCGCCGATATCAATGAATGGGCAAACTTCAACGAGATCTACAAGCAGTATTTCAAGGCTCCATATCCCGCTCGCAGTGCGCTCGGCGTCAACGGCCTGGCTCGCGGTGGGCGTCTCGAAATCGAATGCATCGCCTACGTGCCTGCCGCACAATCCTGATCAGCTTAATCCAAGGGGGAGCACTGCATGTCCGGTGAAGACAATCCTTCGCTGAAGAGTTCGCGTCGCTCATTTCTTGGATCCTCGGCCGCCACGCTCGGGGCCGGCTGGCTGATGGCCAACTGGCCGCAGGTCAAGGCCGCCGCGCACGCGGCACACGAGGGTGCTGCAAGCGGTGCGACCGCCGCCTTCAAGTTTCTGAATGCAGAGGAAGCGGCGGACGTCGAGGCCGTGAGTGCGCAGATCATTCCGAGCGGCACGACGCCCGGCGCGCGGGAAGCACACGTCGTGCATTTCATCGATCTCGCTTTTGCAGATTTCTTCGCCGCGCAGGCCGATGACTTTCGCAAGGGACTGGCGGAGTTTCGCAGCGGCTGCCAGAGCGCCAACTCCGAAGCAGCGTTTGCGACTTTGAGCGACGAGAGACAGCGCGCTTACCTCACCACTGTCGAACGGACTCCCTTCTTTGGCTGGCTGCGCTTCCTCACCGTCGCCGGCCTGCTCGCCAGCCCGAAATACGGCGGTAACCACGACAGTCTCGGCTGGCAGCTGATCGGCTTCGAGGACCGCCACGTCTTCGAGCCACCCTTCGGCTACTACGACAAGGACTACCCCGGTTTCGTCCCGTACACGGACACCGGAAGCAAGGCATGAGCGCGCGGCGCTTCCGCCCCAGCGAAACCGTCGACTTCGCAGTGGTCGGTTCCGGAGCGGCCGGCGGCGTCATGGCGCGCGAACTGTCGCAGGCCGGTTTCGATGTAGTGCTGTTCGAACAGGGCCCGTATTGGCATGCGAGTGACTGGGAACACGATGAGCTCAAGTACTGGGTACTGAATGGAATCGTCAACGATCCCATCCGGTCACCGCAGACTTTCCGCAGGGGACCGCAACAGAAGGCCGAGCGGGCGCGCGATATCAATCCTCTCTTTTACGCGCGTCGCGTTGGCGGCAGCAGCGTGCACTTCACGGCGAACTACTGGCGCTTTCACGAGATCGATTTCATCGAGCGCAGCCGTCTGGGGGAGATCTCGGGCACCGGTTTCGCAGACTGGCCCATCACCTACGCGGACCTCGAGCCCTACTACACCAAGGTGGAGTGGGAAGTCGGCGTCTCGGGTCTCGCGGGCGCGAGCCCGTTCGACCCGCCGCGCTCCAAGCCCTACCCGATGCCGCCGATGCCGGTGAAATCTTCAGGCGTCCTGTTCGAACGCGGCGCCCGCAAGCTGGGCTTGCACCCGTTCCCCGCTCCCATGGCGATCAATTCGGTGGCCTACCGTGGCCGACCGGGCTGCGTGCATTGCGGCTTCTGCATGGGCTATGGCTGCGAAGTGATGGCGAAGTCTTCGTCGCTCTACACCATGATCCCCGAGGCTGAGGCCACCGGTCATTGCGAAGTCAGAGCCGACAGTTACGTCTTCAACGTGCCGACCGATCAGCGTGGTCGCATCACGGGAGTCAGCTACCTCGACCTGCAGAAACGTGAGAACTTCCAGAAGGCGCGCGCGGTGGTGTTATGCGCCAATGGCGCAGAGACGCCGCGGCTGCTGCTCAATTCCGCAAGCAGCCACTTCCCTGACGGGTTGGCCAATTCGAGCGGCCTGGTCGGCAAGTACCTCATGTTCAACACCGGTGGGGAAGTCGGCGCAGTGTTCGAGCATCCGCTCAACGAGTACAAGAGCGCGCAGGTCACGCGCATCGTCCATGACTTCTACGATTCGGATCCCAAGCGCGGTTTCTATGGCGGCGGCGGCATCGATGCACGCATCGGACCGCAGCCGATCTTCTGGGCGATGCGTGAAGAGGAAGGCGCCCCGCGCTGGGGGGCTGAGTTCAAGGCGCGCCTGCAGGAGTTTCCGCGCGCGCTGATCAGCTACGGTCACACGACGTCGCTGCCGCTCGCCACGAACAGCGTGAGCATCGATCCGCAGCTCAAGGACGCCTGGGGAATCCCGGCGATCCGCACTACCTATCGCGATCATCCGGACGATCTCGCCATGGCCCGCTTCCTGCAGAATCACCAGGTCGCAATCTTCGAAGCGGCCGGTGCCCAGCGCGTCGGTCGCGTGTCGATCGGCGAAGCCACGCTTTCGCCGCATCTGCTCGGCACCTGCCGCATGGGCAACGATCCGAAGCATTCGGTCATCGACCGGTTTCATCGCACGCACGACGTGCCAAACCTCTTTCTCTGCGACGGCAGCAGTTTCGTGACCTCGGGACGCGGCCAGCCGACGATGACGATCCAGGCGCTTGCGTTTCGCGCCGCTGAGCACATCGGGAAGTTCGCGCGCGCCAATGAAATCTAGGGCAGCCCTATCTGCATCGAGTGACGACAAATGCAGACTGCGCCGCTGGCGGCGAGGCGCTAGCCTCTCGGCATGGGAATGCAGCTGCTCACGGACCGGGCCCGGCGACTGCGCCGTGATAACGCGCAGCATCGACTCTCCTGGCTGCTGCGCTCACGGCGCCTGAAGGGCCACCGCTTCCGCCGCCAGCACACCGTAGGGCCCTTCGTCGTCGACTTCATCTGCGTGGAACAGGCGCTCATCATCGAGCTGGTCGGAGCACAGCACGCGCTTGGACTCCCTGCAGACACGCAACGCAAGCAGTTCCTCGAGTCGCTGGGTTACCAGGTCGTCAGAATCTGGGACAGCGAGGTGCTGAGCGACCCCCGCGCAGTACTGAACAAGTTACGTTCCTGCCTGTAATCACTCGCCTTTGGCGCGCCACGCCGAGGCTCTCGCGCCTCCGGGCCAATGGGAGTAGTCTCGCCACCTCCCCCGTTTGCTGCTCATGGAGAGGTGCTCCAATGGAAGAGGAAAGCAAGTCCCCGGGTACCGGCACTGACAATCCATACACCCAGTACTACGTGGTGAAGAAGGGCGACACGCTGTCGAAGATCGCCAGGGAATACTACGGGGACGCGAATCTCTACCCGCAGATCTTCGAAGCCAACCACGACATTCTCAAGGATCCGAACAAGATTCAGGTCGGACAGAAGCTTCGTATCCCCTGATTCAGGCGGCCCGGGCGGGGGCGTCACAAGAATTCCAACCGATGCATCGAGGAGTGGCACTCATGTACGCGAAGAGTTTCCGCAGCCTACTGGTCCTGGCATTTGTGGCGCTGCTCGCCAGCGCCTGCACCAACTACAAGGAACCGGCTCAGACCGCAATCTCGCAGGCGGAGACGGCGCTGGATGCGATCTCGGTGGACGCGCAGAAATACATGCGGGACAAGTACCAGGAAGTACAGGCCGAGATCGACGCCGCCAAGGCGGTTTTTGCCAAGGGCGACTACAAAAACGCGCTCGCCGCAGCCAAGGATCTGCCCACCAAGGTGTCAGCACTCGCGACCGACGTAGCGGCCGCCAAGCAGACCGCCATCGCGGCGCTGACCGAAAGCTGGAATGCGCTGAGCAGTGATCTGCCCAACATGGTCAATGCGATCCAGAGCCGCGTCGACGTGCTGTCGAAGAGCAAGAAGCTGCCGAAGAACCTTGACCAGGCGAGCTTCGATGCCGCGAAGGCGGGTCTCGACGACATGAAGAGCACGTGGAGCGCCGCAACTCAGTCCTTCAACTCCGGCAACGTCGAGGACGCCGTTGCGAAAGCCAAGCAGGTACAGCAGAAGGGCACCGAGGTGATGGGCCTTCTGGGCATGAGCGCAGGTTGAGTCGCAGAGGTATTGCGGACTAGCGGCCGGACGGTTGCTGCGGGCGAGGCATCTGCTGGCGGTGGGTGCGGAGCGTTTCCCGTAGTTCGCGGCGTTGCTCGGGGGTCAGGCGCTGCCAGCGTTCACGCAACTGCTGGCGCTGTTCCGGCGTGAGGTCTCGAAAGCGCTGGAAGTTGTCCCGCACCTTCTGCTGGTCCTCGGGGCTCAGCGACTGAAACTGCTGCCAGCGTTCACGGATGCGATCGCGCTGCTCGGGTGTCAGCTCCTGCCAGCGATTGAACCGGCCCTTCGCCTGCTTACGCTCGTCGGGCGACATCTTCAGCCAGCGCTCGCTCCCGCGGGCCAGCGCCTGCTGCCGGTCGGCGGGAAGACCCGCCCAGCTGTTCTCGAATTGCTTCAAGAGGCCCTGCTGTTGCGGCGACAACGAGGTCCACGGCAATGCCGCAGCGCCCTGAGCGCTGTCATCGCCCGCCGCGGCCACGCATGGTGCACCGAGCGCCAGAAAAGCAATCACGATCAATCCGCGCACCCTACCGCTCATTTCGATTCACCTTCGGGCACAGCCTTTTCGGCTGGCTTGTTCGGTTTCGGGGTATCGGTTTGCGTCGCATCCGTGCTGGTCAGATAGGCGATCCACGCCACGTCGTCGCTGTCGAGGCTGCCGAGGAACTCCAGAAAATCCGTGTCCACGCTCGCCGCAGCCTTCTCGTCGGCGCGCAGACCCAGCGGCACGAGTACCACTGCCGCAAGAATCGAACTCAGGTACCACCTCGCGCGCTCCATGCTTCAGCCGATATCGGAGGAGCCCTGGGTGGAGACCCACTCATAGAAATCGAGGTTCTCGAGGAGCTCGAAGTTTTCCCCGCCGGCGACGATTTCGAGATCATCGAGCGACGGCGCGCCCAATACCGAAGGCGGTTGCGCTGAATGACCGTTCCAAAGCACCACCGCCAGCACTGCTGCAGTCGCGAGCGCACCTGCCGGGACCCATGTGCGCCATGCGATGGCATGGCGCGCACGGCGCGCCTCCTCAATGGCCGCGAACCGAGCCTGCGTCAGGCGCGAACGAACCCGGCCATCGAGCCGTTGCGTGCTTTCTTCAAGCAGTTCCCGGGCGCGCTTCTCGAATGCTTCGTGCTCGTTGTCTTCGGTTTTCATGACCAGAATTCTCCAAGACGTTCGCGCAATGCCTGCAGTGCGCGAAAGTAATGCGTCTTCACGCTCCCCTCAGAACATCCCATTGCGGCGGCGGTTGCCGCGACATCGAGCCCTTCCAGGGTACGCAACAGGAATGCCTGTTGCTGCCGTTGGGGCAGATCCCCCACCGCCCCCTCAAGAGCTTGGATCGTTTCATCGACCTGCAAGCGCTCACCCGGCCCGAGCCCGCCACTTGGAGCCGTCTCGATCGGGTCGGGCAGTTCCTCGTCCTCGTGCAGGCGCACCGGCAACCAGGCCATGACCCTGGATCGAACCGTGCGCCGCCGCTGACAATCGCGGATCCGGTTGTTGAGGATCCGATAGAACAGGGGCTTCCACTCCGAGGTCGGACGCGCCGCATAGCGGCGCGCGAGCTGCAGCATCGAATCCTGGACGATGTCGAGAGCGTCATCGACATTGCGTACGGCAATCTCGGCGACCTTGAAGGCGCGGCGCTCGATACTCGCCAGAAATTGCTCCAGCTCGCGGGATTGATCCAGAACCGCCTCCTTCGGAGTGCGCGCCGGCTCCTGCGCAAGCAGTGCGGCGAGAGCGCTCGGCAGCGTAGCAGACGCGTTCGTCACGATGACACAACTCCTCTCGGGCTTCGGGCGCGCACACGAGCGCGTGCGCATCGACGCGGCTCTGGCTAGCGGTTATAACGTCGCACCGACGCGGCGGTTGACCCGAGCGATGCAAAACATAAAGCCGCCTGAATCATCGGCTTACGCACACGATCGGCGAAACGATATGACATTTTCATGAAGCGGCTTTCACGCGCTGGCTCCGTGGCATCTAAGACTTTGATCGGGTTTGGATACTTGCCCTTCGCTCAAAAAATCGCCAATGCAATGCGGGTGGCCCGCAGCACGCTCACTTAGGCGCTCCCGCCTCAGCTCATGCACAGAGTTACCCACAGGTTTTGTGGACAACCTATTCGATCGACGGCGCAAGGGCTGCGCTCGCCATGCGATTGATCTTGCGCATCGCTCTCGATACACCGTTGCGGCGGCTCTTCGACTACCTCGCGCCCGCGGATGTTGCCGCTACGGATTTCGTGCCGGGCAAGCGCATCCGCGTTCCGTTCGGCCGCCGACGCCTGACCGGGATGCTGATGGAAGTTGCCGAGAGATCCGCCGTCCCGCCGCACAAGCTCAAGCCCGCGCTCGAAATCCTGGACTCGGAGCCACTCCTCGATTCGAACCTGCTCGGATTTCTGGAGTGGGCGGCTGAGTACTACCACCATCCGATCGGTGAGGTTATTGCGGCGGCCCTGCCCTTGCCGTTACGCACCGGCCGGCCGGCTGAGCACGTCGAGGAACGCTGGCAGCTGACGGCCACTGGGCGCGACCGCGGTCTCGCCGAACTCGGCAATCGCGCGCCGCGCCAGCGCGCGATTCTGCAAAGGCTGCTGCGGCAAGGTGCGTTCACGGCCTCCGAGCTTGCCGCGACGAGCCCGCGCTGGCGTGAGGCCCTGCGCCAACTAGTGCGCAGGGGCTGGGTCGAAT
Organism: uncultured Gammaproteobacteria bacterium; assembly: GCA_963705495.1. Classification (GTDB taxonomy): domain Bacteria; phylum Pseudomonadota; class Gammaproteobacteria; order Steroidobacterales; family Steroidobacteraceae; genus DATBVX01. Next base: position 191,900 of record CAVPJQ010000008.1, on the reverse strand, counting down.
CGATCGAAACGCCACGCGACAGCGTCGCGGCCGCCAGTTGGACGGCCCGCGCAGGTCCAACGTTGACCGATGCTCAGACCCAGGTTGTCTCCGCCATCCTGCGCGCCAGCGATCGCTTCGGCGCCTGGCTGCTCGACGGAGTCACCGGCAGCGGCAAGACAGAGGTGTACCTGCGCGTGGTGCAGGACGTTGTTTCGCGTGGTCGCCAGGCGCTCGTGCTGGTGCCCGAGATCGGGCTCACGCCACAGCTTCTGCGGCGTTTCGAGGAACGCTTCGATGCACCGCTCGCGCTGCTGCATTCCGGGTTGAACGAAGGGGAGCGCCTCGAGGCCTGGCGCAATGCCCGGCGTGGTGAGGCTGCGATCCTGATCGGCACGCGCTCCGCGGTCTTTGTGCCGCTCGCCCGACCGGGCGCGATCATCGTCGATGAGGAGCACGACAGCTCATACAAGCAGCAGGAAGGCTTTCGCTACTCGGCCCGTGACCTCGCGGTGATGCGCGGACGGCGCGAGAACATCCCGGTGATACTGGGGTCAGCCACGCCGTCGCTCGAGTCGTTGCAGAACGCGCGCGAACGGCGCTACACGCGTTACGTGCTGCCGGACCGGCCCGGTGAAGCACGCCATCCACGCATGAGTGTCATTGATCTGCGGCGTCACGCAGCCGACTCAGGCCTCGCCGGTCCCGCCCTGCAGAGCATCAAGCGGCACCTGGAATCTGCCGGTCAGGTGCTGATCTATCTCAACCGTCGCGGCTACGCGCCGACGCTGTTCTGCCCCGGCTGCGGCTGGATTGCTCCGTGCATGCAATGCGACGCACGACTGACGGTGCATCTGCGCTCGCAGCGGCTGCGCTGCCATCACTGTGGCGCTGATCAGCCAATGCCGCTCGGCTGCCCGCGTTGCGCACACGAGATCAAGCCAGTGGGCCAGGGCACGGAGCGCGTGGAGGATCTGCTGCGCGACCAGTTCCCGAGCGTGTCGTTGGTGCGGCTCGATCGCGACAGCGTGCGCCGCAAGGGTGAGATGCAGACGATCCTCGAGCGCGTCACGACGGGTGAGGCGCGCATCCTGGTCGGCACGCAGATGCTGACCAAGGGTCACCATTTTCCTGATGTAACGCTGGTCGTGATCGTGAACGCAGACCAGGGGCTGTTCAGCGCCGATTTCCGTGCCAGCGAGCGTCTCGCGCAGACGATCGTGCAGGTCGCAGGGCGCGCCGGCCGCGCGTCCCGGCCGGGCGAGGTGCTCATTCAGACAGAGTTTCCCGAGCATCCATTGCTCGTGAGCCTCCTGCAGAATGGCTACGAAGGTTTTGCAGCGGCGGCGCTGGAAGAGCGCGCCGCTGCGCATTGGCCGCCGTATTCGCGCCTCGCGTTGTTGCGCGTCGATGCACGCGAGTTGCAGGCCGCGATGCGTTTTCTGGAAGCCGCGGCTGCCGCCGCGCAACCGCTGCCGGGCGCTGTGCGGATTCTCGGCCCGGTGCCGGCGTCGATGGCACGGCGTGCCGGACGGCATCATGCGCAACTGCTGATCGAGAGCGATTCGCGCACGGTGTTGCAACGATTCCTCACTGACTGGATGCTGTCCGTTGAGACGCTGCCGGGCGCGCAGCGTGTTCACTGGTCGCTCGATGTCGATCCGCAGGAACTGATGTGATCGGGTAGACTGGCGCGCTTCGTGAAGGACAGCCCTTGAAAGACCAGATCACTTCGCTGATCCGGCAGGCACTGGCCGCGATCCCTGCAGCGAACCTGCCCTCCGATGCGAGCAACGCCGCGATCGAGCTCGATCGCACGCGCGACCCGGCGCACGGTGATTTCGCGAGCAGCCTTGCGTTGCGACTCGCGAAGGCCGCACGGCGCAATCCGCGCGAGCTCGCGCAGGCCATCGTGGCTGCTCTGCCGGCCTCCGATCTCATCGCGAAGGCGGAAGTGGCCGGAGCGGGCTTCATCAACTTTCATCTCGCGCCCACTGCATACGCGCGCGAGCTCGAACGCATCGCCGCCGAAGGCGAGCGCTACGGTCGCTCCAACCTGGGCGCAGGCACCCGGGTGCTGGTCGAATTCGTATCCTCAAATCCCACCGGGCCACTGCATGTGGGTCACGGCCGCCACGCGGCCTATGGCGCGACCCTTGCCAATCTCCTCGCGGCCACGGGTTTCGCCGTGCACCGCGAGTACTACGTGAATGATGCCGGGCGCCAGATGGACATCCTGGCGGCGAGCGTGTGGCTGCGCTACCTGGAATTGTGCGGGGAGCGCTTCGAGTTCCCGAGCAACGGTTATCGCGGCGAGTACCTCCTGCCGATTGCACAGAAGCTTCTCGATGCCGAGCAGCGCCGCCTGCATCGCAAGGCCACCGAAGTATTCCGCGACCTGCCGCCCGACGCGCCCGCTGGCGATAAGGACGTGTACATCGACACAGTGATCGCACGCACGCGTGATCTTCTCGGGGCAGCCGAGTTGCGCCGGGTTCTCGACCTGGCTCTCAAAGCGATCCTGGGCGACATCCGCGAGGACCTCGCCGAGTTCGGCGTGACCTTCGATGAGTGGTTTTCCGAGCGCAGCCTTGCCGACAGCGGCGCCATCGATCGCGCGCTCGAGCGCCTCAAGGCGAGCGGGCACGTCTATTCGAAGGACGGTGCTTTGTGGTTCAAGGCGACCGACTACGGGGATGAAAAGGATCGCGTGGTGGAGCGCGAAAATGGCCAGCGGACCTACTTCGCTTCCGATATCGCTTATCACCTCTACAAGCGCGAGCGCGGCTTCGAACAGCTGATCGATGTCCTGGGCGCTGATCATCACGGCTACGTGACGCGTGTGCGCGCGGGCCTCAGCGCCATGGGCGAACCGGCCGATTGCCTGGAAGTGCGCTTGATCCAGTTCGTCACCCTGTTTCGCGGCGCCGAGAGAGTGCAGATGTCGACGCGCTCCGGTGAGTTCGTCACGCTGCGCACGCTGCGTTCCGAGGTCGGCAACGATGCGGCGCGCCTGTTCTACGTGATGCGCGGGAATGACCAGCACCTGGATTTCGACCTGGAGCTCGCCAAGTCACGCTCCAACGACAACCCCGTGTACTACATCCAGTACGCACACGCGCGGGTCGCGAGCGTCATGAAGCAGTTGGCGGACCGTGGGCTGACCTACGATGCTGCGAAGGCACGCAGCCACCTGGATCGGCTGAGTGCTGAACAGGAGACTGCGCTACTCAAGACCATGAGCCGCTATCCCGAGGTCGTACAGCTCGCGGCAGTCAACCGCGCACCGCACGCGCTGGTGCATTACCTGCGCGACCTCGCCAACGATTTTCATACCTACTACAACGCGCACCAGTTCATCGTCGACGACCCGCAGCTGCGAAACGCGCGGCTGATGCTGGTCCAGGCCCTGCAGCAGGTGGTGCGCAACGGGCTGGGGCTCCTCGGCGTATCGGCGCCGGACTCGATGTGATGCACCATGTCGCGTGACTACAAGGGCAGGCGTGGTGCCGGCGTCGCAGGGGGACTGTCGGGCGGCGCGGGCCTGCTCCTGGGTCTGGCGATCGGGCTGGGGATCGCGGCCGCTCTCTATATATATGACCGGCGCCCCGGGGCTCAGGCCCCCGCCAAGCCGGAGGCCTCCGCACGAGCGGACCGCAATACGCGGGCTTCAGCCGAGGAAGAACCCACTGAGGAATCCGGGCACCAGTTCGACTTCTACCAGATGCTCCCCAAGTTCGAGGTCGTCGTGCCGGAACGCGAGAAAGCCGAGGCTCCTGACGCCCGGCCCGCACCTATCGAGCGACCGGGTGCGTACGTGCTGCAAGCGGGCTCATATCGCAACTTTGCCGATGCCGACCGGGTGCGTGCCCAACTCGCGCTGCTGGGCGTCGAGTCGAAGATCCAGCGCGTCTCCGTCGACAATGACACCTGGCACAGGGTGCGCATCGGCCCGATCGAAGACCTCAAGGAGCTCAATCGTGCGCGCGAGCGCTTGCGTGGGGCGGATATCGAGGCGCTGGTGATCCGGGTCGGGGACTAGCAGAGCGACCGAGTGAGCTGCCTGGTTTGCCGACTCCTGCGCATCAGGTACGACCCCAACACCAGCAAGTCCAGCAGCAGAATTCCGCCCCCGCCGTGACCGCCGCCGCCCGGAGAGCTGGGTGTCACTGGCGTCTGCGGGATCGTGATGGTCGTTGGACACGCAGCTCCGGCGAGAGGCGCGGCCGTTCCCGTACTGGCGCTGGTCGGTGTCACGGTGACATCCGCGAAGTCTTGCGCACCCTGGCCATCCGTTACCGTGAGTCGCAGGACAAAGTCTCCACTCGCCGGCGCTTGCACCGCTGCGATGCCCTGATCTGGATTAGTGATCGTCGGCGGCGGACCGCTCGAGCTCAGCACCGTCCAGGCAAATGCCGCGAGCGTGCGGTTACAGGCCGCAGCACTCGTCTGCCCGTTGAGCGAAATCATCTGGCCTGCCGCAACGCTCGCAGGCGCGACGATGAATGCGATCGGCCGTTGTGCCGCGCCGACGGCCGCGGAGGCGTCGAGCATTCCAGCGCCGCAGGTTTGCGTCGTGCAGATGCATTCCGCGAGCTGCACATCGGCGCTGCTCGCAGGTACGTGGCACATGGGCGGCGCTGGTACCGAATCCGACGTGGTCGGAAATGGGCTGGCGGACTCCTTGAGACGTGCGATCACCAGCGCTGGCGGCAAGCGTGCGTTGACAGCGTGCATCAGCCCGGCCGCTCCTGCGACGATGGGCGCGGAGAAGCTCGTGCCCACATTGAAGTTGATCTGATCGGTGTAGGTCGGCCCCGCCGGAACCGTCGTACCTTGATCGGTCGCCGTGATGATCGAGAACAGGCAAGGCTGTCCCACCCCGGTATTGACGCAGTTGCCCGCGGGCGCACCAATCCCGGCGTCGAGCCCGAGACTGCTGAAGCCGACCTTGCTGCCCGCATGCCGCAGCCCGGTCACTGCCATCACGCCTGAGCAATTGGCGGGCGAGTCGACGAACGTGCCGTCATTTCCCGCCGAGACGAACACCGTGACGCCGCGTCCTGCGAGCTCGGTGATGACATCCTGATAGGCCTGCGAGCACGGGCCATCCGCACCGAGGCTCATGTTGATGATGTTCGCCGGGTGCGGATTGTCAGGCACACCGCCCACTGAGAGACCTGCGGCCCAGCGCATGCCGGCGAGAATGTCGGAATCGAAGCCACCACATTTTCCGAGCACGCGGACCGGCAGAATCCAGGCATTCCAGCTGATCCCCGCCATGCCGATCCCGTTGTTGGTTGCCGCGCCGATGATTCCCGCGACGCGCGTGCCGTGCCAGGAGCTGTCGGTGAGGTCGCAGCCTGCGAACTGCGAGTTCTGCAGGTCCGCGGAACTCACCCAGTCGCCCGGGTCCGAAGCGTCCGCATCGCGCCCGTTGCCATCGTTCGCCACCAGGAAGCTCGTAGCGCTCTCACCGGCGATGAAGTCGTAGCCCGGCCAGGAGTTTGCCCGCCTGCTCAGCGTGCCCCAGGTCCGGGTGATCGAAACGCACGCCGGTGTCGAGGACGGCGATGACGGTGCCTGCGCCACCCGTGGTCGTATCCCAAGCCGTGCTGGCGCGGATGGCCGAGGGCCGTACGGACTGCAGATACCACTGCTGGGGAAACAATGAGTCGCTCGGCACCAGATGCGGCTTGCGTCGCCGGTCCGGCACTGCGTACTCGACGGCGGGATCGGCCGAGAGCCGGTCCAGTGCCTGTTGCAGGTCGACAGCTGACAGGGACTGTTCCAGACGTAACAGCTCGAGTCGTGGCGCAATCTGCCCCACTGCCATGACACGCATGCCGCTCAATGCCGGAACCGATTGCACAGCGGCGACGCGCGGCTCACCTGGATTGGACGCGATCGTGGTGTTGGCGCGCCACTTGACGATGATGCGATCGGTCGCAACCGCAGCGCTCGGCGCAACACGAGAGAACTTGCCGTTGTATTCGGCGGATTGGGCCGCGACGGCGCCGCTCAGCATGAGCGCGCTCAAGAGCAGGAAGATCCTGAATTTCACGGAGTGCCCCCGGGCCAGTGCGCTCATCTTGATCCCCAATTGATGCTCCGGCCGCAGGCTGGTTCACAGTGCCGCAGGTAAAGCATTGTCAAGCTCCCCGCGGGCCGGCTCGTGTCGCTACTCGGAGACGCCGGCGCGGACCATTCCGGATTCGACCCAGCTGCGAATCAGGCTGGCAGCACGTCGCGGCGCTTCGGCCGCGCCGAGTGCTTCGGATAACTCCAGGCACAGCTCCCCAAAGGTTCGCCTCTCCTGCAGCGCTTCGAGCGCCGCGGCCTCCACTGGATCGGCCGAGCGAAAGAAGATCTGCAACTCCTGGCGCCAAAGGAGCCAGCAGCGCGGCGGCGATTCGCACTGGGCCTGCGGTGCTGAAGAGCCCTCCTGGACGGCTCTCCAGATCTGGGGCGCGTTCCAGCTGAGGTGAATGCGACGCAATGAAGGATGAGCGATGAGTTGCAGACTTGCCCACTCTTGCGGTTCGCGCCGGCTGAGCTCCTCGAGCATCATGACCTGAGCATCCGCGGCGTCGAAGGCTTCGGTCATGGTCCACTCGAATGAAGCGAGGTCCGCCAGCACCGGTGCATCACGGTACGTTGTATCCTCGCGCAGGAACTCCGCGAGTCGATCGCCATACCAGCGAAGCGAACGGTGGCGGGACTCATGTCCTGCGATGTAGTGGTGCGCAAGCGCCCGAAATTCACTCGGGCCCATGAACTTCGCCAGAGCTGGAAAGTTACTTTCGAGCCCTTCACTCAGCCTCGCGCGATAAGCATCCGCGTAGATGGCAAGTCGCGTGCTGGCCGCAACTCGCGTCGTGCCGTGGATCTGCTGGCGAACGTCAAGCGCGCCGTGCAGCACGAAGTCCTGCAGGGCGCGCTGTGTCGCGGCGAGTGCGCTGATGCTCACGCGGCCCGCGACAATGTTCGAAGAGACAGGGAGCGCGCTGTCTCCACCTCGGTGAGCAGCTCCGCGAGCGGCGGTATTGCCGCATCGCGCTCGATCGAGGTGCAGACCGCGCCGCAGCGACGGATGGCCGCAACGTACAGTTCCCAAACCGGGGCGGCCACAGCACGGTCGTGCGTATCGACGAGGTACTCGCCGTGATCGTCGTGCCCGGCGAGGTGTATCTGCTGCACCCGCTCGGCGGGGATCGCGTCCAGATACACGAGTGGATCAAATTCGTGGTTGACGCTGCTCACGTAGACGTTGTTGACGTCGAGCAGGATGAGGCAATCCGCCCGCTCCGCGACCGCTCGCAGGAACTCCCATTCCGCCAGCGTTGCAGCGGTAAAGCTCACATAGCTGGAGACGTTTTCGAGCACCAGGCGGCGCCCGAGCATGTCCTGCACGATGTCGACACGTTCGATCACGTGGCGTAGCGCTTCCTCCGTGTATGGCAACGGCATCAGGTCATGAGTGTTGCGGCCCGCAACTCCCGTCCAGCACAGATGATCTGAAATCCAGGCGGGCTCGAAACGTGCGGCCAGTGCTCGAACCTGCCTGATGTAGTCGCGATCGAGCTCATCGGTGCTGCCGATGGAAAGGGCGACACCATGCATGGCGATCGGGAACTGCTCCCGGATGCGTGCGAGGTAATGCAGCGGCTTGCCGCCGGGGACGAGATAGTTATCGGCCAGGATCTCCAGCCAGTCGATGCGGGCTCGATCCTCGAGCACAGCCTCGTAATGCTGCGTGCGCAGGCCGAGTCCGAAACCGAGAGAGGGATGGGTAAGCGCCGACATCGATCAGGGCTTGGCCGCCTGCTCTTTTTCCATCTTGGCCTTGGCTGCATCGCATTCAGCCTTGGTCATTTCCAGCCAGCCGTGCCCCGCACAGCTGTTCATCCCTTTGCAGGAATTCTCGGCAGACGCGCACGCCGAAGTGCCCTTGCAACTGTTGACCCCCTCGCATTTCACCTTGCCTTCCTCCGCGGGGGCGGTACTGATGAGGCTGGCGGAAAACATGATCGCGGCCGCGGTCGCCAGTGCCGCCTGCGAAACTCTGCTCGTGCTCATAGACTTAAGGGTCTCCCTGAATGTTTTGAATTGACGGATCGTCAGGATAATCGAAGTTCCTGCGGATAGACCGGCGTGGGCAGTGAATTGTTTCCTGTAACGGGCGCCGAGATTGCGGCCCGAGTTGGATTTGGACCAGCACCCTGTGGCACCCTGCGCGCGCTCCGTTCCAAGCAACTATCCTGCCCGGCAGGCGAAGAATCATGCGTCCGAATCGTGGCGCAATCGGAGAGCACAAATGACTCTACACAATTGCCTGCGCGCGCTCGCATGCATGTTACTGATCTCGCTGTGCGCAGACATCTCCCTTGCGGCGGATGTGGCACCGGAACTCCCGGCGGGCACGTACATCCCGGACGCCGCCCGCCCGGGACCGGATTTCGATGTGGAGAAGGCCACGCAGGCTTACCTGGCGATGCTGAGCCCGGAGCAGCGAGCCCGGTCCGATGCCTACTTCGAGGGCGGCTACTGGCTGCAGCTCTGGCAGTTCCTCTACACGATTGCTGTGCTTGCACTCGTGTTGTGGCGGGGTTGGGCGGTGAAGCTCAGGGATTGGGCTGGCCGCATCAGCAAGGGTTCAGGGGCGCAGACCGCGCTCTACGCCCTCATGTATGTCCCGATGATCTGGGCCTTGACGCTGCCGCTCACCTGGTACAGCAATTTCGTTCGCGAACATCAGTACGGGATGTCGAATCAGGATTTCGGTGGCTGGCTGTGGGACGAGATCAAGGGAATGCTCATGTTCACGATGGCCGCAATCATTGTCCTGGTGGCGATTTATGCATTCGTGCGCCGAGCTGGTCGGCGCTCCTGGCTGTGGGCGTCAGGCTTCATGTGCGTGTTCCTGATGTTCGTGTTTCTGATCACGCCAGTGTTCGTCGCCCCGCTCTTCAACGAATACAAGCCGCTCGAAGAGGGCCCAACGCGCAGCGCCGTGCTCTCGCTGGCGCGCGCCAACCAGGTTCCGGTCGACAACGTCAAGTCGTTCAATGAGTCCAAACAGACCAAGCGCGTGAGCGCCAATGTCAGCGGCCTGTTCGGCACCACGCAGGTCAGCCTGAACGACAATCTTCTGAATCGCACCTCGCTGCCGGAAATCAAGGCGGTCCTCAGTCACGAGATAGGCCACTATGTGTTGCATCACTCAGCCCTCAACGTTGCGTTCTACACGCTGCTGTTCGGCTTTGGCTTCCTGATACTCGATCACGCGTTTGAGCGCATGCTGCCGGGCTGGGGAAAGCGTCTTGGCATCGACGGCAGAGGCGACATGGCCGGATTGCCGTTCGCGATCGGAGTGCTCACGATCTATCTCTTCATCGCCACCCCGGTCATCAACCGCTACATCTATACCTTCGAATCGGAAGCGGACCTGTTCGGGCTCAACGCCTCACGGGAACCCTATGGCTTCGCAACAGTTGCAATGCGCCTCGGCGCGTATCGAAAGCTCGAGCCGTCAAAGCTCGAGGAATTGCTGTTCTACGATCACCCGAGTGGGCGCAGGCGCGTTGCAATGGCGATGCAGTGGCTCAAGGAGAATCAGGCCCTGTTCGAGGCAGAATCTGCGAGATAGATGGCGCAGCGCTGTTACCAGGGCCGAGGTGCGCTGGGATCGCGCCAGTCGATATCGACCTGATCGCCGACATGCAGCGATTGGCCCTCGCCTTTGACCACGATCGCGTTCATGCCGAAGGCGACGCCGCTGAGAGATGCGAGCCACCGATACTGCCTGAGGGTGCGCAGCGGCTCCTCGCCGTCGCGCTGACCCGTGCTCTGATCGGTGGTCGTCACGATGCAGCGCGTGCACGGCTTCACAACCCGCAACTCGACATCACCGATGCGAATTCGATCGATCCCGTCTTCCGCGTAAGGCTCGAGTCCGTGCAGCACCAGGTTCGGTCTGAAGCGCGCCATCGGCAGCGGGCGATCGAGTCGTGAGTTCAGATCCTCGAGCGAGGTCTCGTTGGTCAGGAGCAGGGCGAAAGCATCTGCGAAGCGGAACGGCGCGACGCTCTCGCCGGTGAACTCCCTGGCGCTCGTGCGTTCATCGCCGGGGAGCGAGCGCACGAGCTGTCCGCGTATACCCGTGACGGACTCGAGCCAGTCACGCGTATCGACGGTGCTGACCTGCGCGAGACAACGATCGCGCCACACCGTGACTTCCCGGCGCGTACCGTCCGCATGGATAGGGCAGCGTAATTCGGGATAGCCGTGAGAACGCAGGCTCAACTCACCTGCCGTCACCACCGCGTCGATGCGCGCCAGGCCAGGGCATTCGCGCTGCGTGATGAAACGACCCGCGTCGGACATGAACATCCAGTGTCGATCCCAGGCGAGGCCGGTCCGCGTCAATGCTTGCGCGGTGTGCGTGACGCCCCGGCATCCTTTCACCGGATAAGTGTGCAGCGCTGCTATGCGAGCGCGAGCGACGGTCCGCGGCGTCACTCAGTCCTCGGTGATGCTGCGAAAATCGACGCCGAGCGAGCGCAGTTTGCGGTACAGGTGCGTCCTTTCCATGCCGACACGCTTGGCGAGCTGACCCACCTTGCCGTTGCAGATCAGCAGCTGCTGCTGCAGATAGGCGCGCTCGAATTGCTCGCGGGCCTCGCGCAGCGGCAACGCGAGCAGGTCCTGCTTGACCAGCGGCTCGTTCACCGGCAGTTGCGTCGCCAGCTCGCGCTCGATCTCCTCCAGACCGATCTCTTCCTGGCCCTTCAGGATCAGCAGTCGTTGCACCAGGTTCTTGAGCTCATGGATGTTGCCGGGCCACGGGTAGTTGCGCAGCCGGTTCTGCGCTGCGACGCTGAAGCGCCGGAATGGCAGGCCGGCATCGTCGACGAAGCGATCGACGTAATAACGCAGCAGCTCCGGAACGTCCTCCGCATATTCCCTCAGCGGTGGCACACGCAGTGTCACCACGTTGAGATGCGACAACAGGTCGCGGCGGAATGGCTCCGAAGGGCCGCGGGTCTCGAATCCGGGCTGAGCAGAAGTCAGGAAGCGCACCTTCAAGGCCCGCGGCGTGCTGCCACCCACGCGGGTATAGCTGCCACTCTCGACGTCGGCGAGGATGAGGCGCTGGACCGAGGGCAAGAGGTCCTCGAGCCCGTTGATATATAGAGTCCCGCCCTCCGCCTGCTCATAAAGTCCGGCCTCGATCGAACCGCCGCTTTCGCGACCACGCAGGACTGCCGCGGCCGATTCCTCATCGAGGCTGCCGGCGACCGCGACTACGAACGGTTGGCTGCTGCGAGCACTGAGCGAGTGAATGTAGCGGGCGAAAGCCTCACGTCCCGTGCCGGATTCACCCAGCAGCACAATCGGCGCGTCGTGCGGCGCCACCTGCTGGACCTGTTCACGGATGAGCTGCATGGCACGGCTTCGGCCTACGGGAGCGATCGGCGGCGGCAACAGGCTCCGCGAGCCCTGGCGCTTCTGCCGGCCCGCATCGAGAGCGCGCTCCACGGTGCGCAGGAGCTTCGCCAGCGACAGCGGCTTTTCAACGAAATCGAACGCGCCGAGGCGTGTCGCCTCCACTGCGGTCTCCACCGTGCCATGGCCGGACATCATCACGACCGGGCACTCGACCATCGCCGGGCCACGCGACCATTCGCGCAGCAACGTGATTCCGTCGGTATCCGGCATCCAGATGTCGAGCAGAACCAGGTCGGGACTCTGGCGCGCCCGCGAGGCGCGCGCCTGTACTGCGTCGGCGGCGACGTCGACCTCGTAGCCCTCCTCCGAGAGGATCTCGCGCAGGAGACTGCGAATGTCGGCTTCGTCATCGACGATCAGAATGCGCGGTGAAGTCATGCGCGCTCCCTCCTCATTTCGCTCTTGCGTGCGTCGCGCGGCAATACGCCGACGCGAGTGCGGTCATCGGCCGGCAGCGTCACGCGCACGCGCGCTCCCCCGCTGGGCCGATTCTCGGCTTCGATGCGCCCGCCATGCTCTTCGACGATCTTCTTGACGATGGCGAGGCCGAGGCCCGTGCCCTTGGGCTTACTGGTCACGTACGGGTCGAACACCTGGCTGATGATATCGGGTGCGAAGCCCGGACCGTTGTCAGCAACGCCGATCTGGATCAGCGGCCCCGCCGGTGATGTCTCGCGACGCGTGGTGATCTCGATCTGGGCGCCTTCGCGGCTTTCGAGCGCTTCCATCGAATTGGTGATGAGATTGTTGAGAATCTGCCGTACCCGTCCACGATCCGCCTCGAGCTCCGGGAGCTCGCGGTCGAGATCGAGCTTGAGCTGGACCTGGCTGTCCTGCGCCCGGTAGAGGTCCGCCACCTCCTGCACGAGCTGATTCAGGTCGAACGATGCCAGCGTCATCTCCGGAGCCCGGGCGTATTCGCTGAAAGCGTTGACCATCTGTTTCATAGCCTCGACCTGTTGAACGATCGTGTGCGTCGCGCGCTCCAGCACCCGCGCATCCTGCTCCACCATGCTGCCCAGGAAACGCCGTCGCATGCGCTCGGCCGATAGCTGGATCGGCGTGAGCGGATTCTTGATCTCATGCGCGAGGCGGCGGGCGACTTCGCCCCACGCGGCGTCGCGCTGTGCCTGCAGCATGACCGTGATGTCGTCGAACACAACCACGTAACCTCCGGGCATCCCCTCTTCGCCCGGCAACGCAGTGCAGGCACACATCAGCACGCGCCGGCCACTCTCACCGCGCAGTTCCAGCTGCTCTCGCCAGTCGGTCTGGCCCTGGTCGAAGTGTCTCTGCAGCGCCGCAACGAACTGCGTGAGCAGACTGTCGCCGCCGGAAATCTCGGCGAGTGCCTTGCCGGCCGACGCTTCGAGATCACTCCCCAGGATGCTGCTCGCAGCCTGGTTCGCCACTCGAATCTTCATGTCCGCTTCGAGAGACACGACGCCGGTCGACAGACGCGCCAGGATGACTGCCAGTTTCGCACGCTCGCTTTCTACCGCCTGCTGGCTGCGACGCGTCTCCTCGCGGGCGCGCGCCAGACGCTTGGTCATGTCATTGAACGAGTGAACCAGGAAGCCCATCTCATCGCGCGATGATAGAGGCAAGCGCGTATCGAAATCGCCTTTGCCAACTGCGCGCGTGCCTGCAAACAGGTCCTGAATAGGCTTGACCAGCCGTTGTGCCGAGAAGAATGCGCCATAGACCGCGGCCAGCAGCGAGAGCAGCAGCACCAACGTGAGCGTGAGGCGGAAGCTGTATTTCAGCGGCTCGCGCAGGTAGGACAGCTCTCCGTACTGCGTGTGCGCGCGCTGCACGGTGTCGGCGAGCGCGCCAAGACGCTCCGGCACTGGAAACACAGCCAGCAGGACTCGGGCCTCATCCGTCGGTGAGTACGTCGCGAGCGGTGCCGCGGTACGAATGATGTAACCGCCGCCCGGCACAGGCTCAAGGCTGACGAACGGGCGGCCCTGCCGAACCTGCAGCATCGCCTCTTCGGACGGGCGTTGGGGAATGGTCTCCGCGGGACGCTCGGTGCTCGTGGCGATGATGCGCCCGTGCTGCCCGAGCAGTGTGACTTCGAGGGCGCCGTTCGACCGGCGCGCATAATCCAGGCTCTGGATCAGGTCGCGTTCCGGCGTTGCAACCAGGTCCTGCGCCAGCGCTTCGGTCGCGTCCAGGTACTCGCGACGGTTCAGATCGAGCACGGCGCGACTCAGCATCAGGGCTTCGTTCAGACCCTGCTTCACCTCCACATCGAACCAGCTATCGATGCCGCGGTTCAGGAACTCGAGCGCGAAGTAGTACACGATCAGCAGCGGCGGGATGACCAGTGCGCCGAAGATCGTCACGGTGCGCAGCTTGAGCCGCGAGCCGATGACGTGGCGGCGGTAATCGCGCACCAGCTGCGCGAGCTTGGCTGTCAGCAGCACCAGCAGCACGACGACTCCAACGGCGTTGATGAGCAGGATCCAGGGATGGAGCCGCCCGAACTGCGCGGAGTTCTGCGCGGTCTTGGCCAACAGGAACAGCGCCACCAGCCACAGCGCCACTGCGAGCCCGCCGAGGGCATAGCCGCCGTACTTCTTTATTGCAGCAACGGCCATGTGTACCACTCGCTGACCTTATGGTAGTCGTCAGTCCAGAACATGAGGACGCGCAGCGTCTCGGGCATATCTCCAGAGTTGAGTGTCACGCGCAGGCTGAATTCGTGACGCGAGCCGCGCCGAATCAACGATTCATCGAGCACTGGCAGGCCGCTGATGCGCGCCAGCTGGTCGATCGCGGCATTGAGATCCGGGTACGAGGACAGCTCGCCACTGTTGAGGTTGCGCACCACGTACCGCTCGCTGACGGCCTGATACTGGAGCTGATATTCCTGCCGCAAGGATGCCACCCCTTCGTCGAGCCAGTAATGACGGGCGCGGGACACTTCGAGCTCCAGCACCAGCGTGAGCGGCACGCCGTCAGTGAGCGCCGTGCGTACCCGGTCGTTCAACGGCAATTGCAGACGTGCGTTGAGCAGATAGACGCCATCGACGAGCTGCACGTAGGCGGTGCGAACGCCGAGTTGGGGCGCGGCCTCCGCCCAGGTGATACCGACGTGCATTACGGGCACGCACGCTGCAGCCAGCGCGAGCAGGAACCCTCTTACTCGCGACAGGGCTAAGCGCAGAAAAGGCGTGAACCAAGCCGTCATTCGCAACCTGACCGCCGCGGGAGCCGCTGCGTGTAAGCGGTATGCGATCAAGCAGACAAGCTCACGGCGGAGGCTCCGGTGGGGCGCTTTTCCATGCAAGCATAATAGAAGCCGTCCATACCCGCTTCTCCCGGCAGGATCTGGATGCCGGCATCGCGTGCCATGCGCACTCCCGCTGGGCCGAAGCTCGCCGGAATGGGGACGGAAGTCGCCTCGGGTTGACCTGCAAGGAACGTTGCGACTACCTGCTCATTCTCCGCTCGCAGTACCGAGCAGGTCACGTACAACAAGCGCCCGCCGTCGGCCAGCAGCGGCCACAATCCATGCAGCAGTCGCAACTGTTCGCGGCACAGGGGCTCGATATCCGAGGCTCTGCGCAGGAGTTTCACGTCCGGATGACGCCGGATCACTCCGCTCGCCGTGCAGGGTGCATCGAGCAGGATGCGCTCGAACGGGCGGCCATCCCACCACGTCGCGGCATCGGCGGCATCGCCGGCGATGACGGTCGCCGTGAGCTCGAGGCGTCGCAGATTCTGTTCCAGCTGAGCGAGCCGCTCGGTTGAGCGATCGATCGCGACGAGATCGAGATCCGCGCGCTCCAGCAGGTGACACGTCTTGCCGCCCGGGGCTGCACAGGCATCGAGCACGCGCATTGATCCGCCTACCTCGAGCAAATCGGCAGCAAGCTGCGCACCGGCATCCTGGACTGAGACCATGCCGGTTTCGAATCCCGGCAATGCCCCGACGGGTAGTGCAGAGTCGAGGAGCACTGCATCGGCTGCAAAGCTACTCGCCTGCGCCTCGATCGAACCGGCTTTCAGTGTCGCCACATAGGCGCCCCTCGTCGCCCGCCGTCGATTGACTCGCAGCCACATGGGGGGCTGCTGGTTGTTCGCCTCCAGGATCATCGCCCAGTGCTCGGGCCAATCGCGGCGTAGCAACTCTATCAGCCATGCGGGATGTGCATAGCGCGCCGGGGGAGGCAGATCGGTGACTGCCGTGAGTTGCTGCTGCTCACGTAGAAAGCGCCGCAGAATCGCATTCACCAGACCAGCAGCGCGCGGCTCGCCGAGCTTGCGTGCCGCTTCGACAGCCTGATCCACGATGGCGTGCGGAGGATGATTCGAAAAGGCAAGCTGATGCAGCGCTACGATGAGCAGCGCTCGCAGCTGCGGCTTCTGTTTTGCGCCCGGTTCGAGCAGCTGTGAGAGCCAATAGCCGAGGCGCGGATACCAGCGCACGCTCCCATACGCGAGCGCCTGCACTGCCGCCGCATCACCCGAATCCGCGATCGCTCGGGCCTGAGTCTCGAGCGCGTAATCGAGAGACTCGCCGCCCGCAGATACTCCCGCCACGACGCGGGCCGCCGCCGCCAGCCTCTCGGCCGTGCTCAGCTTTTGAACGCCTGCTGCTCGGTCCTGCGCCATGGCGAGAGTCGAATTCCGCTACCCCAATACATCGCCCTGCAGATCGTGAGCATGCAGGAACTCATTCACCGGCAACGCCTTGCGGCCGGGCAATTGCACGACATCGAGCGCCAGCGCTCCTTCGCCACACGCCACGACAATGCCCGATGCAGCGGATGTCAGTACGGTCCCGGGACCGGCCGCGCGAGGCAGGGGCACTACGTGCGCCGACCAGATACGAAGCTTGTGAGCGCGCCAGGACGTTTCTGCGATTGGCCAAGGATCGAAGGCCCGCACCTGGCGCTCGATCTGTGCCGCTGGCTGGGACCAATCGATGCGCGCTTCACTCTTCTCAATTCTCGCCGCATGGGTGGCCGGACCACTCTGCGGTTGTGCCACCGCAGTGCCGGCGGCAACCTTATCGAGCACATCGAGAATCGCTGCAGCACCCAGGTTCGCCAGGCGCTCGTGCAGACTCGCGGACGTTTCCTGCGACTCGATGCGAACCGACCGGCGCGCGTAGACCGGACCGGTATCCAGGGTTCGTTCCATGTGCATGATCGAAACTCCGCTCTCGGTGTCACCGGCGAGCAGCGCGCGCTGAATCGGCGCCGCGCCGCGCCAACGCGGCAGGAGAGAAGCGTGAATGTTGATGCAGCCTCGTGGGGGCAGTCGCAGGATCTCATCCGGCAAGCAGCAGCCCATACGCGGCCACGACGAGTACATCCGGAGCCTGCAGTGCAAGCGAGGAAGCGGCGTCCACACTCCTGAGTGTCTGCGGCTTCGAAACCGAAATGCCGAGACGGCGTGCGGCCGCGCTTACCGCGCTCTCGCTCAACCGCCGGCCGCGTCCGGCTGGTTTATCAGGTCGTGTGATAGCGCCGACCAGGCGATGCCGGCTGTGCGAAAGCGCCTCGCAAAGCCGGCACGGAGAACTCGGGCGTGCCCGCGAATACCACGCGAAGAGAATCGCTCACGCGAGTTGAGAATGGACGGCCTCAGATGGCCGGCACGCGCGGTCGCGATTCGGTTGAAGCGCCCGAGGCGCGCTGCTTGCGATCCTTCTCGAGCCTCTTGCGGATGCGCTGTCGCTTCAGCTCCGACAGGTAGTCGACGAAGAGCCTGCCCTCGAGATGATCGATTTCGTGCTGAATGCACACCGCGAGCAGACCATCCGTGTCGAGCTCGAAGGATTGACCTTCGACGTCCTGCGCTCTCACCCGGATGCGCGCCGCTCGTTCCACCTCATCAAAGATCCCGGGGACCGACAGGCAACCTTCCTCGCGAACCGCCACCCCTTCCCGGCTCAGGATCTCAGGATTGACGAACACCTGGGGCTGGTCATGCGTCTCTGACACGTCGGCGACCAGCATGCGCTGGTGAACATTGACCTGGGTGGCCGCAAGGCCAACTCCAGGCGCGGCATACATCGTTTCGAGCATGTCAGCGGCGAGCTGCCGCAGTGCGGCATTGAAGGTCTTGACCGGCTCTGCGCGGGTGCGCAGGCGCGGGTCGGGATACTCGAGGATGGTCAGTCGGGACATGGGAAACCCTGCCACTTATCCGATAACTACTCGGCAAATGCCGCTCACCCGGCAGTAGGGTCCTGAGATAGGGTCGAATCCTGTGACGGAAAGGGGCCGGAAAATGTCAAAAGTGCGACCGAATTCTTAAACCATTCTCTCAGGATTGCGACCCTAGGTTGTTGAGATTATAACAGCGGTGCCTTTTACGGCCGCACCCTCTTCGAAGGAGCTTTGGGATGGAGCTGACGCTTTGGCAGACCTCTCGGACCCTGCGTGCGCGGGCGATCCACCTGACCCTGTTGACCGGGCTGATCGTCGGCTGTTCCGGATCCGGGCCGAAAAAGGAGGCTGCTGAACCGCCGCCCCCGCCGCCGGCCGAATCGGCACCCGCCACCACGATGCCGGCCCCCTCGGCAGCACCAAGCAGCTCCATGCCGGCGGCCGAAACCTCACCAATGGCGTCCGAACAATCGGGTGGTCCGGTGCTCGCCGCCAATGCTCCGAAGACCTACACCGTCAAGAAGGGTGACACGCTTTGGGACATCTCCTCGACGTTCCTGCGTGACGCCTGGCTCTGGCCGGAGATCTGGCAGGTCAATCCGCAGATCGAGAACCCACACCTTATATACCCCGGCGATACGCTGACCCTCGCGTACGGCGCCGGCGGAACGCCGGAACTGCGCCTGGAGCGCGGAGCGGCGAGTCGTATGAGCCCGCGCGTGCGCAGCGAACCACTCGAGGGCGCGATCACGGCCATCCCGTACGACATCGTCGCGGCGTTCATGTCAAAGCCAACGCGTGCTGGAGAAGGGCGAGATCAACAAACTGCCGTACGTCGTTTCCACGCGTGAGCAGCACCTCGTTGCCGCCTCGGGCAACACGATCTATGCACGCGGCGAGCTCGAAGGTGAAAGCGGAGCGCGCTATAACGTCATCCACGTCGGCGAGCCGCTGATCGATCCGGAGGACAACAAGCTGGTCGGCTACCAGGGCATCTACACCGGCGCCGCTCGCATGGTTGAGCAAGGCGATCCCTCGACGCTGCTGCTGACCGAATCTGCACGCGAAACGCTCGACGGTGACCTCGTCATCCCCGGGACGTTCGATACACCGCTCGACTTCATTCCACACCCGCCGGCGAGCAAGGTGGACGGGCAGGTCATCTCGATCGTCAACGGGCTATACATGGCCGCCAAGTACCAGGTGATCGTGATCAATCGCGGCAGCAGCCACGGGCTCGAACCGGGACATGTGCTCGCCATCTACCACGCGGGCGCGCGGGTCAAGGACCCGAAGGCACGTGGCGTGAGCAGTAGCGCAGGAGGCCTCGGCGGCCACGTGCAGCTGCCGGACTGGAAAACCGGGACCTTCATGGTCTTCAAGACCTTCGACCGCATCAGCTATGGCCTGGTGATGGAGTCGGAAACTCCGATCCGCACCGACGATCGCGTCCAGAACCCGTAGGAGTCTGGGGTCGCCAGACTCCTGGCTGAAGCACTTGTGCCGGCGACACGGATGTCGCCCAAAATGGCTCCATGGATATGGAAGCGGAAGAACTACGCGCCTGGGTCGCGCTGCTCAGGATTCCCGGTCTTACCTACGAACGCGTCGCGCGAGCGCTGCAATCAGTTGCAAGCGTGACGGAACTCGTGCGCGCAGCGCCGAGCCGGCCCGAGCTGCTCGATCTCACGGAGCATGCGCGCGGACAGCTACGCAGTCTCGATGCGAAATTGCTCGATGCTGATCTGGCCTGGCTCAATGCACCAGAGCGGCACTTGGTTCCCCTGACCTCCCCGCTGTATCCACCCCTGCTCGCTCACGCCGGCGGCGCGCCACCGGCTCTCTACGTGGTCGGGTCGCCGCAAATCCTGGCGACGCCCCAACTCGCGATCGTCGGCAGCCGCAATCCGACCGCGAGCGGGCGCGAAACAGCATTTGATTTCGCGGCACACCTGGCGAGCTGCGGGCTCACCATCACGAGCGGTCTCGCGGAGGGAATCGATGCGGCCGGTCACCGCGGCGCCTTGTCGGTCGGTGGAACTACCATCGCTGTGTGCGGAACGGGCCTTGATATCACTTACCCGGAACACCACGCAGAACTGGCAAGATCGATCGCTGCACACGGAGCGCTCGTCTCGGAGTTCCCCCCGGGCACTGCGCCGCGCCGCGAGTACTTCCCGCAGCGCAATCGAATCATCAGCGGCCTCAGCCTGGGAACGCTGGTCGTAGAGGCCGCGCGACAGAGCGGCTCGCTGATCACTGCGCGCAACGCGACCGAACAGGGCCGCGAAGTATTTGCCATTCCCGGATCGATTCACAACCCGATGTCACACGGTTGTCATCGCCTGATTCGCGACGGCGCCAAACTGGTGGAAACCGCCGATGACATTCTCTCGGAGCTGCACTGGCCGGCGGCGGCGACTGTCACGCCGACGCGCTCAACAGGCGACAGGAAAGAAAACGGCAGCACCAGTGGATTGGACAAAGAATACGAAATCCTGTTAGATGCGCTCGGCTTCGATGCCTTGGGGCTGGATGCCCTGATCGAGCGCAGCGGCCTCAAGCCCGAAGCAGTCGCTTCGATGCTGCTCATCCTCGAGCTCAGGGGGCTGGTCGAAGCCCGTCCCGGCGGCCGCTACTGCCGAAGTCCTACCAGGCGGTGAAATGAAAGAAGGCGTCCTCGACATCCTCATCTATCTCTTCGAAAACTACTTGGACGACGCGGAGCCCTATCCGCGACCGGATCGCACGCTGCTCGTGGAAGAACTGGAGCATGCGGGCTTCGAGGGTGCCGATGTCAACCGGGCGCTGCAGTGGCTCGACGGTCTGCGAGAAACTCCGGACTCTGAATCAGAACGCGCCACTGCCCGCGCGATCCGTGTCTTCAGCGGTTTCGAGCAACTGCGGCTCGATACTGACTGCCGCGGCTACCTCATGCATCTGGAGCACATCGGAATACTGTCAGCTGGACAGCGCGAGCTGGTGATCGATCGGCTCATGGCTCTCGATGCGGACGATATCGATATCGAAAAGGTGAAATGGGTCGTACTCATGGTGCTGTTCAGTCAGCCCGGGCAGGAACAGGCCTATGCACGCATGGAAGATCTGGTGTTCGAGGAGCGCACTGACGCGATTCACTGAACCATGAGGCGCCTGAATCGCCTGCTTTTCATATCACCGCGGCCGGCTCCGCGGTTTCATTTTTTTTGACGGACTGCGACGTTTCGCGAACTCATGACGGCAAACCTGGTCATCGTGGAATCGCCCGCCAAGGCGAAGACCATCAAGAAATACCTCGGCAAGGATTTCGAGGTGCTGGCCTCGTATGGCCATGTACGCGACCTCGTTCCCAAGGAAGGCGCCGTCGATCCGCAGCACGACTTCCGCATGCAGTACCAGCTCATCGAGCGCAATGAGCGGCACGTGAACGCGATCGCGCGCGCCTTGCGCAAGGCGAAGGCGCTGTACCTCGCGACCGATCCCGACCGCGAGGGCGAGGCGATCGCCTGGCATCTCTACGAAATACTGAGGGAGCGCGGCGATCTGGACGACAAACAGGTCCACCGCGTCGCGTTCTACGAGATCACACGCAACGGCATACGTGCGGCGATCGGTGCACCGCGCGAGCTTTCGAAAGACCTGGTCAATGCCCAGCAGGCGCGCCGCGCGCTGGACTACCTGGTTGGCTTCAATCTCTCGCCGCTCCTGTGGAAGAAAGTCCGACGCGGCCTGTCGGCAGGACGCGTGCAGAGCCCGGCACTGCGCCTCATCTGTGAACGAGAGGAGGAAATCGCCGCCTTCAAGGCGCGCGAGTACTGGAGCATCGACGCTCTCGGTGAACACAGCGCGCAGCAGTTTCCGCTCAAGCTGGTCGAGTATGCGGGCGAGAAAGTCGAGCAGTTTTCGTTCCAGAATGCCGCGCAGGCGCATTCGGTCGAGCGAACGCTCAAGGATGCTGCGCGCGGCACTCTCGCGGTGCTGCAGATCGACCGCAAGCAGCGACGCCGAAATCCCGCCCCGCCGTTCACGACCTCCACGCTGCAGCAGGAGGCGGCGCGCAAGCTCGGATTCGGCACTCAACGCACCATGCGACTCGCCCAGCAACTGTACGAAGGCGTGGATACCGGCGACGGAGCCGTGGGCCTGATCACCTACATGCGTACCGATTCGGTCAACCTCGCGGGCGAGGCGATCCAGGAGATTCGCGCCACGATCGCCCAGTTGTACGGCGCAGAAAGCGTCGCTGAGGAGCCGCGCATCTATAAGACCAAGTCGAAGAATGCGCAGGAGGCACACGAGGCCATTCGTCCCGACGACACCCTCGCTCGCCCCGGCGGACCTCGAAGGCAAGATGGATCCGGACCAGCTGCGCCTCTACGCACTCATCTGGAAGCGCGCGATCGCCTGCCAGATGAGTCACGCGCTGTTCGACACCGTGGCCGTGGACATGCTTGCCGGTCCCGATGGCCCGCAACGGCACATGCTGCGCGCCAATGGCTCGACACTGGTGAAGCCCGGTTACATGGCCGTCTACCAGGAAGACGTTGATGACAGCGCGCAGGACGAGAGCGATCGCATTCTGCCGGCGATGAATGTCGGTGACGCGGTGAAGCTGCTCGAAGTGAAGCCGGAACAGCATTTCACCGAGCCGCCGCCGCGCTACTCCGAAGCCTCACTCGTAAAGGCGCTGGAAGAACATGGTATCGGCCGCCCGTCGACATACGCTTCCATCATCACGACGCTCAAGGACCGCGAGTATGTCGAGATGGATAGCCGCCGCTTCATCCCGACCGACATCGGCAAGATCGTCAATCGTTTCCTGACGAAGAATTTCCACCGCTACGTCGAGTACGGATTTACCGCGCGCATGGAGGATGCGCTGGACGCCATCTCGCGCGGTGAAGAGGAATGGGTGCCGTTGATGCACCAGTTCTGGAAGCCCTTCATCTCGCAGGTCGAGCACACCGAGAAGCATGTGACGCGCGACGAAGTGGCGCAGGCGCGCGATCTCGGCATCGATCCGGTCTCGGGCAAGCCGGTGAGCGTGCGCATGGGACGCTTTGGCCCCTTCGTGCAGATGGGAACCAAGGACGATGAGGAGAAGCCGCGCTTCGCCGGGCCTGCGGCCGGGACAGAAGATGGACAAGGTCACGCTCGCCGACGCGATGGTGCTGTTCAAGCTGCCGCGCGATCTCGGCCAGACG
Organism: uncultured Gammaproteobacteria bacterium; assembly: GCA_963705495.1. Classification (GTDB taxonomy): domain Bacteria; phylum Pseudomonadota; class Gammaproteobacteria; order Steroidobacterales; family Steroidobacteraceae; genus DATBVX01. The sequence goes on along the minus strand of CAVPJQ010000008.1, from coordinate 169,075 downwards.
CCGGACGGCGAGCCGGTGCAGGCCAACGTTGGTCGCTTCGGCCCCTACGTCAAGTACGGCGCCAAGTACGTGTCGATCAAGGACGATGATCCGTACACGATCGAGCTGCCACGCGCGCTCGAGCTGATCGAACAGAAGAAGCTGGCCGACGCGAACCGCATCATTCTCGATTTCACCGACGCAGGCATCCAGGTGCTGAATGGTCGCTACGGGCCGTACATCACCGACAAGGCGCGCAACGCCAAGATTCCGAAGGATCGTGACCCGAAAACCCTGACGGTCGATGAGTGTCGCGAGCTTCTGGCACAAGCGCCTGCTGCGTCGAGGGCGTGGTCGTTTCGGCAAGAAGGCACCTGCAGCAACAACGGCAACGCCTGCAGAACAGTCTGAAAGCAGCGACCGAAAGCGAAGACGCCCAAGCGTGCAGTGCCCGCACCGGACACGCAGACAGTTCGCCGCGCAGGTCGGTCGCGAAGGCATCGACCAAAGTCAAGGCGCAGCCCGCCAGAAAAAAGAAAGCCGCGCCCAAGCGACCATCCGCACGCAAGGTTGGCTGAGTCGTCCAATTGCGCTCGCCTTCGAGGATGGATCAGCGAAGAGCGCTGCGTTCAGCTGATGCCGATCACGCTGTCACGTTGGTCGCGCTGATAGCGCGCACTCATTATGTCCAGTCGAGCGATGAAGCGCTGCTGGATTGGGATTGAATTCACACTTTCCGAAGAGTAGTTTCGCGCGCGGGACCAACAGACAAGGCTGATCCGCCGCGAGGCGGTGAAGCTCAGCACCAGGCTCTTCCAAGCACCTGAAGCCGAAGAAAGCCGGATCGCCAGCACGGATCGAAGCGAAGCCGACGCAAATAACAACGGAACGCGGCAGCAGGCGCAAGCACGATGCCCTTCCATCGTTGATTCACGCGTCGTTTCGCGCTGCGTGCTGCTTGTCCTCAACAGAACTCTAAGGGGATGCATCACATGAAGATCAGGCGAAGAAGGTTCGTCGCGCCTTTGCTCAGCTCGGCGGTCGCTGCGCTGTGCACGGTATCGACGTTGAGCGCCGCAGATCTCGCGGCGGCACGTGCAGCTCGCGCCTTACCAGCGCACGTCGAAGCGGCACGAATTGTAGATCCTGACTCAGTGCGACCGATTCTGGATGCCAGCCTGACGAACGCCGAAGGGCGCCAGCGGGTGATCGTGCGCTTGCGCACGGCCGCCGGCTCCGGATCGAATGCGGCACAGATCCACGCGGAACAGGCGGCGTTCATCAGTCGCCTGGCCGGCATTGCGCCAACTGCGCGCGTGATCGGCAGCGTGCAGCTGGTGCTGAATGCGGTGTTCCTCGACGTGGATGCCAGCAACGTTCGCGCACTGATGGCTGATGGCGCCGTTACGCGCATCGCACCGGTCGGCAACTACGAAAAATCCTTGACTGACACGGTGCCTTACATCGGCGGTGAGACGCTGCACGGCCTGGGCACGACCGGCAAGGGCGTTCGCGTCGCCGTGCTCGACAGCGGCATCGACTACACTCATAAGGATCTTGGCGGCACGGGCATTCCAGCCGACTTCGCCGCGAACGATCCCAACGTTCTTGCGCCTGGAGATGGCTTCCCCAACTCACGCGTGATCGGCGGCATCGATTTCACGGGCGGGACCTGGCCCGCCACGCCCGAGCACCAAGACGATGATCCGCTGGACAAGGCGCCCTCTGGCCAGGTCGACGGTAGCGGTCACGGAACCCATGTCGGTTCCATCATCGCGGGAGCGCAAGGCGTGGCTCCGGACGCCAAGCTGTACGCGGTCAAAGTCTGCTCCTCGATCTCCACCTCGTGCAGCGGCCTGGCGTTGATCGAGGGCATGGAGTTCGCGGTCGATCCGAACGGTGACGATGATCCATCGGATCACGTCGACATCATCAACATGTCGCTTGGGCGCCAACTTCGGCCAGCCGTTCGACGATGACCTGTCGACGGCAGTCGACGCTGCCACCGGCCTCGGTGTACTCACCGCAGCGGCGGCGGGCAATGCCGCTGATCGGCAGTTCATCGTCTCCACACCTTCCGCGGCAGTCAGTGCGATTTCCGTTGCGCAGACCGCGGTGCCGAAGGAAACGGCGCAGTTCATTACGATCGTTGCGCCGGCGCTTGGCGACAAGGGCCGCCGTTCCCCAGGCATGGTCACCGACACCGGCGGCAGCTCTTCAGGCTGCGCTCTTCTACGACACGACCAATGCCAGCACGCGGATCGGATGCACCAATGCCGCCGGCGCGAGTCCGTGGGCAGGCACGCCGCTCGCAGGACGCATCGTGCTCGTGGATCGTGGCTCGTGCCCGGGCAGCACGAAGATCGCAAACATCGGCGCTGCCGGCGGCATCGCCGGAATCATCGGGTTTGTCGATGCCTCCGTTCCGTTCTCGTTCGCGTTCGGCGGCGGCACCATCACCATTCCCGGCTACGCGATCAGCCAGGTCGATTCCACCACGATGAAGGGTGCGACCACGGTGAAGATCGATCCGGCCAACCAGTTGCTGCTGGTCGGCTCGGTCGTCAGCACCTCGTCGCGCGGACCGATGTACCAGGACAAGCGCATCAAGCCTGAAATCGGTGCGCCGGGCGCTTCGGTTTCTGCCGAGCATGGCACTGGCACGGATCGCACGGCCTTCGGTGGCACCTCCGGCGCCACGCCGATGATTGCGGGGTCTGCGGCCTTGCTGCTGCAGTTCTACCGCGATCGCGGTGAAGTACGATGCGCCGAATCGCGTCAAGCAGGCGCTGATCATGACCGCCGACACGACGACTACTGCTCCGACTCAACCTGGCGCGTTGGTACCCGATGCGCTGGCACCCATCACCCGCATCGGCGGTGGTGAGGTACGCGTCGACAAGGCAGCCCTGGCGGTAGCCAGCGTGAATCCGCAAGACTCTGCGGGTGACTGGGCCGGCGGCCTGAGCTTTGGCTACGTCGACGTCGACAAGGCGAAGGTGACCATCAAGCGCGAGATCATGATCAGCAACCACAGCTGGTCATCTCAGAGCTTCACGATCACGCCGACGCTGCGTTTCGCCGATGACCATGACGAACGGTGCGGTCTCGCTCTCCCTGCCAGCCTCGGTGAACCTGGGCGGCAAGGGGTTCAAGATCCTCAACGCCACGCTCACCATCGACGGCGCCAAGCTGCGTGACAACCTGATGAATGCTGGTGATCGTGGCGCGGACCCGCGTCCGCTGACCGCGAACGAATACGACGGGTTCATCAAGTTCACGAGCTCCCAGCAGACCCTCACGCTGCCCTGGAGCGTGCTGCCGCGCAAGGCAGCGAACGTGGACAGCCGCAGCGGCACAGAGCTCAAGATCGTCGACGACGGAGACCCGACGCACAGTCGATGCGGGCACGATGGTGTTGCGTAACCGCGGCGTTGGCACCGCCAATGTCGATGCCTACGCGCTCATGGCGCTCAGCGACAACCTGCCTGAAGGCGATCGCGGACAGGGAAATCCGACTCCTGATCTCAAAGCGGTAGGCGTAAACACGTTCCCGGTGGGACCGCAAGTTTGCGCTGCAGGAGCATCATTCATCTGGGCGTTTGCGTTCAATGACTGGGAGCGCGACACGGTTCCGGCGTACTTCCGTCACCAGGTGTTGCTGGACACCAATCGTGATGGCGTGTTCGACTGGATCGTGTTCAACGCGCTCGCGACCAGCGGCCAGGTGGTGACCTTCTCCGGGCGCTACAACCCGGCCACGGATGCCGTCACCGGCGCCACGCAGGCGTTCTTCCTGACCGAACACGCGACCAACTCCTCCAACACCGTGCTCTACATCTGCGCCAGCCAGGTCGGCCTCACCGCGGCCGCGCTCGGCACGCAGAGCATCGACGCGAAGTTCCGGATCCAGGACTTCTACTTCGGTGGCGACGGTGACGAAACGGGTACCGTCACGCTGATTCCGTTCGCCGAAAGGTTCCTGGGGCTGCCATCTGACATTCCCGGCAACAGCAGCGCGAACCTGGACGTGCTCGACTTCGGCGAGCCGGGTCTGCCCAAGACGCCCGACCTCGGCCTGTTGGTGATCACGAACGGTGATCGCTGCAGTGGCGCGCCGGTAACGACCGGCAACTGCGGCGGCTCGACCCAAGCTACCGAAGCTCTGCGCTTCGCGGCGCCGGGTGGCAACGTCAACGTCCAATAAGTTGCAGGCATCGCTGCTTCAGCAGCACTGACGCCCCTCGGACGCAAGTCCGGGGGGCGTTTTCTTTTCAGCGATCGATTCGCGAGGAATCCGACGACGCCGGCGTCGCTGCGGTCGAGCACAGGCGGAAGTAGCCGCTGTTGGCAACCCGATAATCGAGAGTCTGCGAGCCAGACGCGACCAGCACCCGAAAGCCGGATGTGGTCATCTGGGTGTAGAACTCGCCCGGCATCGGACACCCCATGGAGCCGTCGTTCCAGCTCGCGCGTTCGCTCGATCTGACCTCAACCTCAGCATTGAGACGCTTGGTCGCATCCGCCTTGATCTTGTCGAGAACCGGCGCCGGGGGCAGCACGGACTCCACGGCGTCTGCTCGGCGGGCGTCGCGGCTGGCGCTGTAAAGCGCTCGCGCGCTGCCTTGTCACTCGCCTGTCGGCGCAGTTCCGAACTCGATGTGTCTGCAGGCGCTGTTGCTTCCGGCTTCTTGGTCGGCGGCGGCGGTTCCTCAGCACTGGCCTCAGCGCTGAGCCCCACGACCACCAATGCAAGACCACTCACGCAGGCCTTCATCCACATGCGCGCCACCTTCGAGTTCACCGTCAATCCGGATCACAGTGTAACGGACGGATTGACCCTGGCGGGCTATCTGCGCTACAGAACAGCGGACCCTCCAGGTGATCGTTCCTTGAAATATCGTCACGCCTATCACGCCGGCAACTTCGCCGACACGATGAAGCATCTCGTGCTGCTGGAATTGCTGCGCGCACTGCAGCGCAAGCCCGGTGCCTTCGTCTACGTCGAGACCCACGCTGGCCGAGGCGCATATCTCCTCGCCAGTCGCGAGATGCGATCTGGCGCCGAATACCGCGACGGAATCGGCCGGCTCCTCGAGCAGCGCAACACGCTGGATGGAGTCATTCGCGACTACCTCGATCTGGTGCTTCGCTTAGGGTCGGATCCACAATCGGTACGCCTGCAACTGTATCCGGGCTCGCCGCTCCTCGCCGCGCAGCTGCTTCGACCCGCCGACCGCGCGGTGCTGTTCGAGATCGAGCCGACTGAGCGCCGTTCGCTCGAGCGCACTCTGGCCCCATATCGCAATGTCAGTGTGCGGGCCGAGGATGGCTACGCTGCCATGCGCGCCGTGCTTCCTCCCGCGGAGCGTCGCGGCCTGGTGTTGATCGACCCGCCGTACGAGGACAGTAACGAGTTCGAACGGGTCATCGCCGCGTTGCTGGAGGGCCACCGCCGCTGGCCGACAGGGATCTACGCGATCTGGTATCCCGTCAAGGATCGCGCTGATATCACGCGCTTTCACTCCCGGCTCATCCAGTCTGGCATGCGCCGGATCCTGTGCGCGGAGCTCAGCCTGTTTCCGGAAGATTCGCGCGTTGCGCTCAACGGCTCCGGCATGATCATCGTCAATCCGCCGTGGAGACTCGACGCCAGTCTGCGCACGCTCCTGCCAGCACTACATCAGGCGCTGGGAGGAGACAAGGGCAGCGGCACGCGCTGTGAGTGGCTGGTTCCGGAGTGAATCACCAGCTCGAGCGCCTTGCATTCGGCGTGGCGGAAGCAGCTCGACGAGATGATCGTTGACCATGCCGACGGCCTGCATGTGGGCATAAATGATCGTCGAGCCGACGAAACGCATGCCGCGCTCCTTGAGGTCCTTTGACAGTGCGTCCGATTCGCGCGTGGTGGCCGGAATCTGTCCGTGCCGGCGAAATCCATGCTGCCGCGGCCGGCCGTCGACAAAGCGCCAGACGTACTGGTCGAAACTGCCGAACTGCTCGCGAATCTCGAGGAAGCGCCGCGCATTGTCGATGGCCGCCTCGATCTTGGCGCGATTGCGGATGATCCCGGCATCTGCCAGCAGTCGCGGCACGCTGCGCGCGTTGAAGCGTGCTACCCGCTCGTAGTCGAAGTCCGCGAAGGCACGCCGGTACGCGTGGCGCTTGTTGAGCACCGTCGACCAGCTGAGCCCAGCTTGGGCGCCCTCGAGAATCAGGAATTCGAAGTGAAGTCGATCATCGCGGACCGGTACGCCCCATTCTTCGTCGTGATAGACATAGTAGAGATCATTGCCCCCACTGACCCAGCGGCAGCGGACCCGCCCGTCGGCGGCCGGCCCGCGTCGGCTCTGTAACGACCCTGTTCACGGTCTCAGCGCCTGGAGCATCTCGTCGGCCACTTCGTCCACTCGCCTGTCATCGCGCGAAAGGACCGCAATGCTGCCCTTCGCGGCCGGCAGGATCACGCCCTGATAGCCGCCTTCATCGAGGCTGACTTTGCCGGATACCCGCTCCGCCGCCAGCACCAAGACAGTGACAGCGCCCTGCGCGTCACGGACCACCAGATGCGGAACGAGATGCCCGCGAAACCAGCAATTCCGCGCGTAGGTAACGCTGCCAGGTGCCAGGTGCGCACTGACCGCGGAACGCTTGAGCACGCCATCCAGGGCGGCCTGCGAGAATCGGGTCGCGGCCGACAAATGATTGCGGTTCATGCTCCACGTGCTCGATCACTTCCGCGGCCAGGGTAGCGCGCGGGAACCAGAACCAGCCGAGCGTCGCCAGCGCAATTGCGCCCAGAACGCTCGCCGCCAGTGCGAAGCGCTGCGGCGCAATCCCGGCGGTACGCGGCAGTGGCAATGCCTGCGCTGGCGGCACATTGATCTGCGAGCGCCCGCTTCATGCGCGCATCGAAGGCGTGCATCTGCTGCGTCCACGCTGCGCACGACGGGCACGACTGCGCGTGCGCCCGCATCTCGGCAGTCACGTGCTGCGGCTCGGTTTCAAGCTTGTGCTGATAGTCCAGGCAATTCATGTGCTTTCCAGCGGTGCGGAGCGCGGTGCCGGCACATCGCCGGCCGTCAGGATCTGACGCAGCTGCTGGCGAGCGCGGAACAGGCGCGTGAGCACGGCGCCCACGTTGAGTCCCATGTGTCGCGCGATCTCCTCGGTCGAATAGCCCATCAACACCTGAAGCACCAGCGGCTCTCGATAGCTGTCCTCGAGCTGCAGCAGCGCACGGCGCAGATCCTGCACTTCGACATCGTCCGGCGCAGCGAGCAGCAGCTCCTCACGCGCGACCAGATCGTCCACGTCCACCGTCTGCAGCCTCTTGCGTTCGTAGAGCCTGGCGTGTTCGCGTCGGACGATCGTCAGCAACCACTGTCGCGCCGCCTTCACGTCGCGCAGTTCATCCATCGCCCGCCAGGCGCGCAGCAACGTTTCCTGCACCACGTCCTCGGCAATCGCGCGATCACGGCTCAGCCAGAAGGCGAAACGGAACAGGTCCGGGCGCAGTGCCGTACACAGCTCTTCGAACCGTCGCTGTCGCTCCTTTCCGTCGCTCGCACGATTCATGTATAAAGACCCGCACTGGCAGGGCATCATTACGGCGCAGATCGCGGAATCTACCCGATACCCTTCCCCGAGTAATCTGCGGCATGAGCGATGCGAGTGCGAAGCCCGACCGCTATGCGGTGATGGGGCATCCGATTGACCATAGCTGGTCGCCCTTCATACACGGAATGTTTGCGCGGCAGACCGGCCAGAACCTGACCTATCGCCTGCTCGACGTGCCGCCGGACAAGTTCCGGGCCGCGGCGCTCGAGTTCTTCACGACCGGGGGTCGTGGACTCAACATCACCGTGCCGCACAAGCCCGCTGCGGCCGAATTCGTCAATCGCCTTACGGCTCGCGCCGAGACCGCCGGGGCAGTCAATACCATCCTGGTCGAGGCCAACGGCGAGCTGATGGGCGACAACACCGATGGGGTCGGACTGCTCACCGATCTGACCGCCAATCTGGGACTGCGACTCGCGGGCCTGCGGATCCTGATACTTGGCGCGGGTGGCGCGACCCGAGGCGTGCTCGGACCGCTTCTCGATGCGCGTCCGGCGGTCCTGACCATCGCCAATCGCACGCCCGAACGCGCCGCAGAGCTGGTGGAGGAATTTTCCAAGCCCGGCACGCTCTCTGGCTGCGGCTTCGAGGAGATCAGCGACGAGGAGCCCTGGGATCTGCTGATCAATGCAACCTCAGCCAGCCTGAAAGGCGCGACCCCGCTGATCTCACCGACACTCATCGGGCCACGAACGATCTGCTACGACATGGCTTACGGCAAAGGCGATACAAGCTTCACCCGTTGGGCGCGGGAGCAGGGTGCCGCGCGGACCGTCAAGGGGTGGGGAATGCTCGTCGAGCAGGCAGCCGAATCGTTCCACCTCTGGCGCGGCGTGCGCCCTGACACCAAGCCGGTACTGGCCGCGCTCCAGGCCATTGAGAGGTCACTTCATCGTTACCAGTTCCTCGGCAACGGTCGGGTGGATCGCCACTGTGTCGTCGAAGTCCTGCTTGGTCGCGCCCATGCGCACCGCCACTGCAAAGCCCTGCAGCAGCTCATCGGCTCCCAGGCCGATGACATGGCAACCGACAATGCGCCGCTCGCTGCCGGTTGTTACCAATTTCATCCGCACACGCGGCCTGCGCGTCGTGAGCGCGTGATACAGGGGCACGAACGCGGTCGAGAAGACTTCCACCTGCTCACCGAAGCGACTGCGCGCCTGCTCCTCAGATAACCCCACGGTGCCAATGGGCGGGTGGCTGAAAATGACGGTCGGAATCCACTGGTAATCGAGATGCCGGTCCGGTTGGCCGCCGAAGAGCCGATCGGCGAGCCGGCGGCCGGCAGCGATCGCAGTTGGCGTGAGCGCTGCGCGCCCTGTCACATCGCCGATTGCATAGATCCCCGGCACATTCGTGTTCTGATACAAGTCAGTGATCACGGCATCGGACGGATCGAGGGCCACACCGGCACGCGCGACACCAAGCCCTGCCACATTGGCACTTCGCCCGATCGCCCACAGCACACAATCGAAGCCGTCGAATCGACGTCCATCACTAGTACGCACGGCCACCCCATCGCTGCGCTCCAGCGCCGCAGGAATGACTTGCGTGACGATCCCGATGCCGGATGAGCGCATCTCTTCAGCCAGTCCCTCGCCCAGCATCGCGTCGAAGTCGCGCAGCAGGCGATCTTTACGCGCGAAGATGGTTACTTCCGATCCCAAAGCATGGAAAACACCCGAGAGCTCGGCTGCGATGTACCCGGTGCCGATGACTGCCACACGCTTTGGTCGCGCCTGAAGTGCGAAGAACCCATCCGAGGAAATCCCCAACGAGGCGCCAGGGAGATCGGGAATCAGTGGCCTGCCACCAGTCGCGATGACGATGTGCGGCGCGTCGAATCGACGCTCCCCGACCAGCACGCGATGCGCAGCGTCGAGACGGGCGTGACCGCGGATCAGGCTCACTTGCCGCTTCTCGAGGTTCCGTTCGTAGATGTCGTTGAGCCTCGCGATGTATGCATCGCGCTGCCGCTTGAGCACCCCCCAATCATGCCCGCGCAGCTCGACATCGAAACCGTAGCCGCGTGCGTCCTCGATCTCCTCGGCGAGCGATGCGGCATTCCACATGATCTTCTTGGGAATGCAGCCCACATTGACGCAGGTACCGCCCAGCCGGTGCGACTCGATGATCAGCGCGCGTGCGCCATGCGTGGCTGCGCGCTGAGCGCACGCCAGCCCGCCGCTGCCGCCGCCAATCACGATCAGATCGAACTGCTCTGACATGGAAAAGTCTTCCTTCGGGTCAAGGTGCGCACGGGAGCCGGCTTCACCGTCCGGTGCTGTTACAATTTGAGCAGCTTGCCATACGACCGCCTAGTCATGGACAACCCGCTGCTCAACACGGATGGCCTGCCCTCTTTCGGCGCGATTCGACCGGAACACATCGAGCCGGCGATTCGCCAGCAGCTGGCCGCCAACCGTGCCCAGCTTGCAGAGTTGCTGGGACGTGGCCTCGCCACTTTTGATGCGCTGGTCGAACCGATCGAGGCGATGCAGCACCAACTGCAGCGAACCTGGTCACCGGCGAGCCACCTGAACGGTGTCGTCAATTCACCGGCTTTGCGCGCCGCGTACAACAGCTGCCTGCAGCTCATCAGCGAGTATCAGACCGAGCTTGGCCAGAACGAGGCCTTGTTCCGAGCCTATGCCGCAATCCTGGAGCGAGGTGGCCCGAGTCTCGATGCCACGCAGCGCAAGCTCATCGAAAATGCGCTGCGGGACTTCCGGCTTGCGGGGGTGGCGCTCGATCCGGACCGCAAGGAGCGGTTTCGCACGCTCATGCAGGAACTGGCGCGCGAACAGGCAAGATTCGAGGAAAACGTCCTCGACTGCGCCAATGCGTGGACGAAGCTGGTCACTGACGCAGAGCTTCTGCGCGGCCTGCCCACGAACGTCGTGACGCGGGCTCACGCGATGGCGCAGGACAAGGGGCTTGCCGGGTGGCTGCTGACACTCGATCAGCCCACCTATCTCGCGGTGCTCACCCACGCGGAAGACGAAGCGCTGCGCCGCGAGCTCTACACGGCGTGGAGCACCAGAGCATCGGATCTCGGACCTTCCAATGGCCAATGGGACAACTCCTCCGTCATCGAGAATATCCTGCAACGGCGCCACGAGGCCGCGACGCTGCTGGGTTTCGCGCACTACGCTGCATTCTCGCTGGCCACGAAGATGGCGCGTTCCGCCGATGAAGTCCGGGAATTCCTCGAGCGACTGGCGGACTATTGCGTGCCGGTGGCGCGCGAGGAACTCGCGGAGCTCGAACGCTTCGCGGGTCGGCGGCTCAACGCCTGGGACGTGCCGTTCTATGCCGAGGCCCTGCAACGCACGCTACATGGCATCTCGGACGAGGAGCTGAGACCCTATTTCCCGCTGCCGCGCGTCCTCGATGGCCTGTTTGGCGTTGCCGGCCGGCTCTACGGTCTGAAGATCCGCGCCGGGAGCGACGTATCGGTCTGGCATCCGGACGTGCGCTACTTCGAGATCTGCAACGCAGAGGGCGATGCCGTGGGCAGCTTCTACGTTGACCCTTACGCGCGAGCGAACAAGCGCAGCGGCGCGTGGATGGATGAGTGCCTGGGCCGTCTCGAGTTCAGGGACCAGCGCGTGCTTCCGGTTGCGTACCTGGTCTGCAACTTCCTGCCCCCGGTGGCGGGCGGGCCGGCGTTGTTGACGCACGACGAAGTCGTAACCTTGTTTCACGAGTTCGGCCATGGACTACACCATCTGCTTACGCGGGTGCGCTATCCGAGCCTCGCGGGAATCAACGGTGTGCCATGGGATGCAGTCGAGCTGCCGAGCCAATTCATGGAAAATTACGCCTGGAATGCGGATGTATTGCGTCTGATCTCCGGCCATATCGACTCCGGAGCGCAACTGCCCGAGTCCATGATTCGGCGCTTGCAAGCGACGCGCACCTTTCACGCCGGCCTCAAAGCGGTGCGACAGCTGGAGTTCGCCCTCTTCGATCTGCGCCTGCACGGCGAATACCAACCGCAGTCGGGCTCGCGTCTCGAGGTGGTGATCGAGGACGTGCGCGCGCGGGTAGCGGTCGTGCCGGCTCCCCCGTTCAATCGCTTTGCCCACAGCTTCGGCCACGTCTTTGCAGGCGGCTATGCTGCGGGCTACTACAGCTACAAATGGGCCGAAGTCCTGGCGGCGGATGCCTTCGCCGCGTTCGAGGAGGCCGGGGTGTTCGATGCGGGGGTAGCGAGACGTTTCCTCGATTCGATCCTCTCGCGCGGTGGCAGTCGGGACGCGCTCGAGGCCTTCGTCGAGTTCCGCGGCCGCGCACCTGACATCCGGCCTCTCCTGCGCCAGTTCGGAATCGCAGCTTGAAGAACGCGGCCGCATTCGCAGCAATCGTGGGCGGCCTGTGCCTGGCCGGCATAGCGAGCGCCGAAACCTTGTATGTCATCGACTACATCGCCGTCCCTGTTTATTCACAGGCAACGCTCGATGGCGATCGCGTGGCCGTGATTCACACCGGCGATGCAGTGGAATTGCTCGCGCGTGAGGCCGAGGCCGCGCAAGTACGTCTCGCTGATGGTGCCGAAGGATGGATCAACGGCTCGCTCATTGACGCGGAACCGCCTGCGACTGCACGCGCTGAAGCGCTCAAAGCCGAGAACGAGCGCTTGCGAGCTGCAGCGCGCACCGCTTCCGGAGGCGCATCCGACCTCAAGGCCGCGCAAGCCACCAATGCCGAGCTCAAGTCGGCACTCGACCAGGCACGCGCTGAAGTGACCCGGCTGCGAGAGACGGCGCGCGCTGCTCCCGTACAGGCAAGTGATGAGTTGCCGCTGCAGATGACCCCTCGCGACAGTGCTGCCACTCCGTGGCGACTGATATTGACTGTCCTCGCAATCGGCGCTGCGCTCGGTCTGGGATTCTGGTGGGGCTATCGCACGCTGGAACGGCGTGTTCTCGCGAAATACGGTGGGCTCAAAGTCTACTAGCGGCGCCCGTGCAGAACGGCGCTTCAGACCATGCCCCGGTCGTGGCGCACTTCGAGTGCTTCCCTTATGTCTCATTGAAAGTGTGTCGCGGGCGATAGTGTTTGCGCAGCTTTGAGCCTAGACTTCGTGCCGATGGGGGGTCGCGTGCAAACACGCGCGCGTTGACAAGTGCCTAGCGCCCGACGCAACGATTTCGACGTCAGCAATTCCGTGCAGGTGAGCTCACCGACCGCCGTTTGCGAGGCCGTCGAGCACCTCTTTCATGCTTCCTGGCCGGGCGCCTCCTTCGAACGCGTGGCACAGGCCTTCGAGGACTTCGCAAAGCTCTTCGACGGGCAGATGGCTGGCTATCACGGCGTCGATACCGTCTACCACGACCGTCAGCACACGCTTGACATGACGCTCGCGATGGCCCGGCTGCTCGCGGGTTACGAGCACACCCACGGCGGAGAATCGCGGCTCGAGGCCGACCGCGCCACCATGGGCCTCGTGACTTCGCTGTTCCACGACTCGGGCTACATCCGTACGACCAAGGATCACGATCACCGTAACGGAGCGGAATTCACCCTGTATCACGTTACGCGCAGCGCACGCTTCCTGGCGCGCTATCTGCCCACGCTTCACATGGAAGACTGGGTGCCAGTGGCGACGCGCATCGTGCATTTCACCGGCTACGAGGTGCAGTTCGACCAGATCCACCTTGCCGACTCACGCGATCGCAGGATCGGGCACATGCTCGGCACCGCGGACCTGATTGCCCAGATGGCCGATCGCTGCTATCTCGAAAAGTGCCGCGATCGGCTCTATCCCGAGTTCGTACTCGGCGGCGTCGCGACACCGTACGCCGGGCAGGGCGAGCTCAAGATCCGCTACAGCTCGGGTCTGGACCTGCTGCGCCAGACGCCGCAGTTCTTCGAGGAAGTGCGCTCCAAGCGCCTGGACGGCGAGTTCGAGGGCGCCTACCGGTACCTCGAGCCGCTGTTCGAAGGGCGCAATCCGTACATGGAAGCCATCGGTCAGAATCTCGAGTATCTGAAGGAGATCCTGCGCACCGAGAACTGGACGCTTCTGCGTCGCAATCCGCCCTGTTTCACCGCTCAACCGGCGCCGCTGCAGAACATCCGCTCGTTGATGCTCGGGCACCTCAAGGAAGTCTGGTCGCGCGCTTGAGCCGCGCGGCGAACGACACACGGCAAAGTGTCAGGCGTACCGGATGTCTTCGCGGCGCATCCACGCTCGTGACGTAACGGGCGCCGATCTCTGGGAGACGCCGCAGCAGTTCCTGTTTCCCATCGATTTCCGCTTCTTCGAGCGCGCCGCGCAGCACCGCTTCAGTCAGTCTGCGCAATGCAACGCTTGCGACGGGTGCGTGGCTGAGATGCCACGGCTCCGGCGAGACTCCGCCGCGGTCGGTGCGATAGGGCCGAAAGAATCCGAAGCGCGCGATGTTTTCGTCGAGCCATCTGTTCAAGCGCGCAAACGGCCCCGCCGGGGAGTACTCGATCGGCAGCAATTTCAGGGCGCGCCGGTCGGGCAGCGCCGCCCGGTCGATTACATCGATATCGCTGCCCCAGTGGTGGCGGCTGGCGCCGGGCATCGCCGACCAGCACAGGATCGCATCGATGAGCTCCGATTCGTTCAACGCGCCGTGCTCGAGCGGCTGCCCGAGCCGGTTGTAGAGCGTGCGCTGGCCGCGATACTTCGCGTTCCAGATGCGCCGCTGTGTCTCGAAGTCGCGAAAACTGCTCACCGGAACCAGGTCGATGCCCTCACCGGCCGCCGCAGCTCGCATCTCGAGGAACGGCTCGACCGTATCGCGATGCAGGATGCATCCCGGCTCATCGACCGCTACGACATGCGTGCTCGCGCGGCCGGTAAGCTCCCGCTCATTCATACGAACTCGAGCCGCGCGGGCGTCCAGCGCTCGCGGCGGCGCTGCAGTCGCTCGGTCACTGATTCGCCCTCGTAGTCCATCGAAGTGGGCGCGGAAAATCGGTCGCGATCCTTGAGGACGTTGAGATTGAGAACGCCAAGCGCACCGCCCGGATCCTCCATGAAGACGCCCACGTAGCTGCCGCAACGCGCGCAAAGCAGGAAATCAGAGAGTTTCAGGCCGAATCGATATCGCACCAGCGCTTCGCGGTCAGTGACCTGAAATATCAACGCGCCTTTCGGATCGCTCACGCTGAGGGCGCCGTGCGTGCGACAGAAACTGCACTGGCAGGCGCGAACCTGGATCTCCGGCACCGGGATCTCGGTCTCGAAGCGCACGCGAAGCGCTCCGCAATGGCAGGCGCCCTCGAGCGCTGTGCGAACCGGTGATTTCATGCCGAGACCACCGGGACCAGCAAGACGATCGAAGAGCTGCACAAAGACTTCCGGGGACTGCGCACCTGAAACGGCGTAGCGGCGATCGAAGATGAAAGTGGGCACTCCGGAGAGCCCCCATTCGTGCGCCTGCTGCTCGGCGGCAAGAACCTGGGCCCTGAGATTCGGATCGTCCAACGCTCGACGCGACTCGGTGCTGTCGAGCCCCTGCCCGCTGCTCAAATCCACGAGGACGTCGGGATCACCAAGATCGCGACCCTGTTCGAAGTACGCGCTGAACAAAGCCTCGCTGATATCCTCCTGACGACCCTGAGCACCAGCGAATGCCAGCAGTGCATGCGATGCTCGACTGTTGGGCATCCTGCGAATCAGGTCGAATCGGAACTGGATGCCGAGCGCTGCACCAGTCGCGCGCAGTTGCTCGTGCATTTTTTGTAATCGTCCGGCATCACCAAACTTGCGCATGAGGTACTGGTCTCGATCCATTCCATCGGTCGCGAGCTCCGGATTCAGCTCGAATGCTCGCCAGGATACTTCGATGTTCAGGTGCGGCCGCTGCTGGCGCGCCAGCTCGAAGCGACGCTTGCCAATGAAGCACCACGGACAGACGGTGTCGGAATAGACTTCGACCTGCATCGAAGCGGCATTGTAGAAGAGCGCTCGGTCGATCAAAGGCTTCTCGCAACGCGACGGGGATATGTCGTGCCGCATGGCAGGCCGTTCGGGACACCTTAGGATCCTGAAACTCTTAGGAATAACGGCTACTTGCAGGTATGATGCGGGTCATACTAACAAGAAGGGCTACGAGGGGAATCAAAGCCCGCCTGCCGGTAAATAGCCGGTAAAACGAACTTGAAGGCCCGCCGTCACTGCGGCGAGCCTGGACGCACGCCGAAGTGACTGCACGGAGCTTGAAGACCAAATATGCCCTGACCGCGCTGGGCCTCGGTGCGGTAGTCGCCCTGTTGCTCGCCGGAGTGCTGTTCTGGCAATACCGCCTCGACGCGACGCGCCTGAGCGGCCTTGCGTTCGATTCTGTCGAGCAGAAGCTCGTGGGCGAGCTGCTCGTGCGTGGCAACGCGATGGCAGACGAACGCGCTCGCGAGCTCGCACCCGCAATGGCGGAGCACGACTGGGCAGGTGCGCATGCCATCGCGACTGAGATCCTCGATTCGCGTGATGTCGCTGCTGTTGAGCTCAAGGACGAAATCGGCACCGTGGTTTTTGCCGCGTCCAATCGCGCCGGGACTTCTCGTTCCGCAGAAACCATCGTGCGCAACATCCGTGTCACTTCGCCGGAAGCAACGGCGCGCGCCGATCAACCCGCGGGACTGCTGAGCATCTCCATGTCGCGCGCGAGCGTCGACGCCGCGCTGGAGGACCTTGCCAAGGACGTGGGCGTGTCCCAGCAGCATCATTTCCGCGATCTCATGACACTGCTCGCCACGGCCTGCGCAATGCTGATCGCCGCGGGATTCATCGGCGCGTGGCTCCTGGCGCGGCGCATCGAGCGGCCGATCACGGCGCTGATCAAGAGCGCCGACCGCATTGGCCAGGGCGATTACACGCGACCCTTCAGCGTGGTGCGCGGCGATGAGATCGGTGAATTGCAGCAGGCGCTGGAACGCATGCGCGTAAAGCTGCGCCAGACGACGATCACCAAGAACTATCTCAACATCGTTCTGAACAGCATGAACGATGCGGTACTGGTCACCTCGCCGGATGGCGCCATCAAGGGCGCCAATGACGCCGCACGCAAGCTCCTCGGCTACAGCGAGGAGGAGCTCATCGGCAAGTCGATCCAGTTCATCATCGCGGAGAGCGAGCGTGCCACCTTCGCACTCGATCAGGCCGCCCAGGCCGAGGACGCGCGCGAGACGGTGATACTGACGCGCAACGGCCAGACCATACCGGTGTCGTGCTCGAGTTCGCAGATCACCACCGAGGATCCGCAGTTTCAGGGCAATATCTTCGTCGCGCGAAACATCACCGAGCGCAAGCGAGCCGAGCGCCGCATCCGCTACCTCGCGCGCTACGACACGCTGACCAAGATTCCCAACCGCATGCAGTTCCAGCACCTGCTGCAGCAGGCGCTGGCGCGCGCCGCACGGGCCGGCACCAGCGTTGCGCTCCTGTATCTCGACATGGATCACTTCAAGGAAGTGAATGACACCTTCGGACACTCGGCCGGCGACCGCACGCTGGAGATTCTCACCGAGCGCCTGACGCGTGCGCTGCCCAAGGACACGGTCGTCGGCCGGCTGGCGGGCGATGAGTTCGCGATCTTCATCGAGAGCCTGCCGCGCGACACCGACAATCGCGGCCCGCTGTCGAGCCTCACCCGCATCATCCTCGACGAAGTCAGCAAGGCGTTCTACCTGCAGCAGCAGGAAATATTCCTCACGGCGAGCATCGGCGTGGCCTTCTGCCCCGAAGACGCGGAGAACGTCATCGACCTGATCCGCAACGCGGACGCGGCGATGTACTACTCCAAGCAGAACGGCGGCAATTCCTTCGCGTTCTATTCGCGCGAGATGAATGCCGCGGCGGTCGAACGCCTGATGCTCAAGAGCAAGCTGCGCCGCGCCCTGGAACGCGAAGAGCTGGTCATTCTCTACCAGCCGAAAGTGGATCTGCGCAACGGGCACATCGTGGGTGCGGAGGCGCTGCTGCGCTGGCGACTGCCCGGCCACGGGGACATTCCGCCGGCGCAGTTCATTCCGCTCGCCGAGGAGACCAACCTGATCCTCGAGATCGGCGAATGGGTGCTCAATCGCGTCTGCGCCGACTACCAGCACTGGCAGGATCGCGTCACCGATCCCGGGCGCGTTGCGATGAACCTGTCCCTGAAGCAACTGCGCCAGGCCAGCTTCGTCACGCGCTTCCGATCAGTATTCAAGAAGCACGGCGTCTCGCCGACGTTCTTCGAGCTCGAGATCACGGAAACCACCCTGATGGCGGACGCAAAGCGCACCGTGAAACTCCTCGACGAGCTGTATGCCATGGGACTGCACCTGTCGATCGATGACTTCGGTACCGGCTACTCCTCGCTGAGCGCCCTGCAGCAGTTCCCGATCAGCACGCTCAAGATCGACCAGTCTTTCGTCCGGGACGCCGCGACGGACGCCGACCAGGCGACCATCGTGCGCACGATCATCGACATGGGACGGAGCCTCGGCATGGAGGTCGTGGCGGAAGGCGTGGAATCGGAGGAGCAGCTCGCGCTCCTGCGCAGCCGCGACTGTCACTTCGCGCAAGGACGCCTGTTCGGCGATGCCGTCAGCGCCGAGGAATTCCTCGCCCTGCTGGTGGCGCAACAGGCCGGCAGCAGTAATATCGTGAGGCTGTTCGCCTAGCCGAGTTCGCGCCCGACTCGTTGCGCGTTTGCCCATGCTCAACTTCCAGAACCTGCAGCTCAGGCGCGGCACGCGCGTGCTGCTCGAAAACGCCACCTTCACGCTGTTTCGTGGCGAGAAGGTCGGCATCATCGGGGCCAACGGCAGCGGCAAGTCGAGTCTTCTCGCGCTGGTCCGCGGCGAGCTGCACGCCGAGTCCGGCGACTTCTCGCGCCCCGCTGAACTGAGACTGGCGTGGGTTGCCCAGGAAGTGCCTGCGCTCGACAGCCCCGCAATCGAGTACGTCATCGATGGCGACATCGAGCTGCGTGAAGTCGAAACAGCCATCCGGCGCGCGGAGACGGCGCACGACGGCTCGCTGATCGCGACACTCCACGCCCGCTACGACGCGCTGGGCGGCTATTCGGCGCGGGGTCGCGCCGCGCAGCTGCTGGCGGGTATCGGCTTCGCGCCGACCGACCTGGAACGCAGCGTCGCGAGCTTTTCGGGCGGCTGGCGCATGCGCCTGAGCCTCGCCCAGGCGCTCATGTGCCCATCGGACCTGCTGCTGCTCGACGAGCCGACCAATCATCTGGATCTCGATGCGATCATCTGGCTGGAGGGCTGGTTGCGCGAGTATCGCGGCACGCTGCTGGTGATCGCTCACGATCGCGAATTTCTCGATCGTGTTGTCTCGCGGGTGGTGCACCTTGAACGTGCCAATGCGCGGGTTTATTCCGGCAACTATTCCGCCTTCGAAGCGCAGCGCGCCTCGCAGCTCGCGCTTCAGCAGGCGATGTTCGAGCGCCAGCAGCGCGAAATCCGGCATGCGGTGCAGTTCATCGAGCGCTTTCGGGCCAAGGCCAGCAAGGCACGACAGGCGCAGAGCCGGCTGAAAATGCTCGAACGCCTGGAGCGCATTGCGCCCGCGCATGTCGACGCGCCATTCGAATTCTCCTTTCCGACACCGCAAAAACTGCCCCGCCCGCTGCTCAGTCTGGAGGACCAGGCAGTGGGCTACGGAGGACGGGAAGTGCTCTCGGACGTAAACCTGGTCCTGTCGCCGGGCGATCGTGTTGCAGTGCTGGGCCGCAACGGGGCCGGCAAGTCGACCCTGATGCGCCTGCTCGCCGGACAGGCGCCCAGCAGTGCGGGTCGACGCGTCGAGGCAGCGGACCTGCGGATTGGCTATTTCGCACAACACCAGCTCGAGCAACTCGACGATGCCATGAGTCCCATCGAGCACCTGGCGCGA
Organism: uncultured Gammaproteobacteria bacterium; assembly: GCA_963705495.1. Lineage (GTDB taxonomy): Bacteria > Pseudomonadota > Gammaproteobacteria > Steroidobacterales > Steroidobacteraceae > DATBVX01. Next base: position 149,595 of record CAVPJQ010000008.1, on the reverse strand, counting down.
TTCGGTGGCGAGCAGATGCGCGCCGCGCCCGAGCAGGACCTGCGTGATCATCTGGGTGCGTTCGGATTCCGTGGTGATCGGGTGTTCGAGCCGCTGGCGCCCTTCTCCGGTGGCGAGCGGGCACGGCTGGTCCTGGCGACGCTCGTGGCTGCGCGTCCGAATCTGCTGCTCCTGGACGAGCCCACCAATCATCTGGATCTCGAGATGCGGCATGCACTCGGCATGGCCCTGCAGGACTATCCGGGAGCGCTGGTCGTGGTATCACACGATCGACACCTGATCCGCAGTATTGCGGATGACTTGTGGATGGTGGCCGACCGGGCGCGTCGCGCTGTTCGACGGTGACCTCGATGACTATGCCCGTGCACTTCTCGAATCGCGCAGCACGGCTACGGATGACACGCAAGAAGGGCCCACGCCGGCGGAGCAAAGGCGCGCACAAAGACGTGCCGAGGCCGAGCATCGCAATCGGCTGAGTCCACTGCGCGCCGAAGTGCGTGGTATCGAAGAGGAAATCGGGCGCCTGGAACTCGAGCTGGCCGAGATCGAGCGCACGCTGTCTGATCCAGCGACCTACGATGCCGAGTGCCAGGCAAGCGCTTGCGCAGACGCTGGCGAGGCAACGCACGATTCGCAGCCGACTCGAAGAGCTCGAAGCGCGCTGGCTCGCGGTGAGCGAGGCTCTGCAAAGCGCCGAGCGGGCCGGCTAGAGCGCTCTCGAGCGGTGCTGGCGGCGGAAAGGCATACAATGCGCGCCGATGTCAGCGGTGCCCCGTCACGACGAAACTGCGGTCAGTCATGGTGACGCGAGCCCCACTCGCCCCCGACGGCGGCGCTGGCGTCGGGTGCTGCTGCTGGTGCTGCTGCTGATCTGGGCAGCCTCTGCGTCGTGGCATCTGCTCAAGCCGATGCCGCCGGGCACCAACCTCGCCAGCGACTGGATCGACACATCGCTTGCCGATGTGCGCTGGCTCGCTGACACAACCGTCACCGATGGCCACGGCCGCCTGGTCGTTCGCCAGCACATCTTCGATGAGGCGCTGAAGATCATCGCCGCCGCACGTGAGCTGGTGGTGGTGGATTTCTACCTGTTCAACGACTGGCCCGATATTGCGGACAGCGACGCCAGCGGTCCGGCGGATTGCCTGCCGCACACCGGCGCATCAGCAGCGAACTCACGACCCGGCTCATTGAACGACGCAAGGCACTGCCCGGACTCAAGGTCCTCGTCATCACGGATCCGGTCAACGAGCTTTACGGCGCCTGGCCCTCCTCGGCCCTGGCGGAACTTCGTGGTGCCGGGATCAACGTCATCAGCGTCGATCTCGACCGGCTGCGAGATCCTGATCCGGTTTATTCGGCGCTATGGCGAGTGCTGGGAAGCTGGTCGACCAGCCAGACAGGCGATGCCGGCGCCCTCGGAAATCCTCTGCATGTGGGCCCGGCAACGGTGAGTGCATCGATGTGGCTGCGCATGCTCAACTTCAAGGCGAGTCACCGCAAGCTGATAGTGGCCGACGACGGACTGGGCGGGCTCGTCTCGCTGGTGTCCTCGGCCAACGCTAACGACGCCGGCAGCGCGCACTCGAACGTCGGACTGCGTTTTGCCGGCCCGCTGGCGCGTGCGATCCTCGACAGCGAACTCGAGATCGCGCGCTTTTCCGGCTGGACCTCAGCCTGGCAGCCACCGGAACTTTCCAGCCCGCAGCGGGATGAGCCGAGCGTGCGACTGCGGCTGCTCACCGAGGGTGCGATCGGGCGGGAACTCAAGGCTGCGATCGACACCGCGCAGTCCGGAGAGTCCATTTCGATCGCTGCCTTGTATCTGAGCGATCGCGACATCGTCCGCGCGCTCCTGGAGGCGGCTTCGAGGCAGGTGCGCGTGCGCCTGATCCTGGATCCAAACAAGGACATGTACGGTCGCATCGGAGATGGCGTGCCCAACCGATCGGTCGCTGCAGAGCTGGTGCGCGAAAGCGGCGGGCGAATCGAGTGCCGCTGGTATCGAACTCATGGCGAACAGTTCCATACCAAGCTCGCGATGGTGCGCCGGGCGGACGCGCTCTGGGCGATGCTGGGATCGGCCGACTTTACCCGGCGCCACCTGGACAACTTTGATCTGAACGCCGACGTGGCGCTGGAAGCAGACCTCGACACATCGCTCGCTCAGGAGCTGATCAACTACTTCGAGACGCTCTGGCAGAACGATCCGGTCGCGTTGCGCGAGTACACGACGGACTTCCAGACCTACGAGGATCAGTCCTTCACCCACTACTGGCGCTACCGGCTCATGGAAGCAGCCGGGCTCGGAACGTTCTGATCCGTCGCCGGGCGATGCTCCGGGGGATGAGCGCGTCTGAAGCGCCAAGGGGGTTCGCGCTCGGATTCGGGCAGCGCCCACAGACCCAGTTTCTGCTCGCGCGCCTCACGCTCCAGGTCGTACAGTGAGGCGTCATATGCGCGGCGGCGATACACCCACACGTGACCGCGGCGGATGAGTTCGGCATTGACATCCAGGCCATCCGGCTCGCGGTACGCGCGCGCCACCTTGCGGCCGTAACGATCGACGTCGAGGACCTCGAGCCGCAGCTTTCGGTCCAGTATCAGGCCTCGCAATGCCGAGCGAGCATTGTCCGCATACGGCTGATTCTTTTCCGGCGCATCGATCCCTGCCAGGCGCACCTCGATTGTTTTTCCGGCCGCGGAGGTGACGATGAAGCTGTCACCGTCGAATACCCTGGTGACCTTGCCGGTGATTTCCTGCGCGGATATCGCGTGCGAGAACAGCACGCACAGCGAGAAAACCAGCGTTCGAACCGCGGTCGCGCCGCTGACAGCGTGGTTTTCCGACCGTACGGATCAATGCCCAGAGGCCGCCGCGGCCGGTGTCGCACTTGCGGCGGCGAGTGCATCGAGTGTGCCGCTCACGGCAACACGTGCTGCCTGCTGATAGGCGGATTCGAATGCTTCCACTGTAGCGCCGAGCGTATCGGCCGCCGCCGGTGTGGTGGCGGCTGCGGTGAAACCGGCGAGTGGCTTGCGATCCTTCATGCGGCCGATGGTGCAGATCAGCGTCACATGCACCACCGGGCTTGCTCCACCGCCCGCGTACTCGGCCTGGAAATCCGTAATGTCGGTCTGCAGCACGTACTCGGCGATAAACGGCGACATGTCGCCCTGCACAGTCGCGAGACGGCCGGTATTTCTGAGCGACTGGATGAGAGATCTTGCATCACATCCTGGGCTTCAGCACCCCAGCGCGCCGCCGAGTAGTAGTCGAGTCGCCGGTCGGGCTGCAGAAGCGCAATGCGGTTGGTATCCAACCCGGGTCGCGCCGTTGGGCGTGCAACTGTCACTCCAACCGGAAGTACCGCACCACCATCGTTTGCAGCGGGAAGTGGCTTCAGGACATAGACATGCTGCGGCGGCGCCTCGCTGTCGAACGCACCCCCCACACACCCGACGCAACTCAGTGCGCAACTCAAAATGACCAGGCGCAGCGCGCGACCTGTCTGCATCACGGAGTAAGCCGATTCGGTCATCGCGGAACCTCTACGCCGGAATACTTCTGCTCATACAGTAATTGCGAGGGATCGCGCTTGATGCTGCGCGAGAGTTCGCGAAATTCCAGTGCCGCCTGGCGACTCTCCCGGATCAATTGCTGCAATTCCGGCAGGCCAGTGTCGCTGAAGCGAGTGATATTCGCCTGGTTTTCGCGCACGAACTCATCGAGCCGTGCCGATGTCGACGCGAGATGATCCATCGTCGTGCGCGCGCGCTCCAGCGCCGCCTTGATATCGGGCCCTGAGCCCTCGGTGATATCACGCACGCCACTCGCCGCGCCCTCGATCTGCGCCAGCGTGCGCTTGGTATCCGCGACCAGGCCATGAATCTCCTTGAGGATTGCGGGCAACTCGGAGCTGGCCCGATTGATGTTGTCCAGTGTCGCGCCCACCGCAGCGACATTCTCGTCGTTGAACAGCTTGCTCATCCGCTGGGCGAGGTTGGCGCCCTGCCCCAGCAGGTCCGGCAGGCTGCTGAGCAGGATGTCGAAGCTCGACTTGACCGTGCGGATCACGGGGTAGTGCTGGCTCGGCACGCGCGGCATGACCGGTTTGTCGCCGCGGTCGCGCTCCAGGTCGATGTAGAGAAGCCCGGTAACTCCCTGCAGGCTGAGGGTGGCGAGAGTCTTGTCGGAAATCGGCGCTTGCGCGTCAATATCGACGATGATCTGCACGCGGTCGGCCGCGCGCGGATCGATATCCATGCGCACCACGCGTCCGACGTCGACGCCGAGATAGCGCACCGGGCTTCCCTTGCTCAGGCCCGCGACGCTGCCCTCGAAGTAGATCTCGAAGCGCTTGTAGTCGCGCTGGTCCTGGCTGTCCGTGTACCAGATGACGAACCACGTGCCGAGCGCGAGCACCAGCAGGACGAAGGCGCCGACCGTGAGGTAGCTCGCTTCACGCTCCATCGCTGCTCTCGTGGGCCCGCATGGCGGAACGTGCGCGCGACCCATGGAAGTATTCGCGGATCCACGGATGCGTGTTGCGGAGAATTCCCGGCACTGTGTCGACGACCATGCGCCGATCCACGATGACGCCGACGCGGTCGCAGGTGCCGAGAATCGAATCGAGATCGTGCGTGATCATGACCACCGTGAGACCGAGATTCTTCTTCAGGCTGGCGATCAGCTGGTCGAACGCCGCCGCGCCGATCGGGTCGAGCCCCGAGGTGGGCTCGTCCAGGAACAGCAACTTCGGGTCCAGCGCGAGAGCTCTCGCCAGCGCAGCGCGTTTGATCATACCGCCCGAAAGCTGCGCCGGATACTTCGCACCGGCCTCCTCCGGCAGGCCTACCATGTGCAGCTTGAGGTGCGCCAGAGCTGCGAGAGCCTCCTCGTCCAGATCGAAGAACTCCGTGATCGGCATCTGCACGTTCTGCGTGACGTTCAAGGCGCTGAACAGGGCCCCTTGCTGGAACGTGACGCCGTAGTGGCGCTTGACCTCGCGCAACTCGCTCTCGCTCAGACTGCTGATGTCGCGTCCATACACGACCACCCGCCCCGCCCGCGGGCGCTGCAGGCCGAGTATGGTCCGCAGCAGCACCGATTTGCCGCTGCCAGATCCGCCGACAATGCCGAAGACCTCGCCCTCCAGCACCTGCATCTCGAGCCCGTCGTGCACGACCTGCGCACCGAAGCGATTGACGATACCGCTGACCTCGATGACCGGCTCGCTCATATGTCGAGGTGCCTGAAGAGGACCGCAAAGACCGCATCGGCGAAGATCACCAGGAATATCGACTGCACGACTGCGACCGTTGTGAGTCGTCCCAGCTCGCGTGAGGACTCCCGCACCTGCATGCCGCGCACAGTGCCCACGAATGCGATCAGCATCGCGAATACCGGCGCCTTGATCACGCCGACCCAGAAGGTAGTGGGCGCAATGGACTCCTGCACGCGTGTGAGGTATTGCGACGGCGGGATGTCGAACAGCGTGTAGCACAGCAAGCCACCGCCGGTGAGACCCACACCGTCGGCGATGATCGTGAGGAGCGGCAAGGCGATGATCAGCCCAAGCATGCGGGGGACGACCAGGACTTCCACCGGGCTCGTGCCGATGGCGCGCAACGCGTCCACTTCCTCGTTGAGTTTCATCACGCCGATCTCGGCGGCAAAGGCGCTGCCCGAGCGGCCTGCGACAATAATCGCGGTGAGCAGCACGCCGAGCTCGCGCAGGACACCGATGGTCACGAGATCGATGACGAAGATCTCCGCGCCAAAGCGTCGCAGCTCCTGCGCGCCGAGGTACGCAATGATGGTGCTGATCAGGAATGCGATCAGCGAGACGATCGGGATTGCCTGGACGCCGGTCTCTTGTACATGCCTGACCAGCGCCGGGAGTCGCAGCCGCCGAGGATGCACGACCGCCGAGCCCAAGACGCTACAGATCTCGCCGAAGAAGGCCACGCTGCGCCTGAGTGACACACCGTGCCTGATCGCCCAGCGACCGAGGCGCCGGACTGGTGCCGCCAGATCAAGCTCCTCGTCCTGCGCGCTCGGTTGCAGAGGTTCGCTGAGGGTACGCTCGATGTAGCGCACCTGGTCGGGCACTTTCCCTGCCATTCCACTTCCCGGGACGCCTGCTGCGTACGCGTCGCCCAGTCGTGCAGGCACCAGGCCCCGGTCAGATCGAGGTCCTCCAGCCCATGCGTATCGATGCGCACCTTGTCGGCGCGCTCCGGCTCGAGTGCTGCGAGCTCTTCCGTGATGGCAGCCGCGTTCTCGATCAGCCAGCGCCCTGTGACTGAAACGGTCAGCACACCGTCCCGATGCTGCTGGCTGAGAAACATCGCTGGCGATGCTAGGGCATCTCTGCACAGATTGCATGAGGCCCGGTTGCCATCGAGCCCGCAGCGCCTTACTTTGCGACGCAGGGATTGCGCGCTCTCGAATCAATGCCACAACAGCCCGCTGGTACAGGTCCTCGTGCTCCTCGCTGCAGCGGTGCTGGTGGTGTATGCCGTCCGTCGCCTGAAGCTCTCGCCGATCCTCGGCTATCTCGCCGTCGGCATGGTGCTCGGGCCGCATGCGCTGGGATTCGCGACCGACAACACCGCGATCAGCGTGCTGGCCGAGATCGGCGTCGTGTTCCTGGTGTTCACGCTAGGCCTGGAGTTCTCGCTCCCGCGACTGGTCGCGATGAAGTGGGAGGTGCTGGGACTCGGCGGTGGCCAGGTGCTGATCACCGCCGGGCTGGGCGCGGCAATCGCGTGGCGCCTCGGCGTCGAATTGCCCGTCGCCATCGTGCTCGGCGGCGCGATCGCGATGTCCTCCACCGCGATCATCGTGCGCCAGCTCACCGAGCAGGCCGAAGTGAATCGCACCCACGGGCGCCTTGCAGTGGCGATTCTACTGTTCCAGGACATTGCCTTCGTGCCGTTCCTGGCCCTCACTTCGGCGCATGTCACGCATGGCGAAGTAGCGGGCCCGGCAGAATTCCTGCGCACCGTGCTCGAGGGCGGCGTCGCCTTGCTGGTGGTGCTGGCAGCCGGACGCTGGCTGTTGCGGCCGCTGTTCCATGAAATTGCCCATGCGCGTTCGCCGGAGCTTTTCGTCCTCGCCGTTCTGCTCGTGGTGCTCGGCTCAGCGTGGACGACCCAGGTCGTCGGCCTGTCGCTCGCACTGGGCGCCTTTCTCGCCGGAGTGATGCTGGCGGAAACCGAGTTCCGGCATCAGGTAGAAGCGGTGATCCGGCCCTTCCGCGATGTGCTGCTGGGACTGTTCTTCATCACCATCGGCATGCTGTTCGACACCAGTCTCCTCGGCCGGCAACTGCTGCTGGTTACAGGTCTGGTGATCGCACTCATCGTCGGCAAGACACTGATCGTCACGTTTCTTGCGCAGCGCTTCGCCGGCAGTCTCTTCAAGGGTCTGCGCACCGGCATTGTCGTCAGCATCGGGGGTGAATTCGGGTTCGCGCTCCTCACCATCCTGCTGCGTGATCGGCTGGTCGCGCCTGAGGTCGTGCAACCACTGCTCGCCGCGATCGTGCTGAGCATGGTCGCGAGCCCGCTCATCATCCGGCACAACAAGCAGATTGCGCGTTGGCTGCTGCGCGAGACCGGTCCCGCGCCGACGGCGCTGGCACGTGAGCTGGCGAGCACCCACGCCGTCGCGCAGCGCGAGCATGTCTTGCTGTGCGGTTTCGGTCGTGTCGGTCAGAACATCGCGCGCGTGCTGGAGGAGATGGGTTTCGAATACATCGCGCTCGACAACGATGCCGCGCGAGTGCGGGCAGCGCGTCAGGCGGGCGATCCGATCGTGTACGGCGACGCCGGCCAGGCAGAGGTGCTCGAGAGCGTCGGTCTGGATCGCGCCAGCGTCGTGGTCGTCAGCTTCGCCGATTCCACGGCGGCGCTGCGGATTCTGGCTGCGGTCCGCCAGCAGCGGCCCGAGGTTCCGATTCTGGTGCGCACTCAGGACGACACACGGCTCGTGGAACTGCAGAAGGCCGGCGCATCCTCCGTCGTCCCGGAGACTTTCGAGGCTGCGCTGATGCTCGTGTGGCACGTACTGTTGCTGCTGCAAGTGCCCGTGTCGCGCGTGATGAAGATCATCGGCGACATTCGCGGCAACCGCTACAACATGATGCGAACGCTGTTCCGGCGCGATGACACGCAACTGCCGGATGAGAGCGAGGCGCTGCGTGAACAGCTCTACACCCTGGTGCTGCCACCTGGTGCCTGGGCGGTCGGTCGCTCAATCGACCAGATCAAGGAGCGCGCCGAGATCACGGTGAGTGCGATCCGTCGCGACGGCATCGTCGGCCGCGAGCCTTCTTCTGACACCGTGCTGAAGGAGGGCGATGTGCTCGTCCTGTACGGCACTCCCGAAGCACTCGAACATGGTGAGGCCGTGCTAATGATGGGCTGACCGGTGCTTTCAGCGACTGCACTTAACGTGCAGTCACTACGAGTCAGCGGGCGCATAGGAAGCGCGCACCGGAATGCGTCACAGGGACGTACTTGGCACGCCTCGTTATGTCTAGATGACGCAGCGAAAACCCCTTCTATCGCCTAGGGTTATGGCTGCCTCTTTACTCCCCGCGACCCCATCGCGCATAGTCCGGAGCGCTGATCAGGGCAAACCCGCCGAAAGGCGGGGACGCAAAGCCACCGGTCTAAAGGACTTCGGTCCTACGACAGCGGGGTTGCCAGCGGGCAGCGGTCTCTCTTCCTTTCCGCGCTCGATCTGACTCCTCCCGTTCTGCGTGGGTGCTCGTGCACCGGGCTCAAGGCCTGTGCGTTTCGAGTCGGCGTGCCTTGCGACCCGATCAGCCGATGACTGACAGGGCGAATCGACGGGGGAAACATGGCAGCCAGAATTGCAGTCCTGCGCAACTGGGAGGGGACCGTGGTCACGCGGCCCCGCGTGATCGTGCGCCCGAAGCGCGTCGAAGACATCCAGACCATCCTCGAGAACTCCAAGGCATTCCCATCGCCGGTGCGCGCAATTGGCGCCAACTACTCTCAGACCCGCTGCGGCGTGGCCGACGGCGGCACGATCGTGGAGATGGCGGCGATGAACCGCATCCTCGAGATCACCGACCACCACGTGCGCGTGCAGGCGGGTGCAGCACTCATCGATGTGGCCACGGCTCTCGAGCAGCGCGGCCTGCAGCTGCCGGTGAACCCGGATCTTGGCAACCTGACGATGGGCGCGGCGGCGCTCGCGCCGACCAAGGACTCCTCGATGCCAGGGGAAATCGGTCAGCTCTCCTCGGCACTCAAGGAGGCCAGGCTGGTTCTCCCGAACGGCAAGGGAGTCACGATCACCGAATCTCAGGCCGACCTGATGAAGCTGGTTCGCTCGAGCTACGGACTCACCGGTATCGCGCACGAGCTGACCTTTCGCGTCGTGCCCTTACGAGCGGTACGCCTCGACTACGAAAGCTTCTCGCTCGATGCGTTCGCGCGCGAGTTCCAGGGCCTGAGCGAAATGCCGGTGGGGCTCAAGCTCTACCTGAGGCCTTTCCGCGATCGTGTGACGGTCGAGATGCGCAGCTACGACGACGAAGCGCCAACGACCCGCTCGGGCATCTGGTCGATTCGCAAGTCAGTGATGACCAACGTGCTGCCGGCATTCGGCTCGACCGTCAGCAGCGCTGTGTCGTTTCCGCCAGTGCGCTATTTCTTCATCGAGCACTTCAATACGGTGATGCGCTCCACCCTGGATCGCGCCTCGCGAAATGTGACGGTCTACCCGATCGAATGGGTGCGCAAGCTCCCCAAGGATGCAGGCAGAACACGATTTACCTACAGCACCTGGGCTTTCCCGCAGGAAGGCTACCCGGAGCTGATCGCCGACTATTTCCAGTTCTGTCGCGACTATTACAAGCGACAGCGTTATCGCGCCAACCTGCTGCATATCGGCCATCGCTTGCACCGCGATCCGGCCTCGCTCCTCAGTCCAAGCTTCGCCGCACCGATGATCACGCTCGATCCGTCCTCCACCGGGGATGAAGGCTGGGAAGACTTCGTCATCGAATTCAACGAATTCTGCTCGCAGCGGCGCGGCACGCCGCTCCTGAATCAGACCCGCTCTCTCACCAGGGATCAGGCGTGCCAGGCATTCGGCGAACGCTGGAAAGTCTTCAATGGCTTTCGCAAGCGCCTCGACCCGGAGGACCGGATGCTCAACGTGTATTTCGCGCAGCTGCTCGGCTAGGGATCACGCGTTCGCCTGCAGGTGCGCTTCCAGGAACCACAGGTACTTGTCTGCATCGCGCGAGATACCGGTGAAAAGATCCGAAGTATCGGCATCGCCGAGCTTGCCGGCCTCATCGATGGCCTTGCGTACCTTGCGCCCGAAGGTCGCGAGGGCGCTGGCCAGTGCGTCGACGTGGGCCGAACCGTCGGTGATGTCCGGCGGGTAAGGGTCGAGCGAGGTGCGCTTGGCAACGGTCGCGAGCGCACCCTCAGCCGTTCCGCCCAGCGCCGTGACTCGCTCGGCCAGCGTGTCGATGTGCTCCTCGATGTTCTCCGCGATGTCGTCGAACAGCTCGTGCAGCGCGATGAAGCTCGGACCCTTGACGTTCCAGTGCGCATGCTTCGCCTGGGTCTGCAGGTCGATCGCATCGGCGAGTCGCGAGTTGAGCAGGTCCGTAACCTTGCGACGGGTCTTTTCGGAAAGGTCGATGCGGGTCTTGTGCATGGGAGATCCTCTTTGAAGCCGGCCATGAGCGCCATTGGACGCCTATTCTCCACACGTGGCGGCGAGTTCCCAATCGTTGCTGTCGATCAGGTCGATCGACGGCGAGAATGATGCAAGCCTAGCGTTGCCAGCGGATGGCGAAATAAAACGCGACATCCGGCGAGGCACCAGCACGCAGGTCCTCGGTCACAGCCAGCTCGAAGCGCCACCCGGCGCGGGTGCTGTAATGCCCCCCAACCGTGAGCAGCGCCGCCGATCCAAGGAATTCCACGTCGCTGTCATCGACGCAACTGCCATGGGCATCGACCTGTACTGCGAGGCCATAGGCGGGCCCGCCTTCCCAACCGAGCGCGATGCTCCCGAAGGGAATCACCTGCACGTGCCTCGAACGGCAGCGGCTCGACCGAACCCGGGCGGGCAATTCCGAGAGTTGTATCCAATTGCCAGCGTTGCGCCAGTTGTCGGGCACCGCTCAGCCACACAGCCGCATCCACAGAGCCGTTGCCGGTGAGTGCACTACGCTCGCCGGTCGGGAGCTCCATGCCCAGCCAAAGATTGAGCGTATCTGCGAGCCGAGGCCAGCACCGTGTAGCCGACTTCGAGCGCCGAATCGGCCAGCCCAGAGTGGCTATGGGTGATATCCATGCGCGGCATCGACCGAGCGCCGGTAGTAGAACTCGAGCTCATTCTCGGGCCGTGCCGGACGATCCCCGCGGGGTAGTCCCAGGAATCGATGCCAGTCATCGATGGTCGAATCCAGATGCCCGCCTTCGTAGTGCACCAGGGGAACTGACACCTGTAGTTGCCACCCACGGCCGAGCGGCCAATCACCGCTCCAGCGCAGCTCCGTGGTTTCTCCATCGACGAGCAGTTCCTCGTCGCCGTTGGTGTCGATATTGGTCGTGTTGCTGACGGTGAGCGTGAGGTCCTGCCGAGCGGACTGCTCGGCTGGCGTCGCAGGTCTGCCGACCGGAAGGTAGACACCCCGAATCAACGGATTCTGATCACGAACCAGGAAAGGCTCGGCCTGTACTGCCGGGCACGCCGCGCAAAACACGGAGCAACGCGAGGGCGCAGCGCCGGCCCGATGCTGTCACTACTTGCTCACCTGTGCCGACAGTTTACTGGCGCAAAAAAAAGCAGCCAAGCTTTCGCCTGGCTGAGATGAAGGCAGGTCCCAGGGGATTTCGTCAGACCTGCGGTGGTCGGTTGGTAATAGGAGTCGCGTTCGCCCTTACGTCTCGCTGTAGCGACGGCGCAGCAGGATGGCCAGCCAGATGAATCCGACCGCGACCGCCAAGCCTGCCCACAATCCGGGACTGGAGAAAAAGGTCCCCGGATCGAGCGTATCGGCAAGACGCGCCGTCATCGGGACACGCTCCCCATCGAGGACCATGGCGTGCTCGGCGGCAGCGTCGGTGTCAATCGCGAGATTGAACCAGCCGATGAATCGGTCGCGCAGCAGGTGAGCCACGTAGCGCGTGTCGAAGAGAACGTCTTCGAGGAACATCAGTGCCAGCGGCGGCAGCACCGCCCACAGAATCACGGCGCGGCGCGCCCACGCGGAAACCAGCAGGAACCAGCCGAGGATTGGCAGGTACCACAACATCATCACGACCAGCGCGTACAGGAGTAATGCGTGCGCGCTGAACCAGGCGCGCGGATGCCAGACCACGCTCCAGACATGCTCGACGGAACCGCTCAAGCGCACGCTTTCGATGACGCCGAACAGCAGGTTCGTGGCCAGTACCGCCACGAAGGTCATCAGCGGAAGCACGACAGCCGCGACCACGAGTTTGGAGATCACGGTCTCCCGATCCGAGATCGGCAACGACTTCCAGAACAGGACACTGCGATCCTTGCGATCGGCGTACAGACTGTCGAGCAGATAGAAGATGATCAGGCAGCCCATCGAGATCAGGTAAGGCAGCGCCAGTGCCGCCAGGATCCCGGTCACGATGCCGTAGTGCTTGCTCGCAAACTCAGGACTTTCCAGCAGGTTGAGCGACGTGTTGCCGAACTCGACATGCCCGAACGTCGCGCCGATCAGCAGGATCGCGGCGACGATCGCGGGCGCGATGATGAATGAGCGGTGCTCCCAGAATTCGCGCCGGATCAGCAGTGGCAGATGGTTCATGCGGCGGCTCCCTTGATCTTGGCGACGAACAGGTCCGCCACGCTCGGCGTACGTGCCTCGCCCAGCTTGCGCAGCGCGTCGGCAGCGGCGTTCTGGAAGAACATCACCGTGCGTCCGAAGACTTCACGCTCGTAGAACGGCTTGAACTCGCGAGCTGCGGCGACATGATCCGGGTTGACCGTGAGCTGCACGTAACGCTCGGCCACCTCCTCCATGCTGCTGTCGAGAACGATCTGGCCGCGGTCGATGAACAGCACGTCGGTGAGGAGGTTTTCCACTTCCTCCACCTGGTGCGTGGTGATGACAATGGTGCGCTCGTGGTCGAAATAGTCCGCGAGCAGGCTCTCGTAGAACTGCTTGCGATACAGGATATCGAGGCCGATCGTCGGCTCATCCAGCACCAGCAACTTCGCATCGATTGCCATGACCAGCGCCAGGTGCAGCTGCGTGATCATGCCCTTGGACAATTCGCGCACGCGGCTGGTGCGCTTGATGCTGGTGCGGCCGAGAAACTGCTCGGCCAGCTCCGGCCGGAAGCGCGGATGCACGCCGGCGACGAAATCGACGGCTTGCTGCACCCGCAGCCAGCCCGGAAGAACTGCCACGTCGGCGATGAAGCAGACTTCCTGCATCAGCCGATCGCGCTGGGTGTAGGGATCGAGGTCGAGCACTTTCAGCTCACCTTCATAGTTGGTGAGTCCGAGGATCGCGCGCAGCGCAGTGGTCTTGCCGGCGCCATTGGGGCCGATCAGGCCTACGATGCGTCCGGCAGCAGCGCTGAAACTCACATTGTCGAGCGCGCGGAACTTGCCGTACGTCTTGCTCAGCCCGCGCGCTTCAATCACTGCGCTCATCAGCGACCTCGCTCGATCCGGATGAAGTGTTACTGCTGCCCGCGCTGGTACTTGCGGTATTTGCCGCCTCCAGCAACTCAGCGGGCTTGAATCCAAGCCGGGTGATCGTCGCGACCACCTTCGGCCATTCGTCGTCCAGGAAACGTTGCCGCTCGTCTTTCATCAGCATGCGGCGCGCGCCTTCGGTGACGAACATTCCACGCCCGCGGCGCTTCTCGACCAGTTGCTCGTCGACCAGCTGCTGATAGCCCTTGAGGACTGTGAGCGGATTGAGCTGGTATTCCGCCGCCACGTTGCGCACTGAAGGCAGTGGATCGCCGTCCTTGAGCACGCCCTCGAGGATCATGTCGACGACGCGATCCCGGAGCTGCCGATAGATCGGCTGACTGTCGTTCCAGTTCGGATCCATGATGCTGCCTTCAGCGTTCACTGTGCTGGGCGATTAGCAAACTACTGTACCAGAACAGCCCTCGGTGACCGGGTGCGCGCCGGCGAGTCGCCGCTGCTGCTTTCCTCGGTGCGCGTGTCGCGCTCGGCGAACGTAGAGAGGCGCGGCGCCGTCACTGTCATGGTTCCGAGCTGCACGACTTCGTGCACTCGCGTCGCCTCGACGACCATCGAGCCTGCGTCGGCGATCCGGATCATCGGTGCCGTCACCTCGAGCTGGCCCATGAAAGCCGCATCGAATGCCGGGGTTGCACAGCTCTCGCCTGCGAAAGCGCTGGCCGCTGTCATTGAGAAGAGGCCCACGACCGCCGCCAGCTGCACCGTTCCCTGAGCCTTGCGAATCTTCGTAAACATCTGCCTATCCTCCTGGCTCCTGTTGGTTTGGCTGGAGCCCCAGCCTCGTCTCGCCCTTCGTCTCGCTAGCCCGTCTAAGACTGTGCTAGCTCCTTGGTGTTGTAGTTGACTATAACACCAACTCTAATGCAAGCCCTTTTTCAATGAGCCACCAAAGGCGAGCTTGCGCCTCATATAAATCAATAACTTATAGATTGAGCTGACCCTCGGGAGGAGCAAGGACCGTTCAATTCAGACATGAAAATGCGCAAACACCCCTCGACAGAGGGAGCACCAACGGGGGTTTTTTGACCGTCTCGACCCTGGCGGCCCCGCTTGCAGCCCTCCCGCGCGCCGGTATCGTGCGCCGGATGCCGGGGACAGAAGACGATGCACTGTTGATGACGCGTTATTCACGCGGCGATCTCGCAGCGTTCACGCGCCTGTACGAGCGTCACAAGGCGTCGTTGTATCGCTACCTGTTGCGTCTCACGCGAGATCGCGCCGTGGCGGATGATCTGTTCCAGGAAGTGTGGAGCCGCATCATCGCGAGCCGCGAGCGTTACGAACCTCGTGCGAAGTTCTCGACGTTTCTGTTCTCGATCGGCCACAACTGTTTCATCGATCACTATCGGCGCAGCGCAAATGCGCCGGTGATACGCGCCGAGTCACTGGAGAGCGCCGCGGAACTCGCGGATTCATCGCATCGCGGGCCGGAACGTCTGGCGGAAAGCGCACAGACTGCCGCGCGCTTTCGCGCCGCGCTCGAGAACCTGCCCGCGGAGCAACGCGAAGTGTTTCTGCTGCATGAGGAGACGGGGCTCAGCCTGGACGACATCGCGAGAATTACCGGCGTCGGGATGGAAACGGCGAAGAGCCGTTTGCGGTATGCCGTGGCTAAACTTCGCTCGAGCCTTGCGGAAGAAGGAAGCGCTTTGGACAGCGCGATGATCGCTGGCGCGGAGCGAGGAACAAGGTGATCGACGTGACGGAAACAGAAGAACAGAGCCTGGAACAATACCTGCAGCGATCGGGCCCGCTGTCGCGCGCTTACCTGGAAATGGGGAATGAGCGTCCCTCGGCATCACTTGACGCAGCGGTCATTTCCGAGGCGCGCGCCGCGATCGTGCATCGACGCACGCGAACCCAGCAGTGGCGCTGGGCAGGTCTGACTGCACTGGCTGCCACCGTGTTGCTGTCTTTCGCACTCGTGATGCGCATTGCTCTGGAGCCGCAGCCCACTCCTGCCGTGACGACGACAGACGAGCAGCGCTCCGATTCGGCGCGGCTGACCTCATCGCCGGACGAAGCAAGGGCCAATCTTGCTGCACCGGCCAGCGCCGAGCTGAGCCAGCCCAAAGCCCTAGCGCCTGCTCCCGCAACACCGGGGCTGCCGGCGTCCTCGCCGGCGGACAACGCGACGGCTGGGGCGCCAATGCTGGACGCAAAGAACTCCAAGAAGGAAGAAGAGTATTCGCGCCAGAAATGAGCAGGACGAAGGCTCGGCCCGCGTATCTCGACGGCAGAAGGCGGGGGGCATGCGACACGAACCCGCGAGTCCCGAGAAATCGGTTGCAGAGCCCACGTCCGCGTTCGAAGCGGCGCAACCCTCCGAACGTGCGGCGGCGCCCGTGATGTCGTCGCAGACGGTGCCTCATTCTTATGGCACGACCGGCCCTGAGACGAACGCGTCGTCAGCACAAGCACTGCAGAAGGCCGGCGTCAGATCACCTGAAGAATGGCTCGACGAGATTGCGCGCCTGCGGGCGAACGGCGAGGAGGCGGCGGCGGAACGCGAATACGCTGAGTTCCGCAAAGCCTATCCTGACTACGTGCAAGGCAGCGCCACCACGCCGAGCCGCTGACGCTCGCTCGCGCACTTTGTCGCGTGATTCGCGCGGCGAGAGGCTCTAGAATCTGCGCCCCTTTGCGGCCGCGTCGGCACAACCCGCCTAGCTGGAGTCTGGAATGAAGAACCCTGTCACTGTTGCCATCACCGGGGCTGCCGGCCAGATCGGGTATGCACTCGCATTTCGCGTCGCGTCCGGCCAGATGCTGGGAGCCGATCAACCCGTGAATCTGCATCTGCTCGAAATCACGCCGGCGCTAGGCGCGCTGCAGGGCGTGGTGATGGAGGTCCAGGACTGCGCGTTTCCGACCGTCAACACAGTCGTCGCGACCGATGATGCCAGGGTTGCCTTCCGCGATTGCAACGTCGCCATGTTGGTGGGCGCGCGCCCGCGCGGCCCGGGAATGGAGCGCAAGGATCTGCTCATGGCGAATGCGCAGATCTTCTCAGCCCAAGGCAAGGCGCTCGACGCGGTCGCCGCTCGCGACGTCAAGGTGCTCGTCGTGGGCAACCCTGCGAACACGAATGCGCTGATCGCACAGCGCAACGCGCCGGGCCTGAACGCGCGCAATTTCACCGCGATGACGCGCCTCGATCACAACCGGGCAGTGTCGCAACTCGCGCAAAAAGCCAGCAGCCACCCGACGCGCATACGTCGCATGACGATCTGGGGCAATCATTCCTCCACTCAGTATCCGGACCTCAACCACGCGACCGTGGACGGCAAAGCGGCACGCTCACTGGTGGACCAGAAGTGGATCACCGAAAGCTTCATCCCGGTCGTGCAGCAGCGCGGAGCCGCGATCATCAAAGCGCGCGGCGCTTCCTCGGCCGCCTCGGCCGCCTCGGCCGCCATCGATCACGTGCGTGACTGGGTACGAGGGACCGCCGCAGGAGATTGGGTGAGCATGGCGGTGCCTGCCGATGGCAGCTACGGCATCAGCGAGGGCGTCATCTATTCCTACCCCGTCACTTGCCATAACGGCGAGTACCAGATCGTCAAGGGACTCGAGATCGACTCCTTCAGCGGCGACCGCATGCAGTTGACCGAACGCGAGTTGCGCGAGGAACGCGACGGCGTGAAAGAGCTGATCTGAGCCGGCCGTTACGGCCGAACTGTCCGACAATCACGGGGTCACGGCGACAGCTGGCGCGGCTGGTCTCGTAATGGCCTCGCCGCTATAGTGCTGGCAAAAGGCCGCGGCAGTACGGACCGCGGCGGCCCTGAAGCCGCAAGGATCCCGCCATGTTGAGTCTGCTCTGGTTCCTCCTGCTGGTCGGCCTCATCCTGTTCGTTGCCTATCGTCGCTTCAGCCTCCTGCAGGCTTCGATCGCCTTCACGGTTGTGGCGCTCGCCTACACTTTGTTGGGGCCGGTAAGTCCTGGCTGGAAAGTCGTCGGCTGGTTGCCACTCGTTGCGCTCTGGCTCCTGAATATCAACGCGCTGCGCCAGACCTTCATCACCCGGCCGTTCCTGCGCACCTACCGGCGCCTGCTGCCATCGATGTCGAGCACCGAGAAGGAGGCGCTCGAGGCCGGAACGGTGTGGTGGGACGGTCAGCTCTTCACCGGTGCGCCGGCCTGGGACCAACTCATGTCGTGCCCGGCGCCGCGGCTCTCGGCCGAAGAGCAGGCCTTCATCGACGGCCCGTGCGAGGAACTGTGTCGCATGCTCGATGACTTCGAGATCACCCACCGTCTGGGTGATATGCCTCCGCATGTATGGGACTTCATCAAGTCGAAGGGTTTCTTCGCGATGATCATCCCGAAGAAATATGGCGGCCTGCAATTCTCTGCCTACGCGCACTCGTGCGTGCTCATCAAGGTCGCGAGCCGCAGCGCCACGGCTTCCTCGACCATCGCAGTACCGAACTCACTCGGCCCTGCGGAACTGCTGCTGCACTATGGAACCGAGGAACAGAAGAACTACTACTTGCCGCGTCTTGCGCGCGGCGAGGAAATCCCTTGCTTTGCGCTTACCGGGCCGCGCGCCGGCTCGGACGCCGCCGCTCTCCCGGATACCGGCATCGTGTGCAAGGGTCTGTGGCAGGGGCGCGAGATCGTGGGCCTCAAGCTCAACTTCTCCAAGCGCTACATCACGCTCGCCCCGATCGCGACCGTCATCGGCCTGGCATTTCGTCTCTTCGATCCGGACAAACTGCTCGGCGACAAGGTCGACCACGGGATAACCTGCGCACTGATTCCACGCGGCACGCCCGGCGTGACAGTCGGACGGCGTCACTTCCCGCTCAACGTGCCATTCCAGAATGGCCCGGTTGCGGGTCGCGACGTATTCGTGCCCCTCGATTGCATCATCGGCGGCGTGAAGACTGCGGGGCAGGGCTGGCGCATGCTGGTGGAACAGTTGTCCGTGGGCCGCTGCATCTCGCTGCCGTCGAACGCCACCGGCGGCGCCAAGGCAGCGACCTACGCTTCCGGCGCCTACACCCGAATCCGACGCCAGTTCAACATGCCGGTGGGCCGCTTCGAGGGTGTACAGGAAGTGCTGGCAAGAATGGCCGGCCTCACCTACATCATGGATGCAGCGCGTTCCGTGACTGCCGGTGCGATCGATGGTGGCGAAAAGCCCTCCGTGCCCTCCGCGATTCTCAAGTATCACCTCACCGAGATGGGCCGCGTGGTTGCCAACGACGCGATGGACGTGCATGGCGGCAAAGGCATACAGCTCGGACCCAAGAATTATCTCGGGCGCGGCTACCAGGTCGTCCCGGTCGCGATCACGGTCGAGGGCGCGAACCTGCTGACGCGTAATCTCATCATCTTCGGCCAGGGGGCGATTCGCTGTCATCCATTTGTGCTGCGGGAAATGAACGCTGCGCGTGACGGCAATCGCGAGCGCGGTGTCAGCGAGTTCGACAAGGCGTTGTTCGGCCACATCGGCTTCACGATCAGCAATGCGGTGCGCTCGCTGGTGATGGCCCTGACGCTGGCGCGTTTCACGCGCGTGCCTGATACCGGCGGGACGGCACGCTACTTCCAGCACGTCAATCGGTTCAGTGCTTCGTTCGCTTTCGCGGTGGATGTCGCGATGCTGGCGCTCGGCGGCTACCTGAAGAAGAAGGAGAACCTGTCGGCGCGCCTCGGCGATGTGCTGAGCTGCATGTACCTCGCCTCGATGGTGCTCAAGCATCACGAGAACCAGGGCAGCCCCGAGGATGAGCTGCCGATCGTGGAGTGGGGCTGTCGGCACCTGCTGTTTCACGCGCAGGAACAGCTGCACGCGTTTCTGCGCAACTTCCCCAACCGTTTTCTCGCGGGCTTCATGCGCTTCTTCATCTTCCCGCGCGGCCAGACCTACTTCGCACCGAGCGACCGGCTCGGTCGCAGCATCTCGGACCTCATCATGAATCCGACCGAGGCGCGGGATCGCTTGTGCCGCGGCGTCTACAAGACGGTGGAGCCAAACAACCCGCTCGGCTTGCTGCAGGAAGCGCTCACGCTCTCGCTCACAGCCGAACCGATCGAGAAACGCATCCGCGTCGAAGGGCAGAAGACCGGCAAGGTCACGGCACTTGATCTGCCGGGACAGATCACGCAGTCCCTCGCGCTCGGGCTCATCACCGAAACCGAAGCCGCAATGCTGCGTGAGTACGACCGCAAGGTGATGGACCTGATCAACGTCGATGACTTCGCGCCCCATGAGCTGGGCGTGTCGACTCAGCCTGCGCCCTCGGTGCAGAAACCGCTGGGCAGCGCCCAGGTCGCCTGACCGCTTGGGCGAACCAGACCCCGCAGGTCCGGCTCCCGAACTGCCTCCACCGCGCAGCGTGCCCGTAGCGCGCTGCCTGAATTGTGGTGCAGTGCTGAACGGCGAGTACTGCTCGAAGTGCGGTCAGCGTGTGCAGCTGCGGCGCCTGACGATGGGAGCGATGTTCCACGCTGTCCTGCACGACCTGTCTGATCTCGACTCGCGCATCTGGCGCACACTGCTCGCGCTGCTCCTCAAACCCGGCAAGCTGACCAACGAATTCATCGCCGGCCGGCGCACGTTCTATCTGCCGCCGTTCCGGCTGTACCTGGTGCTCAGCCTGATTTTTTTTCTGCTTCCTTCCATCGGCGGACCGAACGATCTGGTGATCGACGGGCCGAGCGGGACTTCCGCGCAGGGCAAGGACGCGGTCAAGGAGGCGATGCGCGACTTGAAAGCCGAGCTCGACACCGCCAAAGGCGCCCCCGCCGGCCAGGCCGCAGAGCGTGCGCCTGCAACGGGTGAGTCCAAACCAGCCGACCCCGAGCCTGCCGCGCCTGATGCACCTGCCATTCCGGGACCCAACACGCTCTTCGAGGGCCAGGACTGCTCGGACGTGAACATCGACATTTTCGGAAGTCGCTCCGACTGGCTGAAACCACGCCTGGTGCAGGCCTGCGAGCGTCTCAAGAAGGTGAGCGCCCGTGAGTTCGGGCGCGCGCTACGTAACAACCTCCCGAAGATGATGTTCATCTTCCTGCCGCTGATCGCACTCGTGAACCTGGTGCTGTACGCATTTCGCAGGCGTACCTACGTCGAGCATCTGCTGTTCTACGTGCACTATCACGCCTTCGCGTTCCTGCTGATTACCCTGCAGATCACGGTGACGGCGCTTCTCAAATGGATGCACGTACCATTCATTCCCGGGCTGTTGACGTTCGCGGCCTACGTTTACCTCTTCGTCTATCTCTTCAAGGCGATGCGTGCCGTTTACCGCCAGTCGCGCACGATGACGACTCTCAAGTACCTCGTGGTGCTGAGCTCGTACGGTGTGTGCCTGCTGATCACCTGGATCGGCATGGCCGCCTACACGGCCTTCACCGTCTGACCGGTTGATTTGGTGCTATCGGACTCCTACCCTGTCTGGTCTGCTTCGCGGAGACCTCTCATGCGCAATCTGCTCGCTGCAATACTCACCCTGCTGATCCTCGACTGCGCGCTGGCCGCCGACCGCACGCCCTCACCCAAGGGCGCGGAGGTCTACATCATCAGCCCGAAGGACGGTGCGGTAGTGACGAGCCCGGTCACCGTGCGCTTCGGCCTCAAGGGCATGGGCATTGCGCCCGCGGGAGTCGCATTCGACAACACTGGGCACCATCACCTGCTGGTCGATGTCGATCCGCCCGCCGATCTCGGCCAACCGTTGCCCAATGACGCGCACAGCCTGCACTTCGGCAAGGGGCAGACCGAAACCGAGCTCAAGCTCACGCCCGGCAAGCACACGCTGCAACTGGTTCTCGGCGACCAGTTGCACATCCCGCACGATCCGCCGGTGATGTCCAAGAAGATCACGATCACAGTGAAGGAGTGACAGGCGCTGCGGGTCGCGGCTCACGCGGCTCGCAACACCCGGCCCGCGTGGAGCACAACCGCGCCATCCTGCACGTCGACATGGACGCGTTCTATGCGTCGGTCGAGCAGCACGATCAGCCTGATCTCAAGGGCAAGCCCGTCATCGTAGGCGGCACCGGTGCTCGCGGCGTCGTGGCCGCGGCGAGCTATGAAGTGCGCCGTTTCGGCGTGCATTCGGCGATGCCCATGAGCGAAGCGCTGCGCCGTTGTCCGCACGCCATCTGCATTCCGCCGCGCATGCGCCGCTACAAGGAAGTGTCGAAGCAGGTCTTCGCGGTGTTTCACCAGTTCACGCCACAAGTGGAGGGTCTGTCGCTCGACGAGGCGTTCCTGGATCTCACCGCGAGCGTGAAGCTGTTCGGCGCGGCATCCGACATCGCGCACGAGATCAAGCGCCGGATCCGTGAAACGACCGGCCTCACCGCCTCGGTAGGTCTCGCCAGCAACAAGCTGCTCGCCAAGATCGCGTCCGACCTCGGCAAGCCCGACGGCTTCGTCTGGATCCGGCCCGATGAGGTTGCAACGGTGCTCGACCCCCTGCCGATTCGACGCCTGAGCGGGGTTGGCAAGAAAACTGCCGCCAAGCTCGAGGGTCATGGCATTCACACCCTCGGGCAGTTGCGACTCGCGCCGGATTCGGTGCTCTGGCCGCTGTTCGGACGCTTCACGCAGCGCATGCGCGAGCGTGCTTCAGGCATCGATGAGCGGCCCGTAGTGTCCGACTGGGAAGAAAAATCGATCAGCGCCGAGGAAACCTTCGAGCACGACATCCGCAAGCACGAGGAGCTCTACGCCGAGCTGGCGAACCTCGCCGACCGCACCTGTGAGCGCATGCGCGCGCGCCAGCTCATGGCCGGCCAGGTGTACGTGAAAATCCGCCGTCGCGACTTCACGACCTACACGCGCCAACAGACATTCTCACCGCCCACGCAGGACAGCCGCCTCATCGTCTGGATCGCAGGTCGCCTGCTGCGCAGTTGGTTGCAGACGCAGCCGCGCGCCGCGGTTCGACTCCTCGGTGTCGGCGTGGCAGCGTTGAGCCCGGCTCAGCAACTCGACCTGTTTGCCACCGGTCGCTCGCCTGGCACCGATGCGCTGGGAAGTGCGATCGATCGCATCCACGAGAAGTTCGGCGAGGAATCCATCGTTCGCGCGACCGGCCTCAGGAGCTGACGCCGAGTCTTCCCCATGAGCCGTATCGCCATCGGCGGCGTCCAGCACGAGACCAATACGTTCGCGGCCACTCGTGCGACGTTCGATGACTTCGTGCATGCCGACGCGTGGCCCGGACTGTGTCGCGGTGCTGCTCTCATCGAGGCCGTGAAGGGCATCAACCTGCCAATCGCTGGCTTCATCGACCAGGCGCGCGCGGATGGTCATACGCTCAAGCCCCTGGTGTGGTGTTCCGCGCAACCGTCTGGCCCGGTCACCCGCGACGCATTCGAGCGCATCGCTTTTATCCTGCTCGAAGACCTAGCTGCAGCGCTGCCCGTCGACGCAGTGTACCTCGATCTTCACGGTGCGATGGTCGCCGAGCACCTGGACGATGCCGACGGCGAGCTGCTGGCGCGAGTGCGTGAACGCGTCGGCGCCACCGTACCGGTCGTCGCGAGTCTCGATCTGCACGCGAACGTGTCGCAAGCGATGCTCGAGCAGGCCTCGGCGCTGGTTGCCTATCGCAACTATCCCCATACCGACATGGCGCAGACTGGCGCGCGTGCCGCGCAGCTCGTGCCAAGGCTCATCGGCCGCGCCCCGTTGAAGCGCACGCTCAAGCATCTCGACTTCCTGATTCCGCTCACCGCTCAGTGCACACTCATCGAGCCCAGTCGCGGCCTGATGAGGCGCGCGGCCGAACTGGAACGGGAGCCTGTGCACGCGCTGCACTACGCGCCGGGATTTCCGCTCGCAGACGTGCGCGATTGCGGACCGTGCGTGTTCGGTTACGGCACCGAAGAGCTCGCCGTGCGTAACGCAGTCGAAGTTCTCGCTGCTGAGGTCGCCGCAGCGCAAGGCGATCTCGGTGGCAGGTTCTGGACGATCGATGCTGCGGTCCGCCGGGCGCTGGAGCCAAGGCCGTCGGCCGCCGGACCCGTGATTCTCGTCGATACCCAGGACAATCCCGGCGCGGGTGGGAACGGCGACAGCACGAGTCTCATCAAAGCGCTGATCAGCGCCGAGGTTGAGGGCGTCGTTGCCGGACTGATCTGCGATCCGGACGCCGCCCGCTTGGCTCACGCCGCAGGCGTCGGGAGCCTACCTTCAGGGGTCCGTAGGCGCGAAGTCTGGGTTTCCGGGCGAAACGTGCGATCGTGGCCGAATTCCTCGTCGAGGCCCTGGGCGATGGTCGCTTCGTTGGAACCGGCCCCTTCTATCTGGGTGCTCACATGGATCTCGGGCCGATGGCCCTGTTGCGTGTCGGCGGCGTACGCATCGCCGTGGCCAGTCGCAAGCAACAGGCCGCGGACCAGGCGATGTTCCGACACCTCGGTGTAGAGCCGGCCGAACAGCGCGTACTCGTGTTGAAGAGCTCCGTACACTTCCGCGCCGACTTCGGTCCGCTGGCGAGCGAGATCCTCATCGTCCTGGCGCCGGGGCCGAGCCCAGCTGACCCGGGACAATTACCCTTTCGCAAGCTACGGCCCGGGGTGAGAACCGCTCCCGTCTCTCGCTGACGCCTTTTGGCACTGCAAAATCCACCGACTTGGCGCCGTGAAGCGGCCCGTGGCTATACTGCGCCGCGCGATAAGAACAAGAAGTGCGTTTCCGGTCGATCGATCGAGTGAAGCGGCAGAAGAACTCAAGGGGGTTTGCATGTCTGACAAGAAACAGGTCGGCAGCGTCACTTACGCCGAGGCCGGTCAGGACTACTTTGCCCAGCGCGGACTCAGACGTTATGCACGGATCTGGTCCCTGTGGGCGCTCGGGGTAGGTGCGGTCATCTCCGGCCACTACTCGGGATGGAATTTCGGCATCGGCCCGGGCGGCTTCGGCGGCATGTTCGTGGCCGGCGTGCTGATCATGATCATGTACTGGGGACTGATCTATTCGATTGCCGAGATGTCTCCGGCACTGCCGCATACTGGCGCGGCCTATTCCTTCGCCCGCAGCGCGATGGGGCCCTGGGGTGGATTCATCGCGGGTCTCGCCGAGAACATCGAGTACGTGCTGACGCCAGCCGTGATCGTGTTCTTCATCGGCTCGTACCTGACCGCGATCTTCGAGACTGGCCCGCAATACCAGCCGCTGTGGTGGCTGGGCAGCTATCTCGTGTTTCTGTATCTCAACCTGCGTGGTGTCGAGCTGTCCTTCAAGGTCTCGGTGGTGGTCACGCTTGGCGCCCTCGCCGTGCTGGCGGTCTACTGGATCAGCGCCATTCCCTACTTCGACTTCCAGCACTGGGCACTCAACATCGGTGTGGGACCCGACGGCAAGGCGGTTGAACTGCCGGACGGCCACGGGCCGTTCATGCCTTTCGGCTGGAGTGGAGCGTTTGCAGCTCTGCCGTTCGCGGTGTGGTTGTTCCTAGCCATCGAGCAGCTGCCGCTGGCGGCGGAAGAGACTCACGACCCGAAAGCCCACATGCCGAAGGGCCTCATTCTGGGCATGTCGACGCTGGTGCTGTCGGCGTTCCTCACCATGTTCCTGAACTCGGGCGTCGGCGGCCTCGAGGAAGGCAAGATGCACGGGGCGTTCAGCCTGGGCGCATCCGCAGAACCATTGCTCGACGGCTTCCGGGTCACCATCGGCGGCAACATCGCCAAGGTGCTGGCGCTGCTCGCCGTCATCGGGCTGATCGCGAGCTTTCACACCATCATCTTTGCCTACGGCCGGCAGATCTATTCGCTGTCGCGCGCCGGCTATTTCCCGCAGGTCCTGTCCGTGACCCACGGCGCGCACAGAACTCCCAATCGCGCGCTCGTCGCTGGAACGGTTTTGGGCTTCGCGGTGATGCTGGTCGTGTGGTTCGTGGCAGGGGCGGAGAAGGGTGGCGCGTTCATCGGCGGCACGCTGCTCAACATGGCCGTGTTCGGCGCGATGATCTCCTACGCGATGCAGGGACTGTCGTTCATCATGCTGCGCGTGCGCATGCCGAACATCGCGCGTCCGTATCGCAGTCCGCTGGGCAACCTGGGCGCCGCGGTCACGATCGTCATCGCCGTCGTGACGCTGTACTACCAGTTGAAGGATCCCATCTATCAGAAAGGCGTCTTCGGGGCGTTGATCTGGTATCTGGCATTTATCCTGTACTTCGCGGTGATCGGCCGGCACAAGCTGGTGCTGTCGCCCGAAGAAGAGTTCGCGACTCACCAAGGGTGCTCACGGTCATCCGGAAACGGAAGGCTACGGCAAGACGACGTTGTAGAGTCAGGGTGCCGGGTTTCAGTTATTTAGTTATCCGTCCGATAACTAAATAACTGAAACCCGGCACCTCTGAAACGGTACTGGAATCTGCCCTCATGCAGCCACGACAAGTCCGCACTGCGCGCGACGTGCGCGCCATCGTCGAGGAACGCAAGCTCACGCACATCAAGGTGGGCGTGTTCGACGTCGACGGGATCCTGCGCGGCAAGTACATGTCGCGTGCGAAATTCCTGTCGGCGCTCGAGAAGGGTTTCGGGTTCTGCGACGTGGTGCTGGGCTGGGATGCGAACGATCAGCTGTATGACAACGTGACCTACACGGGCTGGCACACCGGCTACCCGGATGCCCCCGTGCGCATACTGCCGGAGAGCTGTCGCCCGCTGCCCGTGGGAAGAGGATGGCCTGTTTTTCCTGTGCGAGTTTTCTCCGCCCGCAGATGCGATCTGCCCGCGCGGGATTCTGCGCCGTGTGCTCGAGCGTGCGGCCTCGATGGGATTCAAGGCCTACGTCGGATTCGAATACGAGTTCTTCGTCTTCAACGAAACGCCCGAGTCGGTGCGCGCCAAGAACTATCGCGACCTGCAACCGCTGGCGCCAGGATTCTTCGGCTACTCGGTGATCCGCAACAGCGTACACAGCGATTTCTATCGCCAACTGCTCGCGACCTGCGAGACGATGGACTTCGGTATCGAGGGCCTGCACGAGGAGACCGGCGCAGGTGTGCTGGAGGCCGCGATCGCCGTGGATGGCGCCGAGGCTGCCGCTGACAAGGCCTCGCTCTTCAAGACGTTCAGCAAAGTCCTGGCGCAACGCCAGAACAAGATGGTCACGTTCATGGCCAAGTGGTCCAAGGACTGGCCCGGCCAGAGCGGCCACGTGCACATGTCGCTGAAGTCCAAGGACGACAAGTCAGTGTTCTTCGACGCCAGGAAGCCGCACACGATGAGCCAGGCGATGCGCCACTTCGTCGGCGGTCAGCAGAAGCTCCTGCCCGAGCTTGCTGGCCATGGTCGCGCCGACGGTGAACTCCTACCGGCGCCTCATCCCGGGATTCTGGGCGCCGACCGATGCGACCTGGGGAATCGAGAACCGCACTTGCGCCCTGCGAGTGATTCCCGGCAGTGAGAAGGCGCAGCGCGTCGAGTTTCGCATCGCCGCTGCGGACTCCAACCCGTACATCGTTCTGGCAGCAGGATTGGCCGCGGGCCTGCACGGTATCGAAGCGAAGATCGAGCCGAGCAAGCCGATCGAAGGCAACGCCTACGATCAGAAATTCCCCAAGAGCATGGCTTTGCCTGCGACACTCTGGGACGCGGCACAGCGCCTCAAAGGCTCGAAGATGGCGCGCGACTGGTTCGGCGATGCATTCGTCGAGCACTATGCCGCCACACGCGAATGGGAAGAGCGCGAGTTCCGCAAGCACATCACGGACTGGGAACTCGCGAGATATTTCGAGATCATCTGAGCTGTCGCGGCGCTCGCGCGTCTCACCTGCCCAGCCCGGCATTTCGTGGAACTTCAACGCACCATTTCTCCCGTCGACGGCCGCGTTTACGTCGAGCGGCCCTACGCCACGCACGACGACGTGGAACGCGCGCTGGCCGCGGCGTTCCTCGCACAGCAAGCGTGGAAGCGGGTCGCCGTCCCCGAGCGAGCGCGGATCTGCCGGGCATTCGCTGACGCGTTCGAAAAACACCGCGACAGCATCGCGAACGAGTTGTCCTGGCAGATGGGCCGTCCGATCCGCGTGGCGCCCGGGCGAGGTGCGCGGCACACTCGAGCGCGCCCGCTACATGATCGATGCTGCAAACGAGGCTTTGCGCGATATCGATGTCGGGCCGAAGGCGGGGTTCACCCGCTTCATTCGCCGCGAGCCGCTCGGCGTCGTGCTGACGATCGCTGCGTGGAACTACCCCTACCTGATCGCCGTGAACAGCATCGTGCCGGCGGTCATGGCGGGCAACGCCGTGATTCTGAAGCACTCAGCGCAGACGCCGCTGTGCGCGGAGCAGTTTGCTGCCTGCTTCCGCGAGGCCGGCCTGCCCGAGGGCGTATTCCAGGTTCTGCACCTGACTCACGCAGACACCGAGCGCGTGATTCGCGACCCGCGCATCAGCTTCGTCGCCTTCACGGGCTCCGTCGAGGGCGGGCATGCGATTCAGCGCGCCGCGGCCGATCGATTCATCGGCACTGGCCTGGAACTGGGCGGCAACGATCCAGCCTACGTGCGGCCGGATGCGAACTTCGAGCACGCGGTCGAGAACCTGGTGGATGGCGCCTTCTTCAACTCGGGACAGTCCTGCTGTGGCATCGGGCGCATCTACGTGCACGACGCTCTCTACGACCGGTTCGTCGACGGCCTTCGTCGATCTCACCAACCAGTACCGGCTCGGTAATCCGCTGGAATCCGAGACCACGCTCGGGCCAGTCGTGCGCACGCAAGCCGCCGACTCGATACGCCGTTCGATCGCCCAGGCCATCGGCGCTGGCGCGCGTCCCCTGATCGATGAACAGCGCTTCGCGGCGAGCCGGCCCGGAACGCCCTATCTCGCCCCGCAGGTCCTCGTCGACGTGCGACCCGACATGCCGATCGTCCAGGAGGAGACTTTTGGGCCGCTCGTGAGCATTGCACGCGTGAAGTCGGATGAAGAGGCGATCCGCCTGATGAACGACAGCCGCTACGGACTGACCGCGTCGGTCTGGACCGCGGACGAGAAGGCCGCAATCGAAATTGGCGCACGCATCGAAACCGGCACCTGGTTCATGAATCGCTGCGACTATCTCGACCCGGCGCTGGCGTGGGTCGGCGTGAAGGACTCGGGCCGCGGTTGCACCCTGTCGGTGGTCGGCTACGAGCACCTGACGCGGCCGAAGTCGTTTCATCTCAGGACATCCACCTGAAGGCGAGGAGCGAGCAGGATGACTCAAAGCACTCTGACCGGGCGATGGAACTATCCGACCAGCATTCGATTCGGTGCCGGGATGATTCGCGAATTGCCGGCGGCCTGCCTCGAACTCGGAATGCGCAACGCGCTCCTCGTGACCGATGCCGGTCTCGCCCGGCTCGACATGGTGCGCAATGCGGTCGAATCCTGCCGCGCTGCCGGCATCGGGTGCGCAGTGTTTTCCGACGTCAAGCCCAACCCCGTGGAAGAGAACGTCACCGCTGGCGTGAATGCGTATCGCAGTGGCGGCCACGACGGCGTGATCGCGTTCGGCGGCGGCAGCGCCCTCGACATCGGCAAGGCAATCGCACTGATGGTCGGGCAGAACCGCCCCATCTGGGACTTCGAGGACAAGGAGGACTGGTACACGCGCGTGAATGTCGCCGGCAATGGCTCCCGTCGTCGCCGTGCCCACGACCGCGGGTACCGGCTCCGAAGTGGGCCGGTGCTCGGTGCTCACGGATCTGCGTGATCACACCAAGAAGCTGATCTTCCATCCGCGCCTGTTGCCGGCGATCGTGATCGAGGATCCTGAACTGCACGCGGGACTGCCGGCCAGGATCACGGCTGCCGTGGGCATGGATGCGCTGTCGCACAACCTCGAGGCCTTCTGCGCGCCGACCTTTCACCCGCTCGCTGACGGAATCGCGGTGGAAGGCATGCGCCTGATCAAGGAGTGGCTGCCGGCGGCCTGCGCACACGGGTCGAACCTCGAAGCGCGTGGGCAAATGCTGATCGCCTCGACGATGGGCGCCACTGCATTTCAGAAAGGGCTGGGTGCAATGCACAGCCTGAGCCATCCGTGCTCGGCGAACCTCGATACGCATCATGGCCTGACCAACGGCGTGGTGATGCCGTACGTGCTCGTCTTCAACCGGCGCGCCATCAAGGACAAGATGAAGCGGCTCGCTTCCTACCTCGGCCTGAAGCGGCCATCTTTCGGCGCGGTGCTCGACTGGGTGGTCGAGCTGCGCTCCACCATCGGCATTCCCAACACGCTGGCCGAGCTCGGCGTCACGGAAGCTCACGTTGCGAGCTTCGCAAGGATGGCGATGGCGGATCCCAGCACGCCGTCCAATCCCGTCAAGCTCTCGGTGCGCAAGTTCGAAAAGCTGTACCGCAACGCTATCTCAGGGAAGCTCTGAAAGACCGCCGACCAACCGGGCGCTGTTTTACTCAGGTCCGCGGCGCGTGCATCATGGCGCCCAAGGCTCCCCGGTGGCCTTGGATAAGTTCTTATGTATACGGCATTTTTTGGTCTCGGCGAGAAACCTTTCTCGATCACGCCGGACCCTCGCTACCTGTTCCTGAGCGAACGTCATGCCGAGGCGCTCGCCCACCTTTTATATGGCATCAACGAGGCAGGTGGCTTCATTCAGCTGACCGGTGAGGTAGGCACCGGAAAGACGACGATCGTTCGCAGCCTCCTTGGGCAGATCCCGAACGATGCCGAAGTTGCGCTCATCCTCAACCCGCGCGTGACGCCGGCGGAATTTCTGCTCACGATCTGCGAGGAACTGCGTGTCAGCGTTCCCGACAGTGAACGATCGAGCGTCAAGGCGCTGGTCGATGCGCTGAATCGCCACCTGCTCGACTCGTACTCGCAAGGGCGACGCGTGGTCGTGATCGTGGACGAGGCACAGAACCTGAGTCCGGATGTGCTCGAACAGGTGCGCTTGCTCACCAACCTGGAGACCGCCACACAGAAGCTGCTGCAGATCATCCTGATCGGACAGCCGGAACTGCGGGATGTGCTGCGACGCGTGGAGCTGCGCCAATTGGCGCAGCGGATCACGGGTCGCTATCACCTGGCACCGTTGTCGCGGCGCGAAACGTCGGGCTACGTGCGTCATCGGCTGCGCGTCGCAGGCGCGACTACAGATCTGTTCACGAACGGCGCCCTGGCCGAAGTGCATCACCTGGCGCGCGGGATTCCGCGCGTCATCAATGTCGTCTGCGACCGCGCGCTGCTCGGCGCCTATTCGCAGGAGGAGCGTCACATCACCGCCAGGCTGGTCCGGCGCTCTGTCGCTGAGGTGTACGGCCGGCCGGTGCTGCCATTGTGGACTCGCTGGGTCGCGGCGGGGGTATTCGTGGCCAGCGTCGCGGTCCTGGCCTTTGGTGGCTGGCAATTGATGCAATCGGGTGCACTGCCGAACGCTGCGAGCACGGCTGGCCCTTCCGTTGCGAAATCCACAGTGACGCCAGCCTTGCCGACGAACAAATCTGCCCCCGCGCCCGCTGCGCCACATTTACCGTCGATCACCGAGACGCTGAGCGCCCACTCGGGCGAGACGAATCTCGATGCGGCATTCACGAAGCTCTTTGGGCTGTGGGGTGCCACCTATCGGCCGGGCAGCACCGACGCCTGTGACCAGGCGGCGCAGCAGGGCCTGGAGTGCGTCATGCAGCGCGGCTCGTGGGGTCAGCTGCGTGCGCTCAATCGCCCGGCAATCCTGATGCTCAACGACGATGCGGGCATCGAGCACCAGCTCGTGCTCTCGCAACTCGACGATGAGCGGGCGGCCGTGGAGGTCGGCGGCAAGCGCGAACCGGTGAGCATCGCTGAGCTCTCCCGCTACTGGTTCGGTGACTACCTGTTGCTGTGGCGGCCGCGAGTGGCGGGCGGGAAGGAACTCTCGCTCGGCATGCGCGGCGATGATGTGGGCTGGTTGCGCCGCAGTCTCGAGAAGGTGAGGGGCCTCGAGCCGACGCCGGGCCGTCCCGATGTCTACGATGAGCAGCTCGCACGCCTGGTCGAAGATTTTCAGCGCGAGCATCGCCTGACAGTGGACGGGATCGCTGGCATGCAAACCCAGATTGCGCTCGACACGGCACTAGCGGATCCCGCCACTCCATTCCTGTTCAGACCACCGGCGCCGGGCGGCTGAGTCATGTCCTTCATCCTCGACGCGTTGCGAAAGTCGGAGCACGAGCGCCAACGCCAGGTCGGACCCGGCATTGCCGATATTCGTGCCGGAGCGGCATCCCGTTCACCGTTCCCCATCTGGGCGCTGGCACTCGGCGCGCTGCTGGCTCTCAACATGATCGTGGTGATCGTTCTGGCCTTTCGGGGCCACTCGACGCCGCAAGCCGATGCTCCCGTCGTCGCCGCGGCTCCCGTTACCGTCGCGGCTCCAGCACCGACGGACGCGACACCACTCGCGCCGATGCCGCTTCCACTTCCCTCGCCAGCGTCCGCAGGGCCAGCCAATACCCAGGCCCCGCCTGCTCCCGCCCAACAGGCGGAGCCTTCGAGCGAGGAACCGGCGCCGGCACCCGAAATCGACCCGACCCTGCGACCCACGGCGAAATCCGCGGCACCCCTCGATGCGGACCCTGAACAAAGCTATTCGAGCCTGCCGACCCTGGGCGATGTGAGTTTGCAGGGCGTATCGCTCCCGGAGCTGCACCTCGATCTGCATGTCTACGCGAGCCGGCCAGTGGACCGGTTCGTATTCCTCAACACGCGCAAGTATCGCGAGGGCGGCAAGACCCCCGACGGCACGACCATCGAGCGCATCACACCGGACGGGGTCGTCCTCAACCACCGCGGCGTTCGCTTCCTGCTACCCCGCCAGTGAATACGGCCGTCGCCGGGATCAGCGACCTCGACAGCGAGCGCCTCGGCTTCGCGCTGCGTTCAGGGATCCGCCGATTGATCGCCTGCCAGGAACATCTCAACAAGATCAACGTCTTTCCGGTTCCTGACGGAGATACCGGCACCAACATGACGTTGACGATGGGCGCGGTGCTCGCGGCGCTGCGCCAGCATCGTGGCGGGCATGCCGGACAGATCCTGCAGGCCGTCGCCGACGCAGCCATCGATGGTGCTCGCGGCAATTCCGGGGCGATCCTCGCCCAGTTCTTCGTCGGTCTCGCCGAGCATCTCGGTGAAATGCCCACCCTGACGACACACGCACTCGCAGAGGGGGCGGCGAGTGGAGCACGTTACGCCCGGGAAGCGCTCAGCGAACCGCGCGAAGGCACATTGATCACGGTGCTCGCCGATTTCGCGGCCGAACTCGCAGTGCTCGCGCAATCGGACTGCGCCAACGACTTCGCTGCCGTGTTTCGCCAGGCGCTCGCTCGCCTGCGAGTGGCGCTGGAACGCACACGCGAGCAACTCGATGTGCTGGCCAGCGCCAACGTCGTCGATGCCGGAGCACAAGGTTTCGTGGAGCTCGTTCAGGGCATCTCGGACTACTTCGATGGCAAGGCGGTCGCGGACGATGCGCCGATCGAAGTCGAGTTCGATTCCCAGGATGCCGCGGGCATCGAGATCGACCTCAAGCACCGCTTCTGCACCGAGTGCATCGTGGGCGGCGCAAACATCGATCTCCGCAAACTGCGCGAAGGACTCGCAACGCTTGGGAGCGGGGTGGTCGTCGCCGGCACCGCACGCAAAGCCAAGGTGCACGTGCATGTCAACGACACGCGTGCCGTATTCCGGCTGGCGCGCCAGTTTGGCGAGATCTCGGGCCAGAAAGCCGATGACATGCGCAAACAGCAGGACGCCGCGCACCATCGCCATCGGCGTGGAGTCGCCATCGTGGTCGATTCAGGCGCCGATATCCCCGATGAGGAACTGGAACGACTCGAGATCCACATGGTGCCGCTGCGCGTTCATTTCGGCGAGCGCAGCTACCTTGACAAGGTCTCGATGCGTCCCGAGGAATTCTATCGAGAGCTCGCGGCCAATCCGCAGCACCCGAAAACCTCGCAACCGCCGCCGGGCGACTTTCGCCGCATCTTCGAGTTCCTCGCCTCGCACTACGAAACCGTCCTCTCCATCAACGTCACCGGGCGCGTCAGCGGAACGCTGGCTGCCGCACAAGGGGCTGCCGAACGGGTGCGCGCCCACGGCAAGGTGATCGTGATCGACAGCCGCAACGCATCACTGGGACAGGGGCTGCTGGCCATGTACGCCGCAGAGTGTGCACAGGCCGGCATGAGCGGGCAGCAGGTGAGCCAAGCTGTACGCGCGATGGTGCCGCGCATCCTGACCCTCGGACTGTTGCGCAACCTCGATTTCGCCGTGCGCGGCGGACGCGTGCCGCGCTTCGTTCAAGCGATCACGGAGCTGCTGCACCTCACCCCGATCCTGTTGAGCCAGCGCAATGGCCGGGTCGGTGCCGGCACCGTGATCTTCGGACGCAGGAACCTGCGCCCGCGATTCGCGCGCCTCATCAGAGGGCGCATGCGCGATGACGTCACATACCGTGTGGCGGTGGGTCACGCCCAGGTCGAGGAAGAAGGGCGCGCGCTGCTGGAGGAAATCTGCGCCGATCGCAGTAACATCCGTGACCGTTACCTGACGGCCCTCGGACCCGCGATCGGCGCGCACGGCGGCCCGGGTATGCTGGTCGTCGGTCTGCAGGAGTACACCCCACCCGTGGTTCTTTCATGAAGACGCAATACGAATTTCACACCCTCGATGTGTTCACGCAACGCCGTTTCGGCGGCAACCCGCTCGCCGTGTTTGCGGACGCGGCCGGCCTCGACACGCAGCAGATGCAGCAGATCGCACGCGAGATGAATCTCTCGGAGACAGTCTTCGTGTTGCCGGCCGGGGACCCGCGCGCGCTGTGCAAGGTGCGCATCTTCACGCCCACGAGCGAGCTGCCGTTCGCCGGGCACCCGACGGTCGGCACCGGATATCTGCTCGCGACGCTTGGCCGCATCCCGCTGCGCGAGGAACGCGCCGCAGTGCTCCTCGAGGAAGAGGTCGGACTGGTGCCGGTCGAAGTGAGATTGCGCGACGGCAAGCCCGATTTCGTGCAGCTCTCGGTTGTCAAGTTGCCGGAATTCGGTCCGCCGCCGCCCGACCGCGCACGCCTCGCGGCCATTCTGCATATCCGCCCTGAAGACATTCTCGACGGGGTAGACAAGCCCGAGTCCGCATCCTGTGGCGTGCCGTTTCTGTTCGTGCCCGTCCGGGATCGCGGGGTGGTGGCGCGGGCTACACCTGATGTGGCGCGCTGGCATGCGACGCTCGAACAGTACTGGGCACGCGACATCTTCCTCTTTTGTCGCGATCCGGAGCTGCCAGGCTCAGACCTGCGCGCACGGATGTTCGCCCCGGAACACGGGGTAACGGAGGACCCGGCTACAGGCGCAGCTTGCGCGGCGCTCGGCGGCTATCTTGGCGCGCGCGCCACGATCACGAACGGCACGTTGCGCTGGGTGGTCGAACAGGGGTTCGAAATGAATCGCCCGAGCTTGCTGCACATCGAGGTCGACATGAGCGACGGCCGGATCGCAGCCGTGCGCGTCGGCGGACACGCGGTGCTGGTGAGCCGCGGCACGCTCAGGCTCGACTGACGCAACCACACCCGGAGTCCTGCGAAGCATGAAGATCGAGACGCTCGCGGTGCATGCCGGCCGGCAGGTCGATCCGGCGACGGGCGCCATCACGCCGCCGATCCAGATGAGCACCACTTACGAGCGCGATGTCGATGGCGGCTATGCGCGATCGTTTTCCTATACGCGCCCCGACAACCCGACGCGGCGCGCACTCGAGACCTGCCTGGCGCAGCTCGAGGGTGGGACCGACGCGGTCTGCTTTTCTTCGGGGGCTGCGGCAACGATGGCGGTGTTCAGCCTGCTCAAGCCCGGCGATCACGTGCTGGCGCCGCGCGAGTGCTACTACGGTACGCGCCAGTTGCTCAAGGAGTACCTCGGCGGCTGGGGCGTGCACAGCGACTTCATCGACATGCCCGACCTGCGACAGCTCGACGCGCACCTCAAGCGCGGCATACGACTCATCTGGATCGAGACGCCATGCAACCCGACACTCAAGATCACGGACATCCAGGCGGTGGCACAGCGGGCCGCGTCGGTCGGCGCACTCCTGGTCTGCGACAACACCTTCCCCACACCCGTGTTGCAGCGGCCGCTCGAAATTGGTGCCGATCTCGTGGTGCACAGTTCCACGAAATATTTCGGCGGCCACAGTGACGTCATGGGTGGCGCAGTGATCACGCGCGACCCCGCCCGGGCTGCCGCCGTGCGCCAGTACCAGGCAGTCGGTGGGGCCGTGCCCTCGCCGTTCGATTGCTGGCTGATCCGCCGCAGCCTTGCAACGTTGCCGCTGCGCATCCGCGCACAGTCCGCGAGCGCACTGGAGGTGGCCAGGTTTCTGAGCCGGCATGCCCGCGTCGAGCGGGTCTGTTATCCGGGACTCGAAGAGGACCCCGGACACGCCATCGCGCGCGCTCAGATGGCGGGCTTCGGTGCGATGGTCTCGATGTGCGTGCGCGGCGATGCGCGCGCGGCGATGACGGTAGCTGCGCGCACGCGGGTCTTCATACGAGCCACGAGTCTCGGCGGTGTGGAAAGCCTCATCGAGCATCGCGCCTCGGTCGAAGGCAGCGACACACTGACGCCGCAAAACCTGCTGCGCCTGTCGATCGGGCTCGAGAATCCTCAGGATCTCATCGCGGATCTGGACCAGGCCCTGCAAGCGTAGCGGGGAGGTGCGCCCAGCGCGCGATCCGGCGCGGGCTCACTCCAGAATGAACGTCACCTTGAGCCTCACGCGATGCTCGCGAATGCGGCCGTTTTCGACCTGCACCTCGTGTGCGGCAATCCAGGCTGCCGTCACGTTCTTCAGGGTCTTGGTGGCGCGCTTGATGCCGCTCTCGACGGCATCGGCGTAGCTTTTCTTCGACGAGGAAATCAATTCCGTGACGCGTGCGACTGACATGACGTCTCCTTCCGTGGACGTACTCACAGGGGGGAGTAACAGCCTACTGCCGAATCCGTGTGATACCAAGAGAGCCGTCCCCAGCCCATCGGCTGGCCAGAACCCACCCAGTAAGGGTTCGGGACTGGCTCCCGTGCCGCGGGTTTGCACGTCCGCCGCCATCCCGATAGATTGCCGAGCCGATTCCAAGGAGGATCGGTCCGCAATGGAACTCTCGGTAATTACCGTCATTTTCCTGATCGTCGCCAGCGCGGTGCTCGGATGGTTGACTTCCGGCGCCGTGGCGCAACGCCGCTTCGACACGCTGCTCGCCAGCCTGCGTGAGCGCCTCGAACAGGCGCAACGCGAGCTCGACGAGCGCGTGCTGCGCACCAAGCAGCTCGAGACACAGCAACAGGTGCTGGAGCGCGAGATCGACACGCAGCGGCGCCGGATTTCCGATCTCGAGCTGGAGATCGGGCGACTGCGCATGCGGATCGTCGATCTTGAGGCGCGCGACGCCCCGGCTGCGTAGTCCGGAGTAGCTAATGGCACGCTCAGCCATCGTGTTGGCTTGCATCGTCGTCGGCGCAGGCGGCTGCGGCGGGCCCGACTCATCCTCCGGACGCCCCGACTCTGCTGCGAAGATTACGCTCGAGCAGCTGCGCAACGCCGAGTATCCCTCCCAGTGGACGCGTTCGGGCAAGGCGCAGCTCGTGAACGGCCAGTACCGCGAATCGGCCGCACCCGGCGCCGCAACGGAAGTCATCGTGAGCGCCACCAACTATTACGCGATAGGCGATCTCGACGGCGATGGCTCCGAAGACGCGGTGATCATCCTGGAAAGCGATCCGGGCGGAAGTGGAGTGTTCTTTGATCTCGTGCCCGTCCTGAACCAGCAGGGCAACCCGCGCGTACTGGCGCCGCTGGCGCTGGGAGACCGGGTCGAGGTCAGCGAGATCACCCTGTCCAACGCCCAGGTGCACGTGCGCCTGCTCAAGCACGGCCCCGACGATCCTCAGTGCTGCCCGACGCTCGACGTCACGCTGCACTATCGGCTGGGCCCGAGCGGTCTCATCAATGAAGGTCAGGAACCGAGCCGCACCAGCGCCTCGCCACTCACGCGAAAAACCGTCCAGTCGAGAATACCGACCGCACCCATGCGCTCGTAGAACCCGATCGCGCGCTTGTTCCAGTTGAGGACGGCCCACTCCATGCGCGCACATCCGCGCTCCACCGCGATCCGCGCCAGGTAGCGCAGCAGCGCCTCGCCGATTCCCTGGCCGCGGTATTCTGGACGCACGAACAGATCCTCGAGATACAGCCCGGCGCGTCCCATGAAGGTCGAGTAGTTGTGGAAGTAAAGGGCGAAGCCGACGGGGCCATCACGCACGCAGGCGAGGGCACATTCGGCAACCGGTTTCGGGCCGAACAACGCCGCCTGCACCAGCGCCTCGGTCCCGACCACCTCATGGAGCAGCTTCTCGTACTCCGCCAGCTCGCGGGTCAACGCGAGCACGATCGGGACATCGGCAACCGTCGCCGGACGGATCTGAAAAGCATCGGGCGGAGGTTGCCGCGTCGTCTCGGGGACCACCGAAATCTCCATCCTCTCGCCAGTTCAGCTACCATCTCCCGCGGCCAGGTTGGCCGGGAATTCGACGGGCAATGACTGCGCACGCGACTATCCCGCTCGTTGCATGACAACGCAAGGCTCACTCATGGGCCGCGCGGTGCTGCTGTTCGCATTGCTCACGGTCGCATCGTCACTCGCTTTCGCCGCCGCAGTTGCCGGGCGCATCTCATTCCCCGGGCGCGCGATACCGGATGCCACGCTCTATGCCCACAACCTCGAGACGCAGGCGCAGTACAGCCAGCTGGTGCGCCACGGCGAAGCAAACTTCGCTTTCGATCTGCCCGCCGGCCGTTACTGGATCTTCGTGCGACCCGAGGAGCCGGGCCTGGCCGGGCTTTACGGTGCGCACACGCAGTTCAGCGCGTGTCGCCGCGGGCAGACGTCGTCGGGTGCTGCCAATTGCGCTGACCATGGGCTGCAGGCAATAGAAGTCAGCGATTCGGAGCCGGTCAACAACGTCGAGATCGATGACTGGATGCTTTCGGATGAGGCGGCTGCGGAACTGGATCGAATCTTGGGCAGCGCAACCTCGGGCGAGGACCGTGCGGAGCTCGGCCGCCCACGCTTTTCCGAGTATCGCGTGCCCATCGCGGAGTTGCCGGACAATCTGGGCATCAATCCTGGCTCCGACCCGCGCACCGCGGAGCTGGCGGCTTCCCTGGAAGCGGCCGCGCGCGGCGGCAACAACTTCGCTGGAGGGTTCGCGCTCACCAGGCTGAGCTGCACACCGGACTGCGATACGGTAGCAGTGATCGACCTGCGCACCGGCTCGATCGCTTTCCCCGAGCAGCTCGCACGCGTGTCACATTCTCTGCCCTGCCGTGCCGGACGCGACATGACCTTCCGGGAGGACAGCCGCTTGCTGGAATACACCCGCCGCGAAGGCGAAAACGCGGTCACCGATTACCTGCTGTGGGACACCACTCAGCACAGCTTCTCGACCATCGCGCAGTATCGGCGCAGCATCGAGCGGTTCTGCGCCTCGGCCGCGCCGACAGCTCCGTGACTGCTGCCGACTACTCTGCCACGTACCAGCGATCCTCCACCTTTTCCAGGACGAAGCGATCGAAAGGCAGGCCCTGGCCACGCAGATCATAGATGGCACGCGTCCCGTTCTGCTCATAGGCCGGCGACATGCGACGCGCCAGCTCCAGCGCTGCGATGTACGTCTCGCGCGTGTCCTCGTAAGTCATGCATTGATCGATCAGCGTCTTCAGCGCTTTCGGCGCAGTGCTGTTGCGGAAGTTCGGGCTCATCCGGTCATTGAAGAACCCCGCGCAATCGCCCTTGCGCAGGATGCTTGATCCATCTTCGAGGAACTCCAGGATCTCCGGCGTATTCGGTGTCTTCGATCCGGCGGCGGGACGAGCCGCCGGTGCAGCCGTCGCTGCGTCGAGGCGAGCCTGAAACGAGTACGGAATCGCGACGCGCCATTCCTTGCCATAGCGCACCAGGCTGACGAGCGCCACCCGGCCGCGCAGTTCGCTGTTCACGGGAGGCGCGATGCGCGCGACGGCATGGCTCAGCTGGGAGTTCTCGTCGATGATGCCGAGGACCTTGACTTCGCCGATGCGCTCCGCTGGCAGGCCGAGCCGGCGCGCGACCGAGATGAAGACGTTATTGGGTGTCAGGTGGCGAATGTCATCGATCGTGGAGGCACCGAAGAGGCGCTCGCGCACCGTGCTGCTGCCGTGGGCGGCCTCGTCCTCGAGTGTCTTGATGAGATTGTTGCGCAGGTCCTCGACCTCGCCCGGGTGCAGGAAATTGAGCACGGCTTCCGGCTGACCCGACGCCGCGGCCTCGAGATATCCCTTGACGACTTTGTCCTGCCCACTCGCCGCCCAGGTGAGCGCCGGCATCGCCAGGATCAACTGACTGGCAAACAGACAGGCGAGCAGGCGCGGGAGGCGCCCGCTGGGCGACTGCGTTTCGAATCTCATGCGTGTCTCCACCTTCACGTGCGGCAAAGTGCGCCGGATTATCGATGCCGGTCGCGCCCGGATGCAAAGCCGCTGCGGCGTACAATGCGCCGTCGCGGCGTGCGGCGCTGACTGACTGAGCCTGAGCATGATGAACAAACTCTGGAACCTGCTGATGAAAGGCCTGGCAGCCGTACTGCCGATCGGCCTGACGATCTATCTCATCGTCTGGCTGGGCACGAACATCGAAGGGGCGCTGCGCGATCTCATCACCTTCGTACTGCCAAGCGTCCACTATTGGCCGGGGCTCGGCCTGATCGTGGGCTTTCTGCTGCTGCTGGGCGCAGGCCTGGTCGTCAACGCCTATGTGGTGCGCTGGTTCCTCTCTCAGTGGGACAAGTTCCTCGAACACATTCCGCTGGTTAAAACCGTCTACGGCGCGCTACGCGACCTGGTCAAGTTCCTCCCATCGCAAGGCAAGCGCCGCGACCTGCGGCGCGTAGTGGTCGCGAGTTTCGGCGAAGCGCGATTGATTGGATTCGTCACCCGCGAGTCGGCGCCTGAGCTCGAAACGCAACCCGCCGCGGATGGCATGGTCGGCGTTTACTTTCCGATGAGCTACCAGATCGGGGGCTACACCCTTTATCTGCCACGCGCGCGCCTGACCCCGCTCGACATCGGCGTCGAAGAGGCGATGCGCCTGGTGTTGACCGGTGGCATGTCGGCGGGCGGCGCCACTACAACCCGGTAGTCGATGAGCGGTGGCTCGATTGGGTAGGTGTTTTCGAGAGCGTGGAAAACAGGACGTTTTCCACGCAGCCTCCATGGATGGATTCACGGCGGTCTCGAAAACACCTACCCGATCGAGACATCGCTCTGTCAGAGTGTCGGCGCCTGAACCTTGAGCTCAACGCTGATGGGGTAGTGATCGGAACCCAGGAACCGGCCGACCCTGAAGTCACTCGCATCGACCTGAGCGTTCGCCAGGCAATGATCGATCTGGATGAAGAGCGGCACGACGAATGCTGGCCAGGTGGCTCGCGGCCCCTCACCCTCGGCGCAGCTGCGCAGACCGCCGTCACTCAAGAGCTGCTGAAAACGCGGCGAATACGGCGTAACGTTGAGATCGCCGACGATCGCGAATGCGCCGCGCTGTTCGCGCGCCAGGCGAGCCAATGCAGCGAGCTCTGCGTTGCGAATGCGGGCGAGGTGCGCGCCGAACGGCCACGACAGATGCGTGGCGACGAAGGTGATGTCGCCGGCCGGGTCGGGGAGCGTAAACAGCAACGAGGACACACCGCTATCACCCAGATCGATCACCTGACTCTGGAGCGGCACGCGGCGACTCAGCACCGCGATGCCGGAAGCATCGTCGCCGGGATTTACCCAGCGAAACGCGTACTGAGCCGAAAGTCCGCCCAGCGCCTGCGCCCACGCCGGCGTCACCTCCATGAGGATCAGGACATCGGGAGATTCTTCGCCGACGAATTGCACCAGCCGCTGGTACTCGTGGCTGTACTTGAAGACGTTGAAGGACAGCACTCTGATGGGTGGGCTGCGCGCGGCAGGCGCGGCGCTCGCAGAGCCCACGAATTGCGGGACGATCGGCGGCAGGTTGGCGAGCAGCGCGCCGATACTGAGCGCGGCAAGCAGCGCGCGCTTCCTGGCCCCAAAAATCACCGCAAGCGTCGCGCCGAGCACCGCATACTGAACGCGGAAGTGCGAAAAGAGATCGAGAAACCACGACCAGGACCCGAGGTAAGCGAGCGTCGTCCCGAGCACCAGCGCGCCAAGCAAGACCAGGGAGACACTTTCCATCCGTCGCGCGCCGTTCATCCTTTCATCTCAATGCGTCGTCATTGTGCAGTCAGGACTCATTTCACAGAATCCGGTGACGCAGTGCAGCAGTCGTTGTCTCGGCTGACAGACCCCGTATCGTATGCGCCTCGCCCCGCCCCGCGATTACGCCGGGAACCGGGATACTGAGGTCGAAGGCGGGGAGCACACATGCCCGTACAAGGCCACCCGAATCCGATCCCCGAGGATCCAGCAATCGAGCGGGTCGCGGCGCAGCTGTCAGCCGCGGGCCAATCGATCGATATCGTCGCGCTGACCTCGGACGCTGGTCTGCTCGCGATCCTGCATGACGCCGCGGGCGGTTCGCGTCGTGTCCTGGACGCGGCCACCCCTCAACAGGCCGGCGAACTGATGATGGCGGGGCGTGTCGGTGTGATCGTCGTCGACACCCTTGCAACGGGCGAGGATTCCGAGGCCTTCTGCGAACAGCTCCGGGGCCAGTTCCCCGACCTCGTGCTGATCGTCGCCGGGACGACCGACGATCAGACACAGCTCGTCAAGCTGATCACCTCCGGGGACATCTATCGCTTCTTGCACAAGCCGGTTTCGCCGCCGCGCGTGCGTCAGTTCATCGAAGCCGGAATACGCCGGCACATGGAGGGCCGCACTTTTACGCCGGCCGAGACCACGCCGCCGCCGCGGCGGGGCTTGATGTCGGCGGTCTTCATCGGCATCGCCGTGCTCATCATCGCGGCGACGGTCGCGGCGTACATCTTCTTCACGGCAGGGCCGCGCCAGCAAGCTCAGCAGCCCGCTGTGCAACCTGCGCCACAATCGGCGGCACCAGCGGTGCGCGCGCCTGCTCCCCTACCGCAGCCGACAGCGAAGCCGCCAGTGCAATCGTTGCCACCGGCCAGGGCGCCAGCGTCGTCTAAAACTGACGAACGCGGCCGGGCACTTGCGGCAGCAGGAGCGGCATTCGACGCCGGGCGTCTCATCGCGCCGCCCGGCAGCAGTGCTCTTGATCTGTACCGCAGGGTGCTGGCGACGCACCCCGGCGACACCGAAGCCGAGGCAGGTCTGGACCGAATCGCGGATCAGCTCCTCACGAGTGCCGAGACCGCGATGCTCGAAGAACGCGTCGATGACGCCGCGCGTGCCATCGAAGATGCGCGTCTGGTCAGACCCAACAACATGCGGCTGGCTTTCCTGAGCGCGCAACTCGGCAAAGAGCGCGAACGGCGTCTGATCGCACTCGCGCGGCAGGCGGCGGACACCGGCAATTTCACTCGTGCGATCAGCTTTCTGGATCGCGCCGCGCAGGGACAGAAGAATATCTCTCCCTTGCTGGCCCAGGCGCGCCGCGAAATCGAGCAGCGGCGCGTCGGCACGAGTGCCGAGAACCTGCTCAAGAAAGCCAACGAGCGCTTACGGGAAGACAAGCTCATGGCGCCGGAAGGCGACAGCGCGGAGACCTACATCCTCGCTGCGCTCGCCGCGGATCCGGCCAACGTCACCGCACAACAGGCGCGCCGTGCGCTCGGCGATCAAATGCTGACGCAGGCCGGCCAGGCGATCGATGCCCGGGATTTCGTCGCGGCCGAGCAATGGCTGACCCACGCCGACTCGCTGGGCGCGAACGTTCGTACGTCACAACGTGCTCTCGAGAAGGCACGGCAGACAAGTGCGCGTACTCAGCAGCAGACTCAGCTCGCCGCACGCCTCGATGAGCGCATCTCGCAGGGTCGGTTGCTCGCTCCCGAACGCGACAGTGCAACCTATTACTGGCGCGAACTTCGAGCCGCAGATCCACAGAACGCGCGCCTGCAGCCCGCATTGCAAAGAATCGGCGCGGGACTGCTGCAGCAATCGCAGGCCAGCCTGGCGCAGGGCGACCTCGCGGCAGCGCAGGCCGCGCTCGATGAAGCGAAGGCAATCGGCTTCTCATCCGCGGCGCTCACGGCGGCGGAGCAGCAAACCGCAGCGGCACGCGAGCGCTCGGCCTTCATGAGCAACGTCATCGACGCGGCCACACTCGCGCGCGACAAGTACGTCGTCCCACGCTACCCGGCCGAGGCGCAACGCAAGGGAATTGACGGCTGGGTGGAGCTCGAATTCACTGTCACCAGGGATGGCGCGGTCAAGGACCTTGTCGTCTACCGTGCTGAGCCCCAAGGAACTTTTGATGAAGCCGCCATCAAGGCGGTCTCACAGTGGCGTTATCGGCCCATCGTGCGCGATGGCCGGGCCATCGAGCAACGCGCTCGCCTCAGGCTCCGCTTCGCTCTGCAGCAGGGATGAGGCTCGTCGCCGAGCCGCACGTCGGGGCGCCGACTCAGGTTCGAGCCAATAACCTCGCCAGCTCCGGCACGATCGGCAGACGACGCACGCGCAGGCCACGCGCGGCGAAAATCGCGTTCGCGAGCGCCGGGGCAACCGGCGGCAACGGGCACTCACCCATACCCACCGGGTCGCGTTCGCTCGGGATGATGTGAATCTCGATCTCCGCGGGCGCCTCCGCCATCCGCAGCAGCGGGTAGTCGTTGAAATTGCTCTGCTCGACGTGCCCGTCGCGGATCGTGATTTGCGGATGCAGCGCGTGTGAGAGGCCATCGATGATCCCACTCTGCATCTGCGCATCCACGCCGAGCGGATTGACGGCGCGACCGCAATCGACCGCGCCGGTGACTTTGAGCACGCGGACGCCGCCCTGACGGTCCACTTCCGCTTCGACAACGTGCGCTACGTACCCACCGAAGGTGAAGTGGCCCGCGATGCCACGACCCCGCCCTGGCGGCAACGACTTGCCCCAGTCGCCCTGCTGGGCCGCGAGTCTCAGGACGCTGGCGAGGCGCCCGGTATCGAAGATTGGCCCCCCGTGTTGCTCATATTTCATCTCTCGCCCCA
This sequence comes from uncultured Gammaproteobacteria bacterium, assembly GCA_963705495.1. Taxonomy (GTDB): domain Bacteria; phylum Pseudomonadota; class Gammaproteobacteria; order Steroidobacterales; family Steroidobacteraceae; genus DATBVX01. Next base: position 104,661 of record CAVPJQ010000008.1, on the reverse strand, counting down.
GACCGAGCAGTGCGAGACGCAGCTCCAGAGGATCGCGATTGAGTCCATGGGCAATCTCGTCGATGAAGGACTGCACCACGAACGCGTTCGCCGTGTGCGCCGGCGCGCGCCAGGATCCACGTGCTGCGCCAGAACGCATCGAGTGATACTCGAGTCGATAGTTCGCCACCAGACCCGCCGGAAAATCGTCGGGGTACAGTTCGGATGTCCAGTCATCCTCGGGCTTCACGTCCTCGCGACGGTAGTACTTCGAAGCGCTCGCGAGCCGGTGGGTCCAGGCCACGAGCTTTCCCTGCGCATCGAAGCCCGCGCGCACCTCGTGCAGTCCGGCCGGGCGATAGAAGTCATTGCGCAGGTCGTCTTCACGCGTCCAGAGGACCTGCACGGGCGCTTTGACTGCCTTCGAAACCAGCACTGCCTCAGCCACATAGTCTGCCGTGAGCCGCCGGCCAAATCCGCCGCCGAGTCGAGTCATGCGCACGTCGATGTTCAGCCGGTCGAGTCCGGTGAGCCGCGCCGCCATACGCGAAGCGGAGCCTGGCATCTGGATCGGGGCGATGATCTCGCATCGATCGGCCCGCACCCACGCGACGCAATTCTGCGGCTCCAGCGTGCAGTGACTGACATACGGGAGCCAATAGCGCGCCTGGAACGTTTTCGCCGACGCGGCGCTGGCAGACTCAAAATCACCATCGTTGCGAACGATCCTTCCCTGTTTCTCGAATGCCGCCGTGCACTGCTGTTCCAGAGCCGACGTGCTCTCATCGGCAAAGGGCCCGCGCGTCCACTTGATCTTGAGGCGTTCGCGACCTTGCATCGCGGCCCAAGTCGAGTCGGCGACTACGGCGATCGCTGAAGCCAGCACTGTATAGGGCTTGCCGGTGGGCTCGGCATCGATGCGCACGACCTGCCGCACACCAGGCACCTTCAGTGCTTCGCTCGCATCGAAGCTCTCGATGCCGCCGTCGAACCACGGGCAGCGCGCCAGTACCGCATGTTTCAGACCCGGCAGGCGCGCGTCGATTCCGAAGCTGGCAGCGCCGGTGACGATGTCGCGTCCGTCGACCACACGCGTCGGCTTGCCGATGATGCGAAATGCCGCAGGGCTCTTGAGCTTTGGCTCGGCGCTCGGCGGCTTGAGCGTCGCGGCTTGCGCAGCAAGCTCACCGTAGCTCGCGGAGCGACCGGAGGCTGGATGTACCACGCGGCCGGGCTCGGTCGCACAGGAAGCGGCTTCGACCTGCCAGCGTTGCGCCGCCGCGAGGATCAGCATCTCGCGGGCACGCGCCCCAACCTGACGCAGCAGGAGCCAATTCTCACTGACGCTCGTGCTGCCGCCCGCACCCTGGCCGACACCGTCATATTTCCAGGTGTAACCCTCGCCCTTCGGATTGCGCATGATGCCGAGGGGCATCTGCTCGACGCGCACGCTCTGCCAATCGACATCGAGCTCCTCGGCGATCAGCATCGGGAGCGACGTGCGAACGCCCTGGCCCATGTCCGGATTCGGCGCTCCGAGCGTGACTGAACCGTCGGGATCGATGCGCACGAAGTAGCCGAGCTGGCCGCTCGAGCCCTTCGCCTCGCCGGGCTCGGCAGCCGAGCTCAGACCAACCAGGAGCCCGCCGCCAACTGCGACGGAGACGCGCAGGAAATCCCGCCGGCTGAGCGCGAGAGTCGAAGCTGATGAGAGCACGCTCAAAGTCGCCCACTGTTGATGTAGTTGACCACGCGGCGGCGGTAGGCTCGCCCTGAAGTGAATTTCGTCCCATTCGCCAGCGTCACTTCGTAATCGCCGTAGAGCTGGCGCGCCATCTCGCGGATGTGGCGCGTATTGATAATCACCGAGCGGTGGATGCGCAGAAACATCGTCGGATCGAGCATCGTTTCGGCCTGCTGCATACCGCAGCGGAGCAGGTAACGATCACTGCCGACGTGCAGAGTGATGTAATTGCGACTTGCCTCGACGGCGTGCACGTCGCCTGGATCGACGAAGATATAGCGGTCGTTCTTCTCCGCCACGATGCGCTTCGGTCCGGTGCCCGGCAGCGTCCCCTGCATGTTGCCGAGAATCTGGCGCACCGCTGCCTGGACCTGGGCGCGTACGTCATTGCCGGCGGGGCTGGTCAGACGCGACCTGGCGCGCTCTACAGCCGCATGAAAGCGCTCACGGTCAAAAGGCTTGAGGAGATAATCCACGGCGTTGAGCTCGAATGCATCCACCGCGTACTGATCGTACGCGGTCACGAAGATCACGAGCGGCATCGCCTCGCGCCCGATCTTGTCGATGACTTCCAGGCCGTTCACGCGGCGCATCTGTACATCGAGAAACACCAGGTCAGGGTGCAGTGCCGCGATGCGCTTGACTGCTTCGGCGCCATACCGGCACTCGCCGACGACCTCGATGTCGCCCTCGAGAGCACAGTAGTCTTTCAAGGTCTGGCGGGCGATCGGCTCATCGTCCACGATCAGCGTGCGGATCATCGTCGCGGTGTTCATTCGAGAATACCCTCCCGAAATGGAATGCGCAGGAACGCCAGGAATCCGCCCTCGGGCGGCGCCCGAAACTCGAGTGTGAAATTCTCCCCGTACAGAGCGCGCAACCGCTCGCGGGTATTACCGGTGCCGATGTGCGCCCCTGAGCCCTCGCCCTCCGCGTCAGGACTGCCGGTGTTGTGAACGCTGAGCTCGAGCCAGCGTTCCAGCCGACGTGAGTCGATGACCTGGCGCGCATCGATGCTGACGTTGACCCGCTCTTCTTCCTCGGCGGCGCCATGCACCACCGCGTTCTCCGCCAGAGGTTGCAGGATCAGGCTCGGCACCATTGCATCCTGCACCGCCGCGTCGACACGAATCGCAAAGCGCAGGCGATCGGGAAACCTGAGTTGCTGGATCTCGAGATAGTTGCGCACGAAATCGATTTCGCGGGCGAGCGGCACGAGATCAGCGTCGCTGTCGCGCAGCGTCCGGCGCAACAGATCCCCGAGTCGCACGATGATCTGACGTGCGACGGCGGGTCGTGCATCGATGAGTCCGCTCACCGAGTGCAGGGTGTTGAACAGGAAATGCGGATGCAACTGCATGCGCAGCGCGTGCAGACGCGCGCGCACATTCTCGTGCTCGAGTTGTGCGAGGCGCAGGCGATGATCACGCAGGTCGAGATAGGTGCGCACGCCGAGGATCAACACCAGGCCGAACCAGTAGGAGATGAAGAAATCCGGGATACTCACCAGCAGGATGCCTGAGTGGAGCCATTCGCTGACCTGTTCTCTGACCGCCCCGTCGCCCGAGATCATGGTCGGCAGCCACTTGAGCTGCGGCTCGGTCAGATCGATGCTGAGCGTGAGCACGGGCGTCGCCAGCAGTGCAAACAGCGATGCGAGCGCGAGGTGAGCGGCGCCGGCGAGCCAACGCCGTTGCTGCGGCCAGCCGATGGCGAGCGCCGCCCGATAGAACACGATCAGAATGAAGAACAGGATCGCGTGCTGGAGAGTGCGCTCCAGAGGTTCGGCAATCTGTACGTCTGGAACCGCCGCGACGCGCACCGTATAGCCGAGCACGCGCGTGGCCGTCATCAGCAACCAGAATGGAATCGTCGTCCAGAGGATTACCGGCCAGACCGACTGAGCGGAAGGGGCCATGGCTGCGTTGTGGAACGGGGCCAGGAGCGGGGGCCGCGAGAGCGCGTTGATGCCATGGGTCGGTGCGGGCACCGGCTCCGCAGCCTCGACCTCGATCCGGACCTCAGCGCTCATGGCTCTGAGCGGCCATGCTGATAGCGTGTCCGTGGACGCCGCGACGCCGCGTGCAAATTGGCTTCAATGGGGTATCACTCAAGCCAACCTCTTGCAGGAGGACTCGGCGTCGCAGCGCCCTCGGACACGTTGCTCTTGATGGATGCGGCCGCGATCGGATTGGTTGCATGACATCTGCAAAAAGTTCCTTTGGCGCTCGGGGCCTAGCCTGAGGGTCTGACACGCTGACTCAACCCTGTCGGGACCAGACGCCCGCGCGGTGGGACCAACGGTTCGAAATGGCTGGCAAGCTGCCTGCCGGAACCGGACCTCACGCCCGACACGCGGACGCACGCCGCTGACGCGGCCCGGGAACACCCGGTCAGCGCACCGGAGCCACCGCGCCTTCGGCCGCCGGCTGCGCGTCGTGGCGGCGGGCAAGCCATAAGCCGACGAAGGCCCACAGCAACGCCAGCCCGGCCCCCACCAGCGCGAGCGCGGCCGTGGACATGTCGCTCGCCTTCAGGCCACCGCGCACCTGCGAAGAAAGGGCGTCACCGCCGCGGTAGACAACGACGTCGATGAAGTTCTTCGCCTTGTACTTGGTCTCGGTGTCAACCGAGGTGAACAGGATCTCGCGGCCAGGGCGTGTCAGCGCGTACTCACCAGCGCGACGGATGACCATCACCACAGCCAGCACCCAGAAATTACTGATGAGTGCCAGGGTCAGGAAACCACCCAGCATCGCGAGCGGCACCGATACCAGCAGCACCACGACGCCTAGACGCGAGGCGATGCGCCCGGTGAAAAAGAGCTGCGTGAAAAGCGTCACCGCCTGCACTACGAAGTCGATGCGCGCGAATACCTGGGTGCGATCGTCCTCGTTCGGAAATGCTTCCTTCACCAGCCGCAGCTGATCGAAGTACAGGAACGTGGTCACCGAGGCGAGCAGGAACACGAACAGACAAAAGCCGAGCAGGTAGGGAGAGCGCAGGACCTGCGTGATGCCGGCAAATGGATTGCCGCCGATCGGCCTTTCCTTGATCGGCGAGTCCGCGCTCGCTGCTTTGGGGCTGCGTCGCCACAGTCGCAGCAGGATCATCTGGCAGAGGATGGCGACTGCAAACATGCTGGCCGAGGCGATCAGCACACCGGTGCGGCCGACGCGGCCGATCAGGAAGTCGGTGAGCACTGGCGCAATCAATCCGCCGATCGTGCCCCCTGCGGCGATCACGCCGAACAGGCGCTTGGCTTGCTCGGAGGTGCTTCGATCCACCATCAGTGTCCAGAACACCGACACCACGAACAGGTTGAAGATGCTGATCCAGACGTAGAAGAAGCGCGCCGCTGCGACGTTCCCCGGATCGGCGCTCATCTCGCCGGCGAGCACGAGGAGCGACCCGCCGAACAGCGCATAAACCGCCGCCAGCACGACCGCGCGGGGCAGGTGCGAGCACGCAAGGCCGTAGATCGGTATCACCGCGATCGAGCCGAGCCACGTGGCGACGAACAGGTCCTCGACTTCCTTCTCCCCGAGGACGGTGCCAATCGTTTCGCGCACCGGCCGCAGCATGAAGTAGCCGCACAGCACGCAGAAAAAGAGCACGAAGGCCGCCGCGACCGCGGGCCGCTCCTCGGGCTCGATCTGGGCCAGGCGCTGCAGGATGCGCGCGGCTGGCGAAAGCTGTGCGCTCACAGGCCGGCCACGTACAAGGCCATGCGCTCGCGCATCTTCTCGTCGGGAAGGCGGCCCTCACCCGCAGCGACGTTGTTGCGCATGTGTGCGGGGTTGGCGGTCGCGGGAATCACGCAGGTGACCGCCGGATGGCTCACGATGTACTTGAGGAAGAACTGTCCCCAACTGGTGCAGTCGATGTCCGCCGCCCAGGCCGGCAGCTCCTTGCCGCGCGTGCGCGAGAACAATGCGCCGTCTTCGAAAGGACGGTTGATCAGCGTCGCCACCTTGCGCTCCGCCGCGAGTGGCAGCAGTCGCTGCTCGGCTTCGCGCGTGGCGATCGAGTAGTTGAACTGCACGAAATCGAGCGGCTCCTTGCGGATCAGATCCTCGAGATCCGCGTGCGAAGCCACCGTGTAATGCGTGACCCCGATGTAGCGCACTTTGCCCTGCTGCTTCAGGGCGCGCAGGTTGGCGAGCTGGGTCTCAAGATCGAGGAGGTTGTGGACCTGCACCAGATCGAGCTTGCTCACCTTGAGCAAGCGCAGCGAATTCTCGATCTGCTGCAGGCCAGCGTCCTTGCCGCGGGTCCAGACCTTAGTGGCAATGAACATGCGCGGCCGCAAGCCAAGTGAGGCGATGAGATCACCGGAGACTGCTTCGGCGCGCCCGTACATGGGCGAGGTATCGAGGAGCGTTCCTCCGGCACTCGTCAGGATGTCGAGTACCTCGGTCAGGGGCGCGCGCTCGGTGCTGCCTCCGCCGACATCGAACACGCCCGAGGTGCCGAGGCCGATGACCGGCAGCTCTTCACCGGTTGAGGGAATCCTACGCTTGAGCATCGCAGCCTCCGCAGCGGGCAAGGCCTGCGGCGCCAGCGTCGCCATGGCCGCGCCGGCGGCCCCGACGACGAGGGTCCCGCAAAAATCGCGACGTGACTGGCCGTGCGTGGGCATACGCCACTCCTTAGTAAGCCGGTTGCATCTTGCTCAGGACGGCCGTGCCCCGATTCGCCGGCGGGCAGCCCAGCCGAGCGCGACGCTGGCGAGGAACAGCGACAGCATATCGGGCGCACCACCGCCGCCGCCACCACTCCCCGACGGTGGTGGTGTCGGTGGCGGTGGCACTACCGGATCCGGAGGATCATGCGAGCGGTCGCGCAGGACGAACAGCCCATTGTCGATATCGCTGATCAGGATGTTGCCCGACGGCAGGAATGGATAGACGCCCCAGGCGCCATCCGTGCCCGCGACGTTGTCCGCGGGCGAAAGGAACGTATCCAAGCGCGCGACCTCGCGCAGCGCTTCCGGATTTGCGAGATCAAGGATCTCCAGCCCGCGTCGATAGTGCGACACATAGTAACGGTCGCCCTTGGCGTAGCCGTTGTGATCGGTGGTGCTGTCCGGCCCGAGGTATGAGGTCACGAGGCGCGGCGTCACCAGGTCGCCGATATCGAGCGTGTACATGTGCGTGTTGAAGCCGATGCGCAGCTCATCGAGCTCATCGTGAACCACGATGAAACGCTGATCCGGCGTCGGCCAGCCGGAATGTGTGTAGCGCGCCTCCGGATAGCCGGTGGCGCTCAGGCGCACCGGTTGCGCCTTGTCGGTGACGTCCCAGAGGTCAATGGTGCTTTCGTTGAAATCGACCAGCACCTGGCACGGGTTGTGACCCTGGCTGCACTGCGTGGTGCGGTTGTCAGTGATGAAGAGTGTGGTCGAGTCGTGCATGTAGCCGGTTCCGGCCGGCGCCGCCGTCACCAGCTGCGGAACCACCGGGTCGGCGAGCGAATAGATACGGAACGAGCCGCTGTTGAGATTCGAGCCCGCGATATAGAGGAAAGCCTCCCGGCCGCTGAGGGCCGCATTGCTGGCGTAGTCGACGTTCGATACATGCAGCGTGTGCGAGGTCTGGAAGTCGCGGAGCGTGTTGGCCAGCTGCACGCTCGCGGGGAGATTGGACAGATCGATGATCTGCAACCCGCCCTGCGCCGCCTCCGTAGTGATATACGCATACGCACGATGGCGATTCAGCGCCGGATCGAAGAACTGGTAGACCTTGACCTCGCGCCACAAGCTGTTGTTGCCGGGAACCGAACCGACTTCGCGAGGATTGACGGGATCGGTCACCTCGATGACCACGGTCGCGTTTGAAACCCCGACCACGGCGTATTCACGGTTGTCGTCAAGATCGACGAAGCCCCACATGTTGCTCATCGTGCCGGGGCGCGTGGACAGATCCGACAGCCGCACCTGCGCCAGCAAGTCGACATTGCGGCACGGGAACGGACCAGCGAAACCCTGCACACAATTTGCGGCGACCGGTCGCGCGGCGAGCGCCGCGGGCCGCTGACTCGCAAGGCCTTGCGTGATTCCCGCAAGGCCGGCGCGCTTGACGACCTGGTCCACCATCAGCCTGAGACCGCGGGTCAATAGTCGATCGCGCTCGCTGGGCGGCAATCCGTAGACGATCGTGTGATTGCGCTCGAGGTCCTGGTGCTTGAACTCGTCCCCGGTGCTGAAACCGCCGAGCACGCCACTCTTCCCGTGCAGCAGGTCGTCAGCGTCTATGCCTTCAATGGAGTAAAACCCGTATGCGACTTTGACCGTTCCGCCGGGCGGGATTTGCGTGAGTGCGTAGGCGATCGTGCGACACGGCTCGTGCGGATGATCGCAATCGCCCGCATCGACACCGGTCATTGCGACATAACGCGTGCCGATCAGGTCGTCGTGCGAGAAGCTCGGGCTGCTGAGGAGGCAAAGCAGCGTGCAAAGCCAGAACCGTCTCGTGATAAACATGAGATACCTGCCGCGGTGCGTGCCATCTTACTCCAGCGCTTCACCGGTGGAGTTCGAGCTGGCCCAGCACGAACGCGTACTCCATGGCTGTCTCGCGGTAGCGCCGAAAACGTCCCGACCGGCCGCCGTGGCCTGCTTCCATGTTGGTGTGTAGCAGGAGCGGCTGCGTATCGGTCTTGGTGGCGCGCAGCTTCGCCACCCATTTCGCGGGCTCGAAGTATTGCACCTGGCTGTCCCAGAGGCCGGTGGTGACGAACATCGCGGGATAGGCGTGCGCGGCGACCTGGTCGTACGGGGAATAGGACAGCATGTACTCGTAGTACTCCGCCTCACGCGGATCGCCCCATTCGTCGTATTCGCCCGTCGTGAGCGGGATCGATTCATCCAGCATCGTGGTCACGACGTCGACGAACGGTACGCCGGCGAGGATCACTCGGTAGCGATCCGGGGCCCTGTTGGCGATCGCGCCCATCAGCAGTCCGCCGGCGCTGCGGCCCTCCGCGATGACCTTGTCGCGCGCTCCCCAGCGTTCGCGCACCAGGTAATCGGTCACGTCGATGAAATCCGTGAAGGTATTGACCTTGTGCAACAGCCTCCCGTCGTCATACCAGCGGCGGCCGAGCTCCTGTCCGCCGCGGATATGCGCGATCGCGACGACGAAGCCGCGGTCGAGGAGGCTCACCCAGCTCGGCGAAAAAGTCGGGTCCACCGAGATGCCGTAGGAGCCATAGCCGTATTGGTAGATGGGCGCCTTGCCATCGCGCTTCAGTCCCTTGCGGTACACGATCGATACCGGTACCTGCTGACCGTCGCGTGCGGCTGCATGCAGGTATTCAGTGCTGTAGTTGGCGGAATTGAATGGCGGTGGGACTGGATCGCGCTTCAGCAGGATGCGCGACCCGTCCTGCATGTCGTAGTCGTAGGTCGTCGTGGGGGTGGTCAGCGAGCTGTACGTGTAGCGCAGCAGGTTCGAATCGAGCTCGGCGTTGGCGCCGAACATCGCCGTGTACGCTGCCTCGTCCGCGTCAATGAGCCGCTCCGCCCCGCCCGACCACGGCTTGATGCGGATCTTGCGCAGCCCTCCGGAACGTTCCGCCACCGCGAGGAAATCCCGGAACACCTCGAAGTCGTGCAGAAACGCATCGCCTCGATGCGCGATCACATCGCGCCAGGTGCTGCGATCACCGGCGGATTCGATCGGCGCACGCATGATGCGGAAATTCGGGGCCTGCCAGTTCGTACGGATGATGAAGTCCGCGCCCAGGTCCTCGACTGAGTACTCGTGATCGCGCTCGCGCGGCAGCACTACCTTGAACTTGAGCGCCGGGTCATCGGTGCGCGCGTACCACCACTCCGAGGAAACGGTGCTTTCGGTGCCGATGAAGATGTAGCGCCCTGATTTCGATTCGCTGATATCGGTGTAGAACGTCGTGTCGGTCTGCTCCCAGACAATCGGGTCGTCGACCACCTTGGTGCCAAGCGCGTGCCGCCGGACGCGAAAACCGAGAAGCGTGACCGGGTCCTTTTCCACGTAGAGGAATGACTGGCTGTCTCCAGCCCAGACGATCGACGGCTCGGCATTCTCGACGGTGTCGGGAAGCGCGGCGCCGGACTGCAGATCCTTGACGCGCAGCACGTATTGCCGTCGCCCGACGGTGTCCTCCGCATAGGCCATGAGGCGATTGTCGTAGCTCGGCACGTAGGTGCCGATGTTGAAATAGTCGTGTCCCCTGGCGAGCTCGTTGACATCGAGCAGAAGTTCCTCAGGCGCGTCGGGGACATCGCGGCGCCGTGCGTAGATCGGGTACTCACTGCCCGCTTTCACGCGCGTGACGTACCAGTAACCGCGCTTGCGATACGGCACGCTGACATCATCCTGCGGAATGCGCGCCACGATCTCCTGGTAGATTTTTTCCTCCAGGGTCTTGAGTGGCCCGAGCGCGGCATCGGTGTACTCGTTTTCGGCATTGAGATACCCGAGAACTTTCGGGTCGAGTCGTGTGTCGTCGCGCAGCCAGTAGTACGGATCGATGCGCACGCCGTTCGGCGACAGCACCGGCTGGGGCCGCGCTTCGGCAAGCGGCGGCGCTGCCCGTTTTGACGCATCACGCATTGAGCTGTCCCGTTGAGTGCCGTGCGGCGTGCAGGCGCAGATCGCCAGCCCGGTCAACGCGGTCACGCTCAGGACCGCGGCAGATCCCAGATGTCGCATTCATTCTCCTCGGAGTTTCCAAGACAAGCCTTCACCCACTACGACGCAGGCGGCGAATCAGATCTTGTCCCCAGTTGAAGCGCGCCACCCGCAACAGGAGCATCCAGAGGATCCGCTGCGAAGGCGCAAAGCGCGCCAATTGGACCGCAGCACCGTAAATCCGTGCGGTCTCGTGCACCTGGAGCGAGCGCGCCGCAACGCGATAGTTGGCCCTCGCCGAGCGGATGGCGAACAGCCCCGGGCCGTTCTCCTCGACGACAATGCCATCCAGAGTCCATGGCAGGTCGTGGCTCGACGCAGCCGCAAAGTGCAACTCGAGTCCCGAGACGTCGTTGCGCGCCAGCCGCCGCAACGACAGTTCACCGGGCCGGGCGCCGGAATAGACCGTTTCAAACTGCCCGGAAAATTCGTATCGCATGGAAATCGCAGCAACAAGGCCTGAAAGCTCGCGAGCAGCATTGTCTCCGAGCGCCGGCGTCCTTGTCGCGCGTTTCTGATATCCTGCGCGCCCTTTTTGACCCGCCGCCCTCATGGACACCGTTGCCTCTGCAGCTCGCGGAGTCGCGCGTCCGTTGCCCGCGCTGCGACACGATGCTGCGGGACATCCGCACGTCGACTACCGCGCGGTACTCGCGCTCGCCTGGCCGTTCGTCCTCAACAGTTCCGTGCAGGCGGTACTGAATCTGACCGATACCTGGTTCATCGGCCGGCTCTCGACGCAAGCGCTCGCCGCGATGGGCGCAGTCTACTGGCTGGTGCTGGTGTTCGTTCTGCTGCTCGGCGGCGTCGGCATCGCAGTGCAGACATTGGTTGCGCAGGCGCACGGCGGCCGACGTTGGCGCAGGGCTGCGCAAGCGGAGTGGACGGCGCAATGGGGGGCACTGCTCACCGTGCCGCTGTTTCTCGCGGCAGCGTGGGCCGGGCGTGCGTTGTTGCACCCGTTCGCGCTCGAACCCGCGGTGGCGCATCAGGCGCTGGAATTCTGGGTGCCGCGAATGATCGGTGCGCCGACCGGCGTCGCGTTGTGGGCAGTGCTCGGTTTCTTCAACGGCATCGCACGGCCACGCATCACGCTGACGATCACCCTGCTGGTCGCGATACTGAATGCGCTCCTGAACCAGTTTTTTATCTTCGAACTGCAGATGGGAATCGCGGGCTCGGCCTGGGCCACGAACGTCGCGCAGCTCACCGGATGGCTCGTTGCCTTGGGCCTGTTCCTTGCACCCCAGGCCAATGCGCGCTTTCACTCGCGGCAGATGTGGCGTTTGCGACCCACACGCCTGGTGCGCCAGTTCCTGCTGGGATTTCCGATGGGCCTGCTGTACGCGGCCGATCTGCTCGGCGTCGCGCTGTTCCAGATCATGACGGTGCGGCTGGGCAACGTCGACGGCGCCGCGACCTTGATCGTCATGATGCTGACTTCGATCGCGTATCTGCCGGCGGTCGGCTTTGCGCTGACCGGCACGACGCTGGTGGGTCAATCGATCGGCGCCGGTGACAAGGAATGGGCGATGCGGCTCGGCAACGCGACGATCAAGCTGTCGGTGGGCTACATGGCGCTGATCGGCGTGTTCCTGGCCGTAGCGGGTCCCTGGCTGCTGCCATGGTTCGTCAGCCCGCAGGACGTCAACGCCGCCGATGTCGTTGCGCTCGGTCGGGTGCTGGTGTGGATCGCCGCGGGCTACCAGATATTCGATGGCCTGAATCTCGGCAGCGGACTGGCCCTGCGCGGCGCGGGTGACGCAGTGGTTCCGGCGGCCATGGTCATCGTGCTGTCGTGGTTCGTGTTCGTTCCGCTGGCGCATGCGCTCGCGTTCGCACCCGGCCAGGGCTATGTCGATTTTCTGCCGCAGTTCGGACTCGGCGCAGTGGGCGGCTGGATTGCTGCGCTCATCTATGCCTTTGGACTGGGGACGGTTCTGTTCCTACGCTGGCGCTCGGCGGCCTGGAAAAAGATCCGCCTGCAGTAGAGCCTTCACGTTGCCTGTTTCCCGCGCATGAGTGCCAGGGCGATCGGCACCAGCGAAACGGCTACGATGAGAAGCGTGACGACGCCGAAATTGTTCTTCACCAGAGGAATGTTGCCGAACAGGTAGCCGCCGAAGATGAAGATCGCGACCCAGGCGATGCCGCCCACGCAGTTGTGGAGCTGAAAGCGTCCATAGCGCATGTGCCCGACCCCGGCCACAAACGGCGCACAAGTGCGGATGATCGGCACGAACCGCGACAGGATGATGGTTTTGCCACCGTGTCGTTCGAAGAACTGTTCGGTGCGACGTAGGTAGTCGACTTTCAGCAGGCGCACTTTCCCGGAGAAGGCCCGCGGCCCGATGGCGCGGCCGATGGCGTAGTTGAGCGTGTTGCCGAGAATTGCTGCGACGGCGAGCAGGACAAACGCAGTGGTTGGTTGCAGCGTGCCCGAAGTGTCCACTGCCGACAGTGCACCGACCGCAAAGAGCAGCGAGTCACCGGGCAGGAAAGGGGTGATCACCAGGCCGGTCTCGGCAAAGATGATCACGAACAGGATGAGATACACCCAGCTGTCGTAGCGCGACACCAGCTCGACGAGGTGCCGGTCGAGATGCATCACGAGGTCATAGAGCATCAGCCCGAAGTCGATCAACGGCTGCAGCCACTCCATCGCAGCGTCTCGGCGTTACTTGCCGAGGCTCTCGATTCTGACCACGGTCTGTCCCGAGTGCATCTGATTGCCGGCCGCCGTGAAACGCACCTGCACGGCGAACGCGTAGAATTCGCCTTCGATCCACTCGCGCTCGCCGCTGTTTGCATCGCCCTGTAATGCGATGCTGAGGGAGTAACAGCCGGCGGCTTCGGGCTGCTGGCCTTGCCACTTCGCTTCCTCAATGCTCTCGAGACGCAAGCCGTACACGCTTCCCGCCGGCGCGGCGATGCGAAAGTGCTGCAACTTGAGCCCGGCGACCGGGGTACCGTCATCCTCGCGTGAAACGCTCACGAACAGGACCAGCCGGCCGGCGACGTCCACGATGCGCGATTCGGCCGAGACGGCCGCAACGATCAGGCGACTCATGCGCTCATCTCCGTGCTTGCAATCGACCCGGCATGGTACTGCCCAGGTCGCGTGGTCGTCACGGCTGATGAGATTGCGGTGTGCGCCAGCTCACGCACGGAGCCTGCGCCTGAGCGAGGCAACGAGGCGCTCAATGTCGCTGAGGTCGTTGTAGATGTGCGGGCAGGCGCGCAGCGCTCCGGGCCCAGCCGCCTGCGGCACAAAGCTCACGACGACGCGGTCGCGCTGCGCAAGCTCCTTCGCGAGCGCGGCCCCATCGATACCGGGAAGTCGAAACGAGACGATGCCCGCCCAAAGACTCGGATGCGCCGGCGTGAGGATCTCGATGCCGGGGAGGCGCTGCAGCTCGAGCCGCAGGTACCAGGCGAGCTCGCGAATACGGGCCATCACACGTTCGCGGCCGATCTCCTGCTGGAACGCCATGGCCGGCAGAATACTCAGTGCCAGTGGCGCAAGCGGTATGAAGGCGGCGCTGAACTTGCGCAGTGCCATGGGCCATGCGGCGTGTGTGTCCGGCGCGGAGCTTGGCGAGCCCGAAGCTGGCGCGCTGTCCCAGTCGTCGCGACCCGCAACGATGAGCGGCCATAGCCTGAAGCGCGCGGCTGGAGAGAGCGCCAGCAGGCCGACACCCGCCGGCCCATTGAGCCATTTGTAGAAGCTGCCGACATAGAAGTCTGCGCCCCATGTCTGCAGCGATGTGGCCAACATGCCGATCGCCTGGGCGCCATCCACAATGCTCAGGACATTGTTGGCGCGAGCCAGAGCGCACAGCTCCTGCACCGGCAGCACACAGCCATCCGTGTACTGGACGTGGCTGAAGCTCATGACGCGCGTTCGCGGTGTCAGCGCAGCCTTGAATGCCTCGGTGAACTGTTCCGGGGCCGTCACCGGATACGGCAACTGAATCTGCACCAGCTTGACGCCGCGGCGCTTGGCCGCGAGCAACCACGGAGAAACGCTCGCTGGATGCTCGTTCGCGGTGGTGAGAATCTCATCATCCGCCGCGAGATCGATGCCGGCAGCCACGGTGCTGAGCGCTTCCGTCGCACCGGACAGCAGCGCGATCGACTCGGCATCGGTTCCCATGAACTGGCCGATCGAAGTGAGCAGCTGCCGCACGGAATCGGCAGCGCCTTGTTCGCGCATGAACCGCTCGCGATCGCGGCTCAGCGCCTCGCGGTGGCGATACTCCTCGATTAACACGCTGCGCAGGCTCGGTGCGCCGCGGGCTGTGTCGAGCCACGCGAGATCGGTATCGAGTACCGGCTGCAATCTCGCCAGCGCCCACAACTGCCGCGAGGACGTTGGGAGCGACCCCTGCGCCTTGAGCTCCCCGGCCGTTGCCAGGGCCGCTGCGCCAGCCCCGGCGTATTGCATAAAATCACGTCGATTCAATGACATGGACTATCCCGGGAGGCATGTTGATGAGACGCTCTATTTGAGCGGGCCGAAAGAGCACTTGCAAAAACAGACCGAATGGTCTTAAATGGCGCGCCATGAGCAAAGGCGAACAGACCCGTCAACGGATACTCGAGCGTGCCGCGCCCCTGCTGAACCGGCAGGGCTATCAGTCGGCGCCTGTTTCCGAAATCATGCGCGTCACGGGATTGCAGAAAGGCGGGCTCTACAATCATTTCGAGAGCAAGGAGGAGCTGGCGCTGGCCGCTTTCGATCTGCTCATGGAGCGCGTCAATCACCGCGTGCTCGCAGTTCATCGCAGCCACACCTCGCCGCTCGTGCAATTGCTCGCGCACATCGAACTGATTGCTTCGGGCGGTACCCACACCGATGGTGGCTGCCCCCTTGCAAATAGCATAGTGGAAAGCGACGACTCCAATCCGGCACTGCGCAAGCGGGTCGCGAGAGTGCTCGATGAGTGGCGCGGCCTCATTACACATACGGTGGCCAAGGGAATCGTTGCGGGCGAGGTGCGGGCGGACGTGAATCCGGACGAAGTAGCGACGCGGGTCATCACTGCTCTGGAAGGCGGGCATCTGCTGAGCAACTTCAATGGTGACCCTCGTTACCTGCGCCAGGTAGGCGACTTTCTGCGCGAATACGTGAATCGGGATCTGCGAGCCCCGGGGCTTGTGGCTGCGCCCTGAGCGCAAATTTTTTTGATTATTAACGGACCGAACGGTCTGAAGTGAGGCGGTATGCCAGTCAGTACACGGGTAATTGCAGCGACAATCGCGCTGACATCGATGCTGGCGGTCATGGCCAGCGGAACAGTCGCGATACTCGATCATGGTCCCGGCGCGGCGCAGATCGATGCGCGCGATCGCAGCGTCACTACCCTGCGTGCCGCGATCCGGACCGACTGGATGAACCCCGTCGATGCACGTCGCAGTCTCGAGGCACGCAGCGGTGCCTTGGCGCAATGGCTGCGCGCGAGGGGCGGCTCGGTGCGAAACATGGGCACCAGCAACCGGCTGCGCACGCATGGCCCCGACGGCGCGCGCCTCACGAATCCGCTGGCACGCTTTGAACGCATCGTGGAAATCCAGGTACCACAGGGCGTGGAGTTCGCGCACACCCAGCGCGCCTTGCTCGGCCCGGATGGCAGCGTCGCTACCGCGGCCGCCGACGGCACTCATCATGGCCGCCCAGCGACCGGGCCTGCCGACTTCTAGTTCGGAAGCGTTCAGCGAAGTGGCCGGTACGTAAGCCAATCAGGAAATGCCCAGTTGTAGCGGATGGC
Organism: uncultured Gammaproteobacteria bacterium; assembly: GCA_963705495.1. Lineage (GTDB taxonomy): Bacteria > Pseudomonadota > Gammaproteobacteria > Steroidobacterales > Steroidobacteraceae > DATBVX01. The sequence continues at coordinate 88,492 of CAVPJQ010000008.1, read as the reverse complement.
GCCGAGTCGTACGCGCGCGATTGTGATCATGGCGAGTGCCGATGCATAGGACGTCCATGTCCTGACGCACGGCGCCCAGCACGCCCGTCACCGCGAATACCGCGGCACCGACCAGGAATAGCAGATCAGCGGGACTCATCTGGCCGCCTTCCGCCAAACCGGCGCACCGCGAAGCGCGGCAGCATTCATGCCTGGCCGAACTGAGCGAGTTTGCGTCCTGTCAGCCGCACGGCAGCCGAGCTCGGCAGCCCGGACGGCACGGGGGAATTTTGCAGGCAGAACTCCGGTGTGGGCCCAAGCGCCATCTGCCGCTGCCACAGGCAGCCATGCTCACCGACTTTGGGTTCCATGCGCGCGAGGAAACTGGGGTAGCTCTCAGTTGAGGGCTTGTTGAGCCAGGTCTCCTCGATCCGGTCGGTCAACACACGCAAGCGTCCACGACTCACCCGGTAGAGACCGGCGATACCGTCCCCGGCAAGCTGCGCAACTGCGTTGTGCGGAGCTTCGCGCGCTCCCGTCACGGCCGCTCGGTTGATGGCATCCAGGTCAGCGCTCGATTCGATCAAATACCAGTCGGCATAGCCGGAACGGTGCGCGAGCCAGGGGACCTCGTCGAGCGCCACGATGAAGGAGCCGAGGAATCCTTGCGGCCGCGCCTGCATCAGTGAGCGGTGAAAGGCGCTCAATGCCGTTTCGTAGGTCGCTGCCGCCACTCCGGGCCGCGGGCAATGCCAGAAGAGATACGCGAGCATCCGGGGCGCCGTGGCAGGTCAGCCGACCTGTGCCAGTGGTTGGTTGCCCTGCGGGCCGCCGAGTTTGCGCAAGCTGTCGTGAAGCTCCAGCCACTCGACCCGCAGGTCATAGAAGACGTGCGCCTGGGGCTCGCGATCGATCGCGCCCGCAACACTCGCGCGCGTGATGTGGATTTCATCCGGCCAGCGCTCCCCTTCGAAGAACAGCATGCTGCCACAGTGGCTGCAAAACCCGCGGCGTGCAGCCGCCGATGATCGATACCACTTGAGCCGCTCCTCGCCAGAGATGAGGCGAAAGCTGTCGTTGCGTGCGCCGAACCAGGTCACGACCGGCGCGCCGTGTGCGCGGCGGCACATCGTGCAATGGCAATGCGCGCACCACTTGGTCGGGGGCGTCACCTCGAACTGCACGGCCTCACACAGGCACGCGCCACGGATCGTCTGCTGACCTGCCATCACCCGCTCCCGGAGCCACCCATCTGGGCGGCACATGTTAGCGCAAGCGGGCGCCGAGACGGCTGGCCTGCCCCCGCTGGACCGCCGGGAGCGCGCAGCTGCGGCACAGGGACGAAATGCCGGAAAGCTTCTGCAGGAGTGCGTGGGATCGCGACCAGCCGCCAAGTTCTCAGCGCGCATCGCATCTTCAGCGTCTGCTCCACTACCGTGACTCTTGCCAAACTCCGCCAAAGGCGCGAACTTGTGGCGCGGGTGCCATTCGCAAATGTGTCGCGCGCACAGGAGTCCGCCGTGACGATCGCCTTCACGCTCAACGGCAAAGCGATGAGTTTCGCTGGTCCCGAGCAGATGCCGCTGCTCTGGTACCTGCGCGATCACGCGCAACTCACCGGGACGAAGTTCGGCTGCGGTATCGGCTCATGCGGCGCGTGCACGGTTCATGTCGACGGCCAGGCAACGCGCTCCTGCCTGTTGCCCTTGGCCGCCATCGCTGGCAAGCGTGTCACGACCATCGAGGGTCTTGCGTCCGGCAGCGATCTGCATCCCGTGCAGCAGGCCTGGATCGAGGAAGACGTCCCGCAATGTGGCTATTGCCAGGCCGGCCAGATCATGGCGGCCGTGGACCTGCTGAAACGCAAACCGCAACCCAGCAGCGACGATATCGACACCATCACCAACCTGTGCCGTTGCGGAACCTATCCTCGCATCCGCAAGGCGATCCTGCGCGCAGCGACGCTGATGAAGGAAGCCAACGAGAGCTGAGCCAGAGCCTCGTTCAGGGCCCGGTGTAAAAGCGTCCCGCGCCGAGGAATGTGGCGCGAAAGTAATCGTCCTGGAGCGAGGCGTAAGTCACCGGACGCCCCGTCTTGGGCGCGTGCACGAACCGGTGTGCCCCAACGTACACGCCGACATGCGTCGCTTCGGGACCTGAATCGCGAAAGAACACCACGTCACCCGGCTCGAGATCGTCCGGATCCACCGGCGTTGCGGTGAGGGATTGTTCGGCGGCGGTGCGGGGCACGCCGATGCCCAACTCGTGATACACGAAGAACACGAGCCCGCTGCAGTCGAAGCCCGCCGGATCGGCACCGCCGAAGCGGTACGGGGAGCCAATGAGTGTCTCGGCGAGTCCGGCGATTCTTTCGCCTGGCGCCGCTGCGCGCGTCGGTTCTTCGGCGTGGCGCGGCGCGCCGCTGCAACCGGCGAGCGTGAGCAACGCTCCTACAACACAACAAGTCCGCGCCAGGCCGCCCTTCATTGCTCTAGCGCCGCGAGTCGCACGGGAATGCGTCGGCGACCCCACCTGCCCGGCTTGCCTGCGAACACGCCCGGAATTCGCGTCCCGCAGGCCTGGCAGTCTCCGATCGGGGTCAGCTGCCACTCGCCAAGCTCGTACCAGTCGCGTTCGATGACGCGCGCACCACACTTGTGGCAGTACGTACTCGAGCCAGCGGTATCGTGCACGTTGCCGGTGTAGACATAGCGCAGTCCATTCTTCAACGCGATCTCGCGAGAGCGTGTCAGCGTCTGCGGCGGCGTAGGTGGCCGGTCCATCATCTTCCAGTCGGGATGGAATGCGGTGAAATGCAGCGGAACATCGGGACCGAGCTTGTCCATCACCCACTGGCTCAACGCGTCGATCTCAGCTTCCGAGTCGTTCGCGCCGGGAATGAGCAGAGTCGTGATCTCGAACCAGACCGTGGTTTCGTGCTTCAGGTACTCGAGTGTCTCCAGCACGGCGCCCAACTCACCGCCGCAGACGCGGCGATAGAAATTCTCGGTGAAAGCCTTCAGATCGACATTCGCGGCGTCGATGTGGGCATAGAACTCACGTCGCGGCTCTGGACACATGTAGCCGGCGGTGACAGCAACGCTCTTGATGTCGCGCGCCCGACAAGCATCGGCGACATCCATGGCGTACTCCATGAACACGACGGGATCGTTGTAGGTATACGCGACACTCGAGCACCCGAGCCGCAGCGCCGTGCTCGCGAGCATCTCCGGCGTGGCGCTATCGGCGAGGATATCGACCTCACGCGACTTGCTGATGTCCCAGTTCTGGCAGAACTTGCAGGCCAGATTGCATCCGGCTGTCCCGAACGACAGCACCGAGCTCCCCGGCAGGTAGTGATTGAGAGGCTTCTTTTCGATCGGGTCGACACAAAAGCCGCTCGAGCGTCCGTAGGTGAGGAGCTTGACGCTGCCGCCTTCATGCCCGCGGACGAAGCACAGACCTCGCTGACCGGCGCGTAGCTTGCACGCGCGCGGGCAGACGTCGCACTGGATGCGTTCGTCGTCGACCCAGTGCCAGTATCTCGTGTCGTGTTCGGCTGTGTGCATACGGCTTGCCGGGCGGCATTGGCCGGTCCGATACTGCTGCCGCCATGGCACCTGCCAGAACAAGCTTACGCGTTCGGCCACCGGCCGTCGCCGGGCTGTTCTATCCGAATGACCCTCATGAGCTGGCGGAGTTGCTGAACGAGCTGCTGCAAGGCAAAGGCCTGCCACAACCGACGCTAAGAGCCCTGATCGCTCCGCATGCGGGCTATGTCTATTCGGGCGCGGTTGCGGCGGCGGCGTTCCGGTTGTTGCGCGCCGAGGCCGGGCGCGTACGTCGCGTGGTGCTGCTCGGCCCCAGTCACAGAATTCCGTTCCGCGGGCTCGCCGTACCGACGGTAGCTGCATTCGCCACGCCTCTCGGTGAGGTTCCCATTGATCAGCGAGCCCGCGACGCCCTGCTCGGGCTGCCGCAGATTCATGCCACCGATGCGCCGCACGCCGATGAGCACAGCCTCGAAGTCGAGTTGCCATTCCTGCAGACGCTGCTCGGCTCATTCGAGCTGCTGCCGATCGCCGCCGGCGACGCGAGCGCAGCCGAAGTTGCCGAAACGCTCGAGGCCGTGTGGGGAGGACCGGACACCCTTATCGTCGTGAGCACGGACCTCAGCCACTACCACGACTACGAGACCGCGAGAATTCTCGATCGCGCGACCAACGAAGCAATCCTCGCCTTCACGCAGCGGCTCGGCGGCGAACAGGCCTGTGGCTGCGTCGGGCTCAACGGCTTTTTGCGCGCCGCACGGACGCACGCACTCAGGATTGAGCTCAAGGACCTGCGCAATTCCGGCGATACCGCCGGAGATCGCGCACGCGTAGTCGGTTACGGCGCGTGGGCGGCATTCGATGCTTGACGAATCAGCGCGGCAGAGCCTGCTGGTGCTGGCACGCGAGTCCCTGCACGCCGGCGTGACACTTGGCGTGCCAGCACCCTTTCCGCAGCGCGAATATCCGCATCCGCTGCGGGAGCGGCGCAGTTCTTTCGTCACCCTGTCCCGTGTCGGGCGCTTGCGCGGTTGCTGCGGACGCCTGGAGGCCGATCGGCCGTTGATCGAGGACGTCTGGGAAAACGCGTACGCCTCGGGATTTCGCGATCCGCGCTTCGAGCCGCTGTTGCCGCACGAATGCGCGGATCTTCACATCGAGATCTCGGTACTCTCATCCCTCGAGAAGCTCGAAGTCCGTGGCACTGATGAGCTGCTGGCTTCATTGGTGCCACAACGACACGGGTTGCTGCTGGCAAGAGGCGAGGAGCGAGTCACCTTCATCCCGCACGTCTGGGACAGCGTCACCGATGCGCGCAGCTTCGTGCGTCATCTGCGCGAGAAGGCCGGCTGGCCGGCGGAAGGCTGGGAATCCGATCTCGAGGTCTGGCGCTTCGAGGCGGAGTCGTTCTAGCGCTCATGCACCCGAAGGGGGCGCTGCAGCCGGGGGATCATTTCAAGGCCGTGAAAAACAGGACGTTTTCCACGGAGCCTCCATGGACGGATTCACGGCGTCCTTGAAATGATCCCCCGGCTGCAGCGCCCCGCGTCAGGTTCCCGAGAAGATCCGGGCAATAGTGCCCTGAATGGCTTCGGCAGCGGCCTGCGGATCGGCAGCATCGCGAATCGGCCGTCCGACCACGATGTAATCGGCCCCATTTGTGAACGCGTCCTCCACGCTCACCACGCGCTTCTGATCGTCGGCCAGACGATTCTCGACCGGACGAATACCAGGCGTGACCACGAGCAGCCGCTCGTCCAGATGCTGGCGCAAGAGCTTCGCTTCCAGGCCCGAGGACACGACACCATCGCAGCCGGCTTCAAGCGCACGGCGTGCGCGCGACAGCACCAGCTGCTCCACATCACACCTGAAACCGAGATCCTCCAGATCGCCACGATCGAGGCTGGTAAGCACAGTGACGGCGAGGATCTTCACGTCCCCTTTCGCCTGGGCTGCGGCCTCCATGATCGATTGGTTACCGTGCACCGTGGTGAACGTGACACCCCGATTGCGCAGGCGGCGCACTGCCGCAGCGACCGTTGCCGGAACATCGAAGAACTTGAGGTCGACGAAGATCCGGTTGTCCTTGCCCACCATCCAGTCGAGCAGCTCGAAGTATTCGCCGGCCATCAACAGCTCGAGCCCCAGCTTGTAGAAACGCACGGCACTTCCAAGCCGGTCCACGAGCCGCCGCGCGCTGCCCGCGTCCGGGACATCGAGGGCAAAGATCAGGCGCTCGCGCAATGGGATATCTTTCAAAGCAATCACGTTCGCTCCGCGGGATTGAAGAGCCGTTCGTGCTCGAGGATCGCGTAGCGATCGGTCATGCCGGCGATGTAGTCGGCGACGGCGCGCGCCTTGCCCGCCTCACCCGCCATCTCCAGGGCCTTCGTGGCGCTCGCGCAGTGTTCCGGCGGCATCAGGCGTACATCGCCGACAAACGCGCCGAACAGCTCGCGTACTACGCGCCGCGCCTTGGCTGTCATGCGCTGCACCTTGTAGTGCCGATAGACGTGCTCTCGCAGGAAGCTCTTGAGCTCTACCTGGCGCGTGTGCGCCTCGGTGCTGAAGCCAATGAGCGGCCGGCCGGCGCGCCGGACCTCATCGATGCTGGACGGTGCAGCCAGATCGATGGCAGTGCGGCTGGTGGTGATTACATCGCTCACCACGTAGCCGATCATGCCCCGCACGACCTCGTACACCAGTCGCCTGCCGGCGAGATCCGGATAGCGCGAGATCACCTGCCGGTGCTGCTCGGCAAAGAGCTGCGTTTGTAACAGTTGCTCGACGGTAATGAGCCCGGCACGCACTCCATCGTCCACATCGTGATTGTTGTAGGCCACCTCGTCCGCAAGATTGGCGAGCTGCGCTTCCAGCCCTGGCTGCTCGCGTCGCAGGAAACGTTCCCCGATCTCGCCCAACAGGCGCGCGTTTGACTGCGAGCAGTGCTTGAGAATGCCTTCGCGGCACTCGAAAGTGAGGTTGAGGCCTGGAAAAGCCGCGTAGTGATCCTCGATCTCGTCCACGACCCGCAGTGACTGCAGGTTGTGCTCGAACCCGCCGAACTCGCGCATGCATTCGTTGAGAGCATCCTGACCCGCATGGCCGAACGGGGTGTGGCCGAGATCGTGCGCGAGGCAGATCGCTTCGGTGAGCGTCTCGTTAAGCTTGAGCACGCGCGCAATGGTGCGCCCGATCTGGGCGACTTCGAGCGAATGCGTGACGCGCGTACGATACAGGTCGCCTTCGTGATTGACGAAGACCTGCGTCTTGTAGACCAGCCGGCGGAACGCGGTGGAATGAATGATGCGATCGCGGTCGCGCTGGTATTCGCTGCGAAATCGCGGCGGCGCCTCCGCATGGAGCCGTCCGCGCGATCGAGCCGCATGCGCCGCGCAGGGAGCAAGTACTGCCTCTTGGTCGCAGTTGCTGTCCAGGTTCACTGCCCGAGAAACTCCTGCAGGGTGTCGCGCAATTCTCCCGCCCCGAACTCGCTGCTGACGCGCGCCGTGCCGAGCTTGGGCAGCAATACCAATCGCAGGCGACCGTCCTTGACCTTCTTGTCGAGCTGCATGAACTCGAGCATCTGCCCGGCATCAAGCCCTGGCGCCGAAGTTGGCAGGCCTGCGCGTTCCAGCAGCGATCGCACGCGCTGCACATCCGCGCCAGTCAGCGACCCGAGCCGTGCCGACAGCGCGGTTGCCATCAGCAGGCCGATGGCGACGGCCTCGCCGTGCAACCAGGTGCGATAGCCCGTCGCTGATTCGATCGCGTGGCCGAACGTGTGTCCGAGGTTGAGCAGGGCCCGCGCGCCTTGCTCGCGCTCGTCCGCCGCGACGATGCCGGCCTTGATTTCGCAGGAGCGCCGGATCGCGTGCTCGAGCGCTCCAGGCTCGCAGGCGAGCAACTTGTCGAGGGAGAGCTCGATCCACTCCAGAAACTTGCTGTCCTCGATCAGGCCGTACTTGATGACCTCGGCAAGCCCGGCGCGCAGCTCGCGCGCCGGCAGCGTGCTGAGCGTAGTGATGTCAGTCACAACGCCAATCGGCTGATGGAACGCTCCGATGAGATTCTTGCCGGCAGGATGGTTGATTCCCGTCTTGCCACCGACAGCCGAGTCGACCTGCGCGAGAAGTGTGGTCGGCACTTGCAGGTACGCGATACCGCGCTGGTAGCAGGCTGCTGCAAAGCCGGCGACGTCACCCACGACCCCGCCGCCCAACGCCACGATTGCTCCGTCCCGGTGCAGCCGCGCGCCGGCGAGGGCGTCGAAGATGGTGTTGAGTGTCCCGAAGTTCTTGAACTCTTCACCGTCCGGCAAGCTGTGGACGGCGATATGTCGCTCGCCGAGGCCCTGCATCAGGCGTGGCAGGTGCAGCCGCTCCAGGGTGTCGTTGGTGACGACCAGGAGGCTGCGCTGAGGAAGCAGGCGGTCCAGGAGCGCGCGGTCCTCGAGCAGTCCCTCGCCGATGACGATCGGGTAGCTGCGGGTCCCAAGATCGATGTCGAGTTTATGCACCAGTAGCCTGGGGTGAACGGGCAGGCTGCTGGGCCCGCCCCGGTTCGCGGCGCGCAGTATAAAGGCGTTAGGTGCGAAGTGCAGTGCCGACCGGCACCGGCGTCAGGAGGTTGGGGGTGCTGGCCGCTCGCTCAGAATCCTCTGTACGTCCTCGGCCACGGATTGAACTCGCCGGCCGTCTGTCGAAACCGTGATGTCGGCAATCTCAGCGTACAGGGGCGCCCGTTGCCCCATCAGCTCATCGAGGCGCGACTGCGGGTCCGTGTTGAGCAGCAGCGGGCGGTGCCGGCCCTGTCGCGTGCGCTCCATTTGCTGGCGGACCGAGGTCTGCAGATACACCACACACCCGCGCGCAGCGAGCGCCTGCCGGTTGTCGGCTCGCAAGATCGCACCTCCGCCAGTGGCGAGCACAATCGGCTCCAGCCGGGTGAGCTGCTCAATGACCTCGTGCTCACGGGTGCGAAAACCGCTCTCCCCTTCCTTTTCGAAGATGAACGCAATATCGACGCCGGTGCGGGCCTCGATTTCGGTATCGCTGTCGTGGAAGGGGAACTTCAGAGCGCGCGCCAGGTGCCTGCCGACGGCAGTCTTGCCCGAGCCCATCGGTCCGATGAGGAAAATGTTGCGTTTCGTGAGCATCAAAAGCACGCGGCCGCTGGTGAGGCGGCCGCGTATTATCCCTCAGCTTCTGGTGCGCGGCGTCAGTAGAGATTCGCGCCCTCGCGCAGGATCCGCGGCGTGATGAAGATCAGGAGCTCGTCCTTGTTCTCGGTCTTGCTCTTGTTCTTGAACAGATAGCCAAGTCCCGGAATGTCGCCCAGCCAGGGCACCTTGTTTTCGGTCTCACGGAACTCCGTCTCCATGATGCCGCCGAGCACGACCGTCTGGCCGTCGTTGACCAGGACCTGCGTGACGATCTCACGCGTGTCGATGGACGGCACATTGACGCCGAACGAGGTGACGATCACCTGGCCCACGCTGTCCTTGCTGACGGTGAGGTCCATGATGATGCGGTTGTCCGGGGTGATTTGCGGCGTGACGCGCAATGCCAGCACTGCCTTCTTGAACTGAATCGTGGTGGCACCGCTCGATGAAGCTTCCTGATACGGAATCTCCGTACCCTGCTCGATGACCGCTTCGCGCTGGTTTGCCGTCACGACGCGCGGCGCCGACACGATCTGGCCGCGGCCTTCGGCCTGCGCCGCCGACAGCTCGAGGTCCACAATGAAGTCGGAGTCGAGCAGTGTGAGCGCGATACGGCCGGCCGGGTTTGCGACCGGCAGATTGACCATATAGCGATCGTTGACTGCCGGCAGGCTCACGGCCGGCGGAGTACCGCCAGGAGCGTTGTTGTTGTTCGGCTGCAGGACGATGTCATCGTCCTCGCGACCGACACCGCTGCTGGAAACCACGCCTGCGGAGTTCGTGCCGCCGAAGCCCAGGCTTTGCTGATCGCCGATCGCGGTGGCGCCGAAACGCACGCCGAGATTGCGCGAGAAGTCATCATTGGCGACGACGATTCGCGCTTCGATCAGCACCTGCCGGATCGGAATGTCCAGCGTCGACACCAGCCGGCGGATGTCCTGCAGACGATCCGCGGTGTCCTGAACCAGGAGCGTATTGGTGCGTTCGTCGATCGATACGTTGCCGCGCGCTGATAGCAGCGAATTGTTACCACCGGAGGACTTGATGAGGCCGGCGAGGTCGGCTGCCTTGGCGTAGTTGACCTGCACGTATTCGGTGCGCAGCGGCGCGAGTTCCTGCAGATCCTTGCGGGCGGCGAGCTCCGCTTTCTCACGCGCCGCGAGCTCCTCGGTCGGCGCGACGATGATCACGTTGCCTTCGCGACGCTTGTCGAGACCCTTGGTGCGCAGAACGATGTCGAGCGCCTGGTCCCAGGGAACGTTCTGCAGGCGCAAGGTGACATTGCCCTGTACCGAGTCGCTGACCACGATGTTCTGGCCGCTGGTGTCCGCCAGCAACTGCAGCACGGCGCGCGTCTCGATGTCCTGGAAGTTGAGCGTCAGCCGCTCGCCCGTGTAGTCCTTCTTCTCCTGGGCGGATGCCGAGGAGCGAACGGCCGGCTTGATTTCGACCGTGTATTGATTGTCCGTCTGGTAAGCGAGCTGCTCGAAATCACCCGTCGCGGAGATGACCAGGCGCGAGCTGTCGCTCACCTTGAGGGCATCGACGTTCTGGACCGGCGTGGCGAAATCGGTGACATCAAAGCGGCGCATCAACTCCGTGGGCAACGATGCGCCGGCAAAATCGACCACGATCTGCGTGCCTTGCTGGCGCAGGTTGACGGGGGTATGCGGATCGCTCAGATCCACGATAACCCGGCCGGCACCGTCGGGCGCACGACGAAAATCGATGTTGCGAATGCTGCGTGGGCCACTCGCCGCGGCGCTGCGGGCCGGGGTTGCACCACTACTGCCAGACGCTGCCGGCGCGGCTGCCGCAGCGGCCTGCTGTGTGCCGCCGATCATGACCAGGATGCTGTTGCCGTCAACGCGTGTCTGATACGGCATCAGCGAATCGAGATTGAGCACCAGGCGCGTGCGTCCGCCCGCCTCGGCCGCGAGGATGGTATCGACGCCGCCCGACTTGACGTCGATGCGCCGATTCTGCAACGCCAGGCCTGTGTTCGGCAGGTCCAGGGCGATGCGCGCCGGCCGGTCGATCGTAAAGCTGAGAGGCTCGGGTGCGGGCCCGTTCAGGCGCAGCCTGAGCTGCAGCTGCTGGCCAGGCAAGGTTGTCACGTCGATCGCCTGCAGCTTCAAGCCCTCAGCGGGCTGTGCAGCTGCGAGACCAGGCAGCGCAGCGACAGTTGCGAACGCGGCCAGCAAGGCGGCGCCGAATCCGCTGCGGATACCTGCTCCCAGAGCGAGCCAAAGCCGATTCATCCCACTCATTTGCTTGCGCTCCCTTACAGATCAGTCTTTCAGGCCCAGGGCAGCCGGCCGCTCCATGTAGCCGCCCATGCCGTCCGGAACGATCTCAACTAACGAAATCTTGGCGTCGGATATCGAAACGATCTTGCCGTCGTTCTGACCCACATATTGTCCAGGCAGAACCCGATGCACCAGGCCATCCTTGGTCTGCACCAGGCCGAACTGCCGGCCTTCGAGCCTCAGAGTGCCCACCATCTTCAGTGTGTCGAGCGAGAACTGTTCGAGGAACTCACGGTTGCGCTTCGTGTCCGGGCGCACGCCGACGCCGGCCGCAGCCGGTGCCGCCGGGGCGAACGGCGAGCGCAGGTCCGCGTCGCTGTACGCGTAGGTCTCGTAAGGCTTCACTTCCGGCAATGGCTCGATGCGCCCGCCCGGGCGCTGCTTGACCTCCGCGAGCCACTGCTGCAGGTCTTCCTGCCCACTCGAACATCCGGCCAGCAGCACGAAGCCCGCCAGGGCCAGGACCGACAGTGCGCCTTTCGTGATCAGCTCACGCATGCGGCTCTCTCTTGAGTTTCCGAGTGCTGCAGTGCTCATGTCTTCTTGCCCGCTGGGTTGGCGGCCTTGGCCGCATCGCCCTTGTCCTCATCCTCTTCGAGATAGCGGTACGTCTTGGCGGTGACGTCGAGCACCAGCTGATCGAGGGAGTCCTTGCTCTCGGGCTTGATCTCGATGTCGTGCAACGTGACGATACGTGGCAGCGCGGCGATGCCACTCACGAAATTGCCGAGCTGGTGATAGCTGCCCGTCAGGCGGATCTTGATCGGGAGCTCCGCATAGAAGTCTCTGCGCACTTCACCCGCCGGCTGAAACAGTTTCTCCTGCAGGCCAGCGGCAAGGCCGGTCTGCGAAATATCAACCAGCAGGCTCGGCACCTCGGTCTTGCCGGGGAGCTGGCGCAGCATGGCGCCGAACGAGCGCTCCATGTCCTTGAGCTGCTCCTTGTACGCTTCGAAATTGGCGGCCTTACGCTGCTTCTGCTCAAAGGTCTGGCGCAGCTCCTGCTCTTCCTGCTGCGCGCGCAACAGCTCCGGTCGCTGGTTCTGCCAGACGAAGTAGTAGGCTGCGAACAGCGCGACCACCAGGAAAATGACGCCAATCAGGCCCCAGCGGAATACCGCCGGCCAGCGGCCGATATCACGCTTGTCGAGGACGCGGAGTTCTTCGAGAAGGTTCATTACTCACCCTCCCCGGGAAGCTGCACGCCGACCTGGTTGGCGAACAGCGTGAACTCGCTGCCGAGCGCCGCATCCTTCTTGGTCTCGACGACTTCGAGCTCGGGCTTGTCCAGCCACTCCGAGTCATCGATGTTGCGCATGAATGCCGACACGCGCGTGCTCGACTGCGCCATGCCCTTGAGCTCGAGGCGCTTGTCGGCCTGCTTCACGGAGGTGAGATACACACCGTCCGGGAGCGTGCGCACCAGCTGGTCAAACAGGTGCACGACCTCGGGACGCGAGCGCTGCAGCTTCTGGATGATTTCCATGCGTGCGATCAGGCGTTGCTTCTGATTCTCGAGGCCGAGAATCTCGGTGATCTGCTTGTCGAGCTTGGCGATCTCATCCTTCAGCAGCTGGTTCTTCTCGTTCTGCCGGTCGATCCGGTTGGACATGACGAGCGACAGCAGCAGCGCGACGGCGCCAGCGGCTACAACTGCGCCGATCGCAGAAAATGCAAATTCACGTTGGCGCTTCTTGCGCTCTTCGGCGCGCCACGGCAGTAGGTTGATTCTTGGCATCAGTCGAAGCTCCGCAATGCGAGCCCACAAGCGGTGAGCAACGCGGTGGCGTCCTTCTTGACCGCCTGCGCCTTGGCGCGCGAGGACAGTTTCATCTGGCCCAGCGGATCGCCGCGCTCAGCAGGAATTCCTACCCGGCTGGCGATCACGTCGTCGACACCGGCGATGTTGGCGCAGCCGCCGCACACGAGGATCTTCTCGGGCTGCTCGCGACCGCTGCCGGAAGCGAGATAGAACTGCAGCGAACGGCTGACCTGCTGCGTCATGTCATCGATAAACGGATCGAGCACTTCGGGCTGATAGTTGCTCGGCAAGCCGCCTTCCTTCTTGGCGCGACCAGCCTCCTCCATCGAGAGTCCGTAGGTGCGCATGATTTCCTCGGTGAGCTGCTGCCCGCCGAAGGCGAAATCGCGCGTGTAGATGACTTTAAGGTCCTTCAGGACGCTGAAGGTGGTGCTGCTCGCACCGAAATCGATGACTGCAATCGTCCGATCTATGCCGCCGTCGGGCATCTGGTGCACCAGCAGCTTGCACGCGTTCTCCAGGGCGAATGCTTCAACGTCCACGATGCGGGCGGTGAGGCCTGCCGCCTGCACGGCGGCCACGCGCTGCTCGACGTTTTCGGTGCGCGTCGCGACCAGCAGTACGTCCAGCATCTCGGGGTCTTTCTCCGAGGGCCCGATGCGCTGGAAGTCGTAGCTCACTTCCTCCATCGGGAACGGAATGTACTGATCGGCCTGCATCTCGACCTGGCCTTCCAGCTCGTTCTCGCCGAGTGTCTTCGGCATCTGGATGACCTTGGTGATCGCAGCATCGCCGCTGATCGCGATCGCGGCTTCGCGGCTCTTCGCGCCAGAACGTTTGACGGCGCGACGTATGGCTTCGCCGACGGCGTCCGCATCGACGATCGCTTTTTCGTTGATCGCGTTGTGCGGCGTCGGCTCAGCGGCGTACGACTCCACGCGATGTTGCCCGCCGCTCATGCTGAGCTCGATGAGCTTCACTGAGGAAGTCGTTATATCGAGGCCCAGGAGTGGGCGATACTTCGGACCAAACAGCACGGCAATTTCCCTTGTTGATTCAGCGCATTAAGTGGCCAAACGCAAAGCCGGGAGCAAAAAAGCGGGCAAAGTTATAGCAGTGAACTGTTAAATCGAGCGTGACTACATTCACACAATGACCGCGCGATCTCGATTCCGCGACGCCGGTCGGTGCTCTGGCAACCGTGTGCTCTCGGCCACAAATGCAACATAACTTATCGGCCCTGGTCCGAACGCAAAGCCGCAGTGGCGGGAAGGTTCCTGGCGGAACGTGTACACGAGCCGGAACGAATGCTTGATGAATTGGCCGAAAAAAATCGGATACTTTTTCGTCCGGCTTTCCCGTTATCGTCAGTCAGATCCCGTTGACCGGTGGCTCTTCGTTCGGCTCTGGAGTCAGCCCCCCTGATCTCAAGGTAATATGCATAACTGCCTTCGCTAAAGCAAGAACTTAGAGTCCCTTCCTGTGAATCAACGTTACCTGCGCATTGCTTATTCTGTCTTTGCCACGTTGCTGCTGGGGGCTGCGGCTATCGGCTACGCGGCGCTTTGCAGCTACGTGTTCCTGGCCCCAGCGATTCCGGACGTCGGGACCCTGCGCGATATGCGGCTGCAGGTGCCCCTGAGGGTGTTCAGTCGCGACGGGCGCTTGATCGCCCAGATCGGCGAGTACCGGCGCATTCCGGCCTCTTACGAGGACATCCCACTGCGCGTCCAGCAGGCATTTCTGGCTGCGGAGGATGATCGCTTCTTCAAGCACCACGGGGTCGACTATGCCGGGCTGTTGCGGGCGACCTTCGTCAACCTGATCTCCGGCCAGCCGAGCCAGGGCGGCGGCACCATCACCATGCAGCTGGCACGCAACATGTTCCTGACACCGGAACGGCGCTTCGACCGCAAGCTGAAAGAGATCTTCCTGTCCTTTCGCATCGAGCATGAATTCACCAAGCCGGAAATCCTGACTCTTTATCTCAACAAGATCTTCCTCGGGCAGCGTGCTTACGGCGTATCGGCAGCGGCTGAGGTGTATTTCGGCAAGTCGCTCGACCAGTTGACGCTCGCGGAAACGGCAACGATCGCGGGGCTCCCGCGGGCACCCTCGCGCGACAATCCGGTCGCGAACGCGGAGCGCGCGAAGCTGCGTCGCCTGTACGTTCTCAGGCGCATGCTCGAAGTCGGGCAGATCGACCGCAACGAGTACGAAGCGGCCAGCGCGGCACCGATGGAATCCGTGCTCCATGGGCCAGCCACCGAAGTGGAAGCCCCGTACGTCGCGGAAATGGCGCGCGCCGATCTTTTCAACCGCCTCGGCGAGGACACTTACACAGCCGGCTTTCGTGTCTACACGACCATCGACAGTCGTCTGCAGCAGGCGGCGAATTCCGCATTGCGGCTCGGCTTGATCGAATACGACCGTCGGCACGGATATCGCGGGCCAATCGCGCGCGTGTCGATCCGACCTGGTGAGCCGCCCGCGGAGTTACTGACGATGCTCGAAGAGCATGCCGCCATCAACGTGCTGCAGCCCGCTCTGGTCGTGGACGTTGCCGAACGCGCGGCGCGCGTGGTGCTCAAGGATGGACGCTCGGCGCAGATCGACTGGCCTGGCATCGCCTGGGCACGTGCCGCGGCAGACAGTGGCGTCGGCCCGGAGCCCAAGCGTGCGAGCGATGTGCTCGCGGTGGGCGACATCGTGTATGTCATCCGCATCGGCAACACCGCGCAGCTCGCGCAGCTGCCTGCGGCACAGGGGGCCCTCGTAGCGGAGGATCCGCGCGACGGTGCCATCGTGGCGCTCGATGGTGGCTTCGATTTCTTTGTCAGCAAGTTCAACCGGGTCATGCAGGCGCGGCGGCAGCCGGGGTCAGCCTTCAAGCCCTTCATCTATTCGGCGGCGCTGGAAAATGGCTTCACTCCGGCCTCGATCGTCATGGATGCGCCGGTCGTCTTCGATGACACTGCTGCCGAAGATACGTGGCGACCGGAAAACAGCACGGGCGAGTTTTATGGGCCCACCCGACTGCGCGAGGCGTTGGTCCGCTCACGAAACCTCGTCTCCGTGCGCCTGATGCGCGCCATGGGAATCCCTTACACGATGGACTATCTGCAGCGTTTCGGCTTTCAGCGCGCCGCGCTGCCGGATGATTTGACCCTGGCGTTGGGGAGCCTGCAGCTCACGCCAGCCGAGCTCACTGCTGGCTTCGCGACTTTCGCCAATGGCGGCTTTCACGTGCAGCCGTACTACCTGGAGCGCATTGAAGATGCCAACGGAAAAGCGCTCTTTGACGCCGCGCCTGCGATCGCTTGCAGCGATTGCGCCATTGAGGCGGCCCAGCTTCGACTGCCGAGCGGTGGCAGCGCCGAGGCGCTGGAGATCGCCGATGCGATTCGTGGTGGGCGCGGGAAGCTCCCGGCTGCGCAGGTCGCGCCCCGCGCCATCAGTAGCCAGAACGCGTACCTCCTCACCGACATGATGCGCGATGTGATCCGTCGCGGGACCGGGCGGCGCGCGCTTGCCCTCGGGCGTGACGACCTCGCGGGCAAGACGGGCACCACGAACGATCACCACGACGCCTGGTTCTGCGGTTTCAACGCGCGGCTGGTGGCTGCCGCGTGGGTTGGATTCGATCAGGAGGCCTCACTCGGTGCCGGCGAGGAAGGCGGTCGCACGGCGGTACCAGTGTGGGTGCACTTCATGCGCCAGGCATTGCGTGATACACCTGAAGCCCTGATTCCGGCCCCGGATGGATTGGTGACCGTTAAGATTTCTCCCGAGACCGGTCTGCTGGCGAGCGCCGACGATCCGAGCGCGGTGTTTGAGACCTTCATGGAAGGTCACCTGCCGGATTCCTCGGATCCCTTCGCGCGCGGCCAGTCGGCAAGCCGTGACCAGCCCAAGGACTCCGATGAGCCCCTGTTCTGAAGGAAGCGCGACCAGGCAACCGTGAGCAGAGCCGCAACCCGTGTCGAACAGCTGCGCCGCGCGATTGCGCAGGAAGCAGCGCGCATCATGAGCGAGCACGGCATCGATGACTACCTGCTCGCCAAGCGCAAAGCCGCCGAACGCCTTGGCGTCACTGACGGCGCTACGCTGCCGAAGAACACGGAAATCGAGGCGGCGCTGGCCGAATATCAGCGCCTGTTCGCCGCCGACACGCATTCCCGCTGTCTGCGCGACCAGCGGCGCGCCGCGCTGCTGGCCATGCAGTTGCTGCAGGAGTTCGAACCGCGGCTCGTCGGGCCGGTTCTCGCGGGAACCGCCACCGAACACGCGGATGTGGATCTGCACCTGTTCGCGGACGGTGCCGAAGCGGTGACTCTCAAGCTCATGGACGTTGGAATCCCGCACGAGCTGGTCGAACGCAGGGTGAAAATGTTCACCGATCGCAGCGTGAATTTCCCCGCTGTGCGCTTCGATGCGGGCGCGCACACCATCGATGCGACGGTATTCCCGCGTGACGGCATTCGCCAGGCGCCCTTCAGTCCGGTCGACGGACGACCGATGCGTCGCGCCAGCCACGCGGAGCTGCGGGCCCTGATCGAAGAATAGAAGAGTGCGGCCGCAGTGAGTCGGCGCGCGGTTAGCGCCTGGTGATGTCCCGGTAGTCGCGGCGCGTAGGCCCGGTATAGAGCTGCCGTGGCCTGCCAATGCGCATGCCCGGGTCAGAAATCATTTCCTGCCAATGCGCAACCCAGCCTACGGTGCGCGCAATCGCGAACATCACCGTGAACATCGAACGCGGTATCCCGAGCGCGCTGTAGATGATTCCGGAATAGAAATCGACATTGGGATAGAGCTTGCGCGCGATGAAGTATTCATCCTTCAGCGCCACCTCCTCGAGTCTCAGTGCGAGCTCGAACAGTGGATTGTCAGGCCTTCCCATGCGCGCCAGTACCCGGTGGCACATCTCGCGAATGATCTTGGCGCGCGGATCGAAGTTTTTGTAGACCCGATGGCCGAAACCCATCAGGCGGAAATTGCTGTTCTTGTCCTTCGCCATGGCCACGAACTTCGGAATATTGTCGGCGGTACCGATCTGCTCGAGCATCGCAAGCACGGCCTCGTTCGCGCCGCCATGAGCCGGTCCCCAGAGTGCGGATATTCCCGCCGAGATCGCCGCGTACGGGTTGGCGCCGGTACTGCCTGCCAGACGTACGGTCGAGGTGCTGGCGTTCTGCTCGTGATCTGCATGCAGGATAAACAGCAGGTCGAGCGCCTGCGCCGCGACCTGATCGACGTGATACGCCTCGCAGGGCACCGCGAAGAACATGTTCAGCAGATTACTGCAGTAATCCAGGTCGTTGCGCGGATAGACGAACGGCTGGCCAAGCGAGTGTTTGTAGGCAGCAGCTGCAATCGTCGGCAGCTTGGCGATGATGCGATGGGCGAAGATCTCACGGTGACGTGCATTACTGATGTCCATGGAGTCGTGGTAGAACGCCGACATGGACGCCACCACTGCCGACACCATCGCCATCGGATGCGCGTTGTAGTGAAAACCATTGAAGAAGCGCAGCAGCGCTTCGTTGATCATCGTGTGATAGCAGATCGAATGCGTGAACTCGCTGAGCTGCTTCTGGGTAGGCAGATCCCCCAGTAACAGCAGGTAGGCGACCTCGAGGAAATTGCTTTTCTCGGCGAGCTGCTGCACCGGGTAGCCGCGGTACAGCAGCACGCCCTCTTCTCCATCGATATACGTGATGCGGCTCTCGCAGCTCGCCGTCACCATGTATCCGGGATCGAACGTGAAGACGCCCTGATCGCGGGTGAGCGTGGCTACGTTGATCACGTCCGGTCCCATGGTGCCGGAAATTGCGTCGAGTTCGGATTTTTGTCCGGTGGCGAGGTTGGTCAGCTCAAACTTCTTGCCACTCATTGACGCTCGAATCTCTGCCGGCGGCGCCGCATTCGGGGGGCATGCAGACTGACACGGACGGTGCGCCCGATCAAGGCACTGCAAACCGGCACCGTTACTTGCCGGCACGAAGCAAAGCAACGTGTTTCAGCAGGCGCTGAGCTGACTCAATCGATGATCTTCACCGGCTTGCCCGGCGTCGGATTCTTGTTCGGGTACATATCGTTGATCAGCCGCAGCATCTGCACCGGGTCCTTCTGCAGCGGCGAACCCTGCGCGAGCTGCTCCATGGTCGCACCTTGCGGGGCCTTCACGACGTGCACCCGAAACGGTTCAGTGAGCGGGAACTCGCTCGGTTTGAGAGCGCGCAACGTCTGCACGGTCGAGAGGAAAATACGATCGTGCTGTGGAATCGAGTCCTGACTCGAGCGGCTGGATGCCGCGAATATGTAGACCAGCTTGTCCTTGTACACGGCCACGTAACGCACGGGTCCCCTGCCACCGTCGAGCGGTGAGCCCGACTTGGCAATCATCGTGTAGCCTTCCATGCCGCCGAAGTTGAGCTCTTCGCCGCCGGTGAGCGCGCGCGAGCCAAGATTCTTCTGCAGATATTCGCGCGGGCTCAGCTTTTCCGGCCTGCGATCTGCGGTCATCTGCATCAGCGCATCGTTCGGCCGGCTGTGTACCAGCAGACGGTTCTGCTGATTCTCGACCACCCAGTCTTTCGGAAATGCGATCGTGATGCCCAGACCCGCATGATAGAAGCGGTTATCGCGCACGATGCCCTGCTGCCGGCTGGTTCCGAACGGCAACCCTTCAACGTGGTGCAGATAATCCTCGGCGCCGACGCGCGGGTTGGCCGCGGCTGTGACTGCGCTCTCCTTGGAGCCCGCGACCGCCTGCTGCAGACGTTGGTCCGCCGAAGGATGGCTTGCGAACACACCGTGATAGATGCGCGGCTCGCGCCCTTCCTGGCGCGCGCGATCGAGTTCGTAGACCTCCTGGTTCTTGAGTACGCCGATCACGCCGATCATCGCCTGTGGGTCGTAGCCGGTCTTGGCGATGTACTGCGCGCCCAGATGGTCTGCTTCGAGCTCCATGTCGCGACCGTAACCGCTCAACAGGGCCTGGCCACCGATGTTCGCAAGATCGGCCACCGCGGCGCTCCCGGTGAAAATCGCCGCGCCTGCGCCAAGGATTCCGGCCAGCGTCTGGTTTGTCTGCTGCCGCACCTGGTGGCGCGCGCAGACATGACCGATCTCGTGCCCCAGCACGGCGGCAAGCTCGGCTTCATTGTTCAAGTAGGCGAGGATCCCGCGGGTGATATAGATGTACCCACCTGGAAGCGCGAAAGCGTTGATCTCCTGGCTGTCGACGATGGTGAAATGCCACTCCAGTTCGGGCCGCTGGCTGGCGTGCGCCAGTTTCTGGCCAACTTCGTTGATGTAGTCCTGCAGCGCCTGATCCTCGTAGACGCCGTAGAACTTGATGACCTGCTCGTGTGCCTTGCGTCCCTGCTCGATCTCACCTTTCTCGGACACCATGGTGACGTCGGTGTTACCCGTGACCGGGTTGCGTGCGCAGCCTGCGACAAGCACGGCGCAGCCCACCAGAACGGTGCCGACTAACGCGATGAACCTGGTCATGGAGACCTCAGGGCGGCCATTTGAAGATGGCGCGTTATAGCTACGATTGACCCGTGGGACAAGGAGTTCCGGGCCGCTTGTAAAGTTTGCGCCGGCCGCAAATGCAAAGGGCGCCACCAGGGCGCCCTTTGGGATGCTTCGCAGGTGGGCCGCGTCAACGTGCGCCCATACCGTACTTCTTTCGGAACTTGTCGACCCGTCCGCCGGTGTCGACGATCTTCTGCTTGCCGGTATAGAAGGGATGGCAGTTCGAGCACACCTCGATCTGCAGATCATGGCCGAGCGTCGAGCGGGTGGCGAAGGTATTGCCGCAGCTGCACGTCACAGTGATGTCTTTATATTCGGGATGGATCGACGGTTTCATTAGGATTTCGCCTCGACGCGGGACCAGTAGCGCCTCGTTATGCGGCCCGATCTGCTGAAAAAAAGAGGGCGCGAAGTGTAGCGATGGCGCGCAGGGCGTACAAGAGCGTGAATCCGGGGTGATTTGTCGCCACGAACCGAGCTGGAATCTTCAACGAGGTTCTGTAGTTGAAGCGTCCCGCTGATTGATGACTTCAGCTAGCTCTTGTTAATGACTGCAGTCGTTTGAATTTCTTCCATTATCCACAAAACTTGTGGACAACTCTGTGGACGAACCGGCGCTGCGTCCAAAGGCGACGCAGAAAGCGGCCTGTCGTGTTGGATTGGCTAAAAAATAATCAAGGTGTTTTTACTTCTGTGCTCAGTGAGTTACGACGAATAGCTTGCGGCTACGCTCATCAAAAGGCCCGCGTAACGTGCTCATGATCACGAGCCGGCCGGCGCTGTGCATAACAGTAAGTGTCTGATCACAGAAGATTTACAACTTGTGGCTGGGACCCAGCCCGCATGGAAGCTGAACGCGCTGGCAGGAACATTCCCTGCAGGTCGTTGAGGAACCGCAGGCCAAGTTCGGTCGGCCGGTAGCCTGCCGAGGAGTGCTCGACTGCAATCAGGCCACGCTTCGACGCCTCCTCCAGGATTGGCCGGATCGAGTCCATCGGTTCTCCTGTCCTTGATACGAACTGGCCGCACGTGAACCCACTCGGCAACCGCAGCGCATTGAGCATGAATTCGAAAGGAAGGTCGGCCTCGGGAATCGCCACGCGCGTGAGCGCTGATGCGCCCCCTTCGATGGATTCGAGGTACTGCCGCGGCTGGCGGACGCGAGCAGTGCGCGCGATCACCCCGCTATGGCTATCAGTGAGCTTCCCATGCGCGCCGGCGCCAATTCCCAGGTAGTCGCCGAACTGCCAGTAATTGAGATTGTGAATACAGCGTCGATTCTCACGCGCATAGGCGGAGATCTCGTACTGCATGAAGCCGCCGGCCGCGAGTGCCTGCTGACATTCGACCTGCATCCGCCAGGTGTCTTCTTCGCCCGGCAATGCCGGCGGGCGATGAAAGAAGACCGTTCCCGGCTCCAGCGTGAGCTGGTAATGCGAAATGTGCTGCGGCCCTAGTGCGAGCGCGGCCCGAACGTCATCGAGTGCCGCGCCAACAGCTTGCTGCGGCAGTCCGTACATCAGATCGATATTGAAATTCTCGAGCCCCGCAGTGTGCAGCTCCTGTGCGGCGTCGTGAGTCTCCCGTGATGAGTGAATACGCCCCAGCAACTTGAGGTGCTGCTCGTTGAAGCTCTGGCCGCCCAAGGAAACGCGGTTCACGCCGGCCGCACGGTATTCGGCAAAGCGACCTCGCTCGATCGTCCCGGGATTCGCTTCGAGCGTGATCTCGGCCCCGGGCTCGAGCGTGAGGCGCGCTCGGATCGAAGCCACGATCTCGCCGATCGCAGTCGGAGAAAACAGGCTCGGCGTTCCGCCCCCGAAGAAGATGCTTTGCACTCGTCGGCCACGCACCCATTCAGCCTGGAACTCGAGGTCGCGGTCCAAGGCCGCGACGTAGCGTTTCTCAGGCAGCACACCTTCGATCGCGTATGAATTGAAATCGCAATATGGACACTTGCTCACACACCAGGGCAGGTGCACGTAGACCGAGAGGGGCGGGTTCTGCAACAGGGCCATGGATGACATTCTAACTAGCTGCCGCCGATCGCATTGCCGTCGACGATCGCCGCGACCAGTTTTCGCAAGGCCTGCCCGCGGTGACTGAGCTGATTCTTGAGCTCCGGTGACAACTGCGCTGCCGTCATCTGCAGATCATCGACCAGGAACAGCGGGTCGTAGCCGAAGCCGTTCTCACCGCACGGAGAATCTGCGATGCGCCCTTCCCACACCCCTTCGCAGATGAGCGGTGCCGGATCATTCGCCGAGCGCAGCAGGACCAGTACGCAACGGTAGCGCGCGGTGCGCTTGGCGGGAGCGACGTCGGCCAGCTCGGAGAGAAGTCGCGCATTGTTTTCCCCATCGCCGGCCTCGCGCCCGGCATACCGGGCCGAATGCACGCCGGGCCGGCCATCGAGTGCGTCCACTTCCAGCCCGGAATCATCCGCGATTGCGGCGAGTCCTGATTGCGAGGCCGCGTGTCGCGCCTTGATGATCGCGTTCTCGACGAAAGTCAGCCCGGTTTCTTCCACCATGCCAATGCCGAGCTCCGTCTGCCCCACGAGCTGCACGGGGGTACCCGCGAGCAAAGCCCGCAGCTCGCGGAGTTTCCCGGGATTACCGGTCGCGAGTACCACACGCATCGCGAAATCTCTCAGTCGGAAAGTGCCTGCAGCTGATGTGCGAGCAGCTGCCCGATACCTTGCGCGGCGAGGTTGAGCAGCGCATCCAACTCGTTGCGCCGAAATGCATGACCTTCGGCTGTTCCCTGCACCTCGATGAACGCGCCACCGTTGTTCATGACGACATTCATGTCCGTCTCGGCTTCCGAATCCTCGGCGTAGTCCAGATCGAGCACCGGCACGCCCCCGCAGATGCCAACGGAAACCGCCGCCACCTGCCCATGCAGGGGGCTGCTCGTGAGCACCCGGCGACGCATCAGCGCCCCGATCGCATCGGCGAGGGCGATGTATCCGCCGGTGATGGCAGCGGTCCGCGTTCCGCCGTCAGCCTGCAGAACATCACAGTCGATCGTGATGGTCCGTTCCCCCAGCGCGCGCAGATCAGCGACGGCGCGCAATGAGCGGCCGATGAGCCGCTGAATTTCCTGCGTGCGCCCCGTCTGCTTGCCCTTGGCCGCCTCACGCGCGGTGCGCGTATGCGTGGAGCGCGGCAGCATGCCGTACTCCGCGGTGATCCACCCCTGGCCGGCACCGCGCAAAAATGACGGCACTGACTCCTCGACGCTCGCGGTGCACAGCACGCGCGTGTCTCCGAACGCGATGAGCACTGAGCCTTCAGCGTGGCGCGTGTAGCGGCGTGTAATGTGCACGGCTCGCAGTTCGTCGGGCGCGCGCCCACTCGGCCGCACGACTACTGCCCCAGCCAGCGCAGCGCCGCCGCTGTGGTGTTGTCGCTGTAGGGCGAGGACGCCTGCACGGCACGATTGCCGAGCGCCTGCAGGGCCGCGCGCAAGTCGCCGTTGTCAGGTGGATAGAAGGCACCGATATCCGCATCTTTGAGATTGGCCCAGACACCGTCAGTGCAGAGCAGCAGCACGTCCTCCATGGCGAGCGGCCTGCGACGGCTGATGGTCATGTCTGGCAGCGCGGCGTCTCCGCCCAGGCAGCACTCGACAAAATTGCGCATGGGGTGACCGACGACCTCCGCTTCCGTGATTACGCCATCACGCAAGAGCTGCTCAACATGACTGTGATCGCGCGTACGCGTACACACCTGTCCGCCTCGAATCTGGTACACGCGGCTGTCGCCGACGTGCCCCCAGTACGAGGCGCCCTGCTGCACCAGGCACACGGCACAGGTAGCGCGCGGACGCACCTCCATGCTCAGGCTGGTCCCCAGCGCGACGACGTCCTCGTGTGCCCTGCCCAGGGTCAGGTGCAGAAATCCCAGCGGATCGAAGATCGGATGAGGCGTGTGCCAGAAGCTTTCGAGCATGGACTTCAGCGCTGTCTCGGCGGCGCGGGCGCCTTCCGCATGCCCGCCCATGCCATCGATCACGAGCAGGAATGCAGCGTGTTCGCCTACCGCGACCGAGACACGATCCTGATTGTCTTCGCGATGGCCGACGAGACTCAGCTCCGCGTACTCGACCCGCAACGCACACCCCGGTCTGCTAGACTTCGGCGCGGCTTTATAGCACCAAATCAACATGATCCGCAGCATGACGGGCTTTGCCCGGCGCGAGCAGTCGGGCTCCTGGGGCACGCTCACCTGGGAGCTGCGCACCGTCAATCACCGCTATCTCGAAGTGAGCTGCCGGCTGCCCGAAGAGCTGCGCGCGGCGGAAGGTGACTTCCGCCAGACGATTGCCTCCGTCCTGCGCCGTGGAAAAGTCGACTGCACGCTCAATTTTCGTGCCGCTGCGGACACTGTTGGCGAGATCGAGATCAACCGTGCGTTGGCCGAAAGGCTGTTGACCCGTGCACGTGAGCTGGCCGATCTCGCCGGGGATCTCGCAGCGCCGCTCAATCCGATCGACCTGTTGCGCTGGCCAGGCGTTGTGCAAGATCAAGGGCGCGATGTCACCCCACTCCTCTCTGCTGCACAGGCAGCGCTCGCAGATGGCCTCAAAGCGCTGACTGAGGCGCGCGCGCGCGAGGGTGAGCGCATCCGCGACATGCTCCTGCAGCGCTGCGACATGCTGCTCAAGCTCGTCGCCGCCGTGATTGCACGCCTGCCGGAGGTCCGCGCACGCATCCGCGCACGACTCACGGAACGCATTGCCCAGCTCGGCGTGGAGCCCGATGCGGAACGGCTGGAGCAGGAACTCGTGATCCTCGCGCAGAAAATGGATGTCGATGAGGAGCTCGATCGGTTGCGCAGCCACATCACGGAAATTCGCAAATCACTGGATGGCGAGGAGCCGGCGGGCCGGCGACTCGATTTCCTGATGCAGGAACTCAACCGCGAGGCGAACACGCTCTCCTCGAAGTCTCAGGATGCGGAAACGACGCGCGTGGCTGTTGACATGAAAGTGATTATTGAGCAGATGCGTGAACAGGTGCAGAACGTCGAATAACTTGCCGCAAACGGCCACGCACCCCACCCATTCACCATAAAGCGCCGGTTCGGCCGATTAGCCGAAGAACGGTGACGTGCGTCACACAATCCTTGTGACGCTGTTCCGGCTTTCCGGTGTTAAATGTGCGCGGGGATCACCAATAACCACATCGAATAGAAAATCAAAACTACTCCTATGCTCGAACAATCTCTGCGACCTTGTGTTCATGCCCGCACCACAATGGCAGCACAACTGACACGCTGGCTTCCGGTACTGCTGCTCCTGGCGGCCGCATTTTTTGGGAGCCCCGCGCGGGCAGCAGTCACTGTTCGCGTCGAGCCGGGCACGAGCCCGGCTCCAATCCAGGTGTTCGTGACTGTCACCGACTCTGCCGGAGCTCCCGTAGGAAACCTGACCACCAGCAACTTCCAGGTAGAGTTCGACAACACGACCGGGTCGGTGCCCTTCACCTTCACGCGGCCGCCGGGCCAGGATCTGGGTCAGCACGCCTCGGTAGTCTTCGTCTTGGACTACAGTTTGAGCGTGCAGATCGTCGCACTCCCCGCCATGCAGAGTGCGATAACGGATTTTATCGATGCAATGCGCGTGGGCGACTTCGCAGCGATCGTCAAGTTCAGCGGTACTGCTGGACCTACAGTGGTGCAGCCCTTCGTCGAGATTGACTCCGGTGGCGCGGCCCGGTCCGCATTGATGAATGCTCTCATGGCGCCCTATGCGGAGGGTACGACCAACCTGATGGACGCCCTCAATGTCTCACTCAATCAATTCATCACGCCTCCACCCTCTGTGACACTCCCGCCTGGACCGAAAGCGATCCTCATGGTCACCGATGGGATCGAGAACGCCTCGACGACGACGGAGAGCGCTGTGGTCGACAGCGCCCTCGCCAACAGCATTCCGATCTTTATGATTGGCGTAACCGACACCAGGAACACCGCGCTTTTGCAACGTCTGCCTAGACTGACTGGTGGCGAATACATTGCTGCGCCAACCACTGCTGAAATCGCAGCGGCCTACACCAGCATCGCCGATAGGCTAAAGAATGAGTACCTCCTGACCGTGCCTTCCACGATCGCGGACTGCGGCAACCATGAGGTGGGGGTCCGAGTCACCATTAACGGAACTGCGACCGATGAGTTCTCCACGTTCGCTCGTTGTAGCGCCCCGACAAGCATCGCGGTGCCGAGCGTGGCGGGCATGACGCAGGCGGCCGCCACCAGCGCCATCACCGGTGCCGGTCTCACGGTAGGGGGCGTCACGCAGCAGTCGAGCAGCACGGTCGCATCCGGCAGCGTCATCAGCCAGAACCCGGCGGCCGGCACGAGTGTGGCGAGCGGCTCCGCGGTGAGCCTCGTCGTCTCAAGCGGCAGCGGTGGTGGCGGCGGTGGTGGCGGCGGTGGCGGTGGCGCCATGGGCGGTGCCGAACTGCTCCCCGGTCTCCTTGCCCTCCTGGTAGCCCGGCGGCGCGGACGCTGGACGTGGACCGCTCGGCACTAAGAGGAAACAGCCAGCCAGAAACCTGCGCCTGAAATATCAGAGTCCCCTTCGGCGCGGTGGGATTAGTGGCCAAGGCAGGCCCACCCACCGCGTCGCTACATCGGGTAATCTCGCGACGCGACTTCGCCGCTTCGAGTCCCGATGTCATCGACTTCATCCTCGACTGGAAATTCAAGACAGGCCCAGCGTGGGCGCCTGTTTGTATGCGCAGCGCCTTCGGGAGCTGGAAAGACCTCGCTGGTGCGTGCGCTGATGGAGCGCGACCCGTCGCTTAGGTTCTCGATCTCCTATACCACCCGCGCGCAACGTCCCACTGAAGTCCACGGTCGTGACTACTACTTTGTCTCGCGCGACGAATTCCAGCGCATGATCAGCGCCCGCGCTTTCCTCGAGCACGCGCAGGTGTTCGACAACTGGTACGCCACCCCACGTCGAGAGGTCGAGAGAGCGCTGGCGAGTGGCGAGGACCTGATCCTCGAGATCGACTGGCAGGGTGCGGCCCAGGTACGAAAGGCGCTGCCCGAATGCACCTCAATATTCATTCTCCCGCCCTCGCGGGCCGCGCTTGAAGAGCGTCTGCGAAATCGGGGCACGGATTCGGACGAGGTGATCGCCCGGCGGCTGCGCGATGCCGTCGATGATATGACCCATTGGCCTGAATTCGACTACGTGATCGTGAACGATGACTTCGACCATGCCCTGGCCGACCTCAAATCGATCATTGCCGGCCAGGGCGAGTCCCTGCGTTCGGATCGCCCGGGGCTCAAAGCGCTAACGGCCTCCCTGCTGGCATGACGAGCTGATCCTGCTGTAGACTTGCCGCCCTTTTTCGGCCGGCACAGAACCCTCATCATGGCGCGAATCACTGTCGAAGACTGTCTCGAAAACGTCGAGAACCTGTTTCAGTTGGTGCTGGTGGCAGCGAAGCGCGCGCGGCGGCTCGCGAACGGCGCGGAGCCGACCCTAGACTGGGAGAACGACAAGCCCACCGTCGTCGCGCTGCGCGAGATCGCGGCGGGCAACATCGGACCCGAGCTGCTCGAGGAACAGGAAGCCCCACCAGAGCCGACCATTCCCGACATGGAGCTGCCGACCGACTTCCGGGCACCGCAACTCGGTCTGGGCGACTGAACGGGTTTGCGCCCCGCACAAGTCCGCCACGCTCGGGCTGAGTCCGGGTCTACCACTCAACTTTGAAGCCCACGGTGCCCTGAACCGCGCGGCTGTCGCTGCCCCCCACGCCCCGGCTCGCCGTCACGCTGGCATGCGCACTGGTGTGCTCGTTGAGCTGGGCCGCCACGCCGGCCGACAGCTCGACCCAGTCATCGTCGAAGTCGGTGCGGAACACTGTCGCGGGCGCAGTTGGCGCCGCCAGAGTCGTTTCGGCGTTCCCTGACAGCTCGCTCCAGTAGTTCGCGCGCAGCCAGGCGTTGAACGAGCGCGGGTCGCCATTTCCACGGCTGCGAAGCACTCTCAAGACGAGACCGGCGCGACCCACGACGGTGTCCGTGTTGTCGAAGTCGATCGTCGTGCCTGCGGTCTGTGTATCGGCCTGCTCAATGTGCTGAACGATGACCTGCCCTTGAGGCTCCAGGGTCCAGTCGGTCCCGAGCTTCACGCTGCGCCCCGCTTCGATGGATCCGGCGAGCGCCCAGCCATGAGTCTCAGCGCCATCATCCTCACGAGGCTCAAGCTCGATCCGGCTGAAGTATGTTCCCAGCACCGTTGTGTCCACGTACCACGCGGTACTGCGGCGTGTCAGGTAGCCGGCGAGAGTGGAACTGAGCGCTGTCAGCGTTGCCTGCCCGGGTGCCGTCGTCGCGGTCGGCCCAGGCATTCGTCGGTCCCATGCTCAGGTACACACCCGCGCGCGCCGAGCGGTTGTCATCGCGTGTCCTGGTAGACATCGGTGCCGATCTGAACCCCGGTGACGTCATAGTCGAAATTCGCGCCATTCACCTCGGTGCCACCACCGTCATGCTTTCCGGCGCGATACAGCACGCGACCCCACTGACAGCCCGAGCTGGTGCCGTCGCAGGTCGCGAGGTCAGCGCCTTCACGCTCGTGCAAGGTGCCGATCACTGACAGGCCGTACAGGTGCGCGAGCGGCACGAGCGTTGTCGAGAGCGAAGCCACATCCCGCACCGGCAGGAGCGAGCGCAGATACCAGCCCTGCGGATCCGCGTCTGCCTCGGTGCCGTGAACAGGTCATAGCGGAACGCCCCGGCGGCCACGGGACCCTCCAGCGCGAAAGCATCGGGTGAAGTGGTCGCGCCGTTCGCGGTCTCGATGAGATGAATTCCGCTGCCGTTGGTGCGGGCGCCCAGGCCGTTCTGATTGATGATGCGAACTTGCGTCATACCCACAGCCGTGCCGCCGTCGATGCTCAGGACATCGGCTTGGCGAATTTTCATCCCCCAACGCCACCCGCATATCCAACCTCCCGCCGACCCCGACGTAGTCACCGCGAATCGTCAGGCGGCCGAAAGCGCGCGCTACCCGTGTTGAGCACGCCCGCGTTGGTGACATCACCGACGATCAGCCCGCTGCTCGACAGCGTGCCCGTGGCCGCGATGTTCACGAGGCTAGCGGTGAGTGTTCCACTGCTCGCCACGGTTCCAGCATTGATGTTGATTGCGCCTGTGAAGACCGGTGTCCCCGAAAGCGTGGCGGTCCCTGCACCTTGCTTGTTCAGAATTTCGAAGCCGGATACGCGACTCGCATCGAGGGTGAAGGCGCCGGCATTGTTGATTGCGATGCTGTCACCCGCGGAGTGTGTGCCACCATCGATCGTCGCGTTGAGGACCGCACCGTCACTCAAAGTCAGAACATCGTCGCCGGCGCCAAGGTTGATCGTGCCCGCGCCCGAAACCGTACCCGCTACGGCCATCGTGTCCGCACCAGCGCTGCCGAGATAACTGCCAGTTACATTGAGCGTGGCGCCGCTCGCAACCGTGGTGGTCACCACGCCGTTGACGCTGCCAGCCGCTGCAACATTCATTGTGCCCGCATTGACTGTCACGGTCGTGAAAGTCGAGACCGCCGGCCCGATGAGATTGAGCGTGCCCGCGGCCGTCTTGAGCAGCATCTGAAAATCGCTCACGGCAGCAAGGCTGGCGGCAGCAGAAATATCCGTGTTGAATGTGTTGGTACCGGCGCCACCCACTACGGTCCCCAGGATGTTCGTGCCGTCATGGATGGTGAGCGTGTCATCGCCGTCGCCCAGATTCAGCACGCCTGGGCCGGTATCCAGGTTGCCAGCAACGTCGAGCAGGTCCGAGCCCGCGCCGAGATCGCCAGTTGCCCGCAACATCGCGCCGCTCCTGACGTGCAGCGTGTTGATGCCGGCGCTACCCGTGATCGTGGTCGACGTCGGTCCCGTCGCTTGTACGATGCCGAGCGCCTCGAGTGTGCTGCCGTCGCCAAGCGTGACGGTGGGGGTCTCGAGCGTACCGCTGACTGACAATGTGCCCGCGTTGATGCTGGCACCGGCGCTGTAGGTCTGCAGCCCGGTCAAAGTCGCAATCCCGGTGTTCTGTTTGGTGAGTTGTTCAAAACCGGATAGCGCACCTGCCGCCAGCGACAGTGCGACAGCGTTGTTCAACACCACGGCGTCCGCGCTCGTCTGCCCGCCACCGCCAATCGTGGCGCTCACCACGGCGCCATCGTTCAGCGTCAGAACGTCATCTCCCGCGCCAAGATCAATGAGGCCCGTGCCCGAGACGGTGCCGGCAATCGCCATCGTGTCGTTGCCAGCAGTCCCCAGGTAGCCGCCATCAACCTGTAGCGTCGCGCCGGCGGCGACCACGGTCGTCACGGGATTAATCGTGGCACTCGCGCCCACATGCAGGACTCCGGCGTTGATCAGAACCGTGTCAAAGATCGAATTCGCCGGACCGTTGATGTTCAGCGTGCCGACACCAGTCTTCAGGAGTGTCTGAAAGTTCGTCGCGGCTCCAAGATTCGCGACTGCGGCGATGTCAGTGTTGAACGTGTTGGTCCCTGCGCCACCGTCGACGAGACCCGCAATGCTGGTGCCGTCGTGAATAGTGAAGACGTCGTCATCGCCGCCCAGGTCGAGTGAGCCAGCCCCGGTGTCGAGCGTTCCGGAAACGTCCAGCAAGTCGGCACCCGCACCCAGGTTGCCGGTGGCACGCAGCGCAGCGCCGGAGGCGACAACCACCGTGTTGATGCCAGCACTGCCGCTTAGCTGCGCCTGTGTGGCTCCTGCCGCCTGAACCGTGCCCAGCACAGTGAGAGTGCTCGCGTCCGCGAGATTGAGAATCGGCGTGTCGAGCTGGCCTGCCACCGACAAGGTGCCGGCATCGACATTCGTATCGGTCGCATAGCTGTGCAGACCCGAGAGCGTCGCGACACCCGCGTTCTGTTTCGTGAGCCGCTCGAAGCCGGAAATCGCGGCACCATCCACTGACAATGCAGAAGCGTTGTTGAGCACAACAGCGTCGGCGCTCGTCTGGCTGCCACCACCTATCATCGCAGTCACGACGGCGCCATCGTTCAGCGTCAGAACGTCATCTCCCGCGCCTAGGTCTATCGTTCCAGCACCGGACACCGTTCCCGCGACCGATAGCGTGTTGGCCGCACCCGTGCCAATGAAACTGCCGCTCACATTGAGGGTCGCGCCACTCGCTACGGTGGCAGTCACAACTCCGGTGACACTGCCCGTCGCAGCGATGTTCACTGTGCCGGCACCGGCTGTGACCGTCGTGAAGGTCGAGACGGCGGGGCCATTGATATTGAGCGTACCGGCACCCGTCTTGAGCAAGGTCTGAAAGCCACTGACGGCTCCAAGACTCGCCACCGCCGCTATATCCGTGCTGAACGTATTGACGCCAGTGCCACCTGCAACGGTGCCGAGGATGTTCGTGCCGTCGTGGATAGTGAGCGTGTCATCGCCGCTTCCCAGGCTCAGCGTGCCCGCACCGGTGTCCACGGTTCCGGAAACATCGAGCACATCGGACCCGTTGCCCAGATCGCCCGTCGCGCGCAAGGTGGCGCCACTCGCGACGAGTACGGTGTTGACGCCGGAACTCCCCGTGATCGCCGTGCGTGTTGCTCCCGCCGCCTCCACAGTGCCATGCACGTCGAGCGTCGCCCCATTTGCAAGGGTAAGCGTCGGGGTGACCAGGCTGCCGTTCGCCAACAGCGTGCCCAGATTGACATTGGTCACCGCTGCAGCGGCGGAACCGTTCAACAGCGTCGTACCGGCTCCAGATTGATTGAGCGTGCCAGTGCCGGAAATGGTGTTCGCGACATTGAGAGCATCAGAGCGCAGGAAGGTGAGCGTGGCGTTGTTGATGACGGCGCCACTTCCCAACGCACCGGTGGTGCCGCCATTGCCAATCTGCAGCGTTCCCGCCGAGATCGTCGTGGTGCCGGAGTAGGTGTTGGCACCCGAGAGAATCCAGCGGCTGGTGCCGCTCTTCGTGACTGCGAGCGCTCCGGCACCGTTGTCAGCGAGTGCACCGGCGAACACGCTGCCGTTGCTGGTACCGGTCAGAGTGAGATTGCGAGCCTGGTTCGCGACATCGTAAGACGGCGCACCGTTCCAGGTCAGAATGCCGCTGCCGCTTGCATCCAGCGTCGCGCCGCCATCCTCGATGAGGAAATTGCGGTCGGTGCTGGTCGCCACACCGGTGTAGCGCAGCGTGCCGCCGTCGAAGTCCAGGCTCGCCGCCGCGTTCGTAGAAGCACCGAGGTTGCTGCTGATGCCGCCGTTCTGAAGATTCGCAACTGCGATCACGCCCGCGTTGAACTCCACCGGCCCCGTGAACGTGTTGAGCCCGGTCAAGGTCGTCGTGCCGATGCCGTCGTGATGCAGCGTCCCGGTACCGCCGATCACGGCGGCCACGGTGAGCGCGTTGTTGCGATTGATGGCGAGCGTTGCATTGTTGGTCACCGCGCCCCCACCCACCGCACCGGTCGCGCCGCCGTTGCCAATTTGCAGGGTGCCCGCGCTGATGAACGTGCCGCCGCTGTAGGTGTTGTTCGCGGTGAGGATCGTGGTGCCGGTACCGTTCTGGCGCAGAACCCCGCTGCTAGTGATGGTGTTGCCGATCGTGTAGGCATCGCTGCGATTGATGATCAGCTGCCCACTGTCCGTGACATTGCCGGTACCGAGCGTGCCCGTGGTGCCGCCGGTGCCCACCTGCAGCACGCCGGCGCTGATCGTGGTCGTCCCCGTGTAGGTGTTGTTGGCGCTGAGGACCAGCGTGCCCGCGCCGGACTTGACCAGACCGCCGCCCGTGCTCGACAGCACGCCGCTCAGGATCGCGTCGACGGGGGCGGTACCATCATTGACGAGGACGGTGCGATTCGCGGCACCGAAATCGATCCCGTTGCGAAAGTCGATGCTGCTGTCGGCATTGGCGAGACTCAGAATCAGTGACTGGCCGTTGGGCACGAAACCACCCGCGGTCCAGGCGACCGTAGCTCCCGCGCCGCCGAGGTTGACGATGCGATCACCACCGAAGGCGGCGAAACCGCCGGCGCTTTGCCAGCGCACCTGGTTGACGAACTGAGTCGTGCCGACGGCGCGATTGAAGTCGCCGCTCGCGGCGGTGAGGCCCAGCACGCCGCCGTTGAGGACCAGCAGACTCCCCGGTGTCGCGCCGTCGCCCGCCAGACCACCCGAAAGTGCCGCCGCGCTATTCAGGGTCAGCAGACCTGCGTCGATGCGCGTATCGCCCGTGTAAGTGCTCGCTCCGGAAAGAGCCCAACTCCCTGTTCCGGCCTTGATCAGGCTGGTACGCAGCGCGCCCGCTGTATTGAAGTCCGCAAGGGCGCCCGCGAAAAGATTGTTGCCGGCATTGGTGCCGCCCAGCGTGAGGGTGGTGGCCGCGGTCGTCACCATCGTGCCGTTCCAGGTCAGTGTGCCTGCGCCGCTCGACTCGAGGCGCGGCGTCGTTCCGATGCCGGTGAAGTCTCGATTGGTGCTGGCGTTGGCATTCCCGACGTAGCGCAGCCCGCTGTTGTTGATCACGAGGCTCGGCGCCGCCGCCGCGCTGCTGCCGATGCTGCTTGCGACCCCGCCATTGGCGAGGGTGTCTGCTTCGAGCGTCCCACCGGTGATCGATGTCGCGCCGGTGTACGTATTGATTCCAGTCAGGCGCCAGGTGCCCGCATCGCTCTTGGTGAGCGACAACGTTCCACCGCCATCCGACAGCGTACCGGCAAAGGTGTTGGTAGCGGTGTTGGTGCCGCGGAGCACGAGCGTTCGAGCGCCGCTCGCGACACTGGCCGTGCCATTCCACACCAGCGCGCCTGTTCCACTCGCGGCTATCTGGGCCTGTGTTGCCGCTCCGAAGGAAAAGTTGCGATCCGTGCTCTCGCCGGCACCACCGTAAGTGAGAATTGAACTGTTGCTATCGAACACGAGGTTCGCAGCCGCGTTGCTCGCCGCACCGAGGCCGCCGGCGGTACCACCGTTGCCAATCGTGTTGACGCGAACCGTCGCTCCATTGAGGCTGGTCGCACCGGTGTAGGTATTCGCCGCGCTCGCCAGTACCGTGCCGGTACCGGTGTAAGTCACTCCGCCATTGCTGAGCGCGCCGCTCAACATCACGTCCGTGGCGGCCGAGCCGTTATTGATCTGGATCGTGCGCGCCGCGCCATTCAGGTCGAGCGGATTCTGCCAATCCAAAGTGCCCGTGGCGGAGCCGGAAGCCAGTATCAAGGTCTGGCCGGCGCCAACAAATCCCGGGGTAGCCGCCCAAGTGAGCGTTGCTCCAGCACCGCCGAGATTGACGATGCGGTTGGCGCCGAAGGCCGCAAATCCACCGCTCCCGGTCCATTGAACCTGGTTGGCCCCTGTACCCACAGAACGCGTCAGGTCTGCCGCGCCCAGCTCGAGGACACCGCCGCCGGACAGGGCGAGATTGCTGTTGGCGGAAAGTGCTCCGGCGCTGTTCACGCGCAAGATGCCGGCTGAGAGGACCGTCGGTCCCGAGTACGTGTTGGTACCGCTCAGAATCACCGTGCCGCTCACGGTCTTGCTGAGGCTCAACACGTTCGCTCCGGTGTCGGCGAAATTTCCGCTGAAGGTTCCGCTGCTGATGAGCTGCAGCTCTGTGGATGCTGTCAGCGTGGGGCTGCCTGAATACACGCCGGCCGCGGCAGCTGACATGCGCGCGATGCCGCCGTTCAGGGTGAAGTTGCGATCGATCGTCGTGGAATTGAAGTTGAGC
The DNA here is from genome assembly GCA_963705495.1 of uncultured Gammaproteobacteria bacterium. Classification (GTDB taxonomy): domain Bacteria; phylum Pseudomonadota; class Gammaproteobacteria; order Steroidobacterales; family Steroidobacteraceae; genus DATBVX01. Next base: position 53,435 of record CAVPJQ010000008.1, on the reverse strand, counting down.
GTCGTGCCATTGCCGATGACAAAATTGGACGCGACGTTCGGTCCGCTGCCGAGCGCCGCATTGTTGGTGAGCGAGAGGGTCCCGGACTGAAGCAGGGTCACGCCGCTGTAGGTGCTCGCGGCTGAGAGCACCAGCGTTCCGGTGCCAGACTTGATCAGGCCCGCGGTTCCAGCGATCACGGAATTGATGGTCGTGGTGGTCGTATTGACCGCGATGGTGGGATTCACTCCGCCCAGGGTCAGCGCGCTGCCCGCAAGCGTGTAGTTGTTGCTGTTGAACGTGAGGTTATGGGCTGTGATGGGGACGCCGAGAGTCACAGTTCCGGCAGTACCCGCGAACACGGCATCGCTCAGCGCAGCATTGTTCCAAGCCTGGTAGCCGACGCCGTTGTGCCAGCGCAGGCTGCTAATGTCCCAGACGTTGTTGGCGGGTGTGACGGTATCGTTGCCGTTGACGGGGAGCGTGCCGTTCGCATCCCAGTTCAGCGTCTGCGCCTGAACCTGCGCTCCCAGCGCTATCCCAGCCAGTGCTACGGCGCGGATAACGTAGAGAGACGCACGACACCGAAATAGCGGCAGTACCGATCGCGCTCGTAGCGGCATTAACAACGTCCCCGGGGGGCACGGGTGACCCCAATTCGCATCGACGACTGGCGTTCAGATGAATGAATGCCAGTTCGAGGTCCCTGCGGCCGCCGCCTGCTGCATCCTGCATCCCTTGGCCGCGGGTCGCCTGCGACTATAACGTAGGCAGTTCGACGCTCCACTGGGGGAACGTCAAGCCGACCGTGGTGTTCTGACATGAAAGTGGGGTCTGACCACCGGTCCGGACCCTTTATTTTCTTTGGGCTTTGAACTCGGTTCGATTCGCCCACAGAATGGGCTAACAGCGGTTCAGAGCCCTTGTTTTTCCCATGGATTACGCCTCCTCCATTCTCAGTCTCCTCCCGGGCGGAAGGCGCGCCCTGGGCATCAATCAGCTCATTTCCAAGCTTGAGAACTACCTGCCGGCCGACCAGGTCGAGCGCGTGCAACAGGCCTACGAGTTCGGGGCCGCCGCGCACAAGGGGCAGAAACGCCTTTCCGGCGAGCCCTTCATCTCGCACCCGATCGCGGCCGCGAACATCCTGGCCGACCTGCACGTCGATGCGGAGACGATCATCGCGGCGATCCTGCACGATGTGATCGAGGACACGCCGACCGCGATGGAGCAGTTGGTCGAGCAGTTCGGACACGAAGTCGCCGACCTGGTCGATGGAGTGACGAAACTCGACCAGATCAAGTTCAAGAGCCGCCAGGAAGCGCAGGCCGAGAGCTTCCGCAAGATGCTGCTCGCGATGGTGCGCGACATCCGCGTCATCCTGGTAAAGCTCGCGGACCGCACGCACAACATGCGCACGCTCGATGCGATGCCGTTGCCGAAACGCCGTGGCATTGCGCGCGAAACGCTCGACATCTACGCGCCGATCGCCGACCGCCTGGGGCTGTACAGCATCAAGCTGGAGCTCGAGGAGCTTGGTTTCAGAGCACTGTATCCGCAGCGCTATCGCGTGATCGAGAAGGAACTGAAGCGTGCTCGCGGCAACCAGAAGCAGTTCGTGGGCAAGATCGCAGAGAACCTGCACTCGGTGCTGCAGAAGGCAGGGATCAAGGCGACGGTCGAAGGACGCGAAAAGCACCTCTACAGCGTGTATCGCAAGATGCGCAAGAAGAGCGTGCCGCTGAACGAGATCGTCGACGTCTACGGGGTTCGCATCGTCGTCGACAGCGTCGACACCAGCTATCGCGCGCTCGGCCTGGTGCACAGCGTGTACAAGCCCATGCCAGGACGCTTCAAGGACTACGTCGCGATTCCGCGCATCAACGGCTATCAGTCGTTGCACACCACGTTGTTCGGCCCCAACGGTGTGCCCATCGAGGTGCAAATCCGCACCGAGGACATGCACCGTGTCGCGGAGTCCGGCATTGCCGCGCATTGGAAATACAAGACTGGCGAGAAGGCGGACAGCACCCAGCACGATCGGGCGCGCGAATGGCTGAATCAGCTGATGCAGATGCAGGAGGGCGGCAACTCGGAGGAGTTCCTCGAGAGCGTCAAAGTGGACCTCTTCCCCGACAAGGTCTACGTGTTCACGCCGCGAGGCGAGATCCTGCGCTTGCCGCGCGGCGCTACAGCGGTGGATTTCGCATATGCAGTGCATACCGATGTCGGCAACCGCTGCGTGGCAGCGAAGGTCGACCGGCGACTGGTGCCCCTGCGCACGCCACTGAGGAACGGGCAGACGGTCGAAATCATCACGGCGAAGGGGGCCGCGCCGAACCCGGCCTGGGTCAATTTCGTGGTGAGCGCGAAAGCACGCGCCGCCATACGGCATTACCTCAAGAGCCTGAAGCGCAAGGAAGCCATCGAGCTCGGCCGCCGGTTACTCAATCAGGCGCTCGCGGAGTTCTCGCTGACGTTGAAGAAGATCGCCGATGAGCAGATGAAACCCATGCTCACGGAGTTTGGAATGAAGAGTCCCGATGACCTGTACGAGAAGATCGGGCTCGGCGAGCGGCTCGCACCCCTGATCGCGCGGCGCCTCCTGCCGATCGACGACCCGGCGATGCAGAGCGCGACGCCTGCGCCATTGGCCATCGCAGGAACCGAAGGGCTGGTGATCTCCTACGCGCGGTGCTGCTTCCCGATTCCGAACGACCCCGTGATGGCTTATCTCAGCAGCGGTCGCGGCGTCGTCGTGCACCGCGAATCGTGCGGCAACCTCTCCGGCTACCGCAAGCAGCCCGACAAGTGGATTTCCCTGGCGTGGGAGAAGGGACTCGATCGGCTCTTCAGCTCGGAGATTCGCGTCGAGGTCGCCAACCGCATGGGCGTGCTGGCCGCGGTGGCGGCGAGCATCGCCGGTACGGAGACCAACATCGATCACGTCTCGCTGGTCGAGCGCGATGTCGATACCTCGAGCCTGATCTTCGAACTGCAGGTGCGCGATCGCAAACATCTCGCGCGGGTGATGCGCACGATTCGCAACATGCCGGACGTGCTCAAGGTCATCAGGACGATTGCATAGGTCTCATCCCATGCCCCGACACATTATTCATACGGACAAGGCACCCCGGGCGATTGGCACCTATTCGCAGGCCGTGCGCGCGGGTGACCTGGTGTTCATTTCCGGCCAGGTGCCATTCGACCCCGCAACCGGCGAGCTGGTCGTTGGAGAGATCGAGCTTCACATCGAGCGCGTGTTCGAGAATCTCAAGGCGATTGCCGAAGGGGCAGGAGCGAGCCTCGCGCAGGCCGTGAAGCTCAACGTGTATCTCACCGACCTGAAGCACTTCCCGGTGGTCAACCAGGTGATGGCACGCTACTTCCACGAGCCGTACCCCGCGCGTGCCGCGGTGGGCGTTGCGGCCCTGCCGCGCGGCGCGCAGGTCGAGATGGAATGCATTCTCTATCTCGGGACTTGACCGCCCCCGAGCAACGGCCGGTCACGACGCTCCGCGGAGTCGGAGAGGCGTTGGCCGGACGTCTGGCCAGGCTGGGTGTCTTCACCGTTCAGGATCTGCTGTTCCTGCTGCCGTTGCGTTACGAGGACCGTACTCGCGTCGTGCCGATCGGAACGCTCACCGTGGGTGCGCGCGCCGTCATCGAAGCTGAGGTGCAGCTCAGCGAGGTCGTGTTTCGTGGCCGGCGCCAGCTCCTGTCGCGCGTCGCAGATGGCTCTGGCTTTCTGACGCTGCGTTTTTTCCATTTCAATCAGCGCCAGCACGAGTCGCTGGCTCGCGGAACGCGGTTGCGCTGTTTCGGCGAAGTGCGGCGTGGCCCGCTCGGGCTCGAGATCGTTCATCCGGAGTATCGCCTGCTCGATGGCCCGCCGGGCGAAGAACTCGCGGAAGCGCTGACACCCATCTATCCGGGCACCGAGGGTGTGCCACAGGGGCGTCTGCGCCGGCTTGCCACGCAGGCGCTCGATGCCGTACGGCAGCAGGGTTTGATTGACTGGTTGCCAACCGCCGCGCTCGCGAAATCGCAATGGCCCGAGTTGATGGAGGCGCTCGACTATGTGCATCGCCCGCCGCCCGATGCGCGCCTGGATCTACTGACTTCTGTCAGGCACCCCGCACAGCGCCGACTCGCCTGCGAGGAGCTGCTCGCGCATCAGCTGAGCCTGAAACTCCTGCGACGCGAAATCCGGGCCGATCCTGCGGTTGCGCTGCCCGCTCATGCCCTCGCCGACCGCTTGATGGCCGCGCTGCCATTCCAGCTCACCCGTGCGCAGCGGCGCGCCTACCAGGAAGTCGCTGCCGACCTGCGTGAGCCGCGACCGATGCTGCGCCTCGTCCAGGGCGATGTCGGATGCGGCAAGACGATCGTTGCCGCGCTCGCTGCCGCACACGCCGTCGAAGCCGGTTACCAAGTCGCGCTGATGGCACCCACGGAACTGCTGGCCGAACAGCACGCGAGGAATTTCGAGCGCTGGTTTGGCGAGCTGCGCATCAAAGTGACCCTGCTGGCCGGCAAGGTGCAAGGTCGCGCGCGCGCGAGTGCCTTGCAAGCGGTAGCTGCCGGTGACGCGCGTGTGGTCCTCGGAACTCACGCGTTGTTCCAGGAAGGCGTGCAGTTCCGCAAGCTCGCATTGGCCATCGTCGACGAGCAGCATCGTTTTGGCGTTCACCAGCGATTGAAACTGCGCGACAAGGGATTGCTCGACGGCAGCCATCCGCACCAGCTCATCATGACTGCGACGCCCATTCCCCGAACACTCGCCATGACGGCCTACGCCGATCTCGACGTCTCGGTGATCGACGAGCTGCCGCCCGGAAGAACCCCTGTGCAGACGGTCGCGCTGCCGGAGAGCCGCCGCGACGAAGTCATCGCGCGCATTCGCGACGCGTGCGTCGCAGGACGCCAGGTCTACTGGGTCTGCCCCCTGATCGATGAATCCGAATCCGCTCCTTACCAGGCTGCCGAAGAGACGGCCGCGGTGCTGGCGGAAGCCCTGCCTGGCATTCGGGTCGGTATCGTTCACGGACGCATGACTCCGGCGCAGAAAGACGGCGCCATGGAGCGCTTCCGCCAGGGAGAGTTACAGCTGCTGGTCGCGACCACCGTCATCGAAGTGGGTGTTGATGTTCCTAATGCGAGCCTCATGGTGGTCGAAAATTCCGAGCGCATGGGCCTCGCACAGCTCCATCAGCTGCGTGGCCGGGTGGGCCGTGGCGCGCATGTCAGCAGTTGCGTGCTGTTGTACCGACCGCCGCTTTCGGAGTTGGGACGCGAGCGGCTCGCAGTCATGCGCCAGACCAACGATGGATTCGAAGTGGCACGACGGGACCTGGAGTTGCGTGGCCCCGGCGAGTTGCTGGGCACCCGGCAGACCGGCCTGGCGCAGATGCGCGTGGCGGACCTGATGCGCGACGCGGACCTCTTGCCCCGCGTGCAACAGCTCGCGGAGCTGATGTTCGCCGAACATGCCGCTAACATAGCGCCGCTCATCGCGCGCTGGGTTGGACACGGCGAGGCTTACGGAAAGATCGGATGAATGCGGCCGCACGTTTCCTGCAGTTGCGCCAGTCGTTGCGCTCGTGGCCCTTGATTTCCTCTCTGCCGCGCGTAAACGCGACGCTGCGTCAGTACGCGCTGCTCATGCGCCTGCACCGGCCAATCGGCATCTGGCTGCTCATGTGGCCGATGTTGTGGGCCTTCTGGGTGGCGAGTGATGCGCGCCCAGATGAGCGCACTTTCATCGTGTTCATGCTCGGCACCCTGATCATGCGCTCGGCCGGCTGCGTGATGAACGACTATGCCGACCGCGACCTGGACCCATTCGTGTCACGCACCCGCGATCGTCCCCTGGCGGCGCGACGGGTCACGCCGGCCGAAGCGCTGCTGCTGTTCCTGGTGCTGTGCCTGATCGCGGTAGGGCTCCTCTTTACATTGAACCCACTGGCGCAGCTCTATGGAGTCGTCGGCGGAGCGCTCACGCTCAGCTATCCGTTCCTTAAGCGCTTCTTCCCGGTGCCGCAGTTCTATCTTGGCGCGGCGTTCGGCATTGCAGTGCCGATGGTATTCGCCGCGCAGACCGGAGCCGTGCCGAAGATCGCCTGGGTGATCTTCTGCGCGGCAGTGCTGTGGGCCGGCGTCTACGACACGCTCTATGCGATGGTCGATCGCGAGGACGACAAGAAGCTTGGCATCAAGTCGAGCGCGATCCTGTTCGGGGATGCAGACCGAGTGCTGATCGGCATCATGCAGCTCATGGTGCTGTTCGCATTGGTGCTCATCGGACGCGAGAAGCAATACGGCCACTGGTACCTGGCGGGCCTCGCGGCTGGCGGGTTGTGCTTCGCGTGGCAGCAATGGCTGATCCGCCGCCGCGAGCCCGAAGCGTGTTTTCGTGCCTTCAACAACAACAACTACTTCGGCATGCTGGTGTTCATCGGCCTCCTGCTCGACTACGTGTTTACCGGCTGAGCGCGCGCCACCGCCCAGATTTCCACCGTCTCGACGCCGGCGCGCTTGAGCACGCGCGCCATTTCGTTGGCTGTGCTGCCCGTGGTCAGCACATCGTCGAGCACAGCGACATGCCGCAGGCGGGTGCGGGTACTCACCTCGAACACGCGTCGCACATTCTGGCGACGTGCACGAGCATCAAGCTCTGTTTGATCGGAAGTGGCGCGGATACGCCGACACAGCCGCTCGTCGAACGGCACGTTGAGACGCTGGCTGATCGGCCTCGCCAGCTCGCTTGCCTGGTTGAACCCCCGCTCTCGCTGCCGCGAGGCGTGAAGCGGCACGGGTACGATCAGCTCTGGACTTGGCATCTGCCGTACCGACAAACAATCCGCCAGCAGATTTCCGAGCACGCGCCCATAGGAAAGAACGCCCCGGTACTTGAAGGCACGGATCAACTGGTCGAGCGGATACGCGTACCGAAACGGCACGAAGGCGCAATCGAAGCGCGGCGCCCGTCGCAGGCAACGCCCGCAGATGAGATCGCCAGTCACCGCGCCCGTGAGTGACGCAGCGCAACGACGGCAGGATTGCACGTTCAAGGGCAGGTCTTCGGCACAGGGCCGGCATAGATCGAGGACTGGCGGCTGTCCGCGCGCTCCGCACAGGACGCAAGTCGGAGGCAGGATCACGCCCTGTACACGAAGTAGCCATCCGTTAACCATTCATCGTCGTCCAAGTTGACAGAGTTTCATCCGCCACCGAATACTGCGCGCCACCTCCGCGGCCGCCATGCGGCAAATGCGCCGCAAACGGATCGAATCGAATGACTACTACGCTGTCTGCACCGCCCGGCACGATTCGCAACGACTGGACGCTCGAGGAGGTGCGCGGATTGTTCGCGCTGCCGTTCGCCGACCTGATGTTCCTCGCCCAGCAGACGCACCGCGCGCACCATGCACCCAACCAGGTGCAGGTGAGCACGCTTCTCAGTATCAAGACCGGAGGCTGCCCGGAGGACTGCGCCTACTGCCCGCAGAGCATTCGCTACCACACCGGCGTCGAGCGCGAGGCACTGATGGATGTCGATACCGTCCTCGAGCGGGCCAGGGCCGCACGGCAGGCGGGCGCCACGCGTTTCTGCATGGGCGCCGCGTATCGAAGTCCGAAGGCACGTGAGCTCACCCAGATCGCAGAAATGGTGCGTGAAGTGCGGGCGCTGGGCCTCGAGACCTGCGCGACGCTCGGCATGCTCACCGCGGAACAGGCTGAGGAGCTCAAGGCCGCCGGCCTCGATTACTACAACCACAATCTCGACAGCTCCGCTGAGCATTACGAGAAGATCATCACGACGCGCACTTACCAGGATCGGCTGGACACACTCGCGGCGGTACGTGCCGCGGGCATCAAGGTGTGTTGTGGCGGGATTCTCGGCATGGGTGAGACCGAGCTCGACCGCGCCAAGCTACTGCACACGCTCGCCACGCTGCCGGAGCATCCGGAGAGCGTGCCGATCAATCAACTGGTGCAGGTACCGGGCACGCCGCTCGATGGCACCCCGCGACTCGATCCCCTGGAATTCGTACGCGCGATCGCGGTGGCTCGCGTGCTGATGCCGAAAGCACACGTGCGCCTGTCCGCAGGGCGCAGCGAGATGAGCGATGAGCTACAGGCACTGTGCTTTCTCGCCGGCGCCAACTCGATCTTCTACGGCGAGAAGCTGCTGACGACCGGAAATCCGGATGTCGCCCACGACCAGGAGCTGTTCGCCCGCCTCGGAGTCGAGCCTGAGCCCTGCATTGCGTGAAACCCTCGACGAGCTGCGTGAGCGTCACCTGTATCGGCGCCGTCGCGTCGTGCAGGAATGGCCGCAAGACGCTGAAGGCGTGGTGGCAGTCGTCGAAGGCTCACGCCGCACCGTCTTCTGCAGCAATGATTACCTGGGCTTCGCGCACCATCCACGCGTGATCGCTGCACTGCGTGACGCTGCTGCGCGTTATGGCGTCGGCAGCGGCGCATCGCACCTGGTGACCGGCCACTGCGTCGAGCATCACGCGCTGGAAGAAGAGCTCGCAGCCTTTACCGGCCGCGAGCGAGCATTGCTCTTCTCCACCGGCTACATGGCGAATATCGGTGTCGCGAGTGCGCTCGTGGGGCGCGCTGATCAGGTGATCGAGGACCGGCTGAATCATGCGTCACTCCTCGATGCGGGCCTGCTGTCCGGCGCACGCTTCTCGCGTTACGCGCACTGTGATACTGCCGCGCTGGAGGCGCGGCTCGCGGAGCTCGAGTCGGGCAGCGCCCTCGTCATGACCGACGGCGTGTTCAGCATGGACGGAGACATCGCGCCCCTCGATGCGCTCGCGCGGATTACGCAAGCGAGGCGGGCGTGGCTGATGGTGGACGACGCGCATGGCATCGGTGTTCTCGGTCGAGGCGGACGCGGCACGCTGGAGCACTTCGGGCTCGATGCCCGGCAGGTGCCCATCCTGATGGGCACGCTCGGCAAGGCGTTCGGAACTTTCGGTGCTTTCGTGGCGGGTGGCGCGGATCTTGTCGAATACCTCATTCAGAGAGCGCGAACTCATATCTACACCACGGCGTTACCTCCGGGGATCGCTTGCGCGACCCGCATGGCATTACGCCTGATGGACGAGGAGAGTTGGCGACGCGAACGACTCAACGCCAACATCGCGCACTTTCGCAGCCTTGCGCAGGGAGCGGGAATTGGCCTGGCCGGCTCGCAGACTCCCATTCAGCCCATCGTGCTCGGAACCGCCGCTCGCGCGCTCGCGGTGAGCGAAGCGCTGTGGGAGCGAGGATTCTGGGTGACTGCCATCCGTCCACCCACCGTGCCCGAAGGGACCGCGCGTTTGCGCATCACTTTGTCCGCTGCGCACCGCGACGGGCAGATCGATCGACTCGTGGAAGCTCTCGCTGAGGCGCTGCGTCAACCCTCATGAGCCCGCCCCGCAACCCATCCGTCGAGCCTTTCGCGCTCGATCGGCGCCAGATGCGCCGTGCTTTCGAGCGCGCCAGCCAGAGCTACGACCGGGCGGCGGTGTTGCAAACCCAGGTCCGTGGCCGCCTGCTCTCGCGGCTGGAGTATCTGAAACTCGAGCCGCAGGTGATCGTCGATGCGGGCTGCGGAACCGGACATGCGGCGCGCGAGCTCAAGAAGCGCTTTCCGCGCGCCCGCGTCATTGCACTCGATATCGCGATGGGAATGTTGCGCGAGGCGAGTCGTCAGCAGGGCTGGCGGCGCAGATTCGAGCGCGTGTGCGCGGATGCCGAGCGTATGCCGCTGGCGGATGCGAGCGTAGACCTCATCTTCAGCAACCTGATGCTGCAGTGGTGTGACGAACCCGATGCGGCATTTCGCGAATTCCGGCGCGTGCTGAAGCCGCGCGGACTGGTGACGTTCAGCACTTTCGGCCCAGATACGTTGATGGAATTGCGAGCCGCGTGGGCCAGCGTCGATGAGCGCACGCACGTGAGCCGTTTCATCGACATGCACGATATCGGCGATGCGCTGGTGCGTGCCCGGCTCGCGGAGCCGGTACTGGACGTCGAGCGCTTCACGTTGACGTACGATACGGCGATCGCGCTGATGCGGGATCTGAAGGCGATCGGCGCACAGAATGCGACCGCAGGTCGGCCATCCGGGCTGACCGGCCGTGCCGCCTTCACCGCGGTGACGGCAGGGTATGAAAGGTTTCGAGTCGAAGGGCGGCTGCCCGCCACCTATGAAGTGGTGCTCGGCCAGGCCTGGGGCGCAATCCCGCGTGGAACGGAGGTAAGAGTGCCAATCAGCGACATCGCGCGCCGGGGCCGTCTCTGACGCATGCGACGCAAGGCCCTTTTCGTTACTGGAACCGACACGGGCGTCGGCAAGACACTGATCGCCGCAGCGCTCCTGCATGCCCTGCGGATGCGCGGCCACAAGGTCGCGGGAATGAAACCGGTTGCGTCGGGTGCCCGGCAGACGGCCGATGGCTGGATCAACGAGGACGCACTCGCCTTGATGGCCGAGGCGAGCGAGCCCGCTCCTTATCGAATCGTCAACCCATACTCGTTCGATCCAGCGGTAGCACCGCACATCGCCGCAGTCGAGGCGGGTACCCGCATCGATCTGCGCGAAATCGAACGTGCTTACCGTATCCTCTCCGGACTGGCCGATGTCGTGGTCGTGGAAGGTGCCGGCGGCTGGCTAACGCCCCTCAACGAGCGCGAGTCATTCGCAGACCTCTCGCGCGCCATTCATGCAAAGGTGGTGCTGGTCGTGGGGATGCGCCTCGGATGCCTGAATCACGCGCTCCTGACGGCGCAGGCGATCCACGCCAGCGGTCAGCGCCTGGTCGGGTGGGTCGCCAATGGTGTCGATGCTCACTTTGAGCGTGCGTCCGACAACTTGCGCAGCCTCGAGCAACGGCTGACGGCTCCGCTCCTGGGAAGCGTTCCGCATCAGGCTGCGCCTTCTGCCAGTGCCAGCAGCGAGTTTCTCGACGTGGACCTGCTGACGCTCTGAGCCGCGCCGTTAAGTATTTGAGTGAGTAAGGGTTTTCGCCTACCATGCGCGCTCTGGCGGGGCGGTGAGACCTGTGACTGAAACCACTACGAGCGCAGCGCAGGAACCGACTTATCGCCTGGAGCTGCGACCGAACTGCGCCCTGACACCGGCTGCGGCACTCCTCTTCTTTGCGTCGCTGTGCGCCGTGTCCTTCACGATCGCTGGGTTGTTCGCCGCGCAGGGATTCTGGCCGGTGTTCCCCTTCGCTGGCCTCGAGATGCTGGTGCTCGGCTGGGCGCTGAAGGTGAGCCTGCGCGGGCGACACGTTCGTCAGCGCGTCAGCATATCGGCAGCACAGATCGTGGTGGAGCTTCACACCCGCACTACCCATGAGCGCCTCGTATTTCCTCGGCACTGGGCCAAGGTTACACTTCGCGCCTCGTATACGGCGCTGCACCCCAGCCGGCTGCTGATCGAATCCCACGGTCGCGCGTGCGAGATCGGCGGGTTCCTCACGGAGGAAGAGCGGCGCGGGCTTGCAGCACGGCTCAAGCAGGTGATTGGCACGATCAATGAGTCGCCGCCCCTCGAAATGCGCGGGGTGGATCAGGTCATGGCGCGCTGACGGCAATTCGAACTCGAAACGGGGAGCTAAAGGTCGCAATGGTCATGAATTTCGCATCGAGCTGGCGCCGCGTCCTCATGCTTCTGACGCTCGCCTGGACGGCGCCGGTATTCGCGGCCCACGATCTGAACATGCCGGTGGGCGTCACGACGCTCAGCACCGAGATCTACGCCCTGCACATGAAGATCTTCTGGTGGTGCGTGGGCATCGCGATCGTGGTGTTCGGTGTGATGATCTATTCGATCGCCACTTTCCGTAAGTCGAAGGGCGCGGTCGCCGACGTCAAGCTCACCCACAGCCACAAGGTCGAAGTGATCTGGACCATCGTGCCGATCCTGATCCTGGTGATCATGGCGATCCCGGCGGCGAAGACGCTCATCCAGATCGAGGACACGCGCAACACCGAGCTCTCGATCAAGGTCACCGCCTATCAATGGAAATGGCACTACGACTACCTCGACAAGGGCGTGAGTTACTTCTCACAGCTCGCGCAAACGAGCAACGCTGCGCGACAACTCGGCTCCGGGATCGACCCAAAGACGGTGGATCACTATCTGCTCGATGTCGACCACCCGCTGGTCGTTCCGGAAGGCACTAAAGTGCGCCTGCTCCTGACCGCGAACGACGTCATTCACGCCTGGTGGGTGCCGGATTTCGGCATGAAGAAGGACGCGATCCCGGGTTTCGTCAACGAGATGTGGTTCAAGGTCGAAGAAGGCAAGGCGGGGTTTTACCGCGGGCAGTGCGCCGAGCTCTGCGGTCGCGATCACGGCTTCATGCCCATCGTGGTGGAAGTAAAGTCCAAGGCAGATTTCGCCGCCTGGCTCGAAGAACAGAAGGCCGCGGCCCAGCCCGCTGAGCCGGCGACGGCGGCGGCGGCTCCCGATTCGAATCTCACCACCGTCGCCCAGACGCCCTGAAGTTCACTCGCAACGTACTCACGCGACAGAGACCCGATATGGCAATGTACGCCGACAAGCACAGCCACGCTTCCCACGATCACGCGGGCGACGCGCATCACGACGAGAAGCCGAGCGGCATCACGCGCTGGCTCTTCACCACCAATCACAAGGACATCGGCACGCTGTACCTGGTGTTCGCCTGCATCATGTTCTTTGTTGGCGGCGCCTTTGCGATGGTCATCCGCGCGGAGCTCTTCAAGCCGGGGCTGCAGATCGTCGACCCGGGCCTGTTCAACGAATTCACTACCCTGCACGCGCTGGTCATGATCTTCGGCGCGATCATGCCGGCGTGGGTCGGGCTCGCCAACTGGATGATCCCGATGCAGATCGGTGCGCCGGACATGGCGTTGCCGCGCATGAACAACTACAGCTTCTGGATCCTGCCGTTCGCGTTCACGCTGCTGCTCGGCTCGATGTTCGTGCCGGGCGGCGGTCCGGCGGGTGGCTGGACGCTGTATCCGCCGCTGTCACTGCAGGCCGGCAACAGCCTGCCCATGACCATCTTCGCGATTCACCTGATGGGCGCCTCCTCGATCATGGGCGCGATCAATATCATCGTGACGATCATGAACCTGCGCATGAAGAACATGTCCCTGCTCCACCTGCCGCTGTTCGTGTGGACGTGGCTGATCACGGCGTACCTGCTGATCGCGGTGATGCCGGTGTTGGCGGGTGCGGTGACGATGCTGCTCACCGATCACTTCTTTGGTACGCGCTTCTTCAGCGCGGCGGGCGGTGGCGACCCGGTAATGTTCCAGCACATCTTCTGGTTCTTCGGTCACCCGGAAGTCTACATCCTGATCCTGCCGGCCTTCGGCATCGTCTCGGAAGTGATCCCGGCGTTCTCGCGTAAGCCGCTCTTCGGCTACGACGCGATGGTGTACGCGACGGCGAGCATCGCCTTCCTGTCCTTCATCGTCTGGGCGCACCACATGTTCACAGTCGGCATGCCGCTCGCGGCGCAGCTCTTCTTCATGCTGTCGACGATGCTGATCGCCGTGCCCACTGGGGTGAAGGTGTTCAACTGGACGGCGACGATGTGGAAGGGCTCCTTGAGCTTCGAGCCGCCGATGTTGTTCGCGCTCGCGTTCCTGTTCCTGTTCACGATCGGCGGCTTCTCCGGGCTGATGCTCGCGATCGTACCGGCCGACTTCCAGTACCAGGACACCTACTTCGTCGTGGCGCATTTCCACTATGTGCTGGTGCCGGGCTCGATCTTCGCCATCATGGCCGGGGTCTACTACTGGCTGCCCAAGTGGACCGGCCACATGTACGACATGAAGCTCGCCACCTGGCACTTCTGGCTGTCGGCGATCTTCGTCAACGTGCTGTTCTTCCCGCAACACTTCCTCGGTCTCGCTGGCATGCCACGACGCATCCCCGACTACGCCACGCAGTTCGCCGACTGGAACATGGTTTCCTCGCTCGGTGCGTTCGGCTTCGGCCTGTCGCAGCTGCTGTTCCCGTACATCATCTGGAAGTGCGTGCGCGGCGGCGCGAAGGCCACCAGCGAGGTATGGGAGGGCGCGCATGGCCTCGAGTGGCTTCTGCCCTCGCCGCCGCCCTATCACAGCTGGGAAACGGCGCCGAACATTCACTTCAGCGAAGAAGCGGGCGAATTTGATCCCCATGCCGAGCCTACGAAGTGAGCGTGTGTGCCGGACGATGAGCAGCAACGCCGCCGCGACATCAGGCGCCTTGCCATCGGGTTGGCGCTCGTGGCGCTTGCGTTCTACGTCGGCTTCATCCTGCTGAGCGTCTACCGCAGCCATGCCGGGAGCTGACGACATCACCGAACGCAAGCACACGCACCGCGCGCTGGTGCTGCGCCTGTGCGCGTTCACGCTCGGCAGTTTCGCGTTCGGCTTCGCCCTGGTGCCGCTGTATGACGCGTTCTGCCGGATCATTGGCGTCGATGACCGCGCGGCTCTCACGACTCCATCGCGGGCGGTTGAGAGCCCGCAGGCTGACCGCAATGTGACGGTCGAGTTCGTCGCCAATCTGCCGACCAACGGCAGCTTCGAATTCCGCCCCGCGGTTGCCTCGATGCAAGTGCATCCGGGCAAGCTCTACGAGACGACTTTCTACGCGCGCAATCTCACCGGGCACGACACCGTCGCCCAGGCGATTCCGAGCGTCGCGCCCGGACGCGTGTCCGGATTCTTTCACAAGACCGAATGCTTCTGCTTCACGCCGCAGCACTTCCGCAAGGACGAAGGACGCGACATGACAGTGCGCTTCATCCTTGATCCGGCGCTGCCGCCGGATACCGACCGCATCACGCTGGCGTATGTGTTTTACGGCCAGTCGCAGATGGCCCAGTCAGATGGCCGATAACCGCTGAACCCGAAACGACCTCCGGTACCCAACATGGCACACGCTCACGAAGCCCACGATCCCAACAAGTACTACATCCCGCACGGGAGCCCGTGGCCGTTCTTTGGCTCGATCACGTTGTTCGTGCTGATGGCGGGCGCGATCGCCTTCCTGAACGAGTGGGACGGATCGCTCGGCGCGTGGTCGCTCCTGCCAGGGTTCGTGATGCTGGCGCTGCTGTTCTTCTTCTGGTTCGGCACCGTCATCGACGAAAGCGAGCGCGGCATCTTCAACCTGCAGGTGGATCGCAGTTTCCGCATGGGAATGATGTGGTTCATCTTCTCGGAAGTGATGTTCTTCGCCGCGTTTTTCGGCGCTCTGTTCTACGCGCGCCAGTTCTCGGTGCCCTGGCTCGGTGGCCAGGGCGTGAAGATCTTCAGCAATCTGCTGCTGTGGAAAGACTACTCGGTCGCGTGGCCGACGAACGGGCCAGCACATATCGGCGGAGACTTCGAGATCATCCCGGCCTGGGAGATTCCAGCGCTCAACACCGCTATCCTGCTCTCGAGCGGGGTGACCGTGACGATTGCACATCACATGCTGCGCGCCGGCAAGCGTGTCGGCCTCGCCGTGTTCCTCGCCCTCACGTTCCTGCTGGGCTTCACGTTCGTCGGCCTGCAGGCTCACGAGTATGGCGAGGCGTACCAGCACCTCAATCTCAAGCTCTCCACCGGCGTGTATGGCTCGACGTTCTTCATGCTGACGGGCTTTCACGGTCTGCACGTGACGGTCGGCGCGATCATGCTGCTGGTGATCTGGTTCCGGGTGCTGCGCGGGCACTTCACGCCACAGCGTCACTTCGCCTTCGAGGCGGTGAGCTGGTACTGGCACTTCGTCGACGTGGTTTGGCTGGGACTCTTCGTCTTCGTTTACTGGCTGTAGGCCGCGACGTTTACTGCCCGACCGCGTGCGGCTGCAGCAGTCCGCGCGAATACGCGAGCATGAGCAGTGCAAAGAGCAGCACCGACAGGCTGATGCGCCAGGTGAGCGCGCGCAACATCTTCTTCGAATCGCCCTTGCCACGCGACAGA
Source organism: uncultured Gammaproteobacteria bacterium (assembly GCA_963705495.1). Classification (GTDB taxonomy): domain Bacteria; phylum Pseudomonadota; class Gammaproteobacteria; order Steroidobacterales; family Steroidobacteraceae; genus DATBVX01. The sequence continues at coordinate 37,481 of CAVPJQ010000008.1, read as the reverse complement.
TGAAACAGGGCCGATCCCAGGCTTACGACGATGGCGATCAGCATCAGAACGACCATCAGCTTGATGAGCGGCACGTCGATTCCTCGTGAGGCTACACTGCGCGGCAGTATAGGTCCTTAGGCAATGAGGCTGCGAATTGGTGCCCACGTTCTCGAGGCGAGTTGGCTGCCGACCCTTCTCACGCTGATGCTCCTTGCTGTACTTCTGGCACTCGGATTCTGGCAACTCGATCGCATGCGGGAGAAGCAGGCGCTGTTCGCAGCTTTTGCCGCTGGCAGTCGCGAGAGCGTCAACCTCCCGGCGTTGCGCGCGGACGCAGGCGCGCGCTTTCAGCACGCGTGGGTCACCGGTCGCTACGACAGCGAGCATCAGATCCTGCTCGACAACATGACTCACGAGGGACAGGTCGGCTATCGAGTCCTGACACCGCTCACGTTTGGTGCAAATCGCACCGTGCTCGTCGACCGTGGCTGGATACCAATCGGCGTGAGCCGTCAGCTACTTCCGGGTGTGACAGTGAGCGAGGATGAGCGCGTTGTCGCAGGCCGACTCGACGAGTTGCCGCGTGCCGGGATTCACCTGGCAGCGAACTCAATGCCGGGCGAACCCTGGCCTCGAGTCTTGAGTTATCCAACAATGCAGGAAGTTCTCGCAGCGCTGTCGCGCGAGACGTATCCCTACATCCTGCTCCTCGACAAGGATCAAGCCGATGGCTTCGTACGGGAGTGGCAGCCGGCGACGTTTCCACCGCAGCGACACCTGGGATACGCGGTGACCTGGTTTGCGATGGCAGCCGCACTCCTCATTCTCTATGTGGCCACGCACCTGCGGCGCCAGGACTGAATCGTGACCGAGCGCAGCATCGACCGTTCCCGCCAGCGCCGAACATTGCTCCTGATCGGGCTCCTGTTCCTGCTGCCCGTGGCACTCTCTTTCTACCTCTACTATGGGCATGGGAGCTGGCGGCCGACGAAAACCACGAACCACGGCGAGCTCCTTGTTCCACCGCGTGCCTTGCCGGAGGTGACCTTGCGCGCGCCGGATGGCGCAGTGGTTGAGCACCCGTTCGGCAATACCTGGTCACTGATCTACGTCGGCGCGGGTAATTGCGGGCCGCAGTGCCGGGAAGCGCTTTACCTGATGCGCCAGGTGCGCCTGGCGCTCAACCGTGACAGTGACCGCGTACAACGTCTTTTTCTGTATCAGGGTGACTGTTGCGATGAGCAGTACTTCATGCAGCAACAACAAGGTCTGGTCCGCCTGAATCTGGATTCCGACGTAGGTGGACGACTTACCCGCGCTTTTCCTGTCCCTCCCCTGGAGTCGGGGCGCATCTGGCTGGCAGACCCGCACGGGAACCTCGTCATGAGCTATGCGTCCGGGTCGAACCCGAAGGGCATGCTCGAAGACCTAAAGCACCTGATGAAGCTGTCACACATCGGATGACGTCGTGACCCGGTTGCGTCTCTTCCGCCTCCTGACGATCGTCGCTTTCTTCCTGTGCTTCGTCGTCGTCGTGCTGGGAGCCTACGTGCGCCTGAGTGCGGCCGGGCTCGGATGTCCCGACTGGCCCACTTGCTACGGACACATCACTGCGGCTGGCGCGCTGGAGAACTCAGAAGTCATCAATGCAATTCATCCGGATCGCCCGGTCAACTACGGCAAGGCGGTGCGCGAGATGGTGCATCGCTACGCCGCCGGCATCCTGGGTCTGGTGATCGTGGTGATGGCGGCCATCGCTGTCCTGAATCGCCGCGAGCCGCGCCAACCATTTCATCTGCCGTTGATCCTGCTCGCCGTCGTCGTACTGCAGGGTGCGCTTGGCATGCTCACCGTGACATGGCTGCTCAAGCCACTGATCGTCACCCTGCATCTACTGGGTGGCATGACGACACTTGCGCTGCTCTGGTGGATGGTGCTGCGGCCTGGGCATCGTGAGCTGCATCGCGATGAGTACTCGTTGCGACCGTTCGCCCTTGCGGCACTGGCCGTACTCGGTGTTCAGATCGCACTCGGTGGATGGACCAGCAGCAACTACGCTGCGGTGGCCTGCCCCGATTTTCCGACCTGCCAGGGAAGTTTCTGGCCACACATGGACTTCGGGGACGCGTTCGTGCTCTGGCACGGGCTCGGCATCGACTACGAGGGTGGCGTGCTCGACCACCCAGCGCGTGTCGCCATCCATGTAGTGCATCGAATTGGCGCGCTGGTCACGACCATCGTTGTTGTCCTGGCCGCGGCCCTCAGTGTCTTGCGTGGCCGCAGTGCGCGAGTGCGCGGCTCTGGCCTGGGCGTTGCAGCGATGCTAGTGCTGCAACTGGCGATTGGCATCGCCATGGTCACAAAAGGGTTCCCGTTGTCACTCGCCACGGCGCACAATGCCGGCGCGGCGTTGCTGCTGTTGAGCCTGGTCGCGCTGGTTCGCGCCTTGTCTCCGCTGAGCGCCACCTGGTTTGCGGGTGAAAGAAGAACATGAGTGAAGAGAGCCACAGCAGGCATCTTGCATCGGACTTCGGTCCGCGTCCCGCGCGCCTGCATGATTACTTCGAGCTCACCAAGCCCAAAGTCGTCGCGCTCATCGTCTTCACCGCGGTCGTCGGGATGTTGCTCGCAACCCCGGCGCTGCCATCCTTGTCGATGGCGGCATACGCAACGCTCGGCATCTGGCTCGCGGCCTCCTCAGCCGCAGCCATCAATCACGTGCTCGACCGGCGCATCGATGCTGAGATGGCACGCACCCGTCGGCGGCCCATCCCCACCGGTCATGTGAGCGAAGTGAGCGCGCTCCTGTTCGCGTTCGCGCTCGGCCTCGCGTCGATGCTGATCCTGGCGCTGCTCGTCAATCCGCTCACGGCGGTGCTGACGTTCGCGTCGCTCATCGGTTACTCAGTGATCTATACGCTGTGGCTCAAGCGGGCGACGCCGCAGAACATTGTCATCGGCGGTGCGGCGGGTGCGGCGCCACCAGTTCTCGGCTGGACCGCTATCACCAACAGCGTCGATCCCAACGCGTTGCTGCTATTCCTCATCATCTTCACGTGGACGCCACCCCACTTCTGGGCGCTCGCGATCGCGCGCCGCGATGACTATGCGAAGGTCGGCCTACCGATGTTGCCGGTGACGCATGGGGTCGACTTCACGCGGCTGCATATTCTTCTCTACACGATCCTGCTCGTCATCGTGACGCTGCTGCCGTATCTCACCGGCATGAGCGGTCTCATCTACCTCGGCGGCGCCTTGATTCTCGACGGCCTGTTCCTGCGCCATGCGCTGGTCTTGCTGCGCGGCACGGAGCTTCCGATCCGCACCTTCAAGTTTTCGATCAGCTACCTGATGTGGTTGTTCGCGCTGCTGCTGGTTGACCACTACTTACTGGCCTGACCTAGTTGTGGGCGCCGCGCTTGAGTTGATAGCGCGCAAATTCGCGCCAGCTGCCGTCGGGTGCGCGCACCGAATCGATGACTTCGAGTTCATCCGGCTGCACCAGCCGATAGCTCGAGCGGCCGCGCGGCTTCTCGTTGTCACGCCAGATTGCGACCAGCGTAGTATCGAAAATCTGCACATCGAGCGCGTAGACCGTGCCCTGCGAGTCAAACCAGCTGCCGCGCCATTGACCCTCAGCGGCCGGCCAGTATAGTGCCAGCCCCTCGAACGACTGACGCGTCTGGGGCGGGCCGATCTGGTTCAAAAGACTCAGTCGCACAAAGCGTCCACCCAGCGCTCGTTCGAAGCTCAGCGTGAGGTCTGCCGAGACGCCGCTATTGCTGCCGGCTCCGTGCCAGCTTCCGATCCAGCGCTCCAGTTCCGGTAGATGGACCGACTGCGTGGCAGCGATCGACCCGCAAGGCGGCATGAGGGTGAAGGCCAGCGCTGTCAGAAACGCGCGCACAGAGCGGATTCTCATGGCGACTCCTTCCAGAGGCGGTGCTGAAGTCTACGCCGGGCACGGAGTGCCCGGTTCTGGCGCCGGTACGTTCAGGTTTGATCCGGGAAGCATCCTGTTTCAGACTGCGAGCCGCCCGGTCGGCGGCACACGCTGCCGCAACTTTCGGCGTTTGCGACGCTCGAAAGCGCGTAATCGTGGCAGTTCACGTGCTGGAGATACGCTCATGACGATCGCGAAGAGACTGATGTTGCTCGTGGCAATCGGCGCCTGCGCGGCGTTGCCGGACTCGGCAGCCCAAGCCAATGGTGGTGGCGCGATGCCCTCGTCCGCGCCCCAGGCCCCGGAGCGGCGGGACATCACCCCTCAAGAGCAGGCTACTGCGAGCTACAACTCTGGGGTGAAGCAGATTCGCAAGGCGGACGAGTACCAGCAGGATGCCGAGCGGGCTGGCAGTCCGGAAAAACGCGACAAGGCGTTGAAGAAGGCGAGCGCAGCTTACGAGAAGGCGCTCGAATACTTTCAGGATGCCACCACGCTCGATCCCTCGCTGTACCAGGCGTGGAACTACACCGGTTACGCGCAGCGCCATCTCGGCCACTATGACAACGCGCTCACGGCGTATGCGCAGGCGCTGCGGTTGAAGCCAGGTTTCACCGACGCGATCGAGTATCGCGGCGAGGCGTATCTCGGACTCAATCGGCTGGACGATGCACGCCAGGCGTACATGGAGCTGTTCTCCGCTTCCCGCAAGCACGCCGACCAACTGCTGAGCGCGATGCAGAAGTTCGTCGATGCGCGGCGCGCTGCACCGAGTGGTGTCGAGCCGCAAGCGCTTGACGAGTTCGCCCGGTGGGTGCAGGAGCGAGCTTCGATCGCTCAGCAGACCGCTTCGCTCGACACTGGCGTGGCAGCGACGAGCTGGCGCTGACGTAGCTGACACCCTGGGGTCGCAGGGCATTGCAGATGCGTGCGCCGCGATCGGGGCGCGCGTGCTCCTGCGCACTGGCACTGATCGCGTGCGCTTGCGCGCTGGCAGCGTCGGTCACGCCCGCGGACCAAATCGCGGAGTTTGCCTGGAATCTGCCACGCGGATTTCCACTTCCCTTCGTACCCGCCGGCAACCCGATTACGGAAGCAAAGGTGCGGCTGGGTCGCGAGCTGTTCCATGACCCGAAGCTTTCCGTCACAGGAGAGCAATCCTGCTCGACCTGTCATCGCCAGGAGCTCGCCTTCACCGATGGCAAGCCGAGAGCGGTTGGCGCGACCGGCCAGCTGCATCCACGCAGCGCGATGAGCCTGACGAACGTCGCCTACAACGCGACGTTCACCTGGGCCGACTCCAGTCTCGACTCGCTCGAGGCGCAGGTGCTGCAGCCGCTATTCAATGAGCATCCGATCGAGATGGGTCTGACCGGGCGAGAACGGCAGGTGATCGAGACACTCGGCGCGGATGCAAGCTATCGGCGGCTGTTTGCTGCGGCCTTCCCCCAATCCGCCGATCCGGTGTCGATCGCCAACATCGCGCGCGCCATCGCGAGCTTCGAACGCACTCTGATTTCGGGCCGTTCCGCGTTCGATCGCTACGTGTTCGACGATGACCGTTCAGGAATGAGCGCCGCGGCACGCCGAGGTATGGCACTTTTCTATTCCGAGCGCGTTGGTTGTGCGCAGTGTCACTCCGGAATCAATTTCTCCGGGCCCGTGCGTACCGGGCAGCAGCCGGCCGCGCAATCCGTGTACGCGAACACCGGGCTCTACAACGTGGACGGCCAGGGATCGTACCCAGAGGGAGCGTCAGGACTCAGGGCCCTGACCCGCAACGCGTCGGACGAAGGCCACTTTCGCGTTCCCACATTGCGCAACATCGCTCTCACCGCGCCGTACATGCACGATGGCAGCATCGCCACGCTTTCTCAGGTCATCGATCACTACGCCGCGGGTGGGCGACAAACACCGCTTGGCCCGGCACCTCACAATGCCTTCAAGGACGCGCGCATCCGCGCTTTTCAGCTGACGGCAGAGGAGAAGTCGAGTCTGGTCGCATTCCTGGAGAGCCTCACCGACGAGGCGTTCGTCGCCAACTCTCGCTTCCGTGCCGATTCGAGCTCTTCCGTCACCGATGCGCGGAGCATCACGCAATTCTAGTCTTGGACCTGCAGAGTGTCGTAATGTCGCCGCAAACCAGAGCGAAGGAGCGGCGCCATGCAGGACGGAACACCGCCATCGGGGCCTACGCAGAGCCGGTTCTATACGCGCGTCTTCGCGATCGCGACGTTCGTGGTGCTGGCCATGCTGCTGTGGAAGGTGCTGCAACCCGTCGCGACCACACTCGCGTGGTCGCTCCTGCTCGCATTCCTGCTGTATCCCTTGCAAAAGCGTCTCACCACCTGGCTGGGCGGGCGCGCCGGCGGATCGGCGCTCCTGCTGACCTTCGCGACGTTGCTGTTGTTCGTCGGTCCGCTCGCAGCTCTCGGCGTCGCGTTTGCTCGCCAGGCTGCCGCACTCGTCGATCGGCTGCAGGCGAATTACGGCTCGCTGAGTGAAGTGAGCGGCGGATCGCTGCAAAGCATTCCATTCATCGGCCCGGCGATCGCGTGGATCGAGCGCAACACGATCCTGACATCAGAGCAGTTGCGCGATTGGCTGATCGCGGGCTCTCGTTCTCTCTTGGAGCACGTCGGGTCGGTCGGCGGATCGATATTCGTCGGCGCGCTGGGAACCATGATCGGCTTCGTAATGATGCTGTTCCTGCTGTTCTTTCTTCTGCGTGATGGGGCGACCATACAAGCGCAACTCCTCGCCCTGGTGCCGATGCCGCAAGCACGCAAGCAGCAATTGGTCACCTACCTCGCCTCGGTCACGCGCGCGGTAGTCTTCGGTACGCTGCTCACCGGTGTGCTGCAAGGCGCATTGATCGGCATCGGTTTTGGAATCGTGCGCCTGCCCTCGCCCCTGGTGTTCGCGGTCATCGCGGCGCTCCTGTCATTGCTCCCGATCGGCGGCACTGCACTGGTGTGGACTCCCGCAGCGCTGTACTTGCTCGCCGAGGGCCGTTACGGCGCGGCCATCTTTCTCTCGATCTGGGGTGCGTTGCTGGTCGGGCTGATGGACAACTTCCTGAAGCCGTTGCTGATCTCCGGACGTGCCGAGATACCCACGCTCGCGGTGTTCCTCGGCGTCATCGGCGGACTATCCGCATTTGGGCCGATCGGCATGTTCCTGGGGCCGGTGCTGCTGGCGATGATGATCGCAGTGCTGCGCTGGGCAGAAGAACGCCAGAAGGCTCTGGCCTGATCGGGCCGAAGGCGCGCCCGGGGCCGGTGATAGAATGCGCGGCCCATGGATGTATCCTTCATTCTCGATCCGCTCAACGACGCACAGCGCGCAGCGGTCACCGCTCCGCTCGCCCCGACACTGGTTCTGGCGGGCGCTGGCAGTGGCAAGACGCGCGTGCTCACGCATCGTGTCGCGTGGCTGATTCGCGTCGAAGACATCTCGCCACACAGCGTTCTCGCTGTCACATTCACGAACAAGGCGGCGGGCGAAATGCGCGGCCGCATCGAGACGCTCCTCGGCATGCCGGGCGCGGCATTATGGGTGGGCACTTTCCACGGCCTGGCGCACCGGCTGCTGCGCATGCATTGGCGCGAGGCCTCGCTCCTACAGAATTTCCAGATTCTGGATGCAGAGGACCAGTTGCGCCTGGTCCGCAAGGTGCTCAAGGCGATGAACCTCGACGAGGCGCGCTGGGTGCCACGCGAAATCACCTGGTTCATCAATGCTCAGAAGGACGAGGGTCTGCGGCCGAAGCAACTCAAGGATCACGGCGATCCGACGCGCCGCGAGTTCATCCGTATCTACCAGGCATACCAGGAAGCGTGTGAACGCTCAGGCGTCGTGGATTTCGCGGAGCTCCTGCTGCGTGCCTATGAAACGCTCCGTGATCACCCGGATCTGCTGGCGCACTATCGCGGGCGTTTCCGCCACCTGCTGGTGGATGAGTTCCAGGACACCAACCTGATCCAGTACGCGTGGCTCAATCTCATGGCCGGCGAACAAGGTGTGCCGTTCGTGGTTGGCGATGATGATCAGTCGATCTACGGCTGGCGCGGCGCACGCATCGAGAACCTGCAGCGGTTCCAGCGCGACTATCCCGGCACGAAGCTGTTCCGGCTCGAACAGAACTACCGTTCGACAGGCACGATCCTGGCGGCTGCGAACGCGCTGATCGCGAACAACTCCTCGCGCCTGGGCAAGAACCTGTGGACCAGTGGGGAACACGGCGAGCCCATCAAACTGTATGCGGCGTTCAACGAGCGCGACGAGGCGGATTTCGTGGTGAGCCGCATCCGGGAGTGGGTAAAGCGCGGCGGCGCACGGCGCGAGATCGCCATCCTGTATCGCTCCAACGCCCAGTCGCGCGTGTTCGAAGAAGCATTCCTGAGCGCCAATATCCCCTATCGCGTCTATGGCGGGCTGCGTTTCTTCGAACGTGCGGAAATCAAGGACGCGCTCGCATACCTGCGCCTTACGTCGAATCGTGACGATGATGCTTCCTTCGAGCGCGTGGTGAACCTGCCCACACGCGGTATCGGTGCGCGCAGCATGGAGATCGTGCGCGAATACGCACGCGCCAACGCTTGCTCGTTGTGGCGTGCGGCCGGTGCGAGCATTGCGGATGCGCTCGGCCCCAAGGCCGGAGTAGCCATGCACGCTTTCATGAGCCTGATCGAGCGGCTGGCGCAGCAAATCCGTGCGCTCGAGCTGCACGAGCAGGTCGATCACGTGATCCAGGCGAGCTGCCTGCTCGAGCACTACAAGAAAGAGAAGGGTGATCGCGGCGAGGCGCGGGTCGACAACCTGCTCGAGCTCGTGAGCGCGGCGAGTGGCTTCACCCAGGAATCCGGCAGCGACATGACGCCATTGAACGCCTTCCTGTCGCACGCGGCGCTCGAAGCCGGCGAAGGACAGGCTGAGGCGTGGGAGGACTGCGTTCAGATGATGACCATGCACTCCGCCAAGGGACTGGAGTTCCCAATCGTCTTCATCTGCGGCATGGAGGATGGTCTCTTCCCGCATCAGCGCTCGCTCAATGACCTGGGCGGTCTCGAGGAGGAGCGCCGTCTTTGCTACGTCGGCACGACGCGCGCAATGCGCGAGCTCGTGCTCACGTACGCGGAGCAGAGGCGCCTGCACGGCGTAGATTCGCTCGGCCAGGTGTCTCGCTTCGTCAACGAGATTCCGGACGAGCTGATCGAGGAAGTACGCCCGCGCATCCAGATCTCGCGACCAGTGCATTTTCACGGCGGCAGGCTCGATGAGCCGGAGATCCCGGGAATGCGTCTTGGGCAGCGTGTGCGACACGGCAAGTTCGGCGAGGGTGTCGTCCTCAACTTCGAGGGACAGGGTTCGCACGCCCGGGTACAGGTGAATTTCGAACGCCAGGGCACGAAGTGGCTGATGGTCAGCTACGCCAACCTGGAGCTCATGTGAAGATCATCGTGCTCGGCGCCGGCCAGGTCGGTCGCACCGCTGCGTATCACCTCTCACGCGAAGAAGCCAACGAAGTCACGGTCGTCGACACCAACGAGGAAGCGCTGCGCGACCTGCAGGACCGCCTCGATATCCGCACCGTGAGCGGTAACGCCTCGAGCCCCTTAGTACTCGAAGCCGCCGGTGCGGCAGATGCTGAGATCATCGTCGCGCTGACCTCGAGCGATGAGGTCAACATGCTCGCGTGCCAGGTTGCCTACACGCTGTACCGCACTCCCACCAAGATTGCGCGTATCCGCGCGCCCGACTATTTCCAGCGCGCGGGACTCTTCGCTGAAGGCGGCATCGCCGTCGACACCTGGATCAGCCCGGAGCAACTCGTGACCGAATACATCGAGCGCCTGATCCGCTATCCGGGCGCGCTGCAGGTGCTCGACTTTGCGGACGGCAAAGTGCGCCTGGTGGGCGTGCGCGCGCTGCGTGGCGGCCTGCTGGTCGGTCAGCGGCTGCGCGCCTTGCGCGAGCACATCCGTGGCACGGACGCGCGCGTTGCCGCCATCTATCGCAACGGCCAGAGCATCGTTCCCCAGGGCGACACCGTGATCGAGAACGGCGACGAGGTGTTCTTCCTCGCGGCACGCAAGGACATCCGGCTGGTAATGAGCGAGATGCGCAAGGCCGAGGATCCTGCCAAGCGCATCGTGATCGCCGGCGGCGGGAATATCGGCTTCCGGCTGGCGAAGGCGCTCGAGGAGCACAACCAGGTCAAGCTCATCGAGCGCGACAGCCGCCGCGCACGGCGCGTGGCGGAACTGCTCACCAACACCATCGTGCTGAATGGCGATGCCGCCGATGAAGAGCTGCTGGTGGAGGAGAACATCGACAGCGCCGACGTATTCGCCTCGCTCACCAATTCCGAAGAAGCCAATATTCTGTCCGCAATGCTGGCCAAGCGCCTCGGTGCACACAAGGTCATGGCGCTGATCAACAAGCCTTCCTACGCCGAGCTCATGGAGAGCGGGCCGATCGACATCGCGATCTCGCCCCAGACAGTCATCATCGGTTCACTTCTTGCACACGTGCGCCGTGGCGACGTGGTGCGCGTGCACAGCTTGCGGCGTGGCGCCGCGGAGGCGATCGAGGCGATCGTGCACGGAGAGCCGAGCAACTCGCGCGTCGTCGGCCGGCCGATCGAGGACATCGATCTGCCCGAAGGCACGACGATCGGCGCCATCGTGCGCGGCGACGAGGTGATCATCGCCCACCACGACACGGTGATCCACGCCGACGACCACGTGATCCTGTTCCTCACCGACCGCAGGCATATCGAGGCCGTCGAGCGGCTGTTCCAGACCGGCACCTCGTTCAACTGAGGCTGGCTGCGTGCTCGCTGTCGTCCACATCCTCGGCCAGCTGCTGTCGCTTTTCGGCGTGACTTTTCTGCTGCCGACGGCGGCATCGCTCATCTACCGGGACGGCACGTGGTGGGACTTCGTGCTGGCCGGGCTCCTGAGCAGCGCCACGGCCTCCTGATCTGGGCCAGCACGCGTCGCTTCAAGCGCGAGCTCAAGTCGCGCGACGGCTTTCTGCTCGTGACGCTCGCCTGGGTGTTGATGGCGGGAGCTGGCCACGATTCCGCTGCTGCTCGCGATTCCGGACTTGAGTATTACGGACGCGTACTTCGAGACTACCTCGGGCCTGACGACCACCGGATCCACGATCCTCACTGGCCTCGACGCGCTGCCACCGGCGATCAACCTATGGCGCTGCGCGCTGCACTGGTTCGGCGGCATGGGCATTATCGTGCTGGCGCTCGCGATCCTGCCGCTGCTCGGCGTCGGCGGCATGCAGCTCTACAGGGCCGAATCACCCGGGCCCGGTGAAGGACGCGAGGCTCACGCCGCGCATCACCGAGACCGCCAAGGCGCTGTGGTTCACGTATACCGGGATCACGGCGGCGTGCATCGTTTCGCTCAAGCTCTGCGGCATCAGCTGGCTCGATGCCATCTGCCATGCGTTCTCCGCGATGGCGCTGGGCGGATTCTCGACCCACGACGCCTCGATCGCGCACTTCAACTCGCCCGCCGTCGAGCTGGTGCTCATGGCGTTCATGCTCGTCGCCGCGATGAACTTCGGCCGCCATTTTCTGGCGCTGCGACGCCTGTCGCTCGCGCCGTACGTCGCCGATCCGGAAGTCGCGCCGATGCTGCGCGTGATCGTCGTCAGCATCGCGCTGCTCGACGGCTCATCGTCGCGATGAGCGGCGCGTACTCAAGCTTCGGGGTCACTTTGCGTCATGCCGCGTTTGCGGTTGTTTCGATGGGATCGACCACCGGTTTCGTCACCGAGGACTGGGAAAAGTGGCCGCCGTTCGCTGGCTACTGGCTGCTGCTGCTCACCGGCATCTTGTGCAACACGGGCTCGACTGGCGGCGGTATCAAGATGTTCCGCACGCTTCTCCTATGGCGGCAGGCATGGCGCGAGATGCGCCTGATGGTGCACCCCCAGGCTGTAGAGCCGATCCGCATCGGCGGTCAGGTCGTTCCCAATCGCATCGTTTACGCGGTGCTGGCATTCATATTCCTGTACTACATGACCGTGGTCACGCTGACGCTGACCCTGCTGTTGTCGGGCCTTGATTTCAGCAGCTCGATGTCCGCGATCATCTCCTCGATCAACAACACCGGTCCCGGGTTGAACCGCGTCGGCCCCTCTACCAACTACGGCTCGCTCTCGGATTTTCAGACCTGGATCTGCACGCTGGCGATGCTGCTCGGCCGGTTGGAAATCTTCAGCGTCCTGGTGCTGTTCACGCCGACGTTCTGGCGCAAGTAACGCCGCGTTCGCATTGCTCCGATGATTCTGTCGTAGCAAAGGCCGGGTTCGACCCGCATTCCGGGCGAGCTGTCCCAGATTCCCGGAATTTCGTCCCGTCAGGGCTGGAAACCTTGTGGAATTTTTCACTTCCCGTGTTGCCGCGATCATACAGGAGTGGCATGATCTCTACGGCAACCTTCGTAGTTTATGGCCGCCACCGCAACTGCATCACCAGTGCCCGCGCCGTTCGCGTCACCGCTCACGGTGGCCGCTCAATGGCGCCTTATTCTCGAAATCACGCTGCCTTTCTGGCTTTTCATGACCAGCGAGCGGCTGATCACCTACATGCTCGCGAGCACCAGCAACCCGATGGTCATCATCGCCCCGGCAGAGGTGCGCATTGGCCAGCATCTGCTGCTACTGCCATTGTTGCTCCTGTGCTACAAGGCGGCTCTTACGGTTGGATGGTCGCAATCGGGGCGACCCGTCGCGCTGGCGAAACACCTGGGGCTCGCGCTGCTGTTCGCCTGCTCGGCACGCCCGGTGCTGGTGTTCCTCACCGCGTACCGCCGCGATGAATGGAGCCTGCTGTACGAGTTGATCGACTCTGAGCTGGGTCGCTACGCCTGGGCGATGATGTGGCTGTCATCGGTCAGCGACTTCCTGCTGTCCTATTGGTTCGGGCTGGCGCTGGTCGTGGGTGTGCGCACCTACCGTGAGCTCAGGGATGAAAAGCTCCGCGCCTCGTGGTTGCGCGATGAATGGACGCACTCACGCCTGCAGGCCTTGCGCAGGCAGCTCAATCCCCACTTCCTGTGCAACACCTTGAATGCCGCGGTAGCGCTCGTGCGCAGCGATGCATCCGCCGCCGAGCAGATCCTGGTACGCCTCGGTGACCTGTTGCGGCGTACGTTCCGGGACAGCGAATCGGAGCAGGTGCTCCTCGTGCGTGAAGCGGAATTCGTGCGCCAGTATCTGGAGATCCAGTCGCTGCGCTTTGCGGATCGGCTGACATTCGATGTCGAGGTGCCCCAGGAGCTGGAGCGCGCCCTGGTGCCGGGGTTGCTGTTGCAACCCCTCGCAGAGAATGCAGTCGTGCATGGCGTCAGGAACGACAGCGACGCCGTGCAAGTGCGTGTGAGTGCACGTCGCGAGCACGGCGATCTCGTGATGGAGGTTGCCAACACCGCCTCGGCGCACGCGTTGCTCGAGAGCCGGGGTGAGGGTGTCGGGCTCGGAGCGACCCGCGAGCGCCTCAGGACACTGTTCGGCGATGCACAGGACCTGTCGCTCAGCGCGCGTGCAGACGGCTCCGTCGTTGCGCGCGTCCGCATTCCTTTCGTGCAGGCCCCGGCGGGACCGGGCTCTTGATCGCTGGCAGCGTTGTGATGGATACGCGGCTCAACGACGACCTGAACGCCCGGCCACTGCGCATCGCAGCTGACGCGCGTCCGAATCCGTACGCTCATCGTCGACGACGAATCGCTGGCGCGACAACGGCTGCGCGACCTCTGTCGCCTGGAGAGCTGATGTCGAACGTCGTCGGTGAATGCAGTCACGGCGGGGAAGCGGTGCAGCTCATCGAGGAGCTGCGGCCAGACCTGCTGCTCCTGGACGTCGAGATGCGCGAGACGAGCGGGTTCGATGTGCTACGGCGACTGTCGCAGAGCGCCGCTCCGCTGGTGGTGTTCGTATCGGCCTTCGAGCATTACGCCTTCAATGCCTTCGACGTCAACGCAGTGGACTACCTGCTCAAGCCCTTCGATCGCAGCCGCTTCCAGCAGGCGCTCGACCGGGTTCGTCAGCGGCTGGCCACGGCGCGCGGCTCGCAGTTGCGTGGGGAGATCGCCGACGCCGTGCGCGGCGCGCTGGCGGGCGTCGCCGCGCAACCCGCGCCACCGTTGCCACGCATCGTTGCAGAAAAGGACGAGCGGCTGACGTTCATCGATCCCCAGGACATCGATTGCGTCGAGGCGGACCGCAACTACGTTGGCATCCGTGTCGGCCCGGACGTGCACCGGATCCGCTGCACCATGCGTCAGGCACAGGAAATGCTCGATTCCGCTTCATTCCTGCGCATTCACCGCTCGGTGATCATCAACATGCGTCACATCCGCGAGATGGAGCGCTGGCTCCATGGCGAGTATGTGATCACGCTGAAGAACGGACAGCGGTTCACCTCCGGGCGTACCTACCGACGCCGGATTCACGCCTACCTGCACAACGGATTAACGTGACACGCGCACCGGATCGGCGCGCTCATCTTCGCCTCAGGCTTCAGGTGCTGATGTAGCGCTCGAGCTGCTCGATCTGTTCCTGCTGGGACTCGATGACGGCCTTCACCAGATCACCGATCGAAACCACGCCCAGCACGCGGCCGTTCTCCACCACCGGCAGATGACGGATGCGCTGATCCGTGACGATCTGCATGCATTCGTTGACTGTGTGCGCGGGTTTTACCGTTATGACTGGTGAGGTCATGATCTGCTGGACCGGGGTCTCGGCCGACGAGCGTCCGAGGAGGATCACTTTGCGCGCGTAGTCGCGCTCGGAAATGATGCCCGCCAGTTCCGTCCCGCGCATCACCAGGAGCGCGCCGACGTGCTTTTCGGCCATGAGACGAATCGCCTCCAGCACCGGAGTATCCGGCGTAACCGAGTAAACCTGTGATCCCTTGCGCTCGAGCAGATGTTTGACGGTGAGCATGGCCGCTTCTCCCCGATCGATAAGCCGATCGACGACCGATTCTACGCCGACACTTCACCCAGGGAAGTGCGGGTAGACTGGCGCCATGCAGCGCGGTGGACCCAGAGGCACGATTCCGCCGCCTTCCGAGCGGCATCGAGCCGGGCCGCGCTGGCCTCTGCAACTTCTGCTCGGAGTGGGCGTGATTGGCGCGGTCTTCCTCGGCATGCGCCTGATGCGAGACGAGGGCAGCAGCGCGCCGAGCCCAACCTCGGGCCAGGTCTCGACAGGAGCATCCGCTGGGACACCCGCGTCCGCGCCCCTCCGAGACGAGCAGGACGTACCGCGCGCCGTCTTGGCCCCGACTCCAACGCCCGGCCTCGATGCCTTCGTCGGCCAGCTGCGACGCGCGGAGTCCTACGCGATTTTCGGAGATATCGCGGTGCCCGACGAGTATCCGCAGCTCGATCGCCGAACTGCGCATTGCAGAGGCCGCCGAGGAGCTCGAGACCCGTGCCCGTGCAGATGACAAGAATGCCAACGTCGCTCTGGCGCGCCTCGAGCTCGCTTGCCACGAAGGGCTGGACCCCGAGACCGACGCGGCACACGCAGCGGCCGCCGAGCGTGCGAGCAAGATGCCCGCCGGGAACCGGGAGCGCATCGAGGCCAGCATCGCTCAGAGGCGCGAGCGGGTCGCACGCATGCCGAAGGCCTGCGCAGAGGCTCGCTTCGATTCGGCAGCCATCAACCAACGTCTGCGCAGTGCCGCTGCCGCAGGGCACGAAGCCAGCCTGTGGCAGCTGGGAAATCTCGCGGACACCGACACGGCGCGCCAGTACTGGCTGTCGGCCGCAATGCTGGGCTTCGTTCCTGCCCAGGTGGACCTGGCGCAGAGCCTCATGAACCAGGGCTCAAGTGGGGAGCGGCGCGAACAGAATCGAATGAATTACTGGTTGCAGGCCGCGGCAAGGGGATCGCCGCGTGGCAAGTTGCTGCTGGGAGAGTGCCTGGTCAATGGCTGCAACGCGCAGCCGCCCGACACGGCCAGCGCCGCACTGGCGTTGCGCGAAGCCGCGTTCCTCGGCGTCGCGTCTGCGACGACGACACTGGCGTCGATTCCAGCAGGCGATCCCGCGGCCCCGACCGATGAAGACATGTTCGTCCTGGAATCGTTTATTCAGCGGCTGAATGACCTGGGCTGCTACGGCGCCGACCTCTATCCGACCAATGCCGTGCACATCAGCGATCACCTGCAGCGGCTCGGGCTCGGTATTTCACCCTCAGCGTTTGCGGAGGCTCAAAAGCTCGCTGACCAGGCTTGGCGCGAGCACGGTGCGCAGGCGCGCTCAGCCTGGCATTGCGAGTGACTGCGGGCCGGTTGCTGGCGTCAGTGCTTCCTCAGCACCAGGTTCTTGCAGTACTGCACGTTCATGACGTTGTTGTGCCAGCCCTCGACGTAGGGCTTCACCAGGTGCTTATTGACATAGAAATACAGCGGGATCACCGGCTGATCGAGCAGCATCAGACGCTCGGCCTCTTCGAGCGTCTCACTGCGCCGGGCCGTATCAACTTCCGTCGCCGCGCTCGCCAGTAGGGCGTCGTACCGTGGGTTGCGATACCCGGGCAGATTGAGTCCGAAATCGCTCTTGAGGTATTGCGCGAAAGTGTAGGCGTCGTTGTAGTCACCGATCCAGCTCGAGCGAAATACCTGCGTGACATCGTGGCGATCGATGTTCTGCAGCAGCACCTTGAATTCTTCGCCCACCAGCTCGGTCTCGACGCCCAGGGATTCCTTCCACATCGATGCGATCGCGACGGCGATGCGCGTGTGGCTTTCGTCGATGTTGTAGCGGATCTCGGTGTGCAGCGGATGCTCGGACGAGTAGCCTGCCTGCGCGTAGAGTTGCCTGGCCCGCGCGACGCGCTCCGCGAACGAGAGCCCTGCCCACTCGGGCCGCTGCGATTCATAGTTCGCGACACCGACAGGCACCCAGCCGTAGGCGGGCAATTCGCCGCGCCCGGTCACCGATTCCGTCAGTCGCTCGCGATCGATCACCATCGAGAGCGCCAGTCGCAATTTGGTGTTGTCCTTGAACGGCGCGCGGTGAAGGTTGTAGCCGTAGTAGTAGGTACTGAGCTGTGGGGATATGTGCAGTTCCGCGCCGAGATGCTCGCGAATCCATTTGAACTGTGCCGGCGGCACTGTGTAGGTGATATCGAGCTCGCCCGCCCGGTAACGCCGCAGCTCGGCGCCCTGGTCGGCAATATGCAGATAGTTGATGGTATCGATCTGGTTGCTGGCGTTGCCCCAGTAATGCGCGTTGCGATGGGCGACGATGTGAGAACCAACGGTCCATTGCGCCAGCACGAAGGCGCCATTCGAGACGGCATTGCCCGGGCGTGCGAAATCGCGGCCGAGACGCTCGAGCGTGCGCCGATGCACCGGAAAAGTGCTGGGATGCGCCAGCACGCCTGGCAGATAGGGTGCCGGCGAAACCAGCCGAATGAGCACCGTGGCCGGATCCGGCGCGCTGACGCCTAGAGTTTCCGGGGGCTTGCGACCCGAGGTGATGTCGGACGCGTTTTCGATCACATCCACAATCTGCGCGTAGGGCGAGGCGGTACGCGGATCGACGAGCCTCTGTAGCGCGTAGACGAAGTCAGCGGCGAGGACTGGATCACCACTGGACCAGTGCAAATTGTCGCGCAGCTTGAAGGTGTATTGCCGTCCGTCGGCGCTCACCGACCAATCCTGCGCCGCGCCGGGTGCAGGTTTCGCGTCTGCATCGAGCGCCGTCAGTCCCTCGTAAACGTCGCGCAGAATCGTGAGCTCGGCATCGGTGCGAGCACGCTGCGGATCGAGTGATTCCGGCTCAGGACCGTTGCCCCGATTGAGCACCACCGGCTCATGGCCGCTGTCACCCGTCGCGGGCGCCGCATCCTTGCGCTGGCACGCGGTGAGCGCGATGGCGAGGACCATCGATACGCTCACGAACGCTCGGGCTCGTCGGATCACGCCGCGCGGCTGCGCTTCTTCAGATAGATAAGGAGCAACGAGATCGCTGCCGGAGTGACCCCCGGAACGCGCGCCGCCTGACCGAGACTCACGGGCCGCGCCTCGCCGAGACGCTGGCGCACCTCGTTCGACAGTCCCTTCACTGCGGCGTAGTCGAGGTCCTCAGGTAACGCGGTTGCCTCATTGCGCTGCTGGCGTTCAATTTCCTGCTGCTGGCGCTCAATGTAGCCACTGTACTTGGCCTGGACATCCACCTGCAGACGCACCTGCTCGGGCAGCCGATCATCGTCCACCCATGACTGCGGCATCGCCCCCACGGCCGGCAGAGCCGTGAGCGCTTCGAGTCTCACATCGGGCCGGCGCAACAGGTCGAACGCAGACTGCTCGCGCGTGAGAGGGGTGTCGAGTATCGAATCGCCGTCCGCTGGGCCAATGTCGATGCCCTCCAGCCGGGCGCGCTCGCGCGCGATCAACTCGCGCTTGCTCTCGAACAATCGCCAGCGTTCCTCATCGATCAAGCCCAGCTCGTGCCCTGTCCCGGTGAGGCGTAAGTCCGCGTTGTCCTCGCGCAGCAGCAGGCGATACTCCGCGCGGCTGGTGAACATGCGATACGGCTCCGGCGCACCGCGCGTGACGAGATCATCGATCAACACTCCGATGTACGCTTCACTGCGCCGCGGCCACCAAGGCTCGCGTTCGCCCGCACGCAGTGCCGCGTTGACCCCGGCCACGATTCCCTGCGCCGCAGCCTCCTCGTAGCCGGTTGTACCGTTGATCTGCCCCGCGAAATACAGGCTCTGAATGTGGCGGGTTTCCAGGCTCATTTTCAGATCGCGGGGATCGAAGAAGTCATATTCAATCGCATAGCCAGGTCGCGTCAGGTGTGCATTCTCCAAGCCCCGGATGCTGTGCACGAATTCGTACTGCGCATCGAAGGGCAGACTGGTGGAGATCCCGTTCGGGTACACCTCGTTGCTCGTCAGCCCTTCGGGCTCGACGAAGATCTGGTGCGAGGTTCGACTCGCGAAGCGAAACACCTTGTCCTCAACCGACGGGCAGTAACGCGGCCCTACGCCCTCGATGCGGCCCGTGAACATCGGCGAGCGGTCACTCGCACGCCGGATGATTTCATGCGTACGCTCATTGGTCGCGGTGATATGGCACGGGACCTGGCGCGGGTGTTCGCTGCGGCGCCCCAGGAACGAAAAAACCGGCTGCGGCTCATCGCTGTGCTGCTCGGCCATCACGCTGAAGTCGACGCTGCGCGCATCGATGCGCGGTGGCGTTCCGGTCTTGAGCCGCCCAACCCGCAGCGGCAATTCACGCAGGCGCGCCGCAAGTCGCAGCGATGGCGGATCGCCCGCGCGGCCCGCCGCGTAGTTCTCCAGACCGACATGAATGCGTCCCGAGAGGAACGTGCCGACCGTCAGGACCACGGCGCGCGCGTCGAACTCGATGCCCGCCTGGGTGATCACGCCGCAGGCGCGCGCGCCGGTGAGCTTGAGGTCTGCGACCTCCTGCTGAAATAACGTCAGGTTGGGCTGCGATTCCAGCGCCGTGCGAATCGACTGTCGATAGAGCGCGCGATCGGCCTGTGCGCGCGTGGCGCGCACTGCTGGCCCCTTGCTGAGATTCAACGTGCGGAACTGGATGCCGGCGCGATCCGCGGCGTGGGCCATGGCGCCGCCGAGCGCGTCGATCTCTCGTACCAGATGTCCCTTGCCAATCCCGCCAATGGCGGGATTGCAGCTCATGGCGCCCAACGTTTCGATGCTCTGCGTCAGCAGGAGCGTCTTCGCCCCCATGCGTGCGGCGGCCAGCGCAGCTTCGGTGCCGGAATGGCCGCCGCCGACTACGATCACATCGAAACTGCGCGGGAAACGCATGGCTAAAGGTTCAATGGCATCAGGGACTTGAAAAAGGGCGCCTAGTGTAAGCACCCTGCCGTCTCGTTGCCAGAACCGCTGCCCGGAATGGGCTCGCCCTCTGGTGTAAGGTGCGCCCCTGAAATGCCTATTGCGAGCGTCGCGCCCGGGAGCTTGGATTGAGGTCACGCCTCGGCGCGTTCATCGTCGGTGCGTGCTTTGCACCGGCTTGCTTCGCCGCAGCGCCGCCTGTCTCGTCTTTGTCCCTCACCGCGTGCCGCCTGGAGCATCCCGACCATCTGCAATCCATTGAAGCGCGCTGCGGGGCATTGCAGGTGCCTGAGAACCGCAACGACCCGCGCTCTCGCAAGATCGATCTCAACGTCGCTGTTGTTCCAGCCCTCGATCGGCGCGCCGCCGCCGACCCGCTTTTCATCCTCGCCGGCGGTCCCGGGCAGGCTGCGACAGATTTCTACACACTCATTGCGCCCGCTTTTGCACGTGTGCAGCGCGAGCGCGACATCGTGCTGGTCGATCAGCGGGGCACGGGCGGCTCGAACGCGCTCAATTGTCCCTTTCCAGATGAGGACGAGGCCGCCGATCTGACGCCTGCACAACTTCGCACCCATGCCCATGACTGCCTGGCAAGTCTGCACGCCGATCCGACGTTCTACACGACGAGCGTGGCGGTACAGGATCTCGATGCGGTCCGTGCCGCGCTCGGCTACGCGCAGATCAACCTCTATGGCGTGTCCTACGGAACGCGCGTGGCCCAGCATTACCTGCGCCGATTTCCCGCGCAGGTGCGCGCACTCATCCTCGATGGCGTCGTGCCGCCGGATGCCGTACTCGCGGCTGATGGTGCACTTCATGCGCAGCGCACGCTCGAGTTGATCTTTGCTCGCTGCCAGACCGATGCCGCTTGCCACGCGGCGTTCGCCGATCCGCGCGCCCAGTTCGAAACGCTGCGCTCGCGCCTCGCTGCAGCGCCGGCACGCATTGCGCTTCCCGACCCGGACACCGGAAGCATCACGCCGCTCGATGTGCGGCTGGTGCACTTGCAAATCGCGACTCGATTGCTGAGCTACGCTTCCGAACGCGCCGCGCTCCTGCCCTTGATCCTCGATCAGGCTGTCGCCCACAACAATCTTGTGCCGCTCGCGGCGCAGGCGGTCCTCATGTCGAAGCGCTACAGCGACGCGCTGAGCTATGGCATGCACAACGCTGTCGTGTGCACGGAAGACGTGCCGTTCATCGATCAGGCAGGACTCAACCGCGCTGCCCTCACGCGCAGCTACCTCGGTACCGCCCAGCTCGACGGTCTGGTCGAAGTCTGCAAAGAGTGGCCGCGCGGCCTGCTCGACGCCGACTTTCACGAGCAACTCTCGTCCGATCGGCCGGTATTGATTCTCTCCGGCTCGGAGGATCCCGTGACACCGCCAGCTTATGCAGAACGGGCGGCACAGAGTCTGAGCAACGCGCTGCAAATCACGCTGGAAGGGCAAGGACATGGTCAGCTTGCGACGGGCTGCATGCCGCGCCTGATGGCCCGCTTTCTCGAGCTGGGAACGACGCGTGGCCTGGACACCTTGTGCACCCGGAGCATCGCGCCCGACCCGTTCTTCACCTCGTTTTCCGGTCCTCCCCCGTGATCGAAGTCCAGGGACTGCGCAAGTACTTCGGTACCGTCGCGGCGGTTCGCGATGTCTCGTTCGCCGCACAAGACGGCCGCATCACGGGGCTGCTGGGGCCGAACGGCGCCGGCAAATCTACGACGCTGCGGATTCTGAGCACGCTGCTCCAACCCGATGCCGGTGGCGGGCGTATCGATAGCCTGGACCTGCGTGGCGATCCGCTCGGCGTGCGCCGCCTGATCGGAGTGCTTCCGCACTCGAGCGGCGTCTACCCGAACCTCACAGGTCGCGAAAACATCGACTACTTCGGTCGCCTGCAGCGACTCGATGCACTCACGATCGATCGACGTACGCGTGAGCTCGTGGAGCTGCTGGAGATGGGTGACTTCGTCGATCGCCGCGCCAAGGGATACTCCCAGGGACAAAGGCTCAAGGTCGCCATCGCGCGTGCTCTGGTTCACTCACCACGCAACGTAGTGCTGGATGAACCCACCAACGGTCTCGACGTGATGGCGACGCGCGCGCTGCGGAGCCTCCTCCGGCGCCTGCGCGATGACGGGCACTGCGTGCTCTTCTCGAGCCACGTGATGCAGGAAGTCGCCACGCTGTGCGATGAGGTCGTGATCATCGCGCGGGGCGTCGTCGTGGCACGTGGCACACCGGATCAGATCCGCACGCGCAGCGGCACCGACACCCTGGAAGATGCCTTCGTCGCAGCAATCGGCAGCGCGGAGGGTCTGCAGTAGTGCACGCGCTCGCCGTCGTGTGGCTCAAGGAGATGAAGGAGAACCTGCGCGACCGGCGCACGCTCCTGTCGGCACTGGTGTTCGGTCCGCTATTCGGCCCGGTGATGTTCGCCGTGATGATCGGATTGCTGCTCGAGAAAACGGTGAGCGAGTTCGACGAGAAGGTGGCTCTGGCGGTTGACGGCAGCGCCCGTGCGCCGAACCTCATGCACTTCCTCGAAGAGCACGATGTGGCGATTCAGCACGTGCACTTCGACCTGGAGCAGGCGCGGGCAGCAATCCGCAACGGCAGGCACGAGGCGATCCTGATCATTCCAGCGCAGTATCCGCAACGATTGCGCGCTGGCTTGCCGGCCCCGGTGCAACTGGTTTCGGACAGCGCCGACAATCGCACCGGAAAGTATGTCGCTCGCGTGCGCGCGCTGCTTACGGCCTACGGCTCGCAGCTCGCGAGCTCCCGGCTGCTGGCGCGGGGCGTGAATGCCGAGGTGATCCGGCCGATCGCGATCGATGAGATCGATGTATCGACGCCCGCAGGGCGGGCATTGCTGGTGCTCGGAATGATGACGTACTTCATCCTGTTCGCGATGCTCATGGGCGGGCTGTATCTCGCCATCGATGCGACCGCCGGGGAGCGCGAGCGCGGCTCGCTGGAACCACTGCTCACCGTTCCCGCGAAGCGATCCAGGCTCATCTACGGAAAGATTCTCGCCACCTGCTGCTTCATGCTGCTGTCGCTCGCCATTACGCTGACCGCCTTCACCGTGGGCCTGAAGCTCGTGCCCCTCGAGTCGCTCGGCATGAGTGCGAATTTCGGCCCTGCTGTCGCAATGCGCGTGTTCGTCGTGGCGGTGCCGTTTGCGTTGCTAGGCGCTTCCCTCATGACCGTGGTTGCCTCGTTCACACGCACCTACAAGGAAGCCCAGAGCTATCTCACGCTGGTGCTGCTGATCCCGACGCTACCGATCGTATTTGCAGGCCTTTACTCGCTGCGTCCGAGCAACTGGCTGATGGCGGTGCCGAGCCTGAGCCAGCACCTGCTGATGACCGGATTGATTCGCGATGAACCGTTGCCGCCACTCCATGTGGCGATTTCGGTGTTGACCACGCTGGCGGCGGGTCTCGCGCTCGCATGGGTCGCCGGGCGCTTGTACGAGAGAGAAGCAATCCTCGGCTAGACGCTCGCGTCGTCGGGGGCTGGCGCCGCCGCACTCGCGCGGGCCAGCAAAACGCGGAAGCGGCGATGATTTGCCGCTTCGAACTCGCGCGCCTCGATCTCGAAACGATTGTTGAAGTAGCCACGCCTGAGCCACTCGCAGACGTAGCGCAGCCGCGTCAGGCGTCGTGGCGCCCACTGGTTGAGCACGTGAAAGTATTCGTGCAGCACCAGGCCGGGATCGCGAGCGAATTCCACGATGGTGCCGCGCAGATAGATGCGATTGGGTCTCGTGGTCGCGATCGCGCGCGGATGCCAGCGCACACGCCAGGAATTCTCGATGAGCGCAACGCCTGCGACCGCGTCGCCGAATATTTCGTGCAGAGCGCTCGCGCACCGCGGCCGGCAAGTCGATCGAAATTCGTCGCGCCAGTCACTTGTTTTGCCTGCCGATGCAAAGAGCCAGAATTTGCCAGTAAGACGCCCCCCTACTTTCCGATGCAGAAGCTGGAAAAGATCAAGCGCTTGGCCTCGCTTTGAGCCGCGGCACCCCCTTCCTCAAGGCCTGCAGCATGGGCTTCTCCACAAAGCGGAACACTAGCACCCCAAGGAGCGACGCTCCGATAAGCATCAGAGCTATGAACGCGACGAGCCCCCGCCCGCCCGATAGGGAAACCCAAAGAGCGGCGGCTGGGTGGGTCACAAAAGTGTGGGTCAAATAGATGCTGTAGGAGGCCTCGCCGACGAGCAGAACGACGAATCGCAGCCGACCCTGCTTTGCCCTGTCTTCCAAAAGAGCGCACGAAGCCGTCGTGAGAAAGCAAATCACCGCGCCGACGGCATGCGTCGCGCTGCCGGATGGGGAATGGAGTATCAAGATGGCGAAGGCGCCAGTCAGCGCGAGCGCGACGACGAGCCCATTGTCGAACGGAATACCCGGCATCCAATTGCGTTTCTCGAGGAACAGGCGGACAGCGCCGAGAACAATCCCTCCGGCGAAATACAAGACGACCGGCTCCTGGTAGAACCGGATTAGTCCGCAGGCTCGGCTGCCGCAACCATCAGTCATTCCGAGAGACCCCAGGAACACCAGCCCCACGAGCGCCGAGAGCAGCACGATCAGCCCGCGGCGCGCGGGTTGCAGCAGAGCGAGCGCAAACAGCGCGTAAAAGAACATCTCGTAGTTCAGCGTCCAGCCCCGCCTGACGATTGGCTGAAACGTTCCTTCCCCGTTCTCGTAAGGGATGAATGCCAGAGATTGCAGCACTGCCGCCAAAGACGGCGCCCGCTGTTGCACAACGGTCAGGAGAATGACCAGTAGGGTGACCAACCAGTACAACGGCACGATCCTGACGATGCGCTTCCACACGAACTTCCTGCGGCGTGCGGCTTGGCGAAATCGTCGTAGCTGGTGACAGTCATGATGAAGCCGCTAATCAGGAAGAAAATTTCTACGCCGTGCCTACCCAGAGACTCCGCCACCTGGACCAGTCGGCAGCCCATGGTTCTCCCAGCTTCTCGTCGTCTGTCACTCGTCTACCTGACGATGCAATGGGCCCGATGCTACTTTCCGATGCAGAAACTGGAAAAGATGCGTCCCAGCAGGTCCTCGCTCGTAAACTCGCCCGTGATCTCGCCGAGCGCCGCCTGGGCACCACGCAGCTCCTCGGCGAGCAGCTCCCCTGCGCGTCGCGAGCGAAGCTGCTGAGCACCCATTTCGACATGTCGCCGCGCGCGTGTCAGCGCTTCGAGGTGACGTCGGCGCGCGGAGATGCTCCCGGCTTCTGCCGGCATGAATCCCATGCACTGTTTCAGATGTTCGTGCAGCAAACTGAGCCCGGCGCCGGTACGTGCCGATAGCCGGACGCTGGGTGGTGAACTCGTGAGATCCAGTTGCGCGGCGCGATCGATCAGATCTGCTTTGTTCATCACCAGAGTCACGGGCACATCTGGTGGTAATTGAGGCCGCTCGCGCTCATAGCTGGCGGCCTCGGGATCGGCATGACCGTCCACCACAAAGAGGACTCGGTCAGCACGCATCATTTCCGCTCGCGCTCGGCGCACTCCCTCGGCTTCGACCACATCGCGCACTTCACGCAATCCCGCCGTATCGATCAGGTGCAGTGGCATTCCGTCGATATCGACGCGTTCCCGCAGCACGTCGCGTGTCGTACCTGGAACATCCGTAACGATCGCGGCGTCGTAACCGGCGAGGCGGTTCATCAGGCTCGACTTGCCGGCATTCGGGGCGCCCGCGATAACGACTGTCATGCCGTCGCGCAGCAGCCGGCCCTGCTGGGTGAGGCGGGCCACGGATTCGAAGTGCCTGAGCAGAGATTCGAGTCGTTGACTCAAGTCGGCGTCGGCGAGGAAGTCGATCTCCTCCTCCGGAAAGTCGATCGCCGCCTCGACCCGCACGCGCAGATCGATCACCGCCTCGGTGAGTCCCTGCACCATGGCCGAGAACTCTCCCTGCAAGGAGCGTAGTGCCGCACGCGCCGCCGCCCGCGAACCACTGTCGATCAGATCTGCGACAGCTTCTGCCTGTGCGAGGTCGAGCTTGTCGTTCAGGAAAGCTCGCTCGGTGAATTCGCCGGGTCGCGCCATGCGCGCTCCGAGCTCCAGCGCACGTTTCACCAGCGCTTCCATCACGACGGGCCCGCCATGCCCGTGAAGCTCCAGGACGTGCTCGCCGGTAAAGGAATGCGGCGCTGTAAAGAACAGCGCCAGACCGGAGTCGATGTCGCCGTCAGTACCGCCAAACGTGGCGACGGTGGCGATGCGGGGTGGGGGCAAGGTGCCGAGGATGATGCGCGCAAGTTCCGGCACTTGCGGGCCAGACAACCGCACGACTCCGATGCCACCACGCCCCGGCGGTGTGGCGGCGGCGACAATCGTTTCCTGCAGTGACATGGCGGCACTCGCCGCTGCGCAGGGTGTTCTGCGCTGCGCAGCCTAGCGCCGCTTGCGCGCCTGTGCCACCGCCGCCGGATTCCCAGAGCGGCTCACAGCTCGGCGGTTCCCTCAGATTGTCGTGCTGACCTCGTCCGAGTAACCGCTCTCGCCACTCGCGCTGCGCGCCGTCACCGCGAAATAGTAGGTTCCGGCGCCGAGGCCGTCGATCACATAGCGCGTAATGCCCGGACTGTCGATCGGGATCGTCGTCGAGTACGCACCTGATTCATTGCCGTAGTGGATTTCGTAACCCTTGAGATTCACGAGCGGCGTCCCGTCCGTATTTTCCGTGGGCGGCTCCCACGATAACGTCAAGCTGGCATCCCCGTTCTGGACGACCGCCACGACGAATTCCGGCAGGCGTGCCTCCGCCTCGCCATCAGTCACTGTGACCTCGATCGCCTTGTACGATCCCACGTCGGCGATCGTCGGCTGGCCCGAGATTCGACCTGACACGGAATCGAAGTTTGCCCAATGCGGCAGGTTCCGCACTGCGAACCTCAGGGAATCCCCGTCGGGATCACTGGCCTTGGGGTTAAACAGGTACTGCTGCCCGGCGACAACATTTCGGGGCGGCGTCCCTTCGATTTTCGGTGCGGCGTTGGAAGGATTGTCGCCGCTGACCAGATCTCTGCCGCCGTTGCGCGCACTTTGCACCGCGCTCGACGGCGTTCCGTCGGAGAGACAGCCAGAAACAAGAAATACCACGGTGAGAACTGGAAGGAGTGGACTAATCCACTGTGAGACTCGATCTTGCACTTCAACCCCCCGATGACCTGCGAGTTTTCCCCACGTGTCACGAGCGTTGCTTGCAACGGCTCGAGTACACGCGCCGCGCGCCGCATCCGGCGGTGGGAAGGCTGGTCAGGGGATTGCTGCAAACAGAACGAGAGTGACTCTCGCTGTGCTAACGAGATCGCGCTGCGACCCCGGCAACCCCGCTGTCCTAGGCCGCAGCCCTTAGACCGGAAGCTTTGCGCCCCCACCTTTCGATGGGTTTGCCCTTGTAGGTACGGCCGCAGTATTGCGCTGTACGGCGCGCATCGCAATGTCTCCGCGAAGCGACTTTCGCGAAACAGTTCTCATGTCCGCATCGTCGTGATGCGGAGCGCGCCGGCCAGTTGCCCTTACCCAAAAAAGCAAATCGGGATAAGCAAGCGCAATGCCAGAGTCGCTAACTACTTGAGATCTGTGCGTCGATGTCACGCGCCACGTGAATCGTCGGGCCCCACTGCGTCCCAGCTGTTGCCCAGGGCCGACAAGTCAATGCGCGTCTGTGGAGAAACGCGGGAATTACCGCTAAATCGTTGGTCGCCGGCTGCCGACAATGATCGGCGCAGCGCCCGCCAGCGCGGCTCGAGTCGATAGTAGAACGTGTCGAGAAGACGTGAACGCAGGGCTTCTGCATGACGAGCAGCCGATACATCACGGGCGCCGTTTGCGTCCAACGCCGCTTGTTCGCGAGCGCCGCACCGAGAAAATCATGCTGCGGAAGCGACGTGCCTCCATCAGGCCTTGCAGTTCGGAAGCCTCGAACAATGTGCCGGGTGAGCAGCGTTCGAATGACAGATCGTGAACAATCTGTGCGGAGTGATACGTATCGCGACCGAGGAATGCGATTGTCGCCGCGACCGCACAGTCACCACAGTACAGCACCAGAATGAGCGCACGATTCTTCGAACTCGGGTCCCGCAGAGCTCGGCAGGAATTCCAGAACGAATTGACTACTCAACGCTGTGTAGGTCGCATCATCCGGACCCCGCCATGCGAGGAGGCCGAGTTCGCTCATGCCGTAGAAGTCCGCGACGTTCTCGCACAACGTCGCTGCCAGTTGGCGCCGATGGAATTCGCGCAGCTCCTCAGCCGTGCTGATGATGAGACGCGGACGACAGCCAGCGAACTTCGCCGCACGAACCGTTTCTCCGAGAAGCAGCAGCGTGCTCAACGGCCCATAGAGAACGGCAGGTCGGGTGCGCAAGTATTCGGCCGTCATCTCATGCTCGCCGCGACGCAGATCCACCTAGTGCCAGCATGCCGCACGCGTTGCACGCGGTGCTGCCCGGCTCGAGATCAGCATCAGGCGCTTGCACGGCAGGTAGCCCAAACTCAGCAGTGCTCGCAAGAACCGCGCGCGGCGACGGTACACACTGGAGGCTGTCAGCGAGATCTGGAACGGCGCACCCGAGGAGCCGCTCGGCTCACGCAGCGCTCAAGGCACGAGCGCGCGAACGCGTCCGGGGCCGAAACTGAACACAGGCATCGACAGGCCAAAGGCGCCAGTTGCCTGCTCTCGGCGTGATGCAGAGGCCCGGCGCCGATGCCGAGTCCGACGACGTTTCTGTTCAGCTTCCGCAGTAACGCTAGTCGGCAGGCCCGGTACGACAGCTTCGCACGACTGTCATCGTCCTGGAGGAGACCCTGCCGGCCACCAGGATCAGGTCCTGTTTGGGGGTCAGGCTGAGCAGTTTGCGGAAACCCGCAGGTCCTGGAGAGATGGACTGGGCCAATCCGGCCAACTCTGCCGCGTGACGACGGTTGTCCTGACGCTCGAATCAGCTGGACAGGCGCTCCGACAGACCGCCGAAGGAATTGCCAGATCCCCGAGATTGAAATCCGAGTCGCCACCGACAATCAGAACTTGGGTCACTAAGTCGAAGCAGTCTCTGTCGCTTCTTCGCAGTCCTACACGCGGGAGTTACATCCGCAATTATGTAAAGCCCGTACCTGCTTGGGTTGCTGGCATAGAGATTACCGACGGTCCGGCATCTGGAGCGTGAGTGGATCGCGCTCGTGACTTCAACGGCGTTACTGCCCCCTCGTCGTCGGCAGTGGATGGAGTGTGATGTGCTTCACATTTGCGTGACATTTTCGACCTCAGACGCGAATATGTGAGCCAGTTCCGCTCATAATCCGCAGGCCCAGGCGGGGCGGCGGGGAACGGGAAGGTGTGCGAGACCGCACACCATCAACTAGTAGAAGAAAGACATGGACGAACACGTCATTGTGCGAAACCCTTTGTCAGTCGCATTCGCTGCGCTGCTGCATTGGATCGTCCCCGCGTTCGTCGCCGTCGGGCTACTCTACCTGCTGATCGCCTTCTACGATGTGGGTCTGCGAAGCCAGTATCACGTCATGGCGGCGCTCATCGCCATGCTGTCGATGCTCCTCTCGAGTCCCTCCCGGACCAACGGCAGGATTCACAGCAGCTCAGTGCCGCTCCTGTTCGGCGTGCTCATGCGCTGGATGCTGTTGCTCGCGCTTCTGCTGGCCATCGGCTATGCGACGAAGTCTTCGGATCAGTTTTCACGGCGGGTCGTTCTTACTTGGGCGGCCGTCACACCAGCGCTGCTGGTACTGATTGAAATCGTTTTCCACGAGGTGACGCACCGCCTGCTGAGTGTACCGTCGAATGCACGCAGTGCAGTCTTTGTCGGATGCACCGAAGCGAGCTTGGCTCTCGCGAAAGAATTCCGAACCAGTTCCGATCTGTGCATGCCCGTCGCCGGCTTCTTCGACGATCGAAGTCCCGACCGGCTCAACATCCCCGGCGAGTTTCCCCTGCTCGGAAGACTCTCCGGGCTCATGGACTACGTGAAGACCCACGCCGTCAGAGTGATCTTCATCGCACTGCCCATACGACACGTGCAACGGGTCATCAACTTGCTCGACCAGTTACGCGACACGACAGCATCGATCTACTACGTGCCGGACATCTGCCTATTCGACTTGATTCAGACACGCACTGTGTCGATTCAGGGCATCCCAGTGATCGCGGTCTGTGAGTCGCCTTTTTATGGATTCCGCGGCGCCTCGAAGCGCGCCACAGACATCATCGTGGCTGCAACGATACTCATTCTTACGGCACCGCTCCTGGCACTCCTTGCGCTCATGATCCGCAGCACATCGCCGGGTCCCGCAATCTTCCGGCAACGCCGCTACGGCCTCGACGGCGAAGAGATCATCGTCTACAAGTTCCGCACGATGACAGTGCAGGAAGACGGCTCGCACATCCGGCAGGCCACCGCGAACGATGCGCGAACGACGCGCGTGGGTCGATTTCTGCGTCGTTACTCACTCGACGAGCTGCCGCAGTTGATGAATGTTCTGCGTGGCGAGATGAGCCTCGTCGGCCCGCGTCCGCACGCAGTGGCGCATAACGAAATGTATCGCAAGCTGATCAAGGGCTACATGGTCCGTCACAAGGTACTTCCCGGCATTACCGGGCTCGCCCAGGTCAACGGCCTGCGCGGCGAAACACGCAGCGTTGCGCAGATGGAGGCACGGGTTCGCTACGATCTCGAGTACGTACGCAGCTGGTCAATCCTTCTAGACTTGAAGATCCTCGCCAAGACCGTACTGATCGTTCTCAAGGATGCGAGGGCGTACTGATCGAGCCGAGCTGTCACGCCGATAGTGTGCGCACGCTTGCAGCGTCGTCAGTAAGCATCTCGTTCATTCGGCAGATGGGTGGGGGCGGCTTCTCGCTAACCACCTTGCTGCGATCGTTTCCGGACCTCTCGTGTAGGAGGTGATATGCCTTACCTCTCTAGGCACCATCGACTGGCTTGGACATACACGCGGCAATTGTTGGCTGAGACTGATGGGAATTGACTCGTTCCAGCTCCTCTACAAAAAGTACTGTGTTTTGCAGACGTGGAATATCGGGATCGCGAAGACAGGGCCACTGGACCTTCAGAAGCTACTTGCCGACGGACGATTAGGAACCGTGAGATGGCTCCCGCGAGTCTCGCCCCTCACTTCCCGTGCTGACCCGTTTGTCTGGACAACGGACGGACACCCCAGAGTCATATACGAAGAGATTGATCACTGGAGCGGACGCGGACACATTCGGAGCTTTTCATTAGACGACCTCTCACGCCGGCGCCGAACGCGCGCCGAAATAGTCAAGCCCTACCACCTTTCGTACCCGCGTGTCGTCGCATTCGAAAACGTCTCGTATTGCATGCCGGAGAGCGCGCGGTCGGGGGGTCTGGACCTTTACGCGTGGAGTCCGCAGCAACGTTCGTGGGAATTCAAGAGACGCCTGATCGATGGCAACGGCATTCTCGACGCTACGTTGTTCAGACACGGTACCATGTGGTACTTGTTTGGCGTCTTGCGCGAAGACGGACCTTACGACAAGTTGAGAATCTGGTGGTCAGATTCGGCGTCAGCGGCTCGACGACCGAAGCGGTTGACGGTGTTGCACCTATCGGCAAGAAGAGCGTCTGGAGCCTGGCAACGCTCTCGCTCCTTCCCCGGAGAAGCCGATGGCGGACGCGCACCATTTCGATCAGCTGGAAACGCGCGATCCCGAGCAGCGCGAGCTGGCCCAGTTCAATCTGCTCCCCGACCTCATCCGCCAAGCGATGGCCGCGGCACCCGGCTGGGCCGAGCAACTCAAGGGCGTCGATCCGGCCGCCGTCACCTCGCGCGAGGCGCTGGCCGGGCTGCCCGTGCTGCGCAAGTCCGGGCTGCACGTCCTGCAGGCGCGGCGCCTGCCGTTCGGCGGCTTTCACGCACCCGCCGGCCGAGGTCGCGCGCATCTTCATGTCGCCGGGGCCGATCTACGAGCCCGAAGGCCGCGCGCGAGGATTGGTGGCGCGCGGCGCGTGCGCTCTATGCGGCGGGCGTGCGCAAGGGCGACATCGTGCACAACACCTTCGCCTATCACCTCACGCCGGGCGGCTCGATCCTCGACTCCGGCGCGCGTGCGCTGGGCTGCGCCGTGATCGCCGCCGGACCGGGCCACACCGAGCAGCAGATCGAGGCGATCCAGGCCTTCCGGCCCACCGTCTACGTGGGCGTGCCCGACTACCTCAAGATCCTGCTCGACAAGGCGCGCGAGGCGGGCAAGGACGCGACCTCCTTCAAGCAAGGCGATGGTTAGCGGCGGCGCGTTGTTCCCCTCGCTGCGCGCCGAGTACAAGCAGCGCGGCATCGCCACCTTCCAGATGCTACGCCACCGCCGATCTCGGCCTCATCGCCTACGAGAGCGCCGCGCTCGAGGGCATGATCGTGGACGAGGGCGTGATCGTCGAGATCGTGCGGCCCGGCACCGGCGATCCGGTGCCGCCGGGCGAGGTGGGCGAGGTGGTTGTCACCTCCTTCAACCGCGACTATCCGCTGATCCGCTTCGCCACCGGCGACCTCTCGGCGGTGCTGCCGGGGGTCAGCCCCTGCGGGCGCACCAACATGCGCATCAAGGGTTGGCTCGGCCGCGCCGACCAGACCACCAAGGTCAAGGGCATGTTCGTGCAATCCCGAGCAGCTGGCCGAGCTGGTCAAGCGCCATGCCGGCGTCGGCCGCGTGCGCCTGGTGGTGGGCCGCAGCGGCGAGCAGGATGTCATGACGCTGCGCGCCGAGGCGCCGGACGATGCCGCGCTGAAGGCCAAGCTGGTCGGAGACGCTGCACGCCGTCACCAAGCTGCGCGGCGACGTGGAGATCGTGGCGCCCGGCTCGCTCCCCAACGACGGCAAGGTGATCGCCGACGAGCGGGTATATTCGTAGGAGCTGCCGCGAAGTCGGACGTCAGATAGCGAGTCGGGTCAGGGGCACCCGCAGCTGCGGCTCTGGGTATTCTCCTGCCCCTCACCCCGCCATCTCGCGCCCTGTCTCGTGCCGAGGTGCCGCTGCGTCGGCGCGAGCGAATCCGCGGGGGAGACACCGCCTTGACCCTCATGCTTCTGTTCCTGGCCGTCGTGCTCGGCCTGGCCGTGCTGCCGCAGATGTGGGTGCACCGCGTGATCGCCCAGCATTCGGCGGACCGGCCGGATTTTGCCGGGCACGGGCGGGGAGCTGGCGCGCCATCTGCTCGACGAGATGAAGCTCGGCCACGTCAAGGTCGAGGAGACCAAGGACGGCGACCACTACGATCCCGATGCCAAGGCGATCCGGCTGAGCCCGCAGCATTTCAACGGCCGCTCGCTGGCGGCGCTCGTGATCGCCGCGCACGAGACCGGCCACGCCATGCAGGACGCCACCCAGTACCCGCCGCTGCAAGAGCGCACCGAGCTCGCCAAGCGGGCGGCCACCATCGAGCGCATCGGCGCCGTGGTGATGCTGGCCGCGCCCGTCATGGTGCTGCTCGCCAGGTCGCCGCACGTGCTGGTGATCGAGCTGGCTGCCGGCGTCCTGATCCTCGGCATCACGATTGCTGATGCACGCCTACACGCTGCCGGTGGAGCTCGACGCCAGCTTCCGCCGCGCCCTGCCGCTGCTCAAGGCCGGCCAGTACATCCCCGACAGCGACCTGCCCGCCGCCCGCCAGCTCCTGCGCGCCGCCGCCTTCACCTACGTCGCCGCCGCCGCCATGAGCCTGCTCGACGTGGTGCGCTGGCTCCGGGTGCTGCGGCTGTAGTCGGGTTGGCGTGGCGCGAAGGACCGATCAGGTCGTTCGGCGACCCACCTAGCAGCCACGTGCCGAGGCCGCACACACCGGCTCCGGACGTCTCGCGGATGTGCCAAATCATCGCTGGCGGTTGGTAAGACCCGAGTGTCGCGCCTGATGCTCGGCCAGGACGCTGCCGTGGTGTTCATCGCGGCCGGGCCGAGCACAAGGAACTTCCCGGCCTCTCCTGCGCGGCGTCGATGGTGGTGGCGAACATCCTGCCGGATCTGGAGAGCGGCCGCTTCTCCTCGCCGACTTCTTCATCCGGCGCTTGCGGCGCATTCTGCCCGCCCTCATGGTCGTCCTCCTTGCAACCTGGGGAATGCCGGCCGGCATACTGCTGCCGACTTGGGATTCAGATCCTCATCCCGCACGCCCTCGCCGAGCGGGCGCCGCGAGCCGGCCACTCTGACCTTGCTGACATACCGATGCGCGCTTCCCGGACGGTGCTCCAGCCGAGCCCTATCATCGCCGGCGGCGCCGGGCTGCAGGGGCTGGATGGCCTCGGCGCTCGCCACGACCAATGCGGAGAGGCCGGCGCACCAGCTGCCGCATCCCACCGCCCGCCGACCCCGGTTCCTAAGCTCGACGATAAACAATCGCACGGCCGCCTGCCCGAGCGGGCGCGCAGCGACGTAGAGTTGGGGGGTCCCGGCGTTACGCGCCACCAGTAATCTGCCGCAAGGAAGAGCGGTAAAAGAGCATTGTCGAGCATCGCCCGCTCCCAACGACGCAACACTGGTATAGCGATGCCGACGTCGTGCTTGCCAGGCCATGCGCTCCAAAAGCCGCATACGCCACACCTCCTACACAGGGGCAGCCCTTGGAGCGCGCTACGCAGCCGCCAGCTTCTCAGCCTGCGTCAGGAACGTATCGAGCGTGCCGCGGCTCTCCGGGCCCATCACCGCCAGGGTGCGGGTCTGCGCCTCGCGCCACACCGGATAGCCCTGCTGGATCGCCTGGGCGCCCTTGGGCGTCAGATGCAGGCCGCGGCCGCGCCGGCCGGCCGGCGGGTCCATGGTGATGTGGCCGTCCTTCAGCAGGCGCTTCAAGTTGCGCGACAGCGTCGATTTCTCGATGTCCAGGGTATGGCCGATCTCGACGGCCGTGATGCCGTCCTGCTGGGCCAGCTGGGTCAGCAGCGTGAACTGGCTGACGGTGATGCCGAGCGGACGCATGGCATCGTCGTAGACGCGCGTGATGATGCGATTGAGCTGGCGGATGCGCGTCGACAGACAGGCCGCCGACGTATTCTCGGCGATCTCCGAGATATCCGACGGTGCGGTCACCCCGCCATGGGTCATGATGTTCATGGGGCAGTCCTCTTTGCCCAAGCTCCTAGACTGCCATTCCACGATTCGGGGGGCGGCGGCAATCCATGCCCGCCTCCGCAATCGGATACGCCGCGCGGCCGATATCCGACGCAAAGTCCATCCGCGCAGCCGCACCAGCACGTGACGCCCGCCTATCGGCGAGCCATGCCCGCTTCGGCAAACTCCATAGAAGCTCGCTGAATGACGACGATCTACCTTACCGTCGCCGAGGTGCTGGCTGGAGTATCTTCCCCTTCAAGTGGCTCTCATGCAGATTGACCGATGGGGCTGTACACGTCGCGTGCCACCTCCACCAACGTCATCCCGGCGCCCCGAGGCGCGACAGCGCCCTTGCGGGACCAGGGATAACGCAAAGGAGAGCGAACTATTTGGCTGCCACGTAGCCCATGCAGTGCAGGTGGAACGGGTCCGTCCCATATCAACCGGAAAGCGGCGTATCCACGAGGATCAAATCGAGCGCTACGGCGGCGCAGCGCTATCGCACGACCACGGTGGCCGTCGCCAGGGCGGCGATGCCTTCGCGGCGGCCGGTGAAGCCCAGGCCTTCCGTGGTCGTGGCCTTCACGCCGACGCGCGCCGACGTCGAGGCCGAGGATCTCGGCGATGCGGGCGCGCATGGCCTCGCGGTGCGGCGCGATCCTGGGCGCCTCGCACAGGATCGTGACGTCGACGTTGGAGATGGCGCCGCCGCGCGCGCGCACGCGGCGCGCCGCATCGGCCAGGAACAGGTGCGAGGCGGCGCCGCGCCAGCGCGGGTCGGTGTGGCGGAAAGTGCTGGCCGATGTCGCCGTCGCCGATGGCGCCGAGCAGGGCGTCGGTGAGCGCATGCAGGCCGACGTCGGCGTCGGAATGGCCCTCCAGCGCGTGGCGTGTGGGGGATGCGCACGCCGCACAGCCAGACATGGTCGCCGGCGGCGAAGCGGTGCACGTCGAAGCCCTGGCCGGTGCGCACGTCGCGGGTCGCCGCTGCGCTCGGCCGCAGGCGCGGCCCTCGCCATGTCCTCCGCCGTCGTCAGCTTCACGTTGGCCTCGCTGCCCTCCACCAGCTCCACGGGGATGCCCGCCCATTCGGCGACGGCGGCATCGTCGGTGAGGTCCTCGCGTCCGGCCGCCGCGGCCGCCTCGTGCGCCGCGAGGATGGCCGTCGAAGCGGAACCCCTGCGGCGTCTGCGCCCGCCACAGTCCCGCCGCGGTCGAGCGTCGCCTCGATGCGCGCCGTCGGGGCCGGCCCGCTTCAGGGTATCGGCGAGCGGCACGGCGGCAATGGCGGCCGGCGCACGCTGCAGAGCGTCGAGCACGCGGTCGACGATGTCGGCGGTCACGAACGGCCGGGCGGCGTCGTGGATCAGGACCTGCGCCGGCGCCTGCGGCCTCGAGCGCGCGCAAGCCGTTCAGCACCGAGCGCTGGCGGGTGGCGCCGCCGAGTGGCGGGCGGCAGGAGCTTGGGATGGCCGCGCCGACGGCCCGATCGTAGAGCGCGCGGTCGGCCTCGGCGATCGCCGACCGTGACCAGATCGACGGCCGGGTGATCAAGAAACACGCCAGCGTGCGCGCCAGCACGGTCGTGGCCGCCGATCGTGGCGTATTGCTTGGGCGGCGGTGGCGCCCGCGCGCCGCCTTGCCCGGCCGCGACGATCAGGGCGGCGGTTGTCGCAGCGGTCGTCACTGGGCCTCCAAGCTAGGGCGGACGAGCCACGCTCGTTAGCGCATTTTCGGGTCGTGCGACACCTTCAACCGGGCACCCTGCGGCGCCAGGAGCGCCTGCGGGCTCGTCCCACATGCTGCAGCCGCCGTTGATGGCTGGAAGGACCATCATCGAGGGAGGCGCAGCCGGTATCGGCCGACCCCATTGGCCTACACCGAGGGGGTGCGGAACACCTGAATATCCAGGTCGCGGATACTTCTTCCTCAGCGTGTTCCTGTTGATCCGAGAAGCGCCGCGGCCGGAATCTGGTTGCCGCGGGTGGCGGCCAGCGCAGCGATCAGGAGGGGGCGCTCGACGTGCTGGAGGATGCGGTCGTAGAGGCCGGCGAGTCCGGCCGTAGCTGGCGAAGTGGCCTGCCAGGTAGCGCTCCACCATCTCGGACAATTCGCGTGGGCTCTTGCCGTTCTCCGGTGCCGTCGGCGGCGGGGTGGCCTGGGCCAGCTCGCCCTCGATGATCTCGGCGGTGAGGAACATCCTCGGGGTGCAGGGCGGCGATGCGGCGTACCAGGTTCTCCAGCTCGCGCACGTTGCCGGGCCAGTGGTAGCGCTTCATGCGCTCGACCGCGGCCTGCTCGATGGTCTTCTGGCCGAGGCCCACCTTGGCGGTCTGGCGAGAAGTGGCGCACCAGGTCGCCCACGTCCTCCCCGGCGCTCGCGCAGCGGCGGCAGGCGGAGGGGCACGACGTTGAGCCGGTAGTAGAGGTCCTCGCGGAACAGGCCCTGCGCGATCTGGGTCTTCAATTCGCGGTCGGTGGCGGCGACGATGCGCACATCCGTCTTGATAGCGATCTGGGCGC